>JAGYWI010000058.1 GCA_018606805.1 Candidatus Magnetomicrobium cryptolimnococcus
GCTGTTACTTTTTTAGGGTCTATCAGACTAGTTTTTATTGCATAACACCCATCAAGTACGGATATTTCTTGTAATTTATCTTCACATACCTGCACTGATATTACCCGTTCATTTATTGTATACCAGCAAGCATCTATTTTGCCAAAAATATGTTGACAAAATAAAAGAATTTGTTAAATAATACGTCATGAAAGGATTTTTAAGTGTGCAAGAGCGAGAAGTATTGATTGAAAGTCATCGAGCTGAGCAAGTTAAGCGTCATGCTGATAGGATAAAAACTATTTTGCTTTTAGATTCTGGAATGGTTTACGAAGAAATATCGAAAATACTTTTGCTTGATGAAAGTACAATTAGGCGTTAAAAGAGTATGAAGAAGGTGTAATAGAGGTGTTACTTACTGATAATTATCATGGAGGCATTAGCAAACTGACTGATACTCAAGAAAAAGAGTTGCTTAAAGAGTTGGAAAATAAAGTATATACCTCAGCAAAGGAAGTGTGTGCATACGTAGAAGCAACATTTCAAGTTTCGTATACGCCAGAGGGAATGGTGCATTTACTACATCGTTTGGGTTTTGTCTACAAAAAGACAAAACATGTACCAGGCAAAGCAGACGTGCAAAAACAAGAAGAATTTATAAAACAGTACGAAGAAATAAAAGAGAATATGGGAAAGACAGACAAAATCTACTTTTTGGATGGTACTCATCCTCACCATAATTCTATACCTGCTTATGGGTGGATTCCTAGAGGCAAGACAATAGAGCTCAAAAGCAATACAGGCAGAGAAAGGTTGAATATCAACGGAGCATTAAATATTGAAAATACCGAGGTTATTATTATAGAGGAAGAAACTATTAATGCAGAAGCAGTAATAATATATGTAATTGCAGATAATGCCCGTTACAATAGAGCAAAAATAGTACAGGAATATTTACAGCACTCAAAAATAAAAATGATATTTCTTCCACCGTACGCTACAAATCTTAATTTAATAGAAAGGCTATGGGGATTTTTTAAAAGGAAGATACTGTATAATAAATATTATGAATCTATTGAAGAATTTAGAAAAAGATGTTTAGATTTTTTCAAAGATATACTTTTATATAAAAATGAACTGTCAACCCTATTAAGGGATGAATTCCAGATTATTGGTAATAATGTTTTGCAAACCTGATTTATTTTGGTATACATCAAACATGGATATAAGCAAAAAGATAGAAGAATGGATGGAAAGTTATAAAAATAGCATTAAGCAAACTTTGGAAAAAAAAGCTGATAATCTTGTTAGAAAGACTAATAGGTTTGGAAAAATTTTTAGGTTTGATAAATTAATCCCTTTTATTACAAATATTACAAATATTTTTGCAAAGTAATATTCATGTCTTCTAATTCAATATTTATAAAAAGCACAACACCAAATAGCGGATTTGATTTGATTAAATGGTTAGTATTTGAACCATTGATTTTAAAACGTTTTGCTGATAGTTTAACTGAGGAACAAGCTATAACGTGGTTTTTTAGATCATACACATATATTTTTATAATAAGTTTAGGAATGTGCTTAACGTCTATTACATTTATTTCTGTATTTGATTTTCCATTATTATTTCCTGAGTATTATGAAACTGTTTTTTTGGTTAAATGGGAAGGGTTAACTAACATATACGATAAAATAGTTTTTTTATTATTTTATAAAGGGTCATTTGTTTCTTTAGAAATTTTTTTAGAATTTTATATACTAGGTGGTTTAGGATTTGGTTTACTATCAAAAGGTGATTTAGTATTTAATTTAGTACTTGGTTTCGTACTTGGTTCAATAGTTGGTTTAATATTTGGTTTAATATTTGGTTTAGTATTTGGTTCAGTAAGTAGTTTAGTATTTGGTTTAGGATTTGGTTTAGTAGGTAGTTTAGTATTTGGTTTAGTAGGTAGTTTAGCATTTGATTTAGTATTTGGTTTAGTAGGTAGTTTAGCATTTGGTTTAGTAGGTAGTTTAGGATTTGGTTTAGTAGATAGTTTAGCATTTGGTTTAGTAGATAGTTTAGGATTTGGTTTAGGATTTGGTTTAGTAGGTAGTTTAGTATTTGGTTTAGTATTTGGTTTAGTAGATAGTTTAGCATTTGGTTTAGTATTTGGTTTAGTAGATAGTTTAGCATTTGGTTTAGTATTTGGTTTAGTATTTGGTTTAGTATTTGTGTTATCATATTATAGAGTATTTCTTTTTCCAATTTATACTATATATACTATTTTTAGTGCTACCATAAATAAAAACCCTTATATATACGACAGTGTTATACGGATATCTCCTCTTTCTTTAAATTCAAAATTAATAATGCTTGCCAAAAATGAATATGATATAGCTTTTCAATTTGTAGATTTTTTATTAGAATATCGCCCATTGCAAAGAAAACTTGCTATGCACATTTTACACTCTGCGGTTTCTGGTAAATGGTATCATAATATTTTAAATGAAGATATTTTAGTACCTCCGCAAATAGTTACTGATTTATCGCAGTTTCAACCATCTAAAGACTGGGTGCAAAAACTCCAAGGTATAAAAACTCAATTGACAATATACAAACAACAAAGTAGTATTAATTTAAAACAAATGATGTTTGAACAATTATTTACAATGTTAGGTGATTTTAGAAAACAAACAACGCTTGAGTCTCCCGTTTGGCATAGGTACTATTTGGAAGCTATTGATAAATGGATTGATACAGCAAATAAAGAATTAAACAATCTGAAGCTTAAAGCTAAAAACTTATAGCCTATTACTATTAATATTTACAGTGCAGGAGACCCATTGCAACCTAATGAAAACGACAGCATATTTCTTGGCAGAAATGATTTAAAAGATCAGCTTTCTCATAAAATTCTAACTTCATCATCTATACCTTTGTTTTTATTTCAAGGGCAAAGGAGGGTTGGCAAGACAAGTCTGTTAAATTTCTTACCTGTAATGCTTGATGCAAGATTTGCTATTGTTCATCAGGATATGCAGTATAGAAGCCCTAATAGTGTTCAGACATGGCTTCAAGAATTAAGAGAATTAGTTGGGAAAAAATTTCAAATAGATGAACCTACGTGGAATCCACCAAACGACGGACTTGAAGCTTGGTAGCAGTTCCGGGAATTTCTTGAAAGAATACGCATACAAGAGGATTATAAGATTATACTTGCTATTGATGAGTATGAAATTTTCACCACCAGTGCTTACAGAAAGATAAAGAGCTTGGTAAACGTATTTTAGATGCTATGAGAAGTTTTTCTCAGCACCAAAATAATATCGTATTTCTATTCAATACCGTTCGGCATAATTAGTGTGTTCCCACTATAAGTTTAATAGTATCAGGATTAAATAAGTCCATAAATAAGTTTCTAACTGTGGTAAGCCAATGGATTCCTATTTTCCAGTATCGTTGTAATTTTTCCCCTACTAACGATA
>JAGYWI010000059.1 GCA_018606805.1 Candidatus Magnetomicrobium cryptolimnococcus
AGAAAAAGATATTAGAAGTAATGATATAGACAAAGCTAGGTTAGGATTTATCTTTGATAAAATTTTTAAGAAAGAGAATAGTATTTTTTTAAAATGGAAAGAAGAGCAAAAGTTTAAAAGAGGGGGAACAAGAAAACTCGTATCTTATCTACCTTTTGAATCTACCTACGATGAAGATTGGAACATTTCTGTTAACTATGATTTGGCTAAACCATATGCTTCAAGCACAATCTTAGAGAGTTAACGTCCTTTTTCATAATCTTGGTTCTTTGTAGGGGCTTTAATCTCATAGTTCTGCTGTGTTTGATAGTAGTCCCCCTTATTAGTCAAGGTGTAGGATTTGCCTTGCTCAATGCCCTTCATTGGCGGGTGGTAAACAATACCTTCCTTTGTCTGCTGTAATATGCCTTTACCATCAGCTCGCACAATTTCGCCCCTGTAGGTTTTGCCTTTCTGGGCGTAAATATCCGCTCCATATTCCCTTGCCTTTTGATTTTGTTGTTCTTGGTGATGGTTCTCAAGGTCTTTAATCGCCTGTTGCACCTGTGCATAGTATGACGGCTCATGCTTGGCTATGTGTTCCCTAGCCTTTTGATTTTGTTGTTCTTGGTGATGGTTCTCAAGGTCTTTAATCGCCTGTTGCACCTGTGCATAGTATGACGGCTCATGCTTGGCTATGTGTTCCCTAGCCTGTTTGTAGTGGTCGTCTGTTACGCCCTTTTCTTTCATGCTGTCGTGTGTGTTTTTGATGTTGTTGTACTGCTTGAGCGTGTTGTCTTTGTCCTTTTGCCATTGGTTTTTGCCAAACATTAACGGTTTGCTATCCTTGAGCGTGTTGTATTTCTCTAGGATAGGCTTTGCTTTCTCTCGCAATGCCTTGAGCTGACTGTCTAAAATCGCTTTTGCGGTGGTGTGTACTTTTTCGGCATATTCTTTGATTAATTGCTGTTTTTCCGCTAAGTTGATTTTTTTAGGCTCAATATTGGGCTTATTTTCGCTTTGTAGAGATTTTTCGACTTGTGGTGGTACTGTTTTAGCTAATTGTTTTTCTTGTAGCTCTAAACGCTTGCTATGCGTTTCTAGCGGTGTTTGTATTTTTGGTTGCGGTTTAGGCTCGCTAACTGCTGTTAGCTCGCTTTGTTTTTGATTTTTTTCTTGAGTAGGTTTTTTCTTTTCAGCTAAAACGCCTGTTTGCTCCAGCTCCACAATAGAATTATTAACCGTTTTCCATTGCTCATAGATTTTTATGTCGTCTTGGGTGAGTGGCTCTTTGTCCGCTTTCTCGGTGATGTTGGTTATTTTGGCTTGTGAATGTTGTTTGTAGCGTTCTATCTCGCTTAGGTCTTTCTTGGTGAGATTGTTTTTAACCTCTTCATTGCTAGAACTATCAAGACTTTTAAGGGTTGAATAATTTTCTAATATGCCCTTTTCAAAGACAATTTCACATTTTAATTCCGCTATACGTTCATTAGTGGCTCGGATTTCTCGGTTAATATCGCCCTTTTCGGTGCGTATGCCCTGCCGTTCTAGCTCGGTGGCTTCCCAACCCATTTTTATTGTTGGTAAGGTATCTAATCCCCTGTCTTTGTGGCTTCGGTGGTCGATACGCTCGGCTATTCCTGCCTGTTCTAGTTGATTGTTGGCAATGGTCGCCCACTTTTCACGAATTATTTTTAATTCATCTTTGGCGGTGGCTTTGCCAATCGCTTTAAGCTGGGTGTTACTCATTTCAAGCTGTGACTTGTCGCCTAGCTTGGTGTTACCGTCTTTGTCTGTGGTGAGCTGTCGAGTTGTGACCATGATGTGAGCGTGATAGTTGCGGTTATCGCCCTGTTTATCTGGGCTATGTATCGCAAAATCTACCGCTACGCCATACTGATTTTTTAAATCATGGGCTAATTCTCGAATGGCGGTTATTCCCCTATTGTTTGGGTCTTTGGGGTCTGTCATCAGCTCATGGGGAATATTAACAACAAATTCCCTAGCTGTTCGGCTGTTGCTTCTTGTGTCGGTCAGCTCTGCCATATTCCAAAGGTCGCTACGGCTGATATTTATATCATTTGGGGTTAGTAGCTCGGTGTGTAATACTCCGCTTCGCTTGGTATAGTCGAAAGTTTTACCTTGTCTTTGGTCATCTATCTGCACCCCTGCACGATAAGCAATACTAGCGGTGGCACTCCTGCCACTGCTTCGGCTTATTGGCTTAGTCGATAAATGATAAATTGCCATTACTTTTAATATATCCTACTCGTTAGGCTTTTAGTTTTTTGCTTTTAGGTCGTTTGGTAGTTGTGATACAACTACCAAACTTGGGGGTTAAGGGGGCTTGCCCCATTACGAAATTAGAAAACTATTGAATTATAGCACGATAGTGTTATGATTAAATAGTTTTCGTAAGTTCGCACTTGCTTCATTCTTCGCAAGTGTTGACCATTAAAATTTTTAAAACAAGGGGAATTTAATGCAAGAAAATAAGCTCCAATATTTGGAAATTGGCAAGGAAGTTATATACAAAAATATGGGGAAGGGCGATGACGGTTTTTATTTTGTCATAACAAAAATAAACTCTGAAGATAAAACAGTATCTATAGAAAGATATTTGAAACTGACAGCTAGTAAAGATACAGAGCGACCTTTTAGCCGAGATAACGTGCCTCTATCCGATATAGAATTTTTATTTCCTATTGATAGGATTAAAGGAATTGACCCTAGAGCACTTAAAGTTAAGTAAACTAAATCAAGGTATCTATATGACCAGTGATATTGATGAAAGAATAGCTAAAAAGAAACAAGCTATTGCAAGACAGCAAGATGAAATAGCTAGACTTAAAAAACAAAAAGAAAAACAAGATAATGGCATGAAGTATGTTGTTGCTGGTGCGGTTTTGGTTGAAGCTAAACGTGAGCCTAAGATTGCAAAATGGTTAGCCGATACTTTAGAAAAAAATACTACAAGGGAAGCAGATAAGAAGCGTGTTATAGGTTTGATTGGTGAGTTAAGAAAGATTGTCGCTAATGCTGAATTAGCAAAATCTAGTCAAGGTCATACACCAGTTCAGCAAAATTATAATCAAAGGGTCAATCATGGATAAGGTAGCGGAGCTGTTAAAACCTTTTCCCTATCGGACAGATACGGTTACTAGAGATACAGAAACCTTTTTTAAAAGACAAGATTTGATTAGGGAAAAATTAAAATCAGGGGAATTAAAGCCTGAAGATATTAAAACCTATAATGAGAAGGATAATCCAACTAACCTGTATTTTTGCTACACCTGTGATAATATTTCTGAATTGGTTAAACCTACTCATGTTAAAGGTACTCACGTTGTTTGCTTTGAATGTGAAGTAATTTAGCTTTTTTAATATCCAGTCCACTAGAAACCGTCATTTTTTGGCGGTTTTTTCTTTTGTTTTTTGAATTTTTTTAGAAAAATCCTT
>JAGYWI010000060.1 GCA_018606805.1 Candidatus Magnetomicrobium cryptolimnococcus
AACTGCGCTTCAATTGCAGTGTTGTTCGACGTAGCAAAACTACCAATATAATTCGGCGACCAATTCCAGTTAGTGTCACTGACACCACCTGCAACAGTCAAGATATTTCGAATGCTTGGATTAAATGCCTTACAAGTAGCGTCATTATCTGCACCAACATTAATAGTAGTTTCATCCTGCGCGTAAAAAGTATCGCTCGGAGCAGTATTTTGATCAGGAACGCGTGCTCCCTTCACATTAGGGTCAAACGGGTTAATTTGCCCAAGGGCAAATCGTGGCAAAGTTTGACGCCAATGATGCTTCAGCTTACCAACAGCTGATAGAGCTCCGCGTCTATCAGCAGAGGCTAAACCTCGCAAATTATATTTGTAATAAGGTCGGGGTCTGTTCGACATAAGGAAAATTCGAAAATGAGATCTTTCAGATCTAGAAGGATCCTAACAGATCCTATAAAGTTCGAATTTTTTTCCGCACAATCGCACAGGTATACTTAACTTAAGTCTAATCTTGTGCGTGCGGGCAGCAGGGGGTAATACTAAGCGAGCTCCGCACGCTACCCCTGCTGCAGCTCATTTCCAAATTATCTATGTCAAGCCAATACTGGTGCTTCACAATAAATAACCCAACGGCATTTGACGAATTACAACTACTTGGCTTGGCCGACAACAAATCAATTCAATTCGCTTTCGCTCAACTTGAAATTGGAGAATGCGGAACTCCCCATTATCAAGGTTATTTAGAACTGGATCGTCACCGACGACTATCGTACATCAAGAAAATAATAACACGGGCTCATCTAGAACCACGAGCCAAGCGGTCCTCGGCACAACAAGCTCTACAATATTGCCTAAAAGACACGTCTCCAACAGCATTGAACGAGATCTTAGAAACGACCTCAAATCTCTACGTGAGCAATCCCAACGATACGAGTCAATGCGCCAATACCATTATGATCAGTACAGACAAGCGAACGGCGTCTACAATACTATCCAAATGTCAATCAAAAAAACGGAGCTCTCGCTCCGACATATTGCAAACCATGAAATCCATGATTGATAATGGAGCCACCGACATAGAACTCGCAAACTTCGACTTCGCTGTGTATACATCCTCTTTCAGAGGACTTGAAAAATACCGGTTGCTAATATCGCAACCGAGAAATCACCACACCGAAGTCTTCGTAATACAAGGCCCCACCGGAACGGGAAAATCAAAGTATACTTTGGAAAACTACCCTAACGCGTACTGGAAACAACGTTCCAATTGGTGGGACAATTACAACTCCCATGAAGTCGTTGTTATAGACGAATTCTATGGATGGCTCCCATTTGATTTGCTATTACGCATTTGTGATAGATACCCCCTTATGGTTGAAACCAAAGGGGGTCAAGTCAATTTCAACGCCTCAAAAATAATAATAACAACAAACGCAATACCCGATCGTTGGTATAAAAACGTTTACTTTCAATCCTTCATTCGACGTGTCACCATGTGGGTTGTTATGCCAACCCTCGGCTCGTGCTTCGAATTTGAAAATTATGCTGACGCTGTTAAAATGATGCACGATAACAATAATAACCTTGAAAATATATATTAATTTGTATGTCGGCAGGCTCCGCTTCGCTACGCCGCTCCGCTCCGCTACGCCTTCTTGATTGTCGCATTCAACTTCCACTTATGCCCCTCACGCTTTCATTTCCGGGGGGTACCCTCCCCTCCCGGAAATGTAACGCTGCGGGGACGCGCCTCTTTGGATAACCCTATCCCTAATCAGATGCCCATCTTCCCCCATCCCCATACCCTACCCCACATGTCCCACGTGGGATAGGGTATAGGGAGGATGGGCATCTGATTCACGGGATGGGTTATCCGACGGCGACTTTGCGTTTCTTTGCAACATTCAAGACTGCGCCAATTCTAGCTCATTTCTCAATTTGCCAAATGCCAAGACAACCATTCAAACCACTCTCTAAACTGACACACCTAGAGCGCACCAAATATTGCCTTGCATACCAAGATGCTTGCAAGCAATACGAAGACCTCCTCCAAAGATATCGTACACGATATGTCGATTTGCTTGCCAAAGCACAAGAAGAAATTCACCGACTACACGTCAAAATAATAAATTTGGAAAATCGCAACTATATAAACAATATACACGCACAAGAATCAGACACTGAAACTGAGCCGGAATCAGAATCAGACCCCTCATCACCAAACGAGGTTATAGATCTAACAGAGTAAGCTTCAGCTATAACAATTAAAGAATAATATATTTTCTTTAACTCAGTAATAAACACTTTAATTTTAGACAGCGTCCAAACTAGCATCATACGTTCGACCCATTCTATTAGCTCTGATAGCAGCACTTCTACCAGACGCGTTCCTCATTTGAGCCGCCGTACGACGACGGCTCCTTCCAGCACGACTCATTCGAGCAGCAACTCCGATAACACTTCGTGCAGCACGCGCAGGAGCAGCTACAGCAGGAGGAACAAAGGCAGACAAAGTCTGCCCCAAAGCGCTATTCCCAATAGCATTCGCCATATCATCAATAAACTCTGCAACATGCAGAGGTGCACGAGTTAAATCATCAACAGTTTGAATTATAGGATTAGACGTCGACACAGCTTGTGTGACGCTATCATACAACACAGTATCGGATGGCTCAGCTTGTCTACTTTGACCAAAACCAGTCTGTCGAATGGTTCCTTCAAAGTGAGCAATCGATTCAACAATAACAGATGCATTTCCGGTCGTGCCAGTTACAGCTACCAATATAGTCATCCAACCAAATGTAGTGCTAAACTCATTCTCGCCGCTTTGCGCAGCAGTATAAGTGACATCACGATAAATGTGAGCACTAGGGTCCAAATATTTATTCACAACATAACATGGACCATTGCTACTCAAAGCCGACAGCGGAATTCGTTTATAATACGGGCATTCACTCATTTGGGAAACACTAGTTGGTAGCTGCCATGTAGTTCCTCGTAAACTCTGAGAATACAAGGCAACGTGCACAAATCCATCTGCGCTCAAATTGTTCGACGCACATTGAATCTTAATACCATGAGCCACCGGACGATACAATTGAAACTGCGCTTCAATTGCAGTGTTGTTCGACGTAGCAAAACTACCAGTATAATTCGGCGACCAATTCCAGTTAGTGTCACTGACACCACCTGCAACAGTCAAGATATTTCGAATGCTTGGATTAAATGCCTTACAAGTAGCGTCATTATCTGCACCAACATTAATAGT
>JAGYWI010000061.1 GCA_018606805.1 Candidatus Magnetomicrobium cryptolimnococcus
TACGTTGGAGAGGAGGTAGATAAGATGGCTTTTATATTTGATTTAACAAAGGATTACAGGTTTCGACAAGGTAGAGAAAAAGGTAAAGAGGAAGGTAGAGAAGAAGGTATGGCAAAAGGAATAGAAAAAGGTAAGGAAAAAGGCAGGGAAGAAGGAAGAGAAGAAGGAATGGAAAAAGGTAGGGAAAAAGGCAGGGAAGAAGGAAGAGAAGAAGGAATGGAAAAAGGGCTAAAAGAGGGTATCGAATTGGCTTTGGAAGTCAAATTTGGCTTTGATAGTTTAGAATTAATTGAAAAAATTAAGGATATTAAAGACATACAACAATTAGAAAATATAAAGGATATTATAAAAAATACAAACACCGCAGCTGAATTTATTCAAAAGATTACAAGAGATTAAATACTCGATGATCAAGTTTTTTTAGTTGACAAATAATCATGTGTTGTAATTACAAGCAAAACAAGGGCTTGCCCCTCGGTTCGCCCCTACAAAAATACATATATTGTAGGGGCAGACCTTTCGAGTGTCTGCCCTATTTTATTATCTGCACTTTCTGTCCTTATCAAATCGAAATATGCTATACTCAATCACCATCACTAGTACTCTTTGGCTTGAATTTTACTTTCAGTTCCTTCCTAGTGTTCATCGTAACCGTACATACCTTACTACTCGTTGAATCACAATTAGTCCATGACACAAATTTTAAACTACCATCTGGTACGGCTGTAAGGTTTACAACTTTACCTTTCTCGTAACTTGTTACACCTACTCTATAAGTCCATAACAGATTTCCAGAATCTACCGTAACACTGCCCGAACCTTTTCCTTTCTTTGTAACCTTTAATATTTTTCAGTCTTTTTTGATATTCTCACTTTTATTGTTTTATTTTCATCCATAGATACTAAGCAGTCATTGGCTTCACTTACACTATCACAGCCATCCCAACCTATTAATTGTGAATTGGAAGCTGCTGTCGTACTTAACGTAACCGTCTGGTCTTTATTAAACGTACTGCTACACGTACTACCACAGTTTATCCCTGATGGGCTACTCACTACCTCTCCCCCTTTTCCTACCTTCGATAATGTAAGGGTATAAGTTGGGGTAAGACTAAAAGTAGCGGTTACGTTTTTAGTAGCAGCTACGTTAATATTACAAGTAGAGCTTGAGCCACTGCAATCCCCTCCCCATCCGGTAAATGTCGAATTAGAATTGGCTACTGCTGTAAGGGTTACAATATTACCTGATGCGTAGGATTCTGAGCAATCCGAGCCACAGCTTATGCCAACAGGCGTACTAGTTACACTGCCGCTGCCTGTACCAGGCAGCGAAATTGTCAAATTATAAAATGTTCCAGTCTGTCCGAGGCGTACTGGCCACACACAGGGGCTGCTACTCTTATTGCCGTAGCCCACGCCGCCGTAGTCCATAAGGACGAAGCATGCGCGGTCGGTACTGCCGGCGTAAGTAGTAGACGACCAGTACCAGCTCTGTACGTTATTGAAAGGGTGGCCATCAGGTAAGGCGGGTGAATCATTACTTTTATCAGCAAAACTAAACAGCTCTATTCTGTTTGGAAGACGCCAATCAGAATAGCCAAGATAATTTGCAGTATTTAGGCAAGACACATAGGTAAAAGCATCTGCCCATATCATCGTTCCGCCTATACATCCACTAACAGTAGGAGTTGAAGCATCTTGTGCCCACATCAGCCCCGTAAGGTTATCTGTTATGGTTCCATCGCTGTTATCTGTAAATCTTGGAGATAACCATGCTACACCCAATTGAAGGCCACCATCATCATACACATGATAACTGGTAGTTTGACCAGTTTTCCAAATAGCCGAATAAACAAATGACCCAGACTGTCCGAGGCGTACTGGCCACGCATAGTTATAGAAGCGCTTACTGCCGCTGAACACGTCGCCGTAGTCCATATCGACGAGCCATGCGTAGCCGGTATGGCGGCGCCCGAAGCCGAAGACCATATCAACGATACTGCGGTTGTTGGCGTAAGTAGTAGACGACCAGTACGTGCTCTGTTGTACTCCAGTAAATCCTTGTGTTTGCAGCCACACAGAAGAATTGCTCGCACCATTATGTATAAGACTTTCAATTTGATTTACATTTGGTAGTACCCAATCGTTATAGCCAAGATAGTTATTGTTGTTTAAACAAGTTACATAATCTATGGCATCTGCCCAGTTCATCGTTTCGCCTATACATCCACTAACAGTAGGAGTTGATGCGTCTTTTGCCCATATAAGTCCTGTGAGATTGTCTGTCATGGTACTATCACCATTATCGGTAAACCTTGGAGACGGCCATTCAACACCTGCCAAAATGTCCCCATCCTGACCTGTACCAGCACATGCAATTACATTACCACTGTTATCGTAGCAAGTCGTCTGCCCAGTTCTTGGTAAGTTTATAGCTCCGTCGGCATTTGCTATTTCATTTGCTATTTTGGGTAAAGTTGCAATGGAATAATACATAGATAAACACAATATTAGTACTATCATAATTAGTACTATCATAATTGTTGATGTATTTATATATTTTTTAAATAATTTTTTCATTATTTATTCCTCTCCATGTAAATAAAACCACTATATTACATAGGCATTAATTCAAAAGCGCCTTACCATTAATAATACCACACGATATACAATAATGCAACAATAAAAAATATCAAATCACCTAAATTATATTTTTAACTAAGGCATTGTTTATTAAACTTTTTTAATTTTGAGACCCCATAAAACTCCAAAAATCCCATAATTTTTGTAGTATTTTCAATGAATTGAGGGATTCCAGTCTTTTGTCTTAACAACTATGGCAAAATGCCATGAAATGAGTATCAAAATACATATTTACAATAGTTTTTGTTACATTAAATCATGTTTTTTTATAGCAGTAAATCTAAAATCTTGTATAATAGTATTATGAGGAGCTAAAAAATGTCAAAAGAATACGGCAAGGTGCGTAGGCGCAAGGGAGGTGTGCCTACACACCCTCCCGTAAGAAGCCTTTAAAGACGAAAAGTAACATTGATGAAGATAACACAACCCACAGCTACACCATAATAGACATGAGGACGGTTGATTGTGAAAAATTCTTATACGCAGATAAACCAGAGGAGGTCATTATTTCTATATTGTGCGATTATAAGGGTAGAGATGTTCGAATGTTTATAAGGGAGATACTTGAGAGGATAAAGG
>JAGYWI010000010.1 GCA_018606805.1 Candidatus Magnetomicrobium cryptolimnococcus
GAATGTTTATAAGGGAGATACTTGAGAGGATAAGGGAATTAGTAAAAGAAGAAACACTCCAGAGTAAATATATAAGACAATTGGAGATATTATCTAATTTACGAGATTTACAAGATTACGTTGGAGAGGAGGTAGATAAGATGGCTTTTATATTTGATTTAACAAAGGATTACAGGTTTCGACAAGGTAGAGAAAAAGGTAAAGAGGAAGGCAGAGAAAAAGGCAGGGAAGAAGGCAGAGAGGAAGGAATGGCAAAAGGAATGGAAAAAGGCAGGGAAGAAGGCATGGCAAAAGGAATGGAAAAAGGGCTAAAAGAGGGTATCGAGTTGGCCTTAGAAGTAAAATTTGGCTTTGATAGTTTAGGATTAATTGAAAAAATCAAGACTATTAAAGATATACAACAATTAGAAAATATAAAGGATATTATAAAAAATACAAACACTGTAGCTGAATTTATTCAAAAGATTACAAGAGATTAAATACTCTATGATTAAGCAGCAATTCTAATTTTGAATAAAATGAGAGGTAAGGTGGACTGATTTGTCAAAAAGAAACAAATTTGCTCATCGAGCAAAGAAATTTCAAGTTAAAAGTTTTAGGAAAAGGGGTGCGGGGGAACAACCCTTTTTCTCGAAAAGGGTTTTCCCCCGCATCCTCTAATCTTTTTTTTTCTTTTTTCTTTTTTTCTTTTTTCTTTTTTTCTTTTTTCTTTTTTCTTTTTTTCTTTTTTTCTTTTTTCTTTTTTTCTTTTTTCTTTTTTTCTTTTTTCTTTTTTTCTTTTTTCTTTTTTTCTTTTTTCTTTTTTTCTTTTTTTTCTTTACACAAATTCAGCTATTTGTACTGATTCAAAGACCATTTTCCCATTTACATAGTCAACCTCCACCGTATTGCCTTCACCTATGGAATGGTCGAGGAGTTTTATAGCAAGTGGGTTGAGTATTTCCGTTTGTATAGCGCGTTTAAGTGGTCTTGCTCCGTATATTGGGTCATAGCCTATATCTGCAATAGCTCCTTTTGCTGCATCTGTTAGGATTATATCTATTTTTTGATCTACGAGGTATTTTTTGATTCTTTGTATTTGAATATCCACAATATTTTTAATAAGGGATTTAGTTAATGGGTTAAATATGATAATGTCATCTACCCTATTTATAAATTCTGGTTTAAAGTGTGCTTTGACGTCATCCATGACTTTTTCTTCAATTTCTCGTTCTTTGCGCCAGTAGGCATCTGGGTGTACCAGGCGGTCTTCAAGGAGTTCTTGTATGTGAATGCTGCCAAGGTTGGATGTCATAATCACGATAGTATTTCTAAAATCAACAGTTCTACCGCGTCCGTCTGTTAGCCTGCCATCATCAAGGAGTTGTAGGAGGACGTTAAAAATATCGGCATGCGCCTTTTCTATTTCATCAAATAAAATGACGGCGTATGGGTGTCTTCTAACAGATTCAGTGAGCTGTCCGCCTTCGTCATAGCCAACGTATCCGGGAGGGGCTCCTATTAGCCGTGAGACTGTGTGTCTTTCTTGGTATTCGCTCATATCGAAGCGTATCATGGCGGATTCATCGTCAAAGATAAATGCTGCCAGTGCCCTTGCCAATTCAGTTTTGCCAACGCCTGTAGGGCCAAGGAATATGAAAGAGCCGATTGGGCGATTGGGGTCTTGTATGCCAGCTCTTGCGCGCCGTACGGCATTTGAGACCTTTTCAATAGCCACAGACTGTCCGACCACCCGTGCCTTAAGGCGTGCATCCATTTCTATAAGCTTAGCTATCTCGGTTTCAAGCATCTTTGATACTGGAATGCCTGTCCATTTAGCAACTATTTCAGCAATATCTTCTTCCGTAACCACATCTTTTAGCATTGAGCGTCCGCCTGTGTTTTTATCTTGGAGCTTTCCGTTAGCCTCTTCAAGGGCCTTATTTAATGATATAAGTTTCCCGTAGGTAAGCTCTGCGGCGCGTTCTAGGTTACCGTCTCGTTCAGCGTTTTTAGCATCTATTTTAGTAGCTTCAATTTCTTCTTTTAATTTTTGAATATCAGTCAGTATGTTTTTTTCACTTTCCCATTTAGTTCTAAGTGTGTTTCTTGTCTCGGTAAGTTTAGCCATCTCACGGTTTATCTTTTCAACCGACTCGATGGATTCAGCGGATTGGTCTTTAATAATAGCCTGTTTTTCAATTTCAAGTCTTCTTAATTGTCTTTCTGCCTCATCAAGTTCAACGGGCAGGCTATCTATCTCCATTCTAAGGCGTGATGCTGCCTCATCAATGAGGTCAACGGCTTTATCTGGCAAAAATCTATCCGTTATATAACGATTAGAAAGCACAGCGGCGGCAACCAAAGCGGAATCCTTATATTTAACGCCGTGGTGGATTTCGTACTTTTCCTTAAGCCCTCGCAATATAGATATGGTATCTTCAACGGTTGGCTCCTTTACAAGCACTGGCTGGAAGCGGCGCTCAAGTGCTTTATCGCGCTCAATATGTTTTCTATACTCATCAAGTGTGGTAGCCCCAACGCAGCGCAACTCACCTCTAGCAAGTGCTGGCTTTAGCATATTAGAAGCATCTATAGCGCCTTCAGCCGCCCCTGCCCCTATTAGTGTGTGCAGCTCATCTATAAAGAGTATGATGTTACCGTCTGCCTCACTTACTTCTTTAAGTACTGCCTTTAATCTATCTTCAAACTCCCCCCGAAACTTAGCCCCTGCAATTAAAGCCCCCATATCAAGGGCTACTATGCGTTTATTTTTAAGTGTTTCAGGCACATCCCCTGCCACTATACGCTGTGCAAGGCCTTCGGCCATAGCGGTCTTACCAACACCGGGGTCGCCAATGAGGACGGGGTTATTTTTAGTACGCCTTGAAAGTACTTGGATAATTCTGCGGATTTCCTCGTTTCTGCCGATGACCGGGTCTAGTTTGCCGCGCCTGGCCTGCTCTGTAAGGTCGGTACTGTAGCGTTTAAGGGCTTGGTACTTAGCCTCCGGGTTTTGGTCCGTTACGCGTTGGCTACCCCTGAGGTTTTTCATAGCTTGAAGTATGGTATCTTTATCAATCTTATAACGTTTAAAAAGCTCTGTTATCCTGCTGCCGCCTTTAACTATAAGACCGTATAGAAGGTGTTCTACGCTTACGTATTCATCGCCGAGGTGTTTGGCTTGTTTAAAAGCTTCCTCAAAAGAATCCTTCAGTGCTACCGATATGTACATCTGCCCTGACGGGCTAGCAGCACTCACCTTTGGAAATCTGTCTATAGCGGTTTTTAGGTCTTTTTGAAGGTCATTTAGGTCAACTTTTAGGTCTTTTAGCAGTTGAAAAACGATGCCGTCTTTATCAACCAAAAGTGTGTACAGGAGATGCTCTGGCTGGATTTCCTGATTGCCAAGTCCTTGAGCAAAGCTATTGGTATCAGCAATAGCCTCAGAGCTTTTTGCTGTTAATTTATCGTATCTCATCACTTGACCTCCTGAAATATATTTTTAATCCGTTGCATAAACTCTAACCGTTTGGCTTCATCCAGATGGTTTATTATCTCTTCAAGTTCATTTTGCAAAGCCTCCATGCGTTTTCGCATGCGAAGTATAATGTCCACACCTGCCTTATTAACACCGAGGTCTCTAGTCAATTGTATAACAAAGTCCAGTTGGCTAATGTCGGCTTGTGTGTACTTTCTTTGATTATTCATCCTAACAGGACAGATAAAACCCTCCCGCTCGTACATTCTAAGTGTTTGTGGATGAACTCCTAACATTTGAGCCACTACGCTAATGACATATATTGGTTGTTCTTTATCATTTTTCACTGCCTTTCACCATCCCTTTTCTTGGATTTGACGGGTAAAGGGTTGATAGCTTTGCAATAGCCTCTTTATCATCAGCAGTTAAGGATTCCGGCACAACAATTTTGACCTCAGCATATAGGTCGCCTCGTTCATCAACTTTGGGTTTGGGCATACCTTTACCTTTTAGCTTAAACATCTTACCTGTCTGCGTGGTTTCAGGTAAGGTCATCATAGATACACCATCAAGTGTGGGAATTTCTATTTTAGCGCCAAGCACAGCCTCTACAAATGTAACAGGAATATCCACATAAATATCAGCGCCTTTTCTTTTAAAAAATGAATGGGGTATTACCTCAATTTCTATAATAATATCGCCCGGATTCCCCCCGCCTTTACCTTTACTCCCTTTACCTTTAAGTTTAACCTTTGAGCCGGTATCTACCCCTTGTGGAATTTTAACCTTAATCTTTTCTGTTTCTACATGCGTACCCGAACCATGGCATGTTTTGCAGGCATTGGCTACTATGCGACCAAGACCATTACAAGTCAAGCAGGTTTGGCCGCCAGTAAATATACCCTTGACGGCATTTACCTTGCCAGTGCCATTACACCTAGTACAAATCTGACTGTCCCCGCCCGTGCCACCACAGCCGTTACATATGGTTTCGTTTTTAACACTCATCGTGCGTGTAATGCCGTGGTAAGCGTCTTCAAGCGTAACAGATAGTTTAATGTGTTGGTCTTTGCCGCGACTATAGTTTTGTTTATCATCTTTAGTAAATTTATCATTAAAGCCGAAAAAATCTGAAAAAATATCGCTAAACCCACTATAGTCAAAGTTAGATGCCGTATTTGACCAACTAAATCCATTAGTTCCGTGCCCAAAATTATTTGTAGCACCACGATTGTAGACATTTTCAAAGCCAGATGCAAAGGGATTTTTACCAATATTGTCGTACTCTTCACGTTTCTTCGGGTCGCTTAATACGTCATAGGCCTCGTTTATTTCCTTAAACTTTTCTTCCGATTTCTTGTTATTTGGATTAAGGTCAGGGTGGTATTGGCGTGCCAGTTTCCTGAAGGCCTTTTTTATTTCCTCAGTTGTCGCACCCTTTTTAACACCCAGCATTGTATAATAGTCTTTCACTCCTGTTGCCATACCCCACCTCGCATAAGATATATAAAGTTTGTTGCTTATAATTAATCATATATACTTTATATAACTTATGTCAAGTAAAAAGAATGCAAATGTATCAACTATATTGAGTTATAGTACAACAAGTATTATATTTGCAAAACCAAAAGAACGAAACTGTGTAAAAAATTGAATTGACAAGGTAGTCAATAATATGTGATAATAAAAAAGTTAATATCAAAAGGATATCTGATTTATGTCAAGCAAAAGGGATGATATTTCAAACGATATAGAGCCTACTGTTAATGATTCTTCTGAAATAAGAGAACCTTTTAATCCAACCAAGATTGACATAACGCCAAAACCTTTAATAATTGATTCACTAATAAAAAAGATTGAGATTACAAATTTTAAGTGTTTTGAGCACGAAACCATTGAACTTGCCCCATTGAATCTATTAACTGGTTTAAATGGTATGGGTAAATCAACGCTAATTCAAGCCTTCCTTCTTTTAAGGCAAAGCCATGATATGGGGTTTTTACAAAGAGAATTGCAAATCGCTTTAAATGGTGATTTAATACAAATTGGCAATGGAAGAGATGTTTTATATCAGTATGCTAATGGGCGTACAATAACTATTATGTTTGAAACAACAGAATGCCGATGGCGATGGATATGGAATGTGGACTTAGAATTAGAAAAAGATATTTTATTTTTCCATAATCACGAGCAGAAAATAAAGGATGAAAGGGTACAGGCATATTTAAGTAAGGACAATAATAAACCTTGTGAACTTCCGTTATTTGGCTCTAATTTTCACTATTTAAGCGCTGAACGACTTGGCCCAAGAGTTTACCATGAACTTTCAACATATAGAGCAATTAAAAAGCAAATCGGAGTAAGAGGGGAATTTGCATACAGCTATTTAGAAGAATACGGCAACACTGAGATACCAATAAAGGGACTTTGTTATGATGGTACTGATGGAACAACTATTTATGAACAGCTTAATGCTTGGCTTGGCGAAATAAGACCGGGTACTAAAGTAAAAACAAGACCAAGTATTGATATGAGTTTAGTTTCAGCGGTGTATCAATTTATAGGTGGTAAAGATATAAGTAGAGAATTTAGAGCAACCAATGTTGGGTTTGGGTTATCGTATATACTGCCATTATTAACAGTAATATTAAGTGCAACCCCCGGTTCTCTAATAATATTAGAAAACCCGGAGGCACATTTACACCCAAAGGGACAGGCACAAATAGGAAGGCTCTTGGCATTAGCAGCAGCTAATGGTGTGCAATTAATTGTAGAAACTCACAGTGATCACATTTTAAACGGTATAAGAGTTGCCACAAAGGAACTTTTAATTACTCCGGAAAAGGTTAATATTTTATTCTTTACTGGAGATATTGTTGACGATAAGTTTCAGCATTATATTTTAAATCCTAAAATAGACGAAGACGGCAGATTAGATGAATGGCCTGATGGTTTTTTTGATGAGTGGGAAAAACAGTTAGACAAGCTAATTGAGTAACATTATAAGACTTATAAGATGGATATTTTCTTTAATGAATTGTCTTTTAAAATAGCAGATGATATTACAACTGCCAAAGAATGGATGAATACGCTTATAGATGTGTACAGATTAGCTACGAAAAAAGGGATTGAAGGTTTTAGAATTAAAAAGAATTTTCTTGAGCAATATATATATGCTGGATATATGATTAGGCAATGGCTAAATGATAAAACTGTTAACAGAGAGAAACGTTTATTATTTAAAACGAAGATAAATAAATCACCCTATATTGATGGTATGCTTAGTGCCAATTCCTCAGATAAAGATGAAGTTTGCGAGTTTTTTCATAATGGACAAAAGGCAGATGGTCTAGAAATAACATACATTTTCGATTCAATAGCCATAAGTTTTTGTAATGATAATATGTGGAATACTCATATGGTAAATGTATATAAAAATTGTTTGAAAGGTGATAATCAATATATTGATAAAACTGATGAAAAAATTAGACATATTAGTAAATCAGACCACTTACTTCATCATGAAAGCTGGATTAAAGATAAAATTAAAGATAAAATTTCTAATGGTCGAAAGTTATGGTCAAATAGGGAGTCCTTATTTCCACATTTATATTTTTGTGACAGCATACAAAGTCAGATAAATAATTTAAGCATCAACCAGCCTGAGTTTAAGCAGATAAAAAAAAGCCTTTTTGAATTCGAAGCATATTGTTCAAACCGTATACCAATGCTACATTTTACAATAGAATCTGAAACGCGTTTAAAGCAATTGAAAGTAGATTTAACGTTTTTATGCCCAGATGGAAAAGAAAGGCTATTTTCATTACATTTTAGATACACTCCTGGTGCCGGTAGGATTTATGTTTATCCAACAGATAAAGAAGATAAAGTTGATAATGAAAAATATTACTTTGTTGGTTATATTGGCAAGAAAATTCAATAAATTGACTGTATCTAAATTTCGCAGTTCATTTACTATATAATGTTTTTTTAGTAATCCTACCTTGCCTAAAAGCTTAGTATTATTATAAAGCACCACTGATAACATCAGTGTCATAAGCGATTTCTCTATAGCTGTATTGTTATGAGTAAGTGGGAGCCCATTATACACAAAGGCAACCTGTCCCTGTAAACAGTTCCGATTGATTTTAATATAGTCCTTTTATTATTATATAAAAAGTTGTAAAATATATTTATTAGGTTACCACATAAAGCATAAAGAAGATGGCAGTATCTAAAAGGGGCGATGTGGGAGCTGGAGTTTTATGCCTTTAAAAATACTTATTATAGAAAGCAACAGGTCTGACAGTGGGCTTATAAAGAGCTTCTTTGTAAATGCCTTTCCACGCTCAAATGTTTATGAGGCCCAAAACAAGGAATTGGCAACTGAAATTATATTAAAAGAAAAATTTGCAATGATCGTTTTTGAAGTGGAGAGCTATTTTTACACAGTAAACGAAATCACTGGAATAATCAGGGAAAAACAGCCCTTTGACATTGTTTTGGTATTAGTGGCAAATGCTAATGATACAAATATTACAGATTACGTAAAAGATAAAAAAAATATTTTTTTTGTACCAAAACCAATACGATATAGCAAGTTTAGCGAACATATAATGCCATATCTTGAACAGTACATAATAAGTAAAGAGCCAGTTGGGATAGGGCATGAAGAACCCGTAACACATAGTGTAACGCTTAAAGAAGAAAAACACTCCTCCCAACAACCAATAGACAAGCATTATGGGAAACTTGCAATTCCACCACAGCCCAAAATAGTCTTGGACGTTAATAGAGAGATACAAAAACCATACCCGGACTTTAAATCCCTATCGGAATTAGTTAAATTGGATGTTTTTATGTCGGCTCGGATACTAAAGATAGCAAACTCTCCGTACTATGGTGTTGGGAAGGTTGATTCTATATTAACGGCATTAAATATTTTAGGGCTGGACAATTTTAGAAACCTTGTCGTATCTGTTGCTTTGAAAAGCGCATTGGAAAAGTGGGGCGTTTTTGATGAGAAATTCTGGGCTCACTCCGTAAGCGTAGCATCCATTTGCGACACCATAGCCAAAAGACAATGTACGGTTAACAACAATCTAGCCTACTTAGCAGGGCTATTTCACGATAGCGCTGTGCCAATACTTTTAAAACGATTTAGCACCTATAAAGATGTGTTTGATATGGCAATAGGAAATACACCTAACGTTAATAATAGTGAAAATATGATTTTTAAAACCAACCATTGTATGTTAAGTTCGCTTATAGTAAAAACATGGGGCTTGCCAGCTCCTTTGTACACAGCCATTAAAAACCACCACAAAACTGTAATGGATTTCCCAAAACATACAACTGACGACATAGTTACTTATAAGCTGTGGGCTGCCATTGTTACAGCCGAGCAGTTGTGCGGACACTATGGCACGGTTTGCAGTGAATTTTTTAAAGATGAAGAAAGCTGGGCAGCAGTCTACGGCAAGGCGCTTGAGGAACTTGAAATAGATATAGATAGCCTAAAAGATATAAGGTCAGAGGCATTTTATAGGCTAGATAACCTTGATTTATAAAAATAACGTAATAGTATTATTGGGAAAATATGTGGGAAACCCTCATAGGCGCTCAAAGAAAAATCCTTTTTCTGTAGGGATATTGTTTGAGCGTTTAGGAGAAAGAATCCTTAAATCGTCAATAAAAGTAATATTTCTTTTCTTGCAGGGTTTATATAGTTTATATAAGCGGAATTTGTTATTTCTAAAACTTGTTCACTTTCCATAGTAAGATTTTGACAAACAAATACACGCATACCCCTATCCCAAAGCCCTTCTGTGTCAAGGGCTTTTAAAATTACCTTCGAGTCATTAACCTTATCACACAAAATAGCCACCTTTTCATGCTTAAATACGTCCTGTAGGTTTTCAATATCCCTGCCATGGAAAGACACCACACGCACATTTACCCATGGCTCACACACCTTGGCAAAAGCCACCTGCACGCTTGACACCCCACAGACAATTTGCTCTATAGAGTCTTTACCCAGTTTTTTCATTATGGAATTAGACAAACTGTAAAGCCCCGCATCACCGGTTACAAGTAGCCCTGTGATATACCCCTCATTTGCCTCAACAATTGTTAAAATCTCATCAACCTTACTACAGACAAAGACCTTTTGCGTTACCTCAGTAGTAATAATTTCTATCTGCTCCTGCCTAGCTATAACCACTTCACACTCACCGATAACCCGCAAGGCCTCAAGTGTTATAAGCTCCTTGCCGCCAGGCCCTACGCTTATTATCCGTATTCTATACATACCCTTTACCAATTAACGACTTTTTCATATCAAAAAGGTATACGGCTACGGATTTAAACGAAAAGAGCTCTACGATTTTTTCAGCTATTTTATAAGCAAGATAGTTAAATTTCTCTACTTGATTTAACTCAATTATTTGCTCAACTGTGTTAAACTGTCCGTTTATGCTTAAAAAATCTGCAACAAAATTGGTGGCTTGAGGCGAGTTTTTCGAATGAGTGTCCATGTATCCCATCAAAATCTTAGCAAGCTTGCCCGGATGTCCCCCAATAATCAGGTGCTGAACCCCTTTTTTTTTGGCATAGCCAAGGGTAAACCCTACAAAATTACTCATATGGATGACCCTAACTGCCCCAAAAATCCGACAAAGGGCAGCCTCTCCAATCTTTCCCGGAGCTACGTAAAGATTCAAACCATTGTCTTCTTCAAACGAGACGTCCACCTCACACTTGATAGTCTGCCTTATGGCATCCACACTCATAGGCTCAACTATGCCCTTCGTGCCTATAATAGAGATACCGCCAAGTATGCCAAGCCTTGGATTAAAGGTCAACTGCGCTATATCCTCACCACCAATAGCGGCAATTGCCACATTAACACCATCATTGGGGATAACTTCTCTTATAGAGTGTGTAATCATACTAATTGGTACGGGATTTATCGCATGGCTGCCGGGAGGTACTTGCAGTCCAGGCTTTGTAACAACACCAACCCCCCTGCCACCACTTATAAATACGCCCTGCTGTACCTCATTTAAACAAACGGTTGCCTCTATCTCTATTGCGTTAGTTACGTCTGGGTCAGAACCGGCATCCTTAATAATGGAAACCGTAACCGTCTTCTTATCGTTATATTTAGCAGTCTTGACATTTAGTGTTAAGATATGTCCAGAAGGTATCGTTACGTCAACCGCAGGTGGCGGCGTAGCAGTTAAAAGCATCATAGCAGCCGCCTTGGCTGCCCCTGCTGCGGTAGTGCCAGTTGTAAAGCCCTTAAGCATTTTCAGTATCTGGGGCTCTTTTTATAATTACTATTGAAAGATAGGTCGCCTCCCTTGGCGGCACACTTTCAAGCATATCATACACCCGTTCTTCCTCAAGCCCCACTCGTTGCACTAGATACGCCCTTTCCGGCTTGACTATATCAAGAGCCTCAATCATTGCGCCAAACCCCTTACTTACCTTCATAAACACAGTGGCTGGATGACGGCGCATAAGCGTAACAACCGTCCAAACGTCTGTCGGTAACTCATATACGCCAAAGTGCTCACCCTTTACACAAAGCGGCACCCCTAACCGTGAAGCAGCAGCATTTATTGAGCTAATGCCCGGAATATGTCTTACTTCTATACCTAAATCGTTCAAACTCCTCGTCAGATAATTGGATGTGCTAAATATGGTAGGCTCTCCCATAGTAACAAAGGAAACCATCTTACCGCTTTCAAGAAAGCCCTGCATAGTATCGGCAAGCTCAGCGTATCGCCTATCAAGCTCAGCCTTTTTGTTATTCATTGGAAAGTAATACATGAAAATCTTCTGCAACCCTATGTGATAGCTAACTATATCTTTTGCAATGCTCCTACCGGTTTCATCGGATTGCGGAACTACTACCACATCAGAGGCCTGCAATATCTTTAAAGCCTTAAGGGTTATGAGTTCAGGCTCTCCCGGACCAAGCCCGACGGAATAAACAAATCTACTCATTTGCAAACACCATCAAAGACAACACCACTGCTCATAATATAAAGGTTAAACACCGGCTAACCCTCTTTTAATTTATTTATTGTAATAATTGTAACAATGGAAGATAAATATTATCATAAACACTGTAAAAAAACAAGTTGCACTTTATATCTGCATGCTGCACTATCACCTACACATCTTGTTGTCCAAAAATATATTTTGATAATAATACAGCCATAGTTTATTATTACAAGTGTTACTAATGAGTGGAAAACATTTTTATTTATTTAGGGATAAAATCACTTAACTGCAATTTTACTAAATTAATATTATTTGCTATATAAGTATTCTTCTATCTTTTCTATTTTAGTAAAGGTTTTAATCAAGTTTTTTAATATTTCTAACTCTTCTATTGTGTCCAACAATCTTACTTTCTCTATGAGAGCAATTCCCTCTATACCATATTTAAGCTCAAGCAATGCCTCAATACCCTCAATTAAGCCTTTAATTAAACCTTTCTGTTGCCCTTCAATTAAGCCTTCCTCTTTGCCTTTAGTCAAACCTTCAATTAAGCCTTCCTCTTTACCTTTAGTCAAACCTTCAATTAAACCTTCCTCTTTGCCTTTAGTCAAACCTTCAATTAAACCTTCCTCTTTGCCTTTAATTAAACCTTTTTTCTCCCCTTCTTTCTCCCCTTCAAAGAAAGAATATTCTATAGCTCCCCTTTCGTCTTGTTCTTTCATAAGCCAATAGTCATATATGTCTAATTCCTCTTTGCTCCATATCATTTTATCTGCCATATCATATGCCTCTTTTAACTCTATAAAATCAGCACTCTTTGGCATCAAAGTTAGATTTTCGGCATTTTTTATAAAAAATATCCACTTATCCTCTATTGTCTGCAACTGTTGCTCTGTTTTTTGAAACTTAGGCAACTCTATAAAATCAAACTCTAAATCCGGGAGCTCCTGCTTATATGTACTTGTATTTAATATTAAATGTTTTGTTATATAATCGCTCCCTTCACATAGCTCAAAATCCATTACCCCGATAAATATCACTTGGTTTAATTTTGTGTAATCAGTCCCTTTTTCCAACTGTCCGACGTAAGCCTTACTTGTGTAATATAATACCCGTTTTTCAAAACCTACCTTCTTTTGTACCTGTATTTCTATTATAAAGGTTGTACCTTTTTTATTTACCGCCCTTATATCTAATGTAGTTTCTTTCAACTGTGCAAGCCTCGGTGCTTGATACGGGTTTAAAATCGTTATATCCCCTATTTCTTTTTCCCCTTTCAATCTTAACACCGCATTTATAAAGGAAATTAAGATTTCCCTCTTATTTTCATTGCCAAATACCTTCTTAAAGGCTATATCACTTTTAACATCTACAAAGCGCATACTTTATTTTACATTATTTGGGCTCTTTTTATAAGGATGGATATTAAAAAAAACTGACAAATAAGCCCGCTACTGCAAACTCTAAGTTATAACGTTCCTATTAAATCGAAATGCGCTATATTTTTACAAACTATTTTTATTTTGATATATATTAGTGCAAATGCGACACAGCTATCAAGTAAACCTCGGGAGGATTTGTTGATTTATGATAAACTATTTGATAATAGGGGTGGGGGGATTCATCGGAGCAATAACCAGATATGCACTGGCTACGTGGATAGGCCAAAATTGGGGTAGGAGTTTTCCACTGGGTACGTTTATTATTAATGTAAGCGGTAGTTTTCTTATCGGATTGATTATGTCTTTGCTTACTGATAAGTTTACGGCAAACCCATACTGGAGATTACTTCTGGTTGTGGGATTTCTTGGAGCTTATACAACGTTTTCTACCTTTGAGTACGAAACCGGCACTCTTTTAAAAGACGGGGAGCTTTTATATGCAGCACTCAACGTCGTTTTGAGTGTCTTGGCAGGGTTTATAGCTCTAAAGATGGGTGAGATAATCTCAAAAATAATATAGGGGGCTACATGTTAACTAAAGGTTCAGCTAAAAAGCTTACAATTTATATTGACGAGGCAGATAAGTTTGGGCACAGGCCAGTCTACGAGGTGCTGATTGATATTTTTAATAAAAAAAACATACTAAGAGTAAGCGTATTTAGAGGGATAGAGGGATTTGGAGCCAATGGAGTCATACACACAGCAAAAATACTCGAATTAGCACTAAACCTGCCATTAAAAATCGAGGCTATAGACACTGAAGATATGATTGAAAAAGTGCTTCCCGACGTCTACCACGTAGTTGAAAATGGCATTGTCGAGATAAGTGATACGAATATCATAAAGTGTAGTTCCAAGGTACGTTATATGCCAAAAGAAGGAGAAAAACATATGAAACTCGAAGGAAAGGCAAAAATGCTTCGCATCATAATAAGCGAGGACGACAAATGGGAAGGTGAACCGCTTTATGAGGCAATTGTAAAAATGCTTATAACGACAGACATTGCAGGTGCTACAGTGTATAAGGCATTGGCAGGATACGGACCGCATCGATGTTATCATAAAAAAAGATTTCTCACACCCGCAGATAAATTGCCTATAATGATTTCCGTTATTGATACGCAGGAGAAGATAAATAAGATAGTGCCTATTCTTGATGACATGGTCAACGAGGGGATAGTTATACTGTCGGACGTTGATGTTATTAAATACACCCATAGGGATGTTAGCCCAGAGTTTATGTAGGTATTACAAAATGGTTAGAGAAAAAAAGTATTTTGGATTTGGCCGCAATGTGTTCTTTGCGGGTGTTGTCAGTTTTTTTATGGATATAAGTTCCGAAATGATATACCCACTTGTTCCTCTTTTCCTTGATAATGTCATAGGGGTAAACAAATCCGTTATTGGCCTCATAGAAGGAGTGGCCGAGGCAACGGCAAGCCTGCTTAAGGTATTTTCAGGTTGGCTGTCTGACAGGCTAGAAAACCGCAAGTGGCTCATGGTTATTGGCTATGAAATATCAACATTGAGTAGACCTGTTGTTGCGCTTGCTACGGGTTGGCCACATGTTATGGGCTTTCGCTTTATTGACCGGTTTGGCAAGGGTATCCGTACCGCTCCCAGAGATGCACTTATTGCCGAATCTTCCGATAGTTCCAAGCTCGGAAGGGCTTTCAGCTTTCATCGTTCGATGGATACGATGGGGGCTGTTATTGGTCCAGCAATAGCCTTCTTTATCCTTGCTATCTTTTCAAATAATTATAGAAATGTCTTTTGGCTTTCCATGATTCCTGGTGCAATTGCTGTAATTATAATAGTTGTTTTTATCACTGAAAAGAAAAAAGTCCCGCTAACACGTACACAAAGGCCAAGGTTAACACTGGCACATTTCGACTGGCGCTTCAAATTTTTTGTTGCCATTACTGGACTGTTTTCTCTCGGCAATTCCAGCGATGTGTTCCTGATACTTAGGGCGCAGCAGATAGGGATTTCAACGGTTATGATACCTATTGTTTATCTTTTATTCAATCTCATTTATTCTTTATCTGCCATACCGGCAGGCATTATGGCAGACAAGTTTGGTAGGAAGCGGATTATTCTTATTGGATTTGTCTTGTTTGCAATACTTTACTATGGGTTTGCAATTGCAGAAAGCACAACTGCTATCTGGCTTTTATTTGGTTTCTACGGCATCTTTAAGGGTCTTACTGAAGGTGTACAGAAGGCATTCCTTGCTACGATAATACCGGTTGACTTCAAGGCAACCGCCTTTGGGGTCTATAATACCGTTATAGGGGTTACAATGCTGCCGGCCAGTCTTATTGGCGGTTGGTTATGGGATAAGGCAAGTCCTTCGGCCACTTTTTATTTCGGTGCTGCAACGGCAGCTACTGCTTCAATATTATTTATTATATTTATAGTAGTGGTACGCTCTGTAAAAAAATAAATAAAGTGTGGTACAATATGTTATGGATAACCAAACCGCTATAAGACATAGTGATACAGTTACAGAACAGTCGTTATATGAGCGTGATTTTTATCAATGGGGTTTGTATAACGCTGAACTATTAAGACAAGGCAGATTTAGCGAAATAGATGTAGAAAACATTATAGAGGAACTGGAGGGTATGAGTAGAAGTGATAAAAGAGAGTTGCAAAAGCGATTATCTGTCTTAATAGCACACTTGCTCAAATGGCAATATCAGCCTAAAAGGCGTTCTACTAGTTGGGAGTTAACGATAAACGTACAACGAAAAGATATTAATAGTTTATTAAATGATAGTCCCAGTTTAAAACATGGTATAGAAGCAGTTATGAATGAGGCGTACGATAGAGCAAAGCTATTATTTCAAAAAGAAACAAGTATCAGTAAGAACATTTTGCCTATTGAGTGCCCCTATACATTTTATGAGTTAAATGATTATGATTTTTTGCCTGAATAATAATAATAAATAGCCTGCCGATTAATTTAGATTTCTATCAATCGTTACTCCTTTGGCGTTACTCCTTTGGCGTTACTCCTTTGGTTTAATTTTCGGTAGTCCTGAATAGATAGTGGTCATCAATCCTCCTTTATGTCAAAAGAGCATTATAATGATGTATAAAGCACCATATTGCTCATTTTTTTCTATCTTTTTTATTTTTTTCTATGTTATTATATATTGATTTTTTGTTTTTTTATGTTACATATCATTATTTGATTATAAAAAATGATTTTAAAAAAAGTGGCTCAAATCACTGCAATAATGGCGCTTATTGTTAGCATAAATGTAGGAGTTGTTAGGGGTGAGGATAACGTACCAGATGAATATGTTTTAAAGATGGCAATCATATACAAGATAATAATATATGTAAAGTGGCCATCTGAAAGTAGGCAGGGTGCGGAGGCGCACCTCCCTCTACTGGGTGCGGAGGCGCACCTCCCTCTCCTGGGTGCGGAGGTGCGCCTCCGCACCCAGGAGACTGTTACTTTGTGCATTTTAGGCAACAATCCTTTTAAGTCAGCGTTACAAGCACAAGAAAGAGCTGTTGTTCTTGGTAGGGAGGTAGTTGCTAAAGAGCTAACAAGCAATGGGGATATACAAAACTGTCATGTACTTTATATCAGCCAATCGGAAAGTAATAGGATTGGGCAGTTATTGGATAATCCTATGATTAATAGCCAGCACATTTTGACAATTGCAGATATGGAAGGCTTTTCACAAAAAGGTGGTATGGTTAACTTATTTGTTGAATCGAGTAAGATACGTTTTGAAATTAACGTGGAGGCTGTAGAGAGGGCTGGGCTTAAGATAAGCTCTCAGCTTTTGAAGTTAGCTAAAATCGTTAAACATTGACAGGTCGCTTATGCGTTTTTTTTATGATATAACATATAAACGCAAAATTATGGCTGTTATTATGATAACAAGCTTTATGGTGTTGATTCTTTCAACGTGTGCTTTTGTTGTCATTGAGTATATATCTTCCAAGCGTAATTTAGTACATGAGCTTAACTCATTAGCAGAGGTCATAGGGATTAACTGTACTGCCTCTATAATGTTTGACGATAGTGAATCGGCCGATAACACGCTACAGGCTTTAAAGTCGGAAGAAAATATTATAGCTGCTTGGATATTAACAAATAGCGAGAAGGTACTTGCCAAATATAAATCCCAAAGACATGATGATTATATTATACGAACTGAAGGGCACTATGTAGGTGATTATTTTTTTGAACATGGTTATTTGCATTTGCACAAGGATATTAAGATAGAAGGGGAAAAGATTGGTACGGTGTACATAGTCTCGGATTTAAGTAACATATATCTTAATTTTAAATGGTATGGCTGGGTGGTTGTTGCTGTATTTGCTATTTCCTCGTTAGTAGCATTTTTATTGTCATCGTTGTTGCAGCAAGTGGTATCGCGCCCGGTTTTAAATCTAGTAGAGATTATGAAAATAATATCAAGGGAAAAGATATATTCTATTCGTGTGGTTAAGATAACTAAGGATGAGCTGGGTATAGTTACGGACGGCTTTAATGATATGTTGGAGCAAATCCAAAGCCGTGATGAAGAACTTGAGCGCTATAGGGGAGAGCTCGAAAGTCAGGTGGAAAACCGCACAAGAGAGTTAGTTCAGGCAAATCAAGCCCTTGAAAAGACAATCACGGAGCTTCAAATAGCAAGGGAGGTCGCTGAAAGTTACAGTAGGGCTAAGAGCGAGTTTTTAGCCAATATGAGCCACGAGATAAGAACACCAATGAATGCTATCATAGGGTTTACTGAACTTGCTATGAAAACCGAGCTAAACCAAACGCAGAGGGACTTTTTAAATACGATACATAAGTCCGGACATAATCTATTAAACATAATTAACGATATTTTAGATTTTTCGAAAATAGAGGCGGGTAAATTAGTTCTTGAGCATGTGGATTTTCAGTTGTATGATTTATTAGAAAATCTATCTGACATGTTTATGCAAAAGTCTATGGAAAAGGTGCGTAGGCGCACTCCCGTAAAGGATGTAGAGCTTATCACGTTTATCGGCCAAAACGTACCAACGGCTTTAGTTGGATGCCCTTTAAGGCTTGGGCAGATACTTATAAATTTAATGACCAATGCCCTTAAATTTACAAAAGAAGGCGAAATTGTTCTAAAGATAGTACTTATGGAAAAGACAAGCACTGAGGCACAGTTGCAGTTTAGTGTAAAAGACACTGGCATTGGAATAAAGGCAGAGCATTTGCAAACCATATTTCAGCCATTCATACAGGCAGATGGTTCATCTACGCGCCGTTATGGTGGCACTGGCTTGGGGCTTTCTATATCAAAGCAACTGGTTAATTTAATGAATGGTGATATATGGGCAGAAAGTGAGCTTAGTAAGGGCAGTACGTTTTATTTTACAGCTACCTTTCAGTTACAGGCTGAGCAAAGCCATAGGGTTTTTCATTTGCCGGAAGATATTATGAATCTAAAAGCCATTATTATTGATGATAATGAGTTAAGTTGTAATTTTCTATATAACGTACTAACGTCATTTAAGATAAAGGTGACTAAGGCTATTGCTAAAACGCCAGCAAAGAATTTCTTGCAATTTGTTAAAGAAGACAAAGACAGATACGAGCTGATTTTTATTCACTGGAAAAAGCCCCCCGGCACGGATGGGCTTACTATATTAAGGGAAATCAAAAAAAATCCGGCATTAAAATACGCCAAGACCTTAATTATAACCGCCTTTGGGCGTAAGGAAGATATTAGGAGGGCTAAGGAGATAGGGGTTGATGCCTTCTTAACTAAACCAGTTAAGCGGTCAACGCTGTTTAACACGATACTGAGCCTTTTTGGTAAACAAGAGATTATAGTACAGGATGTTTATGATGAAGACAAAAACAACACCTTTTATAGTGCACGTTTTAATGGGCTTCGAGTTTTATTAGTTGAAGATAATGATATAAATCAAAAACTGGCATTAAATATACTAAATAATGTAGGTCTTGATGTAGATGTAGCAGATAATGGTAAAGAGGCATTAGAAAAGGTTAAGAATAATCCATATGTGTGCGTGCTTATGGATATTCAAATGCCTGAGATGGATGGCATAGAGGCAACCAAAATATTAAGAAAAGACCCCAAAAATAATAACCTACCAATTATAGCTATGACAGCACACGCCATGAAGGGGGATATGGAGCGCTGCATAATGGTAGGGATGAATGATTACGTAAGTAAGCCGATTGATTCTAAGAAGTTAATAGATGTCCTTGATAAATGGATAGCAGCCTTTCCGAAGGAATATCGCTGTGAGGTGTTAAGAGAAGGTATGGGAGGTTATATTCAAGAAAAAGAAATAGCATTGAATGAATTACCAAAGACAGATAGTTTTGTGCTTGACATTAAGGCGGCACTTGATAGACTAGGCGGCGATATTGGCCTATTAAATGAGTTTTTAGAGCGGTTTTATAATAATTATTCAGATAAGTTAGCTGAGTTAAAGCATCAGTTTGAAGCTGGTAACTTTGAAGCAACTAAAATATTAGCACACACCTTAAAAGGTGTAGCAGGCAATATCGCAGCTATGGCGCTATATACTTCACTTGCTGAGTTTGAAAAGCAATTGTATAACCAACAAAATAATGGTGATAAATGCCTCACAGCACTAATAGAAAAGAGGGAGGTGTGCCTACACACCGTTGAGGACGATTTTATTCAATTATTAAATACTATAGAAGGTCTTGGGGTAGGGCAGGTAACTAATGAGCATTATAGCGTAAATAGTAATGATGAAGATAACAGTATAGATATACTGAAATTAACGCCCTTAATAATACAACTATATAAGCTCTTACAAGATGATGATTACGAGGCAAAAGAGTTTTTTAGTTCAATGAAAGAATGTTTATCTAATACCAAATTTTATAAAGAAACATGCTTTTTAGAAAATAATATAAATAGTTTTAATTATAAAGAAGCTCTTGTCCATTTAACTAATATAGCCGAGACCCTAGAGGTATCTTTAATAGAATAAAAGGGCATATAAATGATTAAAAACGCACAAAAACTATTAATAGTAGATGATGAGCCAATAAATATAGAGGTGTTAGCAAAAACGTTAGGTAAAGAATATAAAATAGTTGTTGCTAATAATGGTATGAGGGCTCTTGCAATAGCGCAAGCAGCACAGCCGCCTGACCTGATACTTTTAGATATAATGATGCCTGATATGGATGGCTATGAGGTGTGTCGGAGGTTAAGGGCTGATATAAGGACTAAAAACATACCAATAATATTCATAACTGCTATGAGAGATGAAACCGATGAGGCTATGGGGCTTAGTATTGGTGCTGTGGATTACATAAGAAAGCCATTTAGCCCGTCTATAACGGCAGCTAGGGTGCGTAATCACATGAAGTTGAAAGGTTATCAAGATAACCTTGAAGAGCTTGTACATGAAATGACGGTGGACTTAAAAGGCGCATATAAAGACATGATAGACCGTCTGGGACAGGCGGCAGAGTTTCGCGATAATGAAACTGGGCAGCATATAAAACGGCTAAGCCACGCCTGTGAGTTAGTGGCAAGACACTTAGGGATGAGTAGTGCAAGGCAGGAGTTGTTGTTTTATGCCAGCAAGATGCACGATATAGGTAAGATTGGTATTTCCGATAGCATATTATTAAAGCCCGATAAATTAACCAAAGAGGAATGGCAAATAATGAAGACCCATACAACAATAGGGGCAAAACTCCTGGCTGGGTCTACTTCCGAGTTATTAGAGGTTTCAGAGGATATAGCCCTTTGTCATCATGAAAAATGGGATGGCTCAGGCTATCCACAAGGGCTGCAAGGGGAAGCTATCCCGCTTACTGGACGTATAACCGCTATATGCGATGTGTTTGATGCCCTTATTTCTGAAAGACCATATAAAAAGGCGTGGCCACCTGCGGATGCCCTACGAGAGATTGTTGCTCAAAAAGGTAAACACTTCGACCCGTACATAGTTGAGCTTTTTGAAAGGATATATCCCGAACTTTTAACTCTTATTAAACCATATTTATAAATGCACGAGTTACAGGAATTTTTAGTTTAAGAGTATAGCAAATGTAGAAGTATAATAAAGAGATAACACGCTAAATCTCTTTCCTTTATATTAATATTATGATTGAAAAAGATAAAGACTTAACCTTTCCGCAATCGGTTATACTAAAGGCATCGGCTGGCTCAGGCAAGACTCATGCCCTTACTAAGCGTTTTGTCCAATTTATCTTATCCGACAGCGTTATGCACAATGCTTTAAGAAACCTTATAGCAATAACGTTTTCAAATAATGCTGCAAAGGAGATGAAAGAGCGGATATTACTATGGCTAAAGTCGGTTAGTTTGGGGGACTTTGATAAGACTGATGAGTTAGCGCAAGTGGTTTCCATTGAAGATATAAGGGCGCGTGCTGATGCTGTTATTAGTGATGTGCTTGAACATTATACGGATTTTCAAGTAAAAACTATTGATAGTTTTATGACATCCATATTTAAGGCATCTGCTGTTGAGTTTGGCCATAATCCGGACTTTGAAATCCTTCTTAATGGGGATGAGATGTTTAGCTATGCCTTTTTTGTTTTCTTGCGTAAGGTAAGACAAAGTACAAAAGAAGGCGATATTTTTTTAAATTTAACTAACATTATAGAAGAAAATCGCCGTGGTGATACGGCGTATTTATGGCAACCCTCAGAGACTATACTAAATGAAATCAAAAATATATATAAAAAAACCGCTGTTACTGGAAAAGACGTACAGCGACCAGACTCTCTTATAAAGCTTGTTAAAATAAGGCAAAGCATAACTGAGGCGGTTTTTACACTTGATAGTTTTATTGAAAGCTCCGGGCTTACAAGAAGTAAGAATAGCTCATTTAGTGCTATTTGTCAGGCGATTAAGGCTGGGCATTATACGGATATTTTAGAAAAAGGATTGAAAAATCCCCCTGTTACAAAGCCTAAAAAACTAACTGATGAGTATAGGGAAATTTTAAACCAGTGGGAAGCCATTAGGCAGCTTATTTGTGAGTGTGCTCAGCTGTATGCTGAGACATATTTTACGCCTTTCATTGATGCCTACCATGCCTTTAGTCAAACCCTTGAGCAAGTTAAATTCCTTCAAGGGAAGGTCTTCATAGATGACATCAATAAAGCGCTTTTTTCATATCTAACGGAGGCAAGTGTTCCGGAGGTGTTTTTTAAGCTTGGTGATATTATATACCACTACCTTATAGACGAGTTTCAAGACACATCGGGTATTCAGTGGGGGAATCTGTATCCGCTTATAGAAAATGCCTTATCCCAAGGAGGTAGCCTCTTTGCTGTTGGTGATACGAAGCAGGCTATTTATAGTTTCCGCGGGGCTGACTACACTATAATGAAATCCTTCGTTGAAGGACAAAAGCCCCCATTTCCATCCTCAACTCACAGTGTCCGGGAGCTTGAAACAAACTACAGGAGTTTTAAACGTATCATAGACTTTAACGAGCAGGTTTTTAAAATCAATTTAATAACTTTAGCAGATTATGTAGATGCTGCTAAACAAAGCGGACTTACCAACTACGTTCAGCACGTACGCCATGGGCTTCATAGTGAGGGCTTTGCCAAGGTTGACATACTTGTAAAGGACACGGAGACTCCGCAGGAAAAATCTAAGCTTACCGATACAATTGAAAAGCTACTGCAAAGGGGATACGCTTATAAAGATATAGCCGTCTTAACCATGCGAAATGAACATGTGGTCAATATTGCTAACTGGTTATCGGAGGCAAATATTCCATTTATTTCTTACAGCAGCCTTGATATTCGGCTTTTTAAGGTAACAGCGGAGGTGGTTAGTTTATTAAATTTCCTAGATAGTCCGCTTGATGATTTTTCATTTGCATCATTTTGTCTTGGCAGGATTTTTCATGCAAACTTAAAACAAGATAATGGGTATTTAGATAATTTTTTCCTTGAAAATAGAGGTAAAACCCCTCTGTACAAGGCCTTCCAAGAGTGGTTTCCGGAGCTTTGGGATAGTTTTTTTGAAGGACTATTTAATAAAGTAGGGTACCTGCCGCTGTATGAACTTGTAACAGAAATCTACCGCACATTTAGGGTGTTTGATATTGCCGTTGAAGAGGCTATATTAGTAAAACTGTTAGAGGTAGTGAAGAATTTCGAAGATAAAGGGGAGATTAATTTAAAGGACTTTATTGATTTTTCAGAAAACTCGGAAGAGGGAGCATATGAGTGGACGATAGATGTGCCAAAGACTATGGATGCTGTGCAGATTATGACCATACATAAGGCAAAGGGGTTGGGGTTTCCTGTTATTATAGTGCTTTTGTATGGTGAGCACTATAAGGGGGCTCAGTATATTGTGCGTGATAATGGTAGCAGTATCAGTCTAATCAAGTTAACAGAAAAGTTAGCTGCCACTGCCTCACTTTCAGGGGAGGGAGGTGTGCCTACACACCAGGGAGGTGTGCCTACACACCATAGCTCTTTTTACGAACTTTACGAAAGTCAAAAGAGGGATTTTCGCACAACTAGCCTAAATGCCCTGTACGTTGCCTTCACCCGTGCCAAGTGCGAGCTTTATGTCTTGGGCGTTCAGGGGGAAAAAGATAAATTCCCTTTTGAACTATTGCCAAAGGATTTTTGTACGCCTAAAAATTCACTGGAAACACTGCCAGAGTCTACATATATTGAAGAAAATACAAAACCCCAAGGGTGTGTAGGCACACCTCCCTCGCACGGAGGCACACCTACTTCTTTATATCACCACTACAATGAGTTTCTTGAAGATTATAAACCTCAAAGGGATGTTCTTAACATAGATGATGCCAAAAGAGGGCAGATACTGCATACACTCTTAGCGTACATTGACTATATAGATGAAAATATAGATAAACGCCTTGATATACTTATAGAAAGGATTTTTTTACGTGGCTATTTTATAGGTGCGGTCAAAAAGACACTTTTGGCGTTTTTAGAAGGAAGCTATATAAAGCCATGGTTTCAAAAAAAACCCGGCAGACACGTAAGGCTTGAACAGGAGTTTGCAGACCAAGGCGGCAATATTTATAGGATGGACAGGATTGTTATAGATAAAAAAGAGGTCTCAGTCTTTGAATTTAAAACGGGTGGTAGACAAAAAGAGCCTTCATACATAAATCAGGTAAAGAATTATAAGAGGATTCTTGCTGCCATATATAAAGGATATAAGATTAACGGGTTAATTGCCTACGTTGATTTAAAAGAAGTGGTAGTTATTTAAAATGAGTGTGCGTGTTATAGCCGCTGGGGACGATATAATTCAGGAAGTCATTACACACATGGATATAACGAGTCCGTATTTATCAAACTATATGATAGTCTTTCCGGGTAAACGGCCTACTCATTTCTTGGCAAAAGAGCTTGGACAGCGTATTGGTCAAGCATATGAAGCGCCATCTTTGTTTTCAATGGATGGCTTTATTGATTATCTGTACGAAACAGTACTTAAACGCTATGCAACAAAACTGGAGCTGCCTGATGTTGTTGCAATACTGTATGAGCTGCAAAGAAAGGCTAAAAATCCAGTTGGAGGGGAAAAATTTCTCAAGATAGAGAATTTTTTTCAGGTAGCCATACAGCTTTTTAATGACCTTGAAACCCTGTGCATAGAGGATGTCAGTGTTGGGCGTTTAAAATTATCGGATGTCGCTCTTGTTGATGGTATGCCTGAAAACTCTGCCAAAGCCCTTGAGCGCCTTTCGTTTTTTTACGAGGAATTTTACACTACCATTAAACAAATGGGGTTTTCCACAAAGGCATCAAGATACCTTGAAGTTAGCAAAAACGTCTCTGATATTGATTTAAGTATTTTAAAGGGAATTATATTTGCCGGGTTTTTTGAGTTAACTAAATCGGAACAGGTATTATTTCGTGAGCTTATGACACTTTCCTACACCACGTTTTTATTTCAATATGGAAACGGCCTTGAAGATACGTTTAAAGCAATCGGCATCAATAACCAACATGAACTACCCAAACCACAGGGACTTCCCTTTGTAAATTTCTACAAAAGCCCAGACACCCACGGACAAGTCTTTGCCCTCAGTGAGATTATTAAAACCAGCGGCTCTGATAATCTTGCCGATGACACCGTCATTGTGCTACTTTCACCGGATACGCTTTTTCCGCTTTATAACCAGACGCTTTCTTTAATAGAAAAAAACAGGTTTAACATATCAATTGGCTACCCACTGCAAAGAACCCCTATATACGGTTTCTATACAAGCCTAATGGAGCTCGTTGGCTCCATGGAAGATGGACGCTTTTATACAAAAGACTACTTAAAATTGGTGCTCCACCCATATGTAAAGAATATATTTTTTCTAAACCGTAGCGACGTTACAAGGATAATGTTCCACACCATAGAGGAAATATTAATAAACAATAAACAAATGTTTCTTACCCTTAGAGCACTGCAAGAAGACGATGACATATTTAATAAAATAATGGAAAAACTCTCAAGCGCCGGAATTCCAGCAACAAAGGAGGCCATCAAAACCCATCTGCACTCCATACATGAACAAATAATAGTACAGTTTCAGACATTTAAAGATATAGCAGAGCTGGCTACAAAGGCTATGGATGTCTTACAGTACATAAATGATAAAAGCACAGCAAATTATCACTATTTTTTCTATCCATTTATGGAAAAATTCATGGGCGACCTCTTCGTACTAAAAACCTCGCTCTTAGCAAAGGAAAGCCTAAGCTCTATACCTGCTTACTTTAATTTATTTAAAAAATACATTAAAACCTGCCGCGTGCCTTTTGAAGGTATGCCACTACGTGGGCTTCAAGTGCTTGGATTTATAGAAACAAGAAACATACGCTTTAAACACGTATTTATCTTAGACCTTAATGATGATGTGCTGCCGGGTACTAAAAAGGAAGGCTCTTTTTTACCATTTAAGTTAAGGAAGGCTCTCAAGGTTCCGACATATCTGGATATCGAAAAACGTATTAACTATTACTTTTCCTTACTGATAAATGGCGCAGAGGATATTAGTATATTTTATATAGAAAACGATAAAAAAGAAAAAAGTCGTCTGGTTGAATCCCTCCTTTGGAAAATACAAAAAGCCAATCAACCCATTGATATACATTCAATACAATATAATATGGAAATCAAAAGGTATTCACCTGTACCAATTGCCAAAACCCCTGAAATTATGGCTGTGTTAATGAAGGAAATGAAGTATAGCGCAACGTCTGTGGATACGTACTTGACTTGCCAGTTGAAATTTTACTACCGTTATGTCCTTAAACTAATTAAACGAGAAGAACTTTCTAAAGATACACAAAAAGCAGATGTCGGTCTTTTAGTGCATAAGGCTATATCCCGGTATTTTGAAAACAAAATAAACTATCGCTTAAATAAAGCAGCCTTACCCATAAAAGAAATGGAACACGTAGTGGATAGCCTATTTACGGAAGAACCCATCGGCGCTCAGTATCTTTTGAAAAATCAAATTAAAAAACGCCTAATAGACTTTCTTATAAAATACTTTATTCCACTGGTTGAACAAAACCAAGTTATTATTAAAAATATCGAACAACCAATAAACATAACCATAGATAGATTCGATTTGTTTGGTAGGATTGATAAAATTATGGAGCTAAACGGTAAATACTGTATCATAGACTATAAAACTACATCAGATAGAAATTACTTATCAATAAACTACAAAACCTTAACCCTTCAAGATAGAAATAGCTGGCGAAAAAGCATACCAACCCTTCAACTGCCTTTTTACATACTGCTCTCAAGAGGGCTTATTCCAAACGCTATGTTCATACTACTTGGCAGGCAAGAAATCTCTGAAAAAATAGAGGTTAAACTATTTAATGATGATATGGACCCACATGCCGGCTATAATATGCTAAAGGAAATCATACTAAGTCTATTAAATGAAATATATGATGAATCAATAGCATTTTCACAATCGGAAGATTTAAAGAAAACATGCCCTACATGCGATTACCGTTACATATGTGGATAAAAAAGAAGATAGAGGCATGGGGGAAAACCTTTTTTGACAAAAAGGGTGCGTAGGCGCACCCTCCGTAAAGGTACGTAGGCGCACCCTCCGTAAAGGTACGGCAGCACACCTCCTTAACACTACGGCAGTAATTTTATAAGCGCAATAATAATACCTATCTGGGAAGCCCAGAAGATGAACATCCACCTCAGTAAATCAGACTTGGATTTTTCTATTTCTGCACGCAAGGTAAGTTCTACTTTGTCTATTTTGCTGTCAAGCTTGACAATATCTACCTTCACTGTTGCAATGTCTTCTTTAACTGTTGCAATGTCTTCTTTAACTGTTGCAATGTCTTCTTTGGTGGCAAGGTTGGCATGCCCTTTGTCATCAACCTCATCAAAGGCTTCTATTATAACCCTTGTTCCTTCTTCACCGATTCTGTCCTTTAATGCGTTATATAGTTCTAATGTCTTAACCATAACCTTATTATACAGACTGTTGATAAAATTAACAATGCCCTCCTGTATGATTAAAGAACTAATCAATGAACATCATTAACGCTCAACAACTTATGTGAATATGGTATAATATTTTATGAACACACAAACAATCGAAAGAGAAACAGAGCAGGCAGTCATTCTTCCCGTACTCCCAGAAAATGATTTTGACCTCACTGAAATAATCAACGGAGTTGAAACCATGTCCCCTAGTCCTTTTAGAAAACATCAAAAGATTTTTCAAAACCTTAATCGTATAATTGATAACTACGTGCATCAAAATAAATTAGGTGAAGTGTATAGCTCCCCACTTGACGTTATCCTTGAGGAAAACTTAAACCGTTTACAGCCTGATTTACTGTTCATCAGAAAAGATAATATGACCATAGCCCAAGACTGGATACGTGGAGTACCTGATATGGTCTGTGAGATTGTTTCAAGGGGCACTTATCGCAAGGATACTGAAACTAAAAGGGCTATCTACGAACGTTACCAAGTACCCGAATACTGGATTGTCATACCTGAGCTTGAGATAATAGAAGTACTCACTATTGAAAATGGTAAATATGCTGTTTTTGCCTATGCCGAAACACAAGGGACAGTTAACTCAAAGGTCATTGGTGGACTTGAATTTGATATAAAAGATGTCTTTGAGGAATAAAAAGAATTATATATACTCAAATAAATTAGGTTTGCAAAAAAATAATGAGTAAAGTATGGGTTTCCAGAGAGTGGATTCCAAAGGGACAAATCCCACGGAGGGTGTGAAGGCACACCTCCCTGTCGTATTTTTTAGACATTTTTTAATCCTCACAGTATTATTATAACCAGATTTTAGAGTTGCTGCATATAAAAAAACATAAATTTTTAGTATTCAAACATTGTCGTAGCTATGTATTGTAATACTCTCGCTCTTCTTTTTCCTTTTGAGCGTAGACTTCGCCTACTGAATCTTTTATATATGCAGCCCATTCATAAGTTTGAAATTCCCATCCGTCGCCTATAAAATCCCTTGAAGGGTCTTTTGTTAATTTGCCATCTTTTTGATATATTTCATATATTGCAAAGTTTCTTAAAGCCGGTGTAAAACCGTATTCTGCGTAGTTAGCTCCTTTTTTAAAAAAGAATGCTATCATCTTTTTAATTTTATCACAGATGTACAAATTGTTATTATAAATAATCTCCATAGAGGCTCTCCTTCATAAATTTAGTATTATCGTAAGTAGTATAAACGTCGTAGATGCTATAATTACTATGATAGATGTGTATACTATATCGCTGTTGGCAGGTAACCTGAACGGTGTGCCGATGTATGGTTTATCAACAATAACCCCGCCGTAGTAGTTTGGTCCGCCGAGGGCTATACCGAGTATGCCTGCAATGGCGGCTTCTGGTATGCCTGCGTTTGGGCTTGTGTGGTTTTGGCCGTCACGGAGTATTGTTTTAATACCCAGAAATAGTGGTGTATTTATCCTTTGTATTATATGGTGCATTATATGGAAAAGTGTCCCAGCAAGTATTATAAATATGCCGGTTATGCGTGCTGGAATAAAGTTTGCTATATCGTCAATACGTGCCCCAATGCGGCCAAAATAAAGATATTTTGCATTTTTATAGCCTATCATGGAGTCTATTGTATTTATAGCCTTGTAGGCAAAGGCAAGTGGCAGCCCTCCTATTGCAAAATAAAAAGCAGGGGCTATTATACCGTCTGAGGTGTTTTCTGCAAGGGTTTCAACGGCTGCCTTGATAATCCCCTCCTTTGATAGTTTTTCGGTATCTCTACCTACAAGGTTAGCAAGTTGGCTTTTTGCCTCTTCCATATTGTTGTTTTTGAGGTAATTATGTACCTTTAGTGTTTCTTGGACAAGGCATCTAAGGGCTAGGGTTAATGAAGCGATTGTTCCTATTAGTAAATCAGATAGTTTTATAACAGAGAATACCTTTTGACCTTCACATATGGTTTCGATACCCTTTGATATTAATAGGGCTACAAGGTAGGTTATGGTAACGACGGTTAAGGTTAATATAGCACCTCTTAATTTTAGAGCAAAGGCGGTTAAGTTGTCTTTTAGCAAGTGTCTTTCAAGAAAGGTTATGAGCTTACCTATGAATCTTACGGGGTGGGGTAACCATTTAGGGTCTCCTATGATAATATCTACAATAAAGGCTGTTAGTAGCTGTGTGGCCATTTATGAGATTAGTTTTTCAATGAACTTCATATCCAGATGGGTTTTTAGCACACAAGCCCACTCATTAATAGCCTTATCTTTGAGGGCTTTATAATTAACTACGTGAGTTAGGGGTTTAAGGCCTTTTTTTATTCTAAGCCCATTTATAATAGCCCGTCTGAAGTGGTCGTTATCAAATATCCCGTGTAGATAAGTGCCAAGGACATTGTCTTTTTGTGAACCGTCTGGGTGAGTATCTTTTTTATTATATTCGTGTATATCAAACATGCCTTTGCTACTGCATGTTGTCCCCATGTGGATTTCATATCCTAAGAGGTCTTTAAATGTCCCTTCAACAAATGGTATTTGCGTTTTTAACTGTGCCGTTACTTGGCAGGTGGTTTTGGTTTTGTCAAAGATGGTAACGCATTCAAGGTATCCAAGCCCTTTGACCTCTTTGTAGGTGGTTTCAACCGCGTAGGGGTCTTTTATTAATAAGCCTAACATTTGGTATCCGCCGCAGATGCCAATTATAGGCGTACCGTTATTGACTGCCTTTTGCAAGTAGGTGTGAATGCCGAGCATTTTTATATACAGGAGGTCTTTTACGGTGTTTTTAGTGCCCGGTAGTATTATTAAATCGGCACTTAGTATGTCTGATTGTTGAGTGCTATAGATAATGTCTACGTCTGGCTCGTGCAGAAATGGCTCTACGTCTGTAAAGTTTGAAATGTACTGAAGTTTAATGACAACTATTTTTATGCAGCTTGACTGGGGCTGGAAGCCGTGTCTTTTGGTAAGTGCAAGGCCGTCTTCTTCGCTTAGCTTTAAGTTTGTTAGGTATGGCAGTGTGCCAATAACTGGAATACCGGTTTTTTCAAATATCATTTTATTACCTAAGTCAAGTATATCTTTATCGCCTCTAAACTTATTGATTATAAATGCCTTTATAAGCTTTCCATAGTTGCCAAGTAGTATATAAGTACCGTAAAGCGAGGCAAAGACGCCACCTTTTTCAATATCTCCGACTAAAATTACGTTAGCTTTAGCATAGTGTGCCATTTTCATGTTAACAATATCTTTATCCATAAGATTGATTTCAGCTGGGCTTCCAGCGCCTTCAAGCACTATCAAGTCGTAGTTATCGGCTAAGGCATCCCATGCCGTTGTAACCGCCTGCCATGCTTCATCTTTAAACTCGTAATACCTTTTAGCCTCCATGGTTGAGTGCACCTTGCCAAGCACTATTACTTGTGAGGAGGAGTTACCGCTAGCCTTTAGCAGTATGGGATTCATGTAGATTGACGGCTCGATGCCACATGCCTCTGCCTGTAGGGCTTGAGCACGGCCGATTTCCCCCCCTTCTTTTGTAACAAATGAGTTAAGCGCCATGTTTTGCGCCTTAAAAGGGGCGGTCTTAATCCCCATATCCCTAAATATGCGACAAAGCCCGGCTACTATGATGCTCTTCCCAACGCCTGAGCCAGTGCCTTGCACCATGAGCGCTTTTAGCGTGCTGCTTGTTTTTTTAAGTTTAAGCATAGAACTTTTCTTCTTATTTTTATTGTGTATTATAACCTTTAAGTAATTAAAATTGTCAAATCCGGGAGCAGGGCAAACGCATTTTCATTTGCCCTGGTAATTAAGATGGTTTTAAAACATCATTTTTATGTTACAATATCTCATGGACAATCCAAACACTATAACGCATACAGTATCAACCTCAAAAGCAGAAAGATTCTAACAGTTGGGTTATAACCATAATGAATCAAAGAACGGATATTAGTTTTATATTTGAGGACAATCCGAGCTTAAGGCATGAATTGGATGCAATTATAGAAAAGGCTTTTAAAAGAGCTATGATTAAGTTTAGAAATGAGACAGGCATTAGTCAAAAGCACTTGCCTTTAAATTGTCCATATAGTTTTGAGCAAATAATGGATGATGAGTTTTGGCCTGAAGAAACCATTATTTGAAATCAGTGATAAATTCATTCATCTAATAGACTAAGGTGGGTAGACTAAGTTGGGCTAATTTGTCAAGACCGTTTTTTTTATTTTTAGTTTCCCTCTAAACTTCATTTGTTTAGAAAGGAAAACGTTTTTCATTTTCCCTGTCCAAATTCTTCAGTCCATTATCCACAAAAAGCATAGGGGCAGACACACAGGTCTACCCCTACAGATACATTATTTATGCCAAACGGTATTGATTTTTGGCTACTAGTGTCAAAAAAGTGTTACAAATTTACCTCACTATGTGTTATAAGATCACCTCACTCATTCTAACGGGGATATTCGTTTTGTTTTGTTTAGGGTTTGACAGGAGATTGTATATATATATAACAAGCTTAAGCCGTTCATTAAAAGGGAGTGAGAAGTAAAGCTCTTCCATTTCGAAGCATATATTCATAGTCTCTTTTAAGGTGTGTTGATTTAATTTCTTAATCATTACTATCTAAACCTCCTTGTTAGTATGTTATTATTTAATGTTGCAATATATATGCCATCTAAATTTAATATCCATACTAAAAAGCTGAGCTATTACGCTATTACTTCTTACTTAACAACAAATGAAACTTCAAAGATAGTGTCCCATTTTTTCCCTGTAAGATAAAAAGTATTTGTATCGTTATTGTATGCTATACCGTTAAGGACATCTGCATACTGACGGTCTTCAAGGAAATTGTAAAGAGCGCTTGCATCAATTACCTCAAAAACTTTACCGTTTTGAGGGCAAATCGCTATAATATTATCATCTTGCCAGATATTGCCATAAATAATACCGTTGACATATTCAAGCTCATTTATATTTTTTACAGGGTTACCATCCATAGTAACAACGATAGTCTTTTTGGTTTCAAACGATAGAGGCTCATTAAAATAAATAGTGCTGGTACCATCACTTAATATAAGAGACTCACCGTCATAAGTAAGCCCCCAGCCTTCCGTTGAATACGAAAAACTATCTTCCTGTGTCAACGTGTCAAGGTCATACACAAACGCTGTATACTCACGCCACGTTAGTTGTATGATTTGACTGCCAACAATTGTAATCCCTTCAGCAAAGAAGCTATCATCAACGGTTTGAATTAGCTCAACTAAACCTGTGTTAACATCTATGCGCTGGAGGGACGACGCACCGTAAAGACCAGTGCTTTCATATAGCTTCCCGTTATAGTACTGAAGTCCTTGTGTGAAGTTGGCTTTATTGTGTGAAATTTTACTAATAACCTCAACCGTGTAATACGTAATAAAATCCCCGCACTGAGATGTGCTAACCGCTTGGTTAGTATCACCACCACTACAACTTGCAGCAAATACAACGAAAACTGCTAAGACGACTATTGTTTTTAGTATACTCAACATGTGCTTTAAAAGCATACACGCTCATTATACTATAAAAGTTTTTGAATTTATTGTGGCAATTTATAAAATTTTATGTTACAATATTTTATCTTGTAAAAAAAGCAAGAAGGCGGCGTACCCAAGCGGTAAGGGAGAGGTCTGCAAAATCTTTATGCGCCGGTTCGAATCCGGCCGCCGCCTCCAGTTATCCATCCCCTTTAATTTTAATCCCTAAGCACTACCGTTTTAAAAGTATGGCTCATTTTGTTATACTCATACAATAATTATGAATTAATAGTGCTGGAGGATAAAAATGGCATCAGCAGCAAAGAAAATAGGCGTCTTTACAAGTGGTGGAGATGCGCCCGGTATGAATGCAGCCATAAGGGCAGTTGTTCGCTCTGGGATATATTACGGTCTTGAGGTGGTCGGTATAATAAGAGGCTATGAGGGAATGATAAACGGTAACGCCCAAGTAATGAACCTTAGAAGTGTTTCCAATATAATCCAAAAGGGTGGAACAATACTGAAGACCTCTCGCTCAACGGAGTTTATGACCACTGAGGGAAGAGATAAGGCGGCTATATTTTTAAAAAAAGAAAACATTGATGGCATAATAGCAATTGGTGGTAATGGTACGCTCACTGGGTTACTTGAATTTCGCAAGCACTGGGACGGGCAAATGATAGCCCTGCCTGGCACTATTGATAACGACCTCTACGGGACTGATTACACGATAGGGTTTTTTACGGCCGTACAGACAGCCATTGAGGCTATTGATAAAATCCGAGATACGGCTGATGCCCATGAGCGGGTTTTTTTAATTGAAGTTATGGGAAGACATGCCGGCTTCATAGCACTTGATTCGGGTATCGCTGGCGGCGCTGAAAGCATACTAATACCGGAGGTTGATACGGAGGTTAACAGGTGTGCTACCATGTTTTTAGATGGTTTTAAAAAAGGTAAAACCAGCAGCATAATCGTTGTAGCTGAAGGAAACAGTTTAGGACGCGTAACTAATGTTGCTAATAGACTAAAGGAAACCACCGGAATTGATGCCAAGGTGGTTATTATTGGGCATGTGCAAAGGGGTGGCTCTCCAATGGTGGGAGACCGTGTGCTTGCAAGCAAACTAGGTGTCTATGCCGTTGAAATGATGATAGAGGGGCAAGATAATGTCATGGCTGGCGAAATTAACGGTCAATGCACACTTACAAGCATTGACGATGCCGTTAACAACAGAAAATTGATAGACCCTTTTAAGCTAAAAATTGCTTCTATTCTTGCTATTTAATTTCTATTAACCTGAAGTTAAGGAAAAAGAGGAGTGGGGGAAAACCTTTTTTGGCAAAAAGGTTCTTCCCCCACACCCCCTTTCCAAAAACTTTTAGCTTGAATTTCTTTGCTCATTCCTATTATCTTTTACTACATTTTTAACACAAATTTCCTTAACTAATGGCATTGGTGCACCTACGCCTCTTTTTTTAAGAAATTCTTCATATTTTTTTCATATTTTATTGCATTATAACTTATTTTTTTTAATTATGTTACAATATTTTATTTTGTAAAAATCATAATTATACAGGAGGCGAAACCACATAATGATAAAGGTTGAAGAAATCGAAATGCAGTATGGTTCGTTTAAGGCTCTTAACAAGGTTTCCTTTAAAGTTAACAAAGGAGAAGTGGTTGGGCTTTTGGGACCTAACGGGGCTGGTAAATCAACCACTATGAAAGTACTCACTACCTATTTATACCCAAATGCCGGTAAAGCGTACGTTGATGGGTTGGATGTTACAGAAAAACCGTTGGAGGTGCGGGCTCGTATTGGATACCTACCAGAGCTACTACCGCTTTACCTTGATATGGAGGTAAAGGACTACTTACATTTTGTAGCTCAGTCGAGGGCTATTAAGAAAACCAGGCTAACGAAGCGCTTGGATTGGGTAGTTGAGCACTTAGAGCTTAAGCCAGTGTACAGAAAACTATGCAGGGAGCTTTCAAAGGGGTTTAGACAAAGAGTGGGGCTAGCGCAAGCGCTCATACACGATCCGGACATCGTTATTTTAGATGAACCAACCTCCGGGCTTGATCCACACCAAATCCAAGAAATCAGAGCCTTAATTCGCAATCTTGGGAAAAACAAGACCGTTATACTCTCCACACACATACTGCAAGAAGCACAGGCGGTTTCAGACCGGATTGTTATAATCAACCGGGGCAGAATTGTTGGTGATGGCACTATTGAAGAGCTTCAAAGGCAGGCTCATCCGGTTGAAAGAACATTTGTTGCCATAATTGGCAAAAAAGATGACATTATAGCTTCACTAAAAGACATTGACGGTGGGCATGAAGTGCTTTATTTAAATGACGTAGATGGTTACTGCAATTTTGAGATTCGAGCACAGCAGGGACGGCAGATATGGAAACAAATAGGAGCACTTTGTAAGGAAAAGGGTTGGCAGCTTGGCCTTTTAAAAGACATACCGTACAGTCTTGAAGATACCTTTATGTCATTAACTAAGGAGGAAAATTTATGAAAAACATCTCAACTATTGCTTTACGTGAATTTTCCGTTTATTTTCAATCACTAATTGGCTATTTGTACATCATAATATTTTTACTGATAAGTGTTGGGTTATATATGACACCATTTTTTACCTTTCCGGTAGCTGATATGCGGGGGTTTTTTGGCTCACTGCCGTTAATCCTGTGTATATTTGTACCAGCCGTAACCATGCGCCTATGGGCTGAGGAACGTAAGGAAAACACCTTTGAGATGCTTTTAACCTTTCCGATGAAAACCTATGAGATAGTACTTGGAAAGTTTATAAGCTCTTTAGGGTTTTATGCCATATCCATAGCAGGCACTATCGTAATACCGCTAATGCTTGCCTTTTTAGGCAAACCAGATGGCGGTCAGATTTTCACTTCATACGTGGGCGCTATCCTTTTAGGCTCTATGCTCTTGGCATTGGGTATCTTTATATCAGGGCTTTGCAAAGACCAAATAACAGCCTTCATTGTTACATTGCTTGTAGCCATTGCCATGTTTTTATTGGGTACGGACTTCTTTCAAACCTATATAGATGGCGTATTTACGGGCTTTGGCAGTTTAGTTGGTGAGATTTTTGGGTTTTTGCCCCATTACGAGTCCTTTGAGATGGGCATTTTGGAGCTTACACACGTTTTTTACTTTATTTCGTGGACAGTGCTATTTTTATTTTTCAATGGCTTTTTCTTAGAAATAAGAAATCGCCCTCAAATGAAGATAACCTTTTCGGCTGCCCTTGCTCTGATTTTAGCTATTGGACTACTCATTAACTGGATTTTGACTGATTTGCAACTTGGGCGTATAGATATGACAGAGGGTAAGGTACATACCATTTCCGAGGGGACTAACACAATACTTGCAAAACTAAAAGTACCAGTTAATCTAAAGGTGTACATTACGCCAAAGGACAAGATGCCAACCGAGATGAAAACCCTTGAACGGGATATTGTTGACAAGCTTAAGGAGCTGCGCTTTTCGTCAAAGGGGATGCTCAACTATGATGTAATATACATGGAGGCTTCAAACATCATGGAAGACGACGAGCAGGAGCAGCCAAAAGACGAAAAGGAAGAGGCTATCGAAAAGCGTATGCTTGATAAGGGCGTTAAGCCCTTTTCTGCCCAATCAATAAGGGAGGACTCTGTTGTCAACGTCCTTGTGTATTCATCTATAGGGATAGCCTATAAGGAGCTTAAAGAAGAGCTAATACCACAAATAGTCCCGCAAAACCTGCACGAGCTGGAATATCTAATAATGAGCAATATCTATAAAATGACTAGAGATAAAACCCCGATTGTGGCAATGGTAGCGCCAAAGGATGCCTTTAACATAAACCCTATGATGAAAAAAATATACATGCAGATGGGTAAACCCATACCGGAGTCCGACGACCCGTACACGTATCTTGAAGAAATCTTGAAATACGAAAAGTATGACGTAGAGCGCATAGATTTAACGGCCGAATCCCCACTGCCTGATAACTTTGATACGCTTGTTGTGGTAAACCCACGCTCGCTAAATGACCGCCAAAAATATGAAATAAACAAGGCCCTTGTCTCCGGTAAAAACGTCTTCTTAGCTGTACAAAAATACATGTGGAATTACCAGATACAAAGCGGGCGCGTCAACGTAACAAGACAAGAGGAATCCCCTCAGATAGACGAGCTACTTAAAACATACGGAGTAACCATCTCGGATGACATCTTGATGGATGTTAACCACCAGCCGCTATCTGTATCAGACCCAAGTAACCCCTTTGCCTCACTACTTGGCGGTGGTATTACTTTAAACCTACCGATGCAGATTTTACTAGGCAATAGTTCTATGAATCAAGACGTATCAATTACCTCACGGCTTTCAAATCTGTTTTATTTGTGGGGGACTGCTTTAAACGTGGATAACGATACAATAAAGAAAAATAACCTAACACTAACAACCCTGATGCACACCTCTGATAAGGCTTGGACAATACCGTCATCGGTTACTTTAACAAAGGAAAGCTTTAACGAACCAGCCGATGGATTTAAACAATTCCCTGTCTCGGTTATAATAAGCGGCCAGTTCCCAGACGCTTATAAAGATAAACCGCTACCTAAATGGCCGGCTGACGGTACTCAAGAACAATCCGAGCCACCCCAGGACATAAAGGAAGAGGTTAAATCCGCCCCCGGCAAACTAATCCTAATAGGCGGCACTCAGATGTTCAAAAAGGAGCTTATTCATAAAAACACCCTTGATTTTTACTTAAACAGTGTAGACGCCCTAACAATGGGGGAGGATTTAATCAAGATACGGGCTAAGCAAATAGTTGATAGAACAATCCCGATGCCTTCTAACACGGTTAAGGCATTTTGGAAGTTCTTTAACTATATACTAATAAATGCCCTCGTGGCGTTTATCGGAGTGTCTATCATAATGAGGAAAAAACGCTCAAGAGAGGCTTACACGGCAAGTTACAATAGGGGAGGGGGGTATGAAAAATAAAAAGTTATTAGTACTTGCACTCATAGTTATAGCCTTGCTTATTGTTGGTATTACGGTAAAAAAGAAACAGAAGGTATCACTTGTGGAAACGGTTAAGCTTAAAAAACTGATTAGTAATGTCTCTAACGACAAAGTTACCAAAATAGAGTTTAAAGCTGAAACTAAAAAGCTAACTATTGAAAAAAAGGATAACGAATGGACACTACCAGAGGTACACAATGCAAAGGCAGAAGGCGATAAGGTGGAGGCTTTAATTAAAACGCTTGTAAACTTAGAAGGCGAGTTGCGCTCAGATTCCAAAGAAGTGCTTGGCGACTACGGACTAACAAAGGGTAAGGCGCTGGAGATAGCAATTTATACGCAAGGCAATACACCGGTTGTACTTTTAGCAGGTAAAGAGGCTGGTTATAAGACATATTTCGTAAGGCTCGATAACTCTAATGATGTTTATGTTATCAATGAAAACCTGCCTGATAAGGTGGGGCTACCTGCAAATGAATCAGCCGGGGAGCCGGATTACAAAGAATTTGTAAATCTTGCACTATTTGCCGATAGTAGTGTAGACAATACCGCTGTAATTAAATTGCTATACAAAGACGCTATTAAGTTAACCCTGCTAAAGGAAAAAGCAGCCGCCAATGAGCCAGAGGTTTGGAAGGCAGAAAATGTTCCCTTTAAACTAAAAGAAAACGGTGCAAGGGAACTAATACGTAAACTGAAGGAATTAAACGCCGATGAGATTGTTAGTGAAAATAACGATGCTGGCCAAAAACTTTTTGGGTTTGATAAAGCCCCACAAATAGCTATTTCTTACAAAACGGCAGATAATAAGGAAGTGCAGCTTTATGCAGTTGTAAATGAAAAGGATAAGGAAACATACGCTCTAACAATATCCGGTAAATCTAACATATATACAATAAAAAGAAGCGCTCTAAATAGAATGTTTTTTAACAATAGCGCAGTTTTTGATTTGACACTGCTTAAGATTTCCGAATCAGATATGACTGAAATATCAGTGTCCGGGGCAAATAGCTTTACCATTAAAAACGATTCAACTAAAAACAAATGGGAAGTAGTATCCGGGGAAAATCTAAAGGAACAAAAAATTAAAAACATAGTGCTAAATCTTGCAACCTTAAGCGCCTACGGCTTTACAACTAAAAAAGAACCACTAAACACAATCCAATACACTGTGGTAATTAAACTAAAAGATGGTAGCGAAAAACGGTTAAACATAAGCCCACGCAATCAAGAAATGGATAATAAATATGTGGCTGAAATATCAGGAGTAGCGGTGAACATTTTGCTGCAAGATAATACAGTAGAAAACCTTTTTTAACTGAGTTAAGAAGATAGAAGAACGGGGGAAAACCCTTTTAGGCAAAAGGGTTATTCCCCCGCACCCCTTTTCCTAAAACTTTTGTCCTGACAATCGGTGCTAAATGTTGTACACTGTGGCAGGATGACACTTTTTTCCCCAAATCTTGTGCAGGCATAACGAGTAAATCGGCGAATGGAAAGAAAACCCCCCAAAAAAGAACGGGGGTTTTCTTTCCATTCGCCGATTTGGCGCTGAAAGGGGGAGGAAAAAACTCCCCCTTTAAAACCCCCTCTCTACTTTGAACGGATGTTGGCTAAATTTCAAAAAAAAGACAATACAACCCCTTAATTTTTAATCATTTTTAAAAAATAGTAGTGTCTACCTAAAATCATATAAAATTGTTAGCCAACATCCGTTTGAAGCCACGCAGAGACTATCACCACTGGTGCGCTTGCGCACCAGTAGAAAAAAGAGTCAGAGGGGGTCTTTTCTCAGGGGGAGGCTTCATGCTCCCCCTGATTACACCAAAGCGTCTATGTGGAAATGGTGCGGCCGTAAAGAAAGCCGTCTTTTTGGCTTTCTTAAGGCCGCACGCTTTCCATATAGACGCTTTAGTTGTTATGTAAGTACAGATGTAAGCATAATCAATACCATCAAGTTGATGTAGCAACAGTATAGAAGAATAACTAAAAAAGTGGCAGGCTAAAAGTTTTAGGAAAAGGGGTGCGGGGGAATAACCCTTTTACCTAAAAGGGTTTTCCCCTGCTCCTCTATCTTTTTCTTTTCTTTTCTTTTTTTTCTTTTTTTTTAAAGTTCTATTAATAGAGCCTGTTCATCACAATCTGGGAATTTAGGACAGTGGAGGCATTCTCCCCATGTTTTTTGAGGAAGCGTAGTTTTATCTATCTTAGTAAATCCCATTTTAACAAAAAACTCCGGTACGTAAGTCAATACCATAATCCTTTGTACACCGAGTGCCTTTGCCTCGTTAATACAGTTTTCAACAAGCTGACGGCCAATCCCTTTCTTTTGGCTATCCTCAGCTACAGCCAGGGACTTAATCTCTGACATATTTTCCCACATAACGTGTAAGGCACACACTCCAATTAGCGTTTCACCGTCTACACAGACAAAATAATCACGTAAATTTTCATAAAGCTCATTTAGCGGTCTTGCCAACATAAGCTGTTTATTAGCAAAATCGCTAATGAGTTTGTGTGCCGGTTTTATATCATGAATAAAGGCTTTTCTTATCATCAACAATATCAAACCCCTTTAAAATAGCCTGTTTATTCAAAGGAAGGGCATTTAGAGTGCACTCCGATTTATCACCATCGAGGGCATGTAAGAGTTCATCTTTATTAAAAATCTTAGTAACAGAAGCCAAAGCCCCTGCCATAATCATATTTGCAACACGTATATTACCAAGCTCTTTGGCTATCTTAGTTGCCTTCACAGCTACTGTATGAACCTTAAGACGTGCATCAGGTTGAAATAATGATTCATCATAAAAGAGCACGCCATTATCCCTTAATCTCGGTATATAGCGTTTATAAGCGGCTTCATTAAACACTATAAGATAGTCGGTAAAGTGAAAGACGGGTGAGCCTATAGGTTCATCAGACATAATAACAATACAATTAGCAGCGCCTCCCCTCATCTCAGCTCCATATGATGGAAACCACGTTACTTCTTGATTTCTGTACATTGCGGCATAGGCAATGACCTTACCCATGAATAATATTCCCTGTCCACCGGAGCCACCTATTAAAAAGCGTTTAACCATCTTTTTGTTGAGTATCCTTAAATATACGAGCCTCGTATACCTTCATCATTTCAGTTTCTATCCATTTAAGCGAATCAACCGGTGAAAGATGCCAATCTGTGGGACACGGTGAGAGGATTTCTAAAAAACTAAAGCCTTCACCATTTATTTGTTTTTCAAATACCTTTCGAACGAGTTGTTTAGTTTTTATTACATTTTTAATATCATTAAGTGCCGTACGGGCAGCAAATGATACACCCTCTAAGGTTGCAAGCAGCTCTGCTATCCTTAGTGGATAACCATCCGTATTGGCCATCCTGCCACGCGTAGTAGTAGTAGTGTGTTGTTTTAAAAGAGTAGTTGGAGCCATTTGGCCACCTGTCATACCATAGGTAGCATTATTTATAAAAAAGACCGATAATTTTTCACCCCTTGCTGCAGCATGTACGATTTCCCCCATACCAATGGCAGCCAAATCCCCATCGCCTTGATATGAAAACACTATGTTATCAGGGTTTACCCTTTTAATAGCTGTAGCTACTGCTGGTGGTCGGCCATGGGCGCATTCTATCATATCAAAATTAAAGTAATCATAGGCGTATACCGCGCAACCAACCGGCGCTATTCCAATGACTCGCTCCCTAATACCAAGTTCGTCTATACATTCAGCTATCATCCTATGGATAATACTATGCCCACAACCCGGACAATACCTAAAATGCACCCGCTTCAAACTCTCAGGTCGTTTAAAGACCTGCTCCATTTGTCTTTCAAGTTGTACTTCTAAAATGTTTTTCATTTATCTATATCTTATTATATAATACCAATTAGTTTCGATTTATCAGCAGGCCCAAGCACACTTACCGCCATCTTATCAACATCTACTAAATCGCTAAGTAACTCAACGACATCAGCCGTCGTGATGGCTTCAACCCCACGTATTATTTCCTCTGTCTGATAATACCTATCATAATAGATTTCCTGCCGTGCTACATTCAACATCCTGCTCGTAGACGATTCCATATTAAGCAGCAGATTACCCTTCAGATGATTCTTAGCCCTTTCCACTTCCTCATGGGTTATCGTCTCCTTTAAATGTTTCAGCTCTTTAACCACAAGCTCAATAACTTCCACGTAATTGTCTGGCGCACTGCCAGCGTAAACCCCAAAAAGCCCTGTATCGCTATAGGATGACAAAAACGAATAAATCGAATACGCCAGTCCGCGGTTTTCCCTTATTTCTTGAAATAACCGTGAGCTTATACCGCCACCAAAAAGGGTATTTATAGCTAAGAAAGGGTATCTTAGCGTACTGTTTTGTTTAATGCCAGCTACCCCTAAACAAACATGCACCTCTGAAAGTTCCTTTTGTAAGACATTTATACCTTTTCTAAAAACCGGTGTAACGTCGCTTTTATTAACAGTCTTTGCGTTACCCGGAATAGCGCCTAATTTTTCGTTAAATAACTGATAAATCCTATCAAAATCAACCTTACCACCACACGACACTATCGTATCATTATGGTTATAATTGGTATCTATAAACTTGACAAGTTCCGAGCGTTTAAAACGACTTATGGTTTTGATATTACCAAGCACTGGTAGACCGAGGCTTTCTTGTCCCCATACATTATTATAGAAATAATCATGAATATAATCATCCGGGGTGTCTAGCGTCATGTTTATTTCTTCTTTAATAACCCCTTTTTCTTTTTCTATATCCTGTTCCTGTATAAGCGGATTATTAAAGATGTCGCAAAGTATATCAAGGCCATCGGCTATGTACTCATCAAGCACCTTTATGTAATAAACAGTATATTCACGCGTAGTAAAGGCATTAATATCCCCACCGAGAGAGTCCATCTCTTTGGCTATATCTTGTTGTGTGCGTTTACTCGTTCCCTTAAACATCATATGCTCAATGAAATGAGAGATACCGTTTATTTCAGGGGTTTCAAACCGAGCACCAGCCTTCACCCAAATACCGGCTGCTATTGAACGCACACCACTTATTGATTCCATCACTAATGGAATACCATTATCAAGGATTAATCTTTTAAACATATAAGGATATAATAAATATATTAAAAAAAGGCACTTTGGGTAAGCAACCTCTTATTGGTCCTTCTTACCCATATCCTTTTGTGCTTCCTTAGCACTAAGCTTGATTTTACCAGCCTTATCTATCTCAAGCACCTTAACCACTACCTTATCTCCTTCAGACAAGACATCTGTAACCTTTTTAATCCGCTCTTTGGAGATTTGAGATATGTGCAAAAGGCCATCCGTACCCGGTAAGATTTCTACAAAAGCGCCAAAATCCATAATCTTTCTAACCGTACCGTTATATATCTGTCCAACCTCTGGCTCTGCTACAATAGCACTAACGATCTCCCTTGCCTTAAGAAGCGACTCCTCATCTATAGATGCTATCGTTACCATACCGCTATCATCAATGTCTATTTTAACACCAGTTTGCTCTATAATACCTTTTATAACCTTTCCGCCTGTGCCAATAACATCTTTAATCTTTTCTTCTTTGATCTTCATCTGATAGATTCTCGGCGCATTTGGGGAAAGTTCAGTTCTTGGTTTTTCTATAGTTTCCTTTATTTTATTAAGAATAAAGAGCCTGCCGATTCGAGCCTTTTCAAGGGCATAGACAAGCACATCTTGAGTTACGCCTTTAATCTTGACATCCATTTGGAATGCTGTAATGCCATCGGCAGTACCAGCTACTTTAAAATCCATATCTCCAAGGTGGTCTTCTACACCTAAAATATCAGTAAGAATGACTGTCTTATCGCCTTCTTTAATCAACCCCATGGCAATACCAGCAACTGGCGATTTAATAGGCACGCCAGCGTCCATCAAAGCAAGCGTCGAACCACACACGGTAGCCATCGAGGAAGACCCGTTAGACTCCAATATATCGGAGACAACCCTTATCGTATAGGGAAAGACATCAGCCGATGGGATAATTGCCTTTAAAGACCTCTCAGCCAAAGCACCGTGCCCTATTTCGCGTCTACCGGGTGTCCTTAGCGGTCTAACCTCACCGACACTAAATGGTGGAAAATTATAATGAAGCATAAAGGACTTATAAGTATCCCCATCTAAGGAATCCACCTTTTGCTCATCAGAAGATGTACCAAGCGTAACTGCCACTAATGCCTGAGTCTCCCCACGCACAAAAAGAGCCGAGCCATGCGCCCTTGGTAATATTGATACCTTGCTTTCTATGTGCCGTATTTCATCGGGGCCTCTGCCATCTGCCCGCCTACCTTCATTGATAATCATACCACGCACGAGGTCTTTTTCTATTTTAAAGAAATATTCGCTAATATTCTTCTTCTTTTTGTCCTCACAATCAGGGCATAAGGCACCTAACATTTCCTCCAGCAGATTATCAAGAGCCTTTTGCCTAACAAGTTTATCAGCTATAATAACAGCCGCTTTCATCCGTTCAAAAACAAACTCCTTGACGGTAGCAAACAACGTTTCATCTATGGCAGTCTCTGTAATCAGGCGTTTTTGCTTTCCTGCTGCTTCTTTAAACTGTTTTTGGAAACGCACAAGCTCTTTAATGTAACCATGGGCATATTCAATTGCAGCTATAATGGCCTCTTCCGATACCTCTAAAGAGCCACCTTCAACCATAGTAACAGCTTCTTCCGTACCAGCCACCACGAGGTTTAAATCAAGCGATTCCATTTCAGCAACATTTGGGTTAATTATAAAATTCCCGTCAAGCCGCCCCACTCTAACAGCCCCGACAGGTCCGTCAAATGGTATATCGGAAATCATCAATGCAGCAGATAAGGCAATAATCCCTAACACATCTGAGACATTCTCCTCGCCATAAGAAAGGACAGAGACAATACCTTGCGTTTCACAATAGAAATTGTCCGGGAAAAGAGGTCTCATAGGCCGGTCTATCAAACGAGATGTTAATATTTCCTTTTCAGAGGGCCGCCCCTCTCTTTTAAGAAAGCCACCGGGTATCTTACCAGCAGCAAAAGCCTTTTCTTGGTAATCAATAGTTAAAGGGAAAAAATCGAGTCCCTCTTTCGAGCTTTTTTCGCTAACCACCGTAGCAAGTAAAAGCGTGTCCCCATACTTGGCAATAACAGCCCCATCCGACTGCTTCGCCATGTACCCAGTTTCAAAAATCAGTTTTCCATTATTTATTGGTAATTCCAGAGAAATCAATTATTCCACCTATTTCCTTATACCTAACTTTTCTGTAACGGCAGCGTACCGCTCGTTATCTGCCCTTTGCAAATATCGCAAGAGTTTTTTACGTCTAGCTACGATCCTCAGAAGCCCACGCCTTGAGTGATGATCTTTTTTATGCACTTTAAAGTGCTCGGATAAGTAACCTATTCTTTTAGTTAATAAGGCTATCTGAACCTCCGGCGAACCGCTATCCTTATCATGTATACGGAAATCACCTATTAGCTCCTGTTTTGTCTGACTACTTAAAGTCACATCCAGACTCCTTTCAATATATTTATTAACATAATGTCTATTTTACTTGTTTTTTAATAAAAAAGCAACCCAGTTTTACGAAAGAAGAACAAATTAGCAACTGAGAAAAAAAAGATTTAAAGCAAAACAAAAAAAATAATGAAATTACTTAAATGTAATAGTTCGCCGGCCTGTATCGTCATTGCAGAGAAACTGCTTTTATACACTTATACTATCTTTAATATCTGCAACAAGTCAATTCCTAATATGGTTATAAAGTATGCTATAATAATAACTAAACATGGCAAACGAATACGATAAAATCCTTAAAGTGCGTAGGCGCACTCCCGTAAAGAAACGCTTACCGATATAGAGGGAGGTGTGCCTTCACACCCAGGCGTCCTAATAAGAGATGTTTTATATATCAAGGCTACATCAATTACTCCCCTAACAACAAAGATGCAAATTACTGATGAAAGAGAGGCTGATTTCATATTTGAGATAACAGAGGAAAATGGTAAAGTGTATCTGCTGCATATTGAGTTTCAAGTTACTAATGACCCGAATATGCCCTATCGCATGCTTAGATACTGGGTGTTTATTACAGAAACCTACAAAAAACCAGTTAAACAGTGCCTATTTTATGTTGGCAAAGAGCTTTTAAAGATGTCTAATAAAATCTCTGCCACTGAAATTTCTTATGAGTATGAAATAATAGACTTTCGGGATATAGACTGTAATACCTTTCTTAATTCTAATAACCCGAAGGCAATTGTCATATCAATACTATGTGATTATAAAGGCAGAGATGTTACAATATTTATAAGGGAGATATTAGAAAGGATAAGAAGCACTGTAAAGGAAGAAACACTACGCAGTAAATATATAAGGCAGTTGGAAGTGCTATCCCGGTTGAGGGGGATAGAGGATAAGTTTTGCGAGGAGGTAGATAACATGGCTATAGTGTTAGACATAGAAGGGGACTATCGCTTTAGGCAAGGACGGGAAAAGGGACTTAAAGAAGGTATTGCACAAGGACTGATAGAAGGCATAGAGTTAGCCTTAGATATTAGATTTGGCAACATAAGCCTTGCGGTAAGGGATAAAATAAGAACAATAAATGATATTAATAAATTAGAACAAATTAAAGATAGCATAAAGAAGGCTGGAAATCTGGAAGAATTTAAAACAATAGCAGGAATTGCTGAATAACCCTATAAGTGTTTATGCTCATTCAGTATAGAAGTAGAGAATAGCCAGCGAGTTAAAAGTTTTAATAAGTGTGTAGGCGCAAGGGAGGTGTGCCTACACCTCCCGTAAGGGGTGCGAGGTTTGGGTGTGCGCCTACGCACAAGGGAGGTGTGCCCACACACCTTTACGGGAGGTGTGCCCACACACCTTTACGGGAGTGCGCCTACGCACCTTTACGGGAGTGCGCCTACGCACCTTTACGGGAGTGCGCCTACGCACCTTTTGCCTAAAAGGGTTTCCCCTCTGCAAATGTATTTAATCAACAGGTAGGTAAACAGGAGAAACGGCTGTTTTACGAGCTTGTTTCCATCAGCTTTCCAGGGCGTAATAGGTTATCATTTTGACTGCTTACCTGTTGTTTGTCTTAAATTTGGAGATGGAATGGTATAGAGATTGAGCCTGAGAGGAAAGCTCTTCAGAAGTTGATGCCATCTGCTCTGAAGCAGAGGCGTTTTGTTGTATGATTCCTTCCAATTGGGCAAGTGCTTTGTTTATCTGCTGTGTTCCTGTGTTTTGTTCGCTGCTGGTTGCGGCAATCTCTTGTATTAGATCAGCGGTCTTTTGAATATCCGGCACTAGTTTTTCAAGTAATTCCCCGGCTTTTCCGGCAACAGACATACTTGACCGGGATAGCTCATTTATTTCTCCGGCTGCGTTTTGACTACGTTCGGCAAGTTTTCTCACCTCTGAGGCTACCACGGCAAACCCCTTTCCGTGCTCGCCGGCACGGGCTGCCTCTATAGCCGCATTTAAAGCCAGAAGGTTTGTTTGGCTGGCTATTTCCTCTATTATTGAAATCTTATCGGCTATCTCCTTCATTGCCGTAACCGCCTCGGCAACTGCCAGACCACTCTGCCGGGCGTTTTGCGCTGCACTGGTAGCTATGGCTTTTGTTTGTTGGGTGTTTTCAGTGGTTTGCTTAATGTTAGCGCTTATTTGCTCCATAGATGCACTGGACTCCTCGGCAGCAGCAGCCTGTTCAGTAGCACCGTGGGATAATTGCTCAGAGGTGGCGCTCAACTGTTGGCTGCCGGCTGCTACATTTTCGGCGGCCATTCTGGCATCTACCATAAAACTATTTAGATTACCCACCATAACGTTCATGGCGGAAAGCAAATTGCCTATTTCATCGTTGCTTGTTACATTAACTGTTTTTGTTAAATCACCGTCGGCTATACGCTCTGCCAATGTAACGGCATCAACTATAGGCTTGGTTATAATACGTGTAATCGAATATGCGGAAAATAAACCAACAACAAACCCTAGTATTATCAAAACAATCATGGCTTCGTTCGCCTCTTCTTTTGCTGACTGAGCCATTTTATCCAGACTCTCAGCCACCGCTGCCATTGACAACTCTACGGAGGCAAGTTCCTCATTTGCATCAACAACAGCCGCCTCTACATCGAGTACATCCACTATCATCTCCGATAGCTTATCCTTGTACTCCTTAAATTCGCGCTTAACTGTTTCGAGCTTTTCCATGTCTGCTTTTTTTTCTGTATCCGAGGTGTTTAACAACGAGAGATTTTCCCTAATCGTGTTTAATACTCCCAACAATTCGCCAAGCTCCTTTTCCATAATAGACACCAACCCAATGCGCTTATCCAGTAAGAATTCGACCTCGCCGCGGGTTACTTTAAGGGACAGAACTTCAGCTTCAGATAGTAATTCAACAAGCTTCGTTTGCATATGAACCTGATATGAATCAGCGTTATTTGCCCTCTCCAACGCCTCAAGCTCCGTCTTATGTTCGTTGACAAGCTCTCCAAGCACCTTATCAGCCTTGTTACCAAGCACATCAAGTTCTTCCTTTAACTCCTCCACGGCATGGTATTTCTGAACCATATTGTTAAAGGTATCGTCGTATTTCTTGACGTTTCCATCGTCGCTGTTGAGGGCTTCTGTTATTGCCTTTGTTAGATGCCTTGAGTGCAATGTGTCAAGCTCTTTTTTAAAGGATTCCATCAGGTTTTTGTGTTCTGATAGTATTTCTTCACCTTTGCCTCTGTCCTCCAATCCGATTAAGATAAATCGGTTTTGTAGGTTTGCTGCCTCCGTAGCCTTCACATCCAAGTCCCCAGCCAATAGCGCTGTCTCCATCTCATCGCCGATAAAATTCAAATAGTATCTGCCGCCTATCCCCATAAAAATAGCCAAAACGACAAGAATACCAAACCCTATAGACAGCTTAACACCCACCTTCAAATTTAAAAATAAATTGCTCCGTATACCGATAAAACCACCGACACAAACAATTATGGCAAATATTAATAGCACAATGATAACGTTCGTTCCACCGTCCCCTGTTTCAATTAATACCTTCTCATTCTGAATTTTACGATTTCTTTTATTATCTAGGTCTGACAATTTGGACGTTTCAACAAGTCTGACAGTTTCAAAGCGCCCTGCAACCGAATGTTCCGAACTGTCGTGCCCAGCCCCGTGAGAATCGTTGCCTGTTACGTGCAATGCCGATGCCCCATCGTTATGTCCACCACCTGTCAAATCCTGAGTAGCAACGGTGGATGCAATAACAGCCGTAAGGAGCTTTTCGTTTTTTACTTCCACAATGTTTCTTTCGTGCAATGGCTGAACGGGTCGGGCGTTTTTGCCTACCAATGAGACAAACTTATCTATTTGAGCCTTGGATACCTCTATAGGGGCTTTCATCATGTACCACTGTACCTTCTCACTGCATGGCGGGGTTGTAAGCGAACCGCTCCAGTGATAGTATGACCCATCTTTTGGCAGGAGATTAAAGGCACTAATGTTTACACCTTTTACCTCCTTGACAAAGTTGACCTGAGATGGCAAGGCATCCCACAGGGTTTGAATAAAGGGGTTACTTTTCCCTTCCTTCATGAAAACACCTACCACGGCAAGTTGTCCATTTTCATCCTTGTGCACTAAGTGGACTTCCATGTCATACAACTTTCCTTGAGTGGTATTTTCGCTCGGACTATGAAAATGAAACTGTAGCAGCTTATACACCGTTTCTCCCTTTAGCCTTATAAAGCTGTCGGTTGTGTAATTAACCTGTATGGCATGACCGTTGTTTAAGATTTTCAGTGGCGTATCACGATAATCAAATTCGATGCCTCCAAGATTGGCTTTTACTGTTTTTGTTATATCTATTGGGGATTGTTCCTTGCCAGTTTTACAGATGGCGTAATCTTTGGATAGCTCACCCCAACTATTAGGTCCTTCAGCGCCTTCATATGTCCAGTGCACACCGCCGGATGCCTGGCAATACAAAGGAAACACCACAACTATGGATAAAATAATGAATAATACAAGTTTACTTCTGCTCACTTCTTCCTCCTTGAAAATCTAAAAAAAATCTTACTGTCCGGCCTTGTATAACAAAATCCATACCATTATAAGAAGAAGACTTGTGAAATACGGAATTCCTTGATATTCAATATGTTATGAAGGTAGGCAGCAGAGGTACGGAGAGTGATTACCAATAGGAGGTGTAATCGTTTACAACCTGTTGTTTACATATGTGTAAAATGGATTTACGATTTACTCTATATTTTGTATTCCCTGAGTTTTTTGTATAGGAATGGACGGCTTACACCCAAAAGCCTTGCAGCCTTGGCTTTATTTCCACCTGTGTTTTTTAGGGTCTGCAGAAGCACGCTTTGATCAAGGCAATCCCGTCTGTCGCTGACAGTACGGAAGTTAAGAGGGAGGTCTTTCGTGGTTATTACTGAAGTACTACAAACAAGAACCGAGTGCTCTATGGTGTGTTCCAATTCCCTAACGTTTCCAGGCCAGTCGTAATTCATAAATATATTAGCTACCTCGTATGATAGGTCATTAACCTCCTTATTGAATTCTCTGTTGAACTTTTCAATGAAATATCTCACTAAAAACCGTATATCGTCCAACCTCTCTCTTAGAGGAGGCAGACGTATTTCTATGACCTTTAGACGATAATACAGGTCTTCCCTGTAGGTACCATCCTTTATCTTTTTTAACAAATCCTGGTTGGTTGCCGCTATTATTCTGACATCAACCTTGATTGTAGCCGTATCGCCTACCCTCTCAAATTCCTTATCCTGAAGCACTCTCAGGAGACTTAACTGCATCTTTGGCGAAAACTCGGCTATTTCGTCCAGAAAAACCGTCCCTCCCTGTGCAAAGTGAAATTTACCGATTTTATCACTGATTGCACCTGTAAAAGCCCCTTTAACGTGTCCAAACAGTTCACTCTCTATTATGCCTTCCGGCAAGGTATTGCACAAAACCTTGACCAATCTGTTCTTACTCCTAGACCCCGCATAGTGGAGTGCCTCGGCCACAAGTCCCTTGCCTGTTCCATTTTCACCAGTAATAAGCACTGTGCTATTGACGTTAGCAACTTTGTTTATCATGGAGTAGACATCCTGCATCTTCTTGCTTTTGCCTATGATATTATAAAATCCCTGACGCTTGTCCAGTTCCTCCTCCAGCATGGCTAGTTCCGTTTCATCCCGAATTATCATAACCGCCCCACCGTTTCGCTTTTGCTTTAAAACCATCGGTGCCACAGATATGCTTACCACCTGATTAGCACGAGCCTTGCGGCCGCACTCTATCCTGTAGACCTTTGACGGTTTATGTTTCTTAACAGACTCTTCTAAAGGCACAGCGCACCCACCCCGACAGTCCATCCCACGAGAAAACAATGATTTGCCTATAATCTCCTGTGTAAACCCACAAATATCAGAGGCAGAACGATTCAGGGCGCTTACTGTAAGTGTTTCGGTTACGGTAACGATGGCATCCTGCACACCGTCAAAGATGGCTTGCAGATTGGTGTAGTTTTTTTCCTCTCTGTCAAGGAGTTCCTTATATCTGGCAGCTAAAAAAGCACTCTGAAGCAGTGTTTCCCTTGTTATAGGTTTTGGTATGTAATCATAGGCTCCAAGTTTGACCGCATTGCGGGATGTCTCCAGATTTGGATATCCTGTGATGATAATTACCTGAGTATTCAGCCCCCGTTGTTTTATATTTTGCAAAAGTTCCATACCAGTTGTTCCACCAAGCACTATATCCGTAAAAATAATGTCATACTCTGCCTGATTCACAAGGGCAAAGGCGCTTTCGTAGCTGTCTGCGCCTTCTACTTCATATCCTTCATCTGATAGAAACTCAGTAAAGGTGAATCTCAAAACATCCTCGTCCTCTACTACAAGTATTTTCGGTCCCACGTCATCATTCCTTAGCAAACATGGGCAGTTCAATTATTACCTTAGTAAACTCCCCATGCTGACTTTCTATGAATATTTTGCCTTTGTGGTCGTTTATTATGTTGTAACAACTGCTCAACCCGAGCCCAGTGCCCTTACCAGAGGGTTTAGTCGTAAAAAATGGCGCCCATACTTTGTCTATGTCTTCTGGGGGTATGCCTTCCCCTTTGTCATAAAATATGATTCTTACATGGGTCGTCTTGTCCACCTGCACCTTTTCGCACGTTATATCAATGGATTTATCCTCATGGACTAGAGGATATTTGTTATTGAGGGCATCTATGGCATTATTTATGATATTAAGGAATACCTGTTTTAACCGGTTGGCATCACCAAGTATTTCAGGAAAAGACCAACACGATGTGGCTTGAAGTTTTATGCCACTTTGCTTTAGTGGTGATTGAGATAGTATGATGATTTCATCAATCATTTTTTTGATTGAAAGCGCCTTTTTTTCCATGCCTTCGGTTCGTGCAAAGCTGAGCAGACTGTTAATTATGCCTGATATGCGCGTGCCTTCGTCTTTGATAAATGAGGCTAAGGTATCTGTCTTTTTTTTTTCACCCTTGTTGAGGATTATCATTTCAGCGCAGTTAATTATACTGTTTATGGGGGAGTTTATCTCATGTGCAACCCCAGCGGCAATCTGGCCAATTGCAGCCATCTTCTCCGAATGGATTATGAGCGCTTCCGCCTGTTTGCGTTCGCTTATATCGCGAACTATCCCTATGGCGTGTAGCTTATTGTTTGATAGAAAGGTTGACACAGATATTTCAGCCGGAAACTCAGACCCGTCTTTTCTGGACGCAACCAGTGTCAACGTCTCCCCTATTACCTTTACGGGAGTGCGCCTACGCACCTTACCTTTGCCGGTTTCCAAAAAACGCTTAAAGCCTTCCCTGAACAGTCCCTCATATCGTGGAGGGGCTAACAACGAGTGAAGGTCTCGACCCTCCACCTCGCCATAGGTGTAACCGAAGATATTCTCAGCTGCCTTATTCCAATACGAGATACTTCCCTGTTCGTCCATCATGATAATAGCATCCATTGCAGCATTGCATATGCCGCTGAACTTTCTCTCGCTCTGTTTGACTAGTTCAAGTAAGTGTTTGCGCTCTATTGAGTAGGTTATGGTACGAACCAACAATTCAGTATCTATGTTACGCTTAATCAAATAGTCCTGAGCACCTCTGCGTACTGCCTCAATAGCTACGGCTTCATCCTTCATACCTGAAATAATCACTATCGGCACATACCCGGCACGTTCATAGACCCTATCAAACGTATTAATGGAACGGCTGTCAGGCAACATGAGGTCTAAGACCACTATGTCTATATCGTTTTCTGCAAGTACGGCTAAACCATCAGATAGTCGTGCCACGTTGATGACTTCGTAGTCTTTTTTTCCCTTTTTCAGCTTTTCACTAAAAAGCCTCACGTCGGCTGCGTTATCCTCTATGAGTAATATCTTCACAGTATTTGCCTATGCCGGCAGTTGCACCGTACTAAACCAAAAGTCCTCAATAGATTTAACTATTTCCTTAAACTGTGTAAAATTTGTGGGTTTTACCACGTAGCAGTTTGCACAGTGCCTATAACACTCCTTGATGTCCCCTTCGTCTCTAGAGGAGGTCAATACCACTATGGGTATATGATTTATGCTTTCGTCGGATTTGACGTATTTCAGCACATCTATACCAGTTTTGCCGGGAAGCTTTAAATCAAGGAGTATTAAATCAGGATATGGTGTTTCTGAAAAATTGCCTGTTTTTCTTAGAAACATAATAGCGTCTTCACCGTTACTGACCACTGTGATGTCCTTTGTCAAAGAACTCCCCTTAAAGACCTCCCGAGCAAGGCGAACCTCTGCTGGATTGTCTTCTATTAGCAATATCCTAATTGGTCTGGGAAATTCCATGCCTCTTATAATAACCATTTTTAATACCTCCTTGTATGTTGTAATACAACAAAATCATAGGGGGCACCCGTTTATTTTTATAGATTCTTTTTAATAGTGAAAAAGAATGTCGAACCTCTGCCAAGCTGAGATTCTACCCAAATATCCCCTCCATGTCTTTGCACTATCTTCTTGCATATAGCAAGTCCAATTCCAGTGCCCTCATACTCTTGTCTGGTGTGAAGACGTATGAAACTCATGAATATATCCTTGTGATGCTCGGAAGCAATACCGATGCCATTGTCTGTGATTTTAAAAAGCCACTCCGTTGGTTTATTCTCCCACTGGACATCTATTAATGGTGGCAACCCCGCCCGAAACTTTATGGCATTAATGATCAGGTTTTGAAATAGCTGGAGCATTTGCATCCTATCAGCCGTAAATGTCAGGGAGGACGCACAGGAGACGGCCCCGCCGGAGTCCTTCATTGCCATACGCAGATTGTCTTTAACACTTTCTATGATTGCAGGCAAATCAACGACTTCAAAGGGAATACCTTTCGTATCAATCCGAGAATACGTCAGGAGGTCATCAATTAACTGCTGCATCAACTCTACCGCCCCCATAATAAATCCCATAAATTCATCGGCGTCGGCATCAAGCTGTCCCCTGTACCGGTCCGACATGAGTTCCGTAAAATTCCCTATAACCCGTAGAGGCTCCTGAAGATCGTGTGAGGCTATATATGCAAACTGCTGTAACTCTGTGTTTGACCGCTCTAAAGCCACAGTCTTTCTCTCTATTGCCTCACTTGACAGTCGAATAGTCTCAGCCATATGGGATATTGACTTTAATAGTGTTGCCGCCTCGTCCTTGCCTTCGGTATCAATATCTCCAGGCATGCCACCTCTGGATATTGTTTCAGCTACTGAGGTGGCAAGGGCGAGTTTACTTGTAATATTGTAAGCTAAAAGCATCCCTATAACAATGCTGGATATAAGACACACTATAAATATGATTATCGTTAGTCTTAAGGCAAATTGTTCATTAGCCCTAACCTCTATAGTTGATTTCTCGGTAAACTGTTCTACTTTTGATAAAAACGCCTTTATCTCTTTGTCAAAATCGGCTTCTTTTTCAATTAAATCACCGGTAAAGTCATGTATCTCGTTGCTATTGTATGTTTTTGCCATATCAAAAAGTTTCATAACGGCGGCGTAATAATCATCTTGTTTTTTTTCTATCGTTTCTATGTGAATTCCTATCTCTAAGAAATTTTGTAAATCAGAACCTTGTATGCTTTGTCTTAAAGGGCGTGCAAGAATCCCCTCTCCACGGCTTATGGACTCTTTTATTTGAACGTGAACTTTCTCAAACGCCGTTATAGCAGAAGATACCCCTTCCCGATTTTTTGTTTCAATATGATGTTTGGCTATGGCAAACTGAATCGTCTGCTCTAATTGATTTTCAGTTATTTCAGTTATAACCCTGGATAACGGTATTGTTAGAGTGGACATATCATCAAGTTCGGCGCCAATCTCATAGGCATAGTAAATCGCTATAATGGATGGGATTAACATTAATGATACCACTAAGGTTACCAAAAGTGTGATTTTAGACTTTATGCTCAAATTCTTTATCATTATTGAAACATTTCCTTTTATGTTTTTTTTAGCCTCCAGTATCTTCAAGATTTACCCTTTGACTCGTTACGCAGTACTCTTCAAAGATAAGCGCCATTTATTTTTCGATTATAAGTTTTTTTGCTCTTAAAAACAATATCTTTTTTTACTGAAACATGTAGCAACAAGATTTTAACGGCGGTATCACCCCCTGGTACGCTTGCGCACCAGTAGAAAAAAGAGTTAGAGGGGGTCTTTTCTCAGGGGGAGTCTTTTACTCCCCCTGATAGCACCAAAGCGTCTATGGAGAAATGGCAATGCCCTCAAAGAAAGCCGTCTTTTTGGCTTTCTTTGAGGGCATTGCGCTTTCCCCAATAGACGCTTTAGTTGTTATGCTAGTACAGAGATAAAGATAAACTAAAAAAGTAACAGGCTAAAAGTTTTAGGAAAGGGGGTACGGGGGGAAACCCTTTTGCCTAAAAGGGTTTCCCCCCGTTCTTCTATCTTTTTCTTTTTTTTCTTTCTTTTTTTTCTTTCTTTCTATCGGTTATTCTGAGGGGATTGTTATTTGGAATGAGGCTATAGTTTGCACAGCGCCATTTGTAATAGATATACTACTCATATTTAACTGAGCCCCCGATGTTGCTACAGCGCCATCAATGCGTTCATCGGTTTGTGAGCTTGCACCGCTATCGTTAGATGTTACAAGTCTAAACCACCCGGCGGTTTGAGTACCTGAGCCAACAGCGGTACCTGACCATGTCTCTGTTATCTTTTTTGCCATTGTCCCGTTTGCGGAATCGCCAAATGTAAGCCCTTCGCTTGTACCGTTTGAGTAGATGGTTACAAGGAGATTACCGGTAGGGGCGTCGTTTGGGGTTGCTGGTTGGGAGCCTGAGTATAGTTTAATGTATCCTTTATAAAATATTTCTTGAAGAGCCCCTGGGGCGTGGATTAGTTCAAGTTCATCAAAATCGCATCTATCCGTACCACTTGCTGATGTACCCTTAAAGGTTATATATAGGGTAGTACTATCATTATTTCTAAACCAAAACTCCTTTTGTGCCCATGAGGTATCGGAGTATTCTATAGATTCAGCAACGATAGTACCCCCGCCGCTTACGGCAGTGCTTATTACAACTTTGCCGTTACACTGTGCCTTTTTTACATAAAATCGCACCTTATAGATATTGTGTGGTTTGACGCTAATAGCAGTTGTATTTGAAACGCTACCGGCATTTGTGCCATCGGCTATACATTTAACAAAACCTGTTGTGTTATTAGCACCAGCTCCAGAGTCCCTTACTGTACCAGCAACCTTAGTCCACCCGCTATCGTCTGTCCCAAAGTCCCCGTTTGTTAATAAGTTTGTGTTTATACCATTAATCTTATTTCTAAGTCCTGTAGATATTCTTAAGGCCATAGCATTTACTCCTCCATAATATAATATTGGCCTTCGAGAGACTCTAATAAGCTTTATTTACTTAATTTTTTACAACATTTACAGTTTTACAACGTGGGCATTTGATTTCAATAAATATAGCCTCGCCCAAAAACAACAGCCTGCGGCACTTAGTACACCTGTTTTCTTTCATAAGCAATCTTACCTCTTAAAAACAATAGGGGTTTCAAAAAGTTCAGCATCCTTTCCTTTAAAAAAATATACATGACTGGTTGTTTCAACAGAGATACCACCGTCTGGATAAGCCCTTAAACGTGTAATAGGGGCATCAAAGGTAAACCCGGAATTCGATAAATCAAACACTTCGTAGGCAAATAGCTCCGAGTACCAAACCGTACAGTGCTTGGCAACATATAAGCGGCCGTTATAGTGTTCTATTAGGCTTGAAGGCGGGGGTGGTTTAAGCCCTTCTGTTGTAAGGACATTGCCAAGCGTAGATTGACTACTATAATTAAATACGCCATAGTCATCACCGCCATGCTGGTTACTTTCCTTTGTTAAAAGGCAAAGTGGCCCGTCATTTACCAAAGATAGGTATATATTCACAGTGCGGACATCCGGGTCTTTTGAAAATCGGTACTTAATGCTAATACCACCCATTGACAGGTCTATCAGTGATAGTATGGAAGCCCCGCTTTCTTGTCCATCCCGCCGCTCGTAAGTAAGGGCTAATTGATATAACCCTGATAGCAGACTGCCTGTCATACCACAAAGTCCCGGCGGCAACGGTACTTCTAATCCCCAAGAGCGGCTTTTAACCGTAACATTACCGTTACTTTCAAGCACACCGCTTAGCACACCATCGGAGTAATACACCTTTCCTTCTACCAACAGGTACGACATCGGCCGTCCACTACAAAATCCACTCCTTACGGTAGACACGGAGTAATCATCATTAAGGGCTTTTAAATCATTTCCTTGTCTAAAGACGCAAAATCCGCAACCACTATAAATCGAATGGATGTTACTATCTGTATTTATAGATGTATCCATTACCATTGTCATCTAAATAGCCCCTCCTGATACCGTAAAGGTTGACTCCGAATATCCAGCACGCGCCTTTTCTCTTTTAATATTTTCCAGAGTTTCAAGCCAGATGTTTTTGTACACCTTTGCCTTATTTTCATCATATGTGTGTAAATCAGGCTTAGCAAAAGCCCTTGCAAGTATGCCGTTTACTAAGACATAGTGATAGTGAAAGGCTATCTCAGGCGTTACCGTTTTATCGTTAAGCGTTATATCGTTAAGCGGCATCCGATATACCGACAGGTGCAAGGTATCGTCGGTAGTTGGCATAGGAAATAGCCGAAGCGTTTTACTTGAGCTATCAAAGAGATATTGTCTTGGTCTACCGTAAAGAGCCTCCCAACCGGTATACAATAAGTCCAGTTTTTCTGCGTACGTGCGCACAAGACCTCGTCCATCGCTTGCTAAGCGTGCCCTAACCACCATAATGATACGTCCATCAAGGGCATAATCTGTCTGAGTACTGGTTACGCTAACATGACAAATGTCAGGCGTTTTATTATCAAAAATCAGCAAGCACTCACGACACAGTTCATTAATGGCATCATTTAGATAAAACATAAGCTCCGCATCCGGCCATGGGTATGGCTCATTTCTGTCGGCAATCATGTACCGTGCTGCGTTGACTATTTCATATGCCTTCACTTGTATCCTCCCCTGGTGCGTAGGCGCACTTCCCTACGGTTTTCATCTCGTAACCATTAGTAAGTAGAAGCCGCCCGACTCCTTTTTTTAGCTTTTTTAGAGCCTCTATCGTTTGATTCCATAAGACCTTGTGTCTAATTGCGTTTTGCCTATGTGTGGCATCATACGCGCTTTTTTCATAAGCCCGGCAAAGGATACCGTCAATAAGCACTCGGTGTAAGGTGTGGTCAAGTTCCGGCTCCTCATTTATCCTTTCTGTTGAAAGCAAGGTAAGAGGGACCCTGTATACAGTTAGATTAAGCGTATAGTTAGTGTCAGGTATGGGGTAGAGGCTAAGCCGTTTACCGGGCATATCTAAGATATAATCGGTGGGTGTCCCGCTATGACCTTGCCAGCCGGCGGCAAGGAGGTCAAGAGCGCCTTCAGAGTTGGGGCTTAATATGGTAGCGCCTTCTAATAATTTAACCCGCTTTACATGTACGATACGGCTATCTATGTCATACATGTATGTATTAGCAACTACAGGTATTGTACAAACCTCAGAGAGCGCATCTTCAATAATCAAACACTCACGGCATAGCTGCCACACGGAATCGTTAACATAGGCTGTTAGCTCTTCATCCGGCCACAGGTACGGCTGCACGTTATCATCAAGCCGCCACCGTGTCTTTTGTAAAATCTCCGATAGTGTCATAGCCGTAAATCTCCTCCTTGACTAATTTAAATCCAAACATTTGGCATATACATCAATAATGCAGGTATCAATGTCAGCTCCCACTGTTAAGTTTATCGTATCATCGGCAGTGTAAATCTTACCATCAGCCCCGTAGCCATCTGTTGTAATCGTTTGCGTAAATGTACCAGCGCTTGCATTTAGATTAACGGAGGTATCCCAGCCATCAGCATCCGTCTCATCACCAACACTAGCCGTAACAGCACTACCTTCAGGCGTTACTATTTTAACGTACACCCCATAAACCTTCGTATTGGCTTTAATATCAAGTGCCCTAAAAACATCCCCTGCAAGGGCATTTACCTTGCTAAAATCCAACCGATTTGAAACCCTGTAAACCTTGTTAATCCCGCCAAAGGGAACTCCGGGTAGACCTTTTGTTAAATCAACAGTTGCCATAGTATAATAAACCCTCCCTACCTGCAAGCATACAAAAGGCCAATGGCCTTTGGTTTAATTACCTTATAACCGTAAACGATAAGCCCTCTGACTAAATGGCCAAAAGTGCTCTCAGCGCGCAGGGTTTCCACCTTAGTTATCTGAAGGGCAAAGGTTAGGGCTTGTTTGTGGCCAAAGAGTATATTATATGCGGTGTCTGCACCATCTGTCTGCGTGTAGAGATTATTACTTGCATACACGGTAAACCTGTCTATTATGCCAAGACGACCATTTCTTAAGATTGAGGTATTGTCGTTTGAAAGAGAGGCATCCTTTAGCTCTGATTTTTTAATCATACCGGCAAACCATGCAGGTATAACTATCCACCTATCGCTATTTGGTACGTTTTGCTCATCAAGGACGGTTGCACAATCCACAATGTAATCAAGAACACTGGTTTTGGTAACTTGCGCAGGCGCTCCAAGTTCACCAAGATTAATATCAGCTGAAATAGCCCCTGCCTGAGAGCCAGCGTTATCCTCGTGCACATCACCATAAACGCTTGCAAGCACCTCCCTATCAATAGCCACCTTTATTTGCTCACTGGCGTCTTTTGCCCATACGTTTAAAAGCTCAATATCCGATTGCCACCTATCCACATCATCACAGGTAAAGGCAAAGTACTTGCCGCTATCTATCAGCAGGTCTATGGCTGGTGAGTCCGGGTTTTCATAATCAAGTGCTTGCCCTTTTACATAGTTCTTTATGGTAATATCCGGCGTGGTTCTTATATACACAAGGTCGCCCTGCTCTAGTATCTCGCCTTCATAGTCCGTATTGGCAATAGAATCTAAAACGGTAGCCTCGTAGAATTTTTGTAAAAGTTTTCCTGACCAAACCGCCCCAACAAACTTATTTTCACCCGCACTTGAGTAGTCCGGGTAGCCTGTAACTTTAGCTAATGCCATCTTAAAATAACCTCCTTTTTATATCAAACAAATTAGTTCTGCAAACCATAGTTAAAAAGATACACAGTGAGGGCTCTGCCCTCACACGCTTGAACCCCAAAAATATTACGTTTCATAAGGCATAACAAAAATACAGCTATTATTTACTCCAAATTACTTACTAATTATCCTTCCAGCCTTCATAGCCTTAGCTATCCGCTCTTCAATAAGCATAGCCTCTTTTTCTCTGCCGCTATACTTACCGGCAGATAGCTCGTTATAAAATTTTTGTATATCAGTTTCCTTAAAACTCTCAACGTCGGCGCCATAAGACCTTGATGCACTTGTGCGAGATAGACCGGCGTATAGCTCAAGCCCTTTCTTTTTTGATGAGTTTTTAGTTTCATAGGCGTAATCTTTAAAAAAGTTAGCAACCGTTACAGCATCAAATCTGTCAAATGCCGCATTAAAAAGTTCTTGGCGAGTTTTACCAGTATATCTGTCAGTTACGCTAAGCCACTTGTTAAAGTCAGTGTCTTTTTTAATGGTTTTCCAGTTTGGCACTTTTTCGCTAATAAGCTCATTAAATAGATTACGCAGAACATCTGCTTGAGCCTGCCGCACTGATTCGATTTTTTTATCGAGGGCATCTATGACAAGCGTTTGAAGGCGGCTTAATTGTGTAAAGAGCATCTTATTTACAGCGTTATAAACCTCCGGACTTGTCTTTTGCAGCTCTTGCACCTCTGGCTCAACGCTTAAGGCTGAAAGCTCAAGTTGCGCCATAACGAAATCCCTTTTACTTTTAATAAGCTCTCTTTCCTTATTGTTCATCTCATCGCGTAACCGAGCCATTTCCTGTTCATACTGTTTTTGTAAGTCATCATACTTAGATGCGTAGGCGCACCTATGGTCTTCAACGTCATCTACACTTTCCACTGCGGATTCACTATTAGAAAGGGAGGTGCCCTCACGCATCTCAGATACACCGTTAAGCGGGGTTTCATCGTTACTGCTTACCTGTTCTAAAAGTTCCATGGTTTCGCTAAATCCTGCCGCTACCAGCCGTTTTTGCAAATCCTCTGCCTCATCTACTTGTCTTTTTACAGCCAATGGTAATGCCGACATAATATCCATGCCTCCTTTTTTAATTTTGAGGTTCAAGGGTATAGCAATACCCGTTGACCTTCTTTTAAACGTTGCTAACGGAGTGCGTAGGCGCACTCCCGTATTAACTCAATAAGAGTCTTCAAAACTGCCTTAATGCCATCAAGGTCTTTAATTTTGTCAATGTCTTCTTTTAAAGGCAGTTGACTTAAAGCCTCTTTTTTCTTTCTATTAGCTGCCCTCACCTCATCTGAAGTTAAGCGCCAGGGAGGTGCGCCTTCGCGCCTTGGTGCACTATCTATGGCCTTTTCTACTGCCATAAATGGAGCATTCATAGTGTGTTCAATACCTTTGGCAACACTGCCGCTACTTTCTATGGCACTTATAGCAATAATTGCCAAGGTGCATAGGTGCACTCCCGTAAAAGTGAAAAGGTACCGTAACACGTTACCCACGCTTATTATCTCCATGTGTACCCTATGCCATATATACGACATTCCTTGTTGTTATGTGTAGTAAGCCGCCACTTCATATCCGTACCAGATGTACCGAAATCAACAGTGCCTGAAAGCACACGCTTACCGCTTTGATAGTTACCATCCTCGGAAAGTGTAACTTCATAAAAATTAGAGCCACCGTTATTTGACACATAAGCCTTGAGGTCTGTATTAACGGTGATAGCATCAACGTCTTCTTCAAAGACAATGAGTCGTGCATTAGTGGTTGTGGCAGAGGCAGTTTTACTAATGGACGTAAGGGTCATGTCCTCTTTGACTGCCAGATAAGGGGCTGATGGTAAACTAGCAGAAAAATCACTGCTCCAGCGTGCAATACCTTTAGAAACCCTAAGCTCGTCAATATAGCCATCGTAGCCGGAAATAGCACCGGGATATGCACCAACAGATAAGTCATAATTGGAGAGGTTAATGCTGCCGGAAACACCGGTTAGCGTACTTTTGACTACGCCGTCTATGTAGAGTGTAATTGTGCTATCATTTCTTACAACAGCTATATGGTGAAATGCAGCATTATCAAGGGCGCTATTTGAAGCTAACGTATATGTTGTGTTACCGGAGGCAAACTGGAAGGTAACACCCCACGGAGCACCAGCAAAGCCGCCGCTTTGGTTTTGGGCATTGTAAGACAACTTGAATGAACTGTTTGCGCCAGCAGTGTCATACCTTAACACATCTCCATGTGTTCCATTACCAAACGGCACAAAATAGATATGGCTACCATCAAACACTCCTCCATGATACCCCGCATTATAGCCAGTATCATAATGAGACCATGACCCTATAGCATCAAATGCCCCTTGCGTATCGTACCTCAGCACATCTCCATGATAAGAACCATTATAATAAGGCACAAAATATACATACCTGCCATCAAACAATCCTCCATGATACCCCGCATTATAGCCAGTATCATAATGAGACCACGACCCTGTAGCATTAAATGCCCCTTGCGTATCGTATCTCAACACATCACCATGATAAGAACCATTATAGTAAGGCACAAAATATACATACCTGCCATCAAACACTCCTCCCTCATACCCATCATTATAGCCAGCATCATAATGAGACCATGAGCCTGTAGCATTAAATGCCCCTTGCGTATCGTATCTCAACACATCACCATGATGAGAACCATTCTTAAAAGGCACAAAATATACATACCTACCATCAAACACTCCTCCATGATACCCCGCATTATAGCCAGCATCATAATGAGACCACGACCCTATAGCATTAAATGCCCCTTGCGTATCGTATCTCAGCACATCTCCATGATAAGAACCATTATAATAAGGCACAAAATATACATACCTACCATCAAAAACTCCTCCTGCATAGCCATCATTATAGCCAGCATCATAATGAGCCCATGACCCTGTAGCATTAAATGCCCCTTGCGTATCGTATCTCAGCACATCTCCATGATAAGAACCATTATTATAAGGCACAAAATATACATATCTACCGTCAAACACTCCTCCATAATATCCCGCATTGTACCCAGCATCATAATTAGACCATGACCCTGTAGCATTAAATGCCCCTTGCGTATCGTATCTCAACACATCACCATGATAAGAACCATTATAAAGAGGCACAAAATATACATATCTACCGTCAAACACTACTCCATGATACCCATCATTATATGCGGCATCAAAATGAGACCAGTTTGATATATTACCAAACCCCTCACCATCGGTCTGCCACTGACTTAAAAGCCCTTTACCAAAACTAGTAGCAGCATTAGCCCCGCCTTTAACCCACATTTCGATAGTGAAATTATCACTACTAAAGTTCCACGAATCACTTGAAGGTGCGGGGGCGCACTCCCGTAAAGGAAGGCTTAAGGAATCCCCAGTACCGTCAAAGTAAGCGCTACCTGTACCAAACTTCTTATCTGCCGTCTTTGTTACGGCCCCCGCCCCCGTTACACTGTGCACATACCCGGAGCTATCCGTAAAACTTGTACCGTTATCATCCCCATCCATATGTGTAAGTACATGCGTATAGGTATCGCAACCGACGTAACTTTTATTGTCATCACTGTGGCAACCAGCAACAGAGCTGGAGATACCGTTATCATCAGTAAATGTATCCATAACACCATCCACCATGTTATAGGGGTTTTCAAAGGAAGCGCTTAACCCTATCCTGAAGGCATTTAACATAATGTTATGTTCAATGCGCTTGGCTACCTGCAAGGTATTGTTATTCCACTGAAGCGTGGAATTATCTATAGACCTGTACTCAAGCCCATTACCAGCAGCATTGGTAACTACAATCTGCCCCTCAGTTGCCGCATTTAAAACACATGCCAAACCCAGTACTAATAAAAAAACAGTTACTACAAAAACAGCTCTACTATAAAACAATTTCATAACCTTCTCCTTTACGGGTGTGCGCCTACGCACCTTAAATCAATCCCATGTGCAGCTCCACCCATTAAGTCTGCACGTTTTGTTATTGTGTGTTGTTATTTTCCACTTCATATCAGTCCCAGTAGTATCTAAATTAGCAGTCCCAGTCAAAATCCGCCTTCCGCTTTGATAATTCCCCTCATCAGACAAAATTACTTCATAGTAGTTTTCACCTCCATTATTTGACACATACGCCATTAGGTCTGTATTAACGGTGATGGTGTCAACGTCTTCTTCAAAAAGAATGAGACGTGCCTTTGTTGGCGCTATATCCACATTAGTATTGACAGAGCCAAGCGTCATGTCATAGTTTGTAGCAGCGTATGGACTTGATGGCAGGCTGCTTGAAAAATCCCCGTTGTAGCGAGCAATGCCTTTAGAAACCCGAGCTTCATCAATGTAGCCATCGTAGCCTTTAATAGCCTCTGGGTATGAGCCAATCGTCAAATCCTGACTTGAACGATTAATACTGCCTGTAAAGCCGCTAATTGAATCTTGCTCTATCCCATCTATATATAGCTTGATGGTAGTGTTATTTCTTACAATTGCTATATGATGGAATGCAGCATTATTGAGGGAATTATTTGAAGCTAACGTGTATGTTGTGTTACCAGAGGCAAATTGAAAGGTAACACCCCATGGAGCACCAGCAAAGCCACCACTTTGGTCTTGGGCATTATAGAATAATTTAAATGAACGGTTTGCGCCAGTAGTATCGTATCTAAGGACATCTCCATAAAGTGAACCATTACTATATGGCACAAAATAGATATATCTACCATCAAATACTCCTCCAAAATACCCCGCATTATAGCCAGCATCATAGTGAGACCATGAGCTTATATTATCAAATGCCCCTTGCGTGTCATATCTCAAGACATCCCCATGATATGAAGAACCATTACTATAATCAGGCACAAAATAGACATACCTGCCATCAAATACGCCTCCACGATACCCATCATTATAGTTAGAGTCATAGTGAGACCATGAGCTTATAGCGTTAAATGCCCCTTGCGTGTCATATCTTAAGACATCCCCATGAGTTGAAGAACCATTACGATATGGTACAAAATAGACATACCTGCCATCAAACACTCCTCCATAATATCCATCATTATAGCCAGCATCATAGTGAGACCATGAGCTTATAGCGTTAAATGCCCCTTGCGTATCATATCTGAGGACATCTCCATGATATGAACCGTTACTATTAGGTACAAAATAGACATACCTGCCATCAAACACTCCTCCATAATATCCATCATTATAGCCAGCATCATAGTGAGACCATGAGCTTATAGCATCAAATGCCCCTTGAGTGTCATATCTCAAGACATCCCCATGATATGAAGAACCATTATGATTAGGTACAAAATAGACATACCTGCCATCAAATACGCCTCCACGATACCCATCATTATAGTTAGAGTCATAGTGAGACCATGAGCTTATAGCGTTAAATGCCCCTTGCGTATCATATCTTAAGACATCCCCATGATATGAACCATTACTATATGGCACAAAATAGATATATCTACCATCAAACACTCCTCCTTCATACCCATCATTGTACCCAGAGTCATAGTGAGACCATGAGCTTATATTATCAAATGCCCCTTGCGTGTCATATCTCAAGACATCCCCATGATATGAAGAACCATTATGATATGGCACAAAATAGACATACCTGCCATCAAACACTACTCCAACATACCCATCATTATAGTTAGAGTCATAGTGAGACCAGTTTGATATATTACCAAGCCCCTCACCATCGGTCTGCCACTGACTTAAAAGCCCTTTACCAAAACCAACCCCGGAGTTAGTCCCGCCTTTGACCCACATCTCAATGGTAAAGTTACTGCTGCCGAAGCTTAAGTCGTTGGTTGAGGCGAGATTCAGATAATCCCCAGTGCCATCAAAATAAGCGCTTGCACCGCCAAATTTGTTAGCAGCAGCAGTTGCAGCCCCCGTAGCCGTAACGTTATGCCCATAACCGGAGCTATCGCTAAAGTTACTATCAAAGTGCAAAAGTATCGTCGTATACGGCTCACACGTTGAATAGTAGCTATTGTCCTCGCTTCTACAGCCATTGCTCAACTCATCAACGCCGCTGCTGCCGCCAAAGGTATCCATAACGCCATCGCTCATATTATTTGGCGTTACAAAGGACATCCCAACGCTTATACGGAAGGCATTTAGCATGATGTTTTGCTCGATACGGCTAGATAGCTGCAAAACGCCGCTATTTTGTTTTAAGGTAAAATTATCCAACGTTGACAACGCAAAGGTGCGTGATGGCACTCCCGTTAAGGAGTCTTCTTCGGTTTGATATATAAAGCCGCTGCCGTTTAAAGCCGCAAGTGCTGTCAACGTTGGGTCTACGGGTTGTTTTTTAGCAAATTCATTATTAAGCGCCCCGTTATCTGAAGGCTTGCCTGCTAACGCTGCAAATGTAACATTGTCAGAGACAAGCGGAGGATAGGTAGGTGAAACCTCTGCACTAACACTTCTTTTAAATAATATGGTGCACATTATTAATAGCAATATGAAGACAACGATGCGTAGGCGCACCTCCCTGATGCGTGAGGGCACCTCCCTCCGTTTATTTAAACATACGCCGCTATGGGAACATACCCTACTATACGGGAGGGTGTGTAGGCACACCTCCCTGGTGTGTAGGCACACAGGGAGGTGCGCCTTCGCACCCTCCCTTGCGCCCCCGCACTTATACGGGAGTGCGCCTACGCACTTATACGGGAGTGCGCCTACGCACTTATACGGGAGTGCGCCTACGCACTTGACAGATTCCATGTTACATCCCTCCCGTTGAACAGCGCACGGTAACGGCAGGGTTTGTACCGCCTGTGAGGGTAACAAGATTAGCCCTTATGTTTATAACCGGCTTTGTGTGTATTGAAAAAGAGCCAATGCCAGCTTGCAGCTGGGTCGTTGTAAGGGTATGCTCGGCAATGCCTGATGGGTCAAAAATCTCTGCATTACAGGCATGTGCACTATCGCATCCCTGATTGCCTTCTATGCGCACGGTTACTGCCGTGGGACTGCCTGTAACTATCACATCACAACCCCATATGCTATTGTCTTTATACTTTACGTTAGCTGCCTTACCATGACCAGTTGCTTGAGCAGCATCAAGCAACGTAAATGTATCTGCGTACAAACGGCAAGGTTTATAAACTAACACCATAATTAAAAGTACAACTACCCAAACAATACTACGATAATGTACTTTAGGCATTGACACACTTACCACCTTAGCAGCAATAAACCGTAAGCACTTACGCTTAATGCTAGCTATCATTATTCATACCCCTTTTGGGAGTGCGCCCCCGCACCTTGTGCGGTAACGAAGGTGTGTAGGCACACCTCCCTAGTGAGCGCTGCCCAGTAGCCCCCTCTCCTTTTATCCTTGCAACAGCAGCATTTATATGCTCAACCGCTTCATCTTCTGTAAGTCCCGGCACCTTTTGCGTAAGCGATTTAATAGCCTCCTCCTGTTTAACCATAGCTGGAATCCGCTCCTGTTTCCACTTCATGGTAAAAGCAGCCCTCTCCGCTACACTTTGCACAATTTTTTCTGCCTGTACCTGTAACCAACGCTCCCTTTCAAGACTTATCCCTATGTCAAATTTCTTCCTTAATAAGGAAATTACCCGAGACACACTGTAAAACGTAAAAGCTGCCAATAGCGGCATAAGCGTACTAAACGCTATTTCAATAAACATTTCAAACAAATTATTTTCATCCATAAAAACCCCCACCACCTTAACGGGAGGGTGTGTAGGCACACCTCCCTTGCGCCCCCGCACATTAACGGGAGTGCGCCCCCGCACATTAACGGGAGTGCGCCTTCGCACATTAACGGGAGTGCGCCTTCGCACATTAACGGGAGTGCGCCTTCGCACATTAACGGGAGTGCGCCTTCGCACCTTTAGTGTCATCAGCCACCGCGCTTTCTCCTAACTAATTACCTATTATTTTTAAGTTGCTCAAGCGTTACCCGCGCCTGCCTTTCATCAAATGTCTTAGCTATCTCATCTAACAAGATAGCGCGCCCCTGCCCCTGCCTTAGTAAAACCTCATCCCGCTGCACATTATTTCTAATAGCTTGCGTTAGAAAATTGCGCTCAATCCACCGCCTTACCTCTAAAAAGTCATTGTTTTGACACAAATTAATAATAGCGTTTAAAATCCCCTCTTCAACACTTAACACTGTCGTACCCCCTACTTTTCATTATTATAAGGCAGCCCCTTTGGCACTACCTTATCAACATCCACTTCTAAAGACTGCGCTATCTCACGCAGCAAATGCCTTCTACCCTCAAGCCCCATAATCTCCACATCCACCGGATTATTAGTTGCCTGCAAAAACTCCGTACGCCTCATAGCTTGCTGCTCACGCGCTATTAAAGAAGACGCCCCTTTGGCTACTATCTTTACATCCGGCACATGCAACCCGTCCAACTCATAATCAAGGTTAAACTTATACTGACGCTCAAGAGAGGTTTTTATTATCTTTGAATCAATGTTCTTAATAACCGCCTTAATGCCTCTGGCTGAGTGGGTCATGAACATGGCAAGTCCACTGGCCGTCGCCATAGCGTTTACGCCCTTAACCTGTGCTCCATCAGAATAAGATGGGATACCAGCTTGTTCATCCGCCCTCTTTAGATAAAACTCATAAACCGACATAAGTTTATCAACAACAAGCTCTGGTTGATAAAATCTAAGAGCAGGCGCTCCCGTCATCTGCATATCCGTAGCATCCCAAACCTTCCATGGCCACACGTCTTTTGACTGGCCAGGCGCTAGCCTTTCTACATTACGCTCTACCTGCGGACCTGAGGCTATACCAACATTATTGATTATAGCTCGGCTTATGGCATTACACGCCCTCTGCACATCCGCGATAAGCTCGCATAATCCAAACCCCCAAAACTTCCCCGGCACTTCTTCAAAAGATACCTTTGAAAAGGGCTTGCCACCCTGTGGGTCAGGATTTAACATAACCCGTAGCACACGCCCACCACAAACCCACACGCAGACATTATATAATCCACGGTGTGAGGGAGGGTGTGTAGGCACACCTCCCTGGTGTGTAGGCACACCTCCCTGGTGTGTAGGCACACCTCCCTGGTGTGTAGGCACACCTCCCTGGTGTGTAGGCACACCTCCCTGGTGCGAAGGCGCACCTTCCCTGTCATCTTCTTTAAAATACTCATCCAAAATGCACTCAATGTCCTTCTGCCCAAGCAGTAAACGCCCCTCAACCGTGCCCCAAAACTCAAGTACTTCAAACTTATTAGCCTTAGCATCTATAGGCAACAAAGATGTGAAGGCATACCTCCCTCCGTTATCACTTATAATGTGGTTTACGTTTTCGGGAGTGCGCCCCCGCACCTCTACGGGAGTGCGCCACCGCACCTTTTCTTCTAATAATTCATTAAGCACCTTAGCATTAAACCCCGGCGAACCAACCATGGACACCAAATCCTCTGGCGCTATGTAAAGCCTATCTATCAAATACGCATCATCTATTGCCGTACTATCAGGAGCCGGGAAAATATCAAAAGGACTTCGTCTCTCAAAGACGGGCATCAAGCGCTTAACAACATCAAACTCCCAAACGCCGCTATCCTCATTAAAAACCCGCTTCCTGACAAACTCCCTGCGCAAAACCGGTCCTTTTATAAAAGCACTTTTAAAAGTAACAATGTCATATATAACCTCCTCCAAAGCCTCATACCACCTGCCCTCTACCAGTTGATCATGAAGCTTATCCCTCATCTGTAGCGTCTGCGATTTTATAAAATCCATATCCTGCACCTTATCCACGACATACCCTTCCGGCACCGGAGTTGCCTGCACATCCCAAATCAAAAGCCCACTTTGCACAAGCACATCCCTAAGCCACGCCTCAGCATCGCGACACTTCGCCTTCGTAAGCAGCATATATATATCGCTGCCCCCAAGCTTATTAATCTCCTTTAGCTTATCCGCTTCATAAATGCCATCCCTTTGCCGCAAACTTCTAAGCATATCCATTTCAACTGGCATCTTAGCAATCTTAGCATCTTCAAAACACCTGCTCACATACGCTGCAAGCTCATCACTATTGTCAGTTACGCCAAACAACATAATATTCCTCCTTAACGGGAGTGCCCTCACGCACTTAACGGGAGTGCCCTCACGCACTTAAGTCCACCCCGTAGCCTTACGGTGTCCTTGCCCACTTAAACTACTATATGAACTAGGTAGCGGTAACTTTAAACGCACAAACTTGGCTATAGCAAAACTCATAACCCGGTCATCAAACCGCCCCCGCTCAGCTGCAAGCCGCCCCCGCTCATCCTGCACAAAGGTCAACATCTCATCCACCGTAGCAGCACACCGTATACCGTGCGCGCCCTCCCGTACCTCTGCAATCAGATTATCAATTACCAGTGTCTTAGAGCTCCGCGTAGTTAACCAGCCAAAACGCTGCCGACTCTTAGACGGCGGCTCTACAACCATCTCAGCATAAAGGCGTGGATAACCCGCAGTAGCTATCTTAGTAACGACCATAAGCCCATGATTGTTTCTCTCCGGTATAAGCCACGCCCTGTTATACCGGAAGCCCAGTTGCATTAAAAGCACACCAAACATATCCGCATCCATCCGCCCATGCCAATGAGCTACCTGCACACCGGTACGGTGCTCAATAACATCAGCAGATGAAAAATCTCCTCCCTCTACCCCTTCCGCTACATCAGCAGCTATAAGATAGTGCCCACTGCCCTTAACCTCCTCCCATACCAAAAGCCGCCCATCTATCTGCTCCTTCCACGTACCATCTATTAAGTTACACTCATAGCGCTTCATAGGCGGCTTCAACCCATCCCTTATCTTTAAAAGCAACTCCGTACAAAACACCGAACAATTAGCACTAACAAAAGCCTCCTGTGGATTGGCCGGATATTCTTGCCTAAAAATGTTCCAATCCCCAAGACAACGATTTGCTATAGCCCACCGCCTCCACTGTATCTGCTTATCCGTGAGCTTATACCGTACGACAAGGGCATTTTCTTCTTCCGTACGATAAAACCCCATAGGTAAGTCCATCTGATACTTTTCAAAAATAAACCACGGTATAAACACACTGCTATAAACGTTTTCCGTAGGCGCATACTCATTTACCCGATAATACATATCAGGCTTACCAGTTTTATTTATATAAAACTCATACACATGACGAGCCGCCCAAAATCTATCGTAAAACTCACCGCCTACCCCCTTAGCCGTACTTTCAAAAATAACCTCCGTATCCAACTCATCCGGCACACACTGCAAAAGCGACGTCAATAACTCAACAACCGTACGCTGCGGCCACTTAGCCACTTCCGATAAATGCAGGTCATGAATCAACTGCCCACTGCCAAAATCACTCTTGACAGCAGAGCCAACACTTATACAACTATCCAACCCAACCCTTTCCTTATGATTTAAAACAAGCATGTTTCTATTGTTGTAAAGCTCATAAGGCCTGTACCTTTGAGCCATATAACGCTGAAAACGCTTAGTAACATTAAAGAGAAAGCGACTGCTCTGCGGCTCATGCGCTATCAATAGGGCATACCTGTTAAAATTAGTAGCCGTCTTCCAATAAAAGCGTCCAGCTACCCACGTACTAACCCCCTCACGCCGAGCCTTTAATATGACAAGCCGTACCGGTAACCCGCGCCTTTTTATGTCTTTAATTACCTCCTCAAGTAACACCTGTATACCGTTTAGCCTAAACCGAGTAAGAGCCCCACCGCGCATCTTTTGCACAGATAAACAGCACAGTGCATAATAGCGAAAATCTTCATAAAGCCTTAAATCCTCTTTACTCATCAAATTCACTCATTTCAAGCCCTCTTATCTTTAAAAGCCTCTCCTCATAAGACTCCTCTACATGCTCATCTGCCGTCGCCTCGGTTTTCTTTTTTGCATACACATACTGAGCAAGTTCCATGTACAACTTAGCCCGAAGCTTGACATCCACGCTCCTATCATCAGCTATCTCAGCCATACCCCTCAAAGGCTCACACCCCATAGTCTGTAAAATGCTCTGCGCATCCTTTTCCATCATATAAATAAGATAAGTTTTCGCATAAATTAAGGCAAAAGCCACACCGGATAAGCATTCCTAAGTCGCATCTTTAAGCGGCGTGAGGGCACTCCCGTGGGGTATAGTTATAAAATATGCTATAATCAAACATGGCAAACGAATACGATAAAATCCTTAAAGTGCGTAGGCGCACTCCCGTAAAAAAACGCTTACCGATATATCAGGCGTCCTAATAAGAGATGTTTTATACATCAAGGCTGCATCAATTACTCCCCTAACAACAAAGATAAGGAAGAAACACTACGCAGTAAATATATAAGACAGTTGGAAGTACTATCCCGGTTGAGGGGACTGGAAGATAAATTTTGTGAGAAGGTAGATAACATGGCTATAGTGTTAGACATAGAAGGGGACTATCGCTTTAGGCAAGGACAGGAAAAGGGACTTAAAGAAGGATTGCACAGGGACGGGATAAGGGCTTGAAAGAAGGACTGATAAAAGGCATAGAGTTAGCTTTAGATATTAGATTTGGCGAGCTAAGTCTTACGGTAATGGATAAGATAAGAGCAATAAATGATATTAATAAATTAGAACAAATTAAAAATAGTATAAAGAAGGCTAGCAACGTGGAAGAATTTAAAACAATGTTAGGTATTAAAGAATAGCAGATAGAGGATGAGATGCGTGAAAACCAATACCGTTCGGCATTAATTATGCTGATGGTATAGTTATAGTTAAAAACACTTTCACGGTGCATTTATTTTGAGTCTATTTGTCATTAGCGCACTTCGATTTAATAGGTAACAAAAATTAAGGGCTTGCCCCTAGGTTCGCCCCTACAAAAACACGTGTATCGTAGGCAGACCTTTCGAGTGCCTGCCCTATGTTTAGTGTTCTTATCAAATTGAAATGTGCTATAAACAACGAGATTGCTTCGTCGCTTATGCTCCTCGCAATGACAAGACAGGGGGGCTGAACTATTACGATTATTACTGATTGGTTATGAAAAAAATAAGCCAAAATAAACCCATCTATTCAAGCATTTATCTCAATCATTTATCCCTACACGTTTATTTGAAATAAAGGGGAACTTAAAATATCAACACGGGTAACTATTCCAGATAGTTTTCCATCTGCCGAAAGTACCGGTATCCTGTTAATTTTCTTAGATATAAAAAGAGAAACAGCCTCATGTATTGGAGCGTCTTCACTAATACACACTGCTGGAGTCGTCATTATATCCTTTGCGACAAGGTTTTTAATTTTCATGATATCACAGTCCTTATTATTTAAAAAAATAGCAACTACCGACATAAATGTAAGGGCATGCTCTACCCCCATATGGGACAGAAAATCCTTTTCCGAGATAACACCGACGGGATAGCCGCTGTCATCAACTACCGGTAAACCTGAAATTAATTTTTCAGAAAGTTTTTCAGCCACTTCCGTAAGCGGTGTATTTACCGTAACATAAACCACATCTATTGTCATAACTTCTTTAACTGCCACTGATTTTGTTACTCTACTAAGTGCATGTTTATACGCCGCGTAGTAAACTTCCTTAAAATCTTGCGGTGTAATATCAAGGTAACCATTTATAGTCTTCATTGCCTCAAAAATATCCTCATCGTTTATTGTTACACAATAAGACATTTTATCACTACTACTGTTGCGCATTGTAACCTCCTTTTTCGGTTGCAACGGATGTTGGTTAAATTTCAAAAAAAAAGACAAGATACCTTATATGTTTAGTTCGATTTGCTCAAGCACTCTCATAGACCTGTTTTCGTCACCAAATATCCCAATATGTATAGATACCGCGGTGATTTCCTTTACGGGAGTGCGCCCCCGCACCTTTGTAAGGTATTGTATGTTAATCTTAATATCTTTACCATCAACAAAGGTTGACTTAACATAGGCAACGAGGGCATCTGAGTTTTTCTCAAAGACGGGTAACTCTAATTGTTTTAATGCCTTAAGAGCTGCATTATATGTTTGCGCTACGGATGCTTCTATATTATAGCGAAGGGTTCCATCTACGAAAGAGTATGTACCCTCACCAGCGGTCTTTACGTTTCTTACACAGCCTATTAGTAATATGATTGTTAAACAGATGCTAATAGCAATGCTATTATAATATTTGGTTGTGTAGGCACACCTCCCTGACGTTTTTATCATAAAACGACACTCCTTTATAAAATTTTCTTCTATTATTAAAACATATGTGAAGCGAAAATTGAAACCTTTACTTTAAGAAAAGGTGCGTGAGGGCAAGGGAGGTGTGCCTACACACCCTCCCGTAAAAGGCCGTAGAGTTAGCTTTAGATATTAGATTTGGGCAGAGCTAAGTCTTACGGTAAGCGAATGTTAGTATGAGAATAATTATGCTCAGGTACTTATATATTTTTCAATAAGTTATCTATTTGTTGACAGGATGTGTCAATTTGTAACCACTTGATAAATAAGAATATTTTTTAAATTTAGAATTGCGACAAATGCCAATTCCAAGAAGTATTGTAGAATGGTAGACAGTTGTGATATGATGAAAAGAAAAGGTATAACTATATGATAATAGACCACTCAAGGGAAAAATTGCTTAATGCTATAGTGTATTTTTTACAAAATACAAAATATTGTGGTAAGACTAAATTATTTAAATTGTTGTATTATCTTGATTTTTTACATTTCAAAGAAACTGGCAAATCTGTTACTGGATTAGATTATTTTGCATGGAATTACGGACCGGTGCCAAAAGACCTATATGATGAAATAAGCAAAAAACCAAAACCAGATTTAACCCAAACTATTGTAATACCTCCTCGCAATAAAAGTAATAGCGCTTTTACAGAAATAAAAGCTAAAATAAAATTTGATAATACGTATTTCACTAAACGGGAGTTACGTATCCTTGAACAAGTAGCGTTTATATTTAAAGACGCTATGGCTGATAGTATGGTAGATTCATCCCATTTGCCAAACCATCCGTGGGACATAACTATAAAATCTAAAGGATTACAACAAAAAATTGATTATTTTTTAGCCCTTGATAATAGTGAAAACTCTTTATCAACAGAAGAGGTACATGATAGAATAGCAGATAGAAAAGAGGTTGAAAAAATATTTAGTGAATAAAGGAGATATTCTTTTTCATGAAGATTTTAAGTTTGCAAATGGTAGCATTAATGAATATTTTATATAATTTCTCTTTTCCAAATAATTACTCCTATTAGTAAATTGAATTTATCAAGACTAAATTGTTAAACTTTCACTCCTCAAAGACATCTTTTATATCAAACTGAAGCCCACCAATGACCTTGTATCCAGTCTTGGGCTATGGTCATATTATCTTTTCTGATGAACAGTAAATCAGGTTGTAAACGGTTTAGATTTTCCTTAAGGATAACGTCAAAGGGGGATAGATATACTTTACCTATTTTATTTTGTTTTATATGACTAACAATGTATACGGTTTAATAGACCTCATCATGTGTTCCTATATCTATTAGATGAATGGATTTATCACTGATTTCAAACACAAGCCTTAACTCATAAGTTAACGAACAAACATAGCTTCCTTTTAGATTACCACTTAGCGTATGTGTCTTTAAAGCATTGTCATAAGGATTGTTTTCAAGTTTTAAAAACAATTCTCTTATAGGCTCTTTTAGTTTCGGTTGTTTTTCAATAAGCTTAGCAGTCTTTTTCTTGAAAGACTTAGAATACTCAATTTTCCACTTCATCTAATATAGCCTGAAAAGCTTCTTGGGCAGATTGAAACTGTATAGTTGGCTCTTTTTTAGCATCAAGCACCCTTTCAACAAAAGCCTTATGCTTCTTTTCTTTCTCAAGAAGAAAAGTTACATACTCATGGAGGAAATCTATCAACGGTGGGGATAACTCTTTTAATGCTTCCTTGATTACTTCTACCTTATCATTGTATATCTGTTTTTCTTGTTCAGTTGTCTCAATTGTTAATACTTCCATATGGTTAGTATAGCATTATGGTGGACCCCTTTGTCAAGACAATTTTTAATCTGAAGTGTAATCATTTTAGAACCTCCTCTCCAAAGAACGTTGAATACATATAAGGAAAGCTCCTATAAAACTAAATTCTTGGCTAAATTATAATAGATTAACTGTTGCGCATTATAACCTCCTCTTTCGGTTGCATTGAAACGTGTGGGGCACAATTTATAATATGTTTCGTTCGATTTGCTCAAGCACTCTCATCGTCCTGTTTTCATCGCCAAATATCCCAATATGTATAGATACCGCGGTGATTTCCTTTACGGGAGTGCGCCCCCGCACCTTTGTAAGGTATTGTATGTTAATCTTAATATCTTTACCATCAACAAAGGTTGACTTAACATAGGCAACGAGGGCATCTGAGTTTTTCTCAAAGACGGGTAACTCTAATTGTTTTAATGCCTTAAGAGCTGCATTATATGTTTGCGCTACGGATGCTTCTATATTATAGCGAAGGTGCGTGGGCGCACTCCCATTAAGGTTCCATCTACGAAAGAGTATGTACCCTCACCAGCGGTCTTTACGTTTCTTACACAGCCTATTAGTAATATGATTGTTAAACAGATGCTAATAGCAATGCTATTATAATATTTGGGTGTGTAGGCACACCTCCCTGACGTTTTTATCATAAAAGTACACTCCTTTATAAAATTTTCTTATATTATTAAAACATATGTGAAGCGAAAATTGAAACCTTTACTTTAAGAAAAGGTGCGTGATGGCACTCCAGTAAAGAAAAAACTTCTTGATATAGGAAAATATTTCCGTTATGGATGGATGACGGGGCAGCTAAATATAGCAAATCTCTCTGGCATGTATTTTGCATTTACTATAGTAACACCGAACGAGTAAAAAGGGTGTGTAGGCACACCTCCCTGTGCGGAGGCGCACCCCCGTAAAGTGCGGAGGCGCACCCCCGTAAAGTGCGGAGGCGCACCCCCGTAAAGTGCGGAGGCACACTGCCGTAAGGTGGGAGAAAAAAGATGAAATATATTATGGAAAATATGAAAAAGGTGATTAAAGAAACTCTAAAGGGTGTGAAGGCACACTCCCGTAAGGTATTCTACATGGCACTAACTGGAGTAGACTACAAGATGCTCAGCGATAGCGTGCTAAAGATAGGTAAGTTGCAAAGGGTTGACGATATAGTGGAAGAGGCAGCTAAAGGGATAAACGAAATATTGGATTGTAGGGTATTTGGCTTTGCTATAAAAAGTGGAAATGCCAGGGAGGTGTGCCTACACACCGTTGATGTTTGGGTAGAGCCAAAGGATTATGAGGACTATATGGTAGAGGTAGTCAAAAATGACTTTAAGTGTCAGCATTTTGTCTACAATATCCATTATGTTAACAGAGGGAGGTGTGCCCACACACCTGCGTGCGCTGAAGCATATGATAGAAAGTGCAGCTATAAAGACGTTTCAAAGGGTGCGGAGGCGCACCTCCATGTGCGTAGGCGCACCTCCATGCTTTTAAGATTTACCTTAGTTGATGGCATAAATATTGCTAAACTATATATAATGCCAAACAGGAAGATAATGTATCATCATATAGATATTATGAATATATTAGTAAGGTCAATAAGTATTGCATTAAAATCGGCACTAAACGTAAGTGCTATAGATGGTCAGCAGACTATAGACCGGCTTACTGAGTGTTATAGTCAAAGTGCCTTTGATAGCCACATAGAGCATGACATATATATAGCCAAAAGGTACGGTTCGGGTTTGTCGTTGATTGTGCTAAATGTGGATAATTTGCAGGCTGTAGTTGACGCTTACGGTAAAGAAGCTGGCGATTTAGTGCTAAGAGCTGTAGCGCAGAACATTCTTTCGGCTGTCAGAAAGGGTGATTATGTAGCCAGATACGGTGAGACAGGGTTTGTTGTTGCGTTACCGGAAACACGGATAATATCGGCTGAAGAGTTAGGTATAGCTCTTTGTAGGCTGATTGCGACTAAGACAGTAGAGATTGGAAGCGAACGCTCTAAGTGCGTAGGCGCACCCCCGTCAAAGTGCGTAGGCGCACCCCCGTCAAAGATGAGTAGGCGCACCTCCCTAGTTACATGCTCTTTTAATGTTGCCACACTGCGTGGTGGTGACACAAAGGATACCCTATTAGCTTGCTTAGGCAGAAGGCTACAGGGTACTAAAAACTTAGAAAATAAGTCTCTTATGCCCCCCCATAAATCCTCTTAAAGGGTATACCAGCTGGACAAACTGTTATGGGTTAAGTCCAGCTGGTGTACCCCCTCCTTTTTTTTATATTTTTTTTATATTATGATACCCCATAAATCCTGCCATTAGTATAAAATATAATATATATAAAAAAGTATTTTATTTTTTACACATTTAAAAATAAGTGGGGATTTATAACTTAAACGGTTTATTTGACAAGGGCGGGAGAAAATGTTGATAATATAAAGATGAACGAAAATAGCTTTTATAATTCTTTTGGTAGCCATATGAGAAGATTATATGGTAGGGATATTTATAAGGTAAATATTGATGCAGGCTTTACATGCCCAAACAGGGATGGCTCTATTGCTTACGGTGGGTGTATATATTGTAATAATGATAGCTTCAGACCTCCTTCTTGTAAGCCAGTGCTTGGTATTAAGAAGCAGGTAGAAAACGGTATAAGTTATCTTTCGAAGCGCTATAAGGCGAAGCGCTATAAGGCAAAAAAATTTATTGGATATTTCCAACCCTTTACAAACACTTACGCCTCAGTTGAAGAGCTTAAGCGACTATACTTAGAAGCCCTCAGTCATAAGGATGTCATAGGACTTGCCATAGGTACGCGGCCGGATGCTGTGGATGAAGAAAAAATAGAGCTTCTTAGCCGACTTGCAAAGGACTACTTCATACTTATTGAATACGGCTTGCAGTCAATATATGATAAAACCCTTGATTACATAAACAGAGGGCATGACTACAGATGCTTTAAAGAGTGTCTGGATATGACTAAAAACAGGGGGATTCATATGGGAGCACATTTAATTGTGGGTTTCCCGACTGAATCCATTACGGAAATGCTCTATATGGCACAAGAGGTCTCCAGACTGCCGATAGAGTTTTTAAAGATTCACCAATTGCAAATAATCAGAGGCACTCCGTTAGGTGAGATGTTTGAACGAGAGCCTTTCTTTGTCTTTTCTTATGAAGAGTACATTGACTTTGTGGTCAATTTTATAGAACGGCTGTCGCCACATATTGTGTTGCAAAGACTCTTTGCAACTGCCCCTTATGACATATTGATTGCACCAAGGTGGGATAAAACAAGGCAACAGTTAACAAGGGATATAGAGATGCAATTTAAAAAACGAGATACATTTCAAGGCAGATTGTTTACAGGCTGCTCTTGTAATTTGTCTTTATAAAGATAGCGTCATAAGTTTGCAGCGCTTATGTACATAAAAAAAGTCTTAGGGGGTTAATCATGAAATTTCTTGTTACAGACGATGAGCTGCTAACCGTAAAGATGTTACAACGGTTGCTTTCAAGATATGGCCACTGCGACTATGTATTAAATGGGAAAGAGGCGGTTGAGGCTTTTAAGGAGGCATTATCAATGGGCGAACCCTATGATCTTATCTTTATGGACATATTAATGCCTGAAATGGACGGATTTGACGCCCTTTATGCTATTAGGGAAAAGGAGAAAATGCTTGGAATTAACCAAGAGGATTCTGTAAAAATTATAATGATGACTGGCTTAGGAATATCTATTGAAATGGTGAACCTTTATAGAACGAGTTGTATGGAATTTTTGTATAAACCAATAGATGTTGATGCCCTTATCAGCTTTTTGAAGGATAATAATCTGATTCAGCAAGGTATTGAATACAATAACAATTAGCACACCTCCCTGTGCGCCTCCGCATTTTCGTCTTATACTTAATGTATTACATACCACGTAAAGTCTCTGCGCTAGCTCCAAAAGAGTTTAGAGAGGGGGATTTAAAGGGGGAGTCTTTTCCTCCCCCTTTCAGCGCCAAATCGGCAATGGAAAGAAAACCCCCCGTTCTTTTTGGGGGGGTTTTCTTTCCATTGCCGATTTACTCGTTATGCCTGCACAAGATTTGGGGAAACAAGTGTCATCCTGCCACAGTGTACAACATTTAGCACCGATTGTCAGGACAAAAGTTTTAGGAAAGGGGGTGCTGGGGAAAACCCTTTTGCCTAAAAGGGTTTTCCCCAGCTCTTTTATTTTTTCTTTTTCTTTTTCTTTTTTTTTCTAATTAGTTAAAAAAACATCACTATGTCAGGAATTTGACACTTTATTATTATTTTAGTTATTATTTGATGGTTATTTCCGAGTGCGTAGGCGCACTCCCGTAAGTGGTATGCTTATTGCATTTTTACGTAAATAAAATAAAAAACATATATTGAGGAGTTTGAATATGGCTGAAGAAACAGATTCCTATGAAGAACAGACGGAGCAGAAGGGCCAGGGAAAAGGGGCTGGAATGAAAAAAATATTAGTAGTAGTTGGCTTAATAGTGGTTTTGGGTGGTGGTGGGTTTTTTGGTTACAAGCAGTTTATGGCGCCAAAAAATGGTGCGGGGGATACTAAGACGGAGGCAGCGGCTAAAGGTGAAAAGGCAGCGGCTAAAGAAGATGGGCATACTAAGCTTTTGGTGTTGGGGTCTTTTATTGTAAATTTGACGGATAATGGCCGTTTTATGAAAGTTGGCATGGATATAGAGGTTGATGAAGCCAACGAGAAGTTAATTGAAAAAAAGATGTCTGTGCTGAAGGATGCGATTATAATCTTGCTTAGTGGCAAGACTTATGATTCGATAACGAGGCCGGAGGGGAAGGTTCAGTTGAAGGATGAGGTGCTTATGAGCTTGAATCAAGCACTGGATGCTGACGATATTGTTAAGAACTTGTATTTTACGGAGTTTGTGGTGCAATGAACAAGATACTATCTCAGGATGAAATAGATGCCCTGTTGAAGGGTGTTCAGACGGGTGATGTTACTGATGCGGAGGCGCCGGAGGAGACAGGGGTTAAGATATATGACCTAACAACTCAGGAGAGGATTATACGAGGCAGGATGCCTGGACTTGAGATAGCCAATGAGCGGTTTGCTCGTTTTTTCAGGAACTCTATATCTTCAATCATAATGAAGTTTGTTGATATAAACGTACATTCTGTTGAAATGATGAAGTTTAGCGAATTTATGAAGCAGTTGCCTTTGCCGTCCAGCATAAACATATTTAAGATGGAGCCGCTTAAAGGGTATTCGCTTTTTGTTATAGGAGCGCCTGCTGTATTTGCCTTTGTGGAGTATTTTTTTGGTGGTACGTCGGCAAGACAAGTGAAGGCAGAGGGGCGGTATTTTACCCCGATAGAGCAGCGTATCATTAGAAAGGTTGTTTCTATGGTATTAAAGGACCTTGCTATGGCGTGGAAGGGTATAGCGCCTGTGCAGCCTGAGCATGTAGGCTCGGAGATGAATCCGCAGTTTGTTACCATAGTAACGCCGACAGAGGTCATCATAAAGATAGAAGTGCATATTGAAGTCGAGGACTTTACTGGCAAGATGTATTTTTGTATTCCTTATTCAATAATAGAGCCCATTAAAGAAAAATTATACTCAGGCATTCAGGGGGAAAAGTTAGAGACAGACCATCGTTGGGTCAATAGATTAAAAGATGTGTTAGGTTCTTCCATGGTAGATGTTATAGTGGAGCTTGGTACTATTGAGCTTACGCTTGAAGACATACTGTCGTTGACACCAAATATGATATTGCCGATTAATAAGTCAGTGGATGAAGACTTATTAGTAAGGATAGAGGGGGTTGCTAAGTTTGTTGGTAAGGCTGGGACTAGTAGAGGGTATCAGGCGATTAAAATTACAGATGTAATATCTGAAATAAGGGAGTAATAGCATGGATAATATACAAAATGCCCACTTTGGGGAGCTTTCAAATGGCAATGATTCTAAGGCACAGCCAAGGGATATTAAGTTTTTATTAGATGTACCATTAACTGTTACGGTGGAGATTGGGCGCACGAAGATGCTTATAAACGATCTGTTGCAGTTAGGGCAAGGCTCTATTATCGAGCTGGATAAGTTAGCGGGGGAGTCCATGGAGATACTGGTTAACAATAAGGTGATAGCAAAGGGTGAGGTGGTGGTTGTTAATGACAAGTTTGGGATTAGGCTTACGGATATAATGAGTCCGTCGGATAGGTTAAAGCAGTTGAAATGACCCAGTATTTGATGCAGGCAGGAGGGGCGCTAGCGATAGTGCTTTTATTGATATTGGCGGCAGCTTTTGTGTTAAGAAAAAAACGCGGGGTGGTGCACAATATGTCGGTGGTGGAGTATTTGGCTGTTGGCCCAAAGAAAGGCATTGTAGCCGTGAAGGTAGGGGCTGAGGTTTTACTGCTTGGTGTAACGCCGACGGACATTCGGTTATTAAAGTCCATTGATGCTGACTCCTATATGCCCGAGGGGTTTAGTGCTGATTTAAAAAATCAGTCATTTATCTCAGGACGATAGAGATTTAAAGAGAAAATTATAGTTATGGAACAGCCTTGGAATTTGGACCATCCCCTGATAGGGGTATTTTTAGCGGTAACTTTTCTGTCGTTTTTACCGGCAGTGCTTATCATGTTTACGTCTTTTACGCGGATTATTATAGTGTTGTCTTTTTTAAGGCAGGCTATTGGAGGGGCTCAGATACCGCCAAATCAGGTTATCATCGGTTTGTCGCTGTTTATGACACTATTTATTATGTCGCCAACGCTTGATGCGGTAGCTAAGGTTTCGATAACGCCTTTTATGGAGGAAAAGATAGACATAGTGAGTGCCTTGAAAAATGCAGAGGAGCCGGCTAAGAAATTCATGTTGCAGCATACGAGGCAGAAGGATATAGCGCTTTTTTTGCGTTTATCAAATGAGGACAATCCGGCCAAGCCGACGGATGTACCTTTAAAAGTATTGGTGCCGGCTTTTTCTATTAGTGAGTTAAAGACAGCCTTTATTATGGGGTTTCTCATCTATTTGCCGTTTATCATAATAGACATGGTGGTAGCTAGTGTTATGTTATCAATGGGTATGATGATGGTGCCACCGGTTATGGTGTCCATGCCGTTTAAGTTATTGTTGTTTGTGCTGGTGGATGGGTGGAATATTATTATGGGGTCTTTGGCGAGGAGTTTTCAGTGACGGTTGAAATTGTGCGGGATATTTCAAAGGAGGTTTTTATAACGCTCCTAATGGTCTCTGGACCTATTTTGCTTGTAAGTCTGGTGGTTGGGCTTTTAGTAAGTTTTTTTCAGGCGGTTACTCAGTTACAGGAGTTTACGCTTACATTTGTACCAAAGATTATAGCGGTTTTTACGGCTATCTTTATATTAATGCCGTTTCTTGCAAGGATTATGATAGCCTTTACAACTAAGATAATTGAAAATCTGCCACAATTTATAAAGTAATTTGGGTTTAAGATGACTGACGCTATAGATAATGCCATAATATCAAAGTATCTGATACGGTTTTTATTGATCTTATTAAGAAGCAGCATAGTGTTTATGATGCTGCCAGCCTTTAGCAGTAAAAACGTGCCAGCCCAGTATAAGATAGGGCTTGCTATTGCAACGGCGATACTGTTAACGCCTATAGTGGAGGCAAAGGTGGAAGAAAACCAAGTGTTTTATCTGATAGTCAAAGAGGTCGTTTTTGCTATGGTTATTGGTATGGGTGGGAGGCTGGTTTTTTTGGCTGTCAACATGGCTGGGCAGTTGATGAGTAATACGATGGCTATGACGATGGCTACGTTGATAGACCCTGAGTTTGGTCAATCTGCGGAGCTTTCAAGACTGCTTGGCATATTTGCAACGGTAGTGTTTTTCGCGATAGATGCCCATCATGATTTATTGTGGCTTTTAGTTAAAAGCTATGAGATAGTGCCCTTTGGTAAGATTAACTTAGATGGGTTAATGTTAAAGGGGATGGAGATATTACAGAAGGCATTTATTTTTGCTATTAAAATAAGCATACCGGTGGTTGTCGGTATGATTGTAACACATTTGATGCTTGGGTTTGTTTATAAGGCATCGCCGTCGTTGAACATATTTTTTGTAAGTTATCCGGTATTTATAACGCTTGGGTTTATTATCATGATGGTGAGTGTACCGGAGTTTTTGACACTACTTACGCAAATGTTTAAGGAAATGAGCGGTGAAATTCAAAACCTATTATCTATAGCAAGGCAGTAGCGTAGACAGTTATGCCAGGTGGCGGTGAAAAAACTGAAAAAGCGACGCCAAGGAGGCGTCAAAAGGCTAGGGAAAAGGGCCAGGTAGCCAAAAGTCGTGAGCTTACCGGTGGAGTAGTAACCCTTAGCATAGTTATATACTTGTATTGGGCAGGTCCGGTCTTTGTTGAAAGAATCGGTGGGTCGGCCTCGCGCTTTTTTGCCTTACAGTATGGTAGCGATCCGTTTACCGTTTTACGCAGCGCTGAGCTTGAGATGTTTTATTTACTGTTTCCGCTCCTTGCTACGGCTATGATAACAGCCATAGTGTGTGAGTTAGCGCAGGTGGGGTTTTTATTTAAGTCCCTTGATGTAAACTTTGCTAAATTAGACCCTATGAAAGGTATAGGACGCCTTTTTTCGTCAAAATCTATTTCGGAGTTTTTTAAGAGTCTTATTAAGTTTGCAGCCGGTGTCCTTTTAGTTTATCTGGTTATAAATAGTAATCTGCACGATTACCCACAGCTTATGACAAAGGATTTTAATCAGATAATGGCACAAGTAGGGTATTATGTTATATGGGCTTTAATTTATGGGCTTATATACATAATGATAGTGGCTATTATCAGTTATTTAATGAATATCTGGACACATGAAAAATCCCTCAAGATGAGCAAGCAGGAGATTAAAGAAGAAGTAAAGGAAACGGAAGGAGACCCGAAGATAAAGTCTCGCATACGCAAGGTACAGCGTGAGATGTCAAGAAAGCGTATGATGAGCGAAGTACCGAAGGCTACTGTGGTTATAACAAACCCGACACATATAGCGGTAGCGCTTTTGTATAAAGATAAGGTTACGCCAGCGCCTAAGCTTATAGCGAAAGGGGAGGGCTATGTGGCACAAAAGATTAAGGAAATAGCTAAGGCACACAACATACCGATAGTTGAGGACAAAGCGCTGGCGCGTCTTTTGATAGATGTTAAGCTTAATGGTTACATACCGTCAGAGCTATACAAGGCTGTTGCTAAGGTGCTTGCATATATTTATAAACTAAAGAGGCTTGTTTAAAATTTATATGCTGATAAAAAAAACTACTCAGGTGATAGAGGTAAAAACTTAAGTTATGGAAATATTTAAATTATTAAGAGAGAATTCCGAGATACTGGTATCGGTAGCAATTGTTGGTATTCTCGGAACAATGCTTTTGCCAATACCGCCTTTTTTACTAGACATATTGCTGTCGTTTTCGATAGCCATATCTATTATGATAATAGTTACAGGTGTCTATATTCAAAAGCCGTTGGATTTTTCTATATTTCCAACAATCCTACTAATAACAACGCTGTATAGGCTTTCGTTAAATGTAGCAACGACGCGCTTGATACTCTTACATGGTGAAGAGGGCATACACGCAGCCGGAGAAGTTATAGGGGCTTTTGGGGAATTTGTCATTGGTGGCAATTATGCCATAGGGTTAATTATATTTTTTATATTGGTAATAGTTAATTTCGTAGTTATAACGAAGGGCTCTGGTAGAATAGCGGAGGTAGCGGCACGGTTTACGTTAGACGGTATGCCCGGTAAACAGATGGCGATAGATGCGGATTTAAATAGTGGACTGATAGACGAACAAGAGGCCAGACGGCGCCGTGATGATATATCGCAAGAGGCGGACTTTTACGGCGCTATGGATGGTGCTAGTAAGTTTGTGCGTGGGGATGCTATGGCTGGGCTTATAATAACGGGTATAAATATAGTAGGCGGTTTACTAATTGGTGTGCTGCAAAAGGGACTACCCGTTGGTGAGGCAGCTAAAACATATACGGTACTAACCGTGGGTGATGGCTTGGTTGCACAGATACCGGCTCTTTTAATCTCAACGGCGGCTGGTATGGTCGTAACGCGTGCTGGTAAGGAGTCAGACATAGGGCAAGACATTGCTAAGCAGATGATAGTAAATCCGAAGGCTTTGTTTACGTCCGCTGGTATTGTCGGGATTTTGTCTATAGTGCCGGGGCTTCCACACTTACCGTTTATGATTATAGCCAGTGGTGCGGCTGGTTTGGCTTTTTTAATGAATAAAACCACTAAAAAGGAAAAAGAAGAGGTTAAGCGTAAGGAGACGAAACCGGCAGAGCCAAGCCTTGAATCCTATATGGAGATAGACCCGCTTACGCTTGAAATCGGCTATGGTCTAATACCGCTTGTAGAAGAGCAAAAGGGAGAGCTCCTTGGTAAGATTAAATCAATGAGAAGGCAGCTAGCAAGGGAAATCGGTTTTGTAGCCCCATCAATACATATACGCGATAACCTGCAACTGCGCCCGCACGAGTACAGCTTTATGATAAGAAACATAGAGGCTGCAAGGCATGAGGTGATGATGGGGCACTGGTTGGCTGTGGCAAGTGAGGAAACGGAGCAATTCGATGGCATACCGGCAAAGGAGCCGGCTTTTGGCTTGCCGGCTTTTTGGATAGAGGAACGTAACGTGGAAAAAGCCCAGATGGCCGGTTTTATGGTTGTAGACACGGCTACAGTTATAGCTACACACTTAACTGAGCTAATCAGGCGCTTTGCATGGGAGCTTTTAACAAGGGCAGAGGTACAGAGCATGCTTGATACGGTTTCTAAGACCTATCCTAAACTTGTAGATGAGCTAATCCCGGGGCATATAACACTTGGTGGTGTGCAGCGTATATTACAGAACCTTTTAAAAGAGCGCGTACCAATTAACGACATTGTGGCAATACTTGAGTCTATACTTGATTATGCACCGGCAACTAAGGATAATGAACTATTAACAGAGTACGTGCGCCAGTGCCTTGCACGGTACATATCGAAACAGTACACGACACCCGATGGCAACTTACCGGTGTTAACGTTAGACCCGCGTTTTGAATCACAAATGGCTAGAAGTTTGCAAACGGGCGAGGCAATAAGCCCGGATATGATAAATCGGCTCATTAAAGGCATAGAGAAGCTAACACAGAAGGAAAATTTAAAGGGCGTGCAACCCGTCATACTGTGTTCACCTCACATAAGAAGGCTTGTTAGAAAGATTTTGGAAAAATTCATGCCGTCAGTGGTGGTTCTATCCAGTGCGGAAATATCAACAAATGCTAAACTATTCACGTTGGGGGTTGTGAGATATGAAAATTAAGAAGATACAGGCAAAGAGCTTTGCCGAGGCACTGGCCAAAGTGAAAGAAGAGCTTAGTGAGGACGCTATAATACTGTCTACGGAAGAAAAAAAGGGACCGCCTGCTGTTGTGGAGGTTACGGCTGCTGTGGATTTTGATCTTGATAGCGAGCTAGACAGCGCTTCTAGTATAAAACAATCTGTGGCCTTTGCTAAACACTTAGAAGGCAGGCTGGCAGCCAAAGAGGATAAGGTACAGGTATCAAAGGGGCAAAAGAAAAAAGATGAACTAAAAGCACCTATAGCAAATTCCCCAGTGCCAAAACCGTTAGCCCCGCAATCGGCTGCTACTTTAAGTAAAGACGAAGAGCCTGTTAAAGGAGAGCCCTCAGTAAATCCCAATGTAAGTACCAGTACGGAAATAAGACAGATTGTTAACGAGGTAGCCCAAGAGATAAGAAACGAGATAGAGACCCTGCGCGATACCATAGTTGATATGAAAAACGTCGGCTTTGAGATGACGCTGCCACCAAAGAAAAAGAGCCTTTTGTATTTTTTAAAAGAGCGCGCCATTAAAGAAGAATATGCCCTTTTACTGTGTGAAAAGGCCACCGATGTTGAAGACATAGCGGAACTCATCGTGTCAAATATTAAAGTGAAAAAAATCGGCATGGATATGAAATCTATAATGTTAATAGGCCCAACTGGTGTGGGTAAGACCACAACAATAGCAAAATTAGCAGCGCACGCCATCCGCGAGGGTAAAAAAACCACTATAATAAACCTAGACACCTACCGCATCGGTGCTGTCGAGCAGTCGCGCATATACTCAAGAATACTGGGCATACCGCTATCCGTGGTGTCCTCACCGCGTGAGCTCAAAAGCACGCTATCACGTGCTGCTGAAACAAGAGACCTCATATTCATAGACACGGCAGGACGTAACCCGCGCGATGAGCAATACATAGAAACACTGTCTGAAATCTGCGAAACGGACGTCCCTATAGAAGTACACCTTTTAATAAGCGCCAATAGTGATGATGAAACCATGATAGACAGCTACAGATACTACCGTAAGCTGCCAGTAAACTACATAGCCTTTACAAAGGTGGATGAGGCTGTTCGGTTTGGCTCGCTATACAATATACTATTAACATACCAAAAACCAGTGGCATACATAACAACGGGCCAAAATGTACCAAACGATATAGAGTTTGCCCGTGTGGATAGGCTTGCTAACCTAATACTGAAAAAAGGAGCTCACTATAAATGATGAGGAGGGCTGGACAGGGTAGTAGAAATCATGTAAAAACGATAGCCGTTGCTAGCGGAAAAGGAGGGGTTGGCAAAACTAACTTAGTGGCTAATTTAGCTATTTCAATGAAAAAGATGGGCTATGAAGTGCTAATATTAGATGCTGACCTTGCCTTAAATAATATAGATGTACTGCTGCATCTAGCCCCACGGTACAATATTCAACACGTACTAAACGGTGATATGATGCTAAAAGATATATTGATAGAAGGCCCGCATGGCATAAAAATCCTGCCGGCCTCTTCCGGTGTGCAAGAGCTAACGTCTTTGGATGAGTTTCAACGCCTAAGATTAATAGAGGAGTTTGAAGCCTACGACGAACCCATAGACGTGCTTTTAATTGACACGGCAGCAGGGGTTTCAAGCAATGTAGCTTTTTTTTGTATAGCGGCTCAGGAAATCATAATAATAGCCTCACCTGAGCCTACGGCTTTAACTGATGCTTACGCACTTATTAAGGTGTTGTACACAAGGTATCAGGAAAAGGAATTTAGCGTTTTGGTTAACGCTGTTAATGACGAAGTGGAGGCTGTCGAGGTATTTAAACGGTTATACACGGCAGCTGATAGATTTTTAAATATTTCACTTGATTATCTTGGTTATATACCTTATGATGATTCTGTACGTAAATCTGTAAGGCAGCAGCGGGCTTTTGTTGAGGCCTTTCCTAATAGTGATGCCTCAAGAAATATTAATATAGTAGCTAATGAGATACTAAGTAGGTCAAAAAACAAGGTAAAAGGGTCTTTACAGTTTTTTATAGGTAATCTCTTATCAACAACGACTGATTCAACAGTATAAGTGGTGAGTATGTATAGAACTGATATGACAGATGACGAAAAAGAAAAGATAATAAAAGAGTTTCAGCCTTTTATAAAATATACGGCTTTGAGGCTGAGAAATAAGCTGCCAGCGCAGTTAACATTAGACGATTTAATTAGTGTGGGAATTATAGGTTTGCTTGACGCTATGGATAATTACGACCCAGCGCGTGCAAAGCTGAAAACCTATGCAGAGTTCAGGATAAAGGGAGCTATGCTTGACGAAATAAGAGCATTTGACCCAGCCCCACGCTCACTAAAGGAAAAGGTTAATGACATTAAAGCCGTATATAACAAACTGGAAAGCTGCCTTGGCAGAACCCCGGAGGATGTCGAGATAGCTGATGAGCTGAATATGTCCATTGATGATTATTATAAAATCTTAAAAGATGCAAATGGCGTCATAACCCTTCGTTTTGAGGATTTTTCAAGCCGTATAAACGATATGGAAGATATTAATTTAATGGATAATATACCCGACCCGTCAGCGCACGACCCACTAAAGGCTATGCTTGAAGCATCACAGAAAGAAACCCTAGCGGCTGTTATTGATAAGCTGCCAGAAAAGGAGAAAACCATCTTATCGCTTTATTACTGGGAGGAACTTACTATGAAGGAAATTGCTGCTATTATGAGCCTCTCCGAGGGCCGCGTAAGTCAATTGCACAGTCAAGCTATCTTGCGCCTTAAATCTAAATTGTCTTACATGTCTATTACTTAATAAGAAAAAATGTAATAGTTCAGCCCCCTGTCTCGTCATTGCGAGGGGAACATAAGCGACGAAGGGTGCGGAGGCGCACCTCCCTCAATCCCGTCTTTTATCAAAGAGAGATTGCAGGGAGTGTGCAATGACAGAGTTGTGGCTGAACTATTACCTTATCTTTAATTCTCTATATAGCGCATTTCGATTTGATAAGGTTGTATATATTTATTTTTGAATTACCAAAAACCCCATTTGCTCAAAATGATGGTCATAGGTAAAGACTTCAGTTATTTTTAATTCTTGCATTACCATAAAAGAGGTACAATCAGTAAAAGAAAAAAACTTATCTTGGTATTTTTTAAATAATTTCCAAGCTTCTTTTTCTATTTCTTCATCAATATGAATAATTTTAAGGATTTGGCTTTTTTGCACTCTTTCCCCAAAATCTACTACTGACCGATGCCCTATTTTTTTTAACAATCCTGTATAAGTTTCATCTAAAATAAAATTAGTAGTTATAAAAAACGTATCTTTCTTCACTAAACTATTATAAAGTAAAAAAGACCGCTGATGTAAAGCGTCTTTTTTACTATTTAAGGCTAACCAAGCGCTTGTATCAACAAAAATTTTTCTCATAACTAATCTTCGTAAATATATTTATCGTGGTTAACAGCTAAATCATCGGGTGCCTCTGACGAATAATAACCCTCTATTTTATAGAGAGAATCTTGAGTCCTATCATAAACTTTTCTTATTATTGGTTGCCAAATCCTCTCCTTTGTCTCTTTTTCTTCAAAGCTCACCGTTATCTCCGCGCCTTCGGGAATATCGGGTTTTTCTAAAAACTCAATTTGACCCTGCCAAAACCTAGCTTTCACAGTTTTAAGCATTTCTCGTCCCTCCTTAATAATGCGCTATATATCTATGTTCTTGGCATCAAGGGCGTGTTTTGTAATAAAATCCTTTCTCGGTTCAACTTGATCACCCATTAATATAGTAAAGATTTCATCCGACTGCACCATATCCTCGATGGACACTTTTAGAAACGTACGGCGCTCGGGGTCCATGGTAGTTTCCCAAAGCTGGTCCGGGTTCATCTCGCCAAGCCCTTTATAACGCTGTATGGAAATCCCCTTTTTAGCAGTACTCATGGCAAGCTCTAGCACCTCAATGGAGCTTTGAAGTTCTTTTAGTGTTTCACCTATTTTCACTACATACGGAGGCACACCCATTTCCTCCACAACCGAAAACATTGTCTTAAGCTCCTTAAATTCCGGTGAATTAACAAAGGGCACATCCAAGTTTATCCGCTTACTATCTCTTGAAAGTTCCACCTTATAATTTAAGTGCTCCTTTTCAAAACTAATTTCACTTATATCAAGGTTTGGAAACTTAGCAGCCATTTGCTCAATTAACTGCCTAAGCCTTTGCTCATCGTTAAGGATTTCAGAAAGCCCTTCTACCGTTAGCAGATATTTTAAAATAGCTCCATCTTTAGCATGCCGCTCATGCCACTCTAAAAGGCGTTCAAACCTATTAAGCCTTTTTATAAAACCGCCAACTTGTTTGCCCTTTAAAACCTTATCCTTTAAGTTTATCTCCATATCGCCACTTAGTAAATCGTAAAGCATCTCCATAAGCTCCTGATCGTTTTGAATATAGCGTTCAGAGCGCCCCTTTTTTACCTTATAAAGTGGTGGCTGTGCTATGTATAGGTAGCCCTTTTCAACAATAGAGGGCATTTGCCTATAAAAAAATGTAAGTAAAAGTGTCTTAATGTGAGCGCCGTCCACATCGGCATCCGTCATAAGCACTACCTTATGGTATCTTAACTTTGATATATCAAAATCATCCGGCCCTATGCCAGTGCCCATGACCGTAATGAGTATCCTGATTTCCTCAGATGAAAGCATTTTATCAAACCTGGATTTTTCAACGTTTAAAATCTTGCCCTTAAGCGGCAATATCGCCTGAAAGCGCCTGTCTCTGCCCTGTTTAGCAGAGCCACCTGCCGATTCCCCCTCCACTATGAAAAGCTCGCTATAAGCCGGGTCTTTTTCCGAGCAATCGGCAAGTTTACCGGGCAGCCCAGTGTCTTCAAGAGCCCCTTTTCGCCGTGTAAGCTCACGCGCCTTACGAGCAGCCTCCCTAGCCCTTAGTGCTTGGAGGGATTTATCTATAATCTTTTTAGCTTGCTGGGGGTTTTCCTCAAAATAAGTACTAAGCACATCATTAACGATAGCCTCCACTATACCTTTAACGTCGGTGTTGCCAAGTTTCATTTTAGTTTGACCTTCAAACTGCGGATTTGGAAGTTTCACGCTTATAACAGCCGTAAGCCCCTCACGCACGTCCTCACCTGAAAGCGTGATGCCACCTTTTAGAGCGCCGCAGGATGTCCCATAACTATTCGTTGAGCGCGTGAGGGCCGCCTTAAAACCACTTAGATGAGTGCCGCCTTCTCGTGTGTTTATGTTATTAGCAAAGGAATATATCATCTCCGTATAGCCGTCATTATATTGAAAAGCCACCTCGACGGTTATATCGTTTTTTTGTCCCGTCATATAGAGGGGTTTATCATTGATGGTAACCTTATTTTTATTTAGATGCTCAACGAAAGACGATATGCCGCCGTCGTAGTGGAAATCGTGGCTGCGACTGGTTATCTCGTCGCGAAAGCTTATATAAATGCCCTTATTTAAAAAAGCAAGCTCACGCAGTCTTTGTGAAAGAGTGTCCGCGTGGAACTCGGTTGTTTCAAATATTTGAGTATCTGGCTTAAATGTAATCATAGTGCCAGTCCTTTCAGTTTCACCAACAACAGTAAGCGCCCCGATAGGCTGTCCTCGTTCAAAGCGCTGTCTGTAGACCTTGCCATTTCTTTTGATTTCCATCTCAAGCCACTCAGAAAGGGCATTAACAACAGAAACCCCCACGCCATGAAGGCCACCGGATATTTTATACGCCTTAGAGCCAAACTTGCCACCTGCGTGCAGCTCCGTTAGGGCTATTTCAGCAGCGGTGCGCCTCTTTGGGTCATCCGCATGTACATCCGTTGGTATCCCCCTGCCGTCGTCAGTAACCGTGCAACTACCGTCATGATGGATAACAACATCTATCTTATTGCAAAATCCAGCAAGGGATTCATCCACGCTGTTATCAACCACTTCATATACCAGATGGTGTAATCCGTCAACCCCCGTAGACCCTATATACATAGCAGGCCTTATGCGAACCCCTTCAAGGCCCTTTAAAATACGTATCTCATCCGCCCCATAATTTGATTCTTCTTCTACCGCTTCAACTGTCTTTGACATTAAATGATACCTCTATCTGAAAAAATAGTGATGGGAGGGTGCGTAGGCGCACCTCCCGTAAAGTGCGCCTACGCACCCTCACTGGGACTCGTCCCTTTGACCTACCACCCAAGAGGCTTTGCCTCTTGAACCCCAAAAACACTATTCAGGAAATGCCTAACATTTTTCTGATATGTTTTGCCAATTTATTGTCAATTTCATTATGTCTAGGAATTGGTTGTTTTTTACCCGTGATAGGATTAATATATAAGTCATGCCTTGCACCATGTTTATAAAAAATACAGCCTCCCTCTATGATACTTCGTATAAAATCATTTCGTTTCATAAAGTAATTTCTTTTACTTTGAAATCGCTGGGAACATCCTCTAATATCATTAAACGATAGGCATCTTTTATGTTTTCTTCTAACTCTTCAACAGTTTCTCCTTGTGTCATTATTTCAGGATACTCCAAAAGCTTACCTAGCCAAAACTTATCTCCTTTCCAATAAACCATAGTCATCTTATTCATTATATCATCTCCAACAAAGAACACCGTATAATATCTTAAATAGCTCATTTACATTATTTATATCTTACCATATTACACTAATAACCTATCTCAATATTTTTTAGTAGTTCTCAACGAGGAACGGTCATATATAACACCTTTCGATTTAATAGACAAAAAAAAATTAAAGGGCTTACCCCTAGGTTTGCCCCTATAAAAGTATGTGTATTGTAGGGAAAGCCCCATAAAGCTCCCCTATGCTTATTAACTCATATTTAAGTATTTTAAATAAAATAAGTATTTTTATAATAGTGCCGGTTATGAATTAATAATTGGTTTAGGCCAAAAGCTTTTATCAATTATTTGGTCAAAAGTATAAGGGCATATTTCAGGGAGTTTTTTTCTGCTAATTCCTGTTTCTTCTTCAAAATCTTCTTTAGCTGTTATAAATTCTTTACCTATGGTAGTTTCAATGTTATGCTTTAGACTAGGGCTGTCTCTAAGTATTCTGACAATTTCCTTCCTTTGAGTACGTATAGTGGTAGCCCAACTTTTAGAATCTATTTGTTTTTCAGATTGATACTGTAATTTAAGTAAATGCATTATCAATACTGCTAGCCGACTTTCCAATTCCCTCCTGTCTCTTCTACCCATACTTTCTATTTCCTCAGCCAAGTTTTCTATATCTATTTCAGAGAGTCTGCCTTGGCGTAACAGGTTTGCATTATGAAGTGTCCACTGATAAAAATCAGTATCATAAAGTGATTTTTCTGTGCTTATCATTTCGTTATATGTTAAACTATCCATAAGAATATTGTAACATATGTTCATCTTTTATTATATGACACTGTAGTAAAAGATAATGAACGTAATTAAATAGATTGCACCTCCCTCAATCCCACCTTTTAATATAGAGATTGCAGGGAGGTGTACCTCCACACTTTACGGGAGTGCCCTCACGCACCTGCGCTCGCAATGACAGACATGTATAAATATTATATGACCACTACCCATTCAGGACTACCAAGGGTTTCCCCCCGCTCTTCTATCTTTTTCTTTTTTACTTTTTCTTTTTTATTACTTTTTTTCCTTTTTATTATTACCAACGCCAACTACCTCAGTAGTTTTCTTAATCTTTTTCATCAAAACCCCGCCCGTGTCGGTCTGAAATATAATCTTTCTGCCATTAGTACCACCAAGGTCTGAGGCTACTATCGGTATGCCAGCCTCTTCAAGCATATCCCGACATATAAAAATATTACGCTCTCCAACGTTTAAAAGCCCAGACGTTGTGGTACGCTCAATAACAGCAGCACCGCCAAAGGTCTTAGCCCTTAAAGATTTTACGTTGCAGCCATAGTATAAGAGTTTATCTATTAGTTTAGGTATTGCAATATTACCGTACTTAGGCGAAGGAAGACCATCGCCGTTCCAAAGCGGCAGTAAATAATGGTTCATGCCACCTACTTTTAAGACCGGATCCCACAGACAAACTGAAACGCATGAACCTAATATTGTTGTAATTACACTGTCTTCACCTTCAGCAAAGATATTGCCCGGATATAAAAAGTGCTCTATCAAATTGTCTCCCAATAGTTTTATAAATTAGTCAAGTTTAAAGCTTTACCTTATGTACAACAAGCTAACTCAAAACACTTCATCACCCTCTTCTTCAAACAAAAACTCATTGCCATCCAATGAATAAACATCAACAGCCGTAGACAAGGTAGCCTCCTCTATCCCAATAAAAAATATACTGCCCTGTCCCACCGTACTTTCGATAAAAACCGAACCACCAAACAAATCCACAATAGCCTTCACTATGGAAAGGCCAAGGCCGTGCCCTCTGTAGAGCTTACTAACGCCAGTGTCTAATTGTCTAAAGCGGTCAAAAATCTTACTCCTATCTTCTTCCGTTATACCAATACCGGTATCGCTAATACTTACTTGCATGGTCTTACCATCTTTCCAGAGTTTAATCTCAACGCTGCCGCCTTCGTTATTAAACTCTATGGCGTTACAAACCAAATTAGCTATAACCACTTTAAGTTTTTCAGGGTCTGTCTTAAACAAATACTCATCGCGCTTTTTAAACTTCCAATCATAAAGGAATGTTAACTTAACGTATTTGGACTCTGCTAACGGTTTAAAGCTATCAACTGTGTTTGAAATAAGCGAAACCACATCAACATGTGAAACATCAAGATTAGATTCCCCCGCCTCTATTTCAGCCGCCATAAATATATTCCTTAGCTGATAGTCCAGATTAAAAGCCTCAAAGTGTATCATATTTAACATGGTCTTCACTGTTGCAAAGTCCATCTCATCGGTTTTAACAATCTGTTCGGTAAGCCCCAGTATACTTGTTAAAGGATTATTTATTTCATTTTTTATATTAGATAAAAAGTGCGACTTTAAAGCCTCTGAATCTTCCAGTTTTTTATTAAGAGATTCAAGCTTAGAAGTCATCACCTTTAAATCAAAGAGAGCCTTATCCTTTTGATCAAAACGATATTTAAGCTCATTAATTAAATCATCATCTGACATATTTCTCATAATAAAACCACCTCCTAATTAATCACTAAAGACGAACAGGCATAATGACGCATTTATAATTATCATTATCATACTCCATAAAAAGCGTTGGGCTTAATAGCTCAAGCAACACTATTTTAAAGCGCTCGCCATCCATAACCGAAACCGATTCAATTACAAATTTCGAATTAAAACCAAGCGCTATCGGTTCACCGTCTAACTGAGCCGCTATCGTATCACTAGCCTCGCCAACTTCCGGATCGTTTGCATAAAAATCCAGTGTTGACTCATTTATAGTAAACTTAACTAAATGACCTTTTTCCTTACTTATAAGTGAAACACGCCGAAGCGTCTTTATAAAATCATCCTTTTGTAAAACAACTGTCTTATTATTAGCCTGAGGTATTACATTTTCATAATCCGGATACAAGCCCTCTATCAACTTAGTAAGAAACTGTCGCCCTTTTAAATAAAAACAAACGTAATTGCTCGTTATATCAAAGGTAATATCCTCATCATTTAAAACTGATAAAAACTTCTTTAACTCAACCATAGCCTTCTTAGGCAGTATTATCTTAATATCCTCCTTTACGGTAGGGTGCGGAGGCGCACCTCCCTGGTGTGTAGGTACACAGGGAGGTGCGCCTTCGCACCCTACCTGGCTCCCCAGCACATACGGGGGTGCTCCCAGCACTCCCAACTCCACATCCTTGTACATAGCAGCAAGCCTATGCCCATCAGTGCCTACGATAAATATGCGATTTTCACTTGGCTTAATGTGCATAAGTAGACCATTTAGCTCATACCGGGCATCATTATCCCCGGTGCAGTATATGGTCTTATCAATCATTTCAAGCAAAATGCCTGCCTTAATCGTGATGGTATCCTTTTGTTCAATAGTTGGCCAAAGCGGATATTCATCCGGGTCTAAACAAGCTACCTTAAAACTACTCTTACCGGATTTGATTTTAAGCCAACGAAACTCCTCAATGTCCGAGGTGTGTAGGCACACCTCCCTTTCAAGCGAATCAGTATCAGAGTATAAGATAATATCATCGTTGACTTCCCTTGAGATTTCATAAAGCTTCCTCGTTGATATACAAAAGCGTCCGGGGCTTTCAAAAGATAATATCTCGATTTCTTGTTTAAGTGCAACCTCCAAATCCGTAGCATAAATAGTGCTTTTAGTATCCACGTCTAATATAAAATTGTTCAATATAGGCATAGTCGTCTTCTTTTCAGATATGCTCTGTATATCTGCAAGCTTCCTTTGCAACTCTTCTTTCTTAATAACAACATTCATTTAAAACCCCCCCCTTTTTTTTTAAAAAAACTCAAAGTGCGTAGGCGCACAGCCGTCAAGGTGCGTAGGCGCACCAGCCGTCAAGGTGCGTAGGCGCACCAGCCGTCAAGGTTTTATTCTATTTCTAAGTTTTTCAATTGTTCTTTTAAAATTTTCATCTTCTTTAATCTTCTCTTCAACCTTATTACAAGCATATATAACAGTAGCATGATCCTTACCACCAAAGTTCTTACCAACATCAATAAGGGACATCTCCGTAAGCTCCCTTGCTAAATACATAGCCACCTGCCGTGGCACCGTCACATCCTTAGTGCGCTTCTTTGCCTTTATATCAGTAATGCTCACACCATAGTACTCGCACACTATCTTAAGTATGCCATCCATGTTAATAGGGGTTTCATCGTCTTGAAAAACGTCCTTTAAGACCTCGTGGGCTAGCATCTGCGTAATAGGCTCACCGGATATGCTAGCATGCGCTGCTAACTTAGTAAGACAGCCCTCAAGCTCTCTTATATTTGAACGTATGCGTGTTGCTAAATAGTATGCCACCTCACTTGGTAGTTTAACGCCATGAGTTTCTGCCTTATTTTGCAAAATAGCCATCTTTAGTTCAACCCCCGGTGGCTGCACATCGGCAATTAACCCCATGGAAAAACGTGATTTCAGCCTATCCGTAATATCACCTAACTCTTTTGGTGGACGGTCGCTTGAAAGCACTATTTGTTTTTGCTTTTCATAAAGGGCGTTAAACGTATGAAAAAACTCCTCCTGCGTTTGCACCTTATTGGCTATAAACTGAATGTCATCTATAAGCAATATATCAACGTTCCTATACCGCTGCTTAAGCTCACTCATCTTTTCATGCCTTATAGAGGTTACCACCTCATTCGTAAACTGCTCAGTAGTCACATATATAACGGAGGCCTTTTTATTTTTCTGCACCACCCTATTTCCTATGGCGTGTATAATATGTGTCTTACCAAGACCAACATCACCGTATATAAATAGCGGATTGTAGGTCTTACCAACCGAATCGCCCACGGCAAGGGCTGCTGCACGGGCAAATTGATTAGAAGGACCTACTACAAAATTTTCAAACGTATAGCGCAGGTTTATACCCTTAACCACACCTTTAACTGCGCCTTGAGGCTTACCAGAACTATCCTTTCCTATGCTTAAAAGCTCCGCTCTCAATATATCCTCACTACCAAGGACTTTATCACCACTATCAGTATCTGCAAACAAATCAATATTGACAGCCTTAAAGAGTATTTCCTCAAAGGCATCGTTTAGAAGCTCTAAATAATTATCATTGAGCCATTCAACATAAAACTTGTTAGGAGCCCTAAGTAAAACCCTGTCCTCTTCCACCCTGACAACCCTCAACTGCTCAAACCACAATTTAAAAAGAGCCGCTCCCACTCTTTCTTCTATGTATGCCGCACACCTTTGCCAAATATTTTCCGTATCCATATGTTTTCAACAAGTTACTAACAATTGTTAATAACTTGTTCTCCGCTTGTTAAAAAATCATTCATAATTGTTAGTATCATCAGTTTTTCCAGTACCCGTTAATATATCAATATTCCATTAACACTAAACGAACACCCTTGTCCTAAACTAAACTTGTTGAAAAATATATAAAAAACCTGCTTCCTAACATATAAACACACACTACTATATCGTCTATTTTTTATATATAATAAATAAGATATAGTAAGGCATGTTAGTTTTTCAACATTAGGTATTCTTTGATGAAACTGGCAATGCCTCCATCAAGGATAGATTCAACGTCAAAGACCTCGTAAGAGGTCCTGTGGTCCTTTACCATCTTGTAAGGATGCAGCACGTATGAGCGTATCTGATTACCCCACTGGATTTCCCGTTTATCACCAATAATGCCCTCAAGTTTTTTTTCCTGTAAAACTATCTCACGCTCCATAAGCCTTGACTTTAATATGTTTAAGGCCTTTTCCTTGTTTTTGTGTTGAGAGCGCTCATTTTGACAACTAACAACGATATTAGTTGGTATGTGCGTTATACGCACAGCCGACGACACCTTATTTACATGCTGGCCACCAGCCCCTGAAGCCCTAAAGGTGTCTATACGGATGTCGTCATCTTTAATGTCTATTTCTATATTATCTTTAAACTGTGGATACACTAAGACGGCGGTAAAAGACGTATGCCTTCTATTATTGGAATCAAACGGCGATATGCGCACAAGGCGGTGTACCCCTATTTCGGATTTTAAGTACCCATAAACGTAAGAGCCGGAAAATAGTATTGAGGCACTTTTAATGCCGGCCTCATCGCCTTGTAGCAGGTCTATTACTTCTGCCTTAATCCCCTTTTTTTCAGCCCAACGCAGGTACATTCTCATCAACATCTGAGCCCAGTCCTGCGACTCCGTACCGCCAGCTCCCGGGTGGATTTCCAATATTGCATCGAGTGTGTCAAACTTACCGCTAAGTAAGAGGTTTAGCTCAAGGGCGTCTAATTTGGCTGACGTTTTTTTAATTTTTTCGCTAATTTCCCCTATAAACATATCCCCTCCCTCTTCATCCAGTATGGAGAGGGAGTCGGCTATATAATCCACATCCGCCTTAGCTTCATTGTATGTGGATACGGCGCCTTCTAGGTTAGCCTTCTTTTTTTGCAGCTCTTTTATTTTGGTGTGTGATGACCAGTTATCACTATTTGACAGTTGGCTGTCTACTTCCTTAATTTCTTGTATAAGTTTTTCTATTTCAAAGATAACCTCTTAAGCCCTCTATTTTTTCAATTAGAGGTTTCACCTTTTCTTTTAACTCTTGCTGAATTATCATTAATTTTCCTCCTAAAAAACAGTATGATTATTATGCTTAACGTATTACATAAGTAGACAAATATATTACCATATTTGGTATAAAAAGTATAAGCCTTATGTTTTTGAACATTATGTGTAAGTGTTGCCGTTTCAAATAAGTTGGTTTTTCTTTCAATAAAGCCAGTTGCTGAAATAAAGCCAGAAATACCGGTGTTGGCAGCCCGTATTAGAGGTTTTTTGTTTTCTACGGCGCGAAATACGGATATTGCAAAGTGCTGATATGGGCCTGCCGTATCTCCAAACCAAGCGTCATTTGTTATTGTTATAATAAAGTCCACATCTTTATTACACGGGGGTGCGCCTACGCACTTTGACGGGGGTGCGCCTACGCACTTTGACGGGGGTGCGCCTACGCACTTTCTGACAAGGTCTGAAAAGATTATTTCATAGCATATGTGTGTGGAAAAGGAAAAATTAGGGGTTGTGGCTACCGTATAATCGCTACCGGGTGCAAAATCCCCTATTGCATTTACTAATTTATCTAGGAAAAATAGTAAACTATTCTTTAGCGGTATGTACTCGCCAAAGGGCACAAGGTGGATTTTATCGTATATGTAGTCCGGCTTATTAGAAGCTGAATAAAGGTGTGTGAGCGCACTCCCGTCAAGGTGCGGAGGCGCACTCCCATAAAAGAGGGCACTATTTGAAAGTATATATTTTCCGTTAATGTAATCCTTAACAAGTACGCTGCCAAAAAGGAGACTTGAGGGCAATTCTTTTTTAAAAGCAAGTAACCTATCCGCCATATCGGGGTTAGCGTTAAAGACAAAAGGAAGCGCTGTTTCAGGCCAAACGACAAGCTCTGGATTGGCTTTTTTGACAAGTTCTTTGGTTAGGTTTTCATACTTTTCAAAAACCGTTTGGCTAAAATTTTTGTCCCATTTCATGTGCTGTTCTATATTTGCCTGTATAATGCCAATCTTAACCGTGGTGTGTAGGCACACCTCCCTGTCTTGGGAGGGTGTGTGTGCACACCCTTTAACCCTTTCTATACCATAAAAAATTGTCCCAGTAAATAAGAGTAAAAAAGCAACTATAGGTATCAAATGTCTATTTAGAGAGGTGTGCCTCCACACCTTCGTAAATAATAGGTGATAAATTACAGCATTTGCCATCACAATTAAAAAACTGATGCCATACACGCCAGTTATATCAGCTATTTGTATTAACGATATATTCTTGTACTGGCTGTGTCCAAGAAATGACCAAGGAAAACCCGTAAGTAAGATTTCCCGTAAATATTCCATGCTACACCAAAAAATCGGTGCTGTTAAATAAAGCGGTAATTTCACCTTGTTAATCAGCAAGGAAAATAGGCCAATATAAAGGCTTTGATACGTGCAAAGTAAAATCACTATTAAAATGCTTGGTATAAATGCTATGTTTCCGTAGTGATTCATCGAGTGATATATCCAGTACTGTGTACCGATGAAAAAGGTTAATCCAGTAAAAAACCCGTAACGAAAGGCCTCTGTCTTATTTTTGGCTTTTAAACTTACATAAAAAATTGGAACTAAGCCAAACCAAATAAGTGCCCACAAATCCCACTTGGGAAATGATAAAAATAGGATGCTACCTGAGAGTATAGATAAAAAAAGATAAAGATAATGCCTTTTTGATTCGTTATTCATAACGTGTATTTCTCCTTTACGGGAGTGCCCTCACGCACCTTTACGGGAGTGCCCTCACGCACCTTATTATCGCATCAATGACAATATATGATTATTTGTCAATTAAAAAAAACTTGGCTCACGAGTTATACTTGTTTTGGTATAATTATGTTATTATACAACATGAGAACTTTTTCTTCATATGGACCGGTGAACTGCCAAAGGGAGTTTTGTGTTAAAAGAGAAGCCCTTGTAGAGCAGGTTTTAGAACATATTATAGCCGAACCGGATTTAAGTGGACACTACTTTACCATATGGGCGCCCAGACAAAGCGGTAAGACGTGGATCATGAGGCAGGTCAAAGATGGTATATTGGCTAAGTATGGTGAGCGCTTTTTAGTTGGGACGATGTCTGTTCAAGGTGTGATTTTTATGGAAAAGGAGGAAGATAATTTAGTAGAGGCTTTTCTTAGGAGGATTCCTCTTTTGATTTGGGAAACTTTTAAAATTGATATTGATATTCCTGATGGTTGGGAGTCTTTTAAAAATATCTTTGAACGCGATAAAGGCATATTTAATAAGCCGGTGATTTTGTTTATTGATGAGTTTGATAGTCTGCCACCTGTAGTTATTGATAAGTTTGTTACGATGTTTAGGGATATATACCTTAAACGAGAGTCATATTTCCTGCATGGGCTAGCCTTAATAGGAGTGCGCTCGGTACTTGGAGTGGAAAGTATGAGGGGTTCACCGTTTAATGTGCAGCGCTCGGTGAATATACCGAATTTTACTAAAGATGAGGTGTTTGAACTCTTTCACCAATACAGGGAGGAAAGTGGGCAGGGTATCGAAATTGACGTAATTGAAAAGGTATATGAGGTAACAAGAGGGCAGCCGGGGCTTGTTTGTTGGTTTGGTGAGCTTATTACGGAAAAGTATAATCCGGGTAAAGGTACTGTAATAAATGCTGCGAATTTTAAAGATATTTATCGTCGTGCATTAATGGTAGAGTGGAATAATACCATATTAAATCTAACGAAGAAGGCTAAGGTTAACTATAAAGAATATGTGATGAACATATTTGCAAATCCGAATGTGCCGTTTATCATAGAGAAAGATTGGTGTAATTACCTTTATATGAATGGTATTATAGATAGTAAAAAAGGGGTAGATGAATTTGGAGAAGAAATAGAGATATGCTTCTTTTCCTCACCGTTTGTTCAAGAAAAATTATATGAATCTTTGGCTTACGATATAGTGGGCGATAGGCTTCCTATTTTAGCTTTAGATATATTAGATGACTTAGCAGATGTTCTTGAAGGTGAAGGGATAAATCTTCCAGCCCTTTTACGCAGATACAAGGATTACCTATTTAGATTAAGGGCTAAGGGGCTTAATCCGTGGAAAGAACAACCAAGGCGAGCCGATTTGAATTATAGGGAGGCGGTTGGGCATTTTCACCTGTATGCTTGGCTGCAATCAGCCCTTGGACAAAGAGGCGTAGTTAGCCCTGAGTTTCCTACAGGAAACGGAAAGGTAGACCTACACGTTAAATATATAAAATCAGACAAATCCATAGTAGATGGCATCATAGAGGTAAAGAGCTTTACAAACGCTAATGATATAAAAGACAATATAGCTCAAGCTGTAGGCTATGCCAAAAAACTAAATAAAGATTCAGTAACCATAGCGCTTTTTGTCCCTTCGATAGATGAAAAGGTGGTTGAACAGTTTCAAATTGAAAAGGTTATTGAAGGTGTCAAGGCCAACGTTGTGCCTATAGGCTGGGCAATTTAAAAATCTTATTTCACTATACTGGGAATGGCTCTATTCCTACCCTCTGATTTAGCCTTATATAATGCCTCATCAGCCCTGCTAATTAAATCTTCTTTACACTCATCTAATTTGTATTCAGCGACTCCAAGGCTTACTGTTACCCGTTTTGCCTCATGAAAGTATTCATTTTCGATAACCCATCTTATCTTTTCAGCTAAATTCCATGCACATTCTATATTAGTCCCCGGAGATACTATTATAAATTCCTCCCCGCCCCATCTAAATAAACTATCAATCTTTCGTATATTTGACATAGTTACAGCCGCTATTTTCTTAAGCACCTTATCCCCTATAATATGCCCGTAAGTGTCGTTTACATTTTTAAAATGGTCTATGTCAAACATAATTATTGATAATTTATTGTCATAGCGATGAACCCGCTCTATTTCTATGTCAATGATTTCACTAAATCGAGCTCGATTAAAGGCTTGTGTTAAGGTGTCTGTTGTAGCAAGCTTTGACAGCTCTTTTTCCATCTTTACTCGTTCAGTAACGTCTTGACCCATTAGTATGTACCCAATAATGTTTTTTTCTCTATTAAAAATACCAGATACTCTTATAAAGATTGTGCATTTGTTACCATTAATATCTTTTTCTATAGTATACTTATACAACCCTTTAGTTGAAATAATTTTAATAGCTTCTTCAAATTTCTCTTTTGAAAAACCTTCATTTATGCGTATCTCTTGCACGGTTTTACCTATGACATCCGTAGCTTTGTAACCAAGCAGTTTTTCAGCTAGCGGATTATAATACTTTATTTTGAAATTAATATCTGTTGCTGCAATTATCATATCTATAGATGAATGCAGTATATTGTCTAAATATGTAGTTTTTTCTTCTAATATCTTTTCCGATTCACGCCTTGCAATAATCTCTTTTTCTAATCTTTTCTTTGTCTCATTATCAAAAATCTTAAGTATACCAACCATATTCCAAGATATAACTACTGCTAAACATGCACGCAGCAATTGCACAGGCAAGTGAACATATTCAATGAAGGTATCTGTATTTATAATAGTGGATGGGAAAAAACTCCCCTTGGGTACAATAAGACCACCTAATACCCCATATATTAAAAATGAAATACTGCAATATAGAAAATATTTTTTAACATTTAAAAAGTTTAAAATAGATTCATCATGCTTATAATAAGAATAAAAACCATATCCAGTTAGCCAAGAGCCGACAAAACCTAATAGATAGCGTGATAATATACTTCCAACTTGCCAAAAATCCTTTGATAAAAACCCAATAATAAAAATCCCTCCTATTACTACTAATGGGAGTATTGACTGCCGAAACGTATATCTATAGGATTTATTGTATTTCCAGTTTTTATCTTTAAAAAAACAAGTCCGCTGTCCAAATTCAAATAAAAATATAAACGAAAATACAAGACAAAACCATCGGATAATATCAAATATTTTACCTTTGATTTTAATAATTGCCCACATATCCAGCCATTCATTAACGCCATGTACAATGCCAAAAAGCCCAATAAGCCAGATGATTTTAGAAAGTTCAAAAGCGCTATTGTCCTTTGGCTGAAAAAAAACAGCAAGCCCCATAATTACGAATGCAAGTCCGTAAATAAAGAATACTATGTCTAAGTTATTAATAAACCACATATTCTGCCTTTTAGATAAAAGGCGCGCCTCCGCGCCTTTGCGGTACTCTAAGTTAAACTACCTACGTTATTTCAATCAAAAAGACCAATTATTTTTTTTAAAATATTATTACTCTTTGCCTTTTTGTTACCTACTTCTTCATAAAATTTTATTAACTTAAATTCAACTGTTGTTAAGAGAAAAATTATTTCTTTAGACCGCTTTTGGAGTTCCTCAAAATCTAAAAGCGCTTGTGCCTCTGCTTGAGCACTTACAGTCGTGCTATTGTGCCATTTAACTACTCTATCAGCAGCAAGATGAAAAAACTTATGCTCCTTCTCAAGCGTATCTATTTCCGGTATGTCCTTGTACTTAGCTAAGGCTTCATCATAAAGCCACTTTCCTAATTCACATTTACCATAAGGCATTATATTAATATATATACGTTTTTTCTGCAATGCTAGCTCAAGAGTATATAACCAATCCAAATGGGTTATCCGAGCCATCGTTATATCAATCATAATTCACACGCCTCTTTTCTTTATTATTTGCCTTTTAAATAAGTTTTCAACAATTGTTAGTAACTTGTTAACAAGTTATTAATTATCTACAACATTAACGCCTTTTGGTGCAGTAAATACAAAGGTTGAATCCTCAATGTGCGTGTTAGTTGCTATGTTAAAAACATCTATCTCTATTTCATTAGCGCTTTTATCCTTTACTATTATTCTTTTTATGGGAAACTGCCCCTCCGATGTATATATATCAATATAAGTAATGTTTAGCTGCTCATCATTTGGTATCAACCTTATATAACCGGCCATTTGTGTAGCCTTGTAGTTTTTAATAGCGCCATTGAGGTCGCTCAATAGTGCCAGCGGTGTTTGACCGATAGTCTTTTCATCGTATTTAGTCCTTACTGCCTGATTTTGTTTTTCTTGATAAAATGTCATTGTGCCGCCGTTTATATATACCTCCTGTTTATCAGCACCGCTATAGTGCCAAAACATCTTTGATGGTATTTTTATGAAAAACTCCCCCTCATATTTCATTTCCTTATCCATATCCTTTATAACGCTTCTTTGTTTAAATTGTCCCTTTATGTCCTTGAAGGTATTATAACTATCAATAATTGGTTTTAAAACATCCACGGTGCGGAGGCGCACCTCCCTATCTGCCGCATTTAAGGGAGGTGTGCCTCCACACCCTGGACTTAACATAAAAAACAATACATAAGACACTACAAAGCTCATTACCTTTCGTAACATTATCTAACTCCTTTCATCAAGATTACAACTTTAATTGTTTTTAATAGTATGAGGACATCAAGCCACAGCGACCAATTCATAATGTACCAGATGTCAAGTCTAATCCGGTAACGATAGTCCGTATCGCTTCTGCCGGAGACTTGCCAAAGGCCGGTAATGCCTGGCACTACTTTTGTTATTGTGTTCATACCGTCTTCAACAATAGGCAGCTCCCTTAAAAGGTATGGTCTTGGTCCTGTTAAGCTCATATCCCCCTTTAGGACATTAAATATTTGTGGCAACTCATCAAGGGAGGTCTTTCTTAAAAACAACCCAATTTTAGTTATCCTTGGGTCGTTTTTCAATTTCCAGTGTTTTTCCCATTCATCCTTTACGTTTACATCCCGCTGCAGCAGCTCTTTAAGGCGCTCCTCGGCATCTTTTACCATAGTCCGGAACTTATAGCACTTAAAATGCCGTCCATCCTTTCCTACTCTCAAATGAGAATAAAATACAGGTCCCCTTGTTTCACATTTAATCAGTACTCCTATTATAATAATCAGGATAAGCAAAATTGGCAACAATAAAATACTTATCAACAGATCAAAGCCACGCTTTATGGTGCGGTTAATTGTTGATTTTAGATTATTGCGGATTTTTAATAGAAAGATTTCCTCATAAAACAGGTTTAAAAGTTCCGTATTTAGTAGTGAAATACCGTAGAGGTCTGGCACTATCATAGTGTTTTTCACATCTTGTTGGATTTTAAAAGCCATATGAGAGATTTTCTCCGGTCCAAGGGAGGGCATGGCTATGATTATCGTATTGATTTGCAGCTCCTTTATAAACTTCGTATAGTGGCGTATCTTACCAAAAATCTTTTTACCTTCAATGCAGATACCTATCTTTTGAATATCGTCATCAAGAAACCCTATTACCTCATAACCAATATGCCACTCCCTATTTAACCATTTAAGAATAAGCTGTCCGGCACGACCTGCGCCAAGTATTAAAACCTTTTCTTTAAAAAGCCCTGACTTAAATAATAACCTCTTTCCAAATAGCCTAAACACTGGAAATAGTACAATAGAAATCAGCCAAAGTGCCACAATAATTACCCGAGACACCTTATCCGGTATGCGCCCAAGTGTTACCACGGCAAGCACCACAAGCATCGAAATAGTCAATCCATTAAGTAACACCTTGACTTCCTCCCAAAAGGGCAGCCGGGTCGTATACGTTTGCAGATAGCCTATGAAGAATATATATATTAGAGGTATCCACCAAAATTCTATGTAGCTTATTAACGGGAAATTGCTTGAGGCATCGGCAAGGTAATCAGGCACTACAAATTCCCTAAATGACCACGCAGACACCAAAGACGCATAATAGGATATTATATCTATCATCATTATTGCTATTATTTGTCCACATAGTTTCATTTTAATAAACCCTTTTGTAAGTGTATCTGTTATAATACTAAAATATTTAGAAAATTATATACACAAACAGGATAAAAAAAAATGAAGGCCTTAGTTTTAAGCGGCGGCAAGGGTACGAGGCTTCGGCCGCTTACACATACAATAGCAAAGCAGCTGGTACCTGTGGCAGGCGTCCCTATACTTGGGTATGTGCTTGGGCACATTGCATCGGCTGCCATTGTGGATGTAGGGATAATAATTTCTCCGGAAACTGGCAATGAGGTAAAGGAATATGTACAAGACGGAGGCCACTGGAATATTAACGTTACGTATATATTGCAGGAAAACCCGCTGGGTCTTGCCCATGCTGTTTTAATGGCAAGGGAGTTTATCGGTGAGGACGATTTTATAATGTATTTAGGGGATAATCTATTAAGTAGCGGACTTAAAAATGCCCTTAGTAGGTTTCTAAATGATAGGCCGGAGGCTCTGATTTTTTTAAAAGAAGTGGAAAACCCACAAAATTTCGGAGTTGCTCGCCTTGATAGAGAGGGCAACATTGTTGAATTGATAGAAAAGCCGCTAAATCCGCCTTCTAAACTAGCGCTTGTTGGCGTTTACATGTTTACGGCTAAGATTTTTGATGCCATAAGGCAGATAAAGCCGTCAAGGCGCGGAGAGCTTGAAATTACTGACGCCATAGACTGGCTTATAAAAAATGGCTATACTGTACAAAGCGAACAAATCGGCGGCTGGTGGCTTGATACAGGCAAAAAGGATGACCTTTTGGAAGCTAACACGATAGTCCTTGATGAATATGTTAAACAAGATATAAGGGGCTTTGTGGATGATAATTCAAGTATTATGGGCAGGGTGGAAATAGCGGCTGGCACTCATGTTAAGGCAAGCACTATTAGGGGGCCGGTGCGTATTGGTGAAAACTCGCTCATATCTAATGCCTTTATTGGTCCCTACACCAGTATTGGCAGCAACGTCCGTATAGTTAACTCCGTCATAGAGCACAGTGTTATCTTAAATGATTCCACAATTGAAGGAATCGAGCGCCTTGAAGATAGCCTCCTTGGCAGGTACACAACCGTTATCCATAATGCACAAAAACATAAAGCCCTGCGCCTTATGATAAGTGATAATTCCGTTGTGGAGGTTTAGAGTAATGTTTACGGATGGGCCTATACATGACGTTATTGTAAAGGAATTTAAATACTATACGGATAAACGCGGCTGGCTTACGGAGCTTTTTAGGGTGGATGAGCTACCGGAGGGGTTTTTTTTGAAACCTCAAATGGCATATATTTCTATGACAAAACCGGCTGTTGCAAGGGGACCGCATGTACATGCCAAACAGTATGATTATTTTTGCTTTTTATCGGACTTTACGCTATATCTGTGGGATATGCGCCCCAATTCACAAACATATAAAAATAGATATGTCTTACGTAGTACAAAAGATAAAATAGTAATAGTGCCGCCAGGGGTCGTACACGCATATAAAAACAGCTCAGAGGCACAGGGGATGGTCATAAACATACCGGATACTCTTTATGCCGGTTGGGGAAAGACCGAGCCGGTTGATGAAACCAGATATGAAGACATCCCAGAGAGTCCATTTATTTTAGATTAATAGGAAGGTGATGCCAATTGAAAAAAATACTTGTAACGGGTGGATGTGGGTTTATTGGCTCAAATTTTATAAGATACGTCATAAATAATGCCCAAGATTACAACATAATAAATCTGGATGCCCTCACATATGCAGGCAATTTGTCTAATCTTGAGAAAGATATACAAACGCAAAACTATAAGTTTATACACGGCTCTATTGAAGATGAAGACATAGTTAAAGCGGCGCTGGCTGATGATGTTTCCACAGTAGTACACTTTGCAGCAGAAAGCCACGTAGACCGCTCTATAGGCAATGCACAACCGTTTTTAAACACAAACGTTGTTGGCCTTGAGGTGTTACTGCGGGTATCTAAAAGCTGTGGCATACAGCGCTTTATACATATATCAACGGATGAGGTCTATGGCAGCTTTGAAACAACTGAAGGGTTATTTAAAGAAGGAGACATACTTTTACCAAACTCCCCGTACTCAGCATCAAAGGCAGCGGCAGACATGCTAATCCATGCCTACACTAAGACATACAATTTTCCAGCTATAATCGTAAGACCATCAAATAACTACGGTCCCTACCAATACCCTGAAAAATTTATCCCCTTGATGGTTACAAATCTAATTACAAATGCTACAGTGCCCCTATACGGCAGGGGGCAAAACATTAGGGATTGGCTCTTTGTAGAGGACAACTGTCGGGCTGTTTTTACTGTGATGGAGGAAGGAAGGCTTGGAGAGATTTATAACGTTGGTGGCGGTAATGAGGTTAAAAACCTTGACCTTGTACACATGGTGTTAAATATCATGGGTAAGGACAGCTCTTATATAAAATATGTGCAAGACCGATTAGGGCACGATTTCCGCTATGGGCTTGATTGCACGAAGGTTCATAAGGAGCTTGGGTGGAGACCAACGGTTAGCTTTATGGAGGGGCTTGAAAGGACTATTGCTTGGTATAAGGAAAATGAGTGGTGGTGGAGGCAGCTAAAAAAATGAAGATACTTGTAACAGGTGCTGGTGGTATGCTTTCATCAGACCTTGTGCCATATTTAGCCAGTTATCATGATTGCTATGGCGCTACAATTGAAGATACAGATATAACTAATATTGACTCAATAAGTAAAATAGTGGCTGCCTACAAGCCGCAAATAATTATAAACTGCGCAGCTTATACGCAAGTGGATAGGGCTGAAACTGAGCGCTGCCTCGCCCTTCAAGTTAATGCCCTTGGCGTTCAAAATCTATCGCTTATTTGTAAAGAGCAAGGCATAATCCTTTGCCACATAAGCACGGATTACGTCTTTGATGGTAAAAAGCGCTCACCTTATACGCCCTATGATGCCGTATGTCCTATAAATTTTTATGGAGAATCCAAATTTGCTGGTGAAAAGTTTCTTGAGTGGATTTCCCCCAACTTTTATATAATAAGGACAAGCTGGCTTTATGGCGCGTATGGCAATAATTTTGTTAAAACTATTTTAAGGCTTGCTAATCAACGACAAGAGCTAAGCATTGTTGATGACCAGATAGGCTCACCGACATTCACTGGGAGTCTATCAATTGCAATAAAAAGGATAATAGAAAGCGGTAAGTTTGGCATATACCACGTAACAGATAAAACGGATGGCCGGCTCAGTTGGTACGGTTTTGCTATGGAAATAGTACGCCTTGCCGGGCTAAGCGTAAAGGTGCTGCCAATAACAACAGCTCAATACCCGCTACCGGCTAAAAGGCCAGCTTATTCGGTGCTGGATACAACATTGAGCACAATGGCTGCACGGGTTGAACCGGTTGAGTGGAATGTGGCGTTGCAACAGTATATGAAGATATAGAAAAACTGAATTGGTAGTGTAGTGAGGTGAGAGATGGAAAATGGAGACGTAAAAGCAGCAATGCAAGCTGTGTTTGAAGAACTTATGGCAATGCCAGAGGAAGCATTTATACAAAAAATTATAGATGTAATGTTTAGAAGGAGACTAATGTTGGGAGCGTCGACAAGTCCTGATTATTCAACAATTCTCATTTTGCCGACATCCCGTACCCCTAGTAATTTGGATGATCGGCAATAATTATGCCAGCTCAAAATTGGCACAAAATCTACACTAATGAGAATTGCTGAATCAATACCTGCTAATTTAACAACAATCTTTCACAAAGGTCTTCTATTTCTTTTTTATGTGTGCTAATTATTTCATTAGCAATAGCTTTAAGTGCAAAAATATTAGTATTACTAGCATCATCCATATCATCATTGCCTTTTGTTAGGTTTGCTTGGAAGCGGTAATAAGTTTTGTTGAGTATCTGCTCCAGTTGATAGCTGCCAGTATCGCTAATACCATCAAAAACTACGTCTAATAGGGATTTTGCCCATGCAGCAAGTCCCCAGTCCTTAGCCTTGTCATGATGCAAACAGCGCTCGTATTTACCTGTACCCATGGATACCATGATGAAGTCTTTTTCATTAGGAAACATTGTAAGAGCCTCAACATAGGCGCACATTGCAGGGTTATTTGCATAAACGCCCCCATCTATTAACGAATAATAGTTTTTATTATGAATATGCGAACAAGTACTACCGATTTTATCTTTTTCAGGTATATTTCTATTGTCTATTTTATGTGGTTCAAAATAAGTCGGGGCCGCAGAAGTAGCAAGGATAATATCTGTAAGCTTAAAATTATGTTCTTTATCTGTTTTGGCTTTTTTACTTTTAAAAAATAACGGTTGACGCAACTCTATCTCATAACTTGTAATAATAATATTAGTTAAAACGTCCTTTAATGTGGTATTTAGTAATTTCTCTTCTATAATAGATTTAATTCCATCTGAAGGATATTTAATATCGGCCAAACCCCACATAGAATGAATAGTGTGATATATTGAACGGTCAAAAATATGTTTACCTTCTTGTTCGTAAAAGACGATAACTTCCTGTGCTGTATAGGCTGGGGTTTTAGACGCACCTTGTGGTGCTGTCAGAAATACTGCTAAAATCCCACCTGTTGACGTACCAGCTATTAAATCAAATAACTCGCATATTGGCTTTTTTGTACATTTTTCTACCTCTGCAAGTATCATTGCTGGAATGATACCCCTTATACCACCACCATCAATAGATAAAATTTTCTTTGCCACTGTAAAGCCCTCGCTTTTATTTTAAATTTACCATATATAAAGAAAACTATTCTAACTATTATAATTATTAACAGATTAAATGTAAAGACGCAACTAACTTTTTTAGAGTGGGATAATATCATTAAAAGTTATACCCATTAAAATTTATTTTTCTTGTAATAGTTCAGCCCCAACTCCGGCATTGCAAGCGCAGCGAAGGTGTGGAGGCACACCTCCTTCTTAAGGGCGAACACATAGGTTCGCCCTTACTTATTAAATCGCAATGTGCTATAAACAACGAGATTGAGGGTAGTGCTCTCGTTCTTTAGTCCTTTTCTTTGATATAAAGTTTTGCAAACCATATTTCTTTTGGTATACTCGTTAATTATACTAAACAAAACCAATATATGTGAAAAAGAAAATGGGATATATTGATTTTGGACATCACTATATTTCTACTTGTAAAATCTCAGCGTCTCTAACCTTTTTTGCATAAGTAACAGATTTAGAGATAAACTGTTTATCTATATTTTTAAGATGTTGAAATTCTAAATTATTTTTTAAAAAATCAATCCCATACTTTACCACTAATTCACCGATACAAGCATTATAAAACGAAAGAGACGTAAAATTAACCCCTGACATATCAATTTGTATAAAACATCCGTTGGTTAAATACTCATCAACAATTTTATACAATTTTCTACCGTAGTTATGTGTTGTACAGGTATTGCATATATCAGTGCTGACATTTATATTTATTATTTTTTCTATATTTACCATATATTTACCCTATATTCCTCGTCTTCTGCATTGATGTTTATTATTTTTTCTTCTTGTATAGTCATAGAAACACAAACGCCTTTAAATGAAAAGTCCAGTGTTGTCTTTTTAACCGTACCATTGTTGTCTTGTTTCCACAATCCATCATATGAAATAATTTCCAAATTACCTCTATTCCGCAAAAAACCACTCACGTTATTTAAACCTAAACCCCGTGACTTTATTTCACCACCCTTTTTACTTGATGTTCCTTCTTCTATGGCTTTATCAATAGCATCAATACTATTTTCTAAAGCTGGATAGGAATTTTTTAGCGACTCAAGAAAACCTATCCCAAGATCAACAATTGATAATGATAGTTGATGTTTTTTGTTATATGCTTGAGCAGAGATATAACAGCCAATTTCAGATTTACTGTGATCAAACACATTAGTAATGATCTCAACGAGATTTATTTGCACAAAATCATAAGCATTTGTAGAGTCTATTTTACTGTTTGATGTTATCCAGTTGATAATATCGGTTAAGTAGTTTCCTTCCATTTCATACAAATTTCTTAATGTTACAGAGGTATTTTTACTGGATGATAGCCCCTTATTAGTAATATTAAAATGTTCATAAAAACCTTGGCGTTCTAAATATTGATTAACCTCTATTCTTTTAGGCTCTTTTATATGTACGTTATTTTCCAACCTTAAATAATGAGAGATAAAGGCAGACAATATGTTTAAACCCAATGGTTTAATAAACTCAACATCCTCCAGATTAAATAATATTACCTGATTAGATACTGTATCTAATTCATTAAAAAGCTGAATAACAGTTTATGTTCTCAGCACATTGCGTAGGCATTTTAAATAAATAATCAACATCTTTCATTTAGCAATCCTTCTTATATTAGCACCACAATTATACTTGCCTCCTGTATGCAATTCAGAAAAACCCTCCTATTATTATATCATTAATATGATTTTATAGCAATTTTCTTTAGTCATTTTCGTTTGATATAAAGTTTTGCAAACCATATTTCTTTTGGTGTAAGTTTATGTTAAAATACGTTCGCTTGTAAATGAACTACCGGAAGGAGCGCGGTATATTATGGTAGAGACAATAAGATGGTCAGATGGTGTTGTTGAGATATTAGACCAAGCTATGCTGCCCCATGAGGTTAAGTATATTAGATGCAGTGTCTATGGGGATGTTGTGCGGTGTATAAAGGAGTTGAATATTCGAGGGGCTCCGGCTATTGGTATAGCGGCGGCAATGGGCATAGCGCTTGCTAGTATGGAGGCAGATGTAAAAGGGCGTGAGGGGTTTGACCGCAAAATAGGTATCGCTATAGATGCCCTGCTTGCAAGTAGGCCAACGGCTGTGAATATACGGTGGGCTTGTGAGCGTATGAAGGCTCTTTTACAAAGAAATGCTGATAGCAGTGTTGAGGAGCTTAAAGGGTTGCTTTTAGCGGAAGCTCAAGGGATTTTGCGTGAAGATATAGAGATAAACCGGCAGATAGGGTTTTGGGGGGCGCAGTTTATTAAAGATGGCTCTAGAATCTTAACTCATTGTAATGCCGGGGCTTTGGCAACTGGTGGATACGGAACGGCAACAGCACCGATGCGTCAGGCAATTGCTGAGGGCAAACGTATACATGTCTACGCTGATGAAACACGGCCGGTTTTACAAGGGGCGCGCCTTACCACGTGGGAGCTTATGGAAGATGGCATACCGGTAACGCTTATTTGTGATAATAGTGCCGGTGCTCTGATGAAGGCTGGGGAGATAGACCTATGTATTGTTGGTACTGATAGGACGGTAAGAAACGGTGATGTGGCAAATAAGATAGGTACATATACGGTGGCAGTACTAGCAAGTGTGCATGCGTTACCGTTTTATGTGGCAGCTCCATTTAGCAGCATTGATTTTACGCTATCTTCCGGAGACTATATACCGATAGAGGAGCGCAATGGAGCGGAGGTTACAAATGTAACCGGCAAGTGTCAGATAGCCCCTAACGGTGTTAAAGTAAAAAACATGGCTTTTGACGTTACACCGGCAAAGTATGTTACGGCAATCATAACAGAAAATGGTGCTTTTAAACCTGCTGATTTAGAAAAATTAGCTGCTTGGGATGTGAATTTTGAAAACTTTAGAATCAAGGCTTGACTTTACCTTTAGTGATAAAATAATATCTACAATGGATATTAACGATATATTTAAACAGTATAAAGAAGAGCTTAACGCCGTAGAGGCGGAGCTTAACGATGTGTTTACAAGTAATGTGGTGGTTATACCGTTAATAGGACGGCACTTACTTGGTGGCGGTGGTAAAAGGTTGCGGCCGCTGTGCTTACTGTTAAGTGCTGCGCTTGCAGGCTTTAAAGGTAAAGAGCGCCTTACCTTTGCAGCAATAATAGAGGCTATACACACGGCATCGCTTTTGCATGATGACGTCGTTGATGAGGCGGATGTACGGCGCGGCAAACCGACTTCCCATTCTATCTGGGGTAACCAAGTGGTTATACTTGTGGGGGATTTTTTATATGCTAATGCCCTTAGAATGGCCGTGGCTCAGAAAAATCAACCGATTATGGATACCATATCAAACGCTGCTATGAAGATGACGGAAGGGGAGATTCTACAGTTACGAAAAGTGGGAGACCCGGAGATAACAGAAAAGGAATATCTGGATATAATAGCCTTTAAAACGGGCGCTCTTTTTGCAGCAGCTTGTAGGATTGGGGCAATACTTGGAAATCTCTCTGAGGAAAAGGTAGAGGCTATGACAAACTACGGATTTAAAACCGGACTGGTCTTTCAGATGTTTGATGATATACTGGATTTTCAAGCAGATGAAGATACCCTTGGTAAGCGTCTTGGAAAAGACCTCTATGAGGGAAAGATTACGCTACCGCTGATTTATTTATTAAAAATGGCTGATGAGCATGAGTGTAATGAAATTGTTGAAATAATTAAATCCTCCAGTGATGAAAATGACCCTAATGATATACAACCTGCTGATATACAAAAGAATATGAAAAAAATCATGTCTTATCTTAAACGCTATGGTGCTATCGCGCAGGCATATAAAAAGGCTGAGGAAATCGTCAATGATGCCAAGGGGCATTTAAGCATATTTGATGAAAGTCATGAAAAAAGCGCACTGATGGCCCTTGCTGATTATTCGATGCAAAGGAAAAAATAAAAAAAATGCACCCACTGGTTTTACTAGCAAAGGCTACTATAGAGGAATACGTTAAAACCCACAAGGTGTTAACCCTGTCTACTGAGTTTACTGAGGAAATGAGACAGGCAGGCGTGCCCACACACCAAAGAAATGGCGTTTTTGTGTCAATAAAAAAGCACGGTAACCTACGCGGCTGTATCGGGACGTTTTTACCAACAACTAACACTGTGGCAGAGGAAATCATACAAAATGCCATATCAGCAGCAACGCAAGACCCGCGTTTTGCGCCCATTGACGTTGCCGAACTAAACGATATAACCTATTCGGTGGATGTGTTGTCTACTCCGCAAAAAATCAAAGATTTAGCCGAGCTAGACCACAAAAAATACGGCGTTATTGTCTCTAAAGGCTACAGGAAAGGGCTTTTATTGCCCGATCTTGAGGGGGTTAACTCCGTTTCTGAACAGCTTCAGATAGCTAAGTATAAGGCACAAATCAGTATAGATGATGAGGATGTGGAGATTCACAGGTTTTCAGTCAGGAGATATAAGTGAGTAAGAAAACCAAGCTTGAAATAGACCTCGAACTAGCCCATAAGATTCACGAAAGAAGTAAATTACGGCCATTTATCATAATCGTATTAATACTATTTGGTGTTTTTAGCCTTTTGTTTTACTTCAAACATCAAAAACAAAGGGCTGTTGAGCTTGAATTAAATGAGCTGTATGCTACGTATTCGAAGGTCAAGCTGGAGCTGGAGTTTCTTAAAAGAGAATGTAAAAATGCAACCGGTGTGCAAGCTAAAAAAGATAAAAATTTTCCATCATCTACGGTATCAATAAATGATAATGGCGGTAACGGTGGGGCTGCTGCAAATGGGACTGTTAAAAAGGCAATGACCCCTCCTACTAAAATAATAATTCGATAACAGATGAGTATTTTAAATATTAAAGAGGGTGTGGAGGCACACCTCCCTGTGTGTCTACACACCATTGTAGAGAAAAAAAAAGCAAGGCTTGATACCCAAAAAATGCGCACTCCAATTAGTGAATTAAAATCCCGTATAACTGAAGTCCCCCAAAGGAGAGATTTTGCCGCCTCAATTGAAAGAAAACGTGCTACTAATATTAAGTTTATCTGTGAGCTTAAGAAGGCGTCTCCATCAAAGGGACTCATACGGCCTGATTTTAATGTCAAACAGATAGCCTCTATTTACAGCAAAAAAGCCGTTGATGCCGTTTCCGTATTGACAGAGGAAGATTTCTTTCAAGGACATCTGGATTATATTAAAATAGTGAAAGAATGTGGCCGATTTCCGGTTTTAAGAAAGGATTTCATATTTGATGAATATCAGTTATACGAATCGTGCATATACGGCGCAGATGCACTCTTGCTAATTGCAAGTCTCCTTTCAATATCGCACGCCGACCACTTGCTTGGGTGTGCTAAAGAACTCGGTCTTGATGTCTTGTTTGAGGTACACGACTTTAAAGAACTGGAGATGGCTCTCTTACTCGATGTACCGATTATCGGTATAAATAACCGTAATTTAAAGACCCTTGATATTGACTTAAATACAACATTTAGTATGTTAAAAGATATACCAGAAGGCAAAATTGTAGTAAGTGAAAGCGGTATTAGCAATAGAGATGCAGTTTGCAGTATGGAAGCAAGCTCAGCAATACATGCACTATTAATTGGTACATCAATAATGAAGGCAAGCGATATAGAAGGCAAACTTGATGAACTTAAAAGAAAAGATAAAGAAAAAGATGGTAGTCCTGAATAAACATTTTATCCTTCCAATATTTTATATATATACTTTATAAAAAATAACGCCTTGCAATTAATAATATCACACTATATACAATAATGCAACAATAAAAAATATCAAATCACCTAAATTACTTCTTAACAACTATGGCAAAATGCCATGAAATGAGTATCAAAATACATATTTATAACAGTTTTTTGTATACCAAAAATCAATTATTTTTTGTATAGCGGCAAATCTAAAATCTGGTATAATAATATTGTGAGGAATTAAAAATGTCAAAAGAATACGACAAGGTTATTAAAGAGCTGTTAAAAGATACGGTAGCTGCATTGCTTGAAAAGATTACGGGCGTGGATATAAGCAAGGCTGAGTTAATAGAGCCGAAGATGCAAATTACGGATGAACGGGAAGCCGATTTTATACTCAAGGCGCAACTTAAGGATGGCAGCCAAGAGATTTATCACATAGAATTTCAAGGGTGTGTAGGCACACCTCCCTTCCACAAACGACAACAACATGGGCTATCGGATGCTGCGCTACTGGGTTTATCTAAGGCAGGTTTATAAGCTGCCTGTTAAGCAATATGTGGTTTATATCGGTAAAGAGCCTTTAAAGATGAAAAGTAACATTGATGAAGATAACACAACCCACAGCTACACCATAATAGACATGAGGACAGTTGATTGTGAAAAATTCTTATACGCAGATAGACCAGAGGAGGTCATTATTT
>JAGYWI010000062.1 GCA_018606805.1 Candidatus Magnetomicrobium cryptolimnococcus
TGAAAAGTTAGCAATTCCTATAATCCTTACTCCTTCTCCTGTAGCAAATGACATACTTTCTGTATTAAACATACAATTACCTAAGCCTAAAAAAGCCGCTTAAATAGTTTTTGCCCACTACCACAATCATTTTAGTTACATAACCAATTGATTTATAATATTTATTTTAATTGCTTATATTTTTGTTAGCCAACATCCGTTTTAGAATAAGATTAGACAAGAACTTAAAAAACGAAAGGAAAATTTCCCTAATCAAAAAGGAAAAGCGATTGATAATCCAACAGCCAGATGGATATTCCACAGTTTTTTCGGAATTTATTTATTAATTGTAAGGGGTGTATAGGAACTAGTCATTAATATCAGTGAATATCATATTCTAATATTAGATATATTATGTGAAAATTATAAAATATTTTATTCATAACTTATAAAAAATGGGTGCGGAATGTAGGTTATTGGTTTTCAAATAACTCTATTGCTTTATCATAGTCTTCTTTATAGTCTATTTCTATCCATTGTTCATCATTTACTTCTATTATATCTATAAAATATCCTTTTTTAGCAATGTCTAACAAAACTATTGTATAGTAGTCTTGTAAATGATTAGAGTTGTCTTTAACAAGCGCTTCTATTTGCTGTGATAAAATTTGTGCACCATTTTTAGAAAATCCAGCAATACCTATAAAATTACCATCTCCACTATAAAACGGGATATGGTTACCTATATCATAGATACAGGAGTCTTTTATCTTTACTCTCATAGTCTTATCTGTTACATTTTTCCTGTCAACAATTAGTCGGAAGTCTCGCTCGCTATCTACACAACGCTTTAATAATGATTTAGGCACAAGTACATCTGAAAATAGTATTATAACATCATCGGTAAGCTCCGTACTAGCACTATATAGTGTATATAAATTGTTTGCCTTAGCAAAATCTTCATAATATCTATATCTTACAGCTAAACCTAATTTATCTTCAATTAATGAACTAAGATAACCTGTAACAACTACAATATCTTCTATACCGCATTCATTCAATATGCTTAATTGATACTCAATTAAAGTCCTATTTGCAATCTTTAATAAACACTTAGGAGTATCTAAAGTTAATGGATATAGCCTTGTAGAACACCCCGCTGCTAAGATAATCGCCTTCATTTTATATGTTATCCTTATATTTATAAAATGTTATTACTTTGATTTCCTTGTATTATCCTATATTTACGTATTTTTAGGCATTATGATATTGAGATGTGTAAAAATATCCTTTTGTTGTTTTGTTAATTCTTGTACTATAAGCTCATATTCATATACTTTACACTTTAAATTTCTCAAGATAAGCAGTGCTGCTTTTACTGTGTATTTATTTTCAATATGTTTTTTTAGAATAATGTGCACTATTAAGTTTATAAATAAAAAAAATAAATTACCTTGTGATGTATCTTCAGTATGAACTCGTAGAGGAAGTAAACGTAGATATTCTTTTGAAATTCAAAATAATTGTTCTATCCTTTGTCTTATATAATACAATGACATTAATTCATTAGTTTCAATTTTAAATAATTATATAAGAATAAGTATTCTGAACTTAAACTATTAAATTTTTATTTTCACAGTATTCGATTGCTTGTAACACTATTTTTTTATATCATTTCATTCTTTTCTGGATTTATAATATAATATATGCAAATACTTTATTAGTAAAGAGTTCAATAGCAACAAAAGTATTCCATTATCATATTGTATAGCATTGTTAATATTTTCAATATTCTGAAACATTTCTAATATTAACTTTTTATATATTTTTCTAGATGATAGTAATAGTGTTAAAAAAACTATAAATTTATAATGTTATCTTCTGAATAAAAGTCAGCATCCATAATAATAAAACAGTTTTTTACACCATACTTATTTAGTTCATCTATAGTTGTTCTTAAAGTTGACACATCAACAATATTACCTGGTGGATAACTAAAATACAATGTAAGTGAAGTTTTACTATCAACTATAAATAAAAATCTAATTATTTTATCTACTTCACCATTACAATATCCCTAATTATTAATAGGTATATTTATCTCATTTGGCAATGCAGTTATATCAATTAGAATGCTATTACTTTGTTTTATAAAGCTTTATAAAGAATTTTTAAATAATTCTCTTTGAATGTTTTAGTTACCAATATATTCTAAAAATTAACTTATTCTTTGAGATATTAGAGATATATTTTTAAATAAAATATCTGTAATATTACATTCATACCAAATATTAGCATATGATGTTGCAGTTGTAATAGTTAAACTATAGCATATAAGTGCCAATAAATACGAGTTTTTTTTAATCGAAAACCCTTATTAAGAAAGCTAATATTCCTGTATTCTTCATAAACTCATAACAATCAATATGTATCACCATAATCAAAAATAAGGTGTTTCTTTATTTTTAAATTCTTTTTTACATATATGTTGTCTTTTTTATCATAAACAGAACCAAGATATTTTACCGTTTGACGATGTTTTCTCTTTATCTTATCCCATATTGCAGTAATCTTATAAGTGTTTTTTTTATTACCAAGTTTTTTTATTCTAACAAAGCTCATAATTCATAATTAAATATTATGTCATAATAAATCTTTTTTTGCAAGTTTTTTTTAATAAAATTATTAAAACACTTATAATAATTTGGGAGTTATACTTAAATTACTTGATATTTAAATTTTAAATTAGATAGGCACAATATATAGTATAGTAATATATTATGTATATTATTACATATAAAAAGCATGTCTGGTCAAACATAGTGCCTAAAAAAACTGGAATATAGGATTTTCTGCCATCTCTTTTGTCGGGTATTCTTTGTATTTCAATAATTGCTTATAATAACTCCAATATTCCTTTATGAATTCCTCTACTTTCTGCTTGTTATATAAAACAGATGTTGGCTAACAATTTTATAGTTATTTTAAGATAATCATTTAAAAACATAGACTTATGTTAGTTTTTGCCTAAAAATAGTAGCCACTATAATATTTTTTATAACCATATAACTACTTTATTTTTAACTTTAATTTATGTATAATAGTAGCCACTATGTATCTTGACTATTCAACTGTTAAAACGTCTAGTGGTAAAAAGCACACGAGGATTTTATTGCGTGAATCGTATAGAGAAAATGGC
>JAGYWI010000063.1 GCA_018606805.1 Candidatus Magnetomicrobium cryptolimnococcus
CTGGATGAAGACGAGATATTTGTCAGTGACGGCGCTAAAAGCGATACTGCCAACATACAGGAGATATTCGGCACTGATAATACCATAGCATTAACAGACCCTGTATACCCGGTTTATATGGACAGCAACGTCATGGCTGGGAGGACCGGTTTATACAATACCGATACAGGGAAGTTTGACAGGGTTACATACCTTCCGTGTACGGCAGAAAATAATTTTGTGCCGGAATTGCCTAAAAGCAGGGTTGACATGATTTATCTCTGCTTTCCGAACAATCCTACGGGAATGACTATTTCAAAAGAAGAACTGAAGAAATGGGTGGACTATGCAAAGGCAAACAGGGCAGTAATCCTTTATGATGCGGCATATGAGGCGTATATCCGTGAAAAGGACGTACCCCACAGTATATATGAGATAGAGGGCGCAAAAGAAGTAGCGGTTGAATTCAGGAGCTATTCCAAGACAGCAGGATTTACCGGGACAAGATGTGCATTCACCGTTGTACCGAAAGCGTTGACAGGTTACACAGGCAAAGGCGAAGCAATTTCGCTTAATAAGCTGTGGTTCAGAAGGCAGACGACCAAGTTCAACGGCACTTCCTACATCATACAGCGGGGTGCGGCAGCAGTTTATACAGTTGAAGGACGGAAGCAGATAAAAGCTATAATAGATTATTACATGGCCAATGCCGGCATTATAAGGGAAGGTCTGCTAAGCGTCGGGATACAGGCATTCGGCGGTATCAACGCTCCGTATATCTGGCTTAAGACTCCGAATAATCTGGATTCATGGGCATTCTTCGATAAGCTGCTTAATGAAGCACATATTGTGGGAACTCCGGGAGCAGGCTTCGGACCAAGCGGCCAGGGTTATTTCAGGCTGACTGCCTTCGGTAACAGGGAGAGTACCGAAGAAGCAGTGGAGAGGTTCAAAACCAGACTGAAACTGTGAAAATTTTAAGTTGTAATCAATAAAAATCGGACACACTCAATGTGCGTCCGATTTTTATTGATGCGCATTAATAATCGCTGCAGACGTATACTAATCCTGTCGCCATTTGTTGCGGAAGGATGGTAAAAATCCTGTATGAGGCTGCGTAAGCTTATTTTTTCGACTTGTATCATAATTGCCCTGACTTTATTTGCCAATGGTATAATCGTCCTGGTTTATTTAAACGACGGTCAATTACCCGGGTACGGAGCAGGACGTTTTCTGTCGGACAGGCTTCATTTTGAAGGCAGTATAAGTGAAACCGGACCGGTGAACCTTCTTGTCCTGGGTCTTGATGAGGAAGGCATCCGTACTGATGTCATACTATTGTTCAATTATGATTCGAAGACATCAAAGCTTAATATATTGTCCATTGCCAGGGATACAAGAGTATCGGAAGATGGCAGGCACTTGAAGATAAATGCCCTGTTTTACATGGGGAAAGAGGCGCTGGTTGCCCGGAAAATACAGGAGATTACAGGACTATCGGCAGACTATTATATGACATTTGACTTCAAGGGTTTCAGAAAGATTATCGATACACTTGGAGGGGTAACGTTCGATGTACCTTTTAACATGGACTATGATGACCCGGATCAGAACCTGCATATTCATCTGGATAAGGGCACACAACTTCTGAACGGTTATAAGGCAGAGCAGCTTGTAAGGTACAGGAAAGGAAACAGACAGGGGCAGGGTTACATAGACGGCGATATCGGAAGGATCAGAATGCAGCAGGAATTCATTAAAGCCCTGATAAAGCAAAAAGTCAGGTTGAAATATCTTGCGAAAGTTAATGATATATTCTCCATCCTTAAGGAATATGTAAGTACGAATATCGACATTACAGACCTGAAACAATATTATAAAAGTATCAGCAACATCCGGCTTGAGCAGACCAGAACCTATACTCTCCCGGGTGACACTGCGATAAAAGGCAATGCATGGTATTTCATTTATGATAAGGATTCTACGGATAAACTAATCAATGACAGTTTTTACAAATAGCAATTGCATCCTTGTTACATTTTGCCTGTGACATTTGCGACCATTTTACTTCAATTTAGGAAGAATCACCCTGAAACTTGTACCTTTACCCCGCAGACTGACAACACTTATTGTACCGCGGTGCTCCTTTACAATCCAGTCCGCTATGGCTAATCCAAGGCCGTAACCTCCGTTTTCCCTTGACCGGGACTTATCCACTCTGTAGAATCTGCGGAATATTTTGTCTATATGTTCCGGAGCAATACCCTCTCCTGATCATCCTGTCTGCATCTCCACATTGTTTTCCTGTGCCTTTAATTCAAGCTGAACAATACCGCCCGGGGGAGTATATTTCAACGCATTGTCTATTAATATTACAACAAGCTGCTTGATACGTGTTTCATCGCCAAAGAAGCCGATGTCCGGATCCATTGTCAATTGAAGCTTTATTCCTTTTCTCAGGGCCGTAGATTCTAACGGCAGGACAGCATCCCTGATTGAGGCATCCAGAAGGAAGTGTTTTTTTTCAACAAGCTCCTGGTTGGAATCGGCTCGTGCCAGGAATAGCAGGTCGTTGACCAGTCTGGCCATTCTCCTGTTTTCAGTCTGTATATATTCAAGCCATTTAGATTGGCTTTCCACCGTATCATACGGATTCCCCATAACGAGCTCAAGATTTGTCTGAATGACTGCAAGCGGCGTTCTGAGCTCATGCGATGCATCTGCAACAAAATTCCTCTGTCTTTCCCAGGACTGTTTTATTGGTATTAATGCCCTGTCTGCCATGAAAAGGCTGATGATAAATACCATTACAAGACCCGACAGGCCTGTAACGGTTAAAACTGTCACCAGACGCCCCAGTACTTCATTTTCCGGCTGCATGCTCAGATAAACAATTGACATATTATTCCTGTCGGGCGAAGATGTCATAAGGAAACGATAGGCTTCATTTTTAAATTCTATTATGCCACTGCTTTTTTCAAGGTGTTCAGTTTTATACATTAATAAACGGAGTTCTTCAACGGTAA
>JAGYWI010000011.1 GCA_018606805.1 Candidatus Magnetomicrobium cryptolimnococcus
TGTGTAACTGGTTCTATAATTTCTTCAAAAACTGTTCTTTCCTTTTTTCATTACAAACCTCCCTTTCATATATTATAATTTTATTATACAATATTTTTAAAATTCATGCCGAACGGTATTGCCAATATAATCTTTAACAACAGTGTAATATGATATATCTATATCTGTTAGGCCATAGCCTACACCTTCTAACTTATCTATATTCCAACACTCATAATCATCCTTTAAAGCCAACTATCCCAGCACCAATATCAAGTTTTGGAGCCCTTTGGAATATTATCATAAATAAATGTATAAACAAGTAAGTACTGATATATCTTTAGAGTAAATAGCGATGGATCAATAACTCCTTTATTTGCTTCTTTCCATTTGTGCGGTACTGCATTAGAGTGTTTCATAATGGTTTGGAAATGTGATATTTTTGAATAAGTAAAATCATCAAAATTATCTGGTTTTATATTGATTGTATTTTTCATATTATAAATTAACAGTCTTTGTTATTTCTTAAAAAATACATAAATCTATTTTTTACTTCCATTGGACTAAGATTAGGTCTTAGAAGCGGTGATACCGAGCCATTTGCCACTTTTATATGCAATAAATAAGGTCCGTCAGACATTTTTAAATTAGGAACAACTTGCTTTAAAAACTCCTGCTCTTCTACACGCCAACATTTATTATAACCACAGGCGGCAGCTATAGTTGTAAAATCCGTAGTTGTTGAAGTTGTAGTTTGTCCCCCTGTCGATTCATAAGATTCATTATCTAAAATAACATGTACAAAGTTTTTCGGTCTATAATATCCAATTACAGAAAATATCCCCATACGCATAATAGCTGCGCCATCTCCATCAAAAACAATAACCCTCTTTTTGGGTATAACATTATGTATACCAAAACCAATACCTGATGCACATCCCATTGAACCAATAATGTAAATTTGATTGCTGCTGTCTCCAAGACTAAATGCCTCTCGTCCAATCTTTCCAGTTGTAAACACTAAGGCATCGTTTACTAAGGTGGAATCTTTTATTAATTCAATAGCTTTTATGCGTGGCATATTTTTCCTGTCAACGCTAAAAGTTCCAAATATCTGTCCTATTTTGTTGGGTTTTGAGTGATCTATTTTTTGGTTTGAGTGGTATTTTTCAAATAACCCTTTTTTTATTATAAATGCAAATGGTACACCTAATGCATTCATGTTCTGTTGTGCTTTACTAAGAGCATTAGGTATATTATCAATGTTAGATGGTAAAAAGTCCCATGGTATACGTAAAGTAGACAATAGCTCAGATGTTATTTGTCCCATAAGTTCATGCTGTGGTTCATCGCCTATACCAATCTCTCCTCTTAGGGTTACAAACAATAGAAAAGGGATTTTAAAGGGATAATTAAGCGACGTCATAGGATTAACCATATTGCCAAGCCCTGAGTTTTGGCATAAGACTACACATTTACTACCTGCTAAATATGCCCCTACAGCCATAGACACGGCATCACCTTCATTTGGTGCTATTATATAATTAACATCATGAGATTCTATTACACAATTTATAAATGGCTTAAGAAAGGAGCATGGCACACCTGTAAAAAAAGTGAATCCCTTTAAGCGTAACTCATTTAAAACATCTTTAGCGTTTAACATGACATTTTAAAAAGAACTTATTTTAGAAAAATCATCTATATCATCGATGTCAATCCATGCACCGTGTGTATATGCAACATGAATTTTATAATTTCTGCTTATTAGCTCATTAAATAGTTCAGAAATCCTCATAGATTTAAAGCCATCTCTCTGTGATAGTTCGTTTAAGATAGATTTTACAATATTTGTTCCAACACTAGAAAGTTTAAGTATACCAATCCATTCACCACTTATGTCTGATTCTGTAATTGTATTACCTATATGTTGCAGAAATACTTTCTGCTCAAACTCTTCTTTTCTATATTTTACGTTACATGATACAAAATTTATATACCTCTGTTTATTTAAACTCTCCTGCCAACTAGAATCAACTACTATATTAAAATCTCCATCTAATTCAAAAAGTATGTTTATAACGTATTTTTTAAATAAAATATCACCGTAGGATATAATTGCATCACCAACTATATTAGTTAAGCCTTTAAAAAGTGAAAAGACCTCCCGAGTATTTTCGTAATCATCGTTATCTATATACTTTATATTATGGATTGAGATTTTTTCTTTTTTATAACCCCTTACAACCGTTAAATCCTTTATCCCAAACTCATAAAAGGTTGATATTATTCTATTTAACAGAGGTTTTCCGTTAATGTTAATCAGAGTTTTTGGTTGTTCGTGTGTTAATTGTCCAAGCTCCTTACCATGAGATGCTGCAAGAATAATTACACTGTTTTTATTTTTGTTATAAGAAAAATATCGTTCCTCTGCCTCTTGGAGCTCTTCGGAACATTGTAGGCGAAATACCTCAATTAGGGGTGCAATATTTTCTTCTAAATTCAGTACACTCTTTTCTTTATAAACGAATCTAGCTGTATTTTGCATAGACACAATTGCGCTCCTCAACATGTGATTAGCCCAGATTATAAGACTTACCTTGGCATGTCTAAATACCTCTGTAGGTGTTCTATAGTATTTAGTAGGGACAACAACGACAGGTAATTGATTATCCCATGCCTTTATAAATTCAAGGATGTCGTTTGGTTGTGTCTTATCGCTATGAATAAGTATTGCATCTGCCCCGGCTTCTTTATATGCCATTGCCCTTTTTATAGCCTCTCTTAGTCCCCACCCGGCTATCAATGCCTCAATTCGTGCAACAATACAAAAATCACTATCCTGCTGAGTGTCTTTCCCGGCCTTTATTTTCCCGGAAAACTCTTCAATATCTGCTAATGGTTGGCAGTCTCCTTTGATAAAACTGTTTGTCTTGGGAAAAAGTTTGTCTTCTATACAAACTCCGGCAACCCCTCTTTGTTCCAGTTTTTTTACAAGCCTACGCATATTATTAAAATTGCCATAACCCGTATCACCATCTAACAAGATAGGAATATCTGTAGCATCAGACATTAACTCAACAACCTCTAATATTTGAGTCCAACTTGCCTCATTATTATCACGAAGAGCCATTGAGGCGGACATACATAAGCCGCTTGCCCAAACACCTTCAAAACCGGACTCTGATACTATTTTAGCACTTAAAGCGTTATGCGCCTCCATCAAAAAATTTAACTCTTTATTGTTTAAGATATTTTTTAATTTTGTGGTCTTTTTCATAAATATATTATTTTCATAAACAATATTTTATTTCTTTTTAGAGTAATTTTGCATAGTAATTGCTATTACTAATAAAATCCAATAAATCTGTGAACCAACAGCAGATGCCCAAAGAAACCAGTCTGTAACACCCAAAACGGCAAAGACAAAGAATATATAAGCAACATCCCCACTGGCCGTACGCTCTAAGAATACAAGGAGTTTTGAATTTTCTTGTATTTTTTTATTTGTTACAAAGATTAACAGTAATACTGTTGTAATTACAGCACCAAATACTAATAATCCTGTTGCCAATAAATAATTGTGTTCAGGTCCAGCCCTATACAAACCAATCCCAAGCCCAACAAACACGGCAATATATACAACAACATCGCCAAATATGTCCAAGTACTTACCAAATTCAGTTTGGCTAAATGTCATACGTGCTACTGCCCCATCGCAATAGTCTAGAAAACGTGAGATTATTAAAAGGAACGAACCTCCAAGTACCCACAGATACCCTATATTGGCTATCATTAAAGCCCCTATGAAACCTACCAAAATAGAGGCGGTTGTTATCATATTAGGAGACAACCCAAGGTGTGCCAAAATCAAACTTATAGGGTTTGTAAAACGTCTTCGTGTAAAACGTGGGAAGTTCGACTCTCGTTGATGACTTCCTATTGCTTGCATTATCTGTTTTTCTATATCTTTAGCTATAGCTTTGTTTGTAACATGTACACAAAATTTTTGAGGAGGAAGCTCTATTTTTTCTTTAATGTTACTAAATAGTAGTTCAGTTAAATCTAAAGGGGTTGATAAGCCCATAAACATATTTTTTAGATAACCCGATGATACAATACTTAAACCTACGCCTGTATTGCCTAAGCCATTGTGGTTATTTATAATTTCAGATAACCCTTCCCCTGATAAAACCATGTCACCATAGATACATAACCATATATCTACTTGATTAAGACTGTCTGTGTTTTCTTTGATATTTGATAGGGTTGTTGTTGAGATATGTTCACTATGCGCTATAGAGTCTAAGTTAGGATTATATTTTTGTTCACAAAATACCCACAAAATAGGACCATATAGTCCTTCTTTTTTCATTTGTTTAGTTAACCGTAACGGAATAACTTGCCCACATACGTTTAACGATTCAACGTGTTTTGGAACTAAAATAATCAAACCAATAGATTTTTTATTGTTTATATTATACTCCTATAAGAAATGGATATGGCAATTTTACAATAATATACTGAATAAAAAATGGTTATGTTTTTGTTTTCGATTGCTGTATACCCTTTTTACTAATATTGACACAATAAAAAAAATATGATAACATTTAATTGATTCTTAGTAAAGTATAATATTTAGTTTAGTTTGAGAAAAAATTTTTATAAGGCAGTTTAGAGGGGTGAGGCTGGCAAGTGAATATATCTAACATTAGGATGGATTGGTATGCTGTCCATGTTAGGTCTAAATGTGAGTTTAAAGTGTATGATTTATTGAGCAAAAAAGGGGTTGATGTTTTTCTAGCTACAATTGAGAAGCTTCATCGATGGAAAGATCGAAAAAAATTATTAAAATTTCCTCTTTTCCCAGGTTATTTATTTGTTCATATTTATACAACCCACGAAGAAATGCTTTCTGTACTAAAGACATATGGTGTTGTAAAATTTCTTGGGGTGACTTTAAATAAGCCAGATTCTATACCAGAAGAACAGATAATTACTTTAAAAAAGTTTGTTGAAAACAAAGAAGCTATTGATCCTTATCCTTATTTAAAAAAAGGACAAAGGGTTAGAATAAAAAAAGGACCTCTTACTGGAGTTGAAGGGATTCTTGGAGAAAGAGAAGGATATCACATACTAATTGTTTTAGTAGATATACTTCAGCAAGGAGTAGCTGTCAAAATAGACTCATCAGATGTAGAGTCTATATAGTAACGTGAACTACTTCAGTTATTTATTTTGCTTGTTTACTATTTACAGAAATGTGGTATGTAAATGAAAGGGTTTAGTTTTGTAAAAATGGTAAACTTATATTGTAAAAATATAGATGTGATTATTTTAGCAGGTGGTAGAGGAACAAGATTGCAGAGTGTTGTATCTGATAGACCAAAACCATTAGCACCAATTAATGATAAACCTTTTTTATCGATAATATTTGACTTTTTGAATAAATATGATTGTATCAATAATGTTATAGTTGCTATTGGCTATATGGCAGATAAGATTATTAAAGAATATCAGCATGGTTGGGAGTATAAATTCAATATTTTATTTTCTGTAGAAAAGGATTTGCTTGGGACAGGTGGTGCTATTAAGAAAGCAATGAAATTGTCTAATTCAGAATTTTTTTTTGTTTTAAATGGTGATTCTATTATTGAACTTGATTTATATTTATTCATTCAAAAACATTTCGAGACGAAAGCAATAATGACGCTTGTAGTAAAAAAAGTTACAGATGTTAATAGATATGGAAGAGTAATATTAAATGATAATAATGTTATTACAAATTTTGAAGAAAAAACATCTGTTCCTGCGGAAGGGTATATAAATGCAGGTATGTATTTAATAAAAAGAGAACTTTTTAATATTGTGGAAGATGATAAAGCTATATCAATAGAAAAAGATTTATTACCAAAGTTTATAAAGAATAATCAAATATATGCTTTTATAAGTTATGGTAAATTTATTGATATAGGTGTACCAGAATCATATAATAATACCTCTCTATTTTTTGTAGATTGGAAATAGTATGTGAAAGTACATGATTTTATTCTTTAAAGTAATAAATTAAAGCAATGATTGATAAAAACTGTTTGTTACTAATACAATTTTGCAGATTAAGAATTAGTGTAAATATATGAGAGCTTTGATTACAGGTATAACAGGAATGGTGGGGTCTCATTTAGCAGATTATTTACTTGAGAACACTAACTGGGATGTTTATGGAATGTGTAGGTGGCGCAGTCCTTTAGATAATGTTGAGCATTTAGTTGATAGAGCGAATAATAAAGATAGGGTCTATTTTGTTTATGGCGATTTATGTGATTATATTTCACTTCAAAATGCTATTGAAGAAAGTAGGCCTGATTATGTTTTTCATCTTGCAGCTCAAAGCTATCCATTAACAAGTTTTACCTCTCCAATACAGACTCTTGATACAAATATAATTGGAACTGCAAGGTTACTTGAAGCATTGCGAAGATATAAAAATATTAACCCAATTATTCATGTTTGTTCATCATCTGAGGTTTTTGGGCGTGTATCAAAAGAAAAATTACCGATAGACGAAGAATGCGCCTTTCACCCAGCCTCTCCATATGCTATTTCAAAAACTGGTACTGATCTTGTAGGTAGGTTTTATGCTGAGGCTTATGCTCAAAAGATTGTAACTACAAGGATGTTTACACATACAGGACCAAGAAGAGGAGACGTTTTCGCTGAATCTACCTTTTCTAAACAAATAGCTATGATTGAACATGGAGTCATTGCCCCTATAGTAAGAACAGGTAATCTAAAATCTCTTAGAACATGGTCAGATGTTCGTGATGCTGTAAGAGCGTATTACATGCTTTTAACTATTAATCCCATACCAGGTGAATATTATAATATTGGTGGTACTTACTCTTGTACAATAGAAGACATGCTTGATTATTTGATATCAATTTCGACCCACAAAGATATTATAAAAATTGAGACTGACAAATCAAGGATACGCCCATTAGACGCTGATCTTCAGGTACCTGATACAAGTAAATTTAGAAAACACACAGGTTGGGAACCTAAAATACCGTTTGAAAAAACTATGCAAGATTTGTTAAATTATTGGCGCAATAGAGTAAAAATAGGTAAAATGTTTTTATTGAGATAGATAAAAATTATAGTTATTATGTTAATTAATAGGTAGCAATTGATGACTATCGGTTCAACATTAATAGAGAGGTTCTATAGATCGTTGTATCTTATACGTAGAACTGAAGAAGAGATTGTAAAAATATATCCTACAGACAAGATTAAAAGCCCTGTTCATTTGTCTATTGGACAAGAGTTTGTTTCTGTTGGAGTCATTGAGGCATTGCGTTGTGATGATATAGTTTTTGGAACCTATAGAGGACATGCAATGTATCTTGCAAAAACTGGTAACCTTAGAAAGATGATTAGTGAACTATATGGGAAAATAACTGGCTGTTCAAAGGGAAAAGGTGGTTCTATGCATCTTGTAGATGTTGACAAAGGTGTGATGGGAACATCTGCTATTGTAGGTACTACAATCCCACTTTCTGTTGGTTATGCATTGGGGCTAAAATATAAAAAATCTGATTCTGTTGTTGTGAGTTTTTTTGGTGATGGTGCGGTTGATGAAGGTGTATTTCATGAAAGTATGAATTTTGCTGCCTTAAAGAAACTTCCAATATTATTTGTATGTGAAAATAATAAATATGCAATACATTCATACCATATAAACCGTCATGATTCAGATAATATTTGTGAACGTGTAAAACACTATGGGATGCAAGTAGAAAGAATTGAAGATGGCGATATATTTAAAATTTATAATTTTACTAAAAATGTTATAGATTCCTTAAGAGAAAGAGATTTAGGACCGGTATTCCTTGAATGCGTTACGTGTAGGTGGAAAGAACATGTTGGTCCTAATGATGATTTTCATCTTGGATATAGAGATAAAGAAGAAGTAGAATGGTGGAAGGCTAATGATCAGCTTAATAAAATAAGGATGATGGCTGATGATAAAACAGCAAAATTAATAGAGTCTGTGGTTGAGCATGAAATTGCTGATGCGTTTAACTTTGCAGAGGAAAATACTGTTTACAATGAAAAAGAAATTTATGAAGACCTTTTTAAGGAATAATGGAACGTATTTTAAGTTATCCAGAGGCAATTAGAGAAGCCACAGAACAGGAGATGCTACGAGATAGTTCTGTCGTTATTTTTGGGCAAGGAGTTGATGATCCCAAAAGGATATTAGGAACAACGAAAGGTTTATTGGAGCGTTTTGGTTCAGAAAGAGTATTTGATACCCCTTTATCAGAAGATGGTATAACAGGTGTTGCAATAGGTGCAGCATTAGCTGGATTACGCCCAATTAATACTCATATTAGAATGGACTTTATGTTGTTGGCTATGAATCAAATAATAAATATGGCAGCAAAGATGCGATATATGTTTGGGGGTGTGTATCGTGTGCCAATTGTTATACGTGCCTTGATAGGTAAAAGTTGGGGGCAAGGTGCTCAACATTCACAAAGTATCTACCCTTTATTTATGAATATTCCCGGCCTTAAGATATTTGTTCCTTCAACCCCTTATGATGCAAAAGGTTGTATGATTACGTCTATTAGGGATGATAATCCGGTTATATTTATAGAACATAGATTATTATATTATCAAAAGGGTTATGTACCAGAAAAAAGCTATTCTGTTCCTTTTGGAAAAGCAAGAATACTTGATAAAGGAAAAGACGTTACGTTAGTTGGAATATCTCAAATGGTTATTGAATGTTTAAGGGCAAAAAAATATTTACAAGAGGTAAATATAGATGCTGAGGTAATTGATATGGTATCTTTAAGCCCTTTGGATATTGATACTGTTAAAAATTCAGTTATGAAAACAGAAAAACTTATTATTGTTGATAATGCATGGACTGTTTGTGGTGCTGGCTCTGAAATAATAACACGCTTAATTGAAATGGATGTAAAAATGCAAGTTAGACGTATGGGGTTTGCTTTTGTACCATGTCCTACAGCACCAGCACTTGAACAACATTTTTATCCTGATGCAAAAAAGATAGCAATGAACGCATTTAATATGCTCAACCCAAATAAAAAAGAATGGCAGCCTAATTTAGAGTTATCTATTGAAGAAATAGAATTTAAAGGGCCATTTTAACTTGACGTTTAGGAATTTCAAAGTTTTACTTAAAACTGTCAGATATTGTTATAATGCTTTGTGAAGGAAAAAAGAATTACCATTAGACTAATTATAAAAGTTTAAAAGCACTTGTTGGTAAAGATGAATCATTTTTTGTTTTTACAAGATCAATGTTAACAAGCTATGTTAACGATCGAAAGCAGGAAAAGAAGAACTTCTTTGAAAAGTTTAAAAACAAATAATATGTTTCAGCCAAAGTCAGCAGCCGAAGGCTGCCTAATTTATATATAAGTGATAATTTACCATTAATTTTAGTTTTAAAACATTAAATACTAAAAATGACTTAATAAAAGACCGTATATTTTAAGTAGTTTTTAAATTTAGAAATTCATAATGGTGTGTTGAATATTTTTTATAATTTTGATATTTGATATTGTGATAAGATTTTTAGATGATAAATAAGGAGTTTTTAAGCTTTTAGTTCAAATATAAATATGGCAATAAATGAAGAAATATTAAAAAGTTTTAATAATAAGAATGTCCTTGTTACAGGAGGTACTGGTCTAATAGGAAGGCAAGTGGTAGATATTTTGGTTGATAGCGGTGCAAGTTTAATAGTTGTATCAATGGATAAAATAAAGCTACATAAATCAGTTGAATATGTTTATGGTGATTTAACTGATTTTAATTTTTGTAAGACAATAACTAAGAATATGGATTATGTTTTACAACTTGCAGGAATAGGTGCTTCTGTAATGGCCTCTAAGAAAAAAATAGCCACTCATTTTGTACCAATGTTAATGATGAATACAAATGTATTAGAAGCATGTAGAATAAATATGGTTAAAAAGGTTGTATATACCAGTTCGGTTGGAGCTTATGCTGATGCAGAGTTATTTAGGGAATCTGATTACAAGATAGATAGTATCCCTATGGATATTGCTGGATGGGCTAAAAGGATGGCTGAACTACAAATATATACGTATAAAATTGAGTATAATTTATCCAATTATTCTATAGTTAGACCGTCAAATGTTTATGGACCAGGTGATAATTTTAATCCCGTAAATTCTCTTGTGATACCATCTTTAATGTATCGACTATATCATGGAGAATCTCCTCTTGTTATTTGGGGAGATGGTTCCGCAGTAAGGGATTTTGTTTATAGTATGGATGTTGCTGAAGGTATTATTTTATCTTTATATTATGGAACTGTCTCGGGTTTTGTGAATCTTGGAAGTGGAAACCCTTGTACAATTAGAGAGTTAGTTGAGACATTACATAGTGTAGTTGATTTTGAATATAAGTTTGATCCTACAAAACCAAGTGGTGTTTCAAAAAGGGTTATGGATATATCTCTGGCGAGCAATATGATTAACTATAATCCAACCACTAAATTAAAAGAAGGGTTGGAAAAGACATGGCACTGGTTTATAGAACACCCTGACGAATATAAAGAAAAATTAAATTATTTCGTAGATTAATATAATATCATGGACAAAAGTAAAAAAATCAATGTTGGTTTAGTTCAGATTGGAGATGAGTTTGGGGAAGAATACTATTTACCATATTCCATCGGTGTCCTTGTTGCTTATGCAATAAAAAATCTTGAATATTCAGACAATTTCAATTTCCTATTACCTATATATAAAAAAACTGATATTTCTTTGGCAGTAGATATTTTATTAAGTGCAGATATTGTCTTTTTTAGTAATTATGTATGGAATCATCAAATAAATATTAAAATTGCTGAACATTTAAAAAGACACTCCAGTAGTCATATCATAGTATTTGGAGGTCCACATATTCCTGAAAAAGATACATCTATTTATTCTTTTTTACATTCCAATCCTTCTATTGATATTGCATCTTTTGGTGAAGGTGAAATACCTTTTTTAAGAATTCTTCAAAATATAACAGATAAACACTGGGAAAAAGTTCCTTCAATTGGGTTTATTACTGGAAATAATAATTTTATATATAACCCAACAACTGAAAGAATAGATGACTATAGTAAGCTTCCTTCTCCATATCTTAACGGAGTATTTGATCCTTTGATTAAAGCAAATCCAGCTCAAAAATGGGCAGCGTTGATTGAAACAAACAGGGGTTGTCCTTTTTCTTGTAGTTACTGTTATTGGGGAAAAAAGACAAGAAATAGGGTTTATCTACACGATATTAACAAGATATTTAAAGAAATAGACTGGATTAGTTCTAATAATATAGAATTTATATTCTGTTGTGATGCTAATTTTGGTATGTTTAAGAGAGACATTGAAATAGTTAGAAAAGTGTCTGATAATAAAAAAAAGTATGGTTATCCAAAGGTGTTTTCAGTACAAAACACTAAAAATACACCTGATACTATCATATTACTACAAAAAATTCTTAATGATTCAGGGTTACAAAAGGGTGTAAATATAGCACTTCAGTCTTTGAACGAAAAAACATTGCAAAGTATTAGACGTAGTAACATAGATAATAAATATTATAAATACCTACAGCAAACGTTCATAAAAATCTCAGCTAATTCTCTATAGCTTATACCACACACTCTATTTAAAATTATAAAAGGTATCTGAAGTAGTTTATCAAAATATAATAATGAAGTCATCCAGCAGAAAACCTTTGTTCTAATCCATTCTTCTTTTGGCATCGATAGATTATCAGGATAAGTATGGATTTGTTATAGTAGAATCTAAGATACTCCAACATCACACTTTTTTTGAAAGCAAGGCTGATAATGCTGAAATACAAAAGCTTGTAGTGGGTACAGAAATGATGCCAAAAGAAGAATGGATTAGAACAAAGGTTTTCTGCTGGATGACTTCATTATTATATTTTGATAAACTACTTCAGATACCTTTTATAATTTTAAATAGAGTGTGTGGTATAAGCTATAGAGAATTAGCTGAGATTTTTATGAACGTAGCAGTTAAATATAAAACAATAAATAGTATTCTTAATTTGTGTACAAAAAAAGCTTCTGATATACAAAAAGGTAAACCTGAGCATGTAGGATCGAAGAAATGGTTAAATATATGGTGGCCTGTAGATGAGCTTTTGTTCATAAAGTTATGTAGTAGTGGATTAATATATAAATTTTATGAAGAGGCTGAAGATATTATTGCTAACTATATGGGAGAAAAATTTTTAAATTTTTCAAAAAAGCTATTAGGTGATTCAATTCTACTTAATTCAAAAATGATTAAGTTGCCATTTATAGATACAGATATAAATATTACCTTGAATTATAATATACCTGAGATTGTAAATGGTATATTAAGTGGTATAACCATACCATTGCAGGAGGGATACTTCTGTTATAGGATAGATAGAACAACAAATAAATGGACTACTCTTGAAAGTTGGCTAAAAGAAGTGGTTTGGTATGGTACAAAAAAGGGATTATATCTTTACGATTATAATAGAATTGAAAAATAGGCATAATAGGTGTATGAAAATTTATGCCACATTTGTAAAATAGAAAAAATATATACGCTCCAGATGAGAAAATGGATAAAACATATCTCCAAATAAAAGATAATATCAATATGAAATTCTTAAAGGGAAAAAAAGTATTAATTGCAGGTGGTTCTGGGTTATTGGGCGTAAATATTACAAGATATATGTTGGAATACGGCATTGATGTACAGAGCACATTTTTTTCTCGAAAACCGCCAGAGCATCTAAAAAATTATTATAAAAGATATGATTTTACAAAGTATAAAGAATGCCTTAAAGCAACAAAGGGACAAGATTATGTTATAATTTGTGCCGCTCAAGCATCAGGTGTCGTCGGTATGGCATCTAACCCAACAAACACTATTCTTCCTAATTTAGAGATAAATGCAGGCCTTTTTGAGGCATGTGCTCAAAATAATGTCGCAAAAACTTTATGGATAAGTAGTTCTACTGTTTACCAAGAGTCATTTTATCCAATTAGAGAAGACCAACTCGATTTGAACAAGCCTCCGTATGCTTTATACTTGGGTATTGGATGGGTTTATAGGTATCTGGAAGAACTGATAAAGTGTTACTATTATAAATATGGGATGCAGATAGGTATTATACGTACTTCAAATATATATGGGCCTTACGACAAATTTGATGATAAGAAATCAAATGTTATTCCTGCCTTAATAAAGCGAGCTTTAAATAAAGAAGAACCTTTTGTTGTATGGGGCAGTAACAATACTATTAGAGATTTTATTTTTGTTGATGATCTTATAATCGGTATTTTAGGTGTTTTAGAAAAATACTGCAATGGTGATCCGATTAATATTAGCAGTGGAGAGCCTGTCAGCATTGGTGAACTGGTTAACAAAATCCTATATTTATGTAAACATAACGTTATGCCATACTATGACACAAGCAAACCAACTGCAATTCCATATAGGGTATTGGATACTACAAAATATGAAACATTGCTTGGGAGGAAGCATAAAACATCGCTAAGGGAAGGAATTGAGTATACAATAAACTGGTTTACATCAGAACTTTTTAGTGAATAGTCAAATTTTCTTGAGGTAATTAAAATGAAAAGAAAGATGCTCATACTTGGGTCAACTGGTTTTATTGGTAGGAATATAGCAGAATATTTTTCAGAGAAGCCTGAGTTTGAAGTTTATGGAACATATTATAAGTCTATTCCACTGAGTCATCATGGGATTAAAATGGTAAAAGTAGATTTAACGCGAGCTGAAGATGTAGATATGGTAATAGATGGAATGGATATAGTAATACAAGCAGCAGCAACTACATCTGGAGCAAAAGATATTGTTAATAAGCCATATATTCATGTAACTGATAATGCAGTTATGAATTCCTTGATAACTAGAAGTGCTTATGAACATTCGGTTGGACATATTATTATGTTTAGCTGTTCAGTAATGTATCAATCAAGCGATGTCCCATTAAAAGAGACAGATTTTAATCCAAACTCTGAAATGCATAAAAATTATTTTGGGGTTGGTTGGACGAAAGTCTTTATGGAAAAGATGTGTGAATTCTATTCAAGGCTAAACCGTAATAAGTATACTGTTTTTCGTCATTCTAATATTTATGGCCCGTATGATAAGTTTGATCTTGAAAAATCACATGTGTTTGGTGGAACGATTACAAAAGTAATGACTTCAAAGAATAGAAAAATATTAGTATGGGGTTCAGGAGAAGAAAGTAGAGATTTGCTGTATGTATCAGATATTGTTAGGGCCGTTGAACTTGCTATTGAAAAACAAGACACACCTTATGAACTAATAAATATAGGATGTGGAGAATCTATTACAATAAAACATCTAGTGGAAAAAATTATTAATGTCTCCGGTAAAGATATTAAGATTGAGTTTGATCTGTCTAAACCTACAATTAAAACTGGGCTTTGCCTTGATTATACCAAGGCAACAAAAATTTTAGGTTGGAAACCATCTGTATTATTAGATGAAGGAATTAAAAAAACAATAGAATGGTATACTAAGGGATATATATAAATTAAGGTAGTTAAAATGTCTGATATATCAAACATCCCTACTGCCTTAGCAATCGTTGGAATCAAGCTATTGAAGAAAGCTTTAAATTGTTTATTTTAAAAACCAATTGAGATGTATTATGCAGAGGGTTGATTGATGATTATTAGTCGTACACCTTTTCGAATTTCTTTTTTTGGTGGGGGTACCGATTTTCCTACTTGGTATAAATATAATTGTGGTGCAGTTATATCTACAACAATAGATAAATATTGCTATATTAGCTGTAGGAAGCTTCCACCTTTTTTTGAACATAAACATCGGATTGTATATTCTAAATATGAGCATGTAAATGAATGTAATGATATAGTTCACCCATCGGTAAGAGAAACATTTAGATTTATGAAAGTAACTGATGGACTTGAAATACATCATGATGCTGATCTTCCCGCAAGATCTGGTCTTGGTTCGAGTTCATCCTTTACTGTAGGTCTATTGCATGCCTTATATGCATTAAAAGGGAAAATAGTATCTAAGAAAAGATTAGCGCTTGAAGCAATTCACATTGAACAAGAGATGATTGAGGAAAATGTTGGCTCCCAGGATCAAGTAGCAGCAGCTTTTGGTGGGTTTAATAAGATTGTCTTTATGGGTGATAGTAAAATTGATGTAACGCCATTAACTTTAACTAAACAAAGGCTTAGAGAGTTTCAGGAATGCTTGATGTTATTTTTTACAGGCTTTTCAAGATTTGCCTCTGATATAGAGGGTGATAAAATAAAACAGGTCAAAAAAAGGGAAAATGAACTAAAAACTATATATGAAATGGTTGATGAATCTATTAATATTTTGAATAGTAAAATCCCTATAGAGAATGTTGGTAAAATGCTATACGAAAGCTGGAAGTTGAAAAAGTCCCTTTCAGATAAAGTATCAAATTCTCATATTGATGGTATATATGAAGTTGCCTTAAAAAATGGGGCTATTGGTGGTAAAATATTGGGGGCAGGAGGAGGAGGTTTTATTTTGTTTTTTGTTAAACCTGAAGAGAGAGATAGGTTAAGGCAGTCATTAGGTAGTTTATTACATGTTCCATTTAGTTTTGATACAAGCGGTAGTCAAATAATATTTTATAGTGAAAGTGGAGTATAAAGGTGAGAATTCCTTTTGGAACAATTTCTGTAACAGAAAAATCAAAAATTTTAATATCTAATATTCTTGAAACCAATAGATTATCAAGTGGAAAATATGTTAGAGAATTTGAAAAAAAATTTGCTGAGCTTATAGGTGTAAAAGAATCAGTGGCAGTATCTACTGGTACTGATGCTGATGCTCTTGCACTGGCTGTATTATATGACTTTGGGGCAAATAGAGGTGATGAAATAATTGTGCCTGCTTTATCTTTTGTTGCAACAGGAAATGCAGTTTTACAGGCTGGGTTTATCCCTGTTTTTGTGGATGTTGACAGAAAGACGTTAAATATTGACCCTGCCAAAATTGAGGAAAAGATAACAAAACGAACAAGGGCGCTTATGCCTGTTCACTTGATGGGTAAACCTGCTGACATGGATTCAATCAATACTATTGCAAAGAAATATAGTCTTTTTGTAATTGAAGATGCAGCAGAGGCTTATGGGGCAGTATATAAAGGTAAAAATGTTGGTACCCTTGGGGATATGGCTGCTTTTAGTTTATATGTGGCACATATTATAAGTACCGTAGAAGGTGGTATTATAATAACTGATAATAATGATTTTGCTGAAATAATTCGGTCTTTACGTAGCCATGGAAGGGCATGTAAATGCAAAAGCTGTGTTTTAAACAAGGTATCTGCATATTGTGAAAAGAGATTTAGTTATAGCAATAATGAAGATATAAGGTTTATGTTTGAAAGAATAGGTTTTTCATCAAAGATGAACGAATTAGAAGCAGCAATTGGATTAGGCAATCTGGAACTATATGAAGAAATACTTAGTAAGAGGAGAAAAAATCTTTACTATCTTATAGATAAAGTAGAAAAATTCAACCCATATATTGTTTCAATAGAAAAGGATGCTTATGAAGAAATAGGCCCTCACGCATTTCCTATTATTATAGGGGAAGATGCTAATTTCACACGTACTAAATTGACAAGTTTTATGGAAGAAAATGGAATTGACACTAGAACTCTTTTTTCTTCTATGCCAACACAATGTCCTGGTTTTAATTTTTTAGGTTATAAACTTGGTGATTTCCCTAACTCTGAATTTATTGGGTTAAATGGGATTCATATAGGTATTCATCAGGATATAGGGACAGAAGAATGTGATTATGTGATAGAAGTAATTCAGGAATTTTTAAAGGAAAATGTATAATATGTTTACAATATTGTTATGAGGTATGCAGTTAAACGATTAGCACTATAAAAAAAGATATATTTCACGCTATATTATGTCTTAATTTTACAGTATTTTTTACTTAACTGCATAACTCCTAAATACAACAGATTGGTAAAAGGTCATTGAATCGATATTTATCTCATAAATTATTATTAAGTAATCCAGTTTATGGAAATATAAGTAAAGATATTGGCATAGGAGCTATAAAGTCAATAGATAAGGGAGATGCATGTCAGACTTTCTGGATAAGAATGGAAAATCATTGGGGAACACATGTTGACTGTCCTGCTCATTTTTTTCTTGATGGCAAAAATGTATGTGATTACGATTGTGATTTTTGGTTTTTTAAAAACCCTCAAGTGATAAAAATTATAGCTAAACCTGGTCAGATAATTACAATTGAACATATAAAGGATAGGATAGATATAGATACCGACATTATTCTTTTTGTATCAGGTTGGGAAAATTTTAGGGGACAGAATATTTATAGTTTAAACAATCCGGGTCTACATCCAGATATAGCTCTGTGGTTACGACAAAGCTATCCGAGTGTTCGCGCAGTAGGTATTGATTGGATATCTATATCAGCTTTTCAGCAAAAAGAAATTGGTAGGCTTGCTCACAAAGCATTTTTAAACCCATACTCAGAGGGGCACCCTGTGTTGCTTATAGAAGATATGAAACTATCTGGTGATATTTCATATCTTGAAGGATTATTTGTTTCACCAATATTAATTGATAAAATTGATAGTGCGCCATGTACCGTTGTTGGTATTTTTAAGGATTATCAATGAAAGTTTTAGTGGTTCACCATTGATAATCTATACCGAAATAAGTCAAATTTCTAAAAAGCCTTTATTCAACATTCTTTAGTAGGAGGTTCTAAAATAATTACACTTCAGAGCCAAAAGTGCTTGACAATATATCCTATATCCTATATACTGTTCATAGTATGAACTTAATATGTTTAATTTCTTATAAAAAATACTGTGTATCCCTTATTAAAATAATGATAGATTGTATAATAAAACTGTTTGTTAGTAAATCAAGATTGGGTCGTTTTGTTTTTTTATAAGAAGATAACCGCTTGTCTTATAAAAATATCTTCTGTATAAAAAAGAAGTATTAACAGATATTGTTTACCAAAATAGGCTTCTTGTAAAGTATAAAATATGTAGAAGCCATGTGAATTAATAATACTGTGCCAGTAAAGAATATTTGCTTGGTTACAATTTGGGAATTGTGTATGTAACTGAGAAGGCAGAGCTATGATTATTGTTTTGTTATAAAAGCAGTTGTTGGTTGAACCTAATGGATGGCACATATCTAAAAATTTTGAAAATCATATCAAATAACTCCGTATTATCCCAGAGATATATTGCTAAAGAAATAAATCTTAGCATAGGAAAGGTTAATTATATCTTAAATGAGTTGATAGAAAAGGGATACATAAAAATGAATAGATTTAAGAGTTCTCAAAAAAAGTGTGCTTATGCTTATATAATAACTCCAAAGGGGTTAAGAAAGAAGATAGAGCTTACATATGAATTTCTCAAACTAAAATCGAGAGAATATGAGACTATAAAAAATGAAATAGATGAGCTTAGTACGGATATTAGAGAATATGAAGCACTTCAAGATAATTTAAGGTTGAATACTGAATGAATAAATTTTTGATATTTATACTCAAAAGAGGCACATGTGTTAGTAGGCTATAAAAAAGTTCTCGTAACTGGAGCATGTGGTTTTATAGGTAGTCATCTTGTAGAAAGGCTCATAGAAGAGGGATGTATAGTTCGTGCTTTTGTATATTATAACTCTTTTAACTTTTGGGGATGGTTAGACACATTAAAGAAAGATAATCTTAAAGGGATTGAGATATTTACTGGCGACATAAGGGATCCAAATGGTGTTAGGAAGGCTGTTGAAGGTGTAGATGCTGTGTTTCACTTAGCAGCACTTATAGGTATACCGTTTTCATATCATTCACCTGATTCATACGTAGACACTAATATTAGAGGTACATTAAACGTTCTTCAAGCCTGTAAGGATTTTAATGTAAAAAAAGTAGTCATAACATCTACCTCTGAGGTCTATGGTACAGCAAAATATGTTCCTATAGATGAAAGCCATCCCCTTCAGCCTCAGTCACCCTACTCAGCTACAAAGATAGGGGCCGATTCAATTGCCGAAAGTTTTTTTAGGGCATTTGATGTACCAGTAATAATAGCCAGACCTTTTAATACATATGGTCCTCGTCAGTCTGCAAGAGCTGTTATTCCCAGTATTATTACCCAACTTTTAAGAGATAAAAAGGAAATTAAATTGGGCAGTCTGACACCAACAAGAGATTTATGTTTTGTAAGAGATACATGTGAAGGATTTCTTACCCTGGCTAATCTTGATAAAGCTGTTGGTTCTGTAATTAATATAGGCACTGGAACAGAAATATCGGTAGGTGAACTGGCAAACTCTTTAATTAAACGGATTAATCCTGAGGCTAAGATAATTTCTGAGCATGTCAGGTTAAGACCTCAAAAAAGTGAGGTGGAGAGATTGGTTTGCGATAATTCTCTAATTAAAAGATTATCAGGTTGGAGTCCAAAAACATCTTTTGATGATGGTATAGAAGAAACTATAAAATGGTTTAGGCAAAGCAATAATTTAGCCATGTATAAAGATTCTATATATAATGTTTAATTTCATAATAATAAAGTCAATAATTTAGCAAGATGCTAAAAAAGAGTTAATTTATGATTAAAGTATCAATTTTGATACCAACGATGAACCGTTCGGATTTTCTTATACGTCAGTTGCAATATTACGCATCAGTAAATAGTCTTCATCCAATATATATTGGAGATGCCAGTACTAACGATCACATTGAAAAAATTAAAAGGGCTATTGATGATTTAAAAACAATAAAAATCCATTATTATCATTGGCCTACTCTTAATGATAGAGAAACTATTAGTAAATTAGGTAATATTGCCAAGGAAAAATTTTGTGCTCTCACTGGGGACGATGATTTCCTTATTCCCAATTCACTGACAAAATGTGCAGATTTTTTAGAGCGTAATATAGAATATAGGACAGCACAGGGCAAGGGGATTGTACTTTCATTAGAAAACGATGGTGTCTATGGTAATCTAAAGGATGTTTCACCTTATTGGTTACAAAAAAATGATCGGACTGAAACATCAGCAAGAGAGAGGTTATTTAATTTTAGTAAGAATTATTGGGTGCCTCAATTTTCTGTGCACCGTACTGAAGAGTTTTGTAATGATTCGAAGTTTTATGCAATAATAAAAGATAGATCGTTTGGTGAACTTCTTCATTCATTTATTTTTATTGCTAATGGTAAATCAAAGACTATTGATTGTCTTTATTTAATTCGTCAAGTGCATTCTCGGCGCTTTTCTCTGCCTGATACATACGACTGGATAACAAGTGAGAACTGGTATTCTTCTTATAATATATTTAGCAATATTTTAACAAAGGTTCTGGTAGATAAGGATGGTGTTGATGAAGATATTGCCAAAAGTACAGTAAAACAGGCATTTTGGACTTATCTGAAAGATTGTATTAATATAAAATATTATATTAACTACGGCAATCTTTCAAAAGATAATATTATGGGAAATATTACAAATATTATCAAGAAAATTCCGTATTCAAGAAATGCAAGAGATATATTGGTTTATTTAACACAGTCTTCAAATAAAATATCAAAACTTTCTTTATTAAGCAAAATATCTCCATATCATAATGATTTCATACCAGTATACATGGCTATAACGAAATCAAACAAAAAAAGAATAATATAGTAATTTTAACATTCTTTTAGGCAATTAGTAGTAAAGTTATAATTTATATGAATCCTAATAAAAAAAAGGCAATTATTTTAGGAGCTGGACCGAGCGGGCTTATTGCTGCATGGAAACTTCTTGAGAATGGCTGGGCTGTAGAAGTATATGAGAAGAACAATATGGTTGGTGGTATGTGTCGTACATGGAAATGGGATGACTTCCTTGTAGATACAGGTCCACATATTTATCATACGCCTGATATTGAATTGGCTAAGTTTTGGGAAAAGAACTTTGGTGATCTGTTTATTAAAGGTGAATTTTGGTGTAAAAATGTTAAAGGAAAAAACTTTGATGAATATTGGGATTATCCTTTGTCTTGGGAGAGTATATCTCGCTATCCTAAACAGTTAAAGGAGACAATTCTTGGAGAGATCAAGTCATTATCTTTTGAAAAAAAAGCTAAGGCACGAAATTATACTGAATACATAGAAGCCCAGGTAGGACCTACTTTAAGGAATATGTTTTTTGAGAAATACCCAAAAAAAATATGGGGAATTTCCACTGATGATATGGCTCCAGACTGGGCACCTAAAAGAATACAGTTTCGTCAAAAGGTTACACCATTTTATCATAATCAATGGAATGCAGTTGCGAAATATGGTACAGGTTGTATTTTTGAACGTATAAGGGAAAAGATTTTAAAGCTCGGAGGCATAATATATTTAAATCATACTGTAAATGATATTATATATAGTGATAAAAATATAGACAAAATCATTTTTTCTGATAAAGAACCATTAGTGGTTAATAATAAAGATATAATAATTTCATGCCTGCCTATTAATATATTATCTTATTATCTTGGTTATGAAAGCAAACTGCAATTTAGAGGGATAAGGTCTGTATATCTTGCATATGACCAGAGAGAAATTTTACCAAAGGATATTCATTGGTTGTATTATGACTCTGAAGAGGTTCTCTTTAACCGCATTACTGAAGCAAAAAAATTATCTGTATATATGTCACCTATAGAAAAAACTTATTTAACTGCTGAAATAACTTATTCTAAAGGTGATGAGATAGATACAATGGATAATGAAATATTAACGCAGATAGTTGCCGAACAGATTGAAATAGTTGGATTAATAAACAGGAATAAATTAATAAATATCGATACAAACAAAGAAGATTTTGTATATCCTTTACAATACAAAGGTTATCAGGAAGAACTTGCAAAGACCCGTTCTGTCATACGTCAATTTCAACAATTATACTCAATAGGCACAGGGGGAGATTTTAACTATGCAGATAGCCAAATATTATTTCACAAAGCATTTGACACAGTTGCAATCTTATGTGGCAAAGACTCTTCCTATACACAGGTTATTAGGCAAGTCCCTTCAGGTAAGCTAAATAATCATGTACGTATTAACAATAGAACTATTGGGGACGGACAGCGCTCATATATAATAGCAGAAGCAGGTCTAAACCATAATGGGAGTATTAGTATTGCAAAGCAGTTAATTGATGAGGCTGTAAATGTAGGTTGTGATGCAATTAAGTTTCAGACATTCAAGGCATCAGGCAGGATTTCAAAAAAAGTTAAAGCTGTCAGATATGCAGAAACAGTAAACGGCTTAGAAGAAACCCTGTTTGATATGTTTGATAGGCTTGCATTACCTTTTAGCAAACAAAAAGAGATTTTTGAATATGGTAAGGAAAGAAAAATAGAGGTTTTTTCCACACCTTTTGATTTCGAGAGTGTTGATTTTCTAGAATTCATAGGAGTGAATATTTATAAAATTGCCTCTATGGACTTAGTCAATTTACCTCTTATCAGATATGTAGCTAAAACCGGTAAACCGATGATTATTTCCACTGGCATGTCTACCTTTGGTCAGATTGAGGAGGCAGTAGAAACTGTAGTAAAAGAGAATAATCAAAACTTGATGCTCCTTCATTGTAATTCTTCGTACCCTGCAGCACCTGAAGATATGAATCTAAATGTTATGAAGTCTCTTAAAAAATATTTCAACGTACCTGTTGGTCTTTCTGATCATACTTTTGGTTTGTTTGTATCACACACTGCCATAGCATTGGGTGCTGATTTAATAGAGCGGCATTTTACGTTAGACAGGAGCTTTGAAGGTCCTGATCATATATTATCCTCTGAGCCTGAAGAGTTTGCTGAATTAATATCTATTTCTAAAAGAATTCCTCTTATACTTGGCGGTGGTATGAAGCGAATCCAACCTAATGAATATGATACCTTAAATACGCAGCGAAAAAGTATTTACTCTATTTGTAATATTAAAGCTGGTCAAGTTGTTACAAAGGATATGGTAACAGTAAAAGGACCAGGTGGTGGGCTTTTGCCTAAGTATATGGATATAGTTATTGGAAGAAAAGCTACAAAAGATATAGAGGAAGATTATCCGATTACATGGGATGTTATTTAGAAATGGAATATATTAATAAGACGAAAAAATTAGTACAAGATATTATTGAACTATCTGAAACAGAAGGTAAATTATCAGGTTTTTGTATAGGAAATACTGCTAAAATTGATCCCGATGGGATTTATTTTATGCCGATTAGAAACACTACCCTTATGGTAGTGGGTGGAGCAATTGTTTATACGCAGAAACAAGCAGTTGATATATCACGGTTAATTGATGGTAATATTAAATATGTTTTAGTAGACGCAGAAAAGAAGATATCAAGCAAGATGACCTTGACAGGTGAACCCGCCAATGTGGAACGTGCAGTGCGTGAATCTATCCACTGTTCAAAGATTTGGGTTTATAAAGGAAATGATTTATCTGTTGATGCTGTTGATGCCTTATTGACACAGATAACTAAAAATTCTATACAAGGAATTGGTTCTGCTAAGGTTACAATTTTAGGGGCAGGTAATTTAGGGGCTAAATTAGCCCTTAAGCTTGTAGAAAGAGGTGCACATGTTACTATAACCAGGAGAACGAAACAAGTGTTGGACATAATTGTGCAGGCAGTTAATTATATAAAACCTATATATACTACCGCTGCAGTTATAGGTACTACTAACAATGAAGAAGCTGCTAGAGGTGCAGAAATATTGATTGGTACAACACAAGGCAATCCAGTCATTACTCCAGAAATTGTGAGTAATTTGGCAGATCATGCGATTATTGTAGATGTTGGGAAGGGAACCATTTATCCTGACGCCATTGAACTAGCCAAAGAGCGAGGTCTTGAGGTTTATCGGCTAGATGTTAGTGCAGCTTTCGAGGGATTAGTTCACAAATTGTGGGCTACAGAAAACATTGTAGAGAAAAAATTTGGCAGACGGCTGCTTTATAATGAATCATTAATCTCTGGTGGTATTTTAGGCAAAAATAATGAAATAGTTGTGGATAATGTATGGCTACCCACACAAGTTTATGGAATTGCAGATGGTAGGGGAGATTTTGTCAGGGATTTATCTGAAGAACAGATTAACAGATTAAAAAATCTTAAAGAATTAATTAAGGATAGTAAGAGATAGGATATGATAAACTATGAACAGTTGATTCCAGAAAATGGTTATGTTATTGCTGAAATTGCTAATGGACATGATGGTAATCTCGAAAGACTTAAACTGTTAATTGATTGTGTAGCAGATAGTTCCACTAAGCTTATTAAGTTTCAAATATTTACGAAAGAAGAGCGTTCTGTAAAAGGTGATAAGACGTGGGATATTTTTAGCAGGTTAGAGTTAAATAGAACTCAATGGTTTTATGCAGTTGATTATGCTCGAGAAAAAGGACTCTATATTATTTCTGACGTGTATGGAAAAACAAGTTTCAATTTGGCAAAAGAATTAAAAGTCGATGGATTTAAAATACATTCTGAAGACCTACTGAATAGTTATTTTATTGCTCAAGTAGCAGAGGAAAAAAAAATAATATTTATCAGTATTGGTGGGGCACACCGATTAGAAATATGCAACCTCTTAAACTTTCTTAAAAGCAAAGGCTTGTTGGATAAAGTTGTATTAATGACTGGTGTGCAGACTTTTCCAACTTCTTTAGAAGCACATTTTTTAGAAGAAATAAGCGATATTATCAATAAATATTCACACTATGGAGTGAAGGTTGGTTTTTCAGATCATATTGCTGGTGATATGGAAGAAGCTAAGATTGCACCATTAATGGCATTAGCTAAAGGTGCTTGTATAATAGAAAAACATGTTACGATAAGCAGGGATGATAAGTGGACTGACTATCATTCCTCTCTTAACAAGGATGAGTTTTATGAATTTGTAAAAAGAGTGCAGAAATTGGCACCTCTACTGTGTCCAATTGGGCAGATGAGTAAGGATGAGATAAAATACAGAAAAATGTTTAAAAAGAGCCCTGTTTTTACAAGAGATATTAATGAGGATTATATTTTAACTCCAAATGATATTGAGTATAGAAAAGATACTTTGAATGCTGTTCCAATTGCAAGTTTGGCACTTGTTGATAAGCCACTACTTCATTATACAAAAGAAGGGCAAATTTGTAGGTTTTCAAATATAAAGATTAAAATTGGAGGGATTATTGTTGCTAGGTGTACCTCGACTCGTTTGCCAAACAAAGCAACCCGTAAAATTGCAGGAAAAGAAACTATTGCTCTTGTAATTAATCGAATGAAGAGGTGTAAAAAAGTAGATTGTGTCATATTAGCCACATCAACAGATCCCTCTGATGATATATTGGTTGAAATTGCACAGAGAGAAGGTGTGTATTCTTTCCGTGGTTCTTTAGAGAATGTAGCGCTAAGATATTTAGAGGCTTCTAAATATTTTGCTATAGATCATTTTGTAAGGGTAACAGGGGATGCTCTTTTATGTGATGAGGTAATGGTAGATAAAGCAATTGAAAGTCACTTGTATCATTCCTGTGATGTTACTTTTATGAAAAACATGCCTTTTGGGACTCATAAAGAGATTGCTTCCATCAATGCACTGCAGACGATTGTGGAAAAAGCAGAGCAACCTAATAACACAGAATATTTAGAATATTTTTTGGAAAATGATCGCTACTTTAGTGTTAATTATGTTGAAGCTGATTATGAATTTGATCCTCAACTTAGATTGACTTTAGATTATGAGGAAGATCTTCAACTTTTCGATAAAATATACACACACTTTTTTGAAATAGGCAATCCTAAGTTCTCCCTAAAAGAAGCGCTATGCTGGCTTGGAAAAAATCCTGATATAGCAAGTATTAATAAAAATATGATGCAGAAATTTGATTTACATCAAACCCGTAATTTTTTTAGTAGAAAATTAAATGTACAGTTAATGATATAAATTATTGGGGAGTTTAAAGTGAGTATTAGAATAATAATAGGAAAGGATTTGGTAATACAGCGCTCTCATGTTTTGTCCAATAAATTAGAAGATATTTATGTTTCTCAAGATGTGGTAATCCAAGGTGACTTTGGTGTAAAAACGATAAACGATAAAGGTTCTGCTTGCACTATATTTAATGGCAATATTATAGGAAAACGACAAGATGATGGTGGCCTATCTATTTTGAACAAAAATGAAGAGGCATTTGCTGATTATTTATCTAAACATTCTATAGATGATTACTCAAAGAATCTTGAAGGAAGATACATTTTAGTAAAAATTAGTAATGCAAACGAAGTAGACATCTGCAATGATAAATATGGTCAAATGGATTTGTATTATCAAAAGATTGGTGGTGGAACTATTTTTTCAACAGAGCTAAGTCTACTCCCATGTTCACAAGGAGGTGTGGGGTATGATCATGTTGCAGTGGCTCATTCCCTTTATATCTACGGCTTTAGACCGGGAAAAAGCCAAACTCTTTACTCAGGGGTTAAGCGGCTGAACGTTGGAGAAATTGCTTCGTGGAAAAATGGTCAATTAAGTTTTTACAGAATTTCTTTTAACTTACCATATTCAAATAACGATTATGGTAATCAAGAATTAACTCTATATTCTAAAATCTTATTAGATGCAATTGAGAAACGTTCCTCTCCATATGGTAATCTTGTTTATTTATCTTCTGGATGGGATTCTACGTCTATTCTGGCGCATCTTGTAAAAATACACGGTCCTAGTAAGGTTAACGCCATAATAGGACGAATGAACTTTTCTAAACGCAGAGGTGTAATTAATCAGTTTGAACTTGATAGAGCTAAGGCTTTTGCTGATTATTACGGCGTACAATTGGATGTTGTTGAATATGATTATTGGCAAAGAGGTCCTGAGTTTTTAGAACAAATGCGTCCCTTTTTAAAATCACATATGTTGTCTGGTATGTCAGTGTATTTTTGGGATGATCTTGCCAGGCATGTTGCCACATATCATAAAGGAAAAGCTGTCTTTTGTGGAGAAATTAGCGATGGCTCTCATAATTTTGGATTTGCTCAATATGCCACTATATTAAATCATCCTGACTTAGGATTTCGTGAGTATGCTGATAAAATGGGTATTTATCTTTTTGGTCCAACCTTTTTACAGTCTCTTCTAAGAGGAGAACATAATAAAGATATAGTATACAAAGTTCTAAAGGGCGATTTACATGATGAGTGTTTTGATAAATCAGCAGACAATATATCAGATTGTATGAAGCAGCTAATGGCTAGTTTATTTTTAAGAGACAAAAGGCTTCCGCTTTGGTCAATCAAAAACGCCAAAATATTTACAGAAAAAGGTAGTGAGCTATATTCTTCTACTATGAATGAATTGTATATAGATAATTTTGCCAACGAAATAACACCTCAGTCTTTGTATTCTTGTTATCAATATCTTTATAATTTCTTTCATTGGCAGGGTGGAACGGTTTCTTCATTAGCTTTTACTGCCAATAAGTACGGCTTTGAAATGAATCTACCTTTTTATGATAGTCGTATTCAGGCATTTTTATACCAGATGCCCGAATCCTGGGGGAGGGGATTAGAATTGAGATCTCCTAAATATCCACTAAAATGGACACTTTCTAATTCCATAGACTATCCTATACATCTACAAAAGGGACCTCACTCTTATCTTTACGATATTGACCCTAATTTTAGCCATGCTGGAGAGTTTATCTATCAATCATCCTTTACTCCTTTTATAAAAGCTGAACTGAAAAAGCGCAAATATATGGAACTGTTATCACCAGAGTTGTTTAACTTGGAATATTATAATGAAATTGTAAATAATTACCTTGAAGGAAAAGAGGTAGTAGCAGAACGTACAGATTTATCATCACTCATATTTATGACTATGAGTGATTGGTACTGAAGTACTCTTTACCATGAAATTTAAAGAAGATACTTTTTGTCAAATGGGAAACTTTAAAAGGTTAAAACTTTATATCTTTTTTTTAAAATTAATGAATTTGTTGGATATAAATTGTTTGAATAAATATTTATTTTCTAAGGATTTAAAGTTTAAGCTATAAATTAACTATGTCAATCTTAATGGTTGATTTTCAAGTGGGGGATTATTGATGTCAGTAGATATTTTATTTGTTAATCCAAGTTATAATGGACATGAAGAAAGGTTTTTATCGGTTAAAAAACGAATAGAACCGCATATTCCTAACCAAGAGACACCTCATATTGGTATTGCTTATCTTATATCGTATGCTATAAAACATGGTATTAATGCAAAGTATATTGATATGATAGCTGAAGAGTATAGTATTGACTCTTTGATGGATATTATTGCCAAAGATTCACCTAGGGTTATTGGGTTTACTGCATTTACTGAACAAATTAAAATAGCAGGTTATTTTGGGAGTATTATTAGAGAAAAATATCCCAATATTTGGATATTTGCAGGGGGGCCACACGTTACTGCTATAGCGAAAGAAAGTTTAGAAGAGTTTGAATCTTTTGATTTTGTTGTATCTGGAGAGGGAGAGTCTCTACTGCTTAGTATCGTAGAAGCAACTAAAATAGAGGATTTAGATAATGTCCATGGAGTATTAACAAGATACAATAATAAAAAACATATGCTATTTTATCATAATGATATAGAACATTTACCATTTCCTGAGTGGTCAAAGTTTAACTTGAGTAAATATGGAGGGATGTATCCTCATAGGACAAATAGAGAACTTCCCATGATAACAAGTAGAGGGTGTCCTTTTAAATGTGTTTTTTGTTGCAGGTCACTTGGTGATATACAACGCAGGAGAACTATTAGATCAGTTATTAATGAGATAATTTATAATATTGATAATTATGGATGTGAATCTATTGCGTTTTGTGATGAAACCTTCATATTAAATATAAACTGGTTTAAAGAATTTAGTAGTGAAATGAAGAGATTGGGACTTAATAAAAAAATATCTTGGTCTTGCAGTACTAGAACAAGAGGTATGACGCCTGAACTTGCAACAGAAATGAAGTCTGCCGGATGCTATTATATTTTTTTTGGAACAGAAAGTGCGGACGATAACACTTTGAAGATAATTAAAAAAAATACAACTGTTGAAGAATCAAAATATGCGGTTAAGGTAGTGAAAAATGTTGGGATAGTACCTGCTACGCCTTTTATAATAGGACTCCCTGGAGAAACAGAAGAGTCTGTATATAAAGCAATTGAACTCGGACAAGAATTGGAACCATATACAATAACTTTTCCTATAGCAACTCCGTTTCCAGGTACAGAATTAAGAGAGATGGCATTGAGAAATGAATATGGAATGAGAATACTCTCAAATGATTGGTTAATGTATGGTAAACAAAAGCGACCTGTTTTAGACTCTGAAGATTTTCCTGCTGATAAAAGAGTAGAAATGCAACATATTGCATACTCTAACTTTCCTAAGAAGAAGATGGAAAATTATATTACTTCATTGAAAAGTATATAATAAAAATTATAATGTTGATAAGGACAAATCAACCGCGTAGCTCCTAATTGTATCAAAAAATCACAAATAACAAAAAAGAAAGGTTTTTAAGTAAGTTTAAAAATAAATGATATGTTTAAGAAAAATTCGGTGACCTGAGATTGTCTAATTTTATTTTAAGATTATACAATTGGAGTAATTAAATGAATGTATTAAAGATAGGATTTGTTATTCCGTGTGATCTCCATAATTATAAACCGTTTAGGAATCAACCTATAAACGCATTATATTTGTTAACAATAATTGCACAATATTTTAGATCAGATGTTGATCTATCTATAATAGATTTAAGAGGAATAAAGAAAAGTGATATTAATTATTATATACCTGAAAAAGATGTTTATTTTTATTCTGTAGCAACTATAGAATATTTGGAGACTATAAGAACTGTTCAAGAAATAAGACTATTATTTCCGCAATCTAAACATATTGCTGGTGGAATACATATTAATATTTATCCAAAAGAAAGTTTAAAATATTTCGATTCTATTGCTTTGGGTAATGGTGAAGATATTATATTAGAAATAATAAAAGATATTAAAGCAACGACTTTAAAAGAAATTTATGTAGAGGAAAGAACACTTGATTTTAATAAATTCCCTCATCCTGATAGGGGATATTTGCCTCGCAAAGCAATAGTAGATACAGGTCTTCTTAATGGAGAATATATGGATTTAAAATCCACATCAGTATTATTCTCTAGGGGATGTCCATTTAATTGTAGTTTTTGTGCTAATTTGATTCAATCAAAAATTGTATTTAGATTGCCCGAATTGATTATTAAAGAAATAGAATATTTAAAACAATCATATGGGGTTGAAGCTCTAGCTATAAAAGACGATAATATTATTAACGCTAATGAGAAATGTTCAACAGCAACATTAACTGCTATAGAAAAAACTGGTGTTAAGTGGAGGGGAAATTGCAGGGCTAATGGGGTATCAGAGAAAACTATTAAGTTAGCTAAACAGTGTGGTTGTGTAGATTTGGCTATAGGAATAGAGAGCGTGTGTCAAAATGTATTAAACAATATTAATAAAAGATTAAATATAGAAAAAGCAAAAATATTTTTGGGATATTTAAAAAAATATGAAATTGGAATAAGATTAAATCTTATTATAGGCCTTCCAGGAGAACCAAAAGATATATTAGAGAAAAGCATTAAATTTATAGAAGAAACTAAACCATCTTCTGTCCTACTTTCTATTCTTACTCCTGTTCCAGGCTCGGATATGTTTGAAAATCCTGAAAAATATGGAATGATATTTGACAAAAATATTTCATTTGATAGATTATTTTCTCTATTTGGTAGATTTGATGAAAATGAGAAAAGAGATATGGTATTTGAATATAAAAAAAATACTCCATTTGGAGAAGGTATGACACAAGAAGAAATTGTAGGGAATTATATGTCGCTTCAAAAATACCTACGAGATCACAAATTAAATTTTTAGATGGAGCTAAAAGCATATAGATGAGATTTGATGATAAGTTTGATAAAAAAATAATCGAGGATATAGATTATCCAAATCTAAAAGACTTAGAGGTGATGCTGATTACGCCTAATGATTATTATAGAAAGAAGTTTTTTGGGTTAGGCAAGGCTTATGTTGCTACAGCTATGAAGATGTGTGGGATAAAAATTCATGTTATGTCTTGTGATATATGGTCATATGATGATATTGAAATTGCTAAAATTTTAGTAGAAAGCAAGGTTAAAGTCTTTTGTATAGGTGCAATGTATCCTATGTTTCGAGAAGTTGAGCGTTTATGTAGGATCATTCGTGCCTTGGTTTGTAACTCTACTATTATTTTGGGAGGTGCTTTACCAAGCCCAATCCCAGAGTTTGTTCTTCGTAGGACTGGTGCTGATATTGCTGTACTTGGGGAGGCTGAACTGACTATCCCTAAATTGATGTCAGCTTTAGCTGGAGAACGTAATTTAGAAGGCGTAGAAGGTATTGCTTATATGGTAGAAGGTAAATTTTACAGCAATGGTAAGCCTCAAATATTTAAATATATTTCAAAAAAGGAGGTTGGATGGCCTGCTTTTGATTTGTTTCCGGTTGAAAAATATATTACAGCTCCTAAGTTTTACCCATTTGAATCTAATGATAGGGTGCTGCCTATATCAACAGGGAGGGGCTGTCCTTATTCCTGTAATTTTTGCTATCGGCCAACTGCTTTTCGCTTAAGACCAGTAGATGATATATTAGATGAAATGGTATATCTAATCGATAGGTATAAATTGAATGGGTTTTATATTGCTGATGACTTGACAATGATTAATAAGAAGAGAATTTCTGAAATATGTGATGGTATTGTAAGTAGAGGGTTAAAGATAAAATTCAATATATATGGCAGAGTCAATGTTGTTACACCTGAAATTCTCCGTATGTTAAAAGAAGCCGGGTGTATAGCAATTTTTTATGGATTAGAATCAGGAAATCAAAAAATTTTGGATAATATGTCTAAAAAAACCACAATATCACAGATTTACGATGCAATAAGGATTACTAGAGAAAGCGGTATATATTGTGATTATGCATTTATGTTTGGTCAGCCAGGTGATAATAAAGAAACACTTAGAGATACAATTAATCTAATAAAGGTTATTTCATACGGAGAATTTCGTTCATTTAAAATTTTTGGCTGTGTTCCATTTCCAGGTTCAGAGTTGTATGATTGGTGTAAACAAACTGGGCATCTTAAGGATGACGAGGATTTTTATAATCGTTATATTAATCAGGATATGGCGTTAGATCAAATTCCTGTTAATATGACCGATTTACCACATACTGAAATTAATAAGTTATTCAAAGAAGCTGATGAAGAGCTGAAAATATTTTTTATTAATAATGCATCAGCTGAATGGATTAATTTTTTTAGTAAAAAAAAGGACAATTAAAGATTTAAATCAATGATTAAGAAAAAACTATTGATAACTTGGACCGCTCGCACGTTCAAGGAAATAATATTACCATTTATTGGTCCACTATCTAATCAATTTAATACAGTCGTTATGTTATTCAATTTTTCAATGCCTACTGGGACATTGGAAATATTAAGTTCACTAAAAAAAGAAAAAGCCATAGAAGACTTTATAATAACACCAGATTACAGACAATTTCTGAATATACATTTTTTTATGAAAGAACAGATAAAGACACTTAGAAAATATAATTTTGATTTTTGGCTTACTATGGGCGAAATGCAGATTATTGAAAGGTATATCTTTGACTACATTCTTTCGGAACATGCTATCTCTATTTGTATGTGGCACAATATAACTTATTTATTTATGTATAATGAGGATATGGTTAAAAAATTACTTTTTGGCGCTGAAATAGTTGAATATCCTCTCATAATAAAAAAATTAAAACCAGAGAGTAAGTTTGTTATTTTAAAAAAAGGGCTTAGGAAGCTATTTCATGACATTAATAATATGTCGATTATATATAATTTTTTACGAAAAGAAATAATTATTATCCGAAAAAAATACAATACCTATATTAATCGGATTGTTTTACCATTTTTAATGGTTGGTAAAACCTTTCGTTTAGGACCATATGATGAAATTACTCAATTAGGTTCAGGGCGTTGTGATGCTATAATTTTTTTTGATGAAATGGAAGCAAAAGCCCATAAAGCACTATTTAAAAGTCCAGAAATTTTTGTAGCTCAGTATCCATCGAGTGGTATGTGTCGATGTAAGTCGGGCAAAAAGGGCAAAAGAAGGATTTTATCACCTTTGAGTAATTTTGTTGGTAGTAAAAGGATAACAGACAGGGAGCTATTGCTTTATTATCGTGATTTTCAAACTGTGATTACACAGGCAGATGCAGATAATATTGACTTGAGGCTTCATCCTGATGAAACTGGCCAGTGGCCATATCAGTTGCATGATTATCTGTTAAAAAAAGGAATCAATGTCAGATTAGTCAAGCCTGATTTATCAATAAGAGAGATTGTATGTGACTATCTTGGTGTAGCTGGCAGCGCAAGTTCAGCTTTACGGGATTGTCGTGCAAGTTGTGATTATGTTTTTGTTATTGGATTTGTTGGGATTTCAAAAATGCAATTTAATAATCCTAAGTTTGCCTTTGCAAGTTCAGAAGGAATCGATTGGATTGAGGAAGATGGAAGTTATAACCCAACAATTTTTTACAGAAAAAAGTATGAACCAACAAAGAGACTAACTGTACCTGAAATAGTGCATAAATTATCGTGGACTCAGAGTCAAGGTCTTACTTAATGGATTATAGTTTTTTACAGATTTTAAAAAATTTTCGTTTTTTGTTACACCATTGGGGACTTATAATAATAACGATTTCCTCAAGTATCGGCAGCTCTTTTATGGCTGGTTTAAGTATTTCATTTATTATCCCAATCATGAGTGATACTCAGATTTTAAGCAAAAAAAACATGCCTTTTCCTTTTGATAAAATATTACTTGCTTTTTCTGGATTAAATTTATCTGAGAAATTGCGGATTATTGCCGTATTGCTGATTGCTATTTTTATAGTAAAATCAATATGTCAGGTTGCTAGTCTTGTAGCCTCATCTAGGCTTACAATAATAAGTATCAAATACTTTCGCATAAAATGTTATGAGCAGCTAATGAATGTTGGTATGGGGTATTATTATAATAGAAAAGCAGGTGATTATCATACTATATGTGCAAGTTTCTGTAATTCTTTAGGAATGTTGAGTAATTTTGTGTTTTTGGCTATCCCACAGTTTTTAAATATTTTAATATTTCTTACAATGGGTTTGATATTATCATGGAAAATGGTCTTATTGTCAATTGTATTGGCTATCATAATTTCTGTGTTACTAAAAAAGCATATGCATATGGCTGAGCGCAGAGGTAAAGAGTATACTATAGCTCATACAAGATTCACTAGTGAGTCAATTGAGTTAATTGCAGCTATGAAGGTTATACGTCTTTTTTCTAAGGAAAAAGATGAAATAAAAAGATTTGAAAACGAGATTGACTTTTTTAATCAAGCCAGCTATAGAATTGGAATACTGCGCGGCTCTACAGCCCCTTATTATGAATTAATGGCTATTATGGCATTAGCGTGTATTATTATAATTGGTTCTTATTTGTTTGTTGGGCCTAATAATATAGGACTACCTGGTCTTGCCATTTTTACAATAATTTTTCAAAGAATATCATCCGAAGCTAATGGAATTAACCAAAAGAGGGTGAATATTATAGGAGATATTACTAGTTATAGAGAGGTATTGAAGTTTCTTAGCCCTATTGACAAAGAGTATGTAAGAAGTGGTACAAAAGTTTTTTCTGGAACAACAGAAGGTATCGAATTTAAGAATGTAACATTCAGATATAATTCTAAAAAAAACCTTGTTTTAGATAATATTAATTTTCATATTCCAGTTGGAAAAAAAACCGGGGTTGTTGGTCCTTCTGGAGCAGGTAAATCCACCATTACAGAACTTTTGCTTCGATTTTACGACCCTCAAGAAGGACAAATTCTTATAGATGGTATAGATTTAAAGGAATTTGATATAAATTCATGGCGTAGGTGGATTGGTGTTGTATCTCAAGATGTTTTTCTTTTTAACGATACAATAGGGGCAAATATTGCTTTTGCTAGACCTGATGCTACTCAAGATGAAATCGAACAGGCTGCTTATAAAGCTCACGCTCATGAGTTCATCCAGCAATTTCCTAATGGGTATGATACATTGGTAGGCGATCGCGGTGTTTTGCTGTCAGGAGGACAGAAGCAGAGGGTTGCTATTGCACGGGCGATTATTATTAATCCACAAATCCTTATATTTGATGAAGCTACTTCATCTCTTGATACTGAGTCTGAAAGGATTGTTCAAGATGCCCTTGATGAAATAAGTCAGGGTAGAACGGTAATTACAATTGCTCATCGTCTTTCCACGGTATTTTCTTCAGATAATGTTATAGTCCTAAACTCAGGAAATATTGTTGAACAAGGGACACACAGTGAACTTATGAAGAAGAATGGATTTTACTATAAGTTAGTTAAAATGCAAGAGTTAGTAATATAAATATTGATATTTATGTCAAACTATATTAAAAAACGAACTATTCCTCTTTCTGAGCCTGAAATCTCAGGCAATGAATGGAAGTATATAAAAGAATGTTTAGATACAGGATGGGTATCCTCTGTTGGAGCTTATGTAGAGAAATTTGAACAGATGGTTGCACAATATTTAGGAGTAAAATTTGCAGTTGCAGTAGTAAACGGTACTTCTGCCCTTCATCTTGGGCTGTTTGCCTGCGGGGTTGTAGAAAACGACGAGGTTATAGTACCTAGTCTTACCTTTATAGCTCCAGTTAATGTAGTTAAGTATTGTGGTGCTAACCCTGTTTTTATGGACTGCGATGAAACATTATGTATTGACGTAGATAAAGTCAGCCAATTTATACACTCATACTGTGAGCAAAGAAGCTGCGGATATACTTATAACAAATACACAGGCAGAAGGGTAAAGGCAATAATACCTGTCCATGTATTTGGCCATCCTGCTGAAATGGATAATTTAATTAGGCTATGTATTGATCGTAATATTGACATTATAGAGGATGCCACAGAAAGTCTTGGTTCTGAATACAAGGGTAAAAAGACTGGCACCTTTGGTAAAGTAGGGTGTTTTTCTTTTAATGGCAATAAATTGATTACAACAGGTGGAGGGGGTATGGTAGTTACAGACGATAATCAGTTAGCTGAGAAGGTCAGACATCTATCTACGCAGGCAAAGAGGGACTCCATTGAATACTACCACGATGATATTGGATACAATTACAGATTGACCAATATTCAAGCTGCTATGGGGGTTGCTCAAATGGAAAGAATAGATGCATTTATTAAAATAAAAAGGGATAATGCAGCCTTATATAAAGAGTTACTGTCAGATATAGACGAAGTATCATTGCTTTGGGAAAAGGATTTTGTAAAAAGTAATTTCTGGTTTTATACTATTAAAACCTCAAAACACCATAAAAATAATCTGATTGACTTTTTATTATCAAAATATGTATATGTTAGACCTATATGGAAATTGATACATACTTTACCTATGTATAAAAATGAGATAATATACAATATTGATAAATCTATTGATGCTTATGAATGTTGTATAAATCTTCCATGCAGTGTAGGGATTAGTGATAATGAAATAAACTTTGTGGTGGAAAATATTAAGGAATATTTTATGCTTGTGTCGTAAGTCAATACCGTTCGGTATAAATTTTAAAAATATTGTATAATAAAATATTAAAAAGGATGTTTGTAATGAAAAAAAGGGAAAAACAGTTTTTGGTGAAATTATAGAACCTGTTATACAGTTAATAATGTAAGAGGCAGGAAAAGTTAAAGATGATTTTACAACATATAAGCGTTGTTTTTACAATTTTGAAATTAATATATTATATGCAATATTAAATGATATAAAGAGCATTAGTTTACTTGTAACAGATATAAAGATTGCAATATTAACAAGAGAGCTATGTTTAGTTAACTCCTCCAAATCTATGTATTCTGATGCTTTTATCCGATATAAACCATCTATATATTGAAATGTTGTTTGCAAGTTATTGGAAAAACTAATTTTTTTAACGTAGCAGAAATTAAAGCATTGTGTAAAATTGTTTGTACGGATGGTTCCATATTTCCAGCCATTAAAACTATATTATGGTTTTTTTATAAAAAAAGAGTTAATGCTATCAAACTTCATTTATCTTTTAAAATAAATCGTATGATTCCAATTAATTTTATCAGTACAGAGGCAAATAGGTCTGAGAAAAAAATCCTTATGTAAATGATCGAGACAGGTATTACGTTTATATTAGATAGAGGATATATTTGCTTTAATTTATTTTATGAGATTTGAGAAAAAAGGGCTTATTTTATTGTGCATGGTAAAGAGTATCGTATGATAATATTTGATACCATGGGAGAACAATTTATTTTATTGACAAATAGATTTGATTTAAAGACTTATGAAGTAATCATGTTATTGCCTACCATTAGTAGGTAGAGTTAATATGCCGTTTTCTAAAAAGAACTATGAACGGAATCATTTAATGAGATATGACCCAATAGAATTTAAATACAGTTTATTTTATATATGATTAGTTATTTATTCCTATTATATTGCAAATGGAGATGTGAACTTTAATAACAAGCAAATAATAGATATAGAAAATAAATCAACTGAAAATTATACAGATTATATCTGACAGTAAATTTTGTTTAGTAAATCAATATGTGTGCGGCTTAGTATCGTTAGTAGGTAAAAAATTACAACGATACTGGAAAATAGGAATCCATTGGTTTACCACAATCAGAAACGTCTTTATGGATTCATTTACTCCTGATACTATTAAACTTATGTTACGGACACATTGATTATGCCGAACGGTATTAGTCGTAAGTTTTTTGGAGTATTATTCTTAGTTAAAAATAAGTCTTTCTTCAAAAATAAAAATACACCGATGCAAAAAATCGTAATACTTGGAGGGGGGGGGCATGCAAGGGTTCTAATAGACTTTATAAGGACTTTAGGTCTATACGAAATTGTTGGGATTGTAGACTCACAGCTTGACGCTGGAGTAATGGTTTATGGTGTAGCTGTAATAGGTGATGATGAAATGCTTTTGCAGTTACATTTAAATGGAATAAGAAATGCCTGTATTGGAGTAGGAAGTGTAAGATACAACAAGAAGAGGATATTGTTATATGAAAAGGTTAAAAATGTTGGTTTTGCAGTTCCTACTTTGATACATCCAAAATCGATTATTTCAGAAAGTGCGGTTATTGAAGAAGGAGCTCAGATAATGGCAGGAGCTATTGTTGGTCCAAATGTATTTATTGGAGAAAATTCAATTATAAATACTGCGGCTATAATAGAGCATGATTCTAAGATAGGTGCACATGTACATATATGTCCTGGAGCAATAGTCTGTGGTGGGTGTGTTATTGGTGAAGGAACATTTGTTGGGGTTGGTGCTACCATAATTCAAGGAATTAAAGTAGGGAATAAGGCAACCATAGCTGCTAGAGCTTTAGTTATAAATGATATATCAGACGATATTATCGTAAAGGGGTTGCCAGCTAAATGAGGATATTTATGGTAATGAAAGGTATCATCAAACTATTGAGTAATAAGAAATTAATTGTTTTTGAGCAAGCTTAACTAAAAATGGATATATATCTCGGTATTTGATAGGATAAAATAAATGGAGTTTTTAGAACATCTTTTCGTATTTATAAGATATTATCTATATTCATTTAAATTTGATTTAATTAATATTAGAATATTTCAAGAATATCTTTTTTTTAAAAAGATTTTTTTATATGGTTCATGGTTATTGCTTATTATTTTATCTATTTTTCCATTAGTTAATATTTATTATGGATTCAAAAAGCATCAATATATTTCATATGTTTCTATTTTACTTACTCTCCCAAGCGCTTTTTTAATATTTTCTTTAAAATCTCACCATGAGGATGTTTTGATAGAAGTAGCGTATCTGAATTACACAAATTTATTTATCTTTTTAATGTTATTTTATTTATACGCCAAAGTTTATTTATTAAATAATACTATAGAAGGTAAATTTTATATACTTAAGTGGACAGCATGTTTTTTAGTATCTTTGTCTTTAATTTCACGACTTATTTATAAATATAATTATGATTCAATTTTTACTATATTATTTTATTTTGGTGATTTCATTGTTATTGGAGTAGTATTAACGCAATGCTTTCAGTGGCTATATAGTTTTAAAAGTTTTTATGATAATTTGATGAAAAATCTTTGTTTTATAATAATAATAATGTTAGTATTAATAACTACTGGTATTCAACGTTTCATTGGCCCTAGTAACTTTTTTTGTATACATATAATAATGTCTGTTTTATGTATTAGATATATAATTAAAATACCTTTTAAACATTTTGATGAAATTATAACAAAATTTAGCAATATAGAAAAATATATAAAATTGTCTTTTATTATCTTACTTTTTCCAATTATCCTATATCTTTTTTATCCAGGTGTACCAGACGCTGATATTATTAGTGTATCAGAATTTATAGGTTTTTTATTACAAGGAAAATTTTTATTCAGTGCTCCAACAGGTTATTTTAATGAGATATTCCAAATCAGATATCCTGCAGGTATTGCCTCATTAGGTTATTTTATATGTGCAATACTCAATTTAAGGGGGTCTGATGGTCTTTTTATTACTTGGATTCTGTGTTATATTGTTTTCATTTTGTCGATTTTTTACTTTTCAAAAAAAATTAAAATTTCTCCTTTTTGGCCTCTATTGTTTATTGTATGCAATGCCACTCTTTCAGCACGTGGATTCACTGGTGGGCAACTTCAAGAAATGCTTGCCTATACATTATGTCTTTATTCTTTGATGGTTTTTTTAGATGATTCAAAGGAAAAAGGTTTAAATTTTCCCTTGCTTATTTCCTCTATTTTTTTTTCAGCTGCTTTTGTTACCCAACCAATGGTAGCAATTGTTTTTTGTTTACCACTTTTATATGCTTTTCTTCATCATATAAAATTCAAATTTAAAAATCTCTTTACGTACTATTTTTTAATAGCTCTCTGCCCTCTTGTTTTAACAATTATTTATTACTATTTCACAGTATTTGGTGCTACAAATTCTCCTGCTATACCAATGAGTAACGATATGTCAAGTTTTTTATATAATGTTTTTTATATGTTGACTAACTTTTATACTATTACATGGCCTTTGTTTTTTGTGTTTATATATATTGCTATTATTGGAAAGAATGGTTACTGGAAGTATGGACAAGCGGTTATATTTATTTCTTGGGGATTGAATGCAATTATAGTAGATGGTTTGTTCAATAAAGGAAGTTCTTATGGAAGCTTTAGTATTATTGCACTTCTTGCTATTGGCGCAGGTCTTTTATCAGATTTGGTAAAACAAAATATTACACTATCTCAAACTATGAAATTAGGGATAAATATTTTATTAGGATTATTATGGATTATCAATTCATTTCTTCAAGATTTTCCTATGAATATAATGAATTATACCGCTAAAGGTCCTTATACAACCCATGCTGATATTAAACTTGGAAGGATGATTGAAAAAATTGTACCTTACGATGCTTTTATTTTAAACATTGTAGACCCGGGTGTATCTTTATTATTTGCATTGCCTGCACGTGGTAATTTTTCACGAAATACTGTCTATAGACGACTGGGTGGGCACCAACTTAAGAATGGAGATGGTGACTCTCATGGAATTAGTGTGGGTACTTGTACTGAAGAAAATGCTTATATTATTAAAAAATACTTGCAAAGTTATAATATTACGCATATTTTTATTAGTTCACAAAAAAATATATCTAATAAATACCATTGTTTTGGAAATCCAAAGCTAAAATTTCAAAATAGTATATTAATTGAAATATAGATATTGCTATTAAAGTTTAAGATATTGTCTTAACAAAAACTAATAAGGTTAAATAAAAGCTAAAAATGCAAATTGCTCAAAATGGAGAAAGACAATTAATTAGGTTTTTTGTTGGAGGGTTGCTATCTAAATGAAGATATTTATTATAGCTGAGGCAGGTGTAAATCATAATGGTTCAATAGACATAGCAAAAAGACTTGTTGACTGTGCCGTAGATGCAGGGGCTGATGCTATTAAGTTTCAGACCTTCAAGGCTGAAAAGTTTGTTAGTTCTTTTGCCCCCAAGGCTTCCTATCAAGAAGCAACAACTAATCCTGAAGATTCGCAGCTTGAAATGATAAGGAAGCTTGAGCTAAATCATAGCGCTCATAAAGAGCTAATGTCCTATTGTAATGATAAAGGGATTATCTTTCTTTCGACTCCATTTGATTTGGACAGCATTAATCTATTGTATGACCTTGGGCTTGATATATTCAAGATACCATCAGGAGAGATAACAAATCTCCCATATTTAAAAAGTATAGGGGCATTAAGAAAGAAAATTATATTATCAACTGGCATGGCTGATTTAGGGGAAATAGAGGATGTCTTAGATATACTTATGGAAGCTGGAACTGAAAAAGGAGATATAATCGTTTTACACTGCAATACTGAGTATCCCACACCGTTTGAAGATGTAAACCTTCAGGCAATGTTAACTATAAGGGATACCTTTAAGGTAAAAGTCGGCTATTCTGATCATACATCAGGAATTGAGATCCCAATAGCTGCAGCTGCTTTAGGTGCGTGTGTTATTGAGAAGCATTTTACACTTGATAGGAATATGCAAGGGCCTGATCACAAAGCCTCGCTTATACCAGATGAATTAAAGAACATGGTTAATTCTATTAGAAATATTGAAAAAGCATTAGGTAATGGGATTAAAAAACCATCTGTATCTGAATTAAAAAACAAACCTATTGCAAGAAAGAGCATTGTCGCAGATAGATGTATAACTAAATCAGAAGTATTTACAGAGTATAATATTGCTGCAAAAAGACCTGGCACAGGTATAAGCCCTATGCTGTGGGATAATGTAATAGGCAGAAAGGCAGTAAGAGATTTTAATGAAGATGAATTAATTGAAATCTAATGCGTAAAATAGCAATTGTTACAGGTACAAGAGCCGAATATGGACTGCTTTATTGGATTATTAAAGGTGTAAATGATGTTCCAGAGCTACAACTTCAGCTTATAGTAACAGGCATGCACCTTTCGCATGAATTTGGTATGACTGTTAGAGAGATTGAAAAGGATGGTTTTTCAATCGCTGAAAGGGTTGATATGCTCCTTTCCTCAGATAGCGAGCCAGCAATAGCAACATCAATGGGAGTTGGTATAATAGGGTTTGCAAAGGCTTATGAAAGGCTTAAGCCCAATTTACTGGTGGTACTAGGCGATAGATTTGAGATATTTTCAGCAGTTACAGCAGCCCTGCCTTTTAGATTTCCTATTGCCCATATTCACGGAGGGGAAAGCTCTGAGGGTGCAATTGACGAGTCTATTAGACATGCTATTACTAAGATGAGCCATATTCATTTCACTTCAACTGAAACATATAGAAATAGGGTTATTCAGATGGGAGAACCCCCTGATAGGGTGTTTTGTTACGGAGCGCCTGGTATAGATAATATTAATAGACTTAAATTAATTAAAAAAAAACAGTTATTAGTAGAATTAGATATTCCAGAGGATAAGAGATTAGGGATAGTTACTTATCATCCTGTAACACTTGAAAAGGGCTTATCTGAATCACATATTTTTGAGCTATTAAAAGCTCTAAAAATTTTTACAGATATATATTGGATATTTACCTTCCCTAATGCAGATAATGAAGGTAGGATTATAATTGAGAGGATAAAGAATTTTGTGGGTGAAACCGAAAATAGGGGTAAGGTTTTTAAATCGTTGGGACAATTAAGATACCTTTCTCTGCTTAAGCATTCAGATTTAATGGTTGGTAACTCTTCTAGTGGTTTAATAGAGGCTCCTTCTTTCAAATTGCCTGTTGTTAATATTGGCAACAGACAAAAAGGAAGGGTGCGAGGAAGGAATATAATAGATGTTCAGAAATGTGAGAGAGAGTTTATTATTAAAGCAATAAGTAAGGCACTTTCAGAAGAATTTAAGGATTCTTTGGAAAATATGAAAAATCCCTATGGAGATGGAAATGTAAGCGATAAGATTGTTGAGGTTCTTAAGACTCATCCCTTATCGGACATATTACAAAAGACTTTTTTTGATTATAAAATATGAGCAAAAACTGGAGAGAATCATTATTACCTCCAACCGTAACTGTTAAAGAGGCAAAACATGTTATTGACAATAGTCCGCTTCATATTGCCATTATAGTTGACGGAGACAGGAGGCTATTAGGAATAGTAACTCAAAGTGATTTTAGAAAGGGCTTATTAAATCATGTGAATCTTGAAGACCCTGTTAGTTTTATTATGAATAATAAACCAACAACCGCTTTTTTAGGAGATAATAAGGGGAAAATAGATAATTTTTTTATTAAGACAAATCTAATGCATCTGCCCATTGTTGATAAAGATGGTATATTAGCAAGCGTTGAATATTATGATGAACATTTAAAAATTGACAAACATAACAGTTGGATGGTTATTATGGCTGGTGGTTTAGGAAATCGTTTGAGGCCATTAACTGAAACTGTACCTAAACCACTTTTAAAGGTTGGAGAGAGACCTATTTTAGAAAATATTATAATTAATTGTATTAATTATGGTTTTAATAAGTTTTACATTTCTGTTAATTATAAATCTGACTTGATAGAAGATTATTTTGGTGACGGTTCAATATGGAATGTACAAATAGAATATTTAAGAGAAGAAAAAAAAATGGGTACTGCCGGTGCCCTATCTCTTTTACCCGAGGTTCCTACAACACCAATATTTGTAATGAATGGTGATATAATGACTGAACTGAACTTTCAGGAGTTAATCAATTTTCATTTTGAACACAATGCTTACGCAACTATGTGTGTAAAGGAGTACGATTTTACAGTTCCCTATGGAGTTGTATGTGTTAACGGCAATAAAATTAAATGTATTGATGAGAAACCAATACATAGATTTTTTATAAATGCTGGAATTTATATATTTGACCCAGATGTATTAAAATTTATACCAAAATATGAGCCGCTTGATATGCCTGATTTATTTAGAATGATAATTGACGATAATAAAGCAACAGTTGCTTTTCCCATTCATGAATATTGGCTCGATATTGGACGAATAGATGACTACAAGAAGGCTAATTCTGATATAACAGGTTTTGTGTAATGAAATTAATTGCAGAAACAGCATGGCATCATCAAGGTGATTTTGCCTATTTTAGAAGATTAGTTAAATCCATTGCCATGTATTCAATGGCTGATATAATTAAGGTTCATATTACAATGAATCTTGACGAATATATGAACTCAGATCATCCCTTATATCTGCAGCTTAAGGATTGGCTTTTAACCGCTGAGCAATGGATAGAAATTCTTGATATAATCGTTGACAGTAATAAACAGCTAATGATCTTGTTTAACGATATGGATGCCATTGAATTTGGTATGAGATATAAGCCTGAATATGTTGAGATTCATTCTGTTAGTCTCAATGACGTAAAATTATTTGATAAATTAAAGGAATATGTCTTACAACAGACAAAAATATTTTTAGGCGTAGGTGGTTCTACTTTTGAAGAATATGATAAGGCAATAAATTGCTTAAATCATAAAAATACCGTATTGATGCACGGTTTTCAGAATTATCCTACAAACTATTCTGATATTAATTTCAGAAAAATAAGAACTATAATGGGTATATATAAAGATTTTCAACATGGTTATGCAGACCATACTGCTTGGAATGAACCAAATAATCTTCTAATAACACTATTGGGCGCGTCCCATGGGATGGATTATGTTGAAAAGCATGTGACTATAGATTATGGAGTGGAAAAGGCTGACTGGTCAGCCGCAATTAGTATAGAGATGTTTAATAGGTTATGCGAAAAAAGTAAGATTATTGAAGAATGTATGGGCAGCGGTGAGCTGACTTTGAACCAGGCAGAATTACAATATTGCATTTACGGTCCAATGAAAAAAGCAGCTATACTTAATAGAAATATTAAAAAAGATGAAATCTTTTCTCTTGATATGATAGATTTTAAGCGAACTGGACAGAAAGCAGACCTATCACAAGTTGAGGTTATAAATAACGTTGCCAGGCAGTTTTCTCAGGATGTGAATAAAGGCCAAGTATTGCTTAAAAAACATTTAGTTTCAATAGTTGATGCTGATATGGATATAACAAAAAAGATTAATAGGGTGTCTTCATGAGAATCGGTTTTCTTATCACTGCCAGAATGAAATCAACCCGTCTTGCCAAAAAATTAACATTAGAAATCAATGGCAGACAGATTATAAGATGGATGATTGATCGTTTAAAACAATGCCCATCTATTGACGATATAATTATATGTACTTCAACGAATCAACAGGACAATATCTTAGTAGAGATTGCAAGTGAAGAAGGCATTAAGGTTTTTCGTGGTTCAGAAGAAGATGTTATACAACGTTTATACGAAGCGTCAAAATACTATAATGTGGAATATGCGCTTAATATTACGGCAGACTGCCCGTTAGTCTCCTTAGAATATATTGATATAACAATAGATAAATATAAACAAACAAACGCTGATTTAATACGCTCATTAGAGCTGCCTCATGGCTTTTTCTTGTATGGATTAAAGGTTGAAGCAATGCAAAAGGTTTGTGAGATAAAAAAAGGAACTAACACTGAAGTATGGGGGAAGTACTTTACTGATACTGCTCTCTTTAATGTCTTAGATATTGAAATACCAGATGATTTAAAAAGACCAGATTATAGATTGACTTTGGATTATCCTGATGATTATGAGTTTTTCAAGCGAATATATACACATTTTGGACAATATACATATAAAAAGAGTATTTACGAAATAATAGGTTTTATAGATGAACACCCAGAGATTGTACAAATTAATAAGCACTGTAAGCAGTTATATAAAGAACGCTTCGATCAGCAAAATAATATACAAGTATGAATAAAATACTTATTTTAGGGTGTGGTTCTATAGGACAAAGACATATCAAGGCTTTATTAAAAATTGGTGAAACTAATATTGTAGCTTACAGGACTAATAGGGGTCAGATAAAAGAAATAGATGAAGCAATTAAAGCAAATATTAAGATATTTAATGACGAAGAGGAATCATTTGTTTGGAAACCAACCCATGTGATTATCAGTAACCCTACTATCTTGCATCTAAAATATCTAATAAAAAGTATTACAATAGGAGCTAGAGTATTTGTTGAAAAACCTTTAACAAACAGTTATTCAGAGTTTGAAGAGGCATCAATTCCTTTGACAAAGATAGCAGACTATGGAGGGGTAGTTGGTTTTAATCTAAGATTTCATTCTTTAATTAAAAAGGTTAAAGAGGTGATAACCTCTTTTCAATATGGTAATGTTATATATGCAAATTTAACCGTTGGACACTATCTACCGTTTTGGCATCCCTACGAAAATTACAGGTACAGTTATGCGTCTAGGAAAGATTTAGGTGGCGGAGTGCTTAGAACTTTGTGTCACGAGATAGATTTAGCTCAATTTTTTTTTGGAAAGATAAACAAGGTATTTGCTAAAGTAGAAAAGATTAGCCCTTTAGAAATAGATATAGATGATGTTGTTGACCTCATCGTTGAGACACAAATGTGTAAGCGAGTGTTAATACATATGGATTATTTAAATCCTATCCCTATAAGACAGGGAAAGATATTGTTTGACAAGGGGTTGTTAGAGTACGATTATAATAATAATGAAATATTCTTTACTGACTATATTAATAAACATAAAGAACTATTATTTACAAACAACGAAGACTATGATCAGCAATACATTGCCCAAATGGAAAACTTTATCAATGGAAACACTGATACTGCATGTACAATAAGAGAGGGAATTGAGGTGATGAAGGTTATTTACAGTTGTGAAGAGTCAAACAGAATGGCAAGGCAGGTATGTATTTAAAAACTATGTTCAGTTTAGAAGATAAGGTTATAGTGGTGTTTGGAGGTAATGGACATCTGGGAAGAGAGTTTTGTAAGGCAGTGCTAGAGTTTGGAGCTAAGCTCTATAGCTGTGATATTAATGTTAATGAAACAGAAGAAGTACTCATGTTGAAGAAAACTTACTTTAACAAATATAGACTTATTAAGATTGATGCTACAAATAATGAAGAATTACAAAATGTATACAATGATATAGTTGAAAAAGAAAAAAAGGTAGATGTTTTAATAAATGCAACTACTATGAAAACCAATGATTTTTATTTACCTTTTGAAAAAGTATCCCTTGAAAGCTGGAATGTGGGAATATTAGGAAATCTAACAATCCCTTTTTTAACTATACAGAAATTTATACCTATAATGAAAACAAATAAGAAAGGGTCAATTATAAACGTCTCATCTCATTATGGAATAGTTGGAAACGATCAGAGAATATATGAAGGGTCAAATCTACATGATATATATATTAAAGATTCACCTGACATTAAGCAAATATATTCCCATGGAGTGTATAATGCCGCTAAGGGCGGCTTAAACAATTTTACACGATATTTAGCAGCCTATTATGGTAAATATAATATAAGAGTGAATACAGTTTCACCAGGTGGAGTATATAATGAAAATGAAAATGATGTATTTTTAAAAAACTATTCCAATAAGGTTCCGCTGGGCAGAAAGGCTTATATACATGAAATGAACGGGTCTATTGTTTTCCTTGCTTCAGATGCTTCATCTTATATAACAGGTCATAATTTAGTGATAGATGGTGGATATACAATATGGTAGAGAAAAATATCCTTATTGGCAATAAATTTGTGCGGTAATATGAAAATAGTGCAAAAAAATACAATATTTTCTCCTCCATATTTTGACCCATATTCATTTGATTATATTTACAATTTTAATCATGCGCCTAACCTTGTCAAATTAAATGCTGATAGTTATTTAGCGGCATGGTTTTCTGGACCATGGGAAGGCCATCCCTGGCAGATGATATTATCGTCAGTATTTTCAAAAGGTAGATGGACAGAGGCAAAGGTCTTACAGAACACTCATAGGGTGTCTGACTACGATCCTTCTTTCCTTAAAACACACAATAAGGTGTTTTTTTTCTATTCAAATGCTCGTTGGTATGAAAGTAAGCTATATGGAGAAAATCGTGGGTTCTTAGGGACATATTTTAAGTATTCTGAAGATTATGGGGTAAATTGGTCAGAATCTAGTCTTTTGTGTGACCAATTTGCATGTAAATCAAATGGGATATCTCTTCAAAGTGGTGCTTTGCTCTTACCGGTATACAATCCACTAACTAATCAAGTTGGTGTTTATAAGTCTATAAACAATGGACTGTCTTGGGAATTGAGGTTGGTGCCGTTTCCTTGTATTGATGTTGCAGAACCTGCTATTGTAGAACTGGGAAATAGTCATATTTTAATGTGTATTAGGACTAAAACGGGTAGTATATGGCAATCAGAATCGTTAGATGAGGGCAACAGTTGGGTTACTCCTTATCCTCTAAAAGTAGAATCATACAATTCACCTGTATGCTTACTTAGTTATAACAACGTTTTGTTATTGTGCTACAATCCAGGAAAAAGAAGAGATAAACTGTGTATAATAGAATCAACAAAACCATATTATGATTGGGCTTATAGATTAATAATTGATGCTATAGATGACCAGCGGACTATATGTTTTCAACCCATTCATCCTTCTGGAATAGATAGAGCAGTTTCCTATCCATCCATAATATTGGTTGATAATAATATAGCTATGTTATCCTGGTCAAAATACAGTATAAATGAAACCGAGCATAAGGGTGAAATCCATTGTTGTTGGATTGAATTATAAAAGACTAATTTAAATGAATAGTGAACCGGTAACAACCAGGGATAATATCTTGGTGGAAGATTTAGTTTTAATTGATGGACAACCAGGTTGTGGAAAGACATTATTTACAGCGATAGTTGCTGCTATGGAGCGAGTTGAGTTGTTAAATTATTCTCCAGAGCTTGAAAACATATGTGCATTACGCTATTTAGATAAAATGTCAGATGATGCCGCTAAGACAATGCTCCGCATACAAATGGATTTGGTACTCTATGAGACAATGATGAGTCGCAGGACAAATTTTAGACCATCTGACCTTTCTAGTGCATTTAAAGATACTAACTGCTGGACTTATATAAAAAGGTTGTTTTTAAAGGGCGATGAAGTAATCCCTGAGAGGATTAAAAAAGAAAGGCCGATTCTGCATTTTGCTACACATAATCTGCTACCATTTTCTGCGCCTATTTTTGCAAGTTTTGGCAATAAAGTAAAAATCATTGAAATTGTAAGACATCCTTTATACATGATAATCCAACAAACATTGAATCAAGAGCGTTGGATAAAACCAGAGGGCATAGTCCGTCAATTTCATCTGCATATGAAATTCAAAGAACATCAAGTACCTTATCATACAAGAGGTTGGGAAGAACTATATATTAACTCCAATCCTGTTGAACGGGCAATTTATGAAATAGATAATATTTTTGAATTAACAGAGACATTTAAAAAGAATAATGAATATGGCATTAGTAATCAGATATTAACTATTCCTTTTGAAAAATTTGTTATTAATCCATTGCCATATATGCAAGATATTGAGCATGTCGTAGATACTAAAATTACACAAAAAACACAAAAAATTATGAAAAAGCAGAATGTACCGAGGGAAAAAATATCTGATGGCATACCATTGTCAATATATAAGCGCTGCGGATGGCAACCGCCTGAGAAAGGATTATCCGAAAAAGATGAACTACAACTAAGGCGGCAATATGCACTAAAACATGGCGCTGGAAATGACGCTATGAAAGTATTGGATAGGATATGTGAAGAGTATGAAAGTAAATACTTATGAAGAGCTTATGACTATAAGTTAGATATATCTATAAATGCCTTTCATACAATCCGTGTAAAAAAAAGAGAAAAAGGATGAAGCTTTAATGAATAAAAAAATGGTAGCTATGATACCAGTTAGATTGGGTAGTAAACGTATACCCAAAAAAAATCTGAGATTATTAGATGGAAAACCATTAATCGCCTACATAATCGAATCAGCTATATCTTCAAACATATTTGATAATATATATATCAATTCAGAGGCAAATATTTTTAAGGAAATAGCAGATAGTTATAAAATCAAATTTTATAATAGACCACAAATCCTGTCCTCTGATAGTGCAACCAATGATGAGTTTGCCTTAGATTTCATTAACAACGTAGAATGTGATATCCTAATACAATTGTTGTCCACATCGCCTTTTTTAACTCCTAATGATATAAGGTTTTTTGTTAAAAGGATGCTGGATGAACAATATGAGACCTTAATATCTGTAAAGAATGAGCAGATAGAATGTATTTATGACGGTAAACCTATTAACTTTGTTCAGAAAGACAAGACACTGCCATCACAAATGCTTAGGCCAGTGCAGCCATATACATGTGGCATTATGGGATGGGATGTAAAAAGATTTCAGGATAATATGCGTAAGTTTGGTGCCGCTTATCATGGGGGGGAAGGTACTATAGGATTCTATATTTTAAAAGGATTTTCCACTAATGATATTGACATCGAGGAAGATTTTAGATTAGCTGAGGCAATTATTCGGATGCAAAAATCAAAAATGAGACCAGCAGAGTTCTATATAGCGGAAAAGGAGAGAAATATACATTCAGAAGTTGATGTGCATATGATTTTAAAAAAGGATGGGGTAGAACATATAGAATTGTTTGAAAATATTAATATTCCCCTTTCAAATATAGATAAAATTATTAATGGAATGCCACAAGGTATTTCTTGGAGTCAGCGTATTATTAATACTGCAAGCAATAGTGCAACATTGGTTTGTCAGTTACCTGGTGAAGGAAATAGATTGCATTATCATAAGGATTGGAACGAATGGTGGTATATTGTTGATGGCGAGTGGGAATGGGAAATAGAAGATGAGAAAATTATCGTCAAAAAAGGCGATGTGGTATTTATAGAAAAGGGGAAGATGCATAAAATAACAGCAATTGGTGAAAAAGCTGCTATAAGGTTAGCTGTTAGTCGAGAAGATGTGGCTCATATATATCCACAAATATAAGCCTATTATAATCATAAAAAAATAAGAATAAAGATATGATAGTTATATCATATCTTCTCGTTTATATCAAAAATATCATATGAAAACTGTTTTTAATATAAAGATTGATTTTGAAAAAAGTCATGGTTCTTATGTATATGATAAAAATTCGCAAGATGAGTTTCTAGATTTTTTTGGAATCTTTTCTTCTTTGCCTATTGGTTATAACCATGCAATATTTAATAAAACATTTGAAGAAAAGATAATTAAAGTATCAAAACTTAGAATGGCAAATAATCTATTTCAATCAGATGAACTTATCAATTTTGTAGAAAAATTGAGACCATATGTTTTCTCACAATATATACATTTCTCATGTACTGGAGCTTTGGCAGTGGAATCGGCTATTAAATGTGCTATGGAATACAAGAAGGTTAAAAATCCAATGGTTTTAGCATTAAAAAAGGGGTTTCATGGCATTAATAGCTGGGGGTTTATTACAGACAGGTATTTAGGTACTGCAGATAGGATTATTAATTTTCCTAATAATAATTGGAAAAACTTAGATATTAAAGAAGTGATACAATATATAAAAAATAATGATACTAAAGATGTTGTTGCTGTAGTAATTGAGCCAATACAATGTACAGCTGGTGATATATATCTTAATGTTGATGCATTATTAGAATTACAACAAATATGTATAGATAATGATATATGTTTCATTGTTGATGAAATTCAAACAGGATTTGGAGTAACTGGCGCTATGTGGTATTCAGAAAAAATAGGAATTAACCCTGATGTGCTTGTTTTTGGAAAAAAATCCCAGATATGCGGAATTGTAGCTAAAGAAAAATATAACGCCTGTATGGTAAGCCCATTACGAAAATTAGAAGTAACTTTTGATGGGGAATTAATAGATGCTATAAGATCAATGTATATAATAAAGGCATATGAAAAATATGATTTAATAAATAAGGTTAATAGCAATAACCTTCGCTTTATGAATATTCTACAGGACAGAGTATTACATTATCGAAGTGTTGGACATCTTATTGCCTTTGATTTTAGTGATAGCTACAAAAGGGATGAGTTTGTTAAAAGGTGTTATGAAAACAGATTATTATCTAATCCTACAGCAGAAAAAAGTGTTAGACTTAGGCCAAATCTGGCTATTTCTGATGAAGAAATAGAACGTTTTAAAGAAATAATAGACATTATTCTATAGGAAAATACAATCAGGTATGAATATTAGTTTTTATGATAAGAAAATATTGATTACAGGTGGAACAAGGGGTATTGGCGCTAATTTATGTGAGGCTTTTTTATCAGAAGGGGCTTTTGTTTATGCCACTGGAACAGATAAAGAGCATATAAGAGATTTAAACGAATCTAAGAAAACACAAATCAAATATTTATATCTTGATTTTTCATCATTAGCATCTGTTAATGAGTGTTTAGAAGATTTGAGTAAACTTGATAGAATAGATGTACTTATTAATAATGCAGGAGTTAATAAAATCAATTATATAGAAAATGTTGAGTATGAAGATTGGGACTGGATAAATAATGTCAACCTTAAAGGTCCTTTTCTCTTGACCAAGACCATTGTACCTAAGATGAAGGTTCAAAAATCGGGTAAAATTATTAATATTGCGTCTATATTTGGTGTAGTTAGCAAAGTAAAGAGATCTGTTTATTCAACAACAAAATGGGGCTTGATTGGGTTTACAAAGGCAATGGCTTTAGAGCTTGCTCCTTATAATATTTTAGTTAATGCACTATCCCCTGGATTTGTTGATACAGAGCTTACAAGAAAAATACTTAGCAGTGATGAGATTGAGGTGCTAAGGCAGCATATCCCCCAAAAAAGGCTTGCCAGTTGTGATGAAATCACGAAAACTGTACTCTTTCTTGCAAGTGACCATAACACCTATATAACTGGCCAGAATATTATTATAGACGGTGGATTTACAAGCTTATAATAGATATATGGGTAATTTTATAGTTAAATCTATAGTTAGTGATTATGAAGTTAATTTCATAAACAACACAAAGCAGACATTGGATGAGGAATTAAATGATGCTGATGTTGTTATCATTGATAATATAGTCAAAGACTTATATCCTGATATTTTAAATATAAAATTGAAAAACAATTTGACTATAGGTATTGACGCAAGAGAAACTACGAAAAGTTATCAGGGACTTATTCCTATAATAGAAAAACTTATTGCATCTGGTTTTCGTAAAAATCACAGGCTTATAGGGATTGGAGGTGGTATTACTCAAGATATTACAGCATTTATATCATCAATTATATACCGCGGTGTATCATGGTTTTTTTTCCCTACAACGCTCTTAGCACAAGGTGACAGTTGCATTGGTAGTAAAACCTCCATTAACTTTGGAGAATATAAAAACCAAATTGGGGGTTTTTATCCTCCAAACAAGGTTTTTATTGATCTAAACTTTCTTAATTCTTTGTCAGAGGCTGATCTAAAATCTGGGCTTGGGGAAATGTGCCATTATTTTATAGTGGCAGGTGAGGAGGATTTTAATAGATTTAAGAATGAATATACTTTGGTGCTAAAGGATAAAGAGCTATTGAGTGGTCTCATTACAAGAAGTTTAGAAATCAAGAAAAGCTATGTAGAGATTGATGAATTTGATAAGAATGAAAGGCAGGTATTTAATTACGGTCATTCATTCGGGCATGCTATAGAGACATTGACTGATTATGCAATTCCTCATGGAATTGCTGTAAGTTATGGTATGGATATAGCAAACTTTATATCTGTTAAGCTAAACTATTTGACTGAAGATATTAGATATGAAATCAGGCAATTGCTTGAACAAATTTGGGATGGGTATAATATAAAAAACATCTCTGTTGAAAAATTTAAAAATGCGCTTAGTAAGGATAAGAAGAATGTTGGTAAGGAACTTCGATTAATACTGTGTAAAGGTTATGGGAAGGTATTCAAGGCAGGTATGCAGATGAATAAAGAGTTTATAGGATGGTTAGAGGAATATTTGATAAGCAGCTTAAATAAAGTGGTGGATAAATTATAAAGTTTAATAGAGGAATAAAGTTGAAAATTTGGAAAAACACTGCCACTCTTGAAGGTTACGATGAGGGGCTTATTTTTACTGATAATAAGAGTGAGGCTGATATTGTATTGATAGGTAGTAAAACTATTAGCCTGGAGGAATTTTCAAACCTTAAGGGTATTTTCCGGGCTGGCATTGGTAAGGACAACATACCCCTTGAACGAGCCCAAGCAATGGGGCTTGTAGTGCATTTTCCATCTAAAGAAACTATTGACATCATCTATGAAGAAACTGCTAATTTTACCTGTGGATTGATCTTCAGAATGCTTTATAGTGAAGTTGGGACTATAGAACCTTGGCTAAAGCGTGATCGTATGCAGTTAGCTGAAAAAGTGCTTGTTGTGATTGGTAAAGGAAATATTGGTAGCAAAGTGGCTGAAAAAATGAGCAATTTTATGCTGGTTAAAACTTATGACGTTTTGCATAATTCAGAAATAGAGTTGAAATATATGCTCTCAATAGCTGATTGTATTACCTTGCACATTCCAAAAAGTAAGGATAACTTAAAATTCATAGATAGGCAGAAGCTTTCTTGGATGAAGGATGGCGCAGTTGTGGTCAATACTGCCAGAGGGGCTATTATAGATGAAGAGGCTCTTTATATGGAACTTTTAAACGATCGTCTTCGCGCTGCATTTGATGTTTACTGGCATGAACCCTATTATGGAAAGTTAAAGGAGTTTTATCCTTCCAGATTTTATATGACACCGCACGTAGCAAGTACTTGTAAAGGGTTTATACAAGGCTGCAGGCATGATCTTGATAATCTCATAAGGGAGCTTAGCTATGCATAAGGTTGGTATTATTGGATATGGGAAAATGGGAAGGATTCGCTATCAAGAGATATATAAAAGTGGTAGGGCCGAGATAGTGTCAGTGTTTGATCCACATTGCGTTGACTTGGAAATACACAGTGCAAATAGTGCTAATGAGATCATTAATAACCCATGTATTGATGCCATTTTTATCTGTACACCAAATTATTTAAATAAGCCATTGACAATACAGGGGCTTAAGGAAGGAAAACATGTCTTCTGTGAAAAACCTCCAGCGTTTACTGCTTTAGATATTAAAGAAATACGAGATATAGAGAAATATTCAGGAAAGGTTCTAATGTATGGATTTAATCATCGACATCACGAGAGCATTAAGCATATGAAGAGATTGATTGATGAGCAAGAATACGGACGTGTGTTGTGGATGCGGGGACGTTATGGTAAAAGCGTAGATAATTCCTTTTATAATAATTGGCGTGCAAATATAGAAATGGCTGGTGGCGGAATACTTATTGATCAGGGGATTCACATGCTTGACCTTTTTCTTTACCTTGGCGGTGACTTTGACTCTGTACATGCTTCTGTTTCTAACCTTTACTGGAATTTGAGCGTAGAGGACAATGTCTTTGCCACCTTGGAAAATACAAAAACTGAAATGGCAGCATCACTTCATTCCACAATGACACAGTGGCGGCATCTGTTTTCGTTAGAAATTTTTTTAGAAAAAGGCTATCTTGTGCTAAATGGTCTTAAAACTTCTTCAAACACATATGGTGATGAAGTTCTCTCTATAGCAAAAAACCGCACCACTGCCCCTGCTGCCACATGGGAAGATGAAGAACACATAACATATCATATTGATGAATCATGGAAGTCAGAAATAAACGAGTTTTTTACAGCAATTGAGGACAACAGGGGTGTAAAAACTGGGAACTCTGGTGATGCCCTTAAACTAATGCATATTGTTGACAAGATTTATTCATATAGAAAAAAATAATACTTATAAGGTAAGAGTTATGGATGATAAAGGATTTATAAAGGATTATATAGAACGATATAGACAATCTTTATTTGAAACTGATGTGTCCGAACAACTAATTTATATGAAAGAACTTTTAATAGACTTAAAAAAGCAAGACAATAAAGTTATTATAGCTGGCAATGGAGGCAGTGCTGCAATAGCAAGCCATGTGGCTGTTGATTTTACCAAGCAGGCTGGCATTAGAGCGGTAAATTTTAATGAAGCCGATCTCATTACCTGTTTTGCTAACGATTACGGATACGAACACTGGGTGGCAAAGGCTGTTGAGTTTTATGGTGATAAAGGTGATGTGGTTATATTGATAAGCTCAAGTGGCCAGTCAAAAAACATGATAAATGGAGCAGTGAAAGCAAAGGGGCTTGATATGAAGGTTATTACTTTTACGGGATTTAACAAGAACAATCCTCTTAAGATGGTAGGTGATTATAGTTTCTGGGTTGATAGTCGCGCCTATAATATTGTAGAAAACACTCATCAAGTATGGTTACTTATGCTATGTGATTTGATTATAGGTAAGGCAGAATATTCTGCATAGATTTGAATAAATATGTTTAAAACAGCTTTTCTTATAACAGCTCGTCTTAAGTCAACTAGGCTTCCTAAAAAAATTATACTTGAGGTGAAAGGCAAGCCTTTAATTGTTCATATGATTGATAGGATAAAGAGGGCTATACATATCGATAAGATCGTAATCTGCACCTCTATCAATCCACAAGATAACCTTTTGGAGGATATTGCAAATAAGGAAGCAGTATACTGTTATAGGGGTAGTGAAAATGATGTATTAGAGAGGTTGCTAAGGGCTGCAAATAATCATGGGCTTGACTACTTTGCCAATATAACTGCTGATTGCCCAATGATTGATCCTTTATTGATAGATAAGGCTATTGAGGAATATGAAAAGACGAATGCAGATTTAGTAAAATATGACGATCAAAACAATGATGTGCCTTTTAATTGCTATGTTATAAAAGTAACAGCCTTAAAAAAAATCTGTGAATTAAAGACTGAAACAGATACAGAATGTTGGCTTAATTATTTTAAATCGAGTGGTAAGTTTAGAATTCACGAAATTCCTATGGAAAACCAATACAAACATGCTGCACTAAAAACATCGCTTGATTATCCAGAAGATTATGAATTTATGAAAAAAGTATTTAATGTTTTATATGAATCCAACAAGTATTTTTCTTTACTTGACATCATAAATCTTGTTAACAATTGTCCTGATATTCTTGCTATCAACTCTAATCCTGATTTATTAAAAAGGTGGAGAAAACACCAGATTTTCAATACATAAAAATTTCAATAAATATAAAATTAATAACAATTATATAATGAATATATATAAATAGGATTTGAACACTAAATGAAAAAAAATTATGTTAATAAATCACTATACTATAATTTATATATTGAAAGATTGTCTTTATTCAATGTCATAACCCATTTATTACCGTTGCTGCTAAAAAATAATAAGCTTAATTGTTATTATATCGATATTACAAATGAAGCACTTAAAACTATATCATTTTTAAAGCATTTTTTTAAATTCCGATGTGAAGAACTTAAGTTCAAATTGATAGATTTGCGTGATGGTCCTAATTCAGATTCTTATAGATATCAAGTTCCATCAATAGATTTGTTTAAGGTTCGTCAGATGATTTCTAATAGTAATTTATACCAGTCTTTTTGTCATAAGAAGTATAATACACACAGGTTTCCTGAATATTTACTTCAAGCAATTTCTAACAAGCATATGATTGACGACTGGAGAGCCCCTTATAAAGCCATTATGATTATTAAAATTGTTAATTGGCATATGAAAAAGCATAATATTTTACGGAGTGTATTAGTGCTAAGACTACGTCCCTATATAGATGTTATAATTCAATACGCTCAAGAACAAAAATTTAGTATTAATATAAAATCCAACCATGCATGGTTGCCCTATATTTTAAAACTAAAAAATGAGATAAAGAGATTCCCATGGTTAATTTTACTGGTCAAAAAAATAATATTTTTTTATCGTACAAAACAATGGGTCTCCAACGCGTGGTATAGAGAAAACAAATCAGTAACTCAATCATTTGTAGCTTCTGTTGGAAGAGGACATTTTCATTTTGAAAATGATGGATTAAATACGGATGCGTTTTTTTGTTTTCAATCAAAACTAAATCCTCGTAAGATTATTTTTCCATTGACAGCTTCACTTCCACAAGAGGTGCTCGAGAAATTGTTTTCAAAAGGATTCCAACCGATAAATGTTTATTATGCTTATAATGCTAATTTACCTGTATTTATTGGACCAAAGCAACTATATGTGCGTAAATCTTTTCCATCTATTATTAATAATAAAAAATCTTTTCCAGAAATATTTTCTGCCCGCTGTTGTATGAATGAGTACAACTATAGATATAGTTTTTGGAGAGAATTTTTTACTAATAATGCAGTTAAGGTTTACTTGAGTTGGTATAGGTATGATGAAGATCATATTGCCATAGGTGATGCTATTCAAGAAACTGGCGGAATTATGGCAATGTGGCAGCTAGCGTTAGATGTTTTGCCTTCAATTGGAATGTCTATTTTCACAGATGTTTATTTTGCTTTTTCCACTTGGGGAAAAAACATTGAGAATCAGATGGGATCAAAAATATCCTATTATGTTGCAACTGGATTTACAAAAGATTATGTTGCTCCTATGTTGAGAAGTCTTGCCTTGCAAAAGAGAAAAGAACTGCAGTCACATGGTGCAGAGAAAATCATCACAGTATATTGTGAAAATTCTTGTAGCGATGAAAGATGGAATTATGGTCATGACCTGCAGAGACAAAATTATTATTTCATATTAGAAGAAGTGCTTAAAAAACCATGGTTAGGTGTAATATTTAAACCAAAAGCCCCTCAGACTTTAAGGAAAAGGCTCGGAGATATAAATATGTTATTGGAAGAGGCAGAAAAGACTGGACGATGCTATGTATATGAAGATGTAAGTGTAAATGGATGTGCAAGTCCTTCGGCAATACCCCCTATTTTAGCTGCATTGTCGGCTGATATTGTTATTCATCCCCACTTATCTGCCGGCACCTGTGGATTTGAAAGTGCTTTGGAAGGCATTCCAGCAGTAATGATAGATAGAGAAGGTTATAAGAGCAGCCCTCTGTATCAACTGGGTATAGGAAACGTGGTCTTTCCTGATTGGCCATCATGTTTGGCAGCAATTTTTGAGGATTGGAATTCAACAAATAAAAATCCATATTTTGGTTATTGGTCCCCACTGCTTAATGACCTTGATAATTTTCGTGATCGAAGAGCTGCAGAAAGAATGGGGAATTATATACATTGGATGTTAGAAGGATTTGACCATGGATTTGACCGCGACACTGTTTTGGCTAATACAGCCGAGAGGTATTGTAAAAAATGGGGATATGATAAGATTGTTTCTATTCCTTAGATAAACCAGAGTACTTAAATGAAACAAATAGCATTAAAAGGACACTCAGGATGTAAGATTTATTTAAATATTCCTTCCAAAGGAAAGCCGTTTGTTAGAAAGATTTCTAAAGACATTCAATATAATGAGAGATTAAGAAATCAATGTAATAGACAGAGAGAATATAAAAGTAATTATGCATATGTACCACAAGTCTTAGAAGAAGGTAAAATAAATAATTTGTATTATTTTGATATGGAGTATATCCGCGGTATTAATATGACATTTCTTTTAAGCTCTTGTTCTATTAATACATTAGATAACATAGCTAAGTTATTAATTAATATAGTTAATGAAAATAAAAATAAAGAACAATATTACAATACTAATGTAAGTGATATTGTAGATAAAAAGTTAAGAAAAATGTCGCATACTTTAAGTGTTTTTAAAGATAACAAAATAATAAAAAGTGTATTTAATATGTTATCAGACAATAATTGGTCAAAAATTGTTTGCTCCCGTTCTCATGGAGATTTAACACTTGAAAATATAATATACAGTAATGATGGCAAATTTTATTTGATTGATTTTTTAGATACATTTATAGAAACGTGGATAGGTGATGTAAGTAAAATATATCAGGATTTGCTTGTTGGGTGGTCATTTAGGAATGAAATCATAAAAACAAAGCCTACATCAGAAAATATAAAAGTAAGGGTTCTATTATTAGGTAAACAATTTAGTTGTATGTTAAGCGATATTATTGATGATAATAAAATTTGGGAAGATATTTTTTGTTTTTTGTTGTTTGATCTATTAAGGATTATCCCTTATATACAAGATGAAGCAATATATTCTTTTGTTATGAAATCAATGGAAGAAGTTCTATGTATAGCCGATAAAGGAGGGTTGTATGGGCACATTAATAGTACCATGTGCTGGCCGATCTACGAGATTTCCAGGGGTTAGACCAAAATGGATGTTGACATATCCTGATGGTAAATTAATGATTCAAAAATCTATAGAGGGACTGTTAATCAAAAACTTAGAAAGGATTATTATCACTATTGTCAAAGAACACTGTGATAAATTTGATGCAGATATATGGTTAAAAAATGCCATTGGAAATGATATAGAAATATGTATTTTGGATGCTTATACTTCTTCGCAGAGTGAAACTGTCTCATTAACAATTAACAAGATGAATGTGAGCGGTGGATTTATTTCCAAGGACTCAGATGGATATGTAGAGGTAGAAATTAGTGAGTTTGAAAATTTCCTTGTTGGTGCAGATTTAAAAAAAAATATGGAAGTTTCAAATGTAGCAGGTAAAAGTTTTATTATTCTTAATGAGCAAAATATGGTTAATGATATTATTGAAAAATCTGTATGTTCAAATATAATTAATATAGGTGTTTATGGTTTTAGCTCGGCACAGGATTTTCTTGAAGCACAAGAGGTTGTAAAGCAAGCTTGGAACTCTGCAAAAAGTGAGATATATTTAAGTCATGTTGTATCCTATATGATAGGACAGGGCAGTTTTTTTTCATATAAAGAAGCTGTTAACTATGAGGATTGGGGATTGCTTAGTGATTGGAATCGTTCAATTAGTCGGAAGAAAACATATTTTATAGATATTGATGGTGTGGTTTTTAAAAATAAAGGACGGTATGGAAAGGTAAACTGGAGTACAGCTGATGTTCCACTTGAGAATAATGTTAAGACGATTAAAAAAATAGCTGAAAAGGGTGGTCAAATTATTTTTTGTACTGCCAGAGTAGAACAATACAGGGAAAAAGTAGAACAATCTCTTAGGGCATTAGACATTTCGTGGCATAGCATAGTAATGGGATGCAATCATTCTCAGAGGGTTCTAATTAACGATTATTCCAATACAAATCCTTATCCATCTTGTACCGCTATAAATTTACAAAGAGATAGTGATACCTTAGAGGACTATATTTTATAAGGATTGTTTAATATGCAAAAAAAAAATAATTTAATTACGTATGTATATTTAGAAACATCAAATGTTTGTAATTTAGATTGCGTATACTGCAATAGAAGGAATGTTGTAAAAACCCCCACATATATGTCTCTTAAACAATGGGATATAGTATTAGAGAAATTATCTATATATCCAATAAGCGAAGCAAAACTTATGGGTTTAGGTGAGCCTTTTTTTCACCCTGATTTCCATAACATATGTAAAAATTTTAAAGGTATCTTCCCTAATGCCTTCACAATCACTGCAACGAATTGTCAGTATCAATTAAATGATAATTTTATAAAAACTCTTCCTTATATAGATATCTTGTATCTTTCCATTGATGGATATGAAGAAAACTATGAAAGATTTAGACCTAAAGCAAGTTGGGATAAATTAATAAAATTCCTTGATGACTTAACAAAACTAGATCGAGGCAAGACTAGAATAACTATTAACTATGTTGTAAATAATATGAATTATAAGGACATAGAAAAAATACATAAAATGGTTTTATCGAAATACAACTATATTGAAGAGGTAAGGCTTAATATTGCGCAGTGGTGGAGTGAAGATGAAGAATGTAATATGGATTCTATAAGTAAAGAACTTATTAATACGTTAATTAAGTATAAAAAAAATGTAAAGGGTAAATCTCCATGGACATTCTCAGAATGTTTTTGGCCTATAAGGGGTTTTTATATGGATGTATATGGTAATGTAAAAATTTGCTGTCTAAATACTTCAACAGAACCAATTGGCAATATATTTGAATCGAATATAGAAGAAATTAGACTCTCATCTAAGTTGCTTCAGGTTAGAAAAGAATGTAATAATGATACGCCTGGTCTTCATTGTAGAAAATGTGATTATAAGAGATTATCCCCTATTTTAGCACCTATATTTACCTTAAATACAGCGGAGATATAATTATCATGAAGATATTGCTTATAGTTATTGATAAAGAATCTCATGTGAATTTTTTCCCATTAGGAATTGCTTATCTTTCATCGTCAATTATTAAATATGGGTATAATGATTTAACAATATTTAATCAAGAGGTATATCATTATAAAGACGAATATATAAAAATTTTTAATAATGAAGGAAATTTTGATGTTATAGGGATTGGATTTTATGGTTATCAACAGTATAAAAAAGCAGTTAGCCTTTTTAAGCATATTCATTATGCCAAACATCGTCCAATTTTGGTACTTGGAGGACATGGACCAAGTGCAGCTCCTGAATTTTTCTTAAAGAAATTAAATGCAGATGTTATAGTTATTGGTGAAGGGGAAAAGGTTTTCTGTAATCTGCTTGATGCTATAGCAGGAAGCAGCCCTTTTAGTGCAGTAAAGGGGATAGCTTATAGAGATGGGGATAGGGTTATTATTAATGATAGAGAAGCTGTTATTTCTAATCTTGATGATCTTCCTTTTCCAGCATGGGATAAGTTCCCAATGGAACACTATGTCATGGAAAGACATATAGCAGCAAAGCACACTGATCGGTGTTTTCCAGTATTAGCAAGTAGAGGTTGTATGTATAATTGTAATTTTTGTTATAGGATGTATAAAGGGTACAGACTGAGAAGTGTTGAAAGTGTTGTTGAAGAAATAAAAAAACTAAAGAGGGATTATTCAATTACCCATATAACATTTGCTGATGAAAACCTAATGTGTACTGAAAATAATGCCCTTGATTTTGCTGAAGGTATGGCTAAAGCAAAGCTTGGGATAAAATGGAATTGCATGGGCCGACTAAAAGTGGCAAAACCTCATGTATTAAAAGCCATGAAGGAGGCTGGTTGCACATATGTTAATTATGGGATAGAATCTTTGGATCAACATGTTTTAGATTTAATGGATAAGAAACAAACAGTGGAGGAGGCATACGAGGGCGTTGAAAATACAATTAATTCTGGTTTATTACCTGGACTAAACATAATATGGGGGAATTTGGGTGATAATGGGGAGACGCTGCGAAAAGGTGTTGAATTCCTTAAAAGATATAATACAAGCGTCCAAATGAGGACTGTAAAACCAGTTACACCATATCCTGGAACTAAACTTTTTGATATAGCTATTGAAAGAGGATTGCTTAAAGATGTAGAAGATTTTTATAACAAATATACAAACTCTGACAGACTTACTGTAAATTTCACAGAACTGCCTGACAATGAATTTTATAAATTACTTTTTGAAGCAAATAAAGAGGTAGCTGAAAGTTATTATAAAACGATTTCTGATGTAACTGTAGAGGGATTTAGAAGATGCTATTTCGAAAACGATTTATCATTTAGAGGGCCCAGACATAGATAATGTTATTCATAATTATAATTTTTATAAAGCAAAGGATATGATGAAATGCTGAAATGTAAGCCATGGCTTAATAATATAATAAGAATTCCTAATCCAAAGGTAAAAAGACATAATAGTATACGATTAGATAGAAGTGAAAGAGTGGTTAGGTTTAGTGAGGAGTTTTTTAATACTTTTATTAAATCGATAACTCAGGAAGATATTATGGCATATCCTGAGACAGATGCCCTTATTAACAGACTTTGTGAATACCATAGGGTTAGCGAGGATAACATTTTTTTAGCACCTGGTGCTGATGCAGGGATTAAATCCTTCTTTGAGATAGCCGTATCACCAGGTGATGAGGTGATTATAACAGAACCAAGCTTTCCAATGTATAGTGTATACACAAACCTTTTTAATGCTAAGGTTGTGAAGGTTCCTTACATATCAAGAACTAACCTTGACTTTAACATGTTAATTGATTCAATAAATCAGAATACTAACCTATTAACTATTGCCAATCCTAATAGCCCCATAGGAGATTATATTGAAACTGACAATATCGAAGAGGTTGTAAAAAAAAGCGCTATATACAATATACCAGTTTTAATTGATGAAGCATATTGTGAATATTCACCTGGTACAGCAATTAAATTAATAGATAAATATGAAAATATTGGGATACTAAGAACCTTTTCCAAGGTCTTTGGCGGGGCTGGCATAAGGGTTGGGTATGTAATTGGCAATAAAGAATTAATTGGTAAACTATATAAATTTCGTTTAATGTATGAAGTTAATCAGATAGGTGTAAAGTTTGCGGTATATGCTTTAGACCACATGGATATTGCGTTAGAATATGCAGAAGACATCAAAAAGGAGCGCTCAATAATTGTGAAACGGTTACTGGATTCTGGATATGATGTTATACCGTCGCATACTAACTGGATTCACTTTCATGGCGGAGTTCTTAATATTAAGGTAATCGAGGTTTTTAATAAACATAAGGTATTATTCAAAACAGATAGCAGGATTCCTTATGATAATAAAAAAGACTGGATACGTTTAAATATTGGACCTGGATTGTCAAATACACCATACATGTTAGATATTATAAATAAAAACTTTATTTGAGAAATAAAATGAAGATAGCGCTTTGTTTATATGGAGGAGTTGGTGGTTGGGGTGGTAGTTTTGGTATGGGGCAATATATTGATCCTATTATAGGGTATCTATCATATGAAAATATTCTGTTATCAAAATATGATGTAGATGTTTTTATTCATTCATGGTCAGATGACCTTAAATATGAAATATTGAACATATATAAGCCTAAGAAATATAAAATAGAAAAACAGAAAGACTTTAGTAATCTTCAGCTGTTAAAGCATGATTTGAGAAAAAATACACTGACATATTTGCCATGGTGGAAATTACTATCTGCGAAAAAAACTAAAACGATAGATCATATTAGAGAAAACACTATAGCTGGTCACAGTAGATGGTATAGCAATAAGGTATCGATTTCATTAAAGAAGATGTATGAAGATGAGAATAATTTTCAATATGATTTTGTTCTTCTATCCAGGTTTGACTTAATATTTTTTTCTGGATTTAACTTTGAAGGGTTTAATCCAGATTATTTTTATGCCTCTCCTAGACCACCATGGACTGAGCCGTTCTATTTAAAAGGAAAGGCATTGCAGGACATGTGGTTTTTATCAAATTCAAACCTTATGGATAAGTTTTCAACACTTTATGATAATATTTATTCCTACAGCATGAGACCACCATTTGCTGCTTATCAGCATATTAATACATTCACGGACAAGGTAAAATATATTAAACATATAGTAGGGGACTATGATCTTGTCAGAAATATTAACAAAAAAACGATTAAGGCGAGGCTGCCGGAAATTAAAAACATCCACTCATTAATACCTGATGAATGTTGTATAGATAGGATTAGGAAAAAAACTTTTAGATATAAAATACGGTCTTTAATTGGGAATGGATTAAGAGGTTTAAGTGTAGAGACATTAAATAAATTAAAATCATCAGATATTATTCCAAATAAATTAAAAAGACTTGTAGATGAAATTGCTAAAGATAAACTTTGTACAATGGATTGAATAATTCAAATAAGTAAAATAAAAATAGTTTGCTCTATAATAATGAAAGAATTAATAAAAAAAGACGAATGCCCTGTGTTTATTGCTGGTTATCCGAGGTCTGGTACAACTTGGCTACAAAGCATTATCTCATCACATCCTGCATATTACAGTGTGCCAGAAACAAAATTTTTTCAGTTTTTATTTAATAAGCATACACAATGGACATTTCGTGATAAATGGCCTATTAAACCAAAGTACATTCCATGTAATTTAAATAATAAACAACTCATGGCTTTTTTTGAAAATTTAGATCAGTATCCTGATGTATATATAAAACCTGAAACAAGAAGAATACTATTGTTTATGGTAAAAGATCAACCAATTCCTATCAAAATCCTCTTGGAATATATAATGAAAGATACAGCAGAAATATTGAATATTAATACAAATGGGAAGCAGTGGATTGAAAAAACGCCACGGCACATCTTTTTTCTTGATTATATTTTCAGACTCTGGCCAAAGGCAAAGGTATTATACATTAAACGTAATATTGCTGATATTGCATTATCAGAATATAAGACTTTTAAATATCCTTTAATATTGACCATATGGGAAGCACAGGCCGTTGAGCAGTTTTTCAATAAATTTATAATAAGGAATGAAAAATATAAAGACAAGGTAATGGTTGTTTATTATGAAAACTTACAAGAAGAAGTAACCTTGCAATCAATATTTAAATTTTTAAGTGTAGATCATAAAATAATAAATATTAAACAATTAATAAATAAATCAAAAGAAACATTTAGCATTATATATTCATCATCAGATATGAGCAATCACCAAAAAAAAATGACAACCAATAGTAATGATAAATACATACACGATAGATATTTATATGAAATAGCAGAATTAGTTACATCAGGGAAACCACTATTTAATCTTTTTATTAAGAAAAAAAGTGATATAAACAAAATTAATAAATTTTATATAATGATACATCATTATTATAAGACCATTTTTTTTCTTAGTAAAGTTAAATTAAAATCAGTTATAATTTTATTGTTTAGAAGTTTTAAATTTAAACCTATTGTGAGGTTTTGATTGTGACTAAAAGAGTATCAATTGGTTCATGGATCACGCTGGGACATTTTTCTATAGTTGAAATTATGGCTAGTGCCGGTTTTGACTGGCTTTGTATTGATATGGAGCATACAGTTATAGACTATTTTGAGGCACAACAGCTAATTGCCACAATCCAATCAAAAGGCCTTATACCATATGTAAGGGTTGGAGAAAATAACACGAGGATTATCAAACGTGTATTAGATGCTGGTGCCGAAGGTATTATTGTACCTTTTGTGAACTCCAGTAAAGATGCTGAAAAAGCCGTAGAATCAGCAAAATACCCTCCACAAGGAAAACGTGGAGTCAATAGCCTGTCTAGGGCTCAAGGCTATGGTTTTAATTTTGAGGAATATGCTCAAACCGTAAACATAAAGACAAAGGTTATTGCGCAAATTGAGCATATTGATGCTATAAACAACCTAGAACAAATATTGACGGTTAAAGGTATAGACGGTACAATAGTTGGACCTTATGACCTCTCAGGTTCTATGGGAAAGCCAGGTAGGTATAATGAACCTGACGTTATGGATGCTTTAAAACGTTATGAAGATATATCTGTACGGCTGAATAAACCAATGGGGTTTCATGTTATAAAGCCAGATTACCAGCTGTTAATCGAAAAAATCGAACAAGGATACTCTTTCCTGGCTTTTAGTTGGGATACTTATTTTCTTGGTGTAAAATGCCGAGAAGAAATGCAAAAAATTAAAGATATTAAAAACTGCAAAGAATATGAATAAGCTTAAGACAATTGGAATCATTCCTGCTCGTATGTCAAGTACTCGCTTCTATGGAAAGCCTTTGGCGAAAATATTAGGAATGCCTATGATAGGACATGTGTATCACCGTAGTAAAATGACAGATATTCTTGATGAGGTCTATGTAGCTACCTGTGATGAAGTAATTAAAGATTATATAGAAACGATTGGGGGAAAAGCAATCATGACCGCTAACACCCACGAGCGGGCTTCAGATCGATCAGCAGAGGCAATGCTAAAAATTGAAAAGCAAATGGGTATAGAAGTCGATATAGTAGTTATGCTGCAAGGAGACGAGCCAATGATTAACCCTGAGATGATAAATGCAGCTGTTAGACCGTTTATTCGGAACTCGTCAACTAAGGTTGTAAACCTTATGTCTGAGATAGAATCGGAAGAGGAATGGAAAGACCCGAATGAAGTAAAAGTTGTAGTAGATAATGATAACAACGCATTATATTTCTCTCGTGAACCCATTCCATCTAATAAAAAGTTTTCAGGTAAAATTATTGCTTATAAGCAGGTTTGCATAATTCCGTTTACTCGTGAATTTTTGATTAAATATATTGAATTAAAGCCAACGTTGTTAGAAATTATAGAATCCGTGGATATGAATCGCTTACTTGAGCATGGTATAAAAGTAAAAATGGTCAAAACAGACTTTAAAACATTATCAGTAGATACACCGCAAGATTTACAAAAAGTAGAACAAAAAATGAGTAACGATAAATTATTGGAGCAGTATTTAAAACAATAAATGACTAAAAATAAAACCGAAAAAATGAATGGCAAAAAGGCTGTTGTCTTTGGAGGGTCAGGTTTTTTGGGCAGTCACGTGGCGGATGCTTTGACGGATTCAGGCTTTAGAGTTATTATTTTTGACTGCAAACAATCCAAATATTTACAGTCCGGTCAGGAAATGCATATTGGTAATATTTTAGATATGGAACAGGTTTCCTTTGCTGTAAAGGATGTAGATGTTGTTTATCATTTTGCAGGAATTGCAGATATCCATGAGGCTAATGAAAAACCGATGGATACTGTTATGTATAATATAGTTGGTACAACTACTATCTTAGAAGCTTGTGTTAAAGCTAATATTCCGCTTTTTGTATTTGCCAGCAGTGTTTATGTATACAGTGAACATGGTGGTTTTTACCGTTCATCCAAGCAGGCATGTGAACTACTCATAGAAAATTACAATAAACTCTATAACCTAACTTTCACAATACTTCGGTTTGGTTCTCTATATGGACGAAGGGCCAGCAAGTCTAATTTTATCTATAATATTATCCATCAGGCGCTTACAGAGGGAAGAATGGAGCGTAAAGGAGATGGTGAGGAGTTGCGTGCTTACATCCATATAAGCGATGCTGCCAGAGCCTGTGTGTCAATAATAAATGAAAAATTTAATAACGAATATATTCTACTTACCGGCTCACAGACGATTAAAGTCAAAGATATGCTACATATGATAAATGAAATGCTCAGCAATGAAATAAAGATACATTTTCTTGATGAACGTATTGAAGAACATTATGAAATCACCCCATACACTTTTCGTCCACGGTTGGCTCGTAACCTTTTTTTAGATACACAAATAGACCTTGGTCAGGGTATTTTGGATACAATTTATGATGTTTATAAAATACTAAAAAGGGGTAAAGAAAGCAAATTAGTTATATCTATCCCTGATTGATTGTTTTTTATAAAATAGATTTGCTATTATGATAAAAGTTATCATATTTGATTTTGATGGTGTAATAGTCGATTCAGTTAATGTAAAGACAGAAGCATTTGCTGAAATGTATAGTCCATATGGAAAAAATGTGGTTCGGAAAGTAATCGAGCATCATTTGGCACATGGAGGAGTATCAAGATATGAAAAATTCAAAATATATCATAAGGATTTTTTATGTGTTGAACTTACAGAGGCAGAGGTTCATAAAATGGCGAGAGAGTTTTCAGGACTGGTATTAAATAAGGTTATTGCTGCTCCATATGTTAAAGGTGCATATGAATTTTTATCGGAAAATTACACAAATTATGATTTATACATTTCTTCTGGGACACCTGATGATGAGCTTGTAAGTATATTAAAGGCAAGAGGATTAATTAATTTTTTTATAGATGTCTTTGGTTCACCTGAAGATAAAGATAAACATGTGCAAAAAATAATAAATAGAAATAATTACAAAAAAAGTGATATTGTATTCATCGGTGATGCAGCTGCTGACTTAGAAGCGGCAAAAAAAAATAGTATATCATTTATTGCTCGAATAGGAAATATTAACTCACAGCTTATAAATGAACAATATAAAATCGAAGATTTATCAGATATTAAATTATTGATTAACTATATATAGGACAAATGAATACTTATTTGGTTACAGGTGCTGCAGGATTTATTGGCGGCTCTATTGCAAAAAGGCTTATAAATGAAGGAAATAGTGTTGTTACTATTGATAACCTTAAGACTGGTTTCAAAGAAAACATTCCTGATGGGGTTACGTTTTTAGAAGGGGATTGTGCAGATCAAGGATTGATTGACCAATTAAATGATTATAGTTTTGATGTTATTTTTCATATTGCTGGTCAAAGCTCAGGAGAGATTTCCTTTGACAACCCTGGCTATGATTTAAATGCAAATACCTTATCTACATTACTCCTTTTGCGATATGCTGTAAAACATGGTTGTAGAAAATTTATATATGCAAGTACTATGTCTGTCTATGGTGAACAACCGGATGCCCCTGTTAGTGAAGATGTAAATACTCTTCCTAAATCTTTTTATGCGGTTGGGAAAATTGCCAGTGAACATTATTTACGTATATATAGTGACTTTGGTATGGCAAATACAGCCTTAAGACTTTTCAATGTCTATGGTCCTGGACAGAACATGCAAAACATGAAGCAAGGCATGGTAAGCATATACCTTGCGCAAGCAATCAAACACAGAAAAATAATCGTTAAGGGCAGTCCAAACCGTTACCGTGATTTTATTTATATTGATGATGTTGTGAGCGCATTTATTTCTGCAGGCAATATTAATGACCATGGATATAGGTATTATAATGTTGGAACGGGTATACGGACTACCATTGCAGAACTCCTTACGATTATTAGAACCAATCTTCCTTGTGATATAGAAATTGAGTTCAGTGGTTTCACCCCTGGAGATCAATTCGGCATTTATGCTGATATTGCAAAGATACAACAAGAGATTAGATGGATACCGACAATAAATTTAAATACTGGTTTGCCAAAAATGATTAAATGGGCATTGGAAGATGCAAGATAATATCTTTCCAAAATGTAGATTTTGCAATGCCTCACCAGATTATCAATCATTACGTGTAGAAAAAGTTTATGGGGGAGACAAAAATTACAAATTCTACCATTGTCAACGATGTGATTTAGTCTATCTCTGGCCATTACCATCTAAACAAAAGGAAGATGAATTTTATGCCAATGAATTTGAAAAATTTATGGGAAAGCGTTCTAACCAGTATTGTAACAAAACTGGACAGTATGCGCATATTAGTGCCAACCAAGATAATGTAAAGAGGCGATTGAAATTTCTTGAAAGATATTTATCTCCGGGAAAAAGCATACTTGAAATTGGATGTTCTTCAGGTTTCATGATGGATGTATTCAAAGATACTGGGTTAAACACTGTAGGTATTGAGCCATCAAGACTATTTTCTGATTTTTTAAGGGAAAAAGGATATGAAATTTATTATAGTTTAGATGAGCTTAAAACCAAAAAGTCAGATCAAAAATTTGATTTGATAGTACACTTCTTTGTTCTTGAACATATTAGAGATACAGTATCATTTATTAAAGAACAATTGAGTCTATTAAAATCTGATGGACTCATAATCGCAGAGGTTCCATGTGTAAATGAGCCGTTAGTCTCTATTTATAATATTCCTGCATTTGAAGAATTTTATTGGTCAATAGCACATCACTACTATTTTTCTAAAAAAGCAATATCAAATATTCTTGATACTATTGAATGCAAATATGAGCTGTTGCCTGAGCAACGTTATGACCTTTCTAATCATCTAATATGGATGCAAAAAGGAAGGCCAGGCGGACAGGGTTATTACAATAACATCTTTTCTGAAGAAACTATTAACAGCTATAAAAAAGACCTTATAAGTAATTGGATTTGTGACACATTTTTCCTTTTTATCAGTAAATCATGATTCAAAAAGTTCTTGACTTAAATAATCTCTCCATTGATAACGTTAAACTATTTAACTCTATCAATGAGGAAATTAAATATGATTACCATAAGCTTATTGAACAAATATATAATCAAGCTGACAACAGCATAGATTGGCTACTTAACAGCCTTTTAAGTAGAAATAATTATTTAAGCAGTGTTTTTATCAATTTGTGCTATCTTGAGTTATTAAAGAGAATTGTTGTTAAAGAAGATATTAGCATAGTTATCGTTAAGACTCCTGCCTTAAAAAAGGTTATAGTTAGATATTTTAAGGATATTAATAAATCTATTTTAGTAAAACATTCAGAGTCAATTTGGGTAAGTACTAAAAAGAGATTTTCACCATATTACCATTTTGTTCTCAATTTATTCTCATCTCTTCAAATGTACTTGTCTTGCAATAGAAAAAGAAGAGTAAAAACATGTGAAAAAGAAATAATCCTAATCGATATATTTATAACAAAAAACACTATTATCGATGGCAGATACACAGAGCGATACTATAATGGATTATTGGACGAATTAGATGATGAAATAAAATCAATTATTTTTTTTGTGCCAACAATACTACTAACAAAAAGTATTCGTAAATTTGTTTTAATGACTAAAAACTTACAGCAAAATTTTTTGTTTAAGTTTGATTATTTGAGATTTGCAGACTATTGGTTTGCTCTTACAAGTCCATATCGTATTAAAAAAATAGATTTAAAACAATTTGAATTTAGGGATTGTAAGATTGGACATATTCTTGAGGCAGATTTTTGTTTAAATATTGCTAATCCAAGCTCAGTATTTATTGGTTTGTTAGATTACCTTTTTTTTAAGCGATTAAAAGCGTCGGGGCTGAAACTTAAATTAGTTGTAGATTGGTTTGAAAATCAGGTTCTTGATAGGGGTTTTAATAAAGGTAAAAATGAATTCTATCCTGATGTTAAAAGTATTGGTTATGAAGGGTTTGTTGTTTCTTATGATTATAACTTTTATCTTCAACCATCTTTAGCTGAGTGTAATGCAGGGACACTTCCAAATATTATAGCTGTACATGGGATAGGTCTTGTTGATGAAATCAAGCGGTATCATCCTAATATACCGGTTATAACTGCACCTGCTTTTCGCTTTAAGGAAATGTATGAACATGATTTGAATTACAAAATTGTTCAAAACGATGTTTTAACGATCCTTGCTGCACTGCCAATTTCACCTGAACAGAGTAAAGATATATTGTTGCTTTTAAATGAATTTATTAAAGTGGGAAAAAATCTATCCTTTCGTATTCTCATTAAACCCCATCCAGAATTAAATATGAATAAACTTTATTCCTCATTCTTTTTGTGGCCTCCTGAGTTTAATCAAATTGAAGGTAGTTTCAATAATATACTTTCAGAAGCAGATATTGTGGTTAGCAACACATCCAGTACATGCTTAGAAGCTTTAGCATATGGCATACCGGTAATTATTATTGGTAGTAGGTGTGGTCTTACTCAAAATCCTATTCCAAAATCAATACCCAAAACCATTTGGGATATATGTTATGAAGTTGATGAATTCAGTACTGCTATAAAAAGATTATGCATTGATGGTTTTGAGAAAAAGGGAAAAGAATACATGGAAATTGCGAAGAATATAAGAAAAGAGTATTTTGAACCCGTAACAATGAAAGGGGTAATGGATTTCCTTGGATTAAATGATTACAAAGAGGGCGGGAACCATGCCTAAGATTTACATAGCCGGCTGCGGTGGTATGCTTGGTGAGGCCTTTTACCTTCAATTTAGAGATGATTATGAGCTAAAGTGTTCTGATATAAATGTAAACGACAGTTGGCTGTCATATATGGATTTTCGTAATTATAAAGCCTATAAAGATGATACAGCTAAATTTCAGCCCAAATGGTTATTTCATTTAGGGGCACATACCGACTTGGAATATTGTGAGCTCCACCCTGATGATGCTTATGAAACAAATACAAAATCAGTTGAATATGCAGTAACAATTGCTAACGATCTGGGTATACCAATTCTATACATCAGTACGGCTGGTATATTCAATGGTAAAAAGACAGTTTATGATGAAAGCGATGAGCCTGACCCAATTGGGCACTATGCAAAGTCTAAATATCTTGGGGAAAAGTATGTGCAGGGATATGCCAATAACTACCTTATCTGCCGTGCCGGGTGGATGATGGGTGGAGGACCAAGAAAGGACAAAAAATTTATCCAAAAATTAATGAAACAAATCAAAAATGGCGCCAGAGAGCTTTTCATCGTTAATGATAAGCTTGGAACGCCAACCTATACTCATAGTTTTGCTGCAAATACTAAACTCCTTATAGAAAAACAGATGCGTGGTTTATTTAATATGGTTTGCGATGGCTTTACAAGCCGTATGGAGGTTGCCAGTGAGTTAATATCATTAATAGGTCTAAAAGGTAAAATCAAAACAAATCCAGTTTCTTCTGAGTATTTTGCAAATGACTATTTTGTCAGACGTCCAGAAAGCGAACAGTTAATCAACAAGAGGCTAAATGAGCATGGCATTAATATTATGCGGGACTGGAGAGCTTCGCTTAGGGATTACCTGCGGGATTATTATAATGGATATTTAATAGATAGTTTAAATGAGACCGACCTCCAATAAAACCTTATCTTCAATTATATCTTCCCAGCCAATCAGAGGGATTTCTGACTATTTTTCTATAAACAGAAAGATTGAAAGAGCAATAATAAATAATGAGATTCTGTACGATAAAAGCATAAACATAGCAATCCTGTCTAGCTTTACCATAAATGGAATAAAAGAGACCCTTCGTGTCCAATGTGGTGAGTTTGGAGTGTTAACAAATTTTTATGTTGGCGGATATAACCAATATGCTCAAGAGATATTAGAGCCTCAAAGTGGTCTGTACAAATTTAACCCTGTCCTTGTGATTATTTTTATAGATACAAGGGCTATTACAGGAGATAGCTTCTTTTTGCCATACGAGTTATCCAATGATGAAAGACAAGATTGGATAGAAGACAAGGTTAATGAAATTGTCTCTTTAGCAAAAGTTGTTTCTGAACGGTCTTTAGCAAAGGTAATTCTTCATAATTTTGAAGTGCCTGCATACTCACCTTTGGGGCTTATAGAAAGTAAACAAGAGATTGGATTTATTGAATCTATAGAGATAATAAACCAAAATATAAGGGAGCAATTCAAGAGAAACAATCAGGTTTTCATATTTGATTATAACGCATTTTGCTCCTATGTGGGAAAACAAAACGTTATTGATTATAAGATGTATTATCTTGCGGATGTAAGGGTAAATCCACAGTACATTCCTCATCTCTGTAAGGCATATACGGGGTATATAAGAGCCATTGCTTCACTTACAAAAAAATGTATAGTTCTTGATCTCGACAATATACTATGGGGTGGTGTCGTTGGAGAGGATGGTATAGAGGGAATTGCTCTGGGTCCAACACCTGATGGGCGACCATTCCTTGAATTTCAGAAATACCTCCTGTCTTTTTTTTATAGAGGGGTTATTTTAGCTATTAATAGTAAAAATAATCCTGCCGATGTTATAGAAGTACTAAGGGAGCATCCGTATATGCTTCTTAGGGAAAGGCATTTTGCTGCAATGAGAATAAATTGGGATGACAAAGTGGCTAATATGAAGTCTCTTGCTAAAGAAATCAATATTGGACTTGACAGTTTAGTATTTATAGATGACGAACAAGTAAATAGAGAAATTATGAGAGAGTTTTTACCTGAAGTGACTGTTGTAGATATGCCCAAGGACCCAGCTCTTTACGCTAGAACACTAATGGAACTTGACATTTTTCACAGCATTAACATAACAGAGGAAGACAAACACAAAGGCAGTATGTATGAGGATGATAAGAAACGACGAGATTTATTGCAAAGTACAAATGATTTAACAGAGTATTTGCGGCAGCTGGATATTACTGTACTTATTGAAGAGGCAAACACACGTACTATACCACGTATATCACAACTGACACAGAAGACAAATCAGTTTAATATGACTACAAGGCGGTATACAGAACAAGAGATTACTCAATTTGTAAATAGCAATAATTGTCGTGTTGTATCGGTACAGGTATCAGATAAGTTTGGAAACAATGGGTTAACAGGACTTGCTATTATAGAAAAAATGGATAAAAGAATATGGCGCATTGACACTTTTCTTTTAAGTTGCAGAATTATTGGTAGAAAAGTGGAGGATACCCTTCTTGCTTATATTGTAGATGAGGCAAAAAAAGAAGGTGCCGAATTGCTTCATGGAGAGTTTATTATTTCAAAGAAAAACAAGCCAGCAGATGATTTCTATAGTAAGAGTGGTTTTACAAAAATTCACCATTGTGGTGAATTAGAAGTCTGGGAGTATGATTTGATGAATAACTATCCGTTTCCTGATTTCATTGAAGTTATAATCAAATAGATGTGATATGATAAAAAACTTGGACAATGAAAATAAAAATTACTCTTCTTTTTGTATAGAAAAAAAGGAAATGTCTAAAGGATGATTAAACAGTATAATGAAAACATAAAAAAATTATTAGCAATTCTGTCTAAGATATTGGATATCGATGAGAATATTATTACTGATGAAACCTCGCCGCGCAACACTGAGACGTGGGACTCTTTTAATGCCCTTATGATAGTTTCAGAGCTTGAAAATACATTTAATATTCATTTCACCATGGACGAGGTAACTGCCGTAACGTGTGTAGGTGATATTAAAGAGGCATTAAAGAGACATGGTATAGATATGGATAGTAATAAGGAATAGCTTGGAATATATATATGTCTGAAGCAGCATTACTTACATATGATAAGATAAAGATTGGCAATATCTTCACATTTCAACGGGTAATCTCTCATGAAGATGTTTTAGCCTTTTCGTCCCTTGTTGGTGATAGGAATCCGCTGCATGTTGATGAAGAATTTGGGAGGACAAGCAAGTTCGGCAAAAATATTGTTCACGGGATGCTAGCTGCCAGCCTTTTTTCTACCCTTGTTGGTATGCACTGTCCTGGGGAAAAGAGTCTGTATATGAGTCAAAGACTCCAATTTAAGCATCCTTTGTTTGTAGGTGATACTATTACGATTAAAGGAACAGTAACAGCCAAAAATGACGCAATTAAACTTATTACAATGAAGACAGAAATTGTACGAGGTACAGATGTTATAGTAACTGGTGAAGCAAAGGCTCTGGTGACAGAGTGATTAAGAATAAAAATTTAAATTAAATATATTACAAAATTAATGAATAAGAAAGTGGCACTTATAATTGGTGGTAGTGGTGGCATAGGAAGTGCCATCACTAGGCGTTTGTTTAGCAATGGAATGTTGGTCTGTTCCACATATCTTAAGAATAAGGAAAAGATTGACAGATTGCAGGACGAATTAGGAAATGATAATATTTCATTTTATAAGTGTGACGTAAGGCAAGATGGCGAGGTAATGGCAACTATCAAGGAGATACTTGAAAAGCATAACAAGATTGATGTTGTTGTCTTTACTGTTACAGTACCGTTGAAATATAAGCGTATACTAAATATAGAATGGAACGATATTTATGAGGGTGTTGAATTACAGTTAAAAGCTATGCTCTTTGTAATGCAGTGTTTAGGTGAGCAAATACGTTCAAAACATAAGACAAAGTTTATTGTTATTTTAACTGAGGTTTGTGTTGGTGCACCCCCAAAAGGTCTATCTCATTATATAACATCCAAATACTCAGCTATGGGTTTGTCAAAAGCTATGGCAGTTGAACTTGCACAGTACGGCTGTACGGTTAATATGGTATCTCCAGGTATGGTAAATACAGAATTATTAAATGACCTCCCGCCTAAGCTGATTGAGATGACAGCTCATAATAATCCTTTGAAGCGTATTGCAAATCCTGAGGAAATAGCAAATGTGGTATCATTCCTTGCCTCTGAAGATTCAGATTATCTTAACGGGGCAAATATATTAGTAAATGGTGGCGGGGTTATACAATAATTGAGCAAATTTCCCCTTATAAATAATACCCTATCGGATAAAATTCTGCGTGCAGGAAAACTTATTCTTTATAGAGATATTAGAAAACTCATATATAAACTTATTAAATATATACGTTACAAATTAAAGGAGCAGTGGGAATTTATATACTTTGAATTACCACTTAATGAAGCAAATATTGTTTTTATAAGTAATAATGTAATCACTATTCGCCCTGCAGTAAGAGATGATATTCCCAAAATAGAAACCGATATCTATCCTTACATAGGTAGTCATGAAGAAAATGATAAGCGATATATATCTGCCATAGGAACAAAAGGATTTAAATGTTTTATTGCTGAAAAAGATAATAAAATAGTTCATTATTTTCAGGTATTTGAACGAGCCCTAAAGTCTCCCCTTATAGACACTCCATTTAACAAAGCAAATATTAGAAATGAGGATGTATACTTAGGATCAGCGTTCACAAGTCCAAATGCAAGGGGGATGTGGATTATGCCATACTCATTGTCAAAAATTTGCGACTATTTAAAGACTAATACGGATGCAACAAGAGTTCTGGTTTTAGTGCATAAGGATACGCCTGGAGCAGTCAGTTTTTACAAAAGATTAGGATTCAAGCAAATAGCAGACTCATGTTCTGGCAGCTTTATAGAAGTGATAAAACAAAAACTTAGGAGGTATTGACGTGGTAGATAAAACACCTCGTATAACTATATTAACAACCGTATATAACGGACTTCCTTATCTATCTGAGTCTATTGAGAGTATATTAAGCCAGACATTTACAGATTTTGAGTTCCTAATCATTGATGATGCAAGCACTGATGATTCACTAAAATGTATAAATTCTTATAAAGACTCTCGCATTAAAGTTATACAAAATACAAAGAATATTGGCCAGGTTCCTTCATTAAATAAGGGATTACAATTAGCTAATGGTCAATATATAGCTCGTATAGATCAGGACGATGTCAGTCTACCAAGCCGACTTGCAGAACAGCTCGATTTTATGGAGAATCATCCAGAGGTAGTAATTGTTTGCTCATGGGAATATACGATTGATTCAAACGGTAAGAAAATTCGTACATGGAAAAGCAATTTAAATAACTATGGTGAGTTTTTGGGTCCCATATTATTGGGGTTGTGCCCTATTTGGCACCCATCAGTTATGTTCAGGAAAGAGGTTGTAATAGGTCTTGGCGGCTTTGATACATCATATGCTCCATCTGAAGATTACGACTTATGGAAAAGGATAGCTATGAATAGATTTAATGCTGCTATTGTTCCTCGTTTTCACCTTCTTCAACGCAACCACAACAGAAGGCAGTCTGTAATCTACTATGATAAACAGAAGAATTCTACAATTAGAGTACATAATGAAACTATAAGGCAGTTTACTGCACACAAGGATGTCAACTGTCTTGCCGCTTTATTACGACTTGAAAAAGACCCTTGTGGCAAAGAATATAACAGGAAACATATAAAAGACATACTTGTTGCTTTAAATGAAATGATAGCTAATGTAAGTGATATGCAGAACTTAACCCATAGTGAAGTGAAATCGCTTAAAAAAATAATTTATAGGCGACTTGGTCCTGGTGTTAGCTATGCAGGGGTGTTAACTCAGCTTCCATCAGCACTTTTTTATCCTGCATTCTTTGGCTTATCGCCTCTACTTATACCAGCAGTTAGGCGCACTCTATCCAGTATTTATAACGAACTTCAAGGATTGCGCCATAAAATCTGAAAAAACAGTTGTTGAAAAGATCAAATAACATTAATAGACAGACAATTATACTTGGTGGCGGTTTAGCAGGATTGAGCGCCTGCTATTATGGAAAGGGAATTATATATGAACAAAACCATTATGTAGGAGGTATAGCTAAGTCACGCTCATCTAAGGGGTTTACTTTTGATGAGGGGCTTCATGTCTTGCATACACAAAACGAGGATGTACTCAATCTCCTTAGACAGACAGAGACTAACCTTGATACCAAGCAAAGACAGGCATGGATATTTTCCCACGAAGCTATGACAAGGTATCCATTTCAGGCAAATACTTATGGACTGCCAATTAACATTGTAAAAGATTGTTTACTAGGCTTTATAAAGAATGATTTTAATGATCGTGATAAAGTTAATAACTATGAGGATTGGATATACTTTATGTTTGGTAAAGGGATTGCTGAACACTTTATGATTCCATATAGCCAAAAATTTTGGGGTTTAGACCCTAAAGAGCTTACAACTGATTGGGTAGATGTTAGGCATCCAAAACCTTCTACGGAAGAAGTAATAGAAGGGGCGCTTAATGATCAAACAAAAGGCTTCGGGGTTAATGCACAATTTCAATATCCACAAAGAGACGGCTATGGCGCTATAGCAAAATCAATGGCAAGAACTTGCAACGACCGTGTAGAATGCTCTATGAAGGCTACAAACATTAATGTTAGTAAGAAAGAGGTTGAGTTTAACAATAGTTATATTGTGCAGTACAAGGATATAATTAGTACAATACCACTTCCTAATTTAGTAGCGCTTATTAATGATGCCCATTATGAAGTTATAGAGGCTGTTAAAAGGCTCCGAACTAACTCAATATTTGTTGTAAACATTGGAATAAACAGACCAAACATATCTAACAAACACTGGATTTATTATCTGGAAAAAGAATTTTTGTTTTTCAGGATTAGTTTTCCTTTTAATATATCTAATTCTATGGCGCCTGAAGGGACTAGTTCAATATCTGCAGAGATAGCTTACGGAAATAATAATGTATTACCTGTAAATAAGAATGCTATTGTAGATTTCGTGATTAATGACTTGAAAAAAGCCGAGATAATTTTAGAAGATGACGACATAATATTTACAGACACTATTGACATTAAGTATGGTTATGTCATTTATGACAAAGAGCGAAAAGATGCAGTTAATATTATTCATAATTATCTAAAAAGTAAGAGTATATTTCCGTGTGGGCGATATGGAGACTGGGCATACTATTGGAGCGATGAAGCTATCTTAAGCGGAAAAAGGGTTGCTGAGAACCTTAATGATAAAGCTTAATTCATCTAACGCTATTTCTATCAAAACAACGTTAAAGAAAACCGTCAAATCTTTATTATGTTATACCATATTACCTTTTAATAAGCTAAATAAGAACTGGTTAGGCAATAAATCGGGGGTGTTTGTATTGCTGTTGCATAATATTTCTATTGATGAGATAGACCTCTGCAAGGAATTGTTAGTTCGTTTAAAAAACAAATATGATTTTATAGATGTAGAAGATTTTAAGTGTCTTATTAATGGAGAATTTAAAGCAAGTAAAAATCACTTGCTGCTTACTTTTGACGATGGCTTAATATCCAATTATAGGGTTGCCACAGAAGTATTAGCTCCGTTAAACATCAAGGCAATCTTTTTTGTGCCAAGTGGTTTTATTGATGCCAAAACCCCTGATGCTCAACAGATGTATATTAAAAAGAATCTATGTAATAATAACCTTCATATAGATGCAATGAGGGCAATGAGTTGGGAAAACCTATCCGAACTTGTTGATAGAGGGCATACAATAGGATCCCATACGAAAAATCATCTTAGGCTCTCTGAAATATATGATGATATTTTGCTTAAGGAGGAAATAATTTCATCAGGGAATAGTATTGAAACAATTATTGGAATTAAAGTTGAACATTTTGCCTTTCCTTTTGGAGACATCAAAAGCATAAACAAAAAGGCATTAGATATAGCTAGATTACGCTATAAGTATGTCTATTCAGGAGTCAGGGGGGCAAATAGATATGAGATAAACCCTTTAGCTATAAGGCGTGAATCATTAAATATTTCAGATGGAATCACATACAATACCTTCGTTGCTAATGGAGGTCTTTCTCTATATTACTGGAGAGCACGCAGAAGGCTGAATGAAATTGCAAAATAATTAAATGTCTAATATTACTCTTGCTCCTTTGCCCCAATGGCGAATACTCATAAAGTCACTCTACACCAGATATCCAAGCGATAGAGATTTGGCTAAACCATGGTTGTTGAGTTATTCCGATGTACCCTATTGGTTTTCTCGTTCTACCTTTGCAATGCTTGCTATTGCCAGATGGTATGAGGTCTACACTGGCAAAAAACTACCAACTATCTGGATTCCAGACTATTTTTGTAACAACCCCCTTCAGTTTTTAAGGGATTCAAATTACCCCCTTATTTTTTACCCAATTAATGAACAGTTAACTCCAAACTGGAATCTATGTAAAAATATAGTACTCACTAATAAGCCTGATATTTTTATATTAGTTCATTACTTTGGATATCCATCGGAGGGGAAGAAGGCACGTCAATTTTGTGATGAACATAATAGCATACTGGTCGAGGATGCCACTCATACAATGCTGCCTCAACAGGGCATAGGTTCAAATGGAGAATTTGTTCTTTATAGTTGTCACAAACTCTTAGCTATTGCTGATGGCTCTCTTTTGGTTCAATGCCATAGGATGAAGGTATTAAGAAAACTGAGTGATAAGCAACCAAACGCAGTAATGGAACAAGTTCTAAAAACTATACCGCAGGAATCTCCATATGCTTGGAAATGGTTATTTAAACGTATTTTACAAAAATTCTTACCTGATTATCTCTGGCTTAAACGCTCTACTACAGGCGATTTAGATGATACGTATAGTGTACCTATAGCATTTAAGCCATTGCAAAGCAAAGTAAGCCGCGCTTTGCTATCAGCACAGCTGTTATATATCAATAAATATACTATTAACAGACAAGTAAACTCGTCAATATTAAAGACATTTAACAAAACTAATAAAAAAACTGTATTGTTTCAAAATAACGATTATATTCCTTACATGTTAGCTTTGCAATGTAATACTGAAGAATATGCAAAAGAATATTTTTGTATGTTGAAAAAAAATCGGATTCCTGTAATGCGCTGGCCTGAGCTATCGCCTGAGGTCTTAGCTGACACTAAGAATCATTCTGTTGCCCTTAAACTAAAAAAAACACTCTTATTCTTTCCTATTCATCAGAGTCTTGGGTTGGATACAATTAAGAAGATTGGTTTCTTTATAAATAATAATCCACAAAATACACTAGGATTAAAAGACTATAAAATTGAGTGGTATGAAGGCAGACAAGAACAATGGACCGATTTTATATATAAGGCAAGAAAATCAAATCTTCTTCAATCATGGGAGTATGGGCAGACAAAAGGCAGAGTTGAAGGCTGGAAGGTCAAGCGTGGATTGATAAAAAGTAATGGAAATATTGTGGCCATGTTTCAAGCATTAGAAAAATTTTTCGGGCCTGTAGGGATTATTAGGATAAACCGTGGTCCACTGCTAATTGATGAGAATGATAATAATTTCAATACAATATACAATATTTATAAAACACTAAGACAGACTTGGAAGTGGAGTAGTGGCAAGGTCTTGCTTATTGCCCCTGAGCTGTTGGAGACGACTGAAAATATTGGTATTATGATATTAGCACGTTTTAGAAAAAGACAAGTCAAATCATGGAAATCTTCACTTATTGATTTATCTCTGTCAGATATAGACTTAAGAAAACAACTATATGTGAAGTGGAGAAATCAGCTAAAAAGAGCAGAACAATCAGGCATTGTTCTTGACGTTACAAGGTCAGATGAGTCTTTTTTTTGGCTAATGACTCATTATGAACAGATGATGAAGGACAGGGCATTTAAAAGCACAAGCATAAAATTCTACAAAGAATTGCATCGTTTGAATAAAAATAATTTTCATGTTTTTCGAGCCTGGTTTGAGGGACAGGCTATAGCTGGAATACTTATTGTGCAGCATGGCAGAGCCTGTACGTATCAAGTGGGATGGAACTGCCCTGAAGGGCGCAGAGTATATGCCAATAATTTTTTGCTTTGGAATGCTATTCTTGAGATGAAAAAATTTGGCTGTATTTGGTTTGATTTGGGTGGAATAGATGAAATAGACACACATGGTATTGCAAAATTCAAACATTATATAGGAGGAAAAGGGTATACACTAGTGGGTGAGTGGTATTGAAAATTAGAATACAAAAAATTTATGCATGGTCATTAGTAATAGAGCCAATGGTATTTTTTACTTTGACTGATCAAAGTATAACTGCCGTGGGAGCAAACCTATCAAGGATGCTTTCGATGATCGTTTTATTATTCTTGAGCTTATCTTTAATTTTTGGCAAAACACACTTGTATATTCCACGTCCTTCAAGTTATAAATTTTTTTTCCTTACTTTATACTTTTATCTATCAATAGTTTCAGGTTTATTTGGATTGTTAATGGGGGTTTATACCGTTGGTACTAATTCATTAGCGCCAGATGATAGTTTTATGGTTATTTTAATAAACTCCACTTATATAAGACCTGTTTTCGAATATATTATATTATTATACTATATCTTCTATTTTAGTGTCTTACCTATGGTGCTCTTTAAAAATAAAGAAGACATTCTATATTTTTTTAAAGTATTTTTTTTCATGTTCAATATCTCATTGGTGATTGGAATTATAGACCTTATTTTTGTAAAACTGTATGATACCACAATCACGGGAAGATGCATATACGAATGGTATATAGCATCAGGACCTAGAAATGTTGGCTTTAGGTTTCATGGTATATTTGGAGAACCACGAGATGCCTTTGTTGTGCTAGGATTGGGAGCGGCTTTTTACTATTTTAAGTCATATGTGCTTAATTTTCCACAAAATAAATTTTACTACATCTTGATTTTGGTTTGTGCTCTATTAACACAAAGTGCTTCTGGGATAATTGGTATTGCTATCTTTATAGGATTATATATAACAATACAATACTTAGAGTCTAAGACATTTTCGATAAAAAGATTATTACTAATTATTTTTGTTGGAATAATATGCTATGTGACTGTAATTAATTCATATCGTATTCATATGATATTAACAAATACACTTTCTCAGATTATTGCTGCCTATAAATCTGGAACTAAGCTTACATTTCCAAATCTTCCTCCAAATATATATCCATTATTCTGGATAGTTGATAATATCTTAGATTTAAATCCAATTCCTTTATTATTTGGCGGTGGGCTTGGTTCGGCTTCATGTGTAAATAACATGTATTCTGGTGTTAGTGGACTAACTAATCCTCATGCAAATATTATCAGGGTACTTGCTGAAACTGGTATCATAGGTTTACTTATATATATTACTGCCTTCTACTATCCTGTAAAAAAATTGGCTGTAAAACTCCCTGTTAAAGACCGTAATAAGGTTATTTTTTTTGCATTACTTATTTTATCTTTATCATTGGCACATCGAAGTGCAGCAAATTTTATATTTTTAGGTATTTTCTTTGCAACGATTAAAGTATTTAAATCAAATGATAATTGTTCATAAATTAAAAATATACACAGATAAATAAAACTGCAATATTCTGATAGTTACTATAATAATTAGCTATATTTTAATTTAATCTATGAATATAGGTATTGATGCATCTAATCTACGTCTGGGTGGGGGTGTTACCCACTTAGTGGAGCTCCTGCGAGCTGCTAGCCCGGAAGAACATGGCATTTCCAAAGTTGTTGTCTGGTCTGGTTCAAAAATGTTATCACAAATTGAAAACCGTACTTGGTTGGTAAAGGCCTATGAGCCTATGCTTGATGCAGGATTACCTAAACGCATATTATGGCAACGGTTTTATTTAAAGAAGTTGGCATACTCTGCCGGTTGTGACTTGTTATTTGTACCAGGTGGTTCTGATGTTAGTGGATTTAGGCCTGTGGTTACCATGCACCAAAATCTTTTGCCATTTGAATGGAGAGAGATTGTTCGCTATAGTCTTTCCTTGACAGGAATAAGGTTAACCCTTTTAAGATTAACCCAGTCCTATAATTTTCGTAAGGCAGATGGGGTCATATTTTTGACCCATTATGCTCAAGATACCGTTTTAAAAGTGACAGGTGTCTTGCAAGCCATGACGGTTATTATTCCACATGGTATTAATCTACGTTTTTTCATGCCCCCTAAACCACAACAATCAATCAAGTTTTTTTCCGATGAACACCCATGTCGAATATTATACATTTCGACTATTGAAATGTATAAACACCAATGGAATGTAGCCAAAGCAGTTGCCAAGTTAAGGTCTATCGGGCTGCCTGTAACGCTTGATTTAATCGGACCAGCCTCTAAGCAAGCACTTCTTATATTGCGAAGAACTCTCTCAGTTCTTGATCCCTATAAACGCTTTATACGCTACAATGGTACAATAGATTATAGTAAATTACATGAGATATACACGTCAGCCGACATTAGTATATTTGCATCCAGTTGTGAGACTTTTGGTCAGATATTAACAGAGTCAATGGCTGCAGGTCTTCCTATAGCATGTTCAAATTGCTCTGCAATGCCTGAACTCCTTGGGGATGGGGGAGTTTATTTTGATCCAAAAAAACCTGATGAAATTGCTGATGCATTGTTGTTGTTAATTAAATCCCCTAAACTTCGTGAACAAAAAGCTCAAATTGCCTTTGAGCGTGCACAGCAGTATTCATGGCAACGGTGTGCAAACGATACTTTGGATTTTTTGACTAAAGTTTTTATTAAATTTAATGAAAAACAAGATTAATTAATATTTCCTACATAATGATATAATGTACAATTTAGAGAAAAATCTATATAATAATGAAACAGATCATACAAAATTATAGAAGCGGTGAGCTGAGAGTCGAAGAAGTTCCTGTACCAATTTGCAGGCGGGATATGGTGCTTGTAAAAAATGCTGCTTCAGTTATCAGTGTGGGAACCGAACGGTCAATAATAGAACTTGGTGCAAAGAGTCTTATAGGTAAGGCTAGGTCTAGACCTGATTTGGTTAGGCGTTTCAAAGAAAAGGCCAAACATGAGGGTATTATTAAGACATTTAAGGAGGCCCTCAACCGTCTTGATACACCTACTGCACTTGGATATAGCTCAGCAGGTATAGTTGTTGAGGTTGGTTCTAACATAAATAGATTCTCACCAGGTGATAGAGTAGCATGTATTGGGGCTGGCTTTGCCTGTCATGCAGAATATATCTTAGTGCCTGAGATGCTTTGTGCACATATACAAAAACAAACGGCAGGTGCTGAAAATCAAGATGTACAAGAATATCAGAGTTTTGAGGAAGCATCGTTTGGTATGCTTGGCATAATAGCCCTTCACGGTATAAGAACTGCAAAGCTTGGACATGGTGAAAATGTAGCGGTAATTGGGCTAGGACTGTTAGGGTTATTGACAGTTCAAATGCTTGTTGCATATGGCTGTACGGTAATAGGAATGGATATAGACCCAACTAAGGTTGAGATGGCTAAGGGATTTGGAGCTCAAATGGCCTTTACCGAACCAGAGGAATTTAAAAATAGTGTTGAGCGTTTAACATCAGGATATGGGGCAGATGCTGTTATTGTTACGGCAGCCTCAAAGGACAAGGAACCAATAGATATCGCAGTGGAGGTATCTCGTTTTGGTGGCAGAGTGGTTGTTGTGGGTGTTGCCGATATCCACCCCTATAGAAACGATATGTGGCATAAAGAGGTGGAAATAGTTGTTTCAAAGGCTGGTGGCCCTGGAATATTTGATGTATATTATGAAAATCGAGGTATTGATTATCCTGTTGGATATGTACGGTGGACAGAAGAAAGAAACCTAAATGAGTTTTTAAGACTTATAGCAAAAGGCTCAGTAAACATAAAGTCCCTTATAACTCATAGATTTCCTATAGAAAAAGCCCAAGAGGCTTATAAAGCAATATTAGATGGCACTATGAAGCATTTTATCGCTGTAGTACTTACCTATAACAACAAGGATGACAAAAAAATAGTCATTAAGCTCAGAACTCCTACTGTAAGCAAAAGCGATAGTATACAAATTGCAGCGGTGGGTGCAGGTCTGTTTGGCAGGTCTGTGCTTTTACCTGCCCTACAAAAACTACCAAACGTAACCCTTAAGGCAATCTCTACTTCGTCAGGCTCAAATGCTCTTCATTCAGGGATAAAGTTTGGATTTGAAACTGCTACTACCGATTACAATAAACTCTTAAACGATAAAGATATAAACGCCGTATTACTACTAACCCCTCACAGTATGCATGCCCGGCAGGTGTGTGAGTTTATAGAGGCTGGAAAGCATGTGTTTGTAGAAAAACCACTGTGTACAAACAAACAAGAGCTTGATAATATAATATCTTTATATAATAAGACCTATAACAAGAACTTAGTGTTAATGGTTGGTTATAATAGGAGATTTTCTCCTCACACAGCTAAAATATCTGAGTTTATAGAAAATAGACAAGACCCTCTGATAATATCATATAGGGTCAATGCAGGCTTTATACCGTATTCCCATTGGGTACATGAGCAAGAACAAGGCGGAGGAAGAATTATAGGAGAGATGTGTCATTTTGTTGATTTTATGCAGTATCTAACTAAAAGTAAACCTATCAGGGTATATGCAGAACGCATATCCTCGCAAAATAAAACCTCTGTAAACAATGATAATGTTGTCATAGTAATTAAATTCTATGACGGTTCGGTTGGTAATATAATCTATTCCGCGTCAGGAGATAGAGGCTATTGTCGTGAGCAAATTGAGATATTTTGCCAAGGCAGGGTAATAACAAGCCAAGATTTTTCACTGACCAGATTTTATGCGTACGGAAAATCTAAAAAGTTCAAAACAATCAATCAGGAAATGGGCTATTTAGAAGAGCTTAGGCATTTTACAGAGATAATTTCTGGTAAAACAAATGCCTTGTTTAGTCCAGAAGAGTTTTTTCTATCAACTGCTGCTGTATTTGATATACATAGGGCATTAGAGGAAAGCAGGTCAGTAGAGGTTACACTATGAACATACTTATAGTAACAAGTACATATCCACCTGAAATAAGATCATCTTCACACCTCATGGAAGAGCTTGCTGCCGGGTTAGTTAAAAGGGGATATTCGGTTACTGTGCTTACGACTTACCCAGATAATGAACTTATAAAAGACAGAAAACAGGGAACACTAAATGAATTTTCAACAGAGGAACAGATACAAGTGATCAGAGTAAAGACTCCATCGCCTCATAGAGGTTCATTTTTTATCAGGGGTCTATCACAAATACTGCTTCCCATTATTTTAATAAAATATTTACAAAAGTATTTACAAGCAAAACCTGACATAGTTATAGTGTACTCACCACCACTTACTTTAGCTATTGTTGGTCAGGCAGTTAAGAAAAAGTATAAGGCAAAATTTATACTTAATGTTCAGGATATTTTCCCTCAAAATGGAATAGACCTTGGGATAATTAATAATCCTGTGGTAATTAAGTTCTTTGAGTTTATTGAAAAAAGAGCATACTTACAATCAGACAACATTACAGCTCATTCGCAAAGTAATGCTGAGTTTCTTATTAAATATAAAAAAGTTCCTATAAACAAAATACATATCCTGTATAACTGGATAGATATAGCTCCTTATATAGGTATAAAAAGAAGTGGAATATTCAGGGAACGATATGCACTAAAAGAAAGATTTATATTCTTATTTGCAGGGATAATGGGGGTTTCTCAGAGCCTTGACCTCATACTTGATATTGCAGCAGATTTACAGTCGTTTGAAGATATCTGCTTCTTGCTTGTTGGAGATGGCTCAGAAAGAAAAAGACTAGAAAAAAAGACCAAAGATAAGGGGCTTACAAATGTTATATTTAAACCGTTTGTATCTAAGGATGAATACCCTATCCTTGTAAAGGATTCTGATGTGGGCATTATATGTCTAAGCCCTAAAAATAAAACTCCAGTAGTTCCAGGTAAACTGCTTGGTTACATGGCAGCAGGTATACCTGTATGTGGTTTTTTAAATGAAAATAGCGATGCCCATAATATAGTTGTAGATGCCAGATGTGGATACACAGCTGTTTCTGACAACTACGCCTCTATGTTACATATAGTCAGAAAACTCTATGAAGAAAAAGACAAACTGCATGATTATGGTAAAAGAGGTTTTCTATATGTTAAAGAGCATTTTGATAAAGAAATGTGTATAGATAAGCTTGAAAAAATATTTAATTATAGTTTGGAGAATGGATAAGATGGTGAAGGAGTATGTAGAGACGCTTAAGGACTCAACAGTTCTAGTAACAGGCGGGGCTGGAGCAATAGGGTCAAATCTAATAAAGGCTTTGTGCGAGGCTGGAGCTAAGATGGTGATTGTGCTTGATAATCTATCATCCGCTCAAAAATGGAATATACCACAATACCCAAACGTTATGTTTGTCGAAGGAGATATAAGAGACGAGATCAAATTAAAAAGGGTATTCTTTGAACGTCCGCGCTATGTATATCATTTGGCTGCATTTTTTGCTAATCAAAACTCCATCGACCATCCTGAATTGGATATAGACGTTAACGGATTGGGAACCCTAAAACTTCTGGAATATTCACATTTCACTGGAGTAGAAAGATTTATATACGCATCATCTGGTTGTTCTATTTATGGTTCTACAGCCCCTCTTCCACTTAAAGAGGAGTTTATGTCCTTAAATCTCAGCACTCCATACCAAATTACAAAGATGCTTGGAGAACTTTATTGTAATTTTTTCAAAAATCATTATGGCTTAAGGGTTGTAAAGACAAGATTTTTTAACTCATACGGGCCTGGTGAAATACCTGGCCAGTACAGAAACGTAATACCTAACTTTATCTATTGGGCTATTAACGGCAACCAGCTTCCAATAACCGGTACAGGTGAGGAGACAAGGGACTTCACCTATGTTGGTGACCTTGTTGACGGTCTTTTGAAAGCGATACATTATGAAGTGGCCATAGGCGAGGAATTCAACCTTGCGTCAGCAAAAGAGACAAAAATAATTGACTTGGCAATAATGATAAATGACATTGTTGGTAATAAGTCAGGAATAAAGATGATTGAAAAAAGAAAATGGGACACTAAAAGCAGGCTACTTGCCTCCATAGATAAGGCCCGTAATCTTATAGGATATGAACCAAAAATGAGTTTAGAAGAAGGTTTAAAAGAAACTATTCTGTGGTTTCAAAATAACTGGACAAATATAAGGCAGGCAGCTTATTTTCCACCAGGCATGTCCTCTGCCGTCAGGTACAAATGAAGGTTTGTGTTGTTTTTGGTACCCGTCCTGAAGCAATAAAGTTAGCCCCTGTTATTAACCAATTACAACAGGTTTGGCCAAATGTGCAAGTGCAGGTATGTGTTACCGCTCAACATAGACAAATGCTTGACCAGGTGTTAGAGGTCTTTGATATAAAGCCTGATTATGATTTTAACATAATGAAACAAGGACAAGACCTGTTTAATGTTACCGTTAGCGTTATGCTAGGTTTAAAAGAGGTCTTTCGAAACAATAGACCAGACATCGTAATGGTCCAGGGCGATACAACTACTGCCTTTGCTGCAGGACTTGCCGCTTTCTATGAGAAATTAGAAGTTGCACATGTAGAGGCAGGTTTAAGGACTTATATGCCATATAATCCTTTTCCTGAAGAAATCAACCGCCATCTTTTAAGTGTAATCTCTAACTACCATTTTGCACCAACCGAATGGGCACGGGATAACCTTATTAAAGAACACATAGAAAAAGAAAAAATTTGGGTTACAGGAAACACCGTTATAGATGCCCTATTAATGGTCATTGATAAGCATAATGAAGAACAAGAACAAAAACGTTTAACTGATTACTTTAAACAATCTTGGCAGATAGACCTTTCTAAACATGCGTATGGTGCACACTCAAATATAATACTTATTACAGGCCACCGCAGAGAAAGCTTTGGTGAGGGATTTAAAAACATTTGTGAGGCATTAAAAGAAATTGCGCTTATTAACAAAAATATCCTTATGGTCTATCCAGTACATCTTAATCCAAATGTACAAAAGCCAGTTAGAGATATACTGCAAAACATTTCTAACATAAGACTTATTGAACCACTTGAATACGAACCTTTCGTGTACTTAATGAAACATTCCATGTTGATCCTTACCGATTCAGGAGGCATACAGGAAGAAGCTCCATCACTTGGCATACCTGTTTTGGTTATGAGGCAAAACACTGAAAGACCTGAAGGTCTTTATGCAGGCACAGTAAAATTGGTTGGGACAGATAGGCAAAAGATTATTGATGAAACCTTACAGATTTTAGACAACCCTTCAGAGTATAGAATGATGTCGAAGTCTGTAAATCCATATGGAGACGGTCAGGCAGCTAAAAGAATTGCAAAAATTCTTATTGACACATATACCAAAATAAATTAGATATGAAAATACAGTTGTTATAATGAAATATTTTTTACAATACAAAAATTTTTTAGTATTTTTCACTATGGTAATTATTTGTTTCTGTTTATCTGTTTTTTGTAGATTTCATCAATATACAACATGGAAAGAAAACTACAAAGAATTTTTTGTCAAGGATATTCCTTTAATGACTACTGCAGATGCTTACCTGTTTATCAAAGAAGCAAAAGACTTACAAAAAACAGAAATAAAAAGATTAAGTGATTATTTTTCATACACCATGCTGAGTGTTATCTTATCAAAATTGTCTTTCTTATTCGACAATAATATTTATAAAACTGGTATATTGATTATACCTGTTCTGTCAAGTCTTTTTATTATTCCTTTATGTTTATATTTCTTCTACATTCGTTATCCAGCCTGTGGAATACTTGGAACATTATTTGGTAGCTTTGGTTTTATATACCTTATAAGGACTTCAATAGGCAGAGTTGATAACGATATGTTAAATTTATTTTTTACTTTTTTAATTTCTTTCTTTATTTTATTACTAAATACAAAACATTCGAAAATGCATATATTGTATATTTGCATGTTTTCAGCTTTGGCAGGTCTATTACTATCACTTTTTCAATGGTGGTATGCTAAAATTATATTTACAATATTATATTTTCTTGCTTTTTTTATATTTGTTTTTATAAATAAATTGCATATTAAAGATATTTTATTTAGCGGTACAGTATTTACTATTTTTTCATCTTTATTGTCTTATGATAGTATTATAAAATTCTTTAATACATATATTACTTGGTTACATATCATAATACTACTTATTATATGTATCTGTTTAGTTGTGATTATTAAAACACAAAAAATACATCTTATTTTACAAAAAACTATTAAAAATAACATCTTAAGACAAAGTCTTTATATAGTAATATTTATTATAATAATGCTTTTAATATTTAAGCATTTTTACAAGCATGAGTATTTATATATAATTAGTATTTATATTCAACAGTATCTTAATCCGTCAAAGGAACAGCAAATTGTTTCAGCAAGCATTAGTGAATTAGCTCACAATAGCATAAAGAATACATTATCATCAATATATGGTTCTCCTATTGTGGCGATATGTGGAATAGCTTTCTTTTTAATTTTTTTAGTTTATAACTATAAAAAACTTGTTCCTATTATGCCAATATTTATTATTGGCTGTATATCTTTTTTTAGTTCAACACGTTTTTTGATGTATTTATCTCCATTTGTAGGTATTGGTTATGGATATTGTATAACAAAATGTTTAAATTTTATATTCAATTTTTTTAAATCTAAAATACAAATGAAAAATTATATAAAAGATATTATTACCTATGTTTGTTCGTTCAGTTTGTTTTTTATGGTATACCCACCAACTTTCTTGTCTTACATTCCAACACCAGTAGTGCCTGCTGATATATATAGTAATTTTCTAAACTTAAAAGATAAATTACCATTAAATTCTAATATATATACATGGTGGGATTTTGGATATGCAATAAAAGATATTGGCTTTAGAGTTTTCCATGCTGGAGGTTTCCCTGCGGTTAATATTGCTCATTCGTTTATATCAACTGACCAGACTGAATTGTATAATACTATAAATTCTTATACTTCAGATAATAGTACTTATGTTATTTTTACAAGAGATATGATATATAAATTTAATAGTATATATGCAATAGGCTTAACAGGGGCAAGCAACAAACTTTTTAATAATCAGGTAGTCCTTTTACCAACTTTGTGTGAATATATGGGAAACAATACCATGTCTTGTGATGGAGCGTTTACTATAAATTTAAATGAGGGTTACATACAAAATAATAATTTATCAGAAATTGTAATATTGAATAAAATAATAATAATAAACAATAATAAGGTTGTTAGAGAAATTGATTATAAACGTAATCTTGGTGCTTATGTAGAGATAATTGATGAAAATTCTCAATCTTTTATTACTTTAATATTTACTAATGAAGAAGCCTTTAATTCTAACTTTAACCAAATGTATTTATTAGGTAAATATGACACTAATATGTATGAATTAATTTATAACGCTTTTCCTTCAACCATAGTCTTTAAAAGATTAATAAAACAGCCATAAGTATACCAAAAAAAATGGTTTGCAAAATTTTATATCAAAGAAAAGGATTAAAGAATGAGGGCGCTACCCTCATTCTCCTGCCAAAGGGACTTGTCCTTTTGGAATCACATGTATGGAAATTCATATCTTGCTAGTTATTTTTGCAAACCTAATTTATTTGAGTATATATAAAGTATAAAATTATTATGTTACCTTTTTTACCATATGGAAGACAGTGGATAAGTGAATCGGACATATTATGCGTCAAAGAGGTTTTAGAAAGTGATTGGTTGACAGGCGGTCCGAAGATTGAAGAGTTTGAAAAACATCTGACAAAACATTTTGGTGCTGAGTATGCAGTTGTATGTTCAAGCGGGACAGCAGCACTCCATCTTTCATGTTTAGCTATAGGGCTTAAACCTGGGGACAGCCATTTTACAAGTGCGATTACTTTTATAGCTAGTGCTAACTGCGGCGTATATTGTGGTTCTATACCTGACTTTATTGATATAAACATGGAAACATTTAATATGTCTATTGAAGACTTAGAAAGGAAATTAGAATGTGCAAAAAAGAGAAATGCTACCCCAAAAGTTTTAATACCAGTACATTTTGCTGGATTGCCTTGTGATATGAAAGCAATACAAATGCTTGCTGTAAAATATAAATGCAAAATCATAGAAGATGGCTGTCACGCTATGGGTGCGTCATTTATGGGAGAGATGGTAGGGTCGTGTAAATATTCTGATATGGTTGTATTTAGTTTGCACCCGGTAAAACATATAACAACAGGTGAAGGCGGTGTTATACTTACAAATGATAAACATCTTTATAAAAAACTCTTAATGTTAAGAAATCATGGAATAACAAGGGATGTTGAAACATTTATTAATAGGGATATGGCATTTTCTGATATTAATGAGCCAAATCAATGGTACTACGAAATACAAGAATTAGGTCTCAACTATAGATTAACGGATTTTCAAGCTGCACTTGGCATAAGCCAATTAAAAAGACTTGACGAATTTGTGTGTAAACGGAGAGAGCTTGCAGCACATTACAATAAAATGTTAAGCAGTTTAGGTTTAAAACTACAGAATGAAAAACAAGGTTTTAAGAATAGTTATCACTTATATGTAGTTATGGTTAGCTTTAACAAATTAAGAATTAACCGTACAGAACTAATTAAAGTATTAAAAAATAAATATATAAGTGCTCAAGTGCATTATATACCTGTTTATTTACAGCCTTTTTATAAAAATAGTTTCGGTTTTTACAAAGGATACTGCAAAAATGCTGAGCTGTACTACTCTCAAGCTGTTTCTCTTCCTATTTTTCCTATTATGGATATAACTGATGTAGAATACGTAGTTAAAAGTCTTCATGAATGTTTGTAAAATGGAACAAATATTTTTATAAACATCTACTTTATACTTTATACATAAAGGACTAAAAGGAGCAATGATGAAACAAAATATAGATAGTGTAAACTACTGTAACGATGAATTAGATATTTATACTTATATGCTTATTTTATGGAAGAGAAAAAAGTACTTGGTTTTATTATTTTGTTTATCAACAACGATTACTTTAATTGTACTATTAAGTTTACCAACTATATATAAAGGGAAAATAGTTTTAAAACCAGGAATAAAAGATATAACACCGGAAGGTGTAGAGGTTTTTATTGAATCTCCTGAAAAAATTATTAATAATATAAATACTGGATTTTTTAATCCTGATATAGATATTGAAAAATTCAAAATTAATTCTGAGATAAATTTAACAACAATTATTGTTAATATTTCTTCAACAGATAAGCTTGTTCTTCAAAGTGTTGGTAAAGAATTTATAGATCAATTAATTAAATATTATAGTCCTTTAATAGAAGAACAAAAGGGAACTATCAAACATAATATCGATAAATTATTTGAAGATATAAAGAAAAATAATGAAAATAAAACTGAGGTAATCAACAATATGTATGATAATATAGATATGACAAAATCTAAAATTAAAAGAGATAAAAATAAGATAGAAATTATAGATAAAAATATCAATTCTTTAGAAGCTAATATAGCGATTGCAAGAGAAATAATAAAAAATATTGAACCTAAGATTAATTCTAATATGAACATAGATAAAGATTTATATGATATATACCAAAAAAACATGCTCCGCATAGATACTATAGCGACACAACTTAAATCAGATAAACTAATGATTGAAGATATTGCGTTTGAAATCATTAAAAATGGAGTAGATATTGAAAAACAAAACAATATTATACCAGATATACAGGATGATATAAAAACTACTGAAATAGCAATAAATAAATTAATAAATAATAATTATACAGATATAGATAAACATTTACTAACCAAAAATACTACTTATAATAATATTATAGTATTACAAAACGTTTTTAAAAAACTATCCGCTATAAATATTATAAGGAACAATACTTCTAATCCTGTAAAAACAGAATATAGCTTATCCTTATTAGTTAAAATATTTTCTATAGTTGGTATAGCTTCTATAATAATTGGGAGCATGATTATATTATTTATTGAATATACAATCGAACAGAAAAAAACGTGTGAAAAACTTAAATAATTAATAATAAACATGACAAGTGTTAACAATAAAAATGTTTTGTTGAATAAGTATAAAGTATGTAATATTTCCATAATATAATTTTTGTAATTGTAATTTGCGTTTTCAATCCTTATAAAGGATCAGTATTTGTTAGGTAAAAACTATATTCAGAGTATATACTGGAATATGTTATATATATTATTTTATTAGTAGAAAAAATCTTCATTATAACAAATTGCTTCTAAATTATTGATATATAAAGACAATATGAGTTTCCGCTCAGACACTATTTCTTCTAAATAAAGGAGAAGACATTCTTTTATGGTTAGAGGGGTTTAAAAAAGGGGCTGTTTTTGCTAACATGTATAACGTATTACTTAAGGTTAGGGTAAACGATAATTACTTCACAAGGAGAGGTGGGATAATAAAGACGTTTTCAGACTTTAAGACACGCATTAATGTTGTGAGGAAGTTAATATGTGGGATAGGTGGTTATATAACTGCAAGAGGGGTATTTTTTTTAAGTTGTCTCCTATTTTTGTTAAAAAATTTTTATTATGAAAAACTTAGGTAGAATTTTGGAAAAATCAAGTGATGTTTGATAGAACTAAATTAATATTAAAGCCTTTATCTGAGCGAGTACATAATCTACGTATTGATATAATAAAACCACTTGAAAAGGTTAGTTTATTTGATGAAAATATAATAAAAGTTGCCAAAATCATTGCCTATGCTAAAGAAAACAATAAAAGACCTGTTATTATGATGATTGGTGGGCATGTGATAAGGGCAGGTGTGCAAAATTATATTATAGACCTTATGGAAAAAGGCTATATTACCTGTATAGCAACAAATGGGGCAAGTGCGATACATGACTTTGAATTTGCACTAATAGGTGCTACAACAGAAAGTGTCGCTCGATATGTAAAAGAAGGACAGTTTGGATTGTGGCAGGAAACAGGGCAGATTAACAATATAATAAATGAAGGTTATTATGCTAAAATTGGAATGGGTGAGGCTATAGGTAAGGCTATATATGATAGTGATTTCAAATACAAACATATTAGTATATTTGCACAAGCATACAAGCTAAAAATACCTGTTACAGTTCACGTAGGTATTGGTTATGATATAATACATGAGCATCCAAATTGTAAAGCAGAGGCTGTGGGGGTAACTTCATATATAGATTTCCTTAAGTTTGCTTCTATTGTACGCAATCTCGAAGGTGGTGTGGTTATGAATTTTGGTAGTGCTGTTATGGCACCAGAGGTGTTTTTGAAGGCCTTAAGTATGGTTAGAAATGTTGCCTATCAAAATAATGAAGAAATAAAAAGGTTTACTACTGTGGTTTGTGATTTAGTAGATATTCCGGATGACTTTAGTGTAGAACCTCCAAAGGACAACCACGCATATTACTTTAGACCGTGGAAGACTATGCTTATTAGAACCGTTGCCGATGGCGGAGAAAGTTTCTATATAAAAGGACATCACGGCCAAACAATCCCTCAGTTGTGGAGTGCTTTAAATGAAACAAGTTGATATTGAAGAGTTGTCAAATATTATAAATAATCTAAAACGTCAGGGTAAGACGGTAGTTATGTGTCATGGCTGTTTTGATTTGATGCACCCTGGTCATATTAAACACTTTCAAGCAGCCAAAAAGGAAGGGGATGTTCTGGTTGTTACTATAACACCAGATATTTATGTGGACAAAGGTGATGGAAGACCTGCCTATTCTCAGGATTTGCGGGCTGACTCAATTGCTGCCCTTGAGTGTGTTGATTACGTAGCTATTAACAAGTGGGCAACAGCAGAAAATACGCTGAGGTTGTTAAAACCTAACATCTATGTTAAAGGACGGGAATTTGAAAACCTTGAGGATAAGACAGGTAAGATTCAAAAAGAATTTCAAGTGGTTAATGAGATTGGTTGTAAAATGAACTTTACCCATGAAATAGTCTTTTCTTCTACAAAACTAATAAATAAATACTTTAAAAAAAATGAATAAATCAATAAATGAAAAGATACTGCTTATTGACGATTTAATAAATATTATAAAAAAACTAAGACAGGAGAACAATAAGATTGTTCAATGCCATGGGGTTTATGATGTAATTCATCCAGGTGTTATAAATCACTTTAATGAGGCAAGACAACAAGGAACTGTGTTAGTTGTTACTGTTATAAGAGACAGAGATGTAAGAAGAGGACCTGGTAGACCCATATTTTCTGAACAGTTTAGGGCACAAAATGTCGCTAGTTTACATGTAGTTGATTATGTATGTGTCGTAGACGATGAAACTCCTTATGATTGTTTGAAGCGGATAAAGCCTGACATATTTGCCAAATCAAAACAAGATGGGCAAGCTAAATCTAATCAACTGTCAGATATTGAAAAGGAACTATATTTTAATGTTACAAATGTATACGAAACAAGTGGATTTCATTTGACTTCTAATGAAATAATAACCAAATTCTTAAATATTTATCCTAAGAATACGCAAGCATTCCTTTATGAATTCGCTAAAAAATATAATTATGACTATATACTAAATATTATAGAGTCTGTAAAAGATATAAAAGTACTTATTATAGGGGATGGCATTATAGATGAGTACTGTTATTGTGAATCAATGGGTAAATCTCCTAAATCTCAAATAATAGTAAACAAGGCTATTGACACTGAAGTATTTGCTGGTGGAGTTTTTGCTATTGCAAATCATGTTAGCGGAATATGTGAAAATGTACACATAGCATCTGTTCTTGGATTGGAAGACTCTAGGGAAGAGTTTATTAAATACAGCTTAAGACCAAAAGTTAAGTATACATTTTTCTATCAAGAAGATGCACCAACTGTTATAAAAAGAAGGTACATTAATAACTACAACAAACAAAAGATTTTTGAAGTAAACTACATAAAAGATGATTTTATAGATGGTGTTTTTGAAGATAAAATAATAGATTCCCTTAAAGGAATAATACATAATTATGATCTCACGCTTGTCTCTGATTTCGGGCATGGTTTTATAACTAATAAAATTATCAAATTTATTGAAGAAAACTCTAAAACTGTAGCTGTAAACACTCAAACTAATGGCGCTAACTATGGTTATAACATGATAACTAAATATAGGGCTGTTAATTTTGTATGTTTAGATGCCCATGAAGCAAGGCTTGCAACTCAGGAAAAATATACAGATATAGAAGACGTTGGGAAAAAACTTATGGAGACATCACAGTTTAAACAGTTAATGATAACCCTTGGAGCACAGGGCTCTATATTTTTTACTGAAGATGGCATTATTAATAGAACTCCTGCATTATCAACAAATGTGGTAGACATTATTGGCGCAGGAGATGCATTTTTTTCTTATACAGCTCCTTGTTTAGCGGCAGGTATGCACGTTGATGCAGTGTCTTTTATTGGAAATGTGGTTGGGGCATTAGCCGTACAGATTGTTGGCAATAAACGTGCAGTTGAAAAATTTGAAGTATTAGAAAGTATACGATATATGCTTCCTTAAAAGTGGTAAATTTCTACAGTGTTGATATTAATTGATAAAATAAACAAAAAGGAATCAATAAGGTTATTGATAGCCTTATTATCCATCGTAATCTTTGGTATTGTTAGTGGTATAGCTTTAACACAACAACGCCTTCAAATTGTCGATAGCAACTTACTAAAGCTTTATCCTGCAAGTTTTTACCTCAGCTATATTATTACAAGAATTTTTACGGTTACACTTTATTGGTTTATAAACACATTAATTGTGGGTTTATTATTTCGATTAAATTACCTAACAACCCTAACCTATCTTGGTAGATTTTATATACTATTGAGCCTAACATATTTATTTGGATATATTAATTCCTTCTACATCTTTCCACTTATTCTTATCGTAATTAATGGATTTGCTATCTGGCAAATAAGACGTGATTTTAATATATTTAAAATGCCATTTATTTATTATAAAACAGAGCTTCTTGCTATTGCATTAATTGTGATCGTTTATTTACTAATATTTAGCCCTTTAATTGATCCTCTTGTATCCCTTTTTGATATTCAAAGTCCATGGTTTCAATATTTGTATACCTATGAGCGTGTAATACAATTTCACATCCCTTCTACAATATCATTACAGGAGGTTGCTTGGAGTCCTACATATGCTTGTGGCTCTATGCCTTTTTTAAACCCAGGTGGCTCATTTTCAACAGAACTACTTACCGTTTTGTTTTTTAAAATATTTAACATTTCATTTGCAGATTTAGCCTCTATTTTATATGTAATAAAGGCAAATATTTTTATTATATTTGCTTTATGTGGGATTGGATACTATTTTTTATTTAGAGTGGGATTTAACTTTCCCTTTTCAACTTCTTTTCTAATCGGTTTGGTTTCGGTTATAAATGTTGGTATTATTCAAAGACATACAGAGATTGTTATGGGTTATTCAATTTGCTATTATCCTTTTGTCCTTTTGGCGATAAAATGCGCCTTAGATAGAAAAAAACTGTGGCTTTATACTGTTGCTGGTCTTACAACAACTGGTGTATTTATGTTACTGAGAACAGAGGCCGAAGTATTATTATCTCTTACTTATTTTATAATTGCATGGTCTATTTGGCATATTATAGTAACATGTAAGAACCGTTCTGATGTATTTTTCAGAATTAAGGGTATTATTGTATATTGTTTTACTTGTGTAATACTAAACTATCAAATATTAACATCTATAATTGATTATATATCTAAAGGCAATATACTGACAAGTAGTAGGATATTTTTTCCTTTAAATCCAACACAAAAAGGGGCTATGGAGGTTGTAAAAGACCTGCTTGCCATATTCGGTTTTGCTGGTACAGGACACATTACCTCTCCCGTAACACCACAAGGGGCTGTTTTTGGTGGGTTATTTCTTTCTTTCTTCGTTGTCTTTGGTATATATGTTTATTTCAAAGGGCTGGTTAAAACAAATGATGACAATACAGCATTTATTTCTTATTCTTTTATTGCCTTAGTACTTGTGGCAATAATTGGATATACGTACTCTGTATTATCTTATGCTGCCTATACTGTTAAAATCGAAGGCTTTCCTTTTCATCTGCCTTTAAGGGCGCTTGGGCTTTATCATCCTATTTCAATGGTACTTGCAGCCTTTGGACATTTCGCATTTAGTAGTATTTTAAATGAATCTAATGATAAAAAATATCTTCATATAGTAAAATTTGCCTTCATATATTTTTCTATAGTAGCCATTTATTATACATTACAAAACACATATCAATTCAGTACAGGTTTACTTGCTTTACAAATTGCGGTTTCGCTTATTGTCATATTAAGCTGTGTTTATGTTTTAAAAAAACATATTTTAAGACAAATCTTCTTAATACCGGTAGTTTTGTTTATCGCTTGTATATCCTTACCTGATTCAACAATTATTAACCTTGATGGATACCATAAAACAGTTTTTAAGGGTAGTAATCTGCCTAAAAAGATGCTTTCTAATAATATTATTGATAGGATAATACATCCTGAGTATTTTGTCTCAAAAATAGCGCCTATTCCTTTAAATACAATACTCGCTATGGCAAATAGAGACATTAATAATATTCAGACACGTTTTTTTATCTATAATCTCCTGAAAGATTATAAACACTGGTTAATAAAGCTGAAAGAGTTTGCAACTAAAAAAGACAGTTGGTCATCACAAAACAATTTATCTGAAGAAATAGATAAGGTTGAAGATATATTAAAGTTAATTAATCATGATTACAATCAAATAGATAGAATTGTAATAGAAAAAATAAAGACACTATCAGATGTATATAACAACATATATCGTATAAATGAAGTAAACACTGGTGGATGGCAACTTAGTGAAATGCTTTTTTCACTTATCCCTGATATTGCGAGCTATAATAGGACAGGTTTTTATCCAAGCAATATATTACTTGGCTCTGGCCTTAGATATCTTCCTATAAATGAGGAAATAATTGGCTCAGTCCCCTCGGTTTCCAGATGGTATAATATTATGGATTACTACGACAACAATATTAGCTTTTTACAAACTACTACTGATTATATTTATGATAACTTTGCCTTTCCTTCAAAAGAGGCATATCTTAGTAATATTTTGAATATAAAATATGCTATGATTAGTAGGGATAGTTTGACAGCTTACCCATATCTGAAAAGTTGGCAAGAACTTATTTCTGTAAATACTTTAACTGGGGTTGATTTTTTGCTTTTGAAAAATAATGATGCCTTACCACGGGCAAGTATTTTTAGTAATTTCAAGGTAGTTAAACCTATAGTGTACAATAAGTATAATGTAAATGAACCTGCCCGTATTGATTATGGTTTAAAAATGCTATCTTCAATAGACCATCAAAATGAACTATTGATTGAAAGCGATAAGACACTGCAAGAACTATCTAATAAGTTTAAGTTAGAAAGTGGAAGGCGCAACGATGATAATTTAAAGATATTAAGCATTATAAGCAATTTTGCTGTTTTTTCAGTAGACAATAAAGATGTCGGCGGTCTTTTATTTTACTCTGATATGTACCATGACAGCTGGCGGGGGTTTATAGATACTAAGGAAACAGAGATTTATCGTACAAACCTTACTTTCAAATCTATTTATGTCCCTGCTGGTAAACATATTGTTTGGTTTGAGTTTCGTTCAAAGACCTTATTTTGGATTAAACTTATGGCCATTTTTACAGCCAACACAATATTACTAGGTTTAATTATTTTCAATTCTTCAGACAAATAGATACAATGAAAAAAGATAAATTTATAGTTTTTTTTACTAACAGAAGTCAAAATTTAAATAACATTTTCTTTATATCTTCATTTGTTTTTATAATAATAATCTTTTATATAAAATATACCCTTTATTTAAAAGGCTACGTTACCTCAGATATTGCATACTATGCAAATATGCTTTGGAATACAAATTTTTATGATAAATTTTTATACTCTGACTATATATATCAACTACACCCTTACAAATTAAAGACCTTTTTTTATGATCATTTTACTCCAACATATACTCTTTTAGTTCCATTATACAAGTTGTTGCCATCTCCAGTAACGTTGCTTGTTATAAAAACTATATTGCCAGTGCTAACAGCCTTTCTACTTATTAAATGTTTTAATATATATATTACAAATAATAACCATAAGATAAATAATATTGCCCCTTTATTTGCCATCACATATTTGTATCATCCAATAAATGTATTAGCCACAATTGATACCATATATGGTTTTCATTTTGAATGTCTTATACCGTTTTTTGTTGTTATTACAATGTATTTTTTCATTAAAAAAAGCCTTATTTCATATATTATATCCTATACACTCTTACTTGGAATAAGGGAAAGTATTCCGATTAATGGGCTTTTATTTTGTGTAATCTTGATTTTGTACTATAGATATAATACTAATCAAGATAACAATAAATTCTTGCAACATTCTATAGTATTTACATTAATAATATCAGTATTATATATATTAGCTGGTTTAATTATAGTCCCATTTTTGTTAGTTGGCAAGGTAGGAACAGCATCTAGTGGAATGGTTAAAGATATTTTGCTTTTAAAATTTTTTAATAATATAGAACTTATATTACAGTGGAAAGTACTTTTGTTACTTATACCGTCATTTATAGCTACTGAACTTATTATTTTATCTATACCTGAGTTACTCACATTAATAACACAAAGGACTTGGTATGGTGCCGTAGTTCCAACATATGGACCTTATGATTGGCATTCTTTTTATATATTAGCAGTTTTTTCAATAGCATTTATAGTTGGATTTTATAGATTGATAAATATTGAGAGAGAATTTTTAAAATATAAAATATTAAAACAAGGTGTATTTATATTAGTTTTTATTGGCCTTCTAATTAGTATAACTGTTGGTATTTTTCAATTAAAAGAAGAGATAAAACATACTATATCTATACCATATTTGCACAATCAAGTCTCTATATCAGATATTGCTAAACATATACCGGTTGATGCCTCATTAAAAACTACCGCCGATTTAATAGTTTATTTTACAAAGAGACCGCATTTAACCTGGAAGCTTGAACATGCAAAGTACGTATTAATTAATGCTGCCCTATTAACCGAAAAATTGAAACCGTACATGTATGATTATGATAAACAACTGATAGCCGCAGTTACCTCTTTAGAAAAACAAAATGCGGTGAGTTTAGTTTACAAAACAAATGATGGACTGTTTTTATTTAAACTTAATCAATAGTAATAAGATATAACGATTTTGAAGAATAGATTACCAAAAGTAGTGGTTTTAAGTTTTTAGAGTTTTTTTGTCTATAACGGATGTTGGCTAATAAAAATATAAGCAATTAAAATAAATATTATAAACCAATTGGTTGTAACCGTTCACCCCCCTTATTTCAGAAGAATATAGTATAATATCCGAGACGTATGGGAAGGCTAACAAAAAAAGATTTGGCTCAGATGAATGAAGCATATTTTGAGTCGTTGGACCATGA
>JAGYWI010000012.1:0-27594 GCA_018606805.1 Candidatus Magnetomicrobium cryptolimnococcus
TAGTTATATAGTTATAAAAAAATATTATAGTGGCTACTGTTTTTAGGCAAAAATTAACATAAGTCTATGTTTTTAAATGATTATCTTAAAATAACTATAAAATTGTTAGCCAACATCCGTTCCAAGCAAGTAGACATTGCCATAGAATTTAGATCAATAGAGTAAATAGTGCCAGTTAGGCTTTCTTTATGAATTACATACAAGGTTTTACTGTCATCATCAATAGCAAGATTTTTAAGCGTATTTTGAAAGCCGACTTTTTTCAGAATACTTAACGTGCCGGAGTCTATGATGTATAGATTTTTAGTTGATATAGCGCCAATTAACTGTAATTTATCAGCTATAGTAAGACTTTTAATTTCATCGTCAATCTGAACAAATCCAGTATACTCTAAGGCTAATGCCTTATTGATATTTGAAAAAAACAAAAACATTAGAAAAACCATAACAATTTGAATACACAACAATTTACGAATAGGTTGGTGCACTTGAGCTTCTTTAGATGTGAATATGTGTGTCGTATCTACTGATTTTTCCTGTATACATAATACGCCTCCAATATAAAATAAGTGTAGACAAGCCAATGGCTTGTGTAATTATCGTAAATTAAAATTAAATAGGCTATATTAATTATTAAAGAAATAAAAAGCGCCGTTTGAGGCTTTATTATTTATAAAAATAAATAATTTATGCAAGTATTTTTTTATGTATAAGATATTATTTTAGTGATTAGACTATATAACAGAGTCTCAATGCCATTAAGTTAAATAAGATTGTATTAGAAATGTAGTAAAAGATAAGAGGAATAACTAACAGATGGCAGTTTAAAAGTTTTAGGAGTGCGTAGGCGCACTCCCGTAATTGGTGAGTAGGCGCCCCTTGAACCCCAAAAAAACACTATTTAATGAGACATAATAAAAAATATTGCTATTATTTTTTGCAAACGAGACAAAAGTTTTAGGAAAGGGGGTGCGGGGGAAGAACCCTTTTCTCGAAAAGGGTTTTCCCCCGCTCCTCTATCTTTTTCTTTTTCTTTTTCTTTTTTTCTTTTTCCTTTTTTTTTGGCTGTTGCAGGTTTTTTGACATATATTTTTATCGTGATATGTTAGCGTTATCTTTGCTGTGTCAAAAGGTTGACGGTTTCTTGTTTACTACATTTTTTTGACAGTGGCGGGTAGGCTTGATTTTATTTGAAACTCCCCATATTTATTCATTCAATTACACAATAAAACTCCATAAGGATTTTGTGCAAGTGGCTATAAAGCCTTTTGCAGCCTATATTGGCAAGGTATTTGTATACATTCTAAATTATATCATTAAAATAATAAGGGAGAGTATATATCATGATGTTAAAGAAAATGTATGACACAAGGGTAAATGATTTGGAGGCATTTAAGTCCTCGTACATATCAGATCAAAAATATGACATGTCCTTAGAGTTTGAAAATTTTAAGCGTACGGCTGCTAAGGTATTTAAGAAGTTGGACAGGCAGATAGAGATATTGGAGGCGATAGAGTCATCGGTGGAGGAGAAGTTAGTGGCGTTTGAGCGGCTTTTGCACATGGCGGATTCGGTTAATGTATCGGGGGCTTCTGGTTCTAATAGGCGGCATGAAGTGCTTGCCTTGGTGGACAGGGGGTTGAGTATTGATGAAATCTCACAAGTGCTTGGTATGTTGCGTGGTGAGGTTGAGCTTATTTTAAATTTGAATAAGTAGGTGTGTAAAGTTTGGAAAAATATTCCTATATTATTGATAATTTTTCCCTTACGATAATGTTCCATATGAGGAAGATGCGGCATTGTACTTTTGGCATGAAACTTGATTACTATAAGATAAGAAGGAGATGAGAGAAAATGTATAAAGGAATGTATATAGCGGCGTCTGGGGCATTATTAAAGCAAAAGCAAATGGACATTATCTCCAACAATCTTGCTAATGCTAACACGACTGGCTATAAGAAGGATGATATAGCGTTTAAGGAGTTATTGGTGTCCTCGATGAGTGGCATTGTGCAAGATAGAGATGAGATATTGCGTAGTAGTGAGCAGTTAAGGAGTACTGGCAATAGAGCTGATATGGTAGCAACGGGTTACATTTATACTGACTTTGAAGGTGGTGGGGTTGTACAGACGGGTAATCCGTTGAATGCTGTTATAGAAGGTGAGGGGTTTTTTGCAGTAGAAGGTGAGGAGGGCAACTTATATACGCGTAGTGGCAGCTTTACGGTAGATAGTGAAGGGTACTTGGCGTTACCTGATGGTAGGCGTGTGCTTGGCACAGGTGGGGCTATTAAGGTAGATGAGGGCAAGGTTGAGATAAACGTAAGCGGGGAAGTCTCGGTAGATGGTGAGGTTAGTGATCAGCTGTTGATTGTTAATTTTGAAGATAAGACTAAGGTATATAAGCATGAATCCAGTTATTTTACAACCGAAGAGGAGCCTCAGGTGGCTACGGCAAGTGTGAGGCAGGGATACCTTGAAGGTTCTAACGTAAACGTGGTTGATGAAATGGTTACAATGATTGAGGCGGTGCGGGAGTTTGAGTCGTTTCAGAAGGTGGTGCAGGCATTTGATGAGCTTTCAAGTAAGGTTGTTAATGAAATGGCAAAGTTTTAAATAAAACTGGAGGTATATTTAGATGCAAAGGTCGTTATTTACAGCAGCAACTGGGATGAATGCCCAGAAAACTAATATGGACGTTATATCAAACAATTTAGCTAATGTTAACACGACAGGGTTTAAGAAAAGTCGGGCGGATTTTCAAGACCTTATGTATCAGATAACGACGACACCGGGGACTGCCGCAGCTGAGGGGGTATTATATCCATCGGGTGTACAGGTGGGGCTTGGAACGCGTACGATAGCTGTTACTAAGTTATTTGAAGAAGGGGATTTGAAGCAGACGGGTAATGAGCTTGATGTGGCCATAACGGGGGATGGGTTTTTTCAGATAACGAAGCCTGATGGGACTACGGCATACACGAGAAGTGGGGCTTTTAGGCTTGATGAAAATGGTCGCTTTGTAACGCCAGAGGGGTATGTGTTAGAGCCGGAGATGACGGTGCCGGAGGATACCCTAAATATTACGGTGAGTTCTGATGGGATTGTTTCTGTATTGCAGGCAGGGCAGACGGAGTCTACGGAGATAGGGCAGATAGAGTTGGCGGATTTTATAAATCCAGCAGGGCTACGCGCTGTTGGTGAGAATCTATTTGAGGAAACCGAATCTTCCGGCAATGCCCTATTAAATATTCCCGGTGAAGAAGGAGCCGGTAAGCTTATGCAGGGTTTTATAGAAACCAGTAATGTCAACATAGTAGAAGAAATGGTCAACATGATAATAGGGCAGAGGGCTTATGAGATAAACTCAAAGGCCGTGCAGACTTCTGATGAGATGCTTCAGATGGCAAACAATTTAAAGCGATAGTGTGTAGAGTATGATGGTAGTAGGGTTGTTAGTTGCAGCCGTTGTAGCGTCATGGTCGCCAGAGGCGGTGGTGCAAGAGTATATTTTAAGCAACTATCCATGGCCGCAGGTTAAGGTAAACACGATATACATAGACCAAGTATTGCCGGAGGCACCACCTGTGGAGGTTAGTGTATTAAAGGGATTGCCGGGGACGTCTACGTTTATATTAACATTTGCAGATGGTACGAGGAAGCAGTATATAGCGCAGGTGGAGGCTTTTGATAAGGTGTTGGTTAGTGGGCGTGCTATTAGCAAAGGAGAAACTGTAGAGCCTGAGGATATTCAAGAGGCGGTTATTAATGTTAAGGACATACCCGTTGGGGCTATTACGGATGAGGAGCATATTGTAGGAAAGGCAGCCAAGTATGCGATACCGATGAATAAGGCATTTACGGTAAAGATTTTGGAATCTCCAGAGGTTATTAAAAGGGGTCAGTTTGTTGACATTATTTATGAAACGAACGCTGTTAAGATGGTGCTAAAGGGTAAGGCTAAGGAAGGTGGGGCTATTGGACAGAGCATTCGCGTGATGAATTTGTCGTCGAAAAAGTATATATCGGCAACTGTTGTAGATGGAGGTACTGTAAGTGTTAATGGGCAGCAGTAATGTGTGTGAAGGAAGGTGGTGTATTAGATTATGAGAAAGTTACAATTAATAGTGTTTATGTTATTAGTAACGGGCTATGGTTGTGCGTCGCAGTCAACAAAACTACCGCCACCTGAGCCGTTATACACCTATGGTGGTGCTGGTGAGGAAGTACGGCCTTCACCGGGTTCGATATGGACGGATAGTGCTAGTTTATTTGAAGACCATAAGGCAAGAAGGGTCAACGATTTAATAACAATTAAGATAGTAGAGAAGGTCAGTGGTGGCAACAAAACCGAGACGAAATCGGATAAGAAGGATAAGATAGATAGCTCAATATCAAACCTCTTGGGGTTGATAAAGCCAACGGGTACGGCTGGTGGCTCGTGGCAGGCACCGCAGGGCTTTACACCGACGTATAACTCGAGTAGCGATGTTAAATATGATGCCAAGGGTGAGACCATTCAAGAGGGCAACGTCTATGGTACGCTAACAGCTAAGGTTATAAAGGTACTGCCAAATGGTAATCTTGTTATTGATGCTAGAAAGGAACTCAATATTAATGACGATACCCAAACGCTGGTTATTCAGGGTATGGTAAGACCCATAGATATTCAAAATGATAACTCTGTGTCTAGCCAGAAGGTGGCTGATGCTAATATTTTCTTAATAGGCGATGGTTTTATGACTGAAAATCAGTCAAGGGGTTGGTTTAATAAGTTTTTTACTAAGATAAATCCATTTTAATAGAAGTGGTTATAAAAAAGGTATGATAAAAAAACGTTTAATATTTACTATAACGATGGCTTTGGTGTGGGTAGTGGTTTTTGGTGAAATCGGCTATGCTGAAAGGATAAAGGACATAGTGTCGGTTAAAGGAGTGAGGGAAAACCAGTTGGTAGGTTACGGGCTTGTTGTGGGTCTTGATGGTACGGGTGATAAGAAGGGAGCTACCATACAAAGTCTAGTAAATATGTTGCAGCGTATGAATATAACGGTAAGTGAAGGAGATATGCGCTCTAAAAATGTAGCGGCTGTTGTGGTTACAACGATGCTGCCGCCGTTTCCAAAGATAGGCACGAAGATAAACGCTAATGTGTCGGCTATGGGAGACAGTAAGTCGCTTCAAGGGGGCACACTTTTGATGACGCCCTTAAGGGGTGCTGATGGACAGGTGTATGCGGTAGCGCAAGGGGCGCTTTCAGTGGGTGGGTTGTCGGCTGGTGGTAAGGGTACAAGGTTGACAGTAAACCATCCAACCGTAGGGGTAGTGCCTGAGGGGGTTACTATAGAAAAAGAAATAGGCTTTGACTTAGCTAACTCAAGGGACGTTTCTTTATTAATGGATAAGTCGGATTTTACGACCGCCTCGAATGTTATGAAGGTCATAAATAAGCACTTTGGTGCAGACTTAGCGTACTCACCCGATCCGTCTTCCGTGGTTGTTAACGTGCCATCTAAGTATAAGGGGCGGGTTGTGGACTTTGTAAATGAGATAGAGGCCTTGAGCGTGGATGTGGATTTGCCTGCTAAGATTGTCATTAATGAAAGGACAGGGACGGTTATTATAGGAGAAAAGGTAACGCTTTCACCAGTAGCGATAGCCCATGGAGACCTTACTATTGAAGTGAAGGAAAAAAGTGCTCAACCTGTGCCATTTGCACCAGCTCCGGAGGGTGAGACTGATATAACGGTTAGCTCCAAGGAGGTAGCCCTTACGAAGGTATCAGGAGCCACGCTTGGTGAGATAATTGAGGGACTTAACAAACTTGGTGTTTCGCCAAGGGACCTTATAGCAATACTTGAATCGTTAAAAAAGGCCGGGGCTCTTAAGGCTGATTTGGAGATTATGTAATGATTAATAATGACAATATGATGATGAATGGTAATATGGTAACGATGGATACCTATAAGGGGCTTAATAATGATATACGAGGTGGCTCAGGTGGTGCAGTAGAGTCGGTGGCTAAGGAGATGGAAGCGCTCTTTACGTATGAACTATTAAAGGTGATGAGACAGGCAAATGGTAACCCTTTTGGTCATGGTACTGGGGCTGATTCGTTTTTAAGTATGTTTGATACGGAGTTATCCCGTTATATGGCAGATAAGGGGGTTGGCATCAAAGATATGGTAGCCAGTCAGTTATCAGAGGCATCAAAGGGAGATTCACAAGGAGGTTTACAAGAAAAAGGTGTTGATAGCAGTAGTGCCCCAACAAAGGATGTGAACGTTAGTAAACAGGTGGCTTGGGATTTATAGAGTGTAGTTTTTTTGTAAAGCATGAAGTCACCTTAAAAGTAAAGAAAAATGGTAGATATGCCGATAAGATGGTATCAAACAAAGACCAACGTTATCAAGAAAGTTAGGAGGTGACTTTTATGAAAATTTCAAACGATCAGCCATTTGAGCCAAAAGGCTTAGAAAAAGCTGCAAAACTGACACAAAAGGATGATGTATCGCGTGTAAGCGATATGGAAAAGGCTCAAACAGCGGATAGGGTAAATATATCCGAAAGAGCCAAGATGTTTGAGGAGATGAAAAAAGAAATAGAATATCTCCCGGATGTCCGCCAAGATAAGATAGAAACTCTAAAGGGAGCTATTGAAAGCGGCACTTACGTTGCAGATGCAACGAGGATAGCCGAGAAACTATATGACGAGATGATATGAAATCAGCAATTGCAATAAAAAAGATACTGAAGGGACAAGTCGAAGGGTACAGAGGCCTCCTAGAATTGTTAAAAGAAGAGAGGCAATGCCTGATAGACTTTAATGAGGAGGGCATACACAAGCTTGCTAAGGAAAAAGACACACTGGTTTTAAAGCTCCGACTGTACGAAGAAGAAAGGGTACGCCTTGTTAAACAGTTTGCAAAGGAGTTGGAAGCTGCTATGGCTGCTAATGCTTCAGACGAGACGGCAGAGGCTATTGATACAGCTACAAAGGATAATGCTGCAAAGGATAATAACGATAAAGGGAAAGAGGCTGCGGGGCGCTCTACCAATATATCGCTATCGCCGAGGATGTCCCTGAGGGATATTTCGGATTTAACTGGGGATGCAGAGTTTCTAAATATACGCTCTCAAATGAGAACGTTAGCGCAGGGCATAGAAGAGTTTAACGAATTTAATAAATTTCTAATAGATAGGTCTTTAAAACATTTAAAAAGTACAGCCGATTTTTTAAGGACCTTAGGCGTTCACAGTAACCCTGTTCATAAGGGTACAATTCTGACAAAGGAGGCTTAACGTAATTTATGCCCATATCTAATTTCTTTTATATAGGTAACTCAGCGCTAACGTCAAGTAAGACAGCCCTTGAAGTTACAAGTAATAACATAGCAAACGTCAATACGGAGGAGTACCACCGCCAAGACGTTATACTTAAGGTTGCAAATCCAATAAGCCGGGCTTTCTACGGTGATGGGTCAGGCACTATAGGTAGCGGGGTTAATGTGCTTGACATACGGAGGCGCTTTGATCAGTACTTAGAAAATCAGTACTTACAACAAACGCAAAACGTCGGTAAATACACCGTGCTTGAAAACGCCTATTCGCTCATTGAAGAATTTGTTAATGAACAACAAGACGTTGGACTGGAAGATTACATAACGGAGTTTTTTGATGCCTGGAATGAGCTATCGGCAAGCCCAACTGGTCAGACTCAAAGGACTGTCCTTATGAGTAAGGCACAAGCGCTTATAACACGGGCTCAGGATATTGAAGGTAAGATGGAGGATATACAGGATGCCTTAGATACGGAGCTGCCTGTCATTGTTGATAAGATTAATGATATAGCCGACCAGATTATAGCACTAAATGAGCAGATAGCCCCTATTGAAGCTAGTGGCACGGCTACGGCTAATGATTTGCGCGACAGACGCGATGGCCTTTTACTAGAGCTTGCCAGCTACGTTGATTTTCAAACCGTAGAGGATGACTCCGGCCGGGTTACCGTTATGGTAGGTGAGAGAAACCTAGTAAGCGGTGGTTATACCGTGCACGATATGACGATGGAAACAAGCGTTGATGATAAGGTGGTTATCGAAATAGAGGGAATTGACATTACTAGTAAGCTAACAAAAGGAAGGCTTGGCGGCATATTAGAACTAAGAAATAGCGATACCGAAGGGGTACCGGGTATGCTTACGGAGCTACGGACGTTAATTAGCGCTATTGAAAATGAAACGAACATTATACAGTCAACCGGCTTTGGCCTTAACGCTCAACAAAGCGACTATACTATTACAGACAATACGCCAGCATCAACAACAACCGGTGTTATTGCTAGCTCCACTATTACGGATTTTACTAATTTTACGCCGGGTGATTACCGCTTTAACTTTACCGCATCTAACACCTACGATGTATATAGAAATGGGCAGCTCTTAAGTAGCGGTAATGCCTATACCACTCCAACTATAAGTATAAACGGTATGGACGTTACCTTTAGTACCGATCCAGCCGCTAATGATTCTTTCTATGCATCAGCAATTGGGAATAATTTCTTTCAACCACTATCCGTATATACACTAAATAAAAGTGATACAACAGTAGCCCCTAACTCCCAGATAACATCTGCAACCATATATGACCGCACAGCGTTAACTTATAAAGAATACGAGGTACGCTTTACAAGTGCAACCGACTATGAGCTCTATGATATGGCAAATGGCACGACCACAACAGGTACGCTAAATACTGCCAATGCCATATTAGTTGATGGCATGGAGATAACCTTTTCAACAGTACCGCAGCCGGGCTCAGGCAACATATTCTTGATTTCACCAATAAGGGAAAGCATAAGTAACGGTAGCATGATTCTTACAGATAGCGATCAGGTGGCGGCTGCCAGCACGTATGATGGTTTACCCGGTGATAATACAAATGCCCTTGCTGTAATAGATATGTCTAACACGCAACTGTCGGCGCTTTCAAATAAAACGATAAGCGAGTACTATAATGCGTTAGTTACCAATGCCGGTACAAAGGCGAGCTCTGCTCAAGATACGCTTGAATTTGACCAGCAGCTGCTATACAGTTTAAAGCAAAAGAGGGACTCCGTGTCGGCCGTTAATTTAGACGATGAGGCTATGAATATTATTAGGTATCAGAAGGCTTTTGAAGCAGCAGCTCGCATAATTCAAACAGCAGATGACCTTTTTGAAGTATTAGTTAATTTAGGGAGGTAAACTTTCATGAGAGTTGCAACGTTTATGGCGTATGATAGGACGCGTAAGAGTTTTCAGGATAATTTTTCAAAGGTATATAAATCCCAGGAACAACTGGCCTCTGGGTTGAAAATCAATCGGCCATCGGATGACACCATCGGGATGGCAAAGGTACTTGATTATACGCTAAATATAGGTAAAAATGACCAGTACATTAAAAACATAGATAATGCCTCAACGTATCTGTCCTTGACGGACTCGGTTATGGATACGGTAGCAAACAATCTGCAGCGTGTAAATGAGCTTGCCGTACAGGGCGTTAGTGGACAGACTGATGATGGCGGACGGAAAGATATAGCAGAGGAAATTACCGTTATTGCTGAAACACTGCAAAATCTGGCCAACACTAAGGTAAACGACCGACATATCTTTGGCGGCTATGAAACAAATGTATCGCCGTTTGTTAAAAGTGGAAGTAGCTACAGCTATGTCGGTGATGCTAACGATATAAAGGTTAATATCTCACAGGATTTTCAAGTAATTGAAAACGTAACAGGCTCTGATGCCTTTGCTTATACATTATTGGCAACGCAAACAATACAGCTTGAAGATGGTAACTATGTTCATTATATACCGACAGCGGGTAGTCCGGTGATGACCGTTAGAATAAGCACTTCAAGCGTATCAACGGATCCGGGGATAGAGGAATTTACATTTCAAAATTTCATGGAAATAACCCAGCAAATGGCAGATGCCTTTAACAATAACAATGTGGATAAGGCTATTGCTTTGATGAAGCCAGTGGAAGAAGCCCTTGAGCAGGTGGTTAAGGTGCGGGCAACAGTTGGCGCTAGAATTAACATGATTGAACGACAGCGCAATAACGTTGAGGATAATACCCTGTACGTACAAGGTCTTAAATCTGATGTGGAAGATGCCGATATGGCTGAAACGGTTAGCGACGTTGCAAAGGCTGAAATAGCGCTTGAAGCCCTGCGTCAGACTTCAGCTAATCTGCTTTCACAATCCCTTTTGGATTTCATACAGTAACTTATATCTTAATAACTGAAATTATAAATCATATTTAATAAAGAGTTTTTTTATGGATAGAGAGGTGTGTTTTTTTGTTAATTAATGTTAATAAAAATGATAACTCTGTTTTAAATCGTATTAATAATATATTGCTAATAGGGGACATGTGCCCCTGTTAGCTTATGAAGGTTTATTAGTTATTACTAAGTTTAAGGTTTAACTTGTATGAAATCAAGTATTAAAGTAAAGATTCTTTTGAATATTATAGTTATACTCCTGATTGCAGGTGGTGTTATAATTTTCAAAGATTTTAAAGACTCAAAGGCTATAATAATTAATGAAAATGCAGCTAAACTGACTACCTTTCATAAGGTGTTTGTTAATGATTTGCAAGCCAAAACGGAAGACCTCTCTATGGCGATGGAGTTATTTTTACAAAATCCGGAGGTTATAAAGGCATTTAGTAGTTTTGACCGTCAACGGTTGGCCGATCTAACAGTTGGATACTATAAAGAGGCGCTGAAGCCAAAGTATGGTATAGATCAGTTTCAATTTCACCTGCCACCAGCCATAAGCTTTCTGCGTGTAAATGAGCCGGCTAAGTTTGGAGATGACCTGTCTTCTTTTAGAAAGACGGTAATTAATGCCAATGTTGAACAAAAGGCTGTGCTTGGTCTTGAAGTAGGGCGCTCAGGGCTTGGCTTACGGGTGGTGTATCCGATAAGGTACGAGGGGAAACACATAGGCAGCGTTGAATTTGGTGGTGGTGTATCTGCGCTAATGAAGGCAGCAAAGGAGGCCACTGCTACAGAATATGCTGTGGGGGTTTTTGGTGAGGTATTTAAGGCAGCTAAACGGTTTGAAGGTAAGGATACGGACGTGGTTAGAGGGGATGTAGTCTTTTTTGAATATTCCGAGCCGAAAATTAGAGATATAATTGCTAAAATGGGGAAAAATGCCAATGCAAAAGATACTACTATTGTCGAAATGGATAAGGCTTCTTTTGTAAGTATAGAGTTTGATGTTGAGGATTATTCAAAAAACACTATAGGGAAAATTGTGGTTTTAAAGGACATCACTGCTCAAATGGAAAGCATGTGGCATAACGTTATGGTAAAGGGGTTTGGTGTTATTGCAGCAGTGATTATAATATCAATTATCCTTTTTAGGGTGATAATCATGGTGGTAATACGTCCACTTGAAAGTGCCATGCGTTTTACAAATAACGTAGGCGCTGGCAACCTTTCTTGCAGGATAGATATGGATAGAAAAGATGAGATGGGTCGTTTATCATCGTCCCTGATGGCAATGGCTAGCAGATTTACAGGTATAATAATAAATGTTAAATCGGCATCAGATAATGTTGAAGCCTCAAGTAATGAGTTGAGTGCCTTTTCAACACAAATATCCACTGGTATGATAGAGCAAGCGGATAGGTCTGCTCAAATAGCAACGGCTACGGCACAGATGGCACAAAACATTACAGAAATAGCAAGAAACGCCGCAAACATAGCCAATGCTGCCTCCCATACGCTTTCTGTTGCAAGAAATGGAGAGGGCATTGTCTTTAAAACAGCGCAGGAAGTTAAAGAAATAGAAGGCTCTGTTTCAGAATTGTCCGGGTTAATAAAAAGCCTCGGTGAGCGCTCTAAACAGATAGGCAATATTGTAGGAACCATAAGCGAAATAGCCGATCAGACTAATCTGTTAGCGTTAAATGCCGCAATAGAGTCAGCAAGAGCCGGGGAGGTAGGGCGCGGTTTTGCCGTTGTTGCCGATGAGGTGCGCAAACTATCGGAAAAAACAGCCAAAGCTACTACCGAAATTATTACAATGGTTAACGCCATACAAAAGGGGACGAGTAAGGCAATAGACTCTATGAAAGACAGCCTATTAAGGGTGGAAACCGGTGTTGGTTTAACGGCAGAAGCCGGAACAGCCCTTAAGGTGATAGTTGAAAGCGTTAATGACCTTAAAGCTAACGTAAATCAAATAGCTTCATCTACGGAAGAGATGTCCACAGTTTCAGCCCAGATCGAAAAAGATATTGAATTTGTAGCGTCCGTTTCAGATGAAAATAAACAAAGCGCTATTAGACTTGAAGATGCCTCTAAAAACCTGCAAGCCCTTTCTGTGGATTTACGAGAGGTTGTTAACCAGTTTAAAATTGAAGACACTTAATAAAAAAAAAGATAGGAGAACGGGGGGGAACCCTTTTGAAAAAGGTGCGTAGGCGCACTCCCAAACCCCGTACCCCTTTTCCTAAAACTTTTAAACTGCATATTGTAAGTACCTGAGCGTTTCCGTTCAGACACTATCTACACTTTGTGTCCTTATCAGATCGAAATGTGTTATAAATTTGTGAAATTTTATTTAAGCAACATTTATGCCCAACGGTATTGGTTTATATAGTAAAAGATTAGAGGATAACTAATATAGTTGACAGGACAAAAGTTTTAGGGAGTGCGCCTACGCACCTTTTGCCTAAAAGGGTTTCCCCCCGCATCCTCTATCTTTTTTTTTCTTCTTTTCTTATTTTCTATTCTTTTGCTAATTTTTATTAGCAGAAGGGTCTCTCATTTACAACAACTTTTCTCTTTTTTTGTTTTTTTTATATTTTGTATTATTAAATTAAAATAAAGATAGGCAAGGGGATATGTATAAAGCCAGGAATATATTATTAGTTGTATTAACGATGGGAGCTATTTTAATGCTTTCATTGATAGTAGGGGCTAGTTTTTTACAGATGCGCGATTATGAAAAGTCGTACAGTTACAATGAGATGTTAGCTAGTATTGAAAGGATACGGGCTGCTATAGATTCGTTTTTTGTATCGAAGGTTGCTGTTTTGAAGTTTATATCGTTCAACGGTGGCGGGGCTGATTTATTACAGAAATTAACGGCCATGTCTAGTGATATTGTAGGAGTGGGGGCGGTGAGTGAATCTGGGGCGGTTAATTATGAGTTATTGTACGGTAGTAGTGCGGCTATTTCCGTTGATAGTGAGTGGCTTAAGAAGACTAATGCGCATGGGTATTATGTTAGTGATGTGTTTACGCTTAGTTCCGGTATCAGGGTGTTTCTTATTGGTGTGAAGGGAACGGATTTTTTAGTGTTGAAGGCTAAGAGTCTTGATGAGATAATTATAAACGATAAGTATAATGTGTCCATTGTCAATGCTGATTTTAAAGTGCAAGCTCCTTCGTATGCGTATGAGGACAATGAGGTTAAGCGCAGTTTGGAGCATTTGCCATCGGTGTTTCCTACGTCAACGGTTATAAATGTAACGGGGGCTTTGCATGGTTATGTGCGCGTGGATGGTTCAGAGTGGATTATTAATATAATTCCAAAAAAGGGGGTTCATTCCATTAGTTTTGTAGAATCTACTTTTTTTAAGATAATTGTGGTAGCCAGCGCTATGGTTTTATTGACGATAGGGCTAATTGTTTGGGGTTTTGTTATTAACTTACGGGAGGCGGACAAAAAAACGCAGGAGGCGGTTAAAAAGCTCTTACCGTTTAGCAGGTTATCTATAATAGGGCGTCTTGCAAACAATATAATGAATGAGTTAAATAATCCCCTTGAGATAATAAATCAAAAGGCTGGTTTGATTAACGATATGCTTATGTTGCCTGCTGCGGATATTAATAAAGACAAGGTGGTTTTCTTGACACAGGGTATACTTGACAATATAAAGCGTGGGCGCACTATTATTCATAGGTTTTTAAAGTTTGCAGACACTAACACGGAAACTATAGAGTTTTTAGCGGTTGATAGTGTTTTAAAGGACGTATTAGTTTTTTTCAAAGATGAGTTGGCTTTTAGAAACATACGGGTAATTCGCAAGTTTTCTACAGATGTGCCTACTGTTAACACTAATAGGTGTAAGGTACAGCAGGTGTTTTTAAACGTAATAAATGGTGCTATTAAGTTTTTAGGCAAAGACGGCACTATGATACTGTATATTCACAGCGTTAAAGGTGGCGTTATTATGATAGAGGTGATTTGTGAAACCACTATGGATAAAAAGGTGCGTGATGCCTCTCATTATTTCGACCAGCAAGATGAAAAGGAAGATGATTTTGACTTTTATGCTAGTCAGTGGATAGTTAAGAGCATAGGGGTTACTATGGATTATAAATTACATGATAACAATAAGGCGGTTTTTTGTGTGACCATACCTGTTTCTACGGAGGAGGATAATACGTATGTCAAAGATTAAGGTGCTTATCATTGATGATGAAAATGATTTTGCCTCTACGTTTTCCGAGCGGCTTTTAATGAGGGGGTATTTGTCTTGTGCGGTTAACTGTGCTGAGAAGGCCTTTAAGACGGTTAAGGAAAATGCCCCGGATGTGGTTATCCTTGATTTAAAGATGCCCAGTATGGATGGTATTGAGATGTTGAAGGTTTTGAAAAAAATGGACCCCTCCATAGAGGTGATTGTTTTAACAGGTCATGGCCTTAGTAAGGGCAAGGATGAGGCTATAAAGCACGGGGCTTTTGATTATCTATTAAAGCCGGCTGATATTGATGACATAATTGAGCGCATTGAGCGCGCTAATAAAAAGCGTATGCTTGAACAGCAGTATTTAGCATCTAAGAGGGTTTAATAATTAAAACCATGATACACCTTGATTTGTCTAAATATAATGAACTCAAAGATATGGACATTGGATACTACAAGTCCTTCACTAGAAAGATGGTTATCTTTACAGTTCTTTTTAGCTTTATACCTTTACTTGTAGTTAGCACACTTTCACACCATTATTTTAACACGGCATACAAGGAAAAGGTTGTCGCCCATATAAATGAGTTGGCTTTTAAGCATAAGCAAAATATTGATAATTTTTTAAATGAGCAACTTATGAACATACGCACCTTGGCGCATTCGCACGACAGCTCTAAACTAAGCAGTGAGACTTTTTTACGTCAAGTGCTTAGCGTATTTAAGGAAAGTCACAGCAGTGTGTTTGTAGACCTTGGGGTTATTGATAAAACTGGGGGCTTAGTTGCCTACACGGGGGCTTTTAAGTTGATGAGTGCTAATTATTCAGAGACTGATTGGTTTAATAAGGCAAAGGAGCGGGAGTTTTTCATAAGTGATGTCTTTTTAGGTCTTGAGGGGCAGCCTAATTTTATTATCACTGTTAAAAAAGATGAGATATTTTTAATGGCAACTGTTGACTTTAAGGCTTTTAGCTCGATAGTTGAAGACATTCGTATTGGGGAAACTGGTTTTGCCTTTATTTTAAATAGGCAGGGCAATTTACAAACCTTAAGCAGATATAACGTTGTACCAAGCCGTATGGTGTACCGGGAACTTATAAGTAAAGCCAGTCTAAACGATAATGTAGCTATTTTTAGTAATTTTAAGTATTTAGGGAAAAAGTATGTCTACACGATGATACCGCTTAAAGGTGGTGAGTGGGTGCTTGTTTTGCAGCAAGAGGTACAGGATGCCTTTTCTAAGCTATACACAGCCCGATATATTGGTATTGCGGTTTTTGTCTTTGCCGTTGTTGGAATTATTATCATAGCCCTTGTTGTTGCTAGGAAAATAACTAAGTACTTAGCAGAGGTGGGAGCGGCTAAAGAAAAGATGCACGAGCGCGTCCGGGAGACAAATAAGCTGGCTTCTTTGGGGGAGTTAGCGGCAGGGATAGCCCATGAGATAAATAATCCGGTAGCTATTATGGTTGAAGAGGCTGGATGGATAGGCGATTTGCTTAGTGAGGAGGAGTTTCAAGAAACAGAAAATCTCACGGAATTTAAACGTGCTTTGGCTCAAATTAAGCAGCAGGGGGCACGGTGTAAGGATATCACGCTAAAACTTCTTAGCTTTGCTAGGCGTACGGACCCGCGCATGGTTAATGTGCAAATGAATGCTATTGTGGAGGAAACCGTTAAGTTAACGCGCCAGAGTTTTAAGTTTAGGCGTGTGGAAATTAAGGCTAATATGCAGCCGGAACTACCCACCGTTAGTGCCTCAGCTACAGAGGTACAGCAAGTGCTTTTAAATTTAATAAACAACGCGGTTGATTCCATAGATGTATCAAAGGATGATGGCCTTGTTGAGATTATAACGAAAAACGACAATGACCACATAACTATAACTGTTTGTGATAATGGGCAAGGGATACCTAATGCTAATTTAGATAAGATATTTGAGCCGTTTTTTACAACAAAACCAGTTGGTAAGGGGACAGGCCTTGGCCTTTCCATCTGTTACGGGATTATCAAAAAGATGGGGGGCGATATTACTGTTAAAAGTGAGATAGGGCAGGGGACATGTTTTGTAATAACGTTGCCACAAAGTGATTGAATATAAACTTAAGGAGGAGGGGGGTTTTATGTTTGGAGGTAAGCTCCTTATCGTTGATGATGAAGCACCTTTTGTTGATACTGTAAGTAAGCGGTTAATTAAAAGACAGGTTAATGTAATCATTGCCTATAGTGGGCAGGAGGCTCTTAATAAACTGAAAAGTGAGCCGGACGTTGTGTTAGTTATACTTGATGTGAAGATGCCGGGTATGGATGGCATAGAGACTTTAAAGCATATAAAAAGTCAATATCCACTTATAGAGGTGATTATGTTGACGGGACATGCTAACGTGGAAACAGCGGTGGAGGGCATCAAGTACGGGGCATTTGATTACTTGATGAAGCCCTGTGATATAGATGTGCTGCTTGCAAAGTGTGAGGAGGCTATGACTAAGGATTTAAAGACGTTATAACGGGGGAGAGTTTTTATGAGTGTGGTGGAAAATAAAGATATTGAACCCATAAAACTTCTGCTTGTTGATGATGAGATAGGATACGTGGAAATATTAACGAAACGGCTTGGCAAAAGACATATTGAAGTAATAGCAGCCTATAGCGGAACTGAAGCTATAAAGGCAATGCGTAACGAATATTATGATGTAGCCATACTTGATTTAAAGATGGAGGATATGGATGGCATAGAGGTTTTAAAGATTTTAAGAAAGATGGACCCAAATATGCCAATAATAATGCTAACCGGTCATGGCTCTGAGCGGGCTGCCATAGATGGCATTCGGTATGGGGCATTTGACTATCTAACAAAGCCATGCGATATAGATGAGCTTGTTGATAAGGTGAGGCAGGCTAAAGAATTTGGAGGGATTCCTAATGAATGATATAAGGCTGCTCGTTGTTGATGATGAGGTGCACTATCTGGAAACGCTGATTAAACGACTAAAAAAACGCAAATTAGATGCAGATTCCACGGTAAGCCCAATAGATGCCCTAGCTAAGATTGAACGGGAGGAGTTTGATGTGGTGGTGCTTGATGTAAAGATGCCAGAGATGGACGGCATAGAGGCACTTGGTGCTATAAAAAAGTCAAAACCACTAACAGAGGTAATAATCTTGACAGGACACGCTAATTTAGAATCAGCCGTCAAGGGGATGGAGTTAGGGGCTTTTGCTTATATGATAAAACCAGTAGATATAGACGAACTTATATATAAAATACAGGACGCTTATAAAAAAAGGGTGCTTGAAAAACAGAAGCGCTCTGCCGGTACAGGCAACTCGGCTTATATTTAAATACTATAATTAATAAAACTAGGAGGCTTTTATGAAATTTCCAAGGAAACTTTATCGTATGCTTTTTGAATCAGCGCAGATGTACGCCCGGTGGGACTACGAAACCTCGATGAGCATTGTAAAGAACAAGAAAATGGTCTTACTATTGGCACTTCTTGTACTGCCAATAGTAATAGGAGCGGTGGCTTTTGCTGATAGCCTGCCGCTACCTGACCTTATTGGCGGACACAAGGCTTATGCACCATCTTACTATAATATCAACATATTTCTTGTTTCTATTTTAATAGGCGTATGCGCTGGCTTAATTACAGGGTGTATTGGAGCAGGCGGCGGTTTTATAATAACGCCAGCATTGATGAGCGCTGGTATTAAAGGTATACTGGCTGTTGGTACTGATCTATTTCATATATTTGCAAAGGCTATTATGGGTACGGCAATACATAAAAAATTAGGAAACGTCTCCGTAGCCCTAGCGGCGTGGTTTTTGATAGGCTCTGGCATTGGAGTTACAGGCGGGGGCATTATCAATAGGGCGCTTTATGAGATAAATCCGCTTCTAAGCGATGCCTTCATAAGTGTTGTGTATGTGGTGCTTTTAGGGTTTTTAGGGTTTTATTCACTGTTTGATTTTCTAAAATTAAGAAAACAAGGAGGCGATGTAGACTCCCACGGCGGCGGCTCTCATGTAGCTCATGATGTAGATACATCTAAGGATAATAAAAAGTTAAGCCTACCGGAAAAACTGCACTCAATAAAACTGCCTCCTATGATAAGCTTTGACCACGCACTTGTGCCAGGTGGTAAGAAAATCTCCGCTATTTTCGTAATTATATGCGGCGCTATCGTCGGTTTTATGGCAGCCATCATGGGAGTTGGCGGCGGCTTCATAACCTTCCCGATGTTTGTGTACGTACTTGGCGTTTCATCCTTCACAACTGTAGGTACTGATATATTACAGATTATATTTACGGCCGGCTATGCCTCCATAGCCCAGTATGCTATTTATGGGTTTATATTTTATACACTTGCTATCGGTATGCTTATAGGCTCACTCTTGGGCGTACAAATTGGCGCCATGACAACACAGGTCGTTAAAGGAATATACATAAGAGGGTTCTACGCTATAGCTATACTGGCAGGGTTTACAAACCGAGTGTTTGCCCTACCAGCTAAAATGACAGAACTTGGTGTTGTTAAGTTTCCAACAGCTTTTAACCACGCATTTGAGTTTATAGGCTCGGTTATTTTTTTCATAGTAGTGGGTATTTTTGCCCTGTGGGTTATTGGAAAGTTTTTTACTAGCTTAAAACTTTTAAAAGGGGAGAGATAATACACCATGATAAAAGATAAAAAGAAATTTATAATAGGCATAACAATGATATGTAGCTTTGTTGTAATACTGTATACAATGTTTTTGCCACTATTTAACGGTAAAAACTCACTTGAAGCATCAGACGATCTGTTTAATTCTATATCAAAAGGGTCTTCATATTATATACCGGGTTTAAAAACAAAGGTTGAGAAAAAACAGGTAGGTAACCTTGAACTAAAGCTAAAGACTCTTGAAGGACAGGCAAATGATATGGCTATTAAAATGCTTGAAGCTGCTAAAATGCAAGTTAAACCAACACAAGACTCTCTGACAGTATCCGGGGATTTTTCAGGGCTTTTGCTAACTGTATTAAATGATGCAGATAAAATGTTTAATAATCAAGATACAGAACTAAGTCAACAATACAGCTACGGGGCAAAAGAAACAATCTATCTTTGGTCTGAAGTACTAAAAGCCATAGAAGATGGACTAAACGAACAGAGTAAATTTGCCCAGTCTGCCTTTGTAAGTGAAATTAATAAAAAGGCTATAGAACTATCTTATAATTATGCAGGAATAGAGCCACAAAGCGCATCGTCAAAGGCTGTTATTATAGTGTTATCATTGATATTTTATATATGTTATACACTTTGGTGGGGATATGCTATACTAATTTTGTGTGAAGGTTTAGGGCTTCAAATGTCAGCTGGCAAGAAAAAAGAAGTTTAAAAAAGATAACAAGCTATAGGTTCGCTCCTACAAAATAGATACGTATAGATGCGTAGGGGCAGACCTATGAGGCTCCCCTATGTTTCTTGTAATGCTAAATATCAGGTCTGTATTGCGTTTCAGTAGTTTGTAAAAAAATCAAGAAGAAAAAACTTACTCATCGAGTATTAGCAGTGTCTTTTCGGATAAAAACGTTAGCAATAGCAGATTTAAAATCCCAGCCTCTGGCTTTAAGCATAACCTGAGTAAGCTTGGACGGTTTAGGTAAAACATTACCTTTTGCATCTAAGCGCACCTCATCACTCATAAAATTAACATAAAAGTGGTGCCACTTTTCCTTTCCAATAATCGTGTAATCTTTAAATGTTAAGGCTACATTTGAATATGGTAAAAAGCCATGTACCCAATTGTGATTTTTACCATCTGCATCTTTGTACGAAATTATTATCTGAGCCGGCATATCCCCGCTTCCCCCACGTTGCCTTGTAGACCAACGCTGTTCACTTGGTATGGAATCTGTTGAGACACGCACATCAAACTCAACTATAAGCTTTTCGGCATCCTCAACGTCCTCATCAAGCTCCTGATAAACCCCCACATCTCCCATTGTCTTAGCACTCCCCACACGTTCCAGTAAAACATAATCTTCTACAGTACCAACATACACCTCACCCCGTATACCTTTACTTTTGTATATGCTCCAGTTATCAAGACCTTTAAAAGAACCATTCATTACAAGGTTTTTATGCTTAACGGTATCTTTGGCGGGTTTATCTTTAGTTGGCTTACCTTTATTTTTTTGTGCTATCATATCCTCTTTCGGGGGGGGTTCTTCCTTGTTTTTGTCCTCGCTATCACTGTCCTTATCATCCTTAGCATTTTTATTGTCTAAATTACTGCTTGTACTATCATATGCAGTTATTATCTTATCTTTAGACGTAGTGTCCTTTTGTTCTTTATTGGTACCATAACTTTTACTTGAATCTTCTTTAAAAATACTATTATCCATTGATAATAAGGAGAAAAAGACCACCATAATCAACGATATTATAGTAATAGACAAAACGAGCCTGCTTTCTTCCGAGCCTTTCGTATGTTTTTTGACTGCTATTGCCTCCTCTTCCTGCTCGCTTGGAACTATCTCACACTGGGCGCCTGTTTTATTAATAGCCGCTTTCGTTTTTTCTGCTTCTTCCAGACTGACATTGCTTTGAAGCACAAGAGGACTGCCTGAGACCAAGAATTTATCCAATTTTCTAATCTCAACTTTTAACAGGATTGAGAGCTTCTTTTCAACCTCTGATAAATTTACCCCAGGCCGCACCTTCCCCCTAAATAATATATCATAGCGCCTCTTCATAAATATATTATAACCTTAAACTTACTTATATTACAAATATGAAAAAGCAATAGATTATAAAATTTTTTTTTGACTTTATATTTTGCTATAGTATAGTTATATTTGCTGTTGCCATAGATTTTTTACATGGAGGGAAAATTATGCTAAATTTAGAGTATACACTTCCAATAGCACCGAACTTTGACTCAAAAAAAGTAGCCAGCGTGTGGCGCGTGCACTATCAAGAAATAGCCAAAGAAGCTCGGCTATGGGCTAATAGTTATGCTATAAAACCATCCAGTAACGATAAGGTACGCATTTGCCTTTTACTTATTGACGTTCAAAACACATTTTGCTTGCCAGACTTTGAACTATTTGTTGCTGGCAAATCTGGTACTGGTGCTATTGACGATAACGTCAGATTATGTGAATTTATCTATCGCTATCTTGCCATAATAACAGAAATAATACCAACTATGGATACACATATGCCTATACAAATTTTTAATGAGATATTTTGGATTAATAATAATGGTGAGCACCCAACACCTATGACTGTTATTTCCACCGATGATGTAAAAAACGGTATATGGCAAGTAAACCCAGTAATTAGTAATAATAATAAAAACGTACAACAATATGCCATGCACTACGTTACACAACTTGAGCAAGGCGGTAAGTACCCACTAATCATATGGCCATATCACGCCATGCTTGGAGGTATTGGCCACGCCTTAGTGGCTTCTATAGAGGAGGCTATCTTTTTTCATAGCATTGCCCGCCAATGCCACGGAGGGATTGAAATGAAAGGTACCAACCCCTTAACCGAACACTACTCAGCCCTACGCCCTGATATACTCAATGATGCAGAAGGCATACCAATAGCACAAAAAAACTATAGCTTTATTGAAAAACTATTGAGCTTTGATGCACTAATAATAGCAGGACAAGCCAAAAGCCACTGCGTAGCTTGGACAGTTGATGACCTTATTGGTGAGATTATGGCTAAAAAACCGCAACTCTTACCCAATGTTTATATACTTGAAGATTGCACCTCACCGGTGGTAGTCCCCGGAGTTGTTGACTTTACAGAAGTGGCAGATGACACATTCCGGCGCTTTGCTGCTACTGGTGTTAACATAGTGAAATCAACCGATACACGCATTTTCAGTGATTTAGCATATAAGAAAAGGGCATAAAAAGGCAATCTGGAAGACTGTTCAAACTGAATAAATTATTTTAGAATCATGAACTACAAAAATGTTATAATCACAAACTGATTGTATCACAGCCTGCAAGACAAAGGGAGGTCTGCACTATTCAAAAAGGGGGATTATGAAGTTGGAGATTAAGAAACACAAGAGTAGTTGGTCTTTTTTGCCCATATTGTTAGCCCATATTGTTAGCCCATATTGTTATTTGTTACCTATATTTTTATGTTGTAGTATTCTATTCTTTATAAACTCTGACGCTTTAGGAGCTGATACTTGGACTGCCACCTCGGCTGGCACTGAGCATAGTTTAGGAATAAAAACCGATGGGACGCTCTGGGCTTGGGGATATAATATTTCAGGCCAGTTGGGCAATGGTACTACTACTAAGAGTAAAATCCCTGTACAAATTGGGACAAGCACATGGACTGCTATCTCGGCCGGTAGTTCTCACAGTTTAGGAATAAAAACCGATGGGACGCTCTGGGCTTGGGGAGGTAATACTTCAGGGCAGCTGGGCGATGGTACTAATACTAATAGGACAACCCCTGTACAAATAGGGACAAGTACATGGTCTGCTATCTCAGCTGGGGAGCTTCACAGTTTAGGAATAAAAACCGATGGGACTCTTTGGGCTTGGGGATATAATTCTGCAGGGCAGTTAGGTGATGGTACTTATGCCGAGAAGACAAGTCCTGTACAAATTGGGGCAAGTACATGGACCGATGTCTCAGCTGGCAGTGGACATAGTTTGGGGATAAAAACTGATGGGACGCTCCGGGCTTGGGGGTATAATGTTTTTGGCCAGTTGGGCAATGGTGCTACTATTTCTACGACAACTCCTATACAAATAGGGACAAGTACATGGACCGCTATCTCGGCTGGCGGTTATCATAGTTTAGGAATAAAAACCGATGGGACTCTTTGGGCTTGGGGATACAATTCTTCTGGTCGTTTAGGTGATGGTACTACTACTAATAGGACAAGCCCTGTACAAATTGGAACTGCTACAAATTGGTCTGCTATAGCAGGAGGTTATGCTCATAGTCTAGGGATAAAAACTAATGGGGCGCTCTTGGCTTGGGGAAATAATACCTCTGGACAGTTAGGCAATGGTACCACTACTAATATAACAAGCCCTGTAAAAATTGGTACAAGTACATGGACCGTTAGCGACGCTGGTGGTGGTTATAGTTTAGGAATAAAAACCGATGGGACTCTTTGGGCTTGGGGATATAATACCTATGGTCAGTTGGGTGATAGTACTATTACTACTAGATACTCTCCTGTACAGGTAAGCAGTTCTAGTTCTGCCACAACAACAACTCTTGCTATACCAACAATAAATCACTGGGGAATCTTATTTATGGTGTTAGCTTTAGCATATACGCTGGCATATTTTTATAAAAAGAAACTTCTGTACAGATAAGTTGAACTTTGAAAAACTTGACAAAAGCAACACAATCTAATACTATAAAGTAATATTTATGGATAGAAACGTTTTAATAATAACAGGGATGCATCGTTCTGGCACATCTCTTATGACCAATCTTATTCAAAGCGGTGGACTGCATATAGGGGATAACTTGCTGAAACCCAATAGGACTAATAGGCATGGCTTTTTTGAGGATGTGGATTTTTGGAGTTTTCAAGACCAAATATTGAAAAAAAGAGGATTTAATGATTTATCCATACCAGAGGAAACTATTCATTGGACAGATGAGGAAATCAATAAGGCCAAAGATATAATCAATTCTAAAAGTGCGGTTGCTTTTTGGGGGTGGAAAGACCCAAGGACGTGTTTATTCCTTAATCAGTGGTTTAGCTTATTGCCGGAGGCTAAGTTTGTATTCGTTTTTAGACACCCTCTATATGTGTTACTGTCATTGATATATGCCGTACCTGTTTCAAGGGACCCTATGTTAGTTATTCACGGGTGGTATGTTTACAACAAACACATATTGGATTTTTATAAAGCCAACAGGCAACGCTCTATACTTTGTCATATTAGTGGGGTTATTAGGGATATAGAAAAATTTAGAGAAATTGTTAAAACCAAATTTGGTTTCGATATGCAGCTAAATTTGGAACAAATTTATCATCCTATAGAATTGAAGGATATGCCTATTAATAGCTTTATAACACAATACATGATGTCTGAGTATAAGCCAGTATATGACCTTTACCAGCAGTTACAAGGGGAGGCGGATTTGTCGTTTTATGAAACAGGTAAGACTAACATTAAGGATGATATAAAACTCTTAAATTATGCGATAGAGGCCTCATTGTTTCTTTATAATGCAACCTTAGAAAAATATGAACACCTACGACGCTCTAGAGTGCTTGCTATGGTAGATGCTATTTATAAATATCCAATTGTAGGCAGGCTTTTGACCTCTATATTTAATACTTTAAGCAAAGTGTGGTATGGTAAATAAATATGTTACGTAATCTTGATAGTGTTATTAAATACATACCAAAAATCAAGCAAGTCTATAATACTCTGAAGTGTTTTAATCCCATATATGCCTTAAATATATTAGAAAAGAAAGACAATTATATTAATTACAATGATTTGATAGATAAGGCATGCCGTGGGCCTATGAGTTATCAGGGGCATTTTGAGCGGTTTCTTCAAAGTGGGGAAGGTTTATCAAAACCCTTAATAGCGAATATAGAATTGACAACTAAGTGTAATCTAAAGTGTGTTATGTGCAATAGGGATGGCCTATACAGAGAAATACAAGATATAGATGAAAAACTGTTTGAAAAGGCTGTTGATGATGTTGCTGAAATTGGCTGTATATTACAATTAAATAGATTTGGTGAGCCCACCTTATCAAAAAACCTTGAACAAAAAATTAGGTATGCTAAAAATCGTGGGGTTCAGCATGTGTTTTTTATCACAAATGGAACCTTACTTAATGAAAAATTATCAGAAAGGCTTATTGCAAGTGGTCTTAACAAAATATTAGTATCAATGGATGCTGCCACTAAACAAACATTTGAGCAGATTCGTAAAGGGGCCTCGTATGACATAGTCTCAAATAATATCAAGCAGTTTTTAAAGATAAAAAAACAGTGTAATGGCACTACACAGATAGGACTTAATGTTACTATTCAAAGGGACAATATGTCTGAAGTCTTAGATATATATCGTCAATGGCTTGGTGTGGTATCAGAAATTAACATTAATTTCGTAAATAACTATGAAGGAGTACACGCCTTTCAAGATATTATAAACATAAAAGAAGAAAGATTACCGTGTGCTATTATTTTGGACAGAGGTATAATCTGTGAAGACGGCAAGGTCATTATGTGTTGTTCAGGGGATATAAATGCTGTATTACAATGCGGTAATATAAGTAATTCAGGATTAATTGATTGTTATAACAGTGAAGTAGCTAAAAACATCAGGCAAATTCATTTAAATAAAGAATTTGATAAGCTGCCTGTTTGTAATACTTGTAGCTATACATACAAGAGTTATCATCATACGTTTTTATTAAGAAGACTTATTGAGAGAACAGCCAAAGAGATTGTTTTTACAGAAAGAATAATGGGTAAAGCACAGGTGTTGTCATAAGCTATAAATGAACATTTTAATAGTATCACCGTTTGATTTAGTAGTGAGGCGGTTTTGGGGCCCAACGGTAAGACTCCACGCCCTAGCAAAGGAGTTTAAGCGTAATGGGCATAACGTGCTCCTTGCAGGACCTCCACCTTATAAAGAACCAATGCCCTCAGCGTTTGAAGGCGTGGAGCTTTATTACTTACCTATACACACCTTTAGGTACGGCTATGAGGATAAGGACGTAATACGTGAAGCTAAGGAAATGGCTATTTTAGGGAAATTTACGGCTTATCCGAGGATTTTAACTATACGCACATTAAGCTTAGTGAGGTTGATTAAAACACACAAGATTAATGTTATTTTAGCAAACGGACCTTTTCCGGATGTGGCGTATCCGTGCTATGTTGCTTCCAAAATAACAAATGCTAGATTTTTTTTCGATTGGGATGACCTTACTGGTATGCACGGATTTTCAACTATGTCGAAGGACCCTATTATGTATCAAGTGGTATCAACAGCAAATGAGTTGTTTTTGGCTAGAAGTGCTAAGGCTACAATTGTTGCCAGTAAATATCTGGAGGAGTTTGCCCTTAGCATTGGTGTGCAACGGGAAAGGCTTTTTTATGCCCCTTCTGTTGCAGACATTGACAGGTATAGGCCAGATGTAGATAGTGAGATGATAAAGGCGCGACATAAGCTTTGGGGTAAGAAGGTACTTTTATATGTTGGCAATCTACATGACAATAATGGTGTAAAGGTGGAAAATGTTTTATATACGTTAAAATTGCTGCTTGAGAAAGACCGCTCTTATTTTCTTATGGTTGTTGGTGGTGGAAACCTTTTAGAGGATAAGGGTAAACCGGGTAAGCTTATTGAAATAACGAAAGAACTTAGGTTAGAAGAGAGCGTTATTTTTACTGGCACAGTGCCTTATAAAGAGGTGCCTATGTATATGGCAAGTGCTGATATTTGCCTTGCTCTTTTTCCAATAAATGTAGTTACCTTTACGAAGTCCCCTCTTAAGGTTTATGAATATATGGCGTCTGGTAAGGTGGTTGTAGCAAGAGACGTTGGAGATTTACCATTTTGTATAAAAGACATGGAAACAGGGATTTTGGTATATTCGGACGACCCTGTTGAGTACGCTGAAAAGATATTGAAGTGTTTTGGTAATAAGTCTCTTTTGAAGCAGATAGGACAAAATGCCCGAAAAATTATTGAGGAGCGCTTCACGTGGAGACAGTCTGCGGATACGATAGAGAAGGCTTTTTATCAAGATATGGTTTATTAGCCAGTTTTATCAATTCATAATTTATTTTGATATATACTAAAAATAAAGGGGGATAGATATGACGTTTGAAGAATTAATGCAGGGTTTTGCAGAGATTAAAGACATACTTAAGAGAGTGTCTTTGCAGTCTGAAGAAACAGATAGACGAATGCAAGAAACAGATAGACGAATGCAAGAAACAGATAGGGAAATGAAAGAAACAGATAGGGAAATAAAAGAAATCTTTAAACGCATGGAACAAACAGAAAAACAAACCATGAAGTCAATAAATGCCCTTAGCGATAAGTGGGGACATTTTGTTGTTGGTCT
>JAGYWI010000012.1:27858-89527 GCA_018606805.1 Candidatus Magnetomicrobium cryptolimnococcus
GATAAATGAAGGTGTTGATAAATATGCCTATAGAAAAGGCCTCTTTGTTATTGGACAAAGCGGTGAGACGGTTATAATACTCAATGATGATAAATTTACACCAAAATTCTTTTAACTGTTTTTGAATATTGCCTTTGGATATTGTACCAAAATAAAAATGGTTTGCAAAAAATAATAGCTGTATTTTTTTGTTATACCTAATGAAATTACGTTTTTGTATCATTTGTACTTGACGATGCTTAAAGTTTTTTAAGATAATAAAAATAAGCTTAAAAAATTAAATTAATAAATCTACAAATAGCGATGTTGTAAAAAAAGAGGAGATGTGTTTTTATGACCTTTATGAATATACCTCGTAGTCCAAATGGGCCTCCGGGCGTTAAAGAAAAGCATACATTAACGCTAAACGGCAAGCGGGTGAAATATATGCCCGGTGAAACTCTTTTGCAACTTGCCAAGCGACATCATGTTTCTATACCGACGCTATGTTATGATTCAAGGTTAACGGTGCCTGGGCACTGCAAGGTGTGTTTGATTCAAGTGGATGGCAAGATAAAGGCATCATGTATTACAAAGGCAGAAGATGGAATGGTTGTTGAAACCCATTCGGAAAAATCCCTAAGCGCTCGGAAAAAACGGGTTATGGGTATACTTAAGACACACAAAGGCAATTGTGCTAGCTGTGCTCAGTATGATACGTGTGGGCTGCTAGCCTTGGCGGAAGAGGTTGGACTTGAAAAGCCAGTCTTTACGGATACAGAGGCACCGAGGGAGACTATCGTTGAAAACAAGGTAAAGATTAACCTTGATAAGTGCATAAGCTGTGGTAAGTGTGTCCGAGTGTGTGCTGATATACGGCGAGTGGGGGCTCTTAGGCATCCGTACTTATCTCCGGATGTAGAGACTATCACTTTTTTAAGAAATTGTGAGATGTGTGGCCAGTGTGCTGCTATTTGTCCAACTGGCGCTATTGTTGAAATCTACAAAGGTAGTTTCGAGCACCGTGTACGGAGTGTTTGTCCGTACTGTGCAACTGGATGCAGTATCTATCTGGACGTTAAAGACAACAAAATAGCCTTTGTCGCTACCGATGACCTAGACCCGGTTGGCAGCGGTAACCTATGTGTGAAGGGGAGGTTTGGTTTTACTTTTGTAAACTCACCCAATAGATTAACAAAACCGCTTATCCGTAACACAGATGGGGTTTTTAAAGAGGCCTCTTGGCATGAGGCTTTAAATGAGGTTTATAATAGACTTAAAGACATTAAAGAAAAGTACGGTCCTCAGTTTATCGGTGGCATTGGTTCAGCCCGTGGTACTAACGAGGACAATTACATGTTTCAAAGAATGATGAGAGGGGGTGTGGGCACTAATAATTTAGACAATTGTGCCCGTCTCTGACACACGCCAGCAGCCTATGCGCTGCAAAATGCGCTCGGGATTAGCGCATCAACATCATCACTGAAAGACTTAGAATACACTGAGGTTATGTTGGTTGTTGGTTCCAACACAACGGAAGCTCACCCCATTGTTAGCCTACATATGAAATGGGCACACGCCAGAGGGGCGCGCCTTATTGTAATAGACCCGCGGGAAATACCCATTGTCAAAGAAGCCGAGATGCACCTACAAATAGTGCCGGGTACAAATATTGCCCTTATAAACGGTTTTTTAAAGGTAATTATTGATGAAGAATTGTACGATAAGGATTTTATCGAAAATAATGTAGAAGGGTGGGAAAAGCTAAAAAGCATCATTAGAAATATTTCCCTTGATGAAGTGTCAGATATAACAAACGTGCCGGTTGACCAAATAGTAAAAGCTGCTAGATACTATGCCTCAAGCAGGCGCTCTATGATAATGAGCGGTCTTGGCGTTGATGAACACGAATACGGAACGGAGGGCATGTTTGCACTTATTAACTTAGCACTGGCTACTGGTAACATAGGAAGGCCGGGCACGGGCGTATTTTGTCTAAGGGGGCAAAATAACGTTCAAGGTTCAAGCGATATGGGGTGTTTACCACATCTACTACCCGGCACTCAGTTAATTACGGATAAACTAGCAAGGGATAAGTTTTCCAATAAATGGGGCAAAACGGTTCCGGATTGGATTGGTAAGAAATCCACTCAGATGATGGATGGGGCTGTGGAAGGAAGTATTAAGGCACTCTACATCTGGGGAGAGGACCCGGCTCAAACCCATGGCAATATTAATAATATTAGAAATGCCTTAAGCAAACTTGAGTTTTTAGTCTATCAAGATATGTTTATGACTGAAACGGCTAAGTTTGCACATGTCATACTGCCTATAGCATCATTTGCTGAAAAATGCGGTACATACACTAATACGGAAAGACGAGTTAGATTGCTAAACCGTGCACTTTTACCATTAGACGGTGTTAAGGCAGACTGGCAAATCTTCCGTGAACTATCCGAAAAATTTGGCCTTATTTCAACTTTTGACTCCCCGGCGGAGGTCTACGATGAAATGGCCTCACTTACATACTACTTTAAGGGGATTTCACACAAACGCCTCGGGGCAGCCGGTATACAGTGGCCCTGTCCAAACCCAAAACACCCGGGCACTGAACGCCTCTATGTAGATGGGTTTCCTAAAGGTAAGGCTAAGTTTTATCCTGTTTACTATCGTGAGCAAACCGATAAGATTAACGATGAGTATCCCTTCATACTAATAACTGGAAGACGCCTTTATCACTTTAATAACGCCGCTCAAACCAGAAACACTGAGACTACTTCTGAGCGCGAGGCCTTCCTTGATATTCACCCGCGAGACATCAGGCGACTTAATCTTCAAGATGAACAGATGATTCGCCTAAAATCAAGGGTTGGTGAGCTTAATATCAAATTGAAGGCTAACGAGACTATACTGGAAGGCACCTTATTTACCTCATTCCACTACCCTGAGTATCCGGTTAATATCCTTGTGGGTGGGGCAAGGGATACGCATACAGATACTTATAACTACAAGGCCATACCGGTCAAAATAGAAGTTATTGGATAAAAATAAAGTGTACACAAGGCTATTGCTTTTTTTTATAAGGGCATTAGCTTTGTGTATTTGTAAAGGGAGGTTTTAGCTTTTTGAATTGCCATAGATAAACTTTATATTTTATTGTAAGTTTTAATAAAAATGTTTCTAAAATAAGGTGCTGTCGGCTCTTATTTAAAAATAGACAGTAGAGGGGGCGTTTTTGTATCCTCTGTACTTGACGGGGTTTTCTATTTTTTAACATAATTGAGCACAAGGCAGTACTGTAATAGAGATGTGCCTTTAGCTTGCTGTTGCAAGTACTTTTTAAAAGGTACCAAATCTTTTTTTTTATAATAGGAGACATTTTTATGACCTTTATGAATATACCGCGTAGCCCAACCGGCGCCCAAGGCCCAAAACATAAGCATACGTTAACCTTAAATGGCTTAGAAGTTAAGTACATGCCCGGTGAAACTCTTTTGCAATTAGCCAAAAGACATCACCTATCAATACCGACATTATGTTATGACCCACGGCTAACAGTGCCTGGCCACTGTAAGGTGTGCTTAGTTGAAGTGGATGGTAAGATAAAAGCCTCCTGCATGACAAAGGCAGAAGATGGAATGGTTGTTGAAACCCACTCGGCAAAATCCTTAAATGCACGCAAGAAACGGGTGCTTGGTATCCTGAAAACGCATAAAGGTGATTGTAAAAGCTGTGCACAGTATAATACCTGTGGGCTGCTGGCATTAGCTGAGGAGGTTGGCCTTGAAAAGCCTGTTTTTACAAATACAGAGGTAGGGCGGGAAACTGTCATTGAAAACAAGATAAAGATTGACCTTGATAAGTGTGTCAGTTGCGGCAAGTGCGTACGCGTATGTGCCGAGATACGGCGAGTCGGGGCACTTAAACACCCATCCCTATGTCCTGATGTAGATAACATTACGTTTTTAAGAAATTGTGAAATGTGCGGCCAGTGTGCTGCTATTTGCCCAACAGGTGCCATTGTTGAAATATATAAAGGGGTTTTTGAAAAACGCATACGAAGCGTATGTACCTATTGTGCTACCGGGTGCAGTATATATCTGGAGGTTAAAGACGAAAAAATAGCCTTTGTTACTACAGATGACCTCGACCCTGTTGGTAAAGGTAACCTTTGTGTTAAAGGTAGGTTTGGCTTTACATTTGTAAACTCTGAAAATCGCTTAAAAAAACCACTTATCCGAAATAAAGACGGGGTTTTGGAAGAAGCCTCATGGCAAGAGGCACTTTCCCTTGTGTACACTAAACTGACAGACATAAAAAACCAATACGGCTCCCACGCCATTGGCGGTATCGGCTCAGCTCGCGCTACAAACGAGGACAATTACATGTTCCAACGATTAATGAGAGCCGGGCTTGGCACAAATAATCTGGATAACTGTGCCCGCCTTTGCCACACCCCCGCCGCCTATGCACTACAAAATGCCCTTGGCATTAGCGCTTCCACATCATCGCTAAAAGACTTGGCATACACGGAGGTTATACTAGTCGTTGGCTCTAATACAACGGAGGCTCATCCTATTGCAGGTCTGCACGTCAAATGGGCACACGCACGTGGGGCTCGTCTTATCGTTGTAGACCCACGGGAAATCCCCCTCGTAAACGAAGCGGAAATGCACTTGCAAATTATGCCAAGCACTAACATTGCCCTTATTAACGGCTTTTTAAAGGTAATTGTTGATGAGGAACTCTACGATAAGGATTTTATCGAAAAAAACACTGAAGGGTGGGATAAGTTAAATAGTATAATTAAAAATGTTTACCTTGAAGAAGTCTCAGATATAACAAACGTGCCTGTTGAGCAAATAGTAAAGGCTGCCAGATACTACGCATCAAGTAAACGCTCTATGATAATAAGCGGCCTTGGTGTTGATGAGCACGAATACGGAACAGAAGGTATGTTTGCCCTTATAAACCTGGCTCTATCAACTGGCAATATAGGCAAACCCGGCACCGGTGTTTTTTGTCTAAGAGGACAAAATAACGTTCAAGGCTCAAGCGATATGGGCTGCCTACCACATCTTTTGCCTGGCACTCAGTCGGTTACGGATAGGGCTGTTAGAGATAAGTTTGCTGCTAAATGGGGTAAACCGGTACCGGAGTGGGTAGGGCTTAAATCCACTCAGATGATGGATGCTGCTATTGCTGGAGACATTAAGGCTCTTTATATCTGGGGTGAAGACCCAGCTCAGACCCACGGTAATACTACTAATATAAGAAACGCCTTAAGCAGCCTTGAATTTCTCGTGTATCAAGATATGTTTATGAGTGAAACGGCTAAGTTTGCCCATGTCATATTGCCTGTAGCATCATTTGTCGAAAAAAGCGGCACATACACAAATACCGAAAGAAGAGTGCGTCTTCTAAACCAAGCGCTTTCACCACTAAATGGAGTTAAAGCAGACTGGCAAATCTTCAGTGAGTTATCCGAAAAATTTGCCGTGCCCTCACCTTTTAACTCACCTGCGGATATTTACGATGAAATGGCCTTACTTACCTACTATTTTAAAGGTATTTCCCATAAACGCCTTGGCTCAGCAGGTATACAGTGGCCCTGCCCAGATGCTAAACACCCCGGTACCGAGCGCCTATACGTGGATGGCTTTCCAAAGGGTAAGGCTAAATTTTATCCCGTCTACTACCGTGAGCAAACCGAAAAACTCAGTGAAGACTACCCGTTTATGCTTGTAACAGGCAGACGCCTTTATCATTTTAATAACTCTGCCCAAACTAAACACACGGAGACCACTTTAGAAAAGGAAAATTTCCTTGATATTAATCCACAAGATGCTAAAAAACTAGCCCTTACGGACGGTCAAACAGTACGCCTAATATCAAAATTTGGGCAATTAGATATTAAACTAAGAGAACATGAAGGTATAATGGAAGGGACACTATTTACCTCTTTCCACTATACAGAGAGCCTTGTCAATGTCTTAACAGGTGGGGCAAGGGATACATATACTGATACTTATAACTATAAGGCTATACCAGTAAGGATAGAAAAAAACAATGATAACAGCTAACTTTAACGAGCTACTTGAAGAAAGTGCTAAAATACACGGCCACCTGTGCGCAGGTCAGGTGATAGGTGTGCGCATGGCCATACTTGGACTTCACATAATTGGCATAAGCGAGCCAAAAGGCATAGATAGAAAGAAACTACTCGTTTTCGTTGAAATAGACCGCTGTGCAACCGATGCCATACAGTCAGTAACCGGCTGTTCACTTGGCCATAGAACTATGAAATTTTACGATTATGGAAAAATGGCTGCTACTTTTTATAATATTGAAACCTCAGCGGCTGTACGTGTAGTTGCTAGGGAAGAAGCCAGAGAGATTGCTCAAACCATGTATCCATATTCAAAATACGGATACGATAAATATACAGCCCAAATGCTTGCTTATCAAACAATGACTACCGAGGAACTCTTTACATGGGCTAATGTCTCTGTAAATGTAAAACCTGAAGATATGCCCGGTAGACCACTAGTAAGAGTTCAGTGCAGTATGTGTGGTGAATTTGTTCAAGACAATAGACATATAACAAGAGATGCCCGTCATATATGTAAACCTTGTTTCAAAGGATAAAGAGAAGAGATAGAAGAACGGGGGAAAACCCTTTTAGATAAAAAGTGCATAGGCCACTCCCAAACCCCAGCTACGGGAGTGCGCCTACGCACCTTACGGGAGTGCGCCTACGCACCTTACGGGAGTGCGCCTACGCACCTTACGGGAGTGCGCCTACGCACTTCCTAAAACTTTTAAACTGCCATCTATACCAAAACAAATTAGGTGTGCAAACCATCTTGAAAATAAGGCAACAAATACACAGTGAGGGCTCTGCCCTCACACTCCCGCCAAAGATGCGGAGGCGCACCTCCCTGGTACTCGTCCCTTTGGAATCCCGCCCAAGGGGTTTCACCCCTTGAACCCCAATAGCACTATATTTTATGAGCATAATAAAGAGACAGCTATTATTTTTTGCAAACCATTTCGATAAAAACACAAAATATAGATAATAAGCATAGGGCAGACACATAGGTCTGCCCCTACGATACACGTATTTTTGTAGGGGGGAACCTAGGGGCAAGCCCTTATTTTTAATATACTCTTAATGCTGTATTTATAAATATAATGCTATTTTATTTTTATAATTAATAATATATATGTATATATCTTTATAATATTTCTAAACATATAGTTTTAATTTATATTAAGATTATATATTTGCATATATTCTACTTCTGATTTTGTTTTTTTATTTATACTTTAGTTTAGATTAAATAAAATAGTGTTTTTGTAACAAATTGAAATAAAAGATTTTTTTTATATATAAATAATATTTATGATGGCTTTGTACTTATTTTTGATAAATTTATATAATTAATATTATAATTGCATGAAAATAAACTTTGCGATATATTTGTGTAATTAACTTATAAACTTAAAAGGAGGTAGTGCTTTATGACTAAAATAAAGAGGTTATTTAGACAGAGTGGATTTACAGCCGTTTTATTGATAATTTGTTATATTTTGTTTAACTGGCAGTATATCGGCATATCTGAAACAGGGCATGGGTATACGACTTATTCATATTTATTTATTGTGTGGGGTATTGTTATTTTTTTGATGTTTTTAGTAAGCAGGGCTAATTATACTGGGCTTAGTCAGTATAGTGAGGAGGAAGAGGGGGATATTAAAAAAGATGCTGAAGGAGATATAAAAGATGTTTAATCCTTCACAAGTTATTGGGATAGTTTGTATTTATATGGGGATACTTTTTTATATAGCGGTTTTTGTTGAAAAAAAAGCAGCGCATGGTTTAAATATTGCCAGTAACCCCATAATTTATTCCTTATCTTTAGCCATCTACTGTACTGCGTGGACATTTTATGGTAGCGTTGGTAGTGCCGCAACAAAGGGTATGTTGTTTGTTACGGTTTACATAGGCCCTACGCTTATGATTATATTTTGGTGGGTAACTCTTCGAAAGCTTGTACGCATAAAGATGCACTTTAGAATTACCAGTATAGCGGATTTTATCTCTGCAAGGTACAATAAGTCAAAAACCGTTGCTGCCATCGTTACTATATTTTTGCTTATCGGTATTGCGCCATATATAGCCCTTCAGTTAAAATCCATATTTTCTACCTTTGAGCTTATCTCTGGTATTGACTCAAGTGCTGTTGTTTCTAATGCCTTTCCATCGCGCCTTGTTATTGTTTTATTATTAATTTTTTTCACTATACTTTTTGGTGTAAGACGAATAGACCCTACTGAAAGACATCAAGGGGTGGTTACTGCCGTAGCGGTAGAAAGTATTGTTAAATTAATAGCGTTTTTGGCTGTCGGTATTTACGTGGTTTATTTCCTATACAATGGCATTGGTGATATCTTTGAACAGGTAGGGTACAATCCTAATGTTAATGCTGTTTTACAGACAAATAAGCCTCCATATGTGTTATGGACGACGTACTTGATACTGTCAATGTCGGCTATCGTGTTTTTGCCAAGACAGTTTCATGTGTCAGTAATTGAAAATTTTAAGGAAAGGCATATTTTAACTGCTATGTGGTTATTTCCGGTTTATTTATTTTTGATAAACATATTTGTTTATCCTATAGCAATAGCTGGGCTTTTAAAGGGGTTACCGTCTAATGTAGCAGATACCTTTGTTTTGCGCTTGCCTCTTGGTGAAGGCAATATGTGGCTAGCGCTATTGGTTTTTATCGGTGGGTTTTCGGCAGCTACCAGTATGGTGATTGTTTGTGCTATGGCGTTGGCTACGATGTTTACCAATCATCTGCTGGTGCCTTTTGCTGTTAGGGTGAAGGGGTTTGCTTTTTTGGGCAAATATCTGCTTTATTGTCGTTGGATAGTGGTGGCAGGTTGTATTTTATTTGCGTACTCACTTGCTGTGCATATAGGTAAGTCGCAGTTACTTGTAAGTATCGGGATGATTTCCTTTGCTGCTGTATTTCAGTTAGTACCGTCTATAATAGGTGGCATATTCTGGTCAAGGGGCAATCGGCAAGGGGCTATCCTTGGCTTAACTGGCGGGTTTGTTGTATGGCTTTATACGCTATTGTTGCCGGCTATCATTAAATCCGGGTGGTTAGCTGATACAATTTTAACAGAGGGACCTTTGCCGCATATGAAATTTCTAAGGCCAGAACATCTCTTTGGTATGGACGCGGTTGACCCGCTTGCTCATGGGGTTTTTTGGTCAATTACGGTTAATGTTATTTTATATGTTACAGGGGCTCTTTATTTTGAACAAAGTCAGGAGGAACAAGGTATTGCTGAAAAATTTATAAACATACTTCAAGAAAACACATCACTACAGATAGCGTCATCACATGATGCCTCCATTAGTTTATCCGACAAGATTGGCTTTATAAGTAATATGCTTGAGCCGCTTTTTCACAGCAGTGTTGGCGCTATTGTTACCACTTGTCTTAAAAAACTGAAGTTGCACGGCAAAACCCATATATCTGTTATTGAGTTGATTGAGTTAGTTAATGAGATAGAAAAGATACTGGCAGGCACTATTGGAGCAGCTTCGGCTAAATTAGTTATTGATAGTAGCATGTTGATAGCGCCGGAGGAAAAAAAACAGTTATCAAATGTCTTTAGTGAGATTATTGCTAATTTAAAGCTAAGTCCGTCGGATTTAAAAAGGAAGATTGATTACTATAAAGAAAGAGAAAATCTGCTTACTAATCAGGCAAAAGAGCTTGAAGATATTGTCAACATGCGCACAGTGGAGCTTACAAAATCAAATGAAGAGCTAAATACCGCACATAAGGAAACAGCCGCTATGCTTACACAATTGCAAGATGCCCACGATAAACTCAAGGAATTAGATAAGATGAAGACAGATTTTTTGTCAACCGTTTCGCATGAACTGAGGACACCGCTTACGTCTGTCTTGGGGTTTGCAAAGATAGTTAAAAAACGGCTTGAAGATGTGGTATTTCCGGAAATATCGGTTGACAATAAAAAGGGGCTTAAGGCTAAAAAGCAGATAAGTGAAAACATTGATATTATAGTAACGGAAGGGCAAAGGCTCACTTCTTTGATAAATGATGTTTTGGATATAGCAAAGATGGAGTCCGGTAAGATTGAATGGAAGTACGTGTCTGTTTCCATTGCTGAGATAATCGCTCACGCAGTAGCAGCGACCGCCTCGCTCTTTGCAGACAATAAAGATGTGCAACTGATTAATGATATTGAAGATGGGTTACCGGAAATTATGGGTGATAATGAAAAATTGATTCAAGTCTTAATCAACCTGATTTCTAATGCTGTTAAGTTTACAGATAAAGGCTTTATAACGTGTAGGGCTATGCGTAAGGGGTATAATATACAAGTAAGTATATCAGATACCGGGCTGGGGATTAGTAGGGAAAACCATACAAAAGTGTTTGAAAAATTTAAGCAAGTAGGCGATACACTTACAAATAAACCAAAGGGGACGGGGCTTGGGCTTCCCATTTGTAAACAGATAGTGGAACACCATGGTGGCAAGATTTGGCTTGAAAGTGAGCATGGTAAGGGCTCCACGTTTTATTTTACTTTGCCCTTTGTCGCCCAAAGTGCCGGAGCTAAGACCGTTCGTATGGATGCAAATACACTAGTTAGACGCCTAAAAGAACATGTATCGGTGTCTGTGCCCTCTGATGGTAGAAATAGCAAGAATGTTTTAATCGTAGATGATGATATACACATTAGGCGGCTTCTTAAGCAGCAGCTTATTGAGGGGGGATATAATGTGTGGGAGGCTGATAATGGGCTTGAGGCTATTAAAGAGGTTAAACGGCAAAGGCCTGACCTTATAGTGCTTGATGTTATGATGCCTGAGATGAATGGCTTTGACGTAGCTGCCGTTTTTAAAAACGACCCGATGACGATGACTATACCGATAGTGATTTTTTCTGTTGTGGAAGATAAAGATAGGGGGTATCGTCTTGGTGTTGACCGATACTTTACAAAGTCTGTAGATATGGAGGTGTTAGTTAGAGAGGTAGGGTTACTTTTGGCCCATGGCACAGACCATAAGAAGGTGATGGTGGTTGATGATAATATAGGCGACAATATTGGTTTGATTAGTATACTTGAAGAAAGGGGTTTTAATATTGTTGATAAATGTAATGGTGAAGAGTGTATAACACGGGCAAAGGTGTTAGTGCCTGATATGATTATTTTTAATGTGAAAAATAATAATTCAGAAACTATTGTAAATCAGTTGCGCTTTGAAAGGGGACTTGATAAAGTCACATTTATTTTATTAGACGGGGCTAAAATATGACGGAAAAATCTACTGATAAAAAAGACAGGGTAACGCTTAAAAAACTGTTTTCACGCAAGGACATTCATCAGGTGGTCTCTGGGCTTATAAACACTATAGGGTTATCTGGCTATGTGCAGGATTTGGATGGCAATGTCTTGATTGGCAATAGTGTTGGTGATAGAGAGGCTTTTAGGCAAGAAATTAAAAATGAAGATAGAGTTATAGGGTACGTCGTAGGGGAAGCTAAGGTATCGCTTTTGGCTAATTTAATAGCATTTTTAGTAGATAGGGAAATTGAAAGAAGGGCATTAGCTGATGAAACGCTTGATAAGTTTAGAAAGATTTCACTGCTTTATGAAATTTCCCAAACAATAGCCTCTGGTGTGGATTTGGAAAAAACAGGTACTTCTATACTGCGCATAGCAAGGAAACTTATTACGTGCACATCTGGCTCCCTAATGCTTGTCAATGAAAATACCGGTATACTTGAAATAGTGGCGGCTTTTGGTAAAAATTATGAACCAAAATTAGTAATAAGGACTAATGAAGGTATTGCTGGCAATGTGCTTGTAAGTGGCAAGGTTGAACTAATAAATGATGTCAAAAAGGATAATCGTTTTATAACCGGTGTTAATGACATAAGCTCTTTACTGTGTGCACCGCTTAAGACAAAGGAAAAGGCCATCGGCGTTTTTAATATGAGTAGTGATAGGCATGTTGATTACACGTCTGAGGATATGAAGATACTAACTATTATTGCAAGTCAAGCGGCTATGGCTATTGAAAATATCATTTGGCACAAACAAAGCAATATCCAGCACTACGTATCCCCTGCGATAATTAAAGCCATGTCGGAAACAAAGGAGAAGATACCGCTTAAGCCTGTAAAGGAACACGTTGCCATTTTATTTGCCGATATACGGAATTTCTCCTCCATATGCGAAGAGCTACCGGCCGAGGATGTGGTTAATTACCTTAATGAATTTTTTAAGGAAATGGTTGAAATAGTCTTTCGCTATGGCGGTGTTGTTAATAAATTTGTTGGCGATATGATAGTATCTATATTTGGAGCACCTGTTAAATATCCGGATAACGAAAAACGCGCTATAGAGTGTGCTATAAAAATGCAGGAACGTCTTAAAAATATCACTAATGCCTATATAAAGGATAGATTTAGTGTTGGTATTGGGGTTAGTAGCGGAGCTGTCATTGTTGGCAACATTGGCTCACCCTTACACATGGACTACACGGCTATTGGCGATGAGGTAAACGTTGCAGATAGGCTACAGTCTATTGCAAAGGGAGGGCAGGTGCTTGTTACTAGAAATGTGTATGAGGCAACCGCTCATATCTTTGAGTTTAAAGGGCATATTACTATATATGTGAAAGGTAAAAAGAAACCGGTAGAGGTTTTTGAGGTAATATATGAGTAAGGAGGAAGGGGAGGGTAAAAATATGTCAAAAATACTGATAGTTGATGATGAGCCTCATATACGGTTATTATTGGAGCAAACGTTAGAAGAGCTTGAACACGATGGGGTTGAAATCCTTGTATCCGATAACGGCAGTGAGGCATTAGAGATAATTAAACAAGAAAGACCCGATATTGTGTATCTTGATATAATGATGCCGGAAATGAACGGCTATGATGTGTGCCACGCTGTAAAGAAGGAGCTAAGGATTAATGGCGTGTACATTGCTATGCTAACTGCTAAAGGGCAAAAATTTGATAAAAATAAGGGATTTGCCTGTGGCGCTGATGATTATATTACAAAACCATTTGACCCTGATGATATAATAAGGAAAACGGAGGAGGTTCTTGCAAATAAAATACAAAATAGTGTATCTTCTGAAAATACAATAACTGTGCAAGAGCCCTTTAATGGCAACATTGCAGATATGATGCAAAAATTGAAACCGGAGTTTCAGGAAACCGTAAGACTGTTCATTGAGTTTTTACACCAAAGGCAAACCAAAGAGGACGTGTAAAGACAAATCAATTGTTAAGGAGAAAACTATGGCAAAGATACTAATTGCTGACGATGAACCTCATATAAGGTTATTGCTTCAACAAACACTTGAGGAGTTTGAAGAAAAAGGGGTCGTATTGCTTACTGCTAAAAATGGAGTAGAAGCCCTTGAGACTATTAAAGCTGAGCAGCCAGATATTGTATTTCTTGATATAATGATGCCGGAGATGAATGGTCTTGACGTGTGCAATAAAGTGAAAAATGAGTTAAACCTGCAAGACGTGTATATAATAATGTTGACAGCAAGGGGTCAGGAGGATGATATGCAACAGGCTAAGGCCGTCGGCGCTGATATATATATAATGAAGCCATTTTCATATGAAGATATTGTGGAGAAGACATCAATGGTATTAAAAAGTAAGCTTGACAACCTTTGGTAATAAAGAAAAAGGATAAAGAGCAAGAGATTTGCGGGGGAAAACCATTTTCGAGAAAAAGGGGAGCGAAGGCGCACCCCCAACCCCCCGCACCCAGGGAGGTGTGCCTACACGTCTATTATTTCGCCTAAGAGAAGATATGTTTAAACTCATTTCTCTCTAAGAAAAGATATTCCCTTTTCATATTTTTTTAATATATTAATTTAGTAGTAGAGGATGTTAAAATATTAATAACTCGCAAGAGTTATTAAAGTATTGTTAATAAGTTTATAATGATATATCCGACATTCCGCACCCCCTTCTTATAAGTCATGAATAAAATACTTTATAATTTTCACCTAGTATATCTAATATTAGAAGATGATATTGATTGATATTAATGACGAGTTCCTACACCCCTTACAATTAATAAATGAATTCCAAAAAAACTGTGGAATATCCATCTGGCTGTTGGATTATCAATAGATTTTCCTTTTTGATTAGGGAAAGTTGCCTTTCGTTTTTTAAGTTCTTGTCTAATCTTATATTCTAAAGCTGCATATACTAAAAGACAGATAGTCATTATCATCAGCAATGCTGTAATTCTTTTTGGGGATTTAAGATATAGAGAGGACGCTAAAAAGTCTGGCGATTTTAAAAATCTAAAGCCACTTTCTATACAATTTTGATTCTTATATTCTTTAAACAGTTCTAAATCTGAAAGCTTTTTTTCATCTAATTCATTACTTGCAAGTATAAAATAACCCTTTTGTTGAATTTTATATTGATATATACTTAGACTGCTCACTATTGCCTCTTCTATATTATAGGTTATTTTGTTTGCAACTGTATCTTTTTTGGGCTTGCCACGTTTGCCGTAGTGTTTCGTTTCTATTATAGACATTTGTTGAACTGTTGTAAATTTTAATCTCTCTTGAAACTCTTCCCATATTTTTAACGCATCTGCCTCACAGGCAAACTTTTTTGTACATAGTTTCTTAAAAGCTTTAGCTTCCTTTTCACCTTCCTTTAAAAACTTCTTATTCATGCTTTTCTTTCCTCTTTGTTTAGCTTGTTCTGAATGTATAAGCAACCATCTTTGGGTAATTCCACCATAATTAGATTTTACACTTCTATATTTATAATATTCATCAATAGAAATCATTGACTCAATATCATTATCTTCAATTAATTTCTTACTCTCTTTTATCATCTCTGGTACTATACTAATCCATTTTATATCATTCATACTGTTTAAATTTTCTTCTGTATACATTGCACTATCAGCAACTATGTATTGTACATCATAATTGTTTTTGAGCTGTTCAATATTCTCTTTTATTAGTTGTCTAAAATCATTTTTATCACTACTATTGCCATTTAATGGTTTCATTAATATTGGAATCCTCGCTCTATTTTCAACGATCATATCTAATACGACCTGGTTTAATTCAGGACGATGATCTCGGCTATAACCTTTTGTTATATGTATAACACCCTCTTCTGCTTCATCTTCACTATTATATTTACCATCTACATGAAGACTAGTACTATCTACGTGAGCAAATTTTACTTCTAATCCTAATTTTTTAGCTGAATTTGATGCAATTTTAGAGAAAAGCTCTGTAACATTATAGTCATATATAGCATCTAAAGCTCTACCAAGTGTATCATCATTTAAGTGTTGATATTCAACATTTTTGCCTATTAATCTTTCAACTGGTTTATTCTTAAAAAAAGATGGTATTAGATATAGTTGTTTGTTCACAAATCCTAAACCGTTTAATACCATACTTTTCACAGCTTGCCCAATTGAAACTTTCCGATTCTCAAAATCCTGATTAATAGATTTATCTATAATTTCCCCGATTTCCATCTCATTATACATTCCTGCCACTAATCCTAAATGATCTATTACTTTAGTTTCATATTTATTTGACATTTTTTACCCTTCTTTAGTCTTTTTAGTTTTTTTTTAACATATTTACTGGTTAAAATTCAAATCTTTCTATTAGGGGTGCGGAATGTCGGATAAAAGATTACCAGAGCGTCAAAGAGGCCAGAAATGGCATTAGTAACTATGTGGAATTATATAACAACAAAAGACATCACCAGGCTCTTGGATACAAGAAACCAATAGATGTATATTTGAACGGCTTTAACTAAAAAAATGATAAAGGAGGAGTAACAAAAAGATATTAAAAATTGTCTTGACAAAGGGGTCCACCATAAATTTGATTACGTACCCATGCTGCACCAAGTTCAAAAATTACCCACCTTGAATTTATACTATTATTAGTTATCAAGGCAATAGTAACACTACTTTGAGAAAGTATCTTTCTTAATTGTTCTCTTATTGGAGCGCCAACCTCTAAAGTATATCCAGGTACAGAAGTACATTTAAGCTCATTATTAGTTATCTCTAAAGAACATCTAATAAACCCAACCAATTCTTTAACTATTTCGCCATCATCATGACAATGACTAATAAACATCCTTACTCCTGGCATGGTTTCCTCCTGTTTATATTTAGTTTCAATTCCTCATAGGTAGGCTAAAAACTCGTATAGACCTCCCCTACGATGTTATAGCATTAGCAGGTTTCAATTCCTCATAGGTAGGCTAAAAACTTATACAATGTGCCGTGCATTAGGCATTCCAACTATGTTTCAATTCCTCATAGGTAGGCTAAAAACTAGTTGATATGGAATGCTTTAGGAGGGGCAAGAATGTGTTTCAATTCCTCATAGGTAGGCTAAAAACTAACATTAAAAGAATTAAGGAGCATTGTCAGTGATGGTTTCAATTCCTCATAGGTAGGCTAAAAACGAGATGAAGGAACTACTCAAAAAAATCGTCAACTTAAGTTTCAATTCCTCATAGGTAGGCTAAAAACTTTGTCGCCTGGGAGAATTTCGAGCCAGCCGGTGATAGTTTCAATTCCTCATAGGTAGGCTAAAAACGGTAAGGGCTATGCTACAAGTATCTATCCTGAGTAGTTTCAATTCCTCATAGGTAGGCTAAAAACGGAGTCCCCAGTTACTACCGCTACACTATAGCCCGAGTTTCAATTCCTCATAGGTAGGCTAAAAACCAGAGGGTACTGTTGTCAAGTGTTTTCCTGTACAAAAGTTTCAATTCCTCATAGGTAGGCTAAAAACGTAGTTATAATGATGCAATACATTGTGTAAAAGAAGGTTTCAATTCCTCATAGGTAGGCTAAAAACACACGATACGTGAGCCTGTATACTCGCTGATGCGATGTTTCAATTCCTCATAGGTAGGCTAAAAACTCATTTATGCCTTATAAAATAACACTTTTTATCAAAGAGCGTTTAACTACTGAAACTATTATAAACTACAATCAATTGATTTGCAAGAAAAATTTTTGCGTCGGTCTCCCGTGTTTTTTACGCTATTGGAGGGCGACGAGTTGTAAAATGTTGTTCCTTAATGGTGATGAGTTCCATTTTTCCTTCTTAGTTTTGATACAATCATTTGAAAAAGCTGCTCGTCTTTGCTAAATATTCCTAAATAGTAAATATAAGCAGTATATAAGCCAAAGATAAGGCAGAAGGTAAATATTTGGTTTTTATTTAAAAGAAAAACTAGCCAGCAAAGCATAAAAAGTCCAACTGCTGATATTAAAGCCTTTCTTGTTTGAAAAAACTCGGCTACATTGATTTTCCACAGCTTTTTTAAAAGGTAATATCTTCCATAAGTATTTACAGTCATAGAAATTAGTACGGCAACAGCTGCCCCAACAAAACTATAATAGTAAATTAGCGGTATAATTAATAAAACATTAAACACGGTTACGGAGCCAACCCACGGGATAACTCGCGTTATATCTCTTGACGATGAAAGTGTAACATTTGCAGAGGTATTAAATGCCTGTAGCGCATATGCAAAGCCTAAAAGAATGAGGGCAGGAGCACTTTCAATATAAGCCTTGCCAAATAGTATGGTAATTATTTGTTTAGAAAAAAATGTTGTCAAAAGTACAAGCGGTACACTTACAAATATCAGTATGTAGCGGGTAATTTTGTCAATAATGGTCTTTATCTTTTCCAAATCATCTCTGTTGACTGAAATTGTGGGTAATAGGGCTTGTCTGATACTTGCCGGCACCATCATGGCAGACTGTGGAAGGGCTGAGGCACTATTGAATAATCCTACGGCTTGGGTTTGTGGCACAGGAGCTGGTAGTTTAGATAAAAATAGCACTGCTAGGTGTCTATTTGCCTGCTGAAAAAATAGGATAAGTGCAAATGGTAATGCCTGTTTTAATAAATCAATCCACAATTTTAGATTAACACTAAGACGATATTTAAAAAACATCTTTCTAACCCAAATGCCGGACAAAATAGCCCCAACCACGTTTATAAAAACACCGCTCCAGATAACCCCTAAAAGTCCATAACCTAAATAAAGGGCAGTTAATCCTAATATTGTGTTTATTATTGAATTTAATACCGTAACTAAAGACGGTATAACCATACGCTCAAAGGCCATATATAGTATATGAAACGTGCTTGTAAAGGTGCTGAAAAATATTGATATTGCACTTATGTACACAAGCGTTTTGATTTCCTCACTGTAGTTTAGCAGATTAACTGTTAAGTACAGTAGAAAGTAACTTATAGCAATAAAACATATCCTTATAGCAAGAATATTGTTAAATAGTTCCTCTACTCCTTGCCTGTTTCTTGCTATTTCCCGAACCCCCATAGGGGTTATGCCAAAACTCGTGAAATAGGAAAACAAAAAGGTAAGTGTACCAATAAGTGCATAGATGCCAAAATTAGACGGTCCAAGCACCCTTGAGGCATACACTATGAATAGAACATTTATTAGCTTTGCTAATACTGAGGAAAAAAATATAAATGTTGTGTTTATTAGTATAGTTTTTGCTATATTTAACATTAATATGAATCAATCACTATTGGAGCAAGACGCAGCCCCTGTTCAAACTGTAAAATTGGGTTAATTAGCCTGCCAATATGTGCGGCAAACCTGCTTATATCGGAAATTACAGTTGGCGACAGGTAAACAATATCGCCAGCCATGAGATGAATGTTCTGGCTTACATCGGCACGCTTTAAAATGTTTGCCAGATTTACCTTAATAAGCGTTGGACTTTGCCTACTTCCCCTTATTATGTAAACGTTATCAAGCTTGGCATCAGCTGTGTATCCTCCAGCCAACGTAACCACTTCAAGTATTGTTAATGGTGCCTTTAACGTATACACGCCAGGTGCCCTCACCTCGCCAATAACATATACCTTTTGACTGGACACTCCAGCAATAGATACACTTAACCTTGGGTCTTTAAAATATTCAGACAGAACGCCTTGTATCTTTTTATAAACATCAGCTATGGTCATTCCTTGTGCATTTATCTCGCCAATAAATGGATATATAAATCTGCCATCCGGGTCTATCTGTACCTTCCTGTTAAGCGTATTATCATTCCACAGGGTAACTTCAACAATATCACCGGGACCAAGCGTATAACGTTTTAATTCAACAGGCTTAAAGTCCATACCTTCTACCTCGCCTGCTGTCATCACCGTTACGTTTTCCCTAATGCTGTTACCACAGCACACACACACAAAAGACAAGACAATAATAATTAACCGTTTAATCCTATCAAACATCCAGAGTGTATTATAACGCCAAACAAGCAAATGTACAACACTTAGCAATAAGTAAAATTGTTGTTTCAAAAAATATGCGCTTTTCTTTTTATTATTTTTTTAATTGTAGCAGTTTATGCAATAAAAAATTTAAAAAAATTTAAAAATCTTCTTGACAGTGTTTATAATACTCTGAAATAATATTTTTTATAATTAATTAATAAGAATAATTACATATTTGTTAGTATGTAAAAAAATGGGGGGTAGGGTTATTATATGATTATTTTATAGGACAGTTGTTGCGTATTTATATTTAATTAATAGTTTAAAATAATTATGGAGGGGTTATGAACAAAGAAAACTTGATAGAACAAGTTGCAAGCGAATCGGGATTAACCAAAGCCCAAGCGTCAAGAATATTAGGTATGCTAACAGACACTATAATGAAGGCTATAAAGGGGGGAGAGAAGGTGTCTATACCGGGGTTTGGTACGTTTTCCTTAACATCGAGGAGTGAAAGGCAAGGGCGTAATCCACAAAATGGCGAGCCTATAACCATTCCTGCATGCAATGCCGTAAAATTTAGTCCAGGAAGTACTTTTAAGGAAATGGTTAACGAAAACAGAGAAAAAGTAGAAGTCAAACAACCTGAAAAAGCACCCGAAAAAGTATCTGAAAAGGCACCTGAAAAAGCACCCGAAAAGGCACCTGAAAAAGCACCCGAAAAGGCACCTGAAAAGCCGGCAGCTTCAGTAAAAGGTGAAAAGGTTGTCAGCCAACCAAAGGTTGAAATCTCGGTACCTCCTACGCCACCCGCGCCACCTACACCACCTGTGCCGTCTAAAGGTGGTGGCAAGGGGAAAAAAAAGTAATTACGTACGCTTAAACTTAAAATATAGCGCATTTCGATTTAATAGGTAACAAAAAGTTAGGGCGAACACTCGAAAGGTTCGCCCCTACAACCCTATAAATAGATGGGTGGAGGCAGCCTTGTGTATCTGCCCGCAATCTTATTTTCTCCACCAATGTAAAACGCTTATGCTATTTTGGTTTCATTTTCATCATCATATTCTTTGGTCCGCCTGCCCAAAGAGGAATACCACTTGAGTCTCTTAATTTTAAAACAGCATCACCTTTTTTTACCTCGGCTGCAATAACCGCAGGTGCATTATTAACAGTTACCTTAGACCCTGTAATGTCAACTGTATCCCCATTTTTAATCTTAACCTCTTGCCTTTCTATAAACCAAGCAGGCCCAAGGTGTACAGAGACTGTCTCTGAATCAGTTTTGACCTTTAAGTGGTAACCATACGACATACCACCCATTGGAGTAATCTGTTCAACGGCCTCAACCGTTCCCTTGATAGAAACCACCGTTTGAGTATTATACATTCTTTGGTAATCAGACTTAAGCCCCCAACCTTTACCAATTGGCTGATCTGTTGCTGGCTGGCCTTGTGGTGGTTGCCCTTCTTGTTTTTGCATTGACGGTTGAGCGGCTTCTTCCGAAAATGCAACAGATACCATCCCAATTCCTAAACATACAATTAATAACATTAAAACCAAAAATTTTCTCATATACCCACCTCCATACTTATTTTTATTAAATTATAATATCTTTTCATCGTTATACTCAACACAATTTATAATTAATAATTTAAAAAAAATCTATTGACAATTTATACTATTTTAATTAACAATAATAACTATGAAGATATTTATATTAGGTGGCACAGGGTTCATAGGAAGATGGTTAGTTAGACGCTTACATGCAGAGGGGCACGAGGTAACGGTGCTTGTAAGGCGAAGCGGCAGCCAATTGCCAGTTGAAAATATTAATAAAGTGGTTGGTTCATCTATGGAGTATGGCCCGTGGTATGATGCCATAAAAGATAGTGATATAGTTATAAATCTAGCAGGTTCGCCTATATTTATACGCTGGACGAGGCAGACTAAGAGCGCTATAGTTAATAGTAGAGTAATAACAACAGCCAATATTGTAAAGGCGCTGTCGGTAAGCAAAAAAGAGCCGATGCTTATAAATGCCTCAGCCGTTGGCTACTATGGCAACTGTGATGATGATGAAATAGATGAAGAAAGCCCAAAGGGCAATGGGTTCCTCGCGGAAACTGCTAAGGCATGGGAAGGTGAAGCGCTCAGGGCTAAAGAGTATGGCGTTAAGGTTGTTATCTGTAGGTTTGGTGTCGTTTTAGGCTTGGAGGGCGGGGCGTTAAGAACAATGATTCCGTTTTACAAGGCTGGTCTTGGTAGCCAATTGGGAAAGGGCAATCAGTGGATGCCATGGGTATCAATAAAGGATATTATCAATATATTTTCATTTATAGTATCTGAAAAAAGGAAGAGCTTCGGCATAATTAACTGTACAGCACCGTATCCTGTTCAAAATAAAGAGTATTCAGACACACTTATAAGGATATTAAACAAAAAACCGATAGCCCCACCTGTACCTCGTTTTATGTTGAAACTGCTTTTTGGTGAAATGGCTGCTTTATTTTTAGATAGCCAAAAGGTACTGCCAAAACGTTTGTTGTCCATTGGCTTTAACTTTCAGTTTCCACGTATACATGATGCACTATATGATATTTTACACAATGTTGATAACCCTTTTAAATAATCTGCCTAAAAACCTTTGACAGTGAAACTTGTTTCTAAGCCGCAGTTCATCTTCTATAGGCAATTTGGGAAAATACTCCATTGCAAGCTTTGCAAATAACCCATATCCAAAACAAATATCACCAGAGGACATATGAATCTTTGTATCATAAATACCGCAAGATGGTGAACGACTCTTAAAGATAAATCCATCTATCCCATGATGTAATAGATTGCCTAAAAAGTGCTCTGCAAATGTATTCATCTTGTAGGTTAAATCAAGCCCTGTTGTTGTTTGAATCATGTGATAGCTGTTGTTTTTTTCTATAATCTTTACAGGCTCTCTCGGCACTCCAAGACCTATTGACATCTCAGGACAAACATAAATATACCTTACATAGGGCTTTAAAAAGCATACAAGTTCACTGTAGATTAAGCGGCCATCATACCGACACCGTTGAAACCCTAAACACCTGCTAACAACTATTGTTGGACGCACTAAATGGTTTCTTGGGTCCATCTGCGGGGAGCTTACCTTTGCCAAAAAAGTAGACATGGTATTATTCTAACATATATAGCGCATTTTGATTTAATAAGAACACAAAGTGTAGATAATAAAATAGGTGAGCATCATCGAGTTATAAATTAAATTTTTTAATTTTGTATAATATGATTTATAATCAAATTAGGTGAACATAGTAGAGGTTTTAAGTATCATGAGAAATTTTTTTTATAAAGTAATATGCAGTGTACCAAATAAGATAAGGCGATTAGATATGGCATCGCTATTGGTAGTATTGGTGTTAGCGTCAATACTATTTACAGAGTTAATCGTTGTACCGTTGAGTTTTTTATTTAGGGGGAGACTTGATGTAGATTATCTGATTACTGGTGCAATTACAGCTTTTTTTGTGTCGTTAGTGGTGCTATCATTGGTTATTTATCTCCTTAAGCTATTAAGGCACTCTGATGAATTATTAAAAGTAAAAACAGTAGAGCTTAAACAATTAAACGATGAGCTTACCAGTAGGGCATATATGTTGCAGTTATCTGAGAATAACTATAAGGTAATTTTTAATACAATTCCGGATATTATATATGAAATTGATGTTAATGGTAACTTTATCTTTATAAACACAAGTATTAAGCGGCTTGGTTATGAGCCTGAAAAATTAATTGGCAGGCATTTTAGTGAAATAATGACGCCTGAGGAAGTTGATAAAGTAAGTAGAGACAAGGTGCTTAAAAGCTACTATGGTAAGAATATTGGGAAGGAAAAGTCCCCTAAGCTTTTTGATGAAAGACGAACCGGTGATAGGATAACTGTCGGACTTGAGGTTACTTTGCAAGTTAGGAAAGATGAGCAAACTAATGTGGGCAATAGTGATATGAACCTTTGTGCGGGTAGAAGTGTAATTGTAGCTGAGGTAAACAGTTCTGGGGTTTATCATTTTAGTCATAACTCTTGTAATAGTGAATTTGCCGGTACTTTTGGCATTATAAAACCAAAACAGTTAACTTATAAAGGCAGTGTTGGTGTCATTAGGGATATTACAGACCGTAAACAAGTTGAAGAGATGCTTGAATATAATTATTATGTTCAAACCATCATTAGTTCAATACTAAAAAAATCGTTTATACCTGTTAGCCTTAACGAGCAACTAGAGAAAATACTTGAAATGGTTTTGTCGTATGAGGGGCTTGCTGGTGGCATTATTTACCTTGTAGATGACTATAGCGGGGATTCTTTAGTCATGGTTGCACACAGGGGTATACATGGCAATATAGTAGAAAAATGTAAGACTGTACCGATTGGCAAGTGTATTTGTGGTGCTTGTGCGTTTCTAAAAAAACCGGTATGTTCAAGTAACGATAGTTTCTATGAAGAAGACATTTTTTGTTTAAAATATAATACAAATGGTAATTATTGTGTGCCTCTTTTATCAGAAAAACATACGATAGGTCTTATGAATTTTTTTATAAAAGAAAGGCATGACAAAGAAGAACGGGATGTCTTGTTTCTTTCAACAATAGCTACGACACTTTCAAACATTATAGAACGCAAAAGAGGTGAGGATACGCTTTCTTTATCTAATTCGCTTTTGAAGGCGACTTTAGACTCAACTACTGATGGTATCCTGGTTGTCAACAATACTGGAAAGATAGATAGGTTTAATCAGCAGTTTGTTGACATGTGGGACGTACCGGAATACATTTTGCAACAAAGAAATGAGCGCAGGGTGTTTGATTATATTTTACCTAAAATAAAAGACTCCCAATACTTTATATCAAAGGTATTGGAACTATATAATAATCCAGAGGCTGAGAGCTTTGATACCTTTGAGCGTGTAGACGGTAGGAGTCTTGAGCGGTATTCCAAGCCGCAAAGAATGGGCTACCAGATTATAGGTAGGGTATGGAGTTTTCGAGATGTTACACAGAGAAAACTCATGGAGTTTGAGATTATACGCGGGAAAGAACTTAATGAGAAGATGGCTGAATTAGCAACTGAGCTTTTACAGTCAATATCAATTGAAGAAATCTCAGATATAGTTTTAGATTGTGCAAGACACCTTACAGGTAGTGTCTGTGGTTTTATCTGCTACGTTACTACAGATGATAATGTTGTGCTTTTAGCTAATTCAAGATGTGTGTGTAGACGAAATGACGAGACAACTCCTCTTTTGGGACAAGAAGAACTATATGCTATTTGGAACTGTATGTTAAATAAGAAAACACCGTTAGTTATCAATTCACCAAAGGAAATGCCCAAGTGTTTACAGAGTTTTTTTGAAACTAAACCGTGTCAAAGAATTATAGTGGTACCATCATCAATAGACCGTAAAATGATTGGACTAATATCACTGATGGATGTAGGTGGTAAGTATACTGATAATGATGTTGAAACCATAGAGCGTATATCAGCACTCTATGCTATGGCTATTCAGCGCAAACGTATTGAAGATGAGTTGCAGGAGTTAAATGCAACGCTTGAAAAACGAGTTTTAATGGAGATAGAAAACCGGCGTCAAAAAGAGCAAATGATGATACAACAAGCTAAGTTGGCTGCTATGGGCGAAATGATCGGCTCTATTGCACACCAGTGGAGGCAGCCTCTTAATTTTCTATCCGCTATGCTTATTGATTTAAAGGATGCGTATAATTATGGGGAGCTCGATGCGGAATATTTTGCTGATTCCGCTAGGCAAGCTGAGGTACAAATGCAGTTTATGTCAAAGACTATTGATGATTTTAGCAATTTTTTTAAACCATCTAAGGAAAAAGTTCTATTTAATGTGGGGGAAAGTATCTCAGATGTAATATTTCTTGTTTCACAACAGTTAAAAAACAATAATATCTTAATCAATATAAAACTCAACGGGCAATCACTCTTTGTCTATGGTTACCCAAATGAGTTTAAGCAGGTGTTAGTTAATATTATCAATAATTCAAAAGATGCTATTTTAGAGTGTCGAAATAAACTTGATAACGATTTTGTAGGAAACATTGATATTGAAATTTATAGCCAAAACTCTACTGTAACTATTAGTATAGCAGATAATGGAGGGGGATTTGTACGAGATGCCTTGGATAGAATGTTTGAACCATATTTTTCTACAAAGGAAGAAAGTAAGGGGACAGGTATCGGATTATATATGTCAAAGGTTATAATAGAAGATAATATGAATGGCAAATTATCTATCAGAAATATTGATAATGGGGCTTTTGTGATAATTGAGCTGGAAGGGGTAACGAGTAATGGATAGTGGGTTAGATAAACGGATAGTAGAGGAGCTTGTTTTACTGTTTGTGGAAGACGAAGTATTAACTGCCTCTATGTTTATAAAAACATTAAAAAGGCGATTTAAAGAGGTGTATCTTGCCTGTAATGGTAATGAAGGCATAGAGTTATTTAATCGCTATAAGCCAGATATTGTTTTAACAGATATTTTAATGCCAAAGATGAATGGCATTGAGATGATAGCAGCAATAAAAGAAATAGCTAAACAAACCCCAATAATCGTAATGTCCGCTGTTAGTGAATTAAACTATATAGAAAGGGCTAAGGAACTGGGGATTCAAGATTACCTTATAAAACCAATCCAGAGTGAAGAATTTTTTAGTGTCCTTAAACGCATAACATCTGATTTAATTACACAAAAAAGAAAGTAACAATTAATATATAAAGAAGCAATTAATGATCAGATTTCATATCCATAATAACTAAATATTTTTAAGATTAAGAGAGGTGTTATGAAACTTAGCTACGATCCAATATACAATATAGCTTATTTACGATTACATAAAAAGGTTGCCGAGGTGGAGACAATCAAAGTAAGCAGTGAAATTAATATTGATATAGCACCAGACGGCACTATTTACGGAATAGAATTATTAAACGCAAACGGGCAGATTGGAAAAGAAGATGAAGGAAAGCTTCTTATAGTCAATGAAGCGACAGAAACAGAGACGGAGGTTGTTTTAACAAAATGATGCCTTACAAACCTAATTGTTCGAGTATAACAATAGGCGCGAGGGGTATCGAACCCCTGACCTCTACCGTGTCAAGGTAGCGCTCCACCACTGAGCTACGCGCCTTTAAACGTTTTAAATAGTAACATTTCTATATTGTTTTGTCAATTATTGTTTTACAATACCTTTCACAGATAACATAACAGCAATTGGTCTTGTAGTTTCAAACTTTGAAAGTACTATGTTGATTATAACCATAATGGGTACGCATAAAAACATGCCAGTAACACCCCAGATGTTTCCCCATAAGGCTAATGAAATTATTATAACAAGTGGGCTTAGGTTTAAAGATTCTCCCATTAGTTTTGGTTCAAGCAGGTTGCCAAACACAAATTGCACTCCTGTTAAAGAAAGTAATACAATTAAAAAAGGGACAACGCTGCCAAACTGGACTATTGTTAAAATTGCAGGGAAAATTACCCCTGCGATAGAGCCAAAGGTTGGTATAAAATTTAAGAGAAAGATTAAAAATGCCCAAAAGGTCGCAAAATCAACACCTACTAACAGTAGCACTATATAGCTTAGGAGACCTGTTAATATGCTTGATATTGTCTTAATTTTTATATAGGCGTTAATGTCTCTAGTTATGTTTGATATTGTATTTTGTGCATTTTCATATCTTGCATTATCTGGAAAGAGCGCTCTAAGTTTACGGTCAAAGGTGTGAAATTCTAACAACAGCAAAAGCACATAAATAAATATCATACCAGTATAACCCACAATGGATTTAAGCATCCCGCCTATTCCAGAAAGTATTCCAGCAACATTTATAGCACCAAATATCTGTTCAAAATTGGGGAGTTCCGTTATTCCGTAATCGTTAAAAGTCTTTTGTACAAAAAACAGAAATGTTCGAAATTTAGCCTCATAATCCGGTGCTTGCCTTATTACGTTATTGACGTTATTGTTTATTAGAATTGTGAAAAGCCACAGAGCCCCGCCCATGGTAAACAATGAAAGCGTTATTGCCGCCCATTTAGGCATACGTTTTCCGCGAAATTTAATATTTTCATATTCTATTGCAATTATTATTATGATATACCATACTACAATGCTTATCACTAAGGGCAGAAGCATTGATTTGCCAATATGGAGCACGTATAACACGAGGGCTAACAATATAGCGCTTGATGTTATGTTTAACATTCTCATCGGAAGTAGTATATATATACCAATATATTAAAGTCTACAAAAATAATTGGAACTTTTAAGCTTTTGTTATGTCTAACTGTGTAAACAATAAAAAAAGGAGGTTAAATATGAAAAGTAAATTGCTTTTAGTAGCTTTACTATCAGTGTTTGTGTTTTGTGTAAATATGTTCGTAATGCAAAATGGAGCCAATGGAGCCGATTCGGGTGATAAAACCCTGTCTCCGTATTTTTATGTAAAAAGTGAGGAGCCTGATATAGACCATTTTTCACTCAAATCTACCGACGTTTCAGTAAACATTGCCGGTGTTATTGCAGATGTTACGGTTACTCAGGTTTATAAAAATGAGGGAAAAAGACCACTTGAGACCATATATATTTTTCCAGCATCTGTGAGGGCTGCCGTCTATGCTATGAAAATGACTATCGGTGAGCGCACGATAACAGCTAAGATTAAAGAACGTGAGGCGGCTAGAAAGGAGTATGAAGAGGCAAAGGAGGCTGGTAAAAGTGCCTCACTACTTGAACAGCAAAGGCCAAACGTTTTTCAAATGAATGTTGCAAACATATTACCAGCAGACGAGATAACGGTTGAGTTAAAGTACACGGAACTTATGTTGCCAACCGATGGTGTTTATGAGTTTGTATATCCAACCGTTGTTGGCCCACGCTACGCTAATCAAATAGAATCGCAGGTGGCTGATAGTGAGAAATGGGTCAAAAACCCATACCTACATGAAGGTGAGAGCTCACCGACTACTTTTAACATTAACGTTAACCTGTCATCGGCACTCCCAATAAAAGAAATAACCATGCCATCGCATAAGACGGACGTAACTTATAGCGGCAAAGCTACGGCAAGTGTAGCCCTTGATAGTAGTGAAAAACAAGGCGGGAATCGGGATTTTATTGTAAAATACAGCCATAGTGGCGGTGCCATTGAATCCGGTCTTTTGCTTTATGAAGGTGGCGAGGAAAATTTTTTTCTCCTTATGGTTGAGCCACCAAAAAGTGTGGCACTTCAAGAAATACCAAGGCGTGAGTATATTTTTGTTGTAGACGTTTCAGGCTCTATGCACGGCTTTCCCCTTGATACGGCAAAGGCACTGCTTAAGGATTTGATTGGAAATTTGAAAAGCACTGATATATTCAATGTCCTGTTGTTTTCAGGAAGTGCCTCGGTTATGGCTGAAAAGTCGTTACCTGCAAATACAGAAAACATAAATAAGGCTATTGCCATTATAGATAATCAAAGCGGAGGTGGCGGTACTGAATTAGTGCCAGCACTTAACAAGGCATTTAGCATAGAAGGTACTAAGGATTTTTCAAGGACTATTGTAGTTGTTACTGATGGTTATGTAAATGTTGAAAAGGATACATTTGAGCTTATAAGAACGAATCTAGGCAAGGCAAACGTCTTTGCCTTTGGCATTGGCTCAAGTGTTAACCGTTTACTTATTGATGGTATGGCAAGGGCTGGCAATGGTGAACCGTTTATTGTGCTCAATCCTAATGAGGCAAACGATAAGGCTCAAAAGCTGCGCAATATTATAAAAACGCCTGTGCTTACTAATGTAAAAGTGGACTACAGTGCCTTCGATGCCTACGATGTTGAGCCGGTATCCATACCGGATGTGTTTACCAAGCGCCCAATTGTGGTTTTTGGCAAGTGGAAAGGCTCTAAGGATGGCTCTATAACTGTTAAGGGGTTAACTGGTACAAACAATTATGAAAATACAGTTAGTGTTAACAGTGTTAACGTTGATGAAAAAAACAGCGCCATTCGTTACCTTTGGGCAAGAAAACGTATTGAGTGCCTAGATGACTACAATAAGTTAAATGTTAGCGATGAACGGGTAAAAGAAGTTACAGCGCTTGGTCTTAAGTATAATCTACTAACAGCATATACGTCCTTTGTTGCAGTGGATTCGGAGGTACGCCTTAAAGGTGATAGGGCTATAACTGTGAAACAGCCACTGCCACTTCCGGAGGGGGTGTCTGATTTAGCAGTAGGTGGTACTGACGGTCGTAGTTTAAGAAAAGGTATGATGATGCCTGCCTCGCCTGCTGCAAAGTCTTTCCTTAAGACTGAGGCTGAAGTTGCTGCAGTACAGACAGAAGAATCAAAGCCAAAGGTAGCGCTACAAGAGACAACTAAAGTAGCTGTTGAAGGAAAAGAGCGAGAGGGCTTTGCTAATGAAAATGAGAAGCAGGATGATAAGGATAAGGAAGCATCGAAAGACAGTATTGAGCAGCCATTAAATGTAGAAATAACTGACATTAAAATTTCAGGTAAAGTAGCCCAAAATGAAGTTAAAGATGCCATTGAAAAACATCTAAAGGGATTTAATAATTGTTATATTACTGCTAAAGCTAAAGGAAGGGCAGCTCAAGGTGAAATCATGTTTTATGTTGAAATTGATGAGGAAGGTAAACTTCTACAGGCAAATGGTAGTGCTATTTCTGGAAATTTTAAAAACACTGGGATTTTACAATGTTTAATAGATACCGTAAAGAAGATAGAATTTCCTAAGTCTTCGGATGGTACTAAGTTTACAATAAAATTTAAATTAAAATTAAAAATGTAGCAAAGGACACAAAGTGTAGATAATAAAATAGGGCAGACACTCGAAAGGTCTGCCCCTACGATACCCGTATTTTTGTGGGGGCGAACCTAGGGGTAAGCCCTTAATTTTGTACCTATTAAATCAAAATGCGCTATATTATAAAAGGAAAACAGATGAAAGAGCTTTTAGTGGCTATTTATCAAAAAATGTATGAAGTCTTAGGTGCTCAACGTTGGTGGCCAGGGGAAACACAAATGGAGGTGGCAATTGGTGCTATTTTAACGCAAAATACGGCTTGGTCTAATGTTGAAAAGGCTATTTATAATTTAAAACAAAAGGTACCCCTTGATGCCTTTAAAATAAACGCACTACTTGATGCTGAGCTGGCGGAGTTAATAAAACCAACTGGCTATTATAATATTAAGGCAAAACGGTTGAAAACCTTTTTATTCTATCTTATTGAAACCTATGATGGCAGCATGGAAAACATGCAAAACGTGGATACTGCAAGTCTAAGGGAGGAGCTTTTAAACGTGAAAGGGGTTGGAGCTGAGACGGCTGACTCCATATTACTCTATGCGCTGGAAAGACCGGTTTTTGTTATTGATGCCTATACAAAACGCATACTTTCAAGGCACAAAGTACTTGCGTATAAGATGCCATACGAGGATTTTCAAGACCTGTTTCATAGTAATCTTTCACCTGATGTTGAGCTATATAATGAATACCACGCACTTTTTGTAAATGTAGGAAAAAATTTTTGTAAAACTGCTAATCCTAAGTGCACAGTTTGTCCATTGGCTAAGTTTTTATAAACCTAAGACATCAATAAATATTGTCAAATATATCGTTTATATCAATACAAAGCCCCTCTATAATTTTCGATTGAATAAATCCTGTACCTTCAGCAATGGAAAAAAGCTTATATTTATCACCGTCAAGACACAGCACTTCAATAGTTTTAAGTTCCGGTATAACTATCCAATACTCTTGAACCTTATACCGTTCGTATATATCTTTTTTGGTTATCGTATCTTTAACTACTGAGCCAGTAGAGACAATTTCGCACACCATGTCTGGGACACCGCGTATCCAGTCTTGGTCTATGTTTACATTATCTTTTTTAATAAACAATAGGTCTGGTTGCAAGCGGTTGATTCCCTCTTCAAGAATAACATCAAGAGGGGAATAGTACAACCGCCCTAACTTATACTTTTCTATATACTGACGTATAACGTAGTACAGGTTGCCACTAATATTTTGATGTTTCCCAAAGGGACTAGGTCCCATAGTTATCTCTCCATTGATTATTTCTGTTAAATCCAAGTCTTCATCTAAAGGCATTGATAGTGGGTTTTGTGAGCTATTGTTTTTACTTAATTGGCTTTTCATAGTAATATTTTTGACATACGTAAGTTGATTTGTCAAGATTATTTTGGAGGTTAAAATTTTATAAACGGTTGTAACCTTATTAGTAATGTCTGCGTCTTACATATAGTATAAAAGATGATACTAAGTCATGGAGAGCTAAAAGATGAAATTAAGGGCAAGTGATTTTTCTATTATACCTGAAGTACAAGCAGGTAATTTATATTGTACTAATTTGATGAAAAAAATCACCGGGTTATTTTTATCACAAGAAACTCAAACTACCAATGTTATAAGTGAAGTTAACGTAACAGATGCAATGTTTATAAAAGCAGCATTATCAGGCGACGATGAGGCATATACGGAACTGGTTAAACGTCATAAGCGAAAGGTTTTTAGCATTGCCTCACGTTTTCTGTACGACGATTATGAGCTTGATGACGTTTGCCAGGAAACGTTTATAAAGGCATACCAAAATTTAGCAAAATATAGGGCTGATGCGCCTTTTGAGCATTGGTTGTCTAAAATTACAGTGCGTTGTTGTTATGATGCACTAAGAAAAAGGAGGAAAAGAGGGGATGAGATTTCAATTGAAGATGCCCAGCTATTGGTAAAAACAAGAGATTGTGAACGTACCTATGTAATTAAGGAGGCATACAGACAACTGTATCGGGCACTGGAAGAGCTGTCGCCAAAGGACAAGATGATAATTATACTGCTTGAACTTGAGGAAAAATCAGTACAAGAGGTGGCAAGCTTAACCGGCTGGAGTACGACAAACGTAAAAGTACGTGCTTTTAGGGCACGTTTGAGGCTTAAGAGATATTTGGAGGGGAATTATGAAAAGACAAAAAAATAAAAAATTAGAAGACTTATTCTCCAAAGTACGTACCATAAGACGCGATACTGCAATGATAGAGCATGGGTTTGAAGTACGTCTAAAGGTGCGCATGCAAAACCAAACAGAAGAAGTGTTGCCGTTATTTGGATGGTCGTGGCGACTTATGCCGTTATTTGTTGCTGTTGTTGTTTTATTTAGTATCGTGGGATTTACTCTTGGGCAAAACCAAGGTGAATATTCACACATTGCGTCATTTAGTAATTTTGAAAAGACAGTACTATTAAGCTATATGATGGAGGATAAAAAATGAAATACTGGAGGGGAATTGTCGGTGTAATTGTGGTGTTTTTTCTTGGGATTATCCTTGGTGTTATAGTAAGTCATATAGTATGCGATAACAAGATGCATAAGTTTATGGTTGGCGGTCCCCCTGATGATATGCACAACATGATTATTAAACAAATGACAAGAGAATTAGAGCTGGATACAAAACAAACGGAACAAATGCAGTTAATCATGCAGGATATGCACAAGGAAATGAAGGCGTTTCATGAGCAGTTTTTTCCACAAATTAAGAAGATTGTAGATGAGGCTGACAATAAAACGCTCTCTATTTTACGCCCTGAACAAAAAGAGAAATTTCAGGACATGATTAACAAACGGAAAGAGCGGGAGGAACGTATGTGGAGGAGGTGATTTTCATGAATACTTTTATATAAGTATTAACCATGAATTAAAATTTATATTACGTTATTTAACGTAATTGTTTAAAAACCAAAAAACTTAACTTAATGTATTTAAAAAATTAACGTTTAGGGAGGTTAGCAATGATTAGCAGCGCTAGTAGTAGTTTAGATAGCTATATAAACAGTCTGGGAAGTAGTACAGTTCGTAAAAGAAGTTCAGAGGATATGTTTAAAAAGGTAGACAGCGACTCTGATGGCACTATCAATAAAGATGAACTATCGGCTATGGCTAAAAAAGTATCAGATGAAACCGGCGTTACACTTGACATAAGTAGTGCCATAACAAACTATGATGCAGATGGCGACGGTGGCTTAAGTCAAGAAGAAATGGATAGTTTTATGAAAGATAACGCACCACGTCCATCAGGTGCTGGTGGCCCAAAGACACCGCAGGGGATGTTTAAACAAGTAGATAGTGATTCCGATGGTGTTATCAACGAAGAAGAACTTACGGCTATGGCTGAAAATATGTCAAGTGAGATGGGTGTTAGTCTTGATGTTAGTAACGCTATCTCTGATTATGATGCAGATGGCGATGGCGGCCTAAATGAAGAAGAAATGGACAGCTTTATGAAGGATAATGCGCCTAAGCCACCAGATAACAACACTAATAAAGCCGTTTTTTCATACGGAACAAACATGAATGAAGAGCAGTTGTCATCTTTATTAGATTTACTTAATAGTAATAATTCAAGTAGTAGTGATGACTCTACAAACACAACAACATCGTCATCACCATCATATGATCTTACAGCAATACTGAGCAGTATTTTAAGCAACCAATCAACGGTTAGTTTGGTAGCATAAAAATAATAGGGCTTAATTTTCATAATAACCTGATAGGGGAAGATGTGTTTATCTTCCCCTTTATTTTAGGGGAAACCCTTTTCAAGAAAAAATTTTTTCCCATATAATATATTTTCTATTTGTGAATAGAATTGTCGCATTTACAACCCGAAGAACAAGATACACAGCCTCCCTTACTTTTCTTAAATGTCCTGTAAAGTATATATATAACCCCACTAAATATTAATGTCATTAACGACACATCTATAACGCTCATATTGTTTTCTCCTTCCATACTAATGATTAACATTTCAAATAGGTTAACTCCCTATTTTGCCTTACATTTGGTACAAACTCCATACAAATCCATCTTGTGGGCTACTAGCGTGTAGCCATATTTAGTAGCTATGACTTCCTGTAGTTGTTCTATAGTTTCATCTTCAAACTCTTCCATAGTACCGCAACCAATGCAAATTATGTGGTCATGGTGTTCTTTTTCATATATTCTTTCGTAACGTTTAATACCATCTCCAAAATTTTCTTCTCTTGCAACCCCTATAAAGACAAGCAGTTTAAGCATCCTGTACACAGTTGCAAGCCCTATACTTTTATCTATTGCTAACACCTTAGCATATAACTCCTCTGATGATACGTGTTTTGAGCTTTTTAAAAACTCCTCAATGATAATCTCGCGCTGTTTGGTCATTCTTAATTTATTTTTCTTTATATATTCCTCTATGGTCTTCTTTATGTCGCCATTATTTACGATATTGATAGTCATTATCAATAATGATAGCTGAAATATATACATTTGTCAAGTACTGTAAATATAATTTGTAAAAATCACCTTTTTTAAAATCTCTATTTATTTTTTTTTCGTTTTTATGATAACCTTAATTTATACGTGTTTTCAGAAAAATCCTTTTTATAATGTTTTTTTTGTTAAGTGTTCCTGTTTATAATATTATATTTTTTGCGGTGTATTTGCCTTAATATGGGGTATATTAGTATCATAATTAGGAGGTGATAACCAAGAAATTAATTTGTTTATGCACTAGGGATAAAAGAGGTATGTATTTCAGTGGGGTTAAGTTGTTAATATTATTTAAAATTTAAGGAGGCATTTGATGATGAGGGCATCTAAAGTTTTACTAATAGGTATAGCTATTTTGTTACTTATTTCTTTCCAGTTGTATGCTGAATCTAATAATATGGAAGGTGCAGGCATATGTTTAAAGGACAATCTTGGTGGTGAGTGGCTGTTAGAAAGTAGCGGTAATGGAATTGTAGGTAGTGTTACTTATGAAACGGTTAATTGCAGCTGGGATGTTTTAGGTGGTAACGAAGGGCTTCATTTTGGATTATCTATGAGCAATGGTCAAGGCTCATGTTGTACCACAGGATATGCATCAGGATACGTTAACAGCATGAATCCAATGACAGCAGATGGTGAGTTAAGCACTGATTGTGGTCATTACTTTGGTGCAGTAAAGTGGTATGGCTGTGAAGATGGAGGGGCTAATCAGTGTCCTTCGGCAACTCCTTATCGTTGTCAAGATGGTAGTTGTGTAATTAATACGAGCGATTGTGGGGGTGCAAACCAATGTCCACAAGACACTCCTTTTAGATGTCAAAATGGTAGCTGTGTTGCTAATATAAGTGATTGTGGGGGCTCTAATAATAACCAATGCCCACAGGCAACACCTTTTAAGTGTCAAAATGGTAGCTGTGTTGCTAATATAAGTGATTGTGGTGGCTCTAATAATAATCAATGCCCGCAAGCAACACCGTTTAAGTGCCAAAACGGTAGCTGTGTTGCTAACATAAGTGATTGTGGTGGCTCTAATAATAATCAATGCCCGCAAGCAACACCGTTTAAGTGCCAAAACGGTAGCTGTGTTGCTAACATAAGTGATTGTGGGGGTTCTAACAATAATCAATGTCCGCAGGCAACGCCGTTTAAGTGCCAAAACGGTAGCTGTGTTGCTAACATAAGTGATTGTGGGGGTTCTAATATACCATTATATTAGAATTTTAGAAGGAATGTGAGTATCTTCTGGTGCGTTTACGCACCAGACAAAGAAAAGAGTCAGAGGGGGTCTTCTCTCAGGGGGAGAGTTTTTTTTCTCCCCCTGATTGCACCAAAGCGTCTATGGGGAAATGGCGCGGCCGTAAAAGAAAGCCGTTTTTGGCTTTCTTTGAGGTCAGCGCGCTTTCCCCATAGACGCTTTAGCTGTTATGTAAGTATAGATGTGGTATAAACTCCAGATAAGCACGTAATGGGTCAAGGGGTCATTCGACCCCTTGCAGGTAGGGGGTTTAAAAGGGGGAAGGACAGAGTCCTTCCCCCTTTTGTCTCTTTCTTTTTCTTTATCTACCAGAATTTTTTTATTTGAAAACCTTTTAAATATATTGACCTTTTTAATGATAAAATAAAAAGAATAGACATTAGTGCATAAAAAAATAACAAAGATAGTAATAATTCTACATATTTATTAACTGTTATGGTAGAAAATGCGATTATTGGTGTCCCTATTGCTATACACATGGCTGGCAATGTCCAGTAGAAATCTTTCATATGTTTGTGTAAGTGTTTAAATGTGTAATGGTACTTATTTTTTACAAAAGCCACCAGTGATAGAAGTAATACTAAAAATGAAATATCGCTTGCAACGGAGACACCATTAATACCAAATCCGAGCCATATTGCAAAAATACAGAGCATTACGTTTAATATAAGCACAACAGTAATTATAATTGCAGCCTTAATTTGCCAGTTATTAGCAACAATAATTCCTCTTACGGCATAGGCAAGAGAGAAAAAATAGCAACCGACGATAACTATTTGTGTTGGTATAATGCCCGGAATATATTTTGGAAGTACAATTTCGACAAAAATAGGCATGGTGAAAAAAGCCCCACCAATTAGAAATGGCATAAAATATGCTGTGTAGGCAAGTGGTTTGAAGAAAAAATCAAAGAGTGCTTCCTCCTTTTTATTTTCGTCAAATGATTCCATTAAGTGAGGTTCTACGACGTCTCTAGCATCAATGGGAATTTGCATTAGAAAGTTAAATACTAAGCCAGTTATGGCGTAAAAGCCCAGTTGTTTATGGTCAAGAAAGACGGCAACTACGAGCTTATCTGATGTGCTGACGAGCTCGTTTGTTATGTTATAAATCATAATAGGAAATCCCTTTTTAACAAGATGAATAAATTCTTTTAAATGAAAACCGGCTTCTATTGTTACGGGGGCATTTTTCCTAAGATAAATAACTATAATGACTAATGTAATAACACTTGCCATGTATAAGCCGTATATGTGAAAAAAATAGATTAATGCAACGTTTAATACTACGGCAATGGATGCCCTTTTGTAGTTTGCAAAGCTAACTATTTTGAAGTCTTTATATGCGGCCAAGTAGTTAAAATAGTAATCAAAGTACCAGTTTAGTAAAACGATAATGCACACGGTGATAAGCCCTATCCTAAAAACCAAACTTATGTCTGCCCAAATAGCATATACGATTATGCAGGCAACCACCGGTAGGGTCATAAAAAGTGAGCCATAGTACGTAGTTGATTCAATAATCTTACACCGTTGTCTATCTTTTCTTGCCTTATAAAATGGCAAAAGGTAGAACATTGAGTTACGTGTACCAAGGTGAAGGTAAGTGGCATAGGTTATAAAGATAGAGAGCAGATTCCACAGGCCATAAAGCTCAGGGGTTAGCAGTTTTGGTTTAATAAATACATTGATTATTCCACAAAAGCGCTGGTATATGTTACTTGAAGTATATCGGCTTATACTTTTTAATATTGACTCTTTATGTGGGCTCATACAGTGGTTCGATTAAACATATTATTTATATGCCCTGATGGTAATAACCATTTGGTATCTAATGTCTTTTTCATCTAACTCCTTTTGTTTAAGTTCTTCGGCGGCAATGCCATGTAAAAACGAACATGCGGATAACACATTTCCGTGCGTCTCTATAGAGAGCTTTTCAGGTTTAAAGACACGACTAAACAGCTCTTTTATAGCGAAATCTGTAAATCTCCAGTAATCACCATACAAAGGTGCAGTAGACCTATCTACCATTGAAATGACCGGCACTGTGGCAAGTAGAATGCCGCCCGGTTTAAGGATTCTATAAAGCGTATTAACAGCACTTTGTACATCGTAAATATAGTGCAATGTGCTTGTACATATGATACAATCGAATGTGTCTGAGGATATTATGTTATCGGCATCGGTAAGGTCAGCTATGATGGTTGCTTGTGGATTATCGTGTTCTTTGGAGAGCACATCTGATTTAGTTACATATTGATTTCCGTAACAAACGGTGTATCCGTTATCTTTCATTTCAAGGACATGGCCAGCGATGTCTTTTTTATTAGCATCAAGAAATTTTTCTATATAATAGCGGTCAATAGGTGTACCGCGCTCTTGCCCATATCTACTACTTATCGGTGCTGTACGTCTGAGATTACCAAAGCTTACAAGCTTAAAAGGCGGCCATAAAAGAGTTTTTATAATAACACGATAATGGTTGGGAGCTAACAGTTTTTTCATTTTCTTTTTTAGACTATCTTTCATTGGTTATATGAAACCTCCTTATCAACTAATTGTTTTTGATTTACAGGTTTAATCAATTTGTTAACTGTGGTTCTCATGTTTTTGTAAAATATCTGATACCAAATTTTTTGGGATGTATTATTAAAATTTGTAAGTTCAATTCTATGTAAATAGTACATGCTAACATCATTATTAGGTATGGGGTGTGAAGAGAAAACCTTTTTTGCCCCCTCTTGACAAATAAGACTTATTTGCCGTTTTTCAAAGCAAGTGAATTGTTGACCAAAGGGAAAGGCAAATAATTTACAGCTATTTGGGTATTTACTAAGAGCAGTGTCATTTTTCCTATATGAATCTATTAGCTCTGTATCACTTAATAAAAGTGCAACGTCATGATTATATAGGTGGTTGCCAAAAAACAGTATGTTTTCAGATGCGACCATATTCAAGTCATCTGGTGTGGCAAAATCCCCAATAAAGCGTTTTATCTCATGGTTCAAGTCAAGGTTATTGTCTTGAAGAAAAGAAAGCACAAGCTCCCGTGAACACGATAAAAATAACGGTGTCCTTATTTTATCTTTTGTAAGATTAGCGTATAAATAATTGCAAAAATCTGAGCGTTTTTCGCATAAATAGGTTATAAGTCCAGCCCAAAAAGCAGTCCCTTCATTTATAGGCTCCATATTTAAAAAAACGATAGCTGGTACATTATGTTTTTTTAATATGCTGTATGCCTGTGTAAAGACGTTTTTAAGTCCATCGTCAAACGTGATTAATGCCGCATTTGGCGGGATATTACCATCAATAAGCGATTTTGGTGTTATTACGTTGAATGTTTTTTTTATGTAACCTATTTGGTAATCAAACACATTGGGATTTACGTATAAGTTATACATACGGCTAAACTCACTCGGTGTATTGGTAACGTCATGGTATATAAAAATGGTGAGTGATTTTTTTAATATACTTGGACCACTAAACTCTAAATATGTACCAATAGTTGTTGCAACAATATGCTTAAAAAACCTTTTAAAAATCTTAGTTTGTTTCTTATACATTGTTGTAAACCCCATTTATTTTTTTGTATAGATATTACCAAAAAAGTAGATAATTTGTAAATAGAGTAAAATATAGCGCATTCGATTTGATAATGACACATAAAATAGGGCAGACACCAGGTCTGCCCCTACGATGTACATATTTTTGTAGGGGCGAACCTATGGGGCAAGCCCTTAATTTTTGTTACCTATTAAATCTAAATGCGCTATAATATTAAAACGATTTAAGTGAAAAGGCTCAAAAGTTACCTCTCCACTCTTTGGAAGTGTACCTTTACACCTTACCTATATCGAACTCTTTATGACTTTTAGTCCATATGTACTACTTAATAACATCAGCTATATGCATATCAGTTTTAAGCAGTGAATTTACAACAGTAGATAAATCCAAATTCTTTTTTTCTGCTATACTTTTGACAAAAGATAGCACCTCAGATTCAAGATAAATTGGGGTATTTAATATAGCATCAGGATTATAAAATTTACCCCTTTCTCCTTGTGAAAAATCATATTCGTTTTTCATTTATGTTGCCCTCTATATTGTTCTTTTTCATTTTTTGTTGCTTTTCTGCTTGAAATTATCCGAATATCTATATTGTATTTATCAATTTCATCATATGTGTGATGAACAACAAGCAAAGTACCACACTCTGTTAAACCTAAAGTAACCCATCTCTCTTCATTTTCACTATGTTCTTTGTCATAAATAGATATAGTATTTGAATCTTTAAAAACAGTTACAGATTGTTCAAAGCTAACATTGTGTTTCCTCTTATTTATCCTATCTTTTTTTCAATCCCATTTAAAGTTATAATGTAATCTGTCCATGTTTTTTGATTTATAACGTTGCAGCTATCTAAATTTTTTACAAATTTATACCACCACACCTTAAAGATAGATATATATAATTATTATAACACAGATTGAATGACGATAGGGGGACTAGAGTATTACCTTATTTCTTATTTTTTTCTTTTTTTCCAATTATACCATATTATTTCGTTACTACCTTTAGGATAAATTAGTCTTTTAATCTTTCTATAAGGTGTACCAAAGAGTCTATCATACCATGTATTTAAGATGGTTTTTTTTGTAAGCTTGTCTTCTTGCTCGGTAAGGATATATGGTTTAAAACGTTTCTTATGTTTATATATATGGTAAATGTCTTCTTTAACAAGTAGATTAAAAATATGGTCTGTTAATTTACCAATGAGGCCGTTACGCCTTTTAAAAGGCATACTTATTTGAAAATCAATTAAATATGGGGACATGTCGTTGCTAACCAAGATATTACCCAGTTTATTGAGGTCAAGATAAAATATTCGCCGTTTATGGAGTTCGTCAATAATAGTTTTTAAGCGTTCAAAAAAATCGTCCGGCAGTGGAGAGTCGGGGGTAATTTCATGAAGAGTCTTACCTTCAATATATGCGTGAAAAAAACCGTTTTTACCATATCGTGGTCCTACTGATGGGACATATTCTACGTCTTTTAGCTCATTGTAAAGGGCGTACTCCCTTTTTGAAAAAAACACCGCTAATGGTCTTAGCATAAAGCCAAAGATAAATCGAAAGTCAGATATTTTTAAAACAAAACGCTTGTTATTTGCACCTTTATACAATATATTTACTGAAAAAAAGTCTTCTTTTAAAACCTTTTCAAATTGATATATTGTACCGTCTATGGTTACTTCATCTGGATATTGGTTTTGTCTTGTATGTGTATTCATGTTTCATTACATTGTATTAATTAAGGAATAAACATCAAATATTGGGTGCATATAACATGGCACTATAGGCGGACACCCAGCACTACCCCTAAACATCTATTACGTAGGGGCAAACATATGTACGTATGGGCGAACATATAGGTTCGCCCGCACTTTTTTTATAAAAACCAACGGTTTGAGATTAACCTCTCTTACGTCTGAACTTCATCTTTCTTCTTAGTTTCTTATGTTTGTGTTTTGTTATCTTTTTTTTACGCCATTTTTTAACATTTCCCACTCAAAAACTCTCCTTTATTTTGAATAAAACGTATTTTTTGCCTGCTCTATAAAAGCCTCCAAGTGCAATCCAACGACATTGGACTCTGTACCATCGTACGGTAAGCTAATGCACGGCACACCATACTGTTTAGTTATAGACCTCATAAGGGCAGTAACGATAGTACCCGGCATACATCCAAATGGCATCACATTAACAATTCCTGAAGCGCCACGCTCTATCAGATCAACCGCCTTTCCTATACTCAAAATCGTTTCCCCTGCAAAAGATTCATGCACGTAGGGACTTGCCTTTTTAAGTAAATGCCGTATTTCCGGCTCATGCGCTGTATCAAGAAAACCGTCAAAATACCTATTATAGCGATGTTCTATTGTTTTCTGATACACGCCTGTAAAAAGAAAATCTATGATACCAGACATATATTTTTTTATCAAGGAATTTTTAAGGCTAAAGTAATTTATATAATACGTCCACTCCTCAACAGGAGAAAGCCATACCCATGAGCCAAGGGTTTCTAGTTTTCTTATAAGGTTTTCATTTGAAAATCGGTTACTCCTTACAAAAATCTCACCAACAACGCCTATCATTGGCTTAGATTTTTTGTTATTTACCGGTATGTTTTCAAAATCACGTCTCATATTAATCAATGTATCATCTACATCTTTATCGTTTTTTCTTAACATATCAAATAGTCTCTGCTTATATAGTATGTATAAGGCCTCAGCTGCCCCATGTTGTTTTTCAAAAGGTCTTGTTTCATGAAGACACTTAACTAAAAGCTCATAGGCGATGATGCCCTGCCACGTCCTTTTTACAAAATCTGTACCAGCTATGCCTAAATCCTTATAAAAAGTAGTGTCCTGTACTGGTGCAAATATTTGCACATCGTTAAGGCCAGCCTTATCAAGGATAAGTTTTTGAAAGACATTGTACTGGCCAAATCTGCAAGGGCCTGTGCCTGATGGCATAAAAAAGACAGAGTTATGTTTATCAAAGCCATCTGAAAACACCTTTTTTAACATATCCCCGCTAGTTACGGCACAAGGGTAGCATTCCTTGCCGGAGACAAACCGCTTACCAATAGCGATAGACTCGGCATCCGTATCTGGCAAAACTTCTGAGTTGACCCCGCAGTACTGAAAGCCAGCAGCAAGGGCGTAAGCGTGGTCAGACATTGGGGGAATGTACACGGTCTTTGTGTTATTTATGTTAATAAGTGCTGGGGCTTCAACTTTTTGATTAATAGGTAGAAGCACTTTTTGTGATTTACCGTTTCTTCTATTAGCAATGCTATCTAAGAAAGCCTCACAGCGCGTAATAGCGCCAGCATCTGCGCTGTGTTCATCTATTTCAAGGTGTAAAAACGGCTTATCGCCCATTTCCTCAGCAAAATATTTTAAAATAAACGAATCCGGTCCACAGTTAAAGTTTCCTATATAGATAGGGTACAGTAGCGGATGATTTTTAATAAACCGAGCAGCCTGTAAAATCCGCTGCCCACTACGCCAGTACATATTTGACCATTTATCTTTAATCGTTATGCTATCAAGTGGCAACATGTCCATAGGTATGGACTTCACATTTAAAGTAGCCAGCTTTTCCGGTATCTGCAGGTTAATCCCACTATCAAAGGAATTGTATGCCCTGCCCACTATAACTATGCTGGTTTCATTTATTGATGAAATAACCTCTTGCGCCTTTTTGGTAAATGCTTCTTTAAAACGTTTTTGTACCTCCCACGCCTTTTTAAGCGCTGCGGTTATTTTAGCCGTACTTACCTTATGAAAATAGCGCTCTATTTCCTTTATTAGTGAGCGCTCAGGGCGTGTAAAATCCACTATGGGTCTTAGTAGCTGCATATTATCAAAAGCTGCATTTGCCACATAGGGGATAGTCTGAGTATACGGACACGGTGCTGCCTTTTCAAACTCCTCATCGTTTGTGCTTAGGTTAACATAAGACGGTATAAGGAGCATATCAATCCCGCTATCTATAAGGTATTTTACATGCCCGTGGGCTACCTTAACCGGAAAGCATGATTCAGAAAGTACGGTCTCTACCCCCTTATTGACTACCTGACGGTTTGTCCTTGGTGAAACCTTGGGCATATATCCAAGCTCGTAGACAAGGGTTGTCCAAAATGGTAAGAAATCGTGCATTAAAAAGATAAAAGGAATACCTACGATACCTCTGTTACCACCGTTAGAGGCATTTTTTAGCTCTTCGTATGGCTTCCACAAAAGCTCATCACGGAATTGAAAAAGGTTTTCAATATTTGGTTTATGTTTTTTATTAATATCATATTTTTCGCACCGTCCACCATAAAACAAAGCGCCCCGCTCACCAGTAATGTTTACCCTGTTAATCTCACACAGATTAGAACACCCTTTACACTCAAAGGAGTTTACCGTATAGGGGCGTTCAAAGATACTAAAGCCTTTAAATGCGCTCTGTACAGGTTTTTCAAGGTATTTGTCTCTGGCAAAAAGCGCCATGCCAATAGCCCCTGTAACTTCATGATGCCTTGGCACTGTAATACTTTGCCCAGTATACTTTTCAAAAGCAGCAACCACAGCCTTATTAAAAGCCGTCCCGCCTTGAAAGAAGATGTTTTTGCCAATTTTTTTACCAGCAACTACCCGGTTTATGTAGTTTTCCACAATGGAATAGGCAAGGCCAGCTAGTAAATCGCCTCGATTAGCGCCCTTTTGTAGGTTTGCCATAAGCGAGTTTTCCATGAAAACGGTACACCGCTCACCTAGATTAATAGCCCCATCTGATGAAAACGCTATATCTGCAAACTCCCCCTTAATTGATATATTAAGTTTTTCGGCCTGCTCTTCTAAAAAAGACCCAGTGCCCGCAGCACAAGCCTTGTTCATTTCAAAATCAACAATAACACCATCCTCTATGGCTATGTATTTAGAGTCCTGCCCGCCGATTTCAAATATAGTATCAACCGTTTTATCTATATGAATAGCAGCAGTGGCCTGCGCTGTGATTTCATTTTTAACAATATCAGCCCCAAAAAAATCCGAAATCATATACCTGCCAGAGCCAGTAGTGCCAACGCTAAGTATGTCAATACGTCCACCAAATTCATCGTAAATAGAACGAAGCCCTTCCATGACTGCCTCTATAGGACGGCCCGCAGTCATAAGATAGCGACTTGTTATAAGCTTACCATCATTATCTAAAAGTGCGAGGTTTGTGCTAATTGAGCCTATATCTATGCCAAGAAAACCTATTACTGGCTTACCATTTTGCCTAATAGTTGGTTGCAGCTGTTCATCAAGCTTTAAATGCCTTTCTTTAAAGCCATCACCATTAACTACAAGAGGCTGTCTTTTAACCGCCTCGTAGTGGATTGTTTTTAAATATGTTTTTAAGCAGTCAACATCAAGGCGTACCATTTGTCCATCATCTAAAGCCTTATAGATAGCCCCAATAGCCCCCATAAAAGGCGCATTGTCAGGTACAATGAGGTCGTCATTTAAATCAAAGACCTCTCTAAAAGCCCGAACCATACCTTTATTTAATGCAACCCCGCCTTGAAAAGTAACCGGTTTTTCAAGCAACCGTCCCTTGACAATAGCCCCTTTGAAATTCCGAGCAACAGCAAAACAAAGCCCAGCGACAATATCCTCAACCGGTGTTGCTATCTGCTGAAGGTGTATCATATCGGATTTAGCAAAAACACTGCACCTGCCGGCAATCCTTGGAGGCGTTTTCGAGCCAATAGCCAACTTGCTAAATTCCTCTATAGTTAACTTAAGACGTTCCGCCTGTTGGTCTAAAAACGCACCAGTACCAGCAGCACAGACCGAGTTCATTGAAAAGTCTTTAAGCTTTTCCCCTTCAAGCATTATAAGCTTAGAGTCCTCCCCTCCCATTTCTATAATAGTCCTTACTTGTGGGAACAACCTACTAGTACTGTACGATTGAGCAGTTATTTCGTTAATGTGCTTTACTGAAAGGGCATCTGCAATAAATCTACCAGCCGTACCTGTAACAGAAATAGGCCTTCCTTCAATGGCGTATTCCTGCAATAATTCGTAACATACAGGTATAGGATGTCCCTTGTGCCTTTTATATATTGTTCGTATAATCCTATAGTTTTCATCTATCAAGACAATTTTTATACTTACAGAACCAGCATCTAAACCAATATACTCCATGAATCCTCCCGTAACTAAGATTGACAGTGTACATGTATGCTATTTTAACGAAAACATGATAATTTTTTAAACTAAAAAATTATAGAAAAAAAGATAGAAGAAAAAGGGAAAGGACTCTGTTTTGAAAGAGGTGCGCAGACGCACTACCCAACCACGTACCCCTTACGGGAGTGCGCCTACGCACATTACGGGAGTGCGCCTACGCACTTCCTAAAACTTTTAACTTGTAAGCTAGTGGTGATATTTGTCGTAGATGCTGGCTTGGCACAATGAGATATGCAAATAAAAGGAGATAGATTCATTTAAGTTTTGGATGTAAAAAAAAAATTTATTAAAAATTACTGAAGAAATTATGTTAGAATAAAATTATATAATGAGTGAAAATAAAAGAAATTATAAAAGTTCTTGAAGAAGATGGTTGGTATATAGAAAGAACAACAGGAAGTCATAGGCAATTTAAACACAAAACAAAGAAAGGGCTTGTAACTGTCGCAGGCAAACCAGGTAATGATATAGCACCGAAAACACTAAATACCATCTTAAAACAAGCGGGGTTAAAATGAAATATTTGATAGTAATAGAAAAAACGCAAACCGGTTTTTCAGCATATTCGCCTGACGTAGATGGGTGTATAGCTGCGGGAAATACAATGGAAGAAGTAGAGCGTATTATGAAAGAAGCTCTTGAGTTTCATATAGGTGGGTTAAAAAAAGAAGGATATGATGTTCCAATCTCTAATAGTTATACTACTTATCTTGAAATATAGGTATAAGCTGGATTTTAAGTATCTCTGGTATATAAAAGTACAACAGTAAAAAAAAGTCAATATTACTTTAAAAAGAATCTAAACAATGCAAATGTAGCACCTATCTGGCTAACCCAAAATATAAACTGCCAACGTAGCATTTCAGTTTTAGCTTTTTCTATCTGCACACTAACCTCTAAACGCAGTTTTTCAACGTCAGCCCGTACCTTTTCTATCTCACCTCGCACTTTTTCTATTTCAGTGCGCATATCAGCTCGTACTTTTTCTATTTCTAATCTAATTTTCTCTATTTCTACTCTCAAGGACATCTCTGTCTTAAGCACATCCTCTTTCGTAGCAAGTGTTGTGTGTCCTTTATCGGCAACCTCATCAATAGCATCTATCAACGCCCTTGTTTCCCATTCTCCAAACTTATCCTTTAAAGCATTGTATAACTCTACTGTCTTAACCATAGATTTATTATACAGCCTATTAGTAAAATTTACAACAGCAAGAACTGCTCTGCTTGGTCATTATAACCTCCACATAGATTTTTTATAAACAATACAACTAACCGTGTATACATTTAAAAACTTTAGCTAACTCCATAAAAAAACTAATAATAACACTTATCGTGTATACTATAAAAACAAATACTATATGTCTTTCTATGTTGGTAGTTGCAATGGTTTTATCGTTTGTGTTTTTATATGATTGATTCCACAAAATATTAAAAATTGTTAATTGTAAAAGTATATGAAGTAATAAAATAATCTTTTGATAGTTATAATCTATTGGCATAAGTAACATCCATGCTGCAATAATTAACAAAAAAATAAATAGAAGGAATATAATAAATATTATGATTTTTTGATACCTAATAAAGATAAAAAACACACATATTATTGCATACAATTCCATCATCGTATTAATATCTATTTTTATATTATTGATAGAAAAAGATTGTATAGCTTTAATCCAAAAGTAAACTATGTTGTTTATATTTACTTTTTTTAAATAAATACAAAAAAAGTTTAATTTGTATAGTTCCACCATAAATAAGACAAAGTATGTTAAAAAAAATATATGAAATATCTCATTTATAACTTTATTTAATTGGATGATAATAACTGTCTGTGATTTTTCATAAATACTATAATAAGTAACACATAATAAACCAAAAAAAATTGATATAAAAAACATATGGTATATTAATATAAGTTTTTGTACACTACAAAATAAAAACAAGTTTAAACGCCAATACTCTAATAACAATCCAAAGATAGCAAGGTAGAGTAATTGTACATAATAATATGTTATTTGATATGTTGTTTTTTTAATACCATAGATATAATATACAATTAATAAAATCCTTATAATGCCATATATTTCTATAAGAATCTTAATATTATTAAAGATATAATTTTCTAAAACTAATAATGAATTAAACATCAATAATCCATTTTATATATCAATATGATATATTATTTTATACAAAAAGGATACGCTCCTATTTTAACCATTTCTATAATAAATATAACAAGATAGTATATAGTACATTCTATATCCAAAACTCTCATTATATTCTTTTGTTTTTTAGTTATAATGAAATCATCAAGGTTTTCCAGTATCTTAATAGATTTACCCCAAAGTGCGTAATAAATAATTAATACAGTAAATATATGTAAGTATATGATAATAGCATGCCGATTAAGATCACAACTATAATTTTTAATTAACAATTCTATAATTGTAAACACAACTACTAATAAAATTAATTTAAAAAATATGTAAGGATAATCTTTGATGCCAACAAAACGATAAAAAATATATAATCTTATGATTATATAAAACTCAACTATTGGGACTAGATCAAGCGTATACTTAGTTTTATCTAACACAAAGTTATCTGCCATTGCCGAGAGGTCTAGTAAAAATAGAATATAAATACCTATAAAAAAGAGCATAATAATCTCCCTTGCATATCTTCGTATCATCAAGAAACTCTGGATAGTGATTTTTTCTTTGTTCCATAAAGTATTTAAACTATCCATTAAAAACATGACAATGATAAATAAGTGAAATAATAGAATTAGTGGTTGAATACTATAATTTGTAATAAGGCTTTGGCATTTTATCTGCATAAAATAAGCTATAATGAGTAAATGTATATACCTGTAAAACGATACAACCCGCTGTTTTCCTCCGTAAACTTTGGTGTGAAGATCAATTATGCTTATAATTGCACAAAATTCAATCATGAAAATATAAATTGGTATAGAATGTCTATAAACAAATTTGAGCTGTTCTATAGTCATATGTTCCATAATTGCATTGTCTCCTAAATTGTTATTGAACAACTATTAACAACAATATGTTGTAAACATTAATAGTTACTGTATCTAATTATACTAATATTATTCCAGTTATTCATATAATATTGCACTATTTTATACAAAAATGATATTCTCCTATTTTTATCATTTCTATACTAAATATAGCAAGATAATATATAGCACATTCTGTCTCAAAAATCATCATTATATTTTTTTGTTTCTTGGTTACAATTAAATAATCAAAAGTTTTCATCATTTTAATTGATTTATCCCAAAGTGTATAGTAAATGATTAATAAGACAAATATATGTAAGTATATAATTATTATTTGTCTATTATGATCACAACTAAAGTTTTCAATTAGCAATTCTATAATTGTAAAAAGAAGAATGATTAGCCCCAATTTTAAAAATGTGTAAAAATAGTTTCCAACACTAATAAGACGAAAAAAAATATACAACCTTAAAATTATATAAAATTCAACTAATGGAACAATATCTGATATATGTTTTGTTCTATCTAATACAAATTGGTCTGCCATTATTGATATATCTATTAAAAATATAACATAAATACTTACTAACAAAAAAATGATAATTGCTTTTGCATACCTTCGTATTATTAGAAAAATTTTGATAGTCATTTTTTCTTTGTTCCATAAAGTACTTAAAATATAGATTAAAAACTGTATAATGATAAATAAATGAAATGATAAAAGCATTGGTTTAATACTATAATTTGTGATATGGTCTTGACATCGCGTCTCTATAGAATGAGCTAAAAGCAGTATAGTTATACATACTAAAAATAATGCAGCCCATTCTTCATTTGTATAAAGTTTTCCATATAGATAAATTATAGCAAGAACAGCACAAAATTCAATCGCTGCAAGATAAATAAATGTAATATTTTCCATATATGATATTATCTCCAGTATTTTTATAAAGCAACTATTAAAAATATCATTATTAATAAAAGTTTATCCAAACACAAAAAGTAAATTAGAAAGTATATTTATACTAAATCTAATAGAAATAATTTATTTTAGTCTTTCATTACAATGGTGTATTATTTTATTCATACATTTAGTAATCCTTGTATAGTTATTACAATAAAATATATGTAATAAACAATAATAATATTTTTGATACTATTTTTTATCTTATTAGTGATAATACTATTCCCATTAACTATAATATTTGATAAATTATTAAGAATAAGATATATAATAGCTAATAAAATAAGTATGTGCGACAATAAAATTACTGTTTTGGGATTACACTTTGAAGTTATCCATATTTCTAGTAATTTTATGATCATAATAAAAGAAAGTATAAGTATTATATTAATCAATAGATTACATTCTATTTTGATCTTTATAGAGCAAAATAATATAGTTAACCTTATAATCGTATATATTTCTATTATTAATAATAAATCAGTTCCTATATTGATTAGGAACTCAGTTACCATTATATTAGATAAGTATATATTTATATTAAAAAATTCTATCAAAAATATAACAAAAAAACAAAAAAATATGTGCTAAAAACTTCTTTGCTAATTTGTTGTATTTTAGTAATTTTTATATCAAATGTTTTATCTTTTGTAATATCACAATATTCATCCCAGAAAAATGAAAAAATAGTTAACAAGAGACACATATGGAATAGTAAAAAAAACGTTTGAAAACTACAATATGATGCTATCTTATTATTTAAAATAAAACCAGCTATAGCAATACCACCAAAAACCATCTGGTTTGATATGAGCATATTATTGCTCTTTTTTTTAACGAAAAAACGAAACAATAAATACAGTCTTATAATACCATATAGTTCAATAATAGAAATAAAATAAAGTAGTAAATAATTATAATGATATACTATAAGAAATCTCTCCATATAACCTCCAATAGCTTATGCACAAAATATATTATTAAAGATATTAAGGGGGTATTTTTTAAATACCCCTTTTTAATTTTGTTGTGATTAATATATACTGTTGGCTCTAATAGTGATGAATATAAAATACTATTTAACATTAATATTTTTGTTATAGCAATATCTCAACCATAACTTTATGTCCAAGATACACTGTATAATCAATGTAATAATTTTCTACCAAAAATCGTAATTAGGGTAAATTATTCCATCGGTAGAACATAGTTCATAAGGGTCAAATGGTGATGCTACTGTTGATAAAGTAACAGCACCTCCTGTTATAAGAATACCACTAAGTATACTTGATGTTTTTTTAGCAGCAGTTAAAAGTATACTGATACCAAGCTTTGACTCGACTGCAAGTACAAATCCAATCAATGTAACTGCATAGGCTAAACCTGAAGCAATGTTGCATAGCAAATATGTTGGTTTTTGCGAATAAACATTAATAGCAATCAAAAGAGAATAGCAAAAATCTTGTATTAGAAAAAAAAGATAGAGAATAATGCTTCCATAAATACCTACATATAACTCTTTGAATGCTTCTTTAAGGTGTTCAGATGCTTCTATATTCCATAAGTTTCCATAAATAGATATAAAATTTTTTAAAAATCTAGCTCCATTTTCACCGCCGCTAATTAAATATGCGCCAGTTCCTGTTATGGGGTCAATTACAATGTATCCACAACCTGTCCAATCGTTGTAGCTGATCTCTGTCTTGGAAACAGTAACCTCATTACCTGCATAAACAAAATTTTTAATTTCATTAACAGTTGTTGCATCCAATTGAAGCTGAGGAAGTGTAATATCAATATTTTCTTTTGTTATTGTATATATAGGTATCCCTTGAGAGTTAGCTATTTGTATAGCTCCAACAGCTGATATCCCACTATTTATATTGTTACCTGTTGATAGCATAGCTTCGGGTATTTTTTGTTCAAATACGGATAATGATATACCAGAAATAGACAGAAACTTAATCTTTTTTTCATTGTTACCATCAAGAGCCTTTATTATACTTAAATTTCTGTCCACATCCATTGTCAATCCACTACTGCTAACCGACACTGGTATTCCATAATAATTATCTGTTGTTAACGATGTCTTGAATATAGCTTCTGAAGGTAACTTGATAGAAATAACATTTAGTACATTAGCATCTATACTATCATACCCATTTATAACGATATTATATACTGTAGCAATTGTATAAAGTAAATCTCCTAAAACATCGTCATTTGTCAGATTTGTAAAGTTATTAAGTTCCATTTTTATTTTAGTTTTTTCAAGCTTTGTTTTAATATTTGTTATTTGTTCTACTGAAAATCCTGATATATTCACATCAATTCCAAAATATTCACCAGCTTGAATAATATTAGAAACAATATCTTTACCTCTTACAGGATCAATAAAAGTCATATAAAATGTTTCAGCTGTTCCTATTGGAACACTATCACCACTTGCAACTATTTGTCCATTTATCCTTAATTCAGATTTTACATTAATAAGGTATGACGGTAAGGATATGGGAAGTTCAGAAGCATCTATAGCTGTTCCATCTGAGTGTATCTTTGGTAGATAAGACTTGATAACTTCCTCGTCTTCACTTGTAGCTGGAGTATAAGAAAGAGTTATTTTTTTAGCGGCTATTTCTGGGAGACTATAACTTATATTAAGTTTATCAACAATATCGTTACTTTCAACTGTGAATTTTATTTTATACCTCATAGAATCAGGTAATTTATTATAACTTACAGTTATATTCCTAGTTTTATATGGTAGTGTAGCCATAAATATATTAAAATTATGTTTGATTATTTTTTTGCTTCCAAAAATATCTTTTACGGTTGGATTAGGATAATACTTGTTTAAATAGTTAACTTTTTGTGCGTAATAGTTAGTTCCGGCATATTTTATAGTATCTTGATCAACATTAGTAGCCCATCCTTCCTCCTCATTTATAGTAGCGGAGCTAACGAGATTATTTATAAGCCCTTCAGCATCAAAGGGTACTGCCTCACTTAGGTCTATACCTGCTTTATATTCATACTGCTTAAAACTTGGGTCAAGTCTAATCCACGTATCCCCTTTTTTATGTTGAGTTCCCATTGATGGTATGAAATCAACCCACGCCTCAACCCACACTTGTTCCATACGTACGGCCTTTACTTGGCCGCCTTCAACTAATCCTGTTACAGGTATTCCACCTGAAGCTATAAGACTTAAGGCTGCCTTTGCATCCGTAAAACCACCTACCCAGTTCATTATCTTTTCAATTGGTATTTCAATCGTGCCAAACATATATCGGGCATGGATTCCAGAGGTACGCAAAAGCGCTATCAATAGGCTTGCTGTGTCAAAGGCATTACATTGCATAGTTTGTAGACAGTAATCTGCACCCTGTATAGAACCATAGGTTGGTACATATTCTACGTTGTTACGTACCCAGTTATATATTTTTACTGGATTGTGTTCAAGCTCTGCGGCTTTATCTTTTATTAATTGTGTAAACTTTACCTCAATAGTTTCTGCTAAATCATCATCTGCCGGAGGGCTTGATTTTAGTATACTCGCACTATCTTTTTTCCCTTTACTGTTTAGAGTTTTATCCTTATTTTCTGTAATTTCTTCATACTGTACGTCGGTTTCCTCTACTGCTCTGTGTGGTAGTTTATTAGGGTCTAAGGAAATCTCATGTTTTGCTGGCTTAACAGCATCCAATTTTTTCTTTGTCTTATCTACGGCTGCTTGTAGCTCATTAGATGATGCAGCATTTTCTATTTCTGTAATATCGGCTACTACTTCATTATAATTATCTTCATATTTTTTAACAAAATCAGAGTGTCTATTAAGTATTTCATGTGAAAGACCTGCTTCTTTTAACGCTTTTTCAGTTTCTTTAAATTCTTTCTTTATTTCTTTATCTAAGTCTGTTAACTCATTCTTTTTGCCCTTTATCTTTGTTTTAAGCGTTGTGTTGTCTGATTCTGTTGTATCAAGTATTGATTCTATATCTTCCAGTATATTACTTAATTTTTTAGCATTGCTTTGACTATTTGTACTATCTTTCGGTTTTACAGTCTTTTTATTTGCAGCCTTACTGCCTTTATCAACAACGATATTTTTCATTTTCTTTTTTACTTCAACGGCATATGCAATATCAAAAATTCCACCAAATGTCCATGCAAAAAACGTAAGAACTATTATTGATACTATCCTTATAAAATGTTTATTCTTCATTTTGTTCCTCCTGTATATAATTGATTTTTTACCAAAAATGCCAATATACATGAAATTACAAAAGAGTGAGGGCAAAACCCTCACCCCTTGTATCTTTTAACTATTATTTTGAGAAAGACTATAAAATCTCCCTTGTTCAATCATCAGCACCTTGCTTAGTTTTTCCACTATTGCGCCAATTCCATCAGCTGTTATACCGTTTATCGCTTCTATTGCCTTTAATATATCCGATATATTGGCATCCTTGTTTTCTGCTGTATCAGACACCCTGCCTTGTACGTCATACAAATACTTTAGTGCATTACTTACCTTAGCCTTATCATTGCCAGTTACACTGAGCCCCTCAAGTGCCGTTACCACTTCATTCGTCATCTCTATGGAGCCTTTTTCAATCGTATATGCTGATGCAAGCTCCCAGTATTTTGTGTACTGGCTATTTTCTGTGTATCCTACCTCTGTAGTTAAGTTATACGTGCCAAGTGTGTATGGTAGCCGTAGCTGATATGAAAGGGTGAGTGTTTCATCTTCTGTAATGTGTCTTTCCACATTCCACGGATTTTCTGTTATCCACTCATTTGTTGCCCCGTCATATATAGACATCCCCTCGTCATACATCTCCGCCACTACCACGTCAAAATCTCCGCCAACAGCCTTTATCGTTAGCTCAAATGGTAAGGTTGTACCAGCAACCGTTGTATCCGCCAATGTCTCACTATTATGTACGTACTCTATCGAGTTGCCCAATAGCGCCTTAAACCAGTCATAGTTTTCAATGCTCTTACCCAAATCAAAGGCGTAAAACACCACCTTACCACCGCCGTAGGTGCGTTTTAATGCTGCCGGATAGCTTGTTTTCTTCTCAGTAATCGTACCAACGACATCTGAGCTATTTAGTGCCTCTACCTTCAACACCTTCCCGTAGCTTTGGTATTGGCCGCTGCCGGATAGTTCACTTTCAGACATCGTAATCAAGTAGTCGCTTCCTGAGAGTTTCCCCTTAACCTTTATACCAAACATAGTCTCATCCAGATTTTGCCTATTAAACATGGCAGAGATTAGCCCCTTGCCACTGTAGACCTGTGCCTTTAGCTCTTCGCTGTAGTGGTCCTCTATTGGGTCTTGCTCACCTAAAATTACAAAATCCGTGTAAAGCTGATTCCGCTGCTCATTTTGGAAATCCTTTTTGTCATATACAATGTGGTAATCTACGCCTATGTTGTTTAAAGCACCCTTTATCTGCTCTACATCTGGCACACTATTTCCCGACTCCCACTGATAATTAAGCCACACCAATACCTGTTTTTTATCCACAACATTTTTACTTATTTCAAGTGATTTCTGTGGCTTTGTAACTTTAAATGTATCACTTACTATGGTTTTATAATCCCCCATTGTGCTTGTCTTTACACGAAGTATTGCCAGATAGTACTTCTCTATCTCATACTCAGACGTATTTATCGTGTAGGAGTCTTCTATGTTTGCCCCTTTTGATAGTAAATCAAAGGTATTTAAATACGTATACTTTACCTCTTCTGTTTCAGGGGACACGACAACTGATTCAATAGTAAGGGTATTTATATCCTCATTCCCGCTATTTGTTAGTGTAAACGTTATGGTTCCGTTGCCTCCTATTTCTATTTCCGCAGGCTCGGTTGTTATTGTCCCTTCAATGCCAACCCCAGTTACTTGTGTGCCATTAACGGTAAAACTTGTATCGGCTGTGCTTATTACATTTTCCCCATCGTACACCTGTACGTTTACGCTATATACACCCTGTGGACTATTAGATATGTCAAAGTACGTATTTAATTCCTTAAGGTCGCCTGGCACTAAAATACTAATCGGTTCAGTTTGAGTATACACCAAGTTTCCACTTCCGTCGCTTATACTGATTACCGTACTTAGGTTTTCATACATATGGTTTGCACTTTCATTTTCCACCTTTAGGGCTATCTCGACCGTATCATAGGGGTTATATTCTTGTTTGTCTGTCGTTATAGCTGTGTTTATTGCTACAGTTGATGTTATGGAAAATGTAGCCACATCTTCACATATAAACACCTCGTTTTCGTACACACTTATCCTTGCTAAGTAATCCCCCGTTAATGTGTCTTCTGTGTTCCATATGAATTGTTTTTCTATCTTATTAAGTGCTGGTACTTCTAATTGCCCGATTTCCACAGTAGCTGTTATTGGAGTTGCCATAACATCTTTTGGCACTATCACCATATCTGCATAAGGTTTTGCCCAAGAAAAATACATATCCGACGTACTGGTTGCATCAAACATTTTTACCTTCAGTGCATAGAATCCAGACTCAAGGTCTACCTGAACCTGCTTGGTTATATCCCTATTCATGCCATGTATACCGTGGTTATTAACTACGATGGAGTTATTTAGTAATACCCAACTACCATCGTTTGACCTAGTTTGCAACTTGTAACTTCCACCTACATCTAAATAGATATAGCCTAACCATTCAGCACCGAAATAGTCATTTGGCAAAGAGGCATTTGGTGAGCCGCTGCCCCAGTTGAAGCTTATAGTGCCGTCTTCCCTTATAAGCTTTAGCTCTTTGTACACTATATCGTTTGGATTTGATGAGTTAACGTTGGTTTTTTTAGTATCCAACGTATAGTACTTACCGGTTAGACCATTTAATCGCCAATTATAGCTTGGTTTTTCTTTTGTATCATTTTCAGTTGTATCAAAATATAGGTAAAAGTCTCTACTTTGTCCTACAACAGAATCCCCCTCAAGATAAATAATCAACTTATTTGAACTACCAAGGTAATAAGAGGGCACTTCTATAAGCTCATTTGCTGATGCCTCAAATACACGTATTGAGTCTTGATATACTGTTGAATTAACCCCACCGATAGCAAGTAGACTATTGATATTTAAAGATACATCAACGATGTCATTGCTTGCCGCATCTTGTGGCGTTACAGATATACCGATGCGATGGTGCCAAAGCGCTTCCAGTCCGTTTACGTCAAACTCACCGATAGTGCCCACCACATTGCCGCCAGCATCTTCTATTGATACCACCGATTTTAGATTTCTTTTACTATTACTTATGTTTTCTATCAGTGTGGCAATGCTTACATCTTCATTATTTGTATAACTTGGCTTATCAGTGGTTATTGTAGAATTAGCCGTAGCAGTGCCTAAGATAACAGGCACATCCACAGGCACTACTACTTGACCACCGGTGTATGTGTTTTTAAATGTTACGTATGCCTCCGAGGTAACTGCCCGGTTTTCATTTAACCCCATGTTTAATAAATTCAAATCCATGTTAAGCACTGTAGTTTGTGTATCATTGATGCCACTAAATTGCCAAATATACGTAGTCGTGCCTGTTTCGTCAGTTATTGTGTTTGTTGGCGTAATTGATGGATTGTTAAGCGTTACGTTGGATGGTGTCTTTAGTGTTAAAGATGCCTCTATACCGATTATGGTATCAAGGGCTATGGGTAGACTTATAGTAGCCCACGTTGTTGCAGCAAAGCGATCATCTGGATAGGTGTATCTCCTTACGTATTGTGTTCCCCACGAGCCGTCTCCTTGTTGTGAGTTTACTAAATATGTAATACCATTTCTGGCAGCCTCATCTGATGCAGAAACCCCTGCAAGGCTAAGGGCATAAAGGGCATGGGCAGCAGGCAGGGCATCACTTCCTTGTCCAACGTATCCGGGCCAGCCGCCATTTGCCTTTTGTATTGATTTAAGATAAGACGATAATAGGGTGATTTTATTTTCTGCACTTGATTTAAACCCTTCATCCATGTACGGCAAGGCTGCCTTTAAACCTATAATCATATGTGAGGCAGTAAATATGCTATGAGTATAATCAACATTTATAAGGTATTGTGCTGCCTACGTATAGGGTTTGCGTGGGGAGTTCTTTAAACACTGCATTTGTGGCACTTATTGTTATCGTGTACTGGCCACTTTCTGTTGGCAGGAAGCTGCCAAAGTCCACAGTTTTTATATTATTTATCTTAAGTGTATTTATATTTGCCGAGGCAAAGTAAACCACCTCATCACCATATCGTGCCTCTAAACTAAGTTCTGTTGCCACGTTTACGCTGCCGATATTTCTTATAGCTGCATTTATCGTAACAGGCTCTTGCAAGTCTACGTTTGTAACCGATGGCATCAATGATATGGTGCCAGTGAGTTTCATGGTTTCTTTTATAGTAAATGGAAGAGCTCCTTCAGCAAGGAGATTGCCGCTTTGGTTTTCATACTCTACCGTACCGGCTTCAATTACCTTCAAAACTGCCTTATATGTGCCAACCTTGTTTTGCCCAGTATTCCACTGTAGCGTGCCCTCCGTTATTGCACCTGCCGGCAGACTCACATCAAATACGTACACTAATGCGATGACGTCGCCGGTTTCATCTTGGATTTCCATCATTAGTTGGCTTTCTACTTGACTGCTACCTTGATTTTCAATACCAACCGATAGCGACAGCGTTTCATCTGCATTGTAGGCACCTTCATCTAACGATATGGTGTTGATTTTTATGTTTTTCACCTCGCTTTTAAGTAGCGAAATGTTTACACTAACCGTACCCGTACCGGCTGTGCTTAAGTCGTAGGTCTTGGTGTTATAGCCTTGTGCGGAAGCCCGTATTGTAAAATCCGTTAGTTCTATCCCCGATAGTGTGTACTTACCTTGCAAGTCCGTAGTTGTATAGGTCTCTTTAGAGGCTATGCTAACCTTAGCACCTGCTATTGGGGTGTTGGTTTCTTCATCAACGACGACGCCCGTTACGGTGAGTGCGTTTTGTGCTGCTAGCATAAGATATATGGTGTCCATATCCTGCGTAGTTCCGATAGTTACAACAACATCTGCGCTTTGGCTTATGTAGCCTGTCTTTGATATTGTTACTGTATATGTGCCTGCCTCTATGCTACTTATTAAAAACACGCCATCTGCTGCACTTGTGCCGGTAATACCAGTACTTAGGCTTATATATGCGCCTTCTATGGGGGTGTTTTTCTCTGCATCTACGATTTTGCCTGTAAGAGAGCCTGTATTGGTTGTCGGGGTTTCCTTCAAGAGTAATGGACTAAATATAAGCACTGAGCCTGCCTTAAGTGTACTACTTGCCTCAGCCGTATAATATCCACCTTTTGATGCTGTGATGGTTACGGTGCCTGGCGTTACGTTTGATATTGTAAAACTTCCGCTACTATCCGTAACGGCAGAGGCACTATAAGCACCCCCTACGGTGATTGTAACCCCATCAATGGTAGCTCCAGAGGAGGCATCCTTTAGTGTGCCCTTTATGATACCAGTGGTTGGATTTAGCGATAGGTATATTTCCTTAACATCGTATATGGCGGTATTTGCTATATCTATATTTATGGTAGTGTCCGTATAACCGTTAAGGCTTACGATTATAGCCTGACTGCCAAGTGGGATACCAGTAAGTGTAAAGTGGCCATTAGAGGTAGTCGTTGTACTTACGGAAGTATCAGCTTGCAGATAAACTGTAACCCCTTGTAGTGGCTGATTAGTCTCTTGGTTTACAACTATGCCAGTAATTGAGCCTGTGTTAGATGTGGGCGTAGGGGTTGGGATGGGCTCTTCTTCGGCAACTTTAAGTGCTCGTATGGCAAGCGCCGTTATGTATGGGTCTGCACCCCATGAGCCGTCTGTTTGTTGGTTTGAGGTTATAAAGGTCTCTGCCTTTGAAAGCACTGTACCATCGGTAGTGAATCCGCGAAGTGCTATGTACGCAAGGGCTGTTTCATAGACCGTCGAGGCGTCTTCGCCAAAGCCGCCGTCTTTATTTTGATTGGCTATAAGATATGCCGTTGCCTTATTGGCGGCAGTCTGTAAGGTTGTGCTGCTTGAACTATCTTTGATTTCCTTTAACACTAACGCCGTAACAAATAAGCTACTGTCATCACCTTTATAAGCTCCCCAGCCGCCATCGTCGTTTTGGCTATACACAAGAAAACTTAAGGCATTATCCATTAAGTTTGCACTGGCGTAATTCATGTGTCTTAGGGTTTTCAAGGTAAGCGTTGCGTGAATAACGCTGCTTTCGTAATCAGCATAGCCACCAACTCCGCCATCATCGTTTGCATAGGAAATGAGCGTATTCGTATCTTCTGTAATATCAGCATTTGTCCCTGCAAGGAGATATAGTTTGTACGCTAGTGTGGCGGCGTTTTGCGAAATTCCCTCTTCTGTAAAGTAATTCTCCTGAGCTTTAAGCCACTCAATGCCGGTTTGATAAGTAGTAGATGAGGTTTCTTCAAGTTCATTTAATGTGTACAAGACCTCGGTTGTTGAAAAATACTCAGAATTGACCGCTACCTCAGCATTGTACCAACTGCCATCTGTGCCTTGATTTGTGGTGAGCCATCCAGTGGCTGTTTGAATTGAGATACCGTAGCCATAAGCAGTTGCTGCTATAGCTATTAATAAGACTACTGATAAGGTTAGTGTTAGTAATACCCTTTTCATGAAACTTCCTCTTTCATGAAACTTCCTCCCATTTTTTTTATTTAATGATTTAAAAAGAAAAGAGCGGGGGAAAACCTTTTTTGAGACAAAGGGTTTTTCCCACACGCACTTTACGGGGGTGCGCCTACGCACTTTACGGGGGTGCGCCTACGCACTTCCAAAAACTTTTGCCTCGCAGGCTACTCATTATATTGTCTTTAGAGGCAAAGATATTTATTGTTTCATACAAAATTTTAAGCAAAATACAAGAACATAAAATGTTAACCATTAATCTTAATTGTAAGATATAAATAATAGTATACAAGTCCCTATATCCTCCTATAAATGGGATTTTTGGTACATCACAAGAATGCTTTCATAATAAGCACTTAGCCGTTTAACATTAAATTTTTTTAATCTTGCATAATATATAAATTGTGATTTATTATTAAGGTAATACTTACTATATATTATATAATAATAGTGCGTATGTTACTTTTTAATTGCAACAAATATGCTTAATTATATTAAATATATTTATAACATAAATACTTGATATTTTTCTAAAAAATATACTATAGTTAAAAAAAATAATAAATATTTAAATTATTTAGACACATGTGTATAAAATCGTAAATAGTTGATTTGGTGTATTTATTAGCTATATAGGGAGGACAAAGGGTATGCTGTATAATGGGGAATGTGGATTTATAAAGGTGGTTTCGTGTGTTGTTGTATTTACATTATTGTATGCAGTGTTAATACCAGTTGATATAATACAGGCTGCTAATAGTGGTAAGGTAGTAAATGAGAAGGTTCGGCAAAGTAAGGGGACTGATGATAGTGGTTATAGTAAGAAGCTGCGAAAGGCTCTTGATGATTTGGATGAGTTTTTGACAGATGTAGGCTCAGGCAATGAGGCGACAAAAAGCGAATTAGCGCATTTTAAAAATGATATAAAGACAATAGACAAGGAAATAAGAAAAGAATTTGATAATACGCAAAAAAAGCTAAAAGATGCGGGAGTGTCTGACAACATCTTAAAAAGACATGAGGATTTTGTAAAAGAATACGACGGTAACTTAGAAACATTAACGGCATATTTGGATGAGATGTATAGTGCGGCAAACAATATCGGGGCTGTTAATAACACA
>JAGYWI010000064.1 GCA_018606805.1 Candidatus Magnetomicrobium cryptolimnococcus
TTTTAGGAAGTGCGTAGGCGCACTCCCGTAAGGGGTGCGGGGGAAGAACAGGGAGGTGCGCCTCCGCACCCCTTTTTCAAAAGGGTTTTCCCCAGCTCTTCTATCTTTTTTCTTTTCTTTTCTTTGGTTTGAGCACCACAATGCTGTCCTTACCTCACCTCTTTAAAAATTTTATAGACTTTTTGTTATGTTCATAAGATAATATTTTTATGTAAGTATAAGACTATGTTTCATGGCTCACAACCTGTTTTATTTTATACAAAAACTAATTAAGTTTGCAAACCTAATTGTTTTTTATATAAAATACATACATGAATATACAAACTATCGAAAGCAAAAACAAGCAGCTTAACCCCATTGTTCTATTAGAAAAAGACTTTGATTTAACTGAAATACTCAACGGAGTAGAAGTCATGGCGCCTAGCCCTTTTAGGAAACACCAAAAAATTATTAGAAAAATCTTAAGAAAGTTAGAAGACCATTTAGAAAAGCACAATATAGGTGAAGTAGAAATTTCTCCCCTTGATGTCATCTTTGAAGAAAACTTCAACCGTCTACAACCAGACTTACTATTCATTAAGAAAGAGAATATGGCTATAGCTCAAGATTGGATACGTGGTGTACCTGATATGGTCTGTGAGGTTGTATCCACAGGAACACATAAGAGAGATACAATTACAAAAAAGGAGATATACGAAAGATACCAAGTACCAGAATATTGGATAGTTATACCTGAACTACAAACAATCGAGATTTTAACCATTGAAGATGGTAAATATAGTGTATTTTCTTCTGCTGAATGTGAAGGGGTCGTACAATCAAAGGTAATAAACGGTTTTCAAATTGATATACAAAACATATTTAATGAATAAATCAAGACAACAATAACGGCTATTCTGTGCACAGAAGAATTTGTATATGTTATTTTAGTCAAATAGTAACTATTCAGAGGTAATGTGAAAAAACTGGCATCAAAGTTGCATAGACTAAATTAAGATGAAAAATAATAGTGAGTTATCTGAATTACACAGGCGAGTTAATGAGTTATCTGTAAACTGTGATATAGTTGTAATAGACCTCTTCGTGGAATTATTAAATAAGATAGAACAATTAGATGAAGAAGTAAAAAAGCTGAGAGGTCAATTATCAAAAGATAGTCATAATAGTAATCAACCGCCGTCGGTAGATGGTTTTAAGAAAAAGTTAAATGGGATACGGAAAAAGAGTGATAAAAAAGTTGGTGGTCAACAGGGGCACAAAGGTGAGACATTAAAAATGTCGGATAAACCTGACGAGGTGATAAATCATAAAGTGTACAAATGCTGTGGATGTGGAGAGAGGCTGTGTGATGTGCCAATAATTAAAACAGAAGAACGTCAAGTATTTGACATACCTGTAATTAAAATCAAAGTAACAGAGCATCGTATTGAAGTTAAAAAGTGTAATAAATGTGGAGCAATAAATACGGCAAGTTTTCTGAATGGAATTGAAAATGTGGTTCAGTATGGAGACAACGTAAAGGCTCTTGTCGTTTATTTCAATCAATATCAGTTATTACCCTACGAAAGAACAACAGAGATACTTAGCGATATATTTTCACATAAAGTGAGCGCGGCAACACTATACAATGCCAATGCAAACTGTTATAACCAGTTAGAAGAAACAGAGAATGTAATAAAACAAGAGATAATAAATTCAGAAGTAGCACATTTTGATGAAACAGACGTCTATAATAATGGAAAAATAGACTGGTTGCATGTAGCCTCAACAAAGAAATTAACCTATTATGAGATAAATAAAAACAGAGGGAAGTCTGCAATGGAGCAAATAGGGATATTACCTGTATATAATGGTACAGCAGTACATGACCATTGGGCAAGCTATGAAAACATAATTGCAAACATGCATTTTGTAATGCTCATCATATAAGGGAGTTGACCTTTGTATATGAGCAAGAAGGCCACCAATGGGCCAATGATATGATACAGTGTTTATTGGAAATCAAAAACAAAAAAGAACAGGCCATGTATGATGGTGTGAGTTCATTAAGTGCTGACGAAATTGCTTTGTTTGAACAAAGGTATGATACAATAGTAGAAGAAGGACTAAAGTTACATACACATGAGTTTGAGGAAGAAAAAAGAAAAAGGGGAAAAAAGAAACAGAGCAAAGGTAAGAACTTGTTGGATAGACTAAAAAAATACCGTAGAGAGACATTGGCATTTATGTTGGATTTTAGTATACCTTTTGATAACAACCTATCAGAGAAAGACATACAAATGGCAAAAGTAAAACAGAAAATATCAGGTTGTTTTAGAAGTGAAAAGGGAGAAAAGTTTTTTTGTCGCATACGAGGATATATTTCTACAGTAAAAAAGCACGGATTAAATGTAGTGAAATCTATTACAGACGCTTTTAAAGGCAAACCATTTGTACCTCAAGCATGTGCTCAGAGTGGGTAAGTACCGATCTATAATGAAATAGCAATTTTTATGCCATACTTCAAACTACTACCTCTGAATATTTACGTCAAATATTAAAAGTCCGGTATTAACAAAAAGGGCAAAAAAAAAGCCCTTTGACTTTAAAGGGCTTTTTTCTCATTTATATTTAGTTATATTGTATCTGGCAGCGACCTATTTTCCCAGGACCTTGCAGTCCAAGTATCATCGGCCCTGGAGGACTTAACTACCGTGTTCGGGATGGG
>JAGYWI010000065.1 GCA_018606805.1 Candidatus Magnetomicrobium cryptolimnococcus
CCGATAATATCAGTTTTACCGTCTTTGTTTACATCTGTAGCTTCAAGTTGGCTCAATGCTCCCGGTATATTTGTCCATGTCTGCATGTCTAATGTATAATAAATCTGCCCATCTGACGTTAGCCCAGCAAGGTCATCACTGCCATCTTCATCAAAATCCCCAATTACCAATTTAGCCAATGCCCCAGGTACGTTTGACCAGTTTGCTAAATCAAGACTATACCAAAGCGAACCATCTGACGCTATGCCTGCTAAATCAGCCTTGCCATCCTTATTAAAATCCGCTGCCTTTAACTGTGAAAGGTTACCTGGTATATAATTCCATATTGTTAAATCAGTCGTATACCACAACGAGCCACCCGGAGCTATCCCGGCTATATCCATTGCACCATTACCATCCAAATCACCGATGACTATTTCAGTCAAATATCCTGTAATGTTTACCCATGTTTGAAAGTCTGTTGTGTACCATATACCACCATTTTGATCAAGTCCTACCAAGTCTTCCTTTCCATCATTGTTGACATCGCCTCTTATTAACGACATCAACTGTCCTTCTATCTTTTTCCAATTATACCTATCCGATGAAAACCAGACATTCGTGTCAGATGCAATTCCAGCAATATCTGATACATTATCATCATCATATTTACACAAAACCGCCTTCTTCAAATAACCAGGTATACGTGTCCAAGTTGCAAGGTCTGATGTATACCAAAGCTGATCTACAGCGTCCATGCCAAACACATCATCTTTGCCATCGTTGTTGAGATCGCCTATGAATTTTGCTTTTGGCACCGGTGAGGTGTATTTACTAAATTTAGCAGTTACCGTAGTTGCACTGTTTAAAACTACCGTACAGTTAGCAGTTCCCAGACAACCTCCGCCATACCAGCCTTCAAACTTTGATGAGGCATTTTCTTCAGCATAAAGCGTTACCGTTGAGCCAGTGTCATAGGTATCCGAGGTAGCCCACGTACATTCATTATCACAACTTATCCGGTTATCAGAGCTTGTTACTACGCCAGAACCATCTCCTACCTTTTGTACTATTAACGTAGGCAACTCTGATACACTACAGTTGGCTGTTATGGTGCTGTCGGTACTCATAGTAACGTTACATTCAGCTCCATTGCCGCTACATTCACCATTTGAACTTGACCAACCGTTAAAAACTACACCAGAACCTGGATATACCGTCAATGTTACATCAGAGCTTAGTAGATAACTATCCGTACAATCAGAGCCACAATCTATGCCCTCTGGGCTGCTTGTTACTTTACAAGAGCCAGTGCCTGGCTTTTCTACTGTTAAGGTCTTCTTTTCCTGGGTATTAAACGTTCCAGTTATGGTTGCCGATGAGTTCATCGTAATATTGCACGTTCCCGTACCGCTACAACCACCACTCCAACCGGCAAATGTTGTTTCAGTTCCTGCTACTGCATTTAATGATATAGCTGCACCAGGACTGTATTCTGCCGTGCAACCGTTGGCTGAACCGTATAGGCAATTAATCTTTCCATCCGTACTTGTTATGGCACCACTACCATTTCCACTGAAACTTATAGTTAAAAGATAAGTACCTGGATCGTATACTGTAAAGGCAGTGCCCACCTCCTTGTTCGAGTTCATGGTTAATGAGCATCCACCAGAGCCGCTGCAAGCCCCTGTCCAACCACTAAAGATTGAGCCTTGTGATGCCGTAGCCGTCAAGGTTAAAGATTTATTGCTTGCATAGGAGCCACTGCATGTGCTACCACAGCTTATGCTGCCAAGTGAATCACTCACTGTACCAGAACCTGAGCCTGTTTTAGTTACCTTTAAATTGTAGTTTACTTGTGTATAGTTAAATGTGGCAGTTACTGACTTAGCCGCTGTTACTGTAACATAACAAGAATTCCCACTTGTAGAATTACACCCCGTCCAGCTACTAAACTGAGAATCTGTGCTGGCTGTGGCTGTTAAGGTAACCATTGTGTTATAGTCATAGGCTGCTGAACCGGTATTGCCATTCCATGAAAGTATGCCCGTTGAGGCTGTTACTGTGCCAGAACCAGTACCTGATTTGGTAACAGTTAAGTTATAACTTTCCTTATTAAACGTAGCCGTTACTGATTTATTTGACGTCATTGAAACCGTACATGTGTTGCCGTTTGTGGAACCACACCCGGACCAGCTCCCAAAGCTTGAGCCAGTATTAGTAGAGGCTGTTAATGTTACTTGGGTGTTGTTGTCATATGTAGCTGCTCCTGTGTTACCGCTCCAAGAGATTGTGCCTGTTGAGGCTGTTACGGAGCCTGAGCCTGTACCAGATTTTGCAACTGTAAGGTTATATTTGATTATTTGACCATTAGAGACTGTTACGGTCTTATCTTGAGACATTTTTATAGTGCAGGTATTGGTGGTTGTAGAATCGCAGCCCGACCAGTTGTAAACTGTGCTTGTGCCGCCTGTTACGGTTAGCGTTACTGAGGAGTTATGTTCGTATGAGCCTGTACACTGGGTGGTTGAGCCACAGCTTAAGTTTGAAGCGGCAACTGTTATTGATGAGTCTTTGTTGACTGTAAGTGAGTGTTTGGCAATAGCTTGTGAAGCAGTAAAAGTGCTGCCTGCTGCAAGCATTGTGCAGGTGCGGGCA
>JAGYWI010000013.1 GCA_018606805.1 Candidatus Magnetomicrobium cryptolimnococcus
CGATTCACGCAATAAAATCCTCGTGTGCTTTTTACCACTAGACGTTTTAACAGTTGAATAGTCAAGATACATAGTGGCTACTATTTTTAGGCAAAAATTAACATAAGTCTATGTTTTTAAATGATTATCTTAAAATAACTATTAAATTGATAGCCAACATCCGTTGCAATAGTTAGGTAAGGGCAGACCTATGTGTCTGCCCTTAATTCTTGTTATCTATATTAGTAAAAATCCGTTAAAAATGTAGCAAAAGATAAAAGGAATCACTAAAAAGATTACAGACCAAAAGTTTTAGAAAATGCGTAGGCGCACTCCCGTAATGTGCGTAGGCGCACTCCCGTAGGTGTGCGGGGGAAGAACAGAGAGGTGCACTTTGCACCCCTTTTTCTCTAAAAGGGTTTCCCCCGCTCTTGTCTGTTCTTAACTTAATATTTATTGCTATTATACATTTAAGTTTTTCAGTCTATTTATAGATTACCTACATAAGCGTTCCATAAATTGTTGTTTTTCAATTTCTTTTTTCCGCTGGGTATCTTTAGACGTTGTCTGATCACCGCTTTCTTCCTGCACCGACGTTGTATCAGCAGGTACATTACTTTCGTTTGCAACAGCATCGTTTCTTTTTTCTGTAGTAGTACAACCAACTAACGCTAATGACAATACTAACAATATACTGATTACTAATATACTAACACTTTTAGTTTTCATAACTTCCCTCCTAAACACTTATTTATTTGCTAACAACACATCAACAGTATATGAGTATCCTTTTTACCATAAAATTAAGAGGATACTTTATGTTTTCCTTAATAGCGTATTAATAGCCAGCTCCACCTTATTAACATCCACAACCGTATCAAAACACGGTCCATTTGGTCTTTCATTATGTACGCCGATAACCCGCATCGGGTAAGCATCCACAATTCCACTTGACAAATCCCGCTCACAGGCTACCGCAACCACAGCATCAGGTCTTACGTCAAACACTATTTTTCTAGCAAGCGTTCCCCCTGTTGCTATATGTATGGACATATTATTGCGTTCAGCTATACCAATAAGGTCCTTTACAGCACACTTACCGCACCTCTTACAGTTATATATGCTATTAGTGATGCGCACATCACACTTATTTATCTGTATACAGTGGGGCAGTAGTATAAGGATTTTTTTAACGTTTCCGCCCTCTGCGACAACCAGACGGTTATTTAACGAAATTATCGAGCGTTGAAACCACTCCTTTTTATCCTTTTTAATAGCCCCTAAAAACATCAAAAACGGATACAACACCTTTAATACAAAGCCACGCATTCCCTTAACCAACATAAAGCGCATCCCCTTCATGGTTTAAACGGCCTTGCAAAAACGCCTTATAGTCCATGGTTTTCTTACCCTCTGGCTGCAGCTCCTTTATTGATATGATGCCTTCTCCGGTTTTTATATAAAATCCTTCCTTGTCTTTTTTTATAATAGTACCTGGCACTTCCTTTGATGTGCTTAAATCATCCAAAAGAGGTACAACACTTAAAAGCTTAACACGCTTACCGTTTATATATGTATACGTACAAGGCCACGGGTCAAACCCCCTTGTCCTATTAGCTATCTCTGTGGCACTCATCTGCCAATTTATCAGCCCATCTTCTTTCCTTACAGGTGGCGCCATTGAAACCCCAACACTCGCCTGCTTAGTTAACCCTATGCTGCCAACTGCTATTGCATCAATAGTCTCAACTAACAAAGTGCCTCCAATTTGAGCCAACCGCTTACTTAGCGAGGCATACGTATCATCTTCTTTAATATCAACCAAAACACACTTATAAACCGCCCCGGTATCCATTCCTTCATCCATTTGCATGGTACACACCCCTGTTTGCACCTCACCCCTTGCTATTGCCCATTGAATAGGCGCTGCCCCTCTGTACTTTGGCAGTAACGATGGGTGCACATTCACACAACCAAATACCGGTAGGCTCAATAGCCCCGCTGGCATTATCTTACCATACGCCACTACCACTATAATATCGGGCTTATAGGCAATAATAGCATTTTTAAACTCCTCCGTCTTGATGCTTTCAGGCTGCATCACATCAATGCCATACTCAAGCGCTGCAAGCTTAACCGGCGGTAGCACAGCCTTTAATGTTCTGCCTTTTTTCTTATCCGGCTGGGTAACAACTGCCCTTATCGTATGCACAGGGGCACTACTGCTTTTATGCTCAACAATTGCCCTTAATGAAAAAACAGCAAATTCCGGTGTACCAAAAAAAATTACATTCATATATGAAAATCTTCTAAATTACGTGGTTTTAATTTTGCGAATCTTTTTAGCTTTCCTAAAAAAACTCGACTGTCCTTCACTGAGCCGGTCTATAAAGAGCACACCGTTTAGATGGTCTATTTCATGTTGAAGACATATGGCTACAATACCGCGCCCTTCTATCTCTACAATCTTGCCCTGCCCATCAATCCCTCTAGCATACACCAAGGCAGAGCGCTCAATGGCCGCCCTAAAATCCGGTACACTCAAGCACCCCTCTTCCTGATACATACCCCCCTCAGCATACACTATCTCCGGATTTATCATGACAATAAGCCCCTGCATCCGCTCATCGTAGTGTGAAAACTCCATAACAATAACCCGTTTCGATACATTAACCTGAGGCGCTGCAAGGCCAACCCCCCCTGCACTTTTCATAGTATCCACCATGTTTGTTATTAAGGTCTGGGTCGCACCGTTTATCTCAGTTACCTCACTGGCCACCCTTTTTAATACAGCCGCTGGATATACTTCTATTTTACTTACAGACATAGATAATTATAACACTATTTATTTACAAAATAGTATAATTGTTTTTTATACAAAAAGTGCAGCTTCTTTGAGCACACATATCTATTATATACCCAAACAAATTCTGTTTACAAACCACTATTAAAAATAATAAGGAAACAAATACACAATGAGGGCGCTACCCTCACACTCCCGCCAAAGGGACTCGTCCCTTTGGAATCCCGCCCAAGAGGCTTTGCCCCTTGAACCCCAAAAACATTATTTTGGATGAGTATGATAAAAATACACTTATTATTCTTGCAAACCATTTTTATTTTGGTATAATAATAAAAAGACAAGATGGAGGAACACATAGTTGGAAATTATAAACGGTCTTGAAAACGTCCTCAAGGGATTTAAAAACATAACGCTCACTATCGGTAATTTTGATGGTGTACACATAGGCCACCAACACATATTTCAAGACGTTAAACACTCTGCTCACGCAAGTAGTAGTAAATCCATGGTGGTAACCTTTGACCCCCACCCTATGAAAATAACCCATCCGGAAAGGGAAATCCCACTGCTAACCTCTTTTGAAGAAAAGGTTCGCTTAATTGAAGCCACTGGTGTTGACTTTCTACTTTGTATAAAATTCACCCAAAATTTTGCAAACACAGACCCACACGACTTTGTGCGCAAGGTATTAATAAACAAACTATCGGCAAGACACATAATCGTTGGACGCAATTTCCGCTTTGGTAAGGAAAAACAAGGTACACCTGAGCTGCTTGCTACACTTGGCACTAAATACGGCTACGCCTTTGACGTTGTTGAAAGCGTTATGCAAGGTGCGGAGGTTATCAGTAGTAGCAGTATACGACGGCTAATTGCAGAGGGCAACGTTAAACAAGCAGCTACATTCCTTGGTAGACCGTACGCCATATCCGGCCATGTTATAAAGGGCATGAACCGCGGCAAGCGCCTAATGAATATACCAACAGCAAACCTATCCCAACCCTTTGAGCTTACACCAAAGGAGGGGGTTTATGCCGTTATGGTTAGACTTGACAAACAGATTTTACCAGCAGTTGCAAACATTGGACTAAACCCAACCTTTGGCTCAAATGGCATAAACTACGAGGTACACATTTTAAACTATAATGATGAGCTTTTGGGAAAACCCCTTACTGTTTATTTTATAGAGCGCTTACGAGATGAACAGACTTTTAAGAACATTAATGCTCTAAAGGAACAAATACTAAAAGACATTAGCGATGCCACAAGCATTTTTTTAGCTGAGCATAACAGGGTCTACGTCAATATCTAAGCGGAGGGTTTTTTGACGTGCAAAGTTGGCTACCCGCTCAATGCCTTCATAGAAGGCGGCATCATCCACTGCCTTTATAATCACTGCGGAGCTTTCCTTAAAAAACCCTTTTTTGGTGGCTCTGGAGATAACAGGCCCAAGTAACTGCACTCCTTCAGGCATATCCGGTATATCCAAATGCACGGTTTCACCTTTAAAATAAAAGGTTATCAAACAAAGTCTGCCAAAAGGCGGATAAGACAACATGCTTCTTTTTTCAAGCTCATAACTGATAAATCCCTCATGGTCATAACTTTCTAAATACTTATAAGTCTCCTCACTGGGCAGTGCCGTTTGAACGTACACCTTGCCCTTTGAATCTACCATTTCCGATAGAGCTGACATATCTTCAAAAAGCCTCTCACAAGACAAATAATCGGCAAAGGCAAAATATATATCCGGATTAAGTGCAACAGCCACATGAAAATGCCCTGCAAATAACAGTGGCTTTAATACCGCCTTAGTGCCAACTACTATCTGACTTTTAAGTGCTGCTGCCAATAACCCCTGCAACACACTTTTTGTCCTTGCAATATCACTATCAACACGCAACGGCTCTACCCCTGTCTGAGCCTTTATAAACTCCTCTATCCGCTGCGTACCAGCCCCTAACTCTTTAAACTTCACTCCCATGCACTTAGGACACACCTCCCACACTAAAACACTATAACCACATCGCGGACAACGAAGCCTGCGCTCCCCCTTGTTGTACACAAGTGTCGTTTTGCAGCGCTTACACCTATCCATATGCCCACAATCACTGCACATAAGTATGGAGTGCCCCTTCCTGTTTACAAATATTATAACACTTAACCCCTTGCCAATAGCACTGATTATAGCCTTCATAACCCGTCCAGTAATGGGCTCTTCAAAACGCTTTGTATTAATAACCTTAATGTCCGGGCGCTTTAATTTTTCAAGTGCTACAAAATTGTACATACCAGTCCTTACATTATAAATACTCAAGGTAGAGGGGGTTGGCGACATCAATAAAACAAAAGCCCCCTCCATCTGCGCCCTTTTTAATAAGACCTCACGTGCATTAAACCGTGGTACTTTTTCATGCTTATAATACGCACTTTGACACTGTAACATTATAAACATAACCGGCTTCTTTACAGGTAAAAGCGCTGCCGAGACTGTCCCTATAAATATCTTAACATCCCCCGCTATAGCATCAAGAAATACCTTCGCCTTCTGATTAACCGTCAACTGACCATGTAAAAGCCCTGTTTGCTTACCTAAGTGAACCCGTACCACACTATCTACATACTTAGCCTCCTCAACCTCCGGACACAATATAATAACTTCCCCCTCCGTCTCTTTTAAAAGCCCCAAAACAACCGATACCTCATATCGAAAAGAAGGCGTGTGCATAAGACACACAGAGTCTTTCTTTATAATCTGCGTATCAACACTAAGCGGTTTAAACTCTACCTCCACCTCTTTTTTTACCTTACAAACCTCCCCACCTTCAAACGCCATAGCCCTATACGCCATGCCTATCTCACAATGGTAATAATCTTTTATCCATTCAAGTAGCTTTATATGATTTTCACTAAACCTAACCTCCTCCACCGCTACTATCTGCTTAAGGTTAGCAGTCTCTTCATATACCCTATAAACAACGCCCCTTTTTACCGTACCCTTTAACGGTGCTAAAACAATAGAACCTATAACTAAAGGCTCAGGGCAAATATACGACAATGGCTTCAGGTAAATCGGAAATATAACATCCACTGTATACATACACTTTCATTATAAAGGAAAAAACGAAAAGTGTGAAGGCTGTACTTCAATGCCATTAGGGATTATGTAAAATTATATAACAATGAAGGGCATCATCTTCTGGATTTAACACTATCAAAAAGCAATATAATATGTTACAATAAATAAAATTTATAAAAACACACAAGGAGATTATTATGAGCATAAAGTCAACTTATATATGTCTGGGCTGTGGTACAGGTTTTACAATCAGTACTGAAATGGGTGGCGCTGTTAAATGCCCTACCTGTAGCAGTGCAAACGTGTATATAGCCAAAAAAGAAACAGATATGGGTGAGATTAATGCCTCATCAGGTGGCTGTAGCTGTGGTTGTACATGTAAAGGGGGAGGTAATTAATAACCTAAATAGTTATTGTACCAAACAAATAGCACTAGAACGTCTGTCTTTAGACATAGGGATATAAGGCATTTCATTCATATGGAGGTGCGCTTTCCACTGCTAAAATATACGGAAAGTGCACCCACTTGTTTAAATACCTTATACGTGTTATAAAGAATCTTCTATTTGCGGTATTTTTAGTAAAAAATAGTAAATGACAAGTGCTGTAGAAAACACCACAAAGAAAGACCAAAGCATATCGGAGGGAAAGTGTCCACCAGTTGCCATTCTGGCTACCCCTATTGCTGAGCCGTAAATAATACCTATCAACAAAAGCACGACAGAAAGCCAAAATTTTTTTCTTTTAAAAATAAAATAAAATGCTACAAAAAAATACCCCGACGAGCAATGTCCACAAGTAAAGGACCTCCCCATTTTGCTTTTCCCTTTAACTAAAACAGGTAAAAAATCTTTTTTACCGCCAAACTCTTTTATTTCAACAGGTCTTGGTCTTCCGCATTGGAGTTTTAATATCCCGTTTACAATCAAACCCGGTCCAAGCAATAACACTAACGTTAAATATATTAAATAAATCCGGTACTTCTTAATGCTACGCTTAAAGTAACTCACAGTAAAAGCGATAATTGCCCCAATAACCGTAATAAAAGAAGGCCACGGTCCATAGTCATACAGAGCCCTGACAATTTTGTTTTCTTGTAAAACCCATTGTCCATTCTTATAAAAAATCTGCTCAACTGCTATGTCTATATTAAAGGCATGAAACACTGCTGTACTACTAACTATTAACAATAAGATAATGATAATATCCCGTATCCACAACGGTCGGTATAATTTCAAATAAGAAAAACGCACAACCTAAGTGTATTGCATAGATAAAAATATTTCAACATAAAAATAGTATTATCTAAATAAATGGAAAATGTATAGTGGTCTATACTTGGGAGCAGCTTCGGTAGTCCTGAATAGATAGTGTTAGATAACCGAATTTGTCATTAGGACTGTATCACAATTAAGATTTAACAAAATAATCTTTAAATTCCCTCCACTTGGAATGTCAACTTTTAATTGCGACACAATCTCAATGAGATTTCACACTAAGAGTTTCTTAAAATTTTCTACAGTTAAATCGGCATCCCTCAGAATCATTGAGATAATCTTTGGATGGAGTATCTTACCAGCATGATACGCAACGGTTACACGTCTTCCATTTCGGTTTTTATAAATCTTGTGGCTTCCACTTTGGCGTGAGAAAGAAAACCCTGCTTTTTTCAATACCTTAATTACATCATCAGCAGTTATTCTTGGTAGTTTCTCACTCACACTACAACTTCCATCAAGGTGAGACTTACCAATTCTGACTGTTGGATTTCTTCACCACTTTCAGCTCTGTCTTTTATGTGAAGGCGAATAACATCCTTAATATTTTCCATAATTTCTTCGTAGCTATCTCCCTGCGTATAACAACCTTGAAGCTCAGGACAAAAAGCGAAATAGCCATCTTTATCTTTTTCAACTACAACTGGAAACTTATATATACTCATTTTTAAACCTCCTTATTTTTCTTCTCTCTCTTCCATTCCTCCTGTAACTTAACATACTGTCTAAATTTATGGGTACATTATAAGTTTGCAAAGCTAATTTGTTTTGGTATAACTCAAATAGTCCACCCGATGGTAACTATAACAACTTTGACCTTACTAATCAACTCTTCTCCGGACACTTTCTCATGCACCTTTTCATCATGTGAAGGCACAAATGCCGCTATAGTAACCAAATCTCGACCGAGGCTATTAGCATACTTAGCAGCCTGATACTTATCGCTCTCTAAATCTGAAAGGTTTCTAAAACTCTTTACTTCAATTATTGCCTCTATATCATTACACCTGAGATGTATATCTACCTTCCCATTGCCAGTTGGAAACTCCGGACTAATTACACATCTACGCCCTACAGCTTCTTGTAGCCACGCATATAAATGGAAGTGTCCTACAGCTTCTGTATAACTAAGGTCTGACCGTCTTGGTTGGTCCTTCCATGGATTTAGCCCTTTATCCTTTAAACGTGATAAATAATCTTTGTACCTTTTAAGAAGAGCCGGAACGTTTATTTTATCTGGTAAAAATACATCGGCAAGGGTGTCTAGGAAATCTAACGCTGTAATTGGAAAATTATCACCTATTATATCTGTAGTTAAAGAACCATATAATCTTTCTTGAACAAAAGGGGATGAAAACCTACATATATCTATTTCTTCCCCTCTACCATCTATATATGTCTCACTATCAATAATTCCATTCATATACAGATAATTGCACCAATCTTGTTCTATGTTAAATGGAATGTTAGATTTAGAAAATAGATGTATGACGTGTTCCCGATATTTAGTTTTAGCCTTTTTAGTAAGATTCAATACCGTATTGTTCCACTCCACGTTCAAAGCCTTACGGTAAACACGAGTAAATATGGTCATATCTATTACTTCACTATGGTTTAGATTATACTTTTCAGTAATTAACTCTCCAAACCAGCACACAAGCCCCGGCTGACCTCTTGTTAACTCATACACACTATCAATTACTGCAGATTCAACCTCTTGTCCACTGTCGTCGCTATATTGTCTAAACAGGTCAAAAACCTCTTCCTTTGAAAAATTTGGGATATGCATGGACTTCTGAATATTAAACGGTGAACCTCGCTCACTTTCTACACCCAACACGGCTCTTACTCCAATCAAGGCAAGTCCATGTAGAAGATACAAACCTCTATCAAGGTACATATCTCTAAACTGTTCAACTAATCTATCAATAAGTTTTGGTGGCAATTTATCAAACTCATCAATAAATAAGATGACAGGATTGCTAAAAAATCCACCATCTCTAAAAAAAACATCCCCATAACCTTCCCAGTCTTTGGGTGTATCTATTTTTAGATTAAAGGCTTTTTTTATTAATCTAGGAATTTTATCCAAGAAATTATCAATATGGTCTTCTTCAACAATACTAATCCCCTGCATTGACATGGTCCCAACGATAAACCTATTGCCGTATCGCCTCTGTATCTTATCCTTGACTTGCTGCATTATCCATGTCTTACCGCTCTGTCTGGGCGCCCATATGGTAAAGTAGTGTCCGCCGTCATCTGGGTCGCCTATAATATGCCTTAGACATGTTTCTACGAGGTCTTTCCTATCAATCGTAAAGTGCTTTCTACTATCAACTGGACCGTAAGAATAAAAATGTCTCATAATCTGTTCTCCGCATATGGTAACCCATGACATTCACTCAAGCGTTTGTTTGCTCCTTTTCAATAACACCACCAATCTCTTGCCTCAGCTTAGGCAAACGATTCTGAATTATATCCCACAGTAGTTTATTGTCAATACCAAAATACTCATGGGCAAGCACATTTCTAAAAAGGTAGATTTTCTTCCAATCAACGGTAGAATAATTGTTCTTCACCTCTTGTGGGATATTCCGTGAGGCTTCGCCGATTATCTCAAAGTTACGGACTACCGCATCGTAAGTTTTATCATCGTGTAGGAACTCCTCGTATGACATTGTGCCAATGAACTGTTGAATCTTCACGGTAGCGGTTAGTATATCTTCAAGGTACAGCCTATAGCCTCTATGCATAGGTAACTTCACTTAAAATGGCATCCTTCATTTGTGGACGAATAGCATTCATAGTTACCAAGTCTACCTCTCTACCGAACAAGTCTTCGAGATAAAATTTCAGCTCTGCGTAGTTGTCAAAGGTAACATATTCATCTTCAAATTCCACAAGCACATCAACATCACTTTCGGCTTTTGCCTCTCCACGGGCAAAGGAACCAAACACTCCTATACACTTGAGGTGAAATTGGCTCTTTATCGCTTTATCATGGTTTTTCAATATCTCGATAACATTCATTTAATGGTAAGAAAAGCTAACAGTATACTTTTTTGCAAAACTTTTTTTTAATGATAAATATAATCAATGTGAAATCCTTTTGTTATCCTTAGCATTTTATATAATAACATAGTGTTACTAAAAAGTAGCCTGTCCAATTTTTATTTTTCCTGTCCAATTTTTTCAGTCCATTATAAACTTAAATAGTCCACCCGATGGTAACTATAACAACTTTGACCTTATTAATCAACTCTTCTCCGGACACTTTCTCGTGCACCTTTTCATCATGTGAAGGCACAAATGCCGCTATAGTAACCGAATCTCGACCTAGGCTATTAGCATACTTAGCAGCCTGATACTTATCGCTCTCTAAATCTGAAAGGTTTCTAAAACTCTTTACTTCAATTATTGCCTCTATATCATTACACCTGAGATGTATATCTACCTTCCCATTGCCAGTTGGAAACTCCGGACTAATTACACATCTACGCCCTACAGCTTCTTGTAGCCACGCATATAAATGGAAGTGTCCTACAGCTTCTGTATAACTAAGGTCTGACCGTCTTGGTTGGTCCTTCCATGGATTTAGCCCTTTATCCTTTAAACGTGATAAATAATCTTTGTACCTTTTAAGAAGAGCCGGAACGTTTATTTTATCTGGTAAAAATACATCGGCAAGGGTGTCTAGGAAATCTAACGCTGTAATTGGAAAATTATCACCTATTATATCTGTAGTTAAAGAACCATATAATCTTTCTTGAACAAAAGGGGATGAAAACCTACATATATCTATTTCTTCCCCTCTACCATCTATATATGTCTCACTATCAATAATTCCATTCATATACAGATAATTGCACCAATCTTGTTCTATGTTAAATGGAATGTTAGATTTAGAAAATAGATGTATGACGTGTTCCCGATATTTAGTTTTAGCCTTTTTAGTAAGATTCAATACCGTATTGTTCCACTCCACGTTCAAAGCCTTACGGTAAACACGAGTAAATATGGTCATATCTATTACTTCACTATGGTTTAGATTATACTTTTCAGTAATTAACTCTCCAAACCAGCACACAAGCCCCGGCTGACCTCTTGTTAACTCATACACACTATCAATTACTGCAGATTCAACCTCTTGTCCACTGTCGTCGCTATATTGTCTAAACAGGTCAAAAACCTCTTCCTTTGAAAAATTTGGGATATGCATGGACTTCTGAATATTAAACGGTGAACCTCGCTCACTTTCTACACCCAACACGGCTCTTACTCCAATCAAGGCAAGTCCGTGTAAGAAGTATAAATTTCTCTTTAAATAAATCCCTCTAAATAGCGTTACTAATCTATCAATAATCTTTGGCGGTAGGCTATCAAACTCATCTATGAATAGAATAACAGGTCTATCAAATAATCCATTTTTAATATCAAACAGTCCTTTAAAAGAGTCCCAATCTTTGGGAACATTTATATTGATATTGAAAGTTTCCCAAAATAACATAGGAATTTTTTCAAGCAAAGAATTAAAAATATCCTCATCTTCTTTAAAAAATACCTCTTGGACAGACATAGTCCCAACGATAAACCTATTGCCATGTTGGCTGTGTATCACATCTCTGACGCGTTGCATTATCCAAGTCTTACCGCTTTGCCTTGGAGCCCATATGGTGAAGTAGTGTCCGCCGTCATCTGGGTCGCCTACAATATGCCCCAGACATGTTTCTACGAGGTCTTTCCTATCAACCGTAAAGTGCTTTCTACTATCAACTGGACCATAAGAATAAAAATGTCTCATAACCACGCTTTTATATTACCATATTACATTAATAACCTTCAGTCAAAAGTAGCTTGTCCAATTTTTATTTTTCCTGTTCAAATTCTTAAGTCCCTTATACCATAGACAACCAGAACAAAATAGAAACAGTAGCTGCACTATTTTTATTTTATGACTTTTTGAGCGCAATCTATGTATAATATATTCGGAGTAGGAGGAGTATTTCTCATATCAACTAAACAAAGGAGATTAAAGATAAGACCGAACAATATTCCAAATATTAATAAAATGAGCACTTCTGAAAAGATTCTTTTACTTGAAGAGCTCTGGGACAGCATTACTTCTGAGGAATCAAATATTCCTATGCCCCAGAGTCATATGAAAGAGTTGGACAAAAGGCTTAAAGATTATAAAGCTAATCAAGCAATGCTTCTGTCTCTCGATGAACTTCAATCACGAATAGAAAAAATGAAATGACATATTCATTGCGTTTTATTCCTAAAGTTTATGAAGACGTTGTTGCAGGATATATGTGGTATGGAGATAAAGCTGAAGAGCTTGGGGAAGAGTTTATTCAGATATTTTATGACCATGTAAATAATATTTATAGTAATCCGCTTTCTTACTCTAAAGTATATAACGAATTCAGACCTTGTCTACTTAAGAAATTCCCTTATGCGATTTATTTTATTGTTGAAGATAATAATATTATAGCCTTTGGGCTATTCCATTGTGCACGTAACCTAATACTATTAATACAAGGCTGAAAAACAGATAGGAGAGGTAAAAAGAGAACATTATTATAATTATGTCATTGTATTTAATCAGTTGAGTTGAAGTCCCTTAAGAAAACGTTCTTTTATTCCTATAATGCTCAGCCCTACCAGTTCATTTGTACCCTCCACATATCTCATTATTACCCCCTCTCCTATATCCACCCCAAGTGCTTTTTGAGGTTTCCCTACACTTATATACAACACATCTGCTTCTTCATCATAATCCCAATTAAGATTTTCTTTGTTTTCAAGTATTTTTATCGTTTCCATATGCGAAAGAGGGGAGTCGAACCCCTATGCCTCGCGGCACTGGATCCTAAGTCCAGCGCGTCTGCCAGTTCCGCCACTTTCGCACATATCTCACCTCGTCAAATACAATTGTACACGATTTGCAGCACCTACGTCAAACACTTTTTAATACTTATAGCACCTCTTTACCATCCAGTGTCCTGTAAAAACAGGTACGCTTACCCGTATGGCAAGCCCCTGAGCCGTGCTGCACTACCTTTATTAAAAGCGTATCCTTGTCGCAATCCATCAGTATCGCCTTAACTTCCTGAAGGCTGCCAGAGGTCTCACCCTTTTTCCAATAGGTCTGTCTTGAGCGCGACCAAAAATTCGTATACCCTGTCTCCACTGTTCTTCTTAACGATTCCTCGTTCATATAAGCCATCATGAGCACTTCGTTTGTGTTTACATCTTGCACTATGGCAGGTATTAGACCTTTTTCATCATATTTAAGCCCATCAATCATCAATTGCTACTATTCTCCTTATTTTCTTTTAATTTAAACCTCGATAATATATATTTTGCTATGTATATGCCGATAAATGCCCCGGCTATAGTATCGGAAGGAAAATGGGCGCCATCGCTTATTCTTTCAAAGCCAACAAATATTGCAACTACATAAAACACCACACTGTACTTTGGATACCGTTGGGCCAGTATGTAAGCAATACAAAAAGCCCCGGCCGTATGACCAGAGGGAAAGGAATCGTGCCCGGCCTTAAAGCCCGGACCGGATAGTTCGAAACTATCCGTTATTCTTGGTCTTGCACGTCCTATGGTGTGTTTTATTGTCTGCACTATAACACCACAAGAAAGTAGACTTATACAAACATCCCTTCCAAGAAGATACATATCCTTATTAAAGCGCATTCCTATCAACACTATAAAAAGTGCCACTAACATCTGATTAGCCCCGTAGCCTAAGAAATCCACTATAGGCTCCGTCTTTGATAAAAACACGCTTATAACCGGTATTGTCTTTACCTTGCTTTCCATAAATTGCATAAAAACCCTATCAATATAAATAAAACAAACAGGTAGCACTAAAATCCCAGCATACAAAAGCGGATAAATCCTTGCTTGTGATATAATAGTGGCTCTCATTTTAGCGCTCTATGGGGTTTTTGAAGTTTTAAAGCTAAATCCGACACCGCACCAACAGGGCACACAAAATCACAAAATACCCGTTGTACAAAAAAACCTATTATAAAAATCCCTAAAACTGACCATAAGACAATCGCACTTATGCTAAACGTGTTTTTAAACATAAAAATATAAAGGCTACCGCCTTCTGAAAACTCCCTCTCAGCACCTAATATTAAAAAATACGTAACCACTATAAATATTAAAACCATGTACCTAAATATACTACCCATACGCTGATAGCGCCTCATTTTTCCAAGTAGATGCTGTGCGTCATGAAGTTTTCCAATAGGACACCAATTGTAACACCAAAAACGATTTTCAACGTTCATTACCAATAGGGCTGGAATTACATACGCCCTGATATGCCCAAATATACAGCGTCTTGGACACACATGGCAAAATAAATATGGCACTTTAAAATAACAATAAATAAGCGGAAATACAGCTATTGGTAAAAAAATAAGAAAAAAAAACAAGTTTGCCAGCTCTTTTTTTAATATCAAGTATACACGGTTAAATGGCCTTACCTGCAATATTACTAAAAACCCATACGTAAGACTTACAAAAACCGCAGCAATGTACCACAGATTAAAAGTCAAACTATATATATACTGGTGCGTTTTTTGATAATATGCTAAAAAACCAGTTATTAATAATATACTAAAAAATACTAAAAACTCTATCCATTGTCTTTTCATCAATCAAAAAAAAAATCCTTTCTAAGCACCCGAATTGAAATATATACCGATACCAGCTTCAACAAACTTCCTTGCCTCACCTAAAGAAGCCCCCTCTTCAAGCTTGGTAGTTGCCATACGCATTAAAACAGCCCTCAACATATCAACTATCCCCTCGTTTTCTTTTTTCGTCTCAAGGATAAAGGCCATATTCGTAAGTGTTTCCTTGAAGGCAAAGTCATCCGTTAAATGTACTTCATAAAATTTCTTTAAATCCTGAGGACTGCCATTTACTGCAAACCAATAAAACATTATATACATTAAATCACAATACACGCGAAGGGTTGACTCCGTTAGGTCAAACTCAGCAAGTGTGTTTCTTATCTCCTGATTCAAAGCCTCCCTGTACTCATAAATACTATAAGTTATCTCCCCACTTAACACCTGTAGAGGTGTAAATTTCCAATCCACTACCGTCTTTCCTCTTTTAATCTATTTACGTACCTACATTTTATAAAAAAAAAGGCCTCCTCTTATTTAGTGAGGCTTTGGTGCTGTTTTCCCCATAGTACTGTACTTAGCGATATTGCCAAGCTTTTCTATGTTTTCTTTTACTGTTAAAGTGTCAGGATGGTTTGAACCAAATACAGATGTTAATATGTCAAGAGCCTTTGCATAAAACTCCACAGCCTTATCTACATTGCCAAGCTCCACCCATGCTACACCAATATTATTATAATCCCTTGCTACACTGTAGTGATTTTCACCATATATCCTGAGATCAATATCAAGGGCTTTTTTGTAAAAACTATACGCCATATTCAAATCTCCACAATCACGCCACGCTAGCCCCAGATTATTGTATCTTATAGCAACCGTTGGATGGTTTTCTCCATAGAAACTCATATCTATCTTTAACGCCTTCTCAAAATACTCTATGGCCTTACCAATGCTACCTTCCATGCTGGATATGTATCCCATATTATTGTAATCAACAGCCACCTCCGGGTGGTCCTCTCCGTATATGGTCATATCAATCTGCAACGTTTCATTATAAAATTCCATAGCCTTCCTGCTATCGCCAAGCTCATTCCATGCGTTAGCAAGATTATTGTAATCGCGCGCTATATTTGGATGCGCCCCAGTAAACACCTTAAGGTCTACACGCAGTGCCTTCATATAACACTCAATAGCCATTTCCACATCCCCTAAGTTTTTCCAAGCAAACCCTATATTACTGTATATCGCTGCCACATTTGGATTATTCTCACCATGTAAGATTCTATCCGTCTTAAGAGCCCCTTCAAAATACTCCAATGCCCGCAAGGCATTACCCATCAAACATAGCGTAAACCCTATATTATTATTTACCATTGACACAAACGGGTGTAAACTATTACCTGTTTCTTTTATATATATGTTAAGAGCCTTTTTATAGTGTTTAATGGCTTGCTTAAATTTTTCAGCCGCCCTGTAAGCATGCCCTAACTCATTATTTCTACACGCTGCCCGCACACTGCGCTCACCGTAGATACGGGTGTCCACATGCAAGGCTTTTAAATAGGCATCTATTGCCTTTTTAACATTTCCAAGTGCTATCCACTGACTGCCCAGTGTACTATACCTATCAGCAATTCCCGGATGCTTATCACCATACATTATGATATCTATTTCTATTGATTTAGCATAGTACTCAACCGCCCTGCGCTTGTTTCCAAGACTCTCCCACGCCTTCGATAACTCACTATTTAGCCGCGAAAGACACGCTACATTACCATATAAATCATTATACTCAATCAAAAGCTCATTAACTGCATCTATGATATTTGTCTCATTTAACTTATCTACAACAATATCTATCATCTCTTCAACTGAATGAACCCCAACGTCTGCCGCCTTACAGTAATTTATCAAAAGCCCTTTCATCGCTGCCTTATCCAAAGCAGCATCACCTTTAAAAAAACTAAACCATTCCTTAATATTGTAAATTATGCCCTTAAAGCCTTCATACAAGAGCACTGTGACAACACTTTTGTATACCTCTCCCCTTTCGCTGTTTGCCAGCGGATTTTCTAAAAGACACTCAACCAATATAGTTTCTATGCGGCTTTTACATTTTTCCATTATGTTTATTATATTTTTAACTTTAATAACATTTTTTTTCAAGTACAAAATATCTAAGAAAAGAACTTGGGGGAAACCCTTTTAAAAAAAGGAGTGTCCCCCACAACCCAGGGAAAGGAAACAAATACACAGTGAGGGCGCTGCCTTCACACCCTTGAACCCCAAAACACCATTTTCATGATGTATATTAAAAAACACAGCTATTATTTTTTGCAAACCATTTTTATTCTGGTATATATTTTTAAAGTAGAGAGATTATTTAAAGTATCTATTTAGTAAACCTTCAAAGGCTTGCCCGTGTCTAGCCTCATCTTTACACATCTCATGTACTGTATCATGAATAGCATCCAAATTAAGCTGTTTTGCCTTTGTAGCTAGCTGCTTTTTACCCATGCAAGCACCATTTTCAGCCTCCACTCTGGCTTTTAAATTTGCCTTTGTATTAGGGACTAGTACTTCACCCAGTAGCTCAGCAAACTTAGCGGCATGTTCTGCCTCTTCAAAGGCTATCCTCTTATATGCCTCAGCGACTTCCGGCAACCCCTCTCTATCTGCTTGGCGGCTCATGGCTAAATACATCCCAACTTCCGTACACTCACCCATAAAATTAGCCCTAAGCCCTTCCACTATCTCTTTATCCACATCCTTAGCAACGCCTATTCTGTGCTCATCTGCCCAGGATAATCCCTCTGCACTTTTTTCTACAAATTTCCCAGCTGGCGCACCGCACTGCGGACAATTAGCTGGCGGTGTATCTGCCTCGTGGGTATAACCACAAATTGTGCATACAAATTTTTTCATCTTTTCTCCTTATATTTAAAAAAGTTTACAAACAACACCTTCCTTTAGAATATATCATATTGAAATATACAGAGGCAAGCACTGGCAAATTTTACAATAGGCACAGGTGTATGTAAAAAATTGTTGTAGGATTTTAATATTTAAACTGGTATAATATATACCATGGAAAAATTAGATGCTATAGATATTAAATTATTATTAAACCTTATAGGTTGTGAAAATTATAGTACTGATAAGTGGAATGATTTAAAACCAAAATCAGATGCTACAAAGGTAAATGTTAACGACATTTGTAAAAAACTGTCTAATTTAAACCTATTAGACATCAAAGAACCTATCACCAAATTATGGCTCACTGCAACTGGCAAGGAGGAACTAAAAAATAAAGAGTCTCAACTAAGTAAAGATAGTATAATTGTATTAAAAGAATGCTCCAAAAGTAAAAGTAAAAGCGACCCTAAAAAGATAACTCCTAATAGAAAGGCTATAAAGGAGTTAGTGGGCGATATAATATCTTTAATGAAAGATTTAGTTCAGCAAGGTTTCATAGAAGTCGAAACTGGTATTTCTATAAGTATTAGCGAACATGGTAAGCAGTTTTTATTATATGAATTTCTTCCTACTGATGGTAAGACACCGATTATCTCTCTTAAAATGTTTAAAAACTATATACAATTTATTAGAAAGGGACAGTTGCTGCTGCAACCTACCGTTACAGAACAAGTCGTTGGGCCAACGCTAAGCGATGAAGAGGCTCTTAATCTTATAAAAGAGTTAGATGCCGAGTTGGGAACTGAAAACTATTTACCGATTTTCCATCTGAGAGAAAAAATAGGAAACCGTTTACAACGTGATGCTTTAGATAATATACTGTACAAATTAGTCAATGAAGATAAAATTAAACTTAGTACGCTACAAGAGGTTTCTCAATATACTAAAGAGCAAAAAAATGCAGGGATACCCCAGCCTATAGGTGGACCGTTTTTTTATATTATTGTTAAATGAAGTATCTTGATAGAGGAGAGTGTATGTTAGCAAAAGGTGAGGATGATTATGGCGAAATAGATAGAATAATTAAAATTGAGCTTAATCCATTTGATCCACTAACGTTTTCAGAAGGTAACTTTTGGAAGCAAAATACAGACAAAGGCGCCACAGTATCATCCATACATGAAGAAATTGTTAAGGATATTAAAAACAATATCGAACAAATACGACAAGACAACATCTTACGCACTATTTTGTTGCTTGGAGATTCGGGGGCTGGAAAAAGCTATCTGTTAGGAAGGCTCAAGAGGGAGCTAAACGATAAGGCACTTTACGTTTATATAGGTCCATGGGCTGACGGCGAACGTATATGGCGGCACACATTATGGGAACTTGTAGAAAGCCTAATGTATCCACAAGAAAAACCACAGCTCATTCTGTTTATAGATAAACTTATAGAAAACTCCTCATTAAATAGTGAAGAGGCCTTTATCACATACATTAGACAAACCTACCAAGCGTTTAATGTACCAAAAGATTTATTAAAGGCGCTTTTTTACTTAAAAGATGAAAACAAAAAATTCATTGCTAATAGTTGGCTAAGGGGAGAAATATTAGATGATGAAGATTTAAAGGCATTAGGGGTCGTTCGGTCTATTGAATCAGAAGAAGACGCTCAAAAGGTTATAAACAGCATAGGCTCTTTAGCACGTCGTGTCCAACCAATAGTCCTGTGCTATGACCAACTTGATAATATTCCAAAAAATGACGGCAAACTACAACTACAACCATTGTTTGATTTCAACACTACAATGCACACTAACTATCCTAACACCAGCTTTCTTGTAATTATTAGTATGATTATGGACACCTTTAACTTGTATAAAAAAAATATACAGACGGCTGACAATGCTAGGATAAATAGTAAGATAGAATTAGAACCTATTAAATGGGAACAGGTAGAAACATTGTGGCATAAACATCTTAATAAAATACATTCTAAAGTGTCTAACAATAAACCTAACTCCACCATATATCCACTATCTAAAGATATATTTAAAAAAGAAAATAAAACCAAAGAAACTATACTAATCCGCACAGCACTGGAACTAGGACGAAGGATATATCAAGAATATAAGGATGGTATTACTAAAACTAAAAAAGAAGATAAACCCACAATAGAGGAAAGCCCAATAGAGGAATACTTCAGAATCGTCTGGAGCACAAACTATGAAGCAACCGCTATTAACCAAATATCATCTCAAAACCTATTAAAAATGCTGCAAGAAGCAATACAAGCACTGGGATTTACAGACATAATACCCAAATTTCTTCCACCGATAAAAGGCAAAGGCAAAACCTACGGACAATTAGTGCCGGATTTTTCTCTAAAGTATAAGGATAAAAATCATAGCACTACAGGTTTAGTTTGGATAGAAGATAAGAATTTAAACCTATTTTGCCGTATTATGGAGGCACTGGAGTTTGCATCTAAGGAAAACATTTGTGATAAGCTGATATTAATCCGAGAAGGCACTGTTGGCAATAAATCGAATAAGGGCTTTCAGATTTATGATGCCCTATTAAAACAAAAACAAATCATACACATTAAGCCATCATTAGATTCCATAAAGTTTTTATCAGCATATCATAATTTGGTAAATAAGGCATGCTCAAAGGAATTAGTGGTCGGTGATAAAGAACCCGACTTAGCACAACTTAATGAATTAATGTGCACAATTAATAAATTTAATGACTGCAAACTACTAACAGAGCTCGGTTTAATCGTACCTACAAATGTAAACGCAACAGATGAGCATCATGCCATTAAAGAATACATATACAGTGTTGTAGCCACTCAGAAATTTTTGGGCTTAGAGGCCCTGCGAGAAGTTATTAATAAATATACATACCTAACGATTCCAACCTTCGATGGGTTTATTGACCAGCTTTGCAAAGAAAAGAAAATTAAATATGTAGATTCAAAAGCCCAAAAGGATAAAAAATTCGTATGCGTAATACCGCAAGTTTCACTGTAACGGATTTTCGGCTCGCCTTTGAATGCCCAAGACTCTTTTATTTAGTTAAGCGTTTTGGCGGCGACAGCCTCTTCCTGCCAAAAGATGCCATTATTGGTTTAGGCTCAGCATTTCATCAATTAGCAACTCAGTTTGTCGAAGTAATAAAAAAAGACCCAACCGTTAATACGCTATTTACCCCCTCAGCCGATAAAATTAACCTAAACGACACCGCCTCAGCCCTACAACAAGTCTTTTATGAACAGATATTTTTCATCTATATCGAAAACAACAGCCAATATGCCGAAAAACTCCTAAACCTATGGGATGGTTTTAAAAAATTAATCATAAAATGGACAGCACTTTTAATACAAAATCGCCGCTTTTGTGATAGCAACGACCTTATACTAAATACCTTCATAGCCCAAGAATTAAAAGTAAGTCACATATTCAAACTATCAGAGGATAACCACATAGAAATCAACGGACGCCTCGATAGCCTACTGTATAATTTTGAACGTCAACAACTACAAGTCGTTGAACTAAAGGCATATGAATTAAAAGACCCCACGCCCACCTTAGCCCAAGCCGCTTTGTATGGCTTTATACTGACAAAAACTAAAGGACTTCCCATAGATTCAGTTATTTATAGCGTAATACCTAATTGGAATGAATACTCCTTTTCCCACAAAGAACTCGAAGATACAGTAAATAAACTTATCCCTCTAAAACTGTCTCAAATGGTGCTATGGCTTAAATGGACCGCCTCCATGCCAAATAAACCACCAAAAACCACACAACCATTTCTTTGCACCATGTGTCCACAACAAAAGAAATGTGAGGATTTTTTTAAAGATAATACCCACGGAGCACCTTTAATAGACCTTCTAAAGGCTCACAAAATAAACGCAGACTATTTAGGATACATAAAGGGCGTAACCTATGATAGAATAAAAATAAAACCACACAAGGATGTTAAAATAAACAAAATAGTAGCCCTCGATAAAGATATAAAGGTGCAGCTATCATTGATAGCCCCACCCATAATCTCCCCGCAAGCCGGATACCTTAGCGTTGATATACCATGCCGCAACCGCACTTTTCCACAATTAGAAGATTTCATAAAACCCAGCACAAACCACCCAACAGACATAAAAATACCTATAGGCATTAATATAGACGGTAAACTGGTTGAAGCACAACTGTCAAACCCCAGTAACTGCCACTTCTTAATTGGTGGTACCACCGGCAGCGGTAAAAGCGAATTTCTGCGGGCATTAATCACAAGCCTTACTCTAAGATATTCACCAAACGATATAAAAATAGTCCTCGTTGACCCAAAACGAGTAACATTTGGTGAGTTTAAAGATATGAAATGGCTTATGTACCCAATTGTTAAAGAAAAGGAAGAAGCTATCTCATTAATGGAAGATATTAAAAACGAAATGCGCCGCCGATATGCACTATTTGAAGATGCCGGGTGCATAGATATACTCAGCTATAAAAAAGAATCATTATATAGAATTGTAATTATATTTGACGAATTTGCAGACTTTATGACAGAAAAACCAATAAAGGAACAACTTGAAACTAATGTTAAAATACTGGGCGCTATGGCAAGGGCAGCTGGAATCCATCTGCTTATAGCTACCCAAAGACCAGAGGCAAAGGTGGTAACTCCACTTATTAGAGCAAATCTACCGGGTAGAATAGCACTTAAAACAGCTAGCGAGGCAGATTCAGAAATCATACTAGGCGGACGATATAAAGAAGCCGCTAAACTACTAGGTAAAGGCGATCTACTTTATATTGGCGAACTCCCACATCCCTTACGCCTTCAAAGTCTGTATGCAAATAAATAAAAAAGGTAGAGGATGCGGCGGATAACGGGAGGTCAATGCCATTAAGTTCAGCAATTCTAATTTTGGAAGATTAAGTTTATAAACATATTTATATACAAAATGTCAAGTACAGATTTTATGCCCATTTTGAGGTGGCATAATTATTGCCATATCATCCAAAATGAGAATTGCTGCATTAAGTTAAGGAATTTTTAGTTAGAGTATAGCAAATGTATAAGTATAACTAAAGAGATAACACGCTAAAAGTTTTAGGAAAGGGGGTGCGGGGGGATAACCCTTTTGCCTAAAAGGGTTTCCCCCCGCAAATCTCTTTTCTTAATATATAGGAGAACGAAATGGGCGGTAATCATTTTATAATTGGCTTAGGTGGCACGGGTGGTAAGATTATGCGTGCCTTTAGAAAGAGAATATATCAGGAGTTTAGAGATGAAAACCCGGATAATGTATATATAGGCTACCTATATATAGATTCCAGTGCAGAGATGATGGACCTAAACGATCCAACGTGGAAGATACTTGGCACAAGCATTCAGTTAGGAAAGGCTAGCCAATTATTGATAAAGGGGTCTAATTTGGCAACTGTGCTTGAAAGTATTGCAAACTATCCGGGTATTAAAAATTGGATTGGTGATAGTAGGCAGTGGAAGGATATTTTAAATAGCATAATGGGTGAGACCCTTGGTGGGCAAAAGCGGAGGCTGGGGCGTTTTCTTTTTGCTGCAAATGTAAAGGCTTTTAATGATAGACTGCCAAGTCTTGTTAATTCATTACAGCAAAAAAGCGGCATATCGGATGTAACCTTTCATATATGTTGTGGCCTTGCCGGGGGGACTGGAAGTGGCAGTTTAATAGACGTTATTTGTCAAACGAGAAAGCTTTATAACGACCCTAAAAAACACCAGATAATTGTGTATACGCTGCTGCCGGATGAGCATCCGCCCCATGGTTGGGATACTGGTAATTACCATGCAAATGGTTATGCAAACTTAATGGAATTAAATGCCTTAAGTGTAGGGGTGTATCAGCCATATGATGTAGCCGGTACGGGGCGGCTTAAGCCTCAGGACCCGTTTAATGGCTGTTATGTGTTTAGCAATGAAAATGAAAACGGCATGAAGATGGATGTCTCTAAGGAAATGCCCAATATTGTGTCGGACTTTTTGTACCAAAAGATAGTGGAGTCTGACGGTTGGCCTACTTTAAAGAGGATGGAAAATGCTGAAAATGGTGATGGCTCACCAGAAACTGAGCCCGGCTCAAAAAACCCACAAAGGAGCAAGCGGTTTCTTGCCTTTGGCATAAAGAGGCTTGTTAATCCGGAAGATGATATTTTTGAGTACTTAACCTATAATTTTACAAGGCAATCGGCGTTACAGCTTCTATATAACAATTGGCTTGATAGTGTGGGGTTTTATAACGAATCCAAAATTCAGGATTTTAACGAATACGTAAGACAAAAGGATGTGCTTGAGCGATGGCGTATGGCGGATGAAAACATATGTTTATCAACTGGAATACTGGATGAAGACATAGGAAATAAGCTTTGGAAGCCGATTAGGCAAGATTGGCAGGACATAATAGGCAGTTTTAAGTCTTTAATTAGGGAATCCTCGGATAAAAGCAAGTGGCTTGATGAGCTTGGTAAGCTGTGTGCCAAGCGTTATGGTGAGGACTATCGCGGGTTGGGGGTGCAGCAGTTTTATAATTTAAAGACAAGGGCTAAGCGTGAGATTGCTAAATATTTGCGTAAAATTATAGAGTCCGAGCTCTTTGATAATTGGCGAAGCGGTATACGCTCGACCTTTGAGATAGGCAGATTGCTTGAGTCCCTATTGGTGTATAAAGGGGAGCGTCTTTTGGATACCGATAGTAAAATTACTAAGCATAGGCAAAATGAGCTGCTTGCCCTTGATAAGGTGAAGGCTAACTATGCCCAGTGGGCAAGTACTGGTTTAATAGGCGGACTTGTTGGCAAAAAGGACAGGCTACTTGACTCTCAGGCAGTGTATCTACAGGATATGTATACGTCTAAGACCTATGTGGAGGCATGGACGTTTGCTAAGGGGTTTTTAGAGGAATTTATAAATGAGCTGACTGATTTAAAAAACGAGGTGGATAAGTGTATCAATACGATTAAAAATGCCTCCGAACGGTTTGAAAATCAAATAGCACAGCGTATTAACGATGAAGGGGCAAAAGACCTAAAGCAGCATATGATACGGTTTTATAATCCTGAGAAGGTCAGGGCTATAAATATGAGATTTATTAAAGATGAAAATGCTCAAAAGACTCAGGCTAATCAGGTAAGAAATGCTTTAGTTGAGGGGCTTGGTGAAAACCCCGGCTTTAAGCGTTTTAATGAGCGCATCGGCATTGAGCAGTTTATTGATATACTTGAAAAAGAATGTGAACAAAGTGCTAAGCGTACGCACGATAATTTAATTGAAGATAAAAGAGATAAAATTATCGGTGTTAACATTATAGAAAAACTCAAGGAACAGTATGGTGCAGACCCACATATGCTTTATGGCTTTGTCAGTAATATGGTAAAGTATGCTGGCAATTACGTCATTTTTACAGAAATTGAAAGACAAAAAAAAGGACCGGGCATTCCAAGTTCTCCTAACTGTATTTCACAATTTACTGTGATGATGCCAAAGACACCTGAGCATAAAGAGTTTTTAGGGCAGTTGCAGGAGGCTTTTAAAAAGAGTTCTACCGTTGTGCCAGAAATAATAGAGACCGATTTAAAACAAAATGAAATAACAATGATAAGCATTACCAATATGTTTCCTTTACGGTTTTTAAATATATTACAGTTTTTGCGTCAAAAGTACGACCAACGGCTTGAAAAGATAGGTAAAGAGCGAGCCTGTTTAGAGCTGCACACGGAAGGGGACGTTTCCATGTATCCAAGTCTGTTTGTGCCCTCTGTTCGTGAACTTGTAGAGGAGGGGCTTCCATACTTTTTGATTGCAAAGGCGATGGGGATTATCTATGAGCAGCAAAATAAGACAAGTGGTGTCAAGGAACTGCGCCTTATAACTAAGGATGAAAACGGTTTTGAGTTATCAGCGTTTTTAGGGCATTCGTTGTCTGATATTGCGGAAATGCTGGAACATGAGCAAGTTAGCATTATAAAGACGGAGGTTGAGAAGAATTTACAATCAGAGTATAGGCTTTTTGAAAAAAGGGAAGAGCTTAAAAAACCCATACAATCTGATGTTAACGCTATAAAGGCAGAACACGGTTTTGATGATGTATATACGAAATTTGTTGAAAGCGCTAAAAAGGCCTTTGGTATATTAAAGGGATAAAAACGGTTGACTGTGCCTGTACAAAATGATGTTTGTATGGATTACTTTGAAAAAGCATTAGCTATTTCAGAGGAAAACATAGAGTTTAGGTTTAGGGGTATTTCAAATATTTCGTGGATAAATTTTATTTTAAATCCACGACGCTTAAGAGGTAGTGATTTTTTAATGAGATGGTCTCAGGGTGTATGGAGTGAGAAAAGATTGCTTAATGCGATAAATAGTACAGACCGATTTTATTCAATTCCATATGGACCAAGCGGAACTGCTCCAAATGATAATGTAAGGGAATTCGAATTATACTTTGAACGTCTTGAGGCAGCGGGGTTGAGAGACATAAAAAGACCAGACTTATTGGTCTTTAAAAAGCAGGATAGAGTAAAAGTTGACAATATTGTAGACACTTTTGGTGGTTATGAAGAGCTTCCCTTTATTAAAGAAAAAGACTTAGGAGATTTGCTTGGTTTATCAATGATGGCAATCGAATGTGAAAACAGTCTTTGAATTGCGGAAAAAATGCCTGATTATAAGAGTGTCCTAAAACCACAAAGGAGACTGGGCGGTAAATTAGGTCTTAAGAAAAATGCTGTACTACCTACGGTTATTATTAAAAAAGAAGATATGCAACCACTATTTCAATGGCAAAATAATAACAATATTGAGATTCATATATGGCATGTATTTTATGACCGGGCTTATGGCCTAAGCTTAAATCGTGCTAAAGTGCTAATAGAAGAAGGACTAATTGAACCAACAATACAAACATTTCAAGCACCGACAGGTGCAACAACACAAAAGATAATATATAAATATTATTATCAATATGCCTATGCTGTTGGCATTTCAGAGGAACAACCGCAACTGCAACCAGATTATATAGAAGATAAAAATGGACATATCTTACCTTATGTACGTTTTGAAGGTGGAAGTTTAAAAATATTACCAGATGCCCTTAATGTATTAGCAGGTATAAATAATGATAGATAATCAACATCAAGAACTACCGACAAATCGGTCTGAACGTGAAAGATTAAGAGATAGAGGGCAATTTTGGACACCTGATTGGATAGCATCTGCAATGGTTCAGTACGTTTTGGCAAACAATGTTAAAATATTCGACCCAGCAGTGGGTAAAGGCGCTTTTTTTAATGCTCTAAGAAATACATTATGTAAAGAAAACTTATTCTATGGCATTGATAATGATAAGAGTATCATTAACTATTGGAAGCCTCTTAATGTTGAGGTGTATAATTGTAAAATTGAATATAGGGATTTTATATTTAATTCGCCTACAGAAACATTTGGAGCAATAGTGGCTAATCCTCCATATATAAGACATCATCGCTTATCTTATGAATTAAAAGGTGCGCTGCAAAAAATATGTATAAAACACTTGGGATATAAAATTGATGCACGAGCTGGTTTGCATATATATTTTCTTATTCAAGCGTTGGGGTTATTACAAAAAAATGGCAAACTTGCTTTTATCATGCCATCCGATACCTGTGAAGGCGTTTTTGCTAAAAAACTATGGGCATGGATAGCAAAAAATTTTATGATTGAAGCTGTTATTACTTTTGCTCATGATGCTACTCCTTTTCCAGGAGTAGATGTCAATCCAATTGTATTTTTTATAAAAAATACTAATCCTAAAAATAATTTCTTATGGATAAAGGTTTTAAAGCCACAAATAAACGAATTATTAACTTTAGTTAAATCCAATTTTACAAATAACTGTACCAATGCAATAGAGGTTTATCAAAGGGAAATAGAAGAAGGAATAGCTACTGGTTTAACAAGAATTCCAACAAATGTTGGTATTTACAAATATCATTTACACTGTTTTGCAAAAGTAAAGCGTGGTATAGCAACAGGGGCAAATGACTTCTTTTTTTTAACAGCAAATAAGGCCAAACTCTTAAAACTCCCTGATGATTTATTGCATACTGCAATAAGCAGAACGAGAAATATCCAAGGTTTCGAATTGACAAGTGATATTGTGAATGAAATTGATAAAAAAGGAAATCCAACTCTATTATTTCATTTGGATGGAAGAGATATAAGCACTTTTTCAGAAAGTGTTAGACAATATGTAAATTACGGAGAGCAAATTGGTTTACCAAGGCGTGCTCTAATAAAAACACGTAATCCATGGTATAAAATGGAAAAACGTGATGTTCCGAAGATATTGTTTGCTTACCTTGGAAGAAGAAGCTCTAGATTTATAAATAATAAGGTTGGCGCTCTACCTTTAAATGGTTTTTTATGTGTTTATCCATATCTCGACGACGAACAATTTGTTATAAGTTTACTAAATGTGTTAAACCATCCTGAAACACTTAAAAATCTATCGCTAATCGGTAAAAGTTATGGTAGTGGTGCACTTAAGGTAGAACCAAGAAATTTGGAAAAACTGCCAATTCCAGAAGATATCGTAGAAGAATTTGGGTTAAAGCAAGAAAACGACGTGATATATAAACCAATGCTATTTTAACCTTAACGAAAACAGCATTGGCCACGATGAAAATTATTTCCCCTAATTTGTATAAATTTCCGCTAAACTATTTGCTATCAACTCTTTAATCTCACCAGCACCCACTGTTTTAATATTTTTTTTCCCTTTTATCTTTGCTATGTATGCTATCTCATCGGTTTCATTGACACTAATAATCAAATAATTATCATCGTCTAATTCCCACTCATAACCAATGCCATTATCAGGCTCAGGTACAACGTCTGGCATGGGAGATGTACACGGTATGTTATCAGTTGCTAAACATAACGCTTTATTATAAACAGCATATGTCAAGGCGTAAGCCTCATAGCCATCCCAATTATCATCCTGACAAGCAGTATAAACCTCATACAATTTTTTTGATAATTCATCAATAGTAAATTTACCTCTGTATTCTATACAATCTCTACTTGAACCGTCTTGATATTTGTTTACCACGGATGACACTATCCTACTATCCATTATCCCTATCTTTTCCATAGCATACCTCCTTAGTTCCAATTTACAAGATGTGCATATATCTCTGAATAACACACATTTTCATGTTATCATAACAAAAATAAAAAAAACAATTTTAAAACACAACTGGTAACAATGCTTTAATACTGTAAGGTAGGCCATTATTCTTTTTTAAAGGAGTACCGAGGCCTTTTTAAAGAATATTGTTGACAAAATTATTGTGTAACTTTTAGAATTGTATTAATTTATGTTAGAATCATTTGATTTGGAGGGGTTTTTATGTTAAAAAAAGTGTTTTTAATTATAATTTTATCTGTAATGGTGTCAGTGGTGTCATCGTGTGGGTTTGTAGCAGATGGTCCTTTTGGGTGGATATATACAGACTACAAATCTCCAGTAGGGATGGGGACAGCTAAGAGTGGCTCTAAGGAAGGGAGAACGTGCATACATTCGTTTCTTGGCGCTATTTCCGTTGGTGATGCCAGTATAGAGTCGGCTATGAAGGCTGCCGGTATACAAGAAATATACACAATTAATAAAGAAAATTTGAGTATATTTGGTACTTATACAAGGCAGTGTACTTTGGTTGCTGGTCAGTAGGTGTGTTGTTTATTGTAAATTTATTAAGATAAGGGAGGTGCTTAAATGGAAAGGAAGGTCTTGGTGTCGCCAAATAGTCGCTTGATAGCGTTATTTTTTTGTATGTTTTTTGGATGGGCAGGTTTACACCGTTTTTATGTTAAAAAGATTGGCACTGGATTTTTGATGTTTTTTACGATGGGGGGGTTTGGTATGTGGTATTTTTTAGACATTTTTTTAATAACTATCGGGGTTTTTAAAGACCGTGATAATTTACCTCTTATTAAATGGTAGGTGTAGGGTGTTTGAACATGTTGTCTTTTAAACAAGATTGGCGGTGTTTATATGCTTTTGTTTAGAAGTTGATGTTTGTCTGGTGTTTGTTTTAATTTACGATAGATTTTTTATTTTTTTTAATTTAAGGATTTATAAAAATGGCTGAAAAAAAGTTTCCTATTATAGTTGTGTCTTTTTTCTATCTGTTGTCTTTCGTTGCTGCTATAATGGTAAAGAGTGCGTGGCCTATAGCAGTGCTTTCTATACTGGTGTTTGTAATATGGCCGAGATGGTGGGGTATGATTGTTGCAGGGTTTGCCTTTACTGTTTTTTTAAGAAATCCGTGGCCATTGATTGCGTCGGTGTTTTTTTCGTTTTTAGGTAAACCTAAACGGTGGTGGCCAGTGCCTGCTGGCATCGCCTTTGCTTTAGTTGAGGTGCTTTCTTTTTATATGTCTGAAAGGGCATTAGGTATAACGAGGGGTTATACTGTTATGGGGGCTATTATTGAGTATCTTATATCGCCAGAGCGCATAGAAAAAGAGTTAGAATATTTTACAATTTATGAACCGTATATAGATTGGACATCTGCGCTTATATTGGGTGTAATCACCGGTAGTTTCCTCTCGTCAAGATATTCAGGGGATTTCAAAGTGCGGTTTGTGCCTGAGATATGGAAAGAGTCGAAAGGTCCATCTATAATGAAGCGTTGGATGTGGGCTTTCTTAGCTGGTGGGCTTATGGGTTTTGCTGCAAGGGTTGGCGGTGGTTGTGTTAGTGGTATGTTAATTTCAGGCTCTATTCAACTAGCACCTGCCGGGTTTATATTTATGATGTCGCTTTGGATAGGCGGTGTTTTGGTTACTTTTTTGTTTTATAGAAGTAGAACAATCGTTATAAAAAGGGAGTAGTTTTTATTATGTGGGAAGAATTTATATCTAGGCTTAGTCATATCTTTTTAGAAGAGACAATAGGTGGTTTTGCGGGGCCAACGCAGCTATATGGTGGTTTTATTATAGGGTTAATCTTTGGCATTGTATTACAAAAGGGGCGAGCCTGCAAATATGATGTGGTTACTGGTCTTTTTCGATTAAATGACTTTACAATATTTCGCATTGGGGCTCCATTAATTATGGTAGCCATGTTTTTACTCTTTTTATTTAAAGACTTTGGCATAATAGAACTGCAAGTTCCAAAAACGATAATCTTCCCTCAAATATTGGGTGGATTGTTATTTGGTGCTGCTATTGCTATTGTAGGGTATTGTCCGGGGACTGCAGCAGGTGCTTTAGGTGAGGGTATGCTTGATTCCATCCCAGCCATGCTGGGTATGATTGCAGGGTCAGTTTTTTATGCGGAGTTTTTCTACTCTTCATGGGGACCAACCTTACAAACTTGGGGCGATGTGGGCAGAGACACATTTGCTGATATGATAGGTGTAAATCCGTGGTTTGTTATTATCTTATTCATTTTAATGACAACTATGTTTTTAATAATGACAACCTTTGTTGATTGGTTTATCATATTTATGAAAAAGCTGTTTAATACCTTTTTTGATATGACGGATGCAATAGAAGTTCAAACGGAAGGCACAAGGGAGAAAACCGCTTCCTTTATTGAAAACGTAAAGGCTGCTGTCAAAAAGAAGTTAGGGGGCAAATCCTCTGATTAATTATGTGTGTACACCAAGACCCTTCCTAATTTGCTACTTATGTTTTAAAAGCTTGATGATATAGAAAAAATAAAAAAGGGAGGAACAAGAATGCCTCAAGAAAAGCAAAAGTATAGGTTAGTTACAAGAAGTGATTTTGATGGCCTTGTTTGTGCTGTATTACTAAAAGACATGGATATACTAAATGATATAAAGTTTGTCCATCCCAAGGACATGCAAGATGGCAAAATAGAAATCACCTCAAGTGACATAACAACAAATCTTCCCTATGTTGAAGGTGCGTACTTGGTGTTTGATCATCATTTAAGTGAAACCATACGGGTAGGCAAACGAGATAATCACATAATAGAGGCAACAGCTCCATCAGCAGCACGTGTGGTGTATAACTATTATGGTGGTCAAGATAGGTTTACAAACATATCTGAAGATATGATGGTTGCTGTGGATAAAGGGGATTCGGCTCAGTTTTCAATGGAAGATGTTCTTAATCCGACTGGTTGGGATTTGATGAATTTTATCATGGATGCCAGAACAGGGCTTGGTCGTTTTAGAACCTTTAGAATATCTAATTATCATTTAATGATGGACCTCATAGATTACTGCAAAGGACATTCGGTAGAAGACATCTTAGCCCTTCCGGACGTTCAAGAAAGAACCAACCTATATTACGAACAACAGAAGAAATTTAAAGAACAAATTAAACGTTGCGCTACAGTATACAAAAACCTTGTTGTTTTAAATCTAAAAAATGAAGAGGTCATCTACGCCGGTAACAGATTTATAATCTATGCCCTTTTCCCCCAGTGTAATATCTCCATACACGTCATGTGGGGTTTAAGGCAACAAAACACCGTATTTGCCGTTGGTAAGTCCATATTTAATAAGACCTCCAGTACAAATATAGGTGAGCTTATGCTTCAGTACGGCGGTGGAGGACATGCAAACGCTGGTACCTGTCAAATTGATAATGCCCAGGCTGAGCAGATTTTACAGGAATTAATAGAAAGAATAACTGCTTAATTAGATATAAAAAAGTAAGGGCGAAGATGCGAAGACACACAGGGAGGTGTGCCTACACACCCTCCCTCACATAGGTTAGCCCCTAATATTTGTTTGGGTATACTACAGCACTTTTTATGATGAATGGCACATTACTTGAATTTATTAATATTTTATCTGACGATGTCTCTATAGTAACGAATAGACTTCGTACATGGGAGGCTTTTGAAGATTATAGACATTTAATTGTAGATAAACTTATAACAATAACCGGTCTTTGCCAATGTATACCAAAACCTTACCACAAATACACAAAACTCGTATACGATGGTGCATATTTTCTATTAATGGGCATTTCCAAGGACAGATTAATAGACTTAATAGCACACCAGTTATCAATAGAAACAAACACTACGGATGTCTCAACGCCTGAAAGGCTAATAGGGCTTGCAACCAAAATACCGGTGCTATATAAGTTAGGGCAGATTATTGCGAGAAATCCGGATGTCGAGCAGTCTTTTCGGCATTGGCTTATTAAACTTGAAAACGGCATTATTACAACTAATATATTATACTTTAAACGGTTTGTAGAAAGTGCCCTGAAAGATAATATTGATAAGTACGCAATATGTATAGATAATCATATACTGTCAGAGGCAAGCGTAGCCGTTGTTGCATCATTTAAATGGCAAGACGCTGCTAAAGAATCCAACGGGGTTTTTAAGATTATCAAACCTGACATTTGTGCCTACCTAAACGAAGAGCTTGCACTACTTGACGGATTGGCGCTCTACTACAGTAAAAATAGGGAAACCTACGGGCTTTTGAACTTCAACTTTATTGATACGCTAAAAGATGTCAGCACTTTACTTAAAAATGAGGTATCATTAATTAAAGAGCAAAATAATTTATATGAAGCGGCTTATTTTTATAAAAAAGATGATGGATTAAAAGTACCTGCCCTCTTTTCGTTTTCAAATGAAAATGTAACTGCAATGGAAAAAATAGAAGGTACTAAAATCACAGAGGCACAGCTGACACGGCAAGAGCGTATTGACTGTTGCAAGGCAATAACAAGGGCGATTATATGCTACACTTTGTTTTGTGAAACTACCATGTGCCTATTTCACGGCGACCCACATGCAGGCAATATCTTTGTCGTGCAAGGTGATGACAAGGCGGTTAAAGTGGTTTTTCTTGATTGGGCATTAACCGGAAAACTCTCAAGGCAGGAAAGACATGCTATACTATGGACAGCTATCGGGGTATTTCTTGACAATAAAAACATCGCCTTCAATGCACTTTTAAGGTTAGCTAAAAATAATTTTGTTTTTAAAGACTTTGAACATACCTTTATGCAAGCCTTCGATAACTATGATTGTAATGCAAGACGTAGCCTGATAGAAAAAACACTCAATCTCGTAGATACAGTTGTCAAAAGTGGTATAACATTTCCTGATAATCTATTGCTTTTTAGAAAATCAGTGTTTACAGTAAAAGGAGTTATACACCACCTTGAGCCACAGTTTAATATGGATGAGTATTTTTTGGAATATATGAAAGAACTTCTAATATCTGAACTACCCACCAGAGTGAAAAGCTCTTTTATGCCTTTTATAGATAATTATGCAAACTATACAAGCCTGCTGACCAACTATGACCTGTTTTATTTAGGAAACTTCATCGCTTTTAATAATATTTATAACTTTCTACACGCTGAGCAATGACAAGACACAGTGATTATTGCTATACTAAGCGCCAATAGTGCTTTTTAGTTAGACTAAGAAGCACGTAGGGGAGAGCGACAGCAGTTTTCTCATCCTTAGTTTATAAGAAGGAGAAACATGTCTTATGAATATAATAAACAACTTAAAAATCTGGCAAAAACTAAGCGCCATATGCTTGTTGTTTGTTGTGCCAATATTAATATTACTGTATCTACTGGTTAGTGAAAAAAATATAGCTATTAAGTTTACCCAAAAGGAGCTTATAGGAACAAACTACTTAAGACCACTCAATGAACTCATAGGGGGACTTTCTACACTTAGATTATCTCTTGCAGATAAAGGCAATGCAGGTAAGACTACAGCGATGGTAGCACAGATTGATTTAATATTAGGAGAACTTGAGCAAATCGAACGTAAATACGGCAAAGAGCTAAAAACCTCCGTGCAATTTCAAGAGTTTAACGGTAAGTGGCAGGAGTGGAAATCACAAAAAGTACAAGAAAATATTGTTGGACTTATAGCCAATATTATGGAGCTAATTGGAATAGTTGGCGATAATTCTAATCTCATCCTTGATCCAGACCTTGATACTTATTACCTTATGGATAATGTTGTAGTACACCTAAATGAAACAACCGATATTTTTCAACAAATTGGAGTACTTACATATATTACAATAAAACACCAAATCCTCACCTCTGATGAAAAAACTCAATTTGTTGTCTTAACCGGGCTTTTTAAATCAAGATTAGACTATATATCCAAGCATCTAAATATCGCCTTTAAAGAAAACCCGCTTGGTAACGTTAAAACAAAACTGGAAAATCATTTAACTAACTATGCAAGTGTCGTAAATACATTGTTAGATTTAATAAATAACAAAGTACTTAAGTCTGATACCATTATATTAAATAAGGAAGAGTTTACCCTTGCTTTAAATAACGTAACAAAGGCAAATAATGACTTATGGCAAGGTGCTATAAACGAGCTGGATGTTTTATTACAAGAACGCATAAACTCTCTTAATTACAAAAAATATATAGCTTTAGTAACCGTGGCAATTGTTATGCTATGTTCTTTTATGCTGGTGTATGTCTTAATTAGGAGTATAACAATACCACTTAGAGACGGTATAGAGTTAGCACATGCTATTGCAAAGAGAAATATGTCGGCAGAAGGTACAAACACTTATAGGAAAAACGAAATAAGTATGTTAGGTATGGAACTAAATAACATGAAAGACTCATTAACTGAGATGATTGAGCAAGTAGCGACTTTGGCAGAGGATGTGTCCAATGCCTCTGAGACATTAAAAGAACACGTGTTTGGTATAATCCACAGGATATCAGAAAGTAAAGAGAAAAGTTTAACAGTAGCTACCTCTGCATCTGATATGTCCCGAAGTGTTAGTGAAATAGCCAAAAATACGTCAAATATAGCCTCTTCTACCGTATCTACTCTAAATAATGCCTTAGAGGGTAAACAAGTAGTTAATAAAACCATAACAGAGGTAAAGGGTATATCCTCAACAGTATCAACCTCAGCTCAGATTATTACAAACCTCGGTGAACGCTCTAAGCAAATAGGGGCTATTATTAATGTGATAAATGACATAGCAGACCAGACAAACCTATTAGCTTTAAATGCAGCTATAGAAGCGGCAAGGGCTGGCGAACAAGGGCGAGGGTTTGCCGTAGTTGCAGATGAAGTTAGAAAGCTTGCAGAAAAAACGTCTAAAGCTACTTTAGAAATTAGCCAAATGATAGCATCAATACAGTGTGAAACTGAAAAGGCCGTCTCCTCTATGAAGGCAGGTCTTGGGCAAATGGAAGAAGGCGTAAATCTGACAACTTCCGCAGGAAATTCTTTAGACCTTATCGTACGCAATGTTAATGACTTGCAATCAAAAGTCGAGTCCATTGCAACAGCGACGGAGGCTATGTCTGCTGCTGCTGAGCAAGTTACTATAGATATCGAAACAGTATCAAGAATGACTACAGAAACCCACTCCTTTGCAGAGGAAATAAATAGGGCTACTTTAAATCTATCATCATTATCGTCGAGTTTAAATGAATTAACTCACTTGTGGCAAAGTAAGTTATTGTAAAAATTTAAGGAAAAAAAGAGGTAGTCCTGAATAGATAGTGTTAGATAACAAATTTGTCATTGCGAGCGCAGCGAAGCAATCTCGCCTTTTAACATAGAGATTGCTTCGCTGCGCTCGCAATGACAGACATATAAAATATTATATGACCACTACCCATTCAGGACTACCAAAAGATAGAGGAGCGGGGAGAAACCCTTTTCGAGAAAAAGGTGCGTAACGCACTCCCAAACCCCTTACGGGAGTGCGCCTATGCACTTCCTAAAACGTTTGGTCTGCAAAATGTAAACAAACAAAAGATAATAATTAATTACCTACAATTTTTACTATAAGATTAATCCACCAGTAAAATTCCTTAAATGTTTTTGCTACATCTGAATTGAGAATGTCGTATATTTTTTGTGTTGTAGTTTTAAGTGCTGTCTTGTATGTTGTTTTATCACTATCTTGCATGCTTTTAATACTGGATGAAATTGTGTTTACAAGGTCAAGAAGTATCTGTTTCTGGTTAATTTGTAAATTTGCACTGTTTATTGAGTTTATAAAATTAACTACTTCATTTTGTAAAGTGGCGGCGTCAGGCAAAATAATATTATCATATGGACAGTGCTTTTTAAACCAATCTTTAAACATAGTTGATGATATACGAGGAGATTGAAGATTATTATGTTCAATAATACCATGATATTTTAAGACAAGTAATAAGTCATCAATATCAGCACGAATTGTTCGAGAAACTTTTTGCCTAATTGCGTTAATATCAAGTTTATTATCGGGACTTTCAGACAGTAGATAATAAAGTGTTATTTCTTTATCGCTAAAAGTCCTTAGCCATTCTTTAAAATCAGTATGCTCTTTTAAAAACCTGACTACTGCCTCGTTAATTGAAAAAACATTAACTGGTCCTCTAATCTTTTCTAATATCGCCTGCATTAAGAAAGGATGGCGACCGGTAACATTAAATAACATTTTTTCACACTCTGAGTTTATACTTGCAAAATTAAGTTTAACTAATTCTCTTGCCTCACTTTCATTAAAGATGTGCAAATATTGATGAATAAGAATATTATTAAATGGTGAACCTGCCTTGGTTAGATTATTAAGATTAACTCCTGCAACTACTATACAGAAATAGTCTTTTAATTCAGATACTGTTAAAAGATTACGCAATTGGGCAAAAAAATAATCATTAGGAAGTTTGTTTGCTGCTCTATCTATTTCATCAATTAGAAAAACTATATACCAGTTATCCCCATATTCCTTTTCGATATGTGGTTTTGCGTTCTTTATATGAGCAATGAAATTGTCATAGTGTTCATTATCCTTACAGTTCTCCCACTCAGAAATTCCTGAGATACCGTTTACAACGAGGTTATACAGCTTTTTGTAAAGATTGGCTGTAGTAAAGTCGTCTATAGCTAGCATATCTAAAAAATAAGGGATAGCTCTTTTACTGGCTAAAGCATTAACTGGGGTTAAATCTTTCTCAAGTTTTTTGAGAAAAGATGTCTTACCCATTCGTCGTCCGCCTATTACGGCAAAGGAACATCCCTCTTTTAAACGTTGCTTTAAATCTTTAAGTTCGTTATTATAACCAACAAAAGAGTTAATAGCAGGTTGTCTGCTATTATAAACACTTGAATTGCACACGGTCTCACACCCTCCTTTCGAGCCATCGTTGTAATAAAATGGATGATATAAATAATTTATAACTCATTTTATTAACTATGATTCCAAAATTTCTTAAATTTGCATATGCTTCCGACATGTTCATTGGCATTTCAGATTCGCTAAAACCATTCTCACCCTTTTTACATATTAAACTAAGCAACTCTTTTTCTTCATCCCTTATATTATCCCAGATAACCTCTTTAAAATAGTTTCCTATTTGATTTTCTGCAAAACTACTAGTTATTGTTGCTGCCTTCTTTTCTACTTGGGAGTAGTCTATGTGTTTAAGCGCTCCTTGCTCACAGACAATACTTGCAAAACAACGGCTAATATATGAATGGCCTCCACAGTAATCAAACACGCGCTTTACAGCATCTGGTCCCCATGTAATATCCTTCAAAAGCCCTATCTTTGTTATCATTTCTGTGCTGTCAGCAGTGTTTAAAAACCCTAAAGGTTTTTCTTGAAAAAAGTTATACACTGGATTGACACCTATGGATGGTAAGTTATTGTGTCTATTAATATCAGCGCTGTAAGTTATTACTACTAAAGTAATAAAATGTTTTTCTTGTATAATACGACGAAGTACACTAAAGAGTTGCATATATTCCCGAAGAGTAGCTTCATTATCTTTTATTTGCCTATCAACGAACAATCTGTCTATTTCATCAAAAAATATAATAAATCGTGCTGAATGCCCTGCCTTAGTCCATATATCATGCATATTTAGTAATTGATTACGAAATTCCTCCTCATTTATTGTAACATTTATTTTATTGGTGGAATTGAGTCTTTTGATACCATGAAACTTTAGGCTTTCTGTAAGTTGTTTTAATATTTCCTTATAATAAATTTTAGCTGTTTGTTCTTTTCTCTGACAGTCTATAGAAACTATTGGATGACGCGAGAAATTGTAAGCAATGAAGTTCATCAGCGATGTCTTGCCAACCTTTCTTAATCCATAGATACACATATGCTGACCCTGTACTATAATTTGTGGCATATTGTCTATGAAGTCTCTACGGCCAAAGAACCACAAGGGATCGTTTATAGGATTAGTATCAAAATAAGGATCAATCTTACTTATGTATTGATTATCCAATTCTATTAAATAGTTCTTACATGTTTTCTCAATGATACTTTTCTCCATTGTACGGGAATATATAGGGATAGCAGCTACATTATATGTGGTTTTTATATTATTAATATTATCCTTTGTTGGTAATTTATCCTTATAAATCAAATATACTTTATCTTTTGCAAGCGAAAGATATTTAGTTTTTTTTATTCGTGTAGATTTTTTTATTTGCTTGTATATATAGTTAATATTTTTAACATCTTTATCTTCCCAAAGGTAAGCCATCATTAAATTATCGTTATTTAAAATTAGATATTTGTTGCTACTTAATTGGATTTCATACCCTGCTTCTGGAAAAAAGCTTTTGGCTATTACCAATGGATCAGAACGTCTCTTCAGAATAATATATAAAAATATTAACATAATAATTATACCTGTACTAAAACCAAAAATCCATTCAGTCTTATTTTCAAGCCCATTCCACCACTTTTTAATTGGTTTTGGTCCAATGGGCAGTGTATGATTAGTGTATGTAAGGTTATTTCGTTTTAATTCTTTTTGATAATAAGTTAACGGATAAACATCAGTAATTGAATTATTAAATCTAATAGCGGCGTATTGATCACCTTGCAAGGATGAGCTATATGTTAGATGTTCATTATCGAATGATAACCATTCAAAACCACGCAACGACGTTAGAATCCTTTTTAGAGCGTATGTTGTTGTATCAATTATAGTGATAATAGAAACATTATTAAATGCAATGTATGTGCCGTCTGGACTAAATGTTATCGAAGTTATAGGACCTTGATATCCTGTCAATCTGCGTAAAATAGTGTTATCTCTAATGTTCCATATTGTAATAGCGTTATCCAAACAAGCACTAGCAAGCAAAGTGTTGTTTGGACTGAAAGCTACTGAGTTTATCTCGCCTTGATTATCACTAAGAGTATGTAATAAAGAGCCATCTCTAATACTCCATATTTTAATAGCCATATCTGAACTGGCACTAGCAAGTAAAGTACCATCTCGACTAAAGGCTACTGAATACACAGGACCTTGATGTCCTGTTAAGGTGTGTATGAGGATACCAGTTTGAAGGTTCCAAATCTTAATCGTATAATCCCAACTAGAACTAGCAAGCAAAGTACCGTCTGGACTAAAAGCAACAGAGTTTACATCTTCCCTATGGTCATTAAAAGTACGTAATAAAGAGCCATCTCTAACATTCCATATTTTAACAGTATCATCCGAACTGGCACTAGCAAGCAAAGTGCCGTCTGGACTAAAAGCAACGGAGTTTACATCATCTCTATGGTCGCTAAGAGTACGTGTTAAAGAAACATCTTGAAGATTCCATATTTTAATAGTATCATCCGAACTGGCACTAGCAAGTAAAGTGCCATCTGGACTAAAAACCACGAATTTTATAGCATCTTGATGGTTGCTAAAAATACGTAATAAAGAGCCATCTTTAACATTCCATGTTTTAATGGTACCATCCGAACTGGCACTAACAAGCAAAGTGCCATCTGGACTAAAAGCAACGGAGTTTACTTCTTCTCTATGGTCATTAAAAGTACGTAATAAAGAGCCATCTCTAACATTCCATATTTTAACAGTATCATCCGAACTAGCACTAGCAATGTAAGTGCCATCTGGACTAAAAGCAACAGAGTTTACTTCTTTTCTATGGTCGCTAAGAGTACGTAATAAAGAGCCATCTTTAACATTCCATATTTTAATAGTCCCATCTGAACTAGCACTAGCAATGTAAGTGCCATCTGGACTAAAAGCAACGAAGTTTACTTCTTCTCTATGGTCGCTAAGAGTACGTAATAAAGAGCCATCTCTAACATTCCATATTTTAACAGTATCATCCGAACTGGCACTAGCAAGCAAAGTGCTGTCTGGACTAAAAGCGACAGAGTTTACTTCTTCTCTATGGTCATTAAGAGTACGTAATAAAGAGCCATCTCTAACATTCCATATTTTAACAGTATCATCCGAACTGGCACTAGCAAGCAAAGTGCTGTCTGGACTAAAAGCGACAGAGTTTACTTCTTCTCTATGGTCATTAAGAGTACGTAATAAAGAGCCATCTCTAACATTCCATATTTTAACAGTATCATCCGAACTGGCACTAGCAAGCAAAGTGCTGTCTGGACTAAAAGCGACAGAGTTTACATCCTTTCTATGGTCGCTAAGAGTACGTAATAAAGAGCCATCTTTAACATTCCATATTTTAATAGTACCATCCGAACTGGCACTAGCAAGCAAAGTGCTGTCTGGACTAAAAGCGACAGAGTTTACATCCTTTCTATGGTCGCTAAGAGTACGTAATAAAGAGCCATCTTTAACATTCCATATTTTAATAGTACCATCCGAACTGGCACTAGCAATGTAAGTACCATCTGAACTAAAAGCAACGGAGTTTACTTTTTCGGAATGACCCAATTGAAGAAATATCTCAGCCTTATAATTTTGTTGTGTACAACCGCTTACAATCATATAAATGATATATACTATTAGAAAGACTCTTTTTTTCATAATATGTTTTGGCACATCAATATCTCCATAATATAATATAAAATATATATTATATAATATCATATGTTATAACTAATTTGGCAAATTAAATTGTCAAGGCTACAATATAAATAAAATCAAATATTAACGCAAAAAATATTTTTACATTTTTTTATGCAAATTGTTACTAATTTTTATAGGCAATTTGTTTTTTGTCTGAATTGCGGTTTAGGTAATTTTTTGCAAAAAAAAATTAAATAATGTAAAATTAAGTATGCGCTTGGTAGGTGTCAACGGTGAGATAGCTTTTAAGAATATATTTGGCAAGTAAAATAAGAGTTAAATCTTAATTTTCTGCATAATAATATAATGTTGTATTATGTTAAAAGGGGAAAAAGAAAGAGAATGGATTGTGAACGATATTAAGTACCAAAAAAGTGTATCTTTAAAAATGTTGTTATACTTTTTGGATAGTGGGATAAATAGGTGAGTGTAAGGGAAGCGCCTTGACGCAGCTTTGCTATATGGTAAGGGCGCTTTGACTGTATGTCTATTTCATTATCATTTTTTTAGGAGGGGGAGGTATAAATGTTGATTTTCTTAGATAGTAAGAAAGTGCTTATTTCAGTTATTTTATTTTTATTTTTTGTAACTATAGTATATGGTGAGCCAGGGATAGATGATAAGAATATATATATAGGTATATCTAACACTACGAGTGGCAATTCATCGGGTTTGGGAAATTCTTTGAATGATGGTATTAGTGCTTATATACATAGGCATGGTAACAGAGTAAAAGATAGACAGATAGTAATAATTAAACGAGATGATAGCTATGATCCACAATTAACGATAAAAAATACGGAAGAGTTTATAGCTAGTGGAAATATTTTTGTGTTATTAGGATATGTTGGTACTCCCACTGTTTACGCAGTATTAAATACTATTGAAGAGGAGAAGATTCCATTTTTTTTCCCTTTTACAGGAGCATCTCGGTTGAGGAACATACATGAAGCTTCAAATGTTTTTAATCTTAGAGGCTCATATCAGGAAGAGGCTAATGTGTTACTTAAATATTTGTCGAAAAGATTAAAAACTAAAATAGCATTACTATATCAAGCAGATCATTTTGGATTAGCAGTTGTAGATGCTGTTGATATGGCAATAGTGTCAGCCAATTTAAATATGCTTACAGAAATAGCGAAAGAAAATGCAAGGAATCTTCGTGAATTAGTTGATAGATTAGTAGTAAGGGGTACTATATCCAGAGAATCGTTGGGAGCAATTAATAATAGTGATGTTGCATCTTATAATGGTTTAAGAGCAACAGGTACAATACAGCAGATAAGGCACATTCTATCTGATGACAATTATGATAATTTCTATCTGGATGCTGAAATAGATTTGTTGCTTGGTAGCTACAATGGTGTACGAGATATCTTACCAGAAGAGAAAATAAAACAAATCTCAAAAAAAGACTTACTTTCCCAAGCGGACATTGTTAAAATGAAGACTTTATTATCACTTGGCAAACTACGTATCATAAGAAATAATATAGCACACAGCAAAACCGAGGGTATAAAATCACTAAAAGATATATTAAATGAACTATTAAACATAGTAAATAATTTTAAAGATAAGGAAAAAATATTATCTAAAAATGATATAAACTCATTGAGTTCTTATTTATCTATTAAACCTGATAACGAATTACGTTACCACACAAACAAAAAAAGATATAGCAAAATAACTGAAACTTTGTCAAATAGTGGATTTAGTACAGGGTTAGATTCTTTTTTATTAAAACGTGTAGTAAAAGCTTCATTTAAACGAGACACAACAGAAGTTAATGATGCAGTAGCAAGTATCTTTTATGAAAGTAATGCAGGTGTTGACGCTGTAATTATGGTTGGTACTTATAAGCCGTGTGCAAAATTTGTGCAAAATAGTAGGAGTTTAACTAACAGGAGTGTTACGTTTTTAACAATATCTTTTGTTGGGGCTCATGAGTTTATAAGGGATTTTCAAGATGTTAATGGTGCTAATAATGTGATAGTAACACAAGTAGTTCCCCTTCTAAATTCTGGAGACCAAGTAATATCTAAATATGAGGAAGATATGAGGACACAGTTTCCTAATGATTGGCGAACACGATTAAATTTTATAAGTTTAGAAGGTTATTTAGACGCAAAATTATTCCTTGAAATATTAGAAGCATCAAAAGAGTTAACAAGAGATGCAGTTATTGAAGCAGCTAATAATATGAAAAATATAGATATTGGTGTATCTAATAATCCAATTACTTTTGCAAATGATGACCATGAAGGATTTGATAAAGTTTATATAACTGAAATAAGTGGGGGAAATTTTCATGCTATACTACCATAATATTTATAATTATAATGATATTATTATTTACTAAAATTGTAAAAAGAGGGATGCTATCATATGGAAGTAATAAACGATAAGTTAAATAAGGGATTTTTAAGAAAAACATTATGTCTATGCTGTGTATTAATTTGTGTTTGGGTAATTAAAGGTTGCAAGAAAGTAGATAATGAAGACAAAAAATGTAAGTCTATAAAGATTATATATAACATTGCATATGAGATTAACAGGTATAGTATGCTTATAAATAATGATGTATATAATGAAGAAAATAAAAAACTTCAAGCAAGTAGTAATAAGTTAGAAAATGTTATGAGCCTTATAAACGATATTTCAATTAATAATACAGAAGTAAAGGAAAATATTAAAAAGTTACAATCATTAGTAAAAAAACTTATTGATGATAAGTCATATCTGTTGAATCAAGATGCGGTACGAGGAAGGAAAAAAGATGTGCAAGCAAAGATAGATAGTACTATACAGAATTTTAATAAGCATATAATTGATAGAAATGTATTATTGATATACAGAGATAACAATAGAAGAGAAGGTATATTAAATCACCATAAAGTAATGAGGCATGCATTAAAAATACAAGCTGAACTTACTAAATTAGAGTTGATTTTTACACAGATAGATGTTATTCAAAACCGTAATTATTTATCATCGTTATATCAACAAATTGAAGTGTTACCAGCAATAATTGATAACAGTAAAGATATTATTATTAATTGTAATCCTAATGAAAGAGACAGTATTGAAAAACAATTTTTTGATATTAACAGTTTAATTAATCAAGTAAAACGGTATATAGACGAACAAGAAATATATTTGTTAAGAATTGATGAGTATAAGAGTGTAATTGATGAAACTAATAAAATAGTTGGACTGCTGATTGAATATTTGAATAAGGAAAAGTTAGACTAACAGTAATATTTTACCCCAATTTTATTCAACACTACCAATAAAAATAGGGGAGCCTCATAGGTCTGCCCCTACGATACACATATTTTTGTAGGGGCAAACCTATGTGAGGGAGGTATGTCTTCGCATCTTTGCACATTTTTGCCTAAAAAGTTTTTTCCCGCTCCTCTTTTTCCTAATTTATTTTGGTATAACTACGGGTAATTCTATTGTAATGGTAGCTCCGTTTTTTGTATTTTCAGCATAAATCTTACCACCCATGGAGTTTTCTATCATTAGCTTTGACATATAGAGTCCTACGCCTGTACCTTGTGCCTTAAATTTTGTTGTAAAGTAAGGTTCAAATATTCTATCCATAATATTATAGGGAATACCCCCGCCATTATCTGCTATATTAATAATGATTGTCTCACTATTGCTATAAAAGTCAAACATGATGAATCCATGCTCAATAATCTGTTTTTGTTGTCTTTCTAATATAGCGTCTACGGCATTATTGATTAAACTAAGCATTGTCTGTCTAAATTCATTTATGTAGTTAGAATTTAAGACATCGTTGCAAGAAGTAATATTATGTACATCATCACATATCATGTTATGAGTATGACAAATAAGTTTGTATAGAATATTATGTTGTTGCAGCCTGTTTGAAACTAAGGCGATTGCCTCAGCCGTTACAACTTTAACGTCAAAGTAGTTTATGGTTTTATCAGGTTTAAAAAAATTCGTAAAGTCATCTATAGTTTTTGACATATACTTGATTTGCGCCATAGATGTGTTAACCATTTCAGATAGGCAATTTTTATTTAATTCTCCATAGTCGTAGGCATCTTGAATATTTATAAGTAAAACACCAATAACGTTTAGTGGTTGCCTCCATTGATGCGCTATGTTTGATAGCATATCCCCCATGGCTGCTAATTTTGATTGCTGGATTAATATGTATTCCTGTTTTTTCCTTTTTTCTATCTCCTCGTAAACTCTGTCGTTTAAAGTCAGATTTAGTTTTCGAAGTTCTTCCTTTGTCCACATGTTTTTTATTGCAATAGCGTAGATTGTTGCAAGGCGTAAAACCACGGTTACATCCTGTTGAGTATAATCATGAGTGGAGTTAGCCAGAGAGATTTGTCCTACCAATTTATCACCAATCATTGCAGGCACAGAAAGAAAACGCTCAATAGCTGCATGCCCTTTTGGTAGTCCAACAGACCTCTTGTCATCCAGTGGAGCATTCGTAAATAATGGTACCTTATTGTTTAAAACCCATCCCCATAATCCCCTATATTGTTTAAACATTATACTTTTATTATCAACTTTACAACTATCCCAAATATCTTTAGTCATACTTAGACCAATAAGATGCCCACTTGCAGGCTCAATATAACCAACGTAGCCATACTTACTGTCAGTCAGCTCTTTTACATACTCCAGAGTCAACTGCGCAATTTTATCAATAGAGTCAGCCTCCAGTAAAAATTTTGAAAGCTCCGCAACCTTTAAATTAACAATAGTTTCGCGTTTTAATTCTAACGTACGTTCCTCAACTAAGTGCTCAAGTTGCGTTTGATATTTATATAACATTAGATGAGTTTCCACTCTTGCTAGTACCTCTTTGGCTTGAAACGGTTTTATTATATAATCTACCCCTCCAACTTCAAAACCCTTTATTTTATCGCTCATTTCATTGAGGGCACTTATAAATATCACCGGTATACCCCTTGTCGTATCATTTTGCTTAAGCTTACAGCAAACCTCGTATCCATCCATCACGGGCATTTTTATGTCTAGGATGATTAGGTCAGGAGGCTCAGCCTCTACACTCTTAAGAGCCATCAAACCGCTCCGTGATGGTCTCACCTTGTATCCTCTTTCATACAAAATATCAGAAAGCAGTTTTAGATTTTCAGTATAATCATCTATAATTAGAATGTTTCCTTTTTCTTTCATTTTTCTGCCTCTTCTATTAACTTAAGTATTTCTTCGTGTAAATAACTATCTGCCATAGCCTTTAATTCTTCAGCAACATCACTATACTCAATTGAAACCTTATCTATAACCTCCCCTATCCCACAATTATCCAAAGTAATAACAACTTTCCTTAGTTCTTCTCTTAGTGCCTGCGGTATTTTAGACATATCCTGCGCTGTCAATACCGATTGCGCAAATATCTTCTCTGTGCTTTCTTTCCCTTCGGTTAGGTATTGCACCTTAAGGTGTTTCTCTATTATCGAAAATATCTCAAAATCCTTATAAGGTTTACCTAAGAAATCATCGCAGCCAACCTCTAAAAATCTCTTCCTATCCTCAGCAAAGGCACTAGCAGTAAGGGCTACGATAACAGTGTCCTTGCCTTGTGTTGTTGCCTTTATTCGTTTAGTCGCCTCTATGCCATCCACTACAGGCATCCTCATATCCATCCAAATCAGTTGAGGCTGCCACGCCTGCCATACTTCAACAGCTTCTGCTCCGTTACTTGCCTCACGGACGTTAAACCCACCTATTTCTAATAAGCGAACCAACAGACGGCGGTTAGTTTCATTATCATCAGCTACTAGTATCTTTGGGATTATTTGATTTGGAGCAAGCCCTATGACACGCACTTGACTGATTTGCCTTCGGAGTTCTTCAACCTTTCCTTCTTTTACAGCAATTGCAACATAAAAAGTACTTCCTTTTTCTAACTGGCTGATTACAGATATATTTCCACCTAACATGAGTGCATATCGCTGACTAATAGCCAGCCCCAAGCCAGTGCCTTCTTTACTTTGACGACCACTGGTTGTTTGCTCAAAGGCTTGAAATACCTTATTAAGTTCATCCTCCGCAATACCACAGCCAGTGTCTTCAACTTCAATTAATAGGTGTGGATTTTGCGTAGCAATTATATTCATCATAAGCCTTACGTCAATCCACCCTTTTTCAGTAAACTTAACAGCATTGCCAATGAGATTAATCAGTATATGCCGTAACTTGCCTTTATCGGTAATAATATAGCGGGGAACATTTGGGTGGATATGTAAGTTCAAGTGCAGGTTTTTAAGCTCTACCTTCACATGAAATAACAATACCAAGTCCTCTAACACTTGATATAAATTAAACGTCTCCAGCTGAATACTAACTTTATCAGCCTCAATCTTGGATATTTCCAATATGTCGTTAATCAAGGAAAGCAAGTGTTCTCCGTTACGGTCAATTATCATAAGGTCTTTTTTATGTTTGAGAGCCAGTGAGGAATCCCGTAATATAAGCTGCGAATAGCCCAAAATGGCGTTTAAGGGTGTGCGCAGCTCATGTGTCATGCTAGCTAGAAATATGCTTTTGGCCTGATTTGCCTTTTCAGCGGTTTCCTTAGCGTAAGCCAGCTCTATAGTTCTTTTTTTTATAAGCCCTTCAAGATTGTTGCGATACTGCTTTAGTTCATCTTCATTTTGTTTACGCTGTGTTACATCACGAAAAACTAACACGGCTCCAATTATCTGTCCTTTTGTGTCTTTAATTGGAGCTGCATTGCTTTCAATATATATTTCTTTAAGTTTGGTTTGCAAAATTACACAATAAACACTAGTATCAACCGCTCTACCTTCTGCCAAAGAAGACTCCACAGGGTTTTTTATAGGGAGGTGGTTTTTTTCATTAATAATATGAAACACTTCATCCAAGGCTCTACCATAAGCGTCCACTAAAGACCAACCGGTTAGTGCTTCAGCTACTGGATTTAAAAGTTCTATCCGTACGTTTAGGTCAGTGATAATGACGCCATCGCCAATAGACATTAACGTAACATGAATACGTTCCTTTTCTTGCTCAAGCTGTCCTCTAGCTACAAGTGCCCGCACACGCAAATCATTAAAAGCAAGCACCAATTGTTCTAACTCATCATCTTTAGATACAATTTGTCTCTTACGCGTCAACTGTAGCGGTATTTCCCATGTGTTTGCATGGATATTTTTAACGTACAGGGAAATTTCTTTTAAATATCGACCAACCAGCAAATAAAATAAATAGATAATAAAGAGCGATACTAAAAAGGTCTTAATAGTCTGCGTTAATAATATAACTAATAATTTTTCTTTTAGACGTTCATACACCTCATCAAGCGAGGCCACTACCGTAAGGGTTCCAAGATAAACTGCCTTTTCCCGGTATATGTACTCAAGTTTTAATGTGTGTGAGATAATGTGTCTTTCTTGAGGTACTCCAACAGCAACTAAGATTTTGTCCTCATCCGACCTAACCTCCAGATATTGCATATCCGGCAGCTGTAAAATACCCTGCAATTGGATTTGTACATCCCTCATACTACTAACCCATAAACTATTTGACAAACTGGGCAAGTAACTGTACCGTATCTGTTCAATTCTAGCCTTAATAAGATTAACATCGCGAAAGTAATCCAGCGTCAACTGCGTAACCGTAGCTATTAACGTGATAATAGAACTAAATAGCAAAATATATATAGCAAAACGCCTACCGATATCCCCTCTTCTTATCATAAAAAAACACCCAACTAAAAGGTATAGCACCCTATCGTTTCAAAAAAGATTCGCTCATACGTACCATCTGCTTTCATTGCTTTTATAGCATCTACGAATTTTGGTACTAAAGCTTTGTGTTTTTTATTCAAGTAAAGATAAAAGTGCTCTTCAATTAATGGGGTACTAGACATCCTTACATACTTGATGCCTGAATCTTTCAATAATTTCATTCCAATCATCCTTTCAATAAGTGCTATATCAATACGTCCCTTTTCAAGCATTGTAAATAATTGTTTAACTTCTTCAACCTTAGTAATCGAGTGCGCCTTTGTAGTGTTACGCTCTGCAATTTTCCAACCTGTAATAATCCCAACGTCGTATGGCCTGAGGTCCTCTGGTGTTTTTACTACAACGTTAGGTTTACTGGTAAATACCATTATCTGCAATTGCATTATATGCTCCGGTACACGCACCAAATTAGGATATTCTCCTGTGGCGTTTATGTTAACTATACGGCCAATATCACCATCATCAATGCCACTGTTGGCATTTTTCAATGCTCGCTCAGCTGGTAAATAATTAATTATTATATTTATGCCAAGCCGTCTTGATAAGTCTTTATAAATTAAATCCAAAAAGCCTGTTTTGTCCGCAGAAGTAATTGGGGCTGAATAAGCTGTGTTAAGAACCAATGTTTGTTGTTGTTCCCCAAAAACTACAGCACTAAAAAATAAAGTAAAAATAAACATGGTTAATACTGTTAACCTCATAATTAGCCATCTACCTCTGCTCTTTTTTACAGATATTTTCTAAATACTTTAAATACGCTATTCCATTTTATTATTACACTTTCCTTGTTTTTATTTCAACTAAAACTGAAAAATTGTGAAAAAAGAAAAGAAAAAAAAAAAGAAAAAAGAAAAGAAAAAAAAAAGAAAAAAGAAAAAAGAAAAGAAAAAAGAAAAAAATAGAGGAGCGTGGGGGAAAACCTTTTTTGGCAAAAAGGGTGCGAAGGCGCACCTCCCTGTTCTTCCCCCACACCCCCTTTCCTAAAACTTTTGGCCTGTAGGCGATTTGGTTATGCCTCTTATCTTTTGCTACATTTTAATGCAATGTCCCCTTAACTTAATGGCATTGCGGTTAAAAGAAAATAGAAAATTTAATAAACTACTAAGGGATAAATCCACTTCTTATTCCAATAATGAGATTTGTTCCGTTTGAACTATTCAAGACACCTAAAGTTGACATTTGCAGCACTTTAACGTATTATACTTAAGATGGTTTATGTTTCTATAATAATTCCTGTTTTTAATGAGGAAGAAAACGTACATCTGCTATATGAAAGATTAGCGCAAACCATAGAAGGTGCTGCTAATAGTTATGAGCTTATATTTGTTGATGATGGCTCATCAGATAATTCATTAGAAATGCTAAAGGGGTTAGCAGCAAAAGATAAGCGCATAAGGGTCATAAAGCTATCGAGGAATTTCGGAAGTCATGCAGCTTGTTTTTGTGGGCTTTTAAGTGCCACAGGGGATGTGGCCTGTGTTATTTCGTGCGATTTGCAAGACCCACCGGAGTTGATTTTTACGCTTATTGCTGAATGGGAAAAAGGCTACGAGGCTGTTTTTGGGGTGCGCAAGTGGGAAGAACAATCCACAAGACTTCTTCCGAAAATATACTATAAACTTGTTCAAAGATATGCACTAAAAAACATGCCGGAACACGGCACAGACGTTTTTTTAATAGATAAAAAAATATTAAACGTACTTAAGGAAGTCAATGAAAAAAATACCTCTATATTTGGTCTTATACTTTGGAGTGGCTTTAAACAGCGGTTTATTACCTATTCAAAAGGGCAACGCCAACGAGGGGTTTCAAAGTGGACATCGGCTAAGAAAATTAAGCTTTTTATAGATACCTTTGTCTCCTTTTCTCATGTACCAATGAGGGTTATATCGCTAACAGGGTTATTTGTTTCCCTTTTAGGCTTTTTATACACCGCCTTGATACTGTTTAACAAGGTGTTTTTTTCCATACCAGTTGAAGGATGGGCTTCGTTGATGGTAGTGTTATTAGTAGTTTCTGGAGTGCAGATGTTGATGATTGGTGTTTTAGGTGAGTATCTTTTAAGAATATATGATGAATCACGCAAAAGACCATCTTTTATTGTATCTGAAAAGATTGGTTTTGATTAATTAAAATAAAGAGGTTTGCATATTATGGAAAAACAGCAAATTGATATGAAAGAAATAAGGGCACTTGCTCAGCAATTTACCAAAGAAGAGATAAACGAGTGCATAAACCAGCAACTATACGAAGGGGTAAACGAGTGCAAGATTGGTCCAACTGACCACGTCCTAAACGAACTATCTAAAGCCGAATACGTCAGCCATAGCATGGAAAAAGGTATCTCCTTAACCGAGGCTATGCGCGACCTTGCCAAACGCATACGAAACGTACAACAAGGTTTTAAGGAAACGTAACTCCATACGTTTCCTCATAAAAAATCCCACTAACTACCAGCCCCTGAGCGTGTAATAAAGGTATACAAAATTAAAAGCATGACCCCTTCTGTAAAAACCACAAGATTAAGAATAATAGATGTCCTGTGGATTTTCTTAAATGCAACGGTTAATCGTTTTAACTTTAAAGTATCACACACAAGCGGTGTGCGTAGCTTTTGAATATCTGATTTGATATGTTTTGCTGCCGGGTGTATTACCTTAAGGTGTATAACATTAATACAAACGGCGGTGGCTGCTAATAATACAGATAAATAATAGGCGAATTTAACACTTGATTTATACAAAAACATAAGTAGAAAAAAAGCCAACACTGCCAAAACTAAATTGTAAACAAAATACCTTGGGAAAATATAGCCAACAATAGTACCAGCCTTAATCCGCGTAAAGGATTTAAAAATAACCGGCGTTATCAAAAAAGAAAGAATAGCAATACCTCCAACCCACAAAGAAAGAACCACATTATAAAGTATCAATATAAGATTATCCATGAAAATAATACCCACTTTTTAAATAATTACTCATCAAGTAAAAATTCCTCTTTAATTTTTTCTTTTTGACGCGGCTTAACAGGCGCCAAAGTAGGAGCAGGCTCTACATACGGAGGCCTACGAATATCGGCACTTTGTATATTACTTATCCACACTTGCAGTCTCGTAACATTTTTTCCCCATGAGCCCATACTAGAGATGTATATGATACAATTTTTATTTGGCTTTAAAAACGCCAAAATCGAATTATTTTTCGTATACGATATACCTTCAAAACTCCAGCCCTTTTTAAGCATCCGCTCTTTAAAAAACTTTATTAACTGCTCAAGACCAAGCGGTCCTATATAAGTTAAAGAGCCACCTATAAAATTAGCAGTATCTAAAATAAGGGATTCATCCTTAATTGATTTCATTAATGCTGGCACTTCAATATCATCAAAATAAGTCCCCATAAGATTTGCCGTAACAGATTCGTGCATAACCGGCGGCGCACTTTCATATCTTGGTGGCTGCAACTCCCCTTGCTCAACATCCAGCTCAGATCTACCACTATAAGTAGCACACCCCGTAAACATAAGCAGTAAGGACATTAACAGGATAAGACTTTTATTCATACTATAACAATCCTCCTCATATCTTAATTTTACTAATATAAAATAGCATAATTATAGGAAAAAAAAGAAAAAAAGATTTAACTGGTGAAAAAGGAGAGCTGGGGGAAAACCTTTTTTGGCAAAAAGGGGTGCGGCAGCACACCTTCGCTACGCTATCAATGACAACGTGGGGGCTGAACTATTACTATTTACAAAACTTCTTCCCAATTATTCATCAAGTATGTTATATTTATAGCTAGTATGAATACAGGTAAGGTATTAAAGGAAAGCTTTCTAACTATCAAAGGCAATTTGAATCTGATAACGCCGCCGTTAATAATAAGCCTTGTGATTGCGATAATGAGTGAAGCTGTGATTATAGCTGAGGAGGGAGTAAATAGTGCTCAAGGTGTAGGTGATGATAGACAGTTTTATACAAAGATATTAGCGTTGATATTTATAAACTATATACTTCAAGTGTTTTCTCAGGGCATGGTTATAGCGATGGCTGAGGAGCTTTTGGCTAAAGGGCATTATTCCTTAAAAGGTGGTTTTTATAAAACCATATCAAAACTGAATAGATTATTGGTAGTATCGTTTATTTTTGCTGTGCTCATCATTGTGGGCATCTTCTTATTTATAGTACCTGCTATTATAGTTAGCTTTGTTTTTATGTATGTCTTTGTTATAGTGATGACGGAAGATATAACCTCCATAGAGTCATTTAAGGAGGGGTTTCGTATAGTGAAAGTAAATTTAGGCGCTTCCATGCTAATTTATTCATCACTTGCTGTTACTGGGCTTTTTTTTACTATATTGGATGTAGCTTTAAAAGACATGGAGTATGAGGCTATTGGTTTTACCATATCCTTATTTCTTCTAAGCGCCCTTGTATCTTTTTCGGGGGTTGTTATGCTTAAGGCATATAAAGAATTGAAAACCTTGAAAAGTGTAAAGATATTATGATAGATACTCATTGCCATTTGGAGATGAAGGCCTTTAAGAACGATTTAGATAAGGTGTTGCAGCGTGCCCAAGAGTGTGGAGTTAATAAGCTAATAACAATAGGCTCCACAATGCAAAGCAGCGTAGAGGCTGTCGAATTGGCTAAAAAACACCCATTTATATATGCAACCGTGGGCATTCACCCGCACGATTCGAAAGACTGCACACCAGATACCTATGAACGGTTGCTTGCGCTATCTAAAACAGAAAAGGTTGTTGCTATTGGTGAAACAGGCCTTGACTACCATTATGATAACTCACCACGGGATGTACAAATGAAGGAATTTGTAAAACATATAGAGTTAGCCAAGCAAAGCGGTTTGCCTATTATTGTTCACTCAAGAGAGGCTGACGATGATACAATTAGAGCACTTGCTCAGTTTAATAATATAAGTGCTGTACTGCACTGTTTTTCAGGTAGCAGAAAGATGGCTAAAGAGCTTTTAAATATGGGCTTTTATCTATCGTTTTCGGGTGTTATTACTTACAAAAACACCGATGAGCTGCGCGAGATTGTTAAATACGTACCCGATGACCGTATCCTTATTGAAACAGATGCTCCATATCTATCGCCTATACCGTTTAGAGGAAAACGAAACGAGCCATCTTATATAGTTCATACGGCACGGGCATTAAGTAAGCTTCGTTCAATTACATGCAGCGATATTGAACGCATAACGGCAGCAAATGCCATGCGCATTTTTAATATAGGGGATGAACAAGAGGAAGGTAAAATAGTCTATAAAATTCGCAATTCCTTATATCTGAATATAACTAATAGGTGCACTAATAAATGTACGTTTTGTATACGATTTAAAAAAAATTATGTAAAAGGCCATTTTCTGAAACTAAAGAAAGAGCCAACTGACAAGGAAATTATAGAAGCTATTAACACGCCTGCCGATTATGATGAAGTAGTATTTTGTGGCTATGGCGAACCTACAATTAGACTTGACACAATAAAAACCATAGCCAAATGGGTCAAAGAACATGGCGGTACGGTACGTCTTAATACTAATGGGCAAGGGAATTTAATCAATAAAAAAAATATATTGCCAGAGCTAAAAGGCATTATAGATAGAGTGTCCATAAGTCTTGACGCTCAGGATGCCGATACGTATGATAAAGTTTGTATGCCGGACTTTAAGCATGCCTACTACGGTGTTATAGAGTTTATAACAGAGGCAAAGAAGTACATCCCATCAGTAACAGTAACGGTGGTTGACGTGGAAGGCGTGGATGTCAATAAATGTGTAAAAATAGCAAAAGACCTAGATGTCAAGTTTAGGCTTCGTACGCTTGATAATGTTGGATAGATTTTTTAAGACAAACCACCTTTTGATAGACAACAAAAATTAAGGGTTTGCCCTTATAAAATAGGTGTATCGTATAACAGACCTATTATATAGCTCATGATGCTATTAAGAAAAAAGTTTAATGCTTTGAAAAATAAAAAGTGTGCATACTAAGTTTCTTCTGCAAACTGCTTGGAAGTGTCTTATAATGTAAACCTATTGAATATGCAGCATACCGTACAAGCATATCTACAAAAAAGTACATAAGCCAATAGGGGCTTTTCAGTTTTATGAAAAAAAGAGTCCCTTCACTAACAAAACGCCGTCCCTCGCCTGCGGGGTGCATCTTGTCAAGCAATGAGTTTTCAACCATTGACACCCCTATATCGAAATACCTTCTAAACTGTTTCCACAGCGTATAATTATGATAGTGCACGACCTCAGCACTTGCCTCATATGCTACCTTAAACCCAAGTTTTATAAGCCTTGCCGAAAACGCCATATCCTCATTCATAATAGTGCACGGAAAGGCTCCACCCTTTAAAAACGCCTCGGTCTTGATAGCTGAACACACGTTTGAAAAGAAAAATGTCTTAACGCCAAGCATTTTTAGCTGGTCATAGCCCTTTACAATGCTCCTATCGTTATAATTAAATGCACGGGAAAATCGCTCTATCGGAGATGCCCCCTCATCCGTGATTTGTCTTCCAAATGAGGCAGCCACATTTACATCTTTTAATGGGTTTAATAGATTTTCTATTAAATGCTCATTCACTGGTAAGGCATCTTGTGTCATAAAAATGAGTATATCCCCTCTGGCATTATTAGCTGCCCAGTTTCTCGTAGCACCATGGTTAAAGAGCCGCTTTTCAATTACAAAAACACGACAGCCCATCTGCCTTGCCACCTCTACCGTACCATCCGATGATGATGAATCAATAACGATTATCTCAAGTGGTTTAACACTTTGACTAAGCAGCCTTGCAATTAGCACCTTTACCTGCGGTAATCCATTAAACGTCGGGATTATCACGCTAACCCCTTGCTCTATCAGCATTTCTTTTAAGTTAAATGGTACAGGGCTGTCTCTTCAATCCCCATCTTAATATCATAGCTCGGCTGCCAGCCAAGCATATCACGAGCCTTCGTGAAATCCAAACAGCTCCTCGTCAAATCGCCAGCCCTTGCCAAACCTTTAGTTGGTTTGTCAAATTTACTATCCAAGGCATAACCTTTTTGTCTAAAGCACTCCAGTACGGTACGATATAGAGTCCCAGTGGATGTCTCACAACCAGTGCCTATATTAAGAGCCTCCTTATTGCCGTTTGTCAGGGCATAGACGTTTGCCTTAACAATATCCTTAACGTAGCAGTAGTCGCGCGTCATACCATCGTCGCTATCTGGATAGTGGTAAATTGTCGGAAGCTCTCCGTTTTGAAGCTTATTCATAAAAATCGAAACAACACCAGCCTCCCCGTGCGGTACCTGTCTTGGACCATACACGTTAGCATAACGCAACACCGTATAATTTAAGCCATACTGATGATTATAAAAATTCAGATATGTCTCAGACGTAAGCTTTGTTATAGCATACGGGGATAAGGGAACAGCTGGATAGTTTTCAGGTGTGGGAATCTTACCGGCTTCACCATAAATAGCGCCCCCTGATGATATAAAAATCAACTTCTGCACCCCATACTTAACACAACACTGAAGTAGGTTAACAAAACCAAGCACATTGACATTGGCATCAAACACTGGATTAGCCACCGACTCCGGCACAGAAATCTGAGCTGCATGATGATTAACGATATCCGGGCGCTCTTTGTCAAAGACCCCATCAAGAAGCCCCATAGTAATGTCCATTAAATAAAAATGTGCCTTTGGATTTAGATTATCCCTATTGCCACTATAAAGATTATCAACCACAACTACTTCATGCCCCTGCTCTATGTATCCATCTACAACGTTTGAGCCGATAAACCCCGCCCCTCCAGTTACCAAGATTTTCATAATATTTACTCTCCGTGCATAATTTCTGTAAATAAATCAAGTGCCCTTTTAACCGCCTGATCCATGTTATAGTACTTATACTCTGCAAGCCTGCCTATAAAATACACGGTTTTGAGCTTGCACGCCTCCTGCCTGTACCTATCGTAAAGCGCTTGAGCACTATCCATCGGTATTGGATAATAAGGCTCACCATAAGCCATAGGGTATTCACGCATAATTAGTGTCTGCTTATGTCTTTGCATCGTCATATGTTTGCTTTCTATTATACGTGTAAAATCGTTTTCTGTAGGATAGTTGACAACAGCCACCTCTTGAAAGTACTCCATATTAACGGTTTCTGTTTCAAATTTCAAGCTCCTATACGGCAACTCACCATACATGTTATCAAAAAAATAATCAACCGGCCCTGTGTATATGAGCCTATCAAATACCACACTGTCTATAATGTCTTTATAGTCAGTATTAAGCACCAAAGTAATGTTTTCATGATTAATGAGGTTTTCAAAAAGCCGATAATAACCATCCAACGGAATCCCCTCATACGTATCATTAAAATAATAGTCGTTGTCATCATACCTAACCGGTATCCTTTTAGTAACCTCCGCCTTCAACTCCGTTGGGTGTATCCCCCAATGTTTTAACGTATAACCCTCAAAAAACGTTTCATATAATAACTCCCCAACTTGAGACACTACAACATCACGGGCATTTTTAACCTCCGGCAACACTACCTTTACCGTGTCAAGATACGCCTGCACCTCTTCTTTTGTGAAATTCTTATTCAATAAACGGTTTATCGTCGTACGATTTATAGGGATTGGATAGGTTTTGCCATTAACGCTTGCAATTACCTTGTGGCGATAATTATTCCATCTTGTAAAGCCTTGCAAAAAACGCCATACGTATTCATGACTTGTATGGAAAATATGAGCACCATATTTTTGGTACAAAATCCCATCATCACTAAAACAGTCATAAGAATTGCCACCGATGTGGTTGCGCTTGTCAACAAGGAGGATTTTCTTGTTAAGCCTATCACAAAGACAACGGGCAATAACCGTACCGGAAAAACCAGCTCCAACTATTAAAAAATCATATCTTTCTTTCATAACCTTAAATACTAACCTATCACAACAAAAAAGAAAAGAAAAAAAAAGAAGAAAAAGAAAAGAAAAGAAGAAAAAGAAAAGAAAGAAGAAAAAGAAAAGAAAGAAGAAAAAGAAAAGAAAGAAAGAAAAAGAAAAGAAAGAAGAAAAAGAAAAGAAAGAAAGAAAAAGAAAAGAAAGAAAGAAAGAAAAAGAAAAGAAAGAAGAAAAAGAAAAGAAAGAAAGAAAAAGAAAAGAAAAAGATAGAGGATGCGGGGGGAAACCCTTTTAAAAAAGGGTTGTCCCCCCGCACCCCCTTTCCTAAAACTTTTGTCTCGCAAGCTATTGTGTTTATACTCAATAATCAAGTTTTTTCTCCTTGTTTTTTATATAGCACATTTCGATTTAATAAGAACACAAAGTGTAGGTAATAAAAATAGGTCAGACACATAGGTCTGCCCCTACAATACACGTGTTTTTGTGGGGCGAACCTAGGGCAAGCCCTTAATTTTTGTTATTTATTAAATCGAAATGTGCTAAGCATATCTGGTGCGTTTATGCACCAGCAAAGAAAAGAGTCAGAGGGGGTCTTTAGGGGGAGAGCTTTTTTCTCCCCCTGATAGCACCAAAGCGTCTATTGGGAAATGGCGCTGCCGTAAAAGAAAGCAGTCTTTTTAGCTTTCTTTGAGGTCAGCGCGCTTTCCCCATAGACGCTTTAGTTGTTATGAGAGCATAGTTGCGAGGAACAATTAAACAAGTTACAGGCTAAAAGTTTTAGGAAAGGGGGTACGGGGGAAAACCCTTTTGCCTAAAAGGGTTTTCCCCCGCTCTTCTATCTTTTTTCTTCTGCCTTTTTTCTTCTGTCTAAAAGGGTTTTTCCACGCTCTTTTCTTTTCACTTCTTTTTTATCTTTATAAAATAAATATGCTTACTTTACTTGAAGTAATATTATGTGATAAAATTATACATAATAAAAGAATTTCATAAAAAGGATTTTATATGAATATAATAGCTTTTAATGGAAGTCCAAGGATAAATGGCAATACAGAAATAATACTCAAGGAAGTAGTAAAGGCAATTGAAGAGGAAGGGCAGAAGGTTAAGCTTATACGCCCTTCTCTTATGAAATTTTCGCCATGTATCCATTGTGGTGGTTGTGAAAAGACTGGGGTTTGCATTATAAACGATGATATGACGGATGTTTACGAGGCAATAAAAGAAGGGAGTAGATTTATATTGGCATCGCCTATTTTCTTTTTTGCGTTGTCTGCTCAAATGAAGGCATTAATAGACAGGTGTCAGGCATTTTGGTGTGAAAAGTATTTATTAAAAAAACCTATTCATGAGGGACCTTATGGAAGGCAGGGGCTTTTAATTACGGTTGGAGGGATGAGCAAAGAGGTTGGCTTTAACTGTGGCAATGCTTGTGCTACAGCTTTTTTTAGGACTATAAATGTAAAAAGTCACGAGCATATTTTTTTCCCAAGTGTTGATGCTGCTGGCGCTATAAAAGAGCATCCGACGGCGCTTAAGGATGTTTATAATGCTGCTAAAATGTTAATTTTAAAAACAACATAAGGAGGGTTATGGCTGTGGAAAGTAAACATGTGCTTTTTGCGTTAAGTACGTGTGCGGCATGTAAAAAGGTTAAAGAGCTACTGCGGGAAAATAATATTGAACACATTGGAGTAGACCTTGACCTTGTAGATATTGACTCAAGGGATAAGCTGCTTAAAACTGTTAGACAATATAATCCGAAAGAGACCTTTCCCACGTTTGTTGTAGATGGTGGGAAGCAAGTAATTGTTGGTTACAATATAGAGATGTATAAAAAAGAGTTCAACATTAAAGGGGATTAACTTTACGAGTAAACGGGCTGTTATAACTGGCATTGGTGCAGTTACCCCTGCGGGGAACACTTTCCCGTATTCATGGGAACGGTTAATAAAAGGGGATACGGCAATAACGACGCTTGCTGAGGGGATAGCTAACAGCAAGGTTAAACATGCCGGTTTTTTGAATGGTTTTGATGTTTCACGATATTTAACGGTAAAAGAGGCAAGGCGTGTTGATCCGTTTGTACATTATGCTGTAGCAGCTGCTAAAATGGCATTAGATGATGCTAATTTGATGATGGGTGGTGAAGTTAGCAGTGCGATTATTGTAGGTAGTAGCCGTGGTGGTATAAGTACAATGAGTGCTGCCCTTGAGAGGTTTTTTTATAAAAAAACATCGAAATTGGAACATAACTTTTCAGCCTATTTAATGCCATCAACGACGGTTAGCATGGCTGCTTCTTACATAGCGCAGAGGTTTAATATAAAGGGAGAGGTTGCGGGGCTTTCAACTGCATGTGCTTCCGGGGCGGTAGCAATAGGAGAGGCATTTAGGTTAATAAAATATGGTGTGGCAGATGTGGTTATTGCAGGTGGCGCGGAAGCGCCGCTTACGCTTGTATGTTTGGAAGGGTACGATTGCATGGGGGCGCTTTCAAGAAAGGATAAAAGCACTTTAGCGTCAGTACCATTTGATTTGCAGCGTGATGGTTTTGTTTTGGCTGAAGGGGCGTGTATCTTAGTTATTGAAGAGCTTCAAAGGGCTATATGTAATAATCGGCACATATATGCAGAGATAATAGGCTATTGTAACTATACTGGAGGTGTTGAGCAGGTTAAACCGGATATAGATAGTGCAGTGTATGCTATTAAGTGCGCACTTACAAGTGCAGGTGTTAGCAGTAAAGACGTGGATTTCATAAATGCCCACGGGACATCTACCATTATCGGTGATGAGGTAGAGGCACAAGCGCTTGGAGTGGTTTTTGGCAATAGACTGCTAGCCCTACCGCTTACTGCAAATAAATCAGTAACAGGGCACATGCTTGCAGCCTCAGCGGCTTTTGAAATTGCTGTTACTGCTATGTCTTTAAAACTTGGGCTTATACCACCAACAGCAAATACTACACATGTACAACCGCAATGGGGGCTTCGGGTTTTAGATAAACCGTTAGATGGGGATTTTAAAATTGCCATTAAAACAGCCTTTGGCTTTGGTGGTATTAACAGCGTTGTGGTACTTAAAAGGTATGATACATTTATTTAATTAAAATTTAAGGGTTAAACTATGAATATTGATGAAGAAGTTAAAGGATTAATGATAGCACTTAATGAAAAAGATGAATTTGTTGATATTAACAGTCTTTTTCTTGATTTGGCAGAAAGACCTGATTTTAGAAAACTAGGAAGGTTAAAAAACAATAAGCTACTTACAGATACACTTACTGCTGTAGCAAGAAGAATTATTGACAGTGCACCAATAACTGAGTTTATGGCTGTTTGTGTGGACAAATACAGATTATGGCATGGCGTATTTTTTACAAAAGGGCAATTAACTACGTTTTTTTATTTTGAGGCAGTCAATACAGGCCTGTTGGCAATTGCCAGAGGTCAAGGGCATATAGACTTTGCACGGTTTACCCTTATAAAAGACAAATTTTATTCTAAAAACCACCCTCAGTATACTAATTGATATTAGGATATACATGTTTGGATTTTCTAAAATAGAATTAGCAAAAAAGAACGTTGGTGTTATGATAGAAATGTATTGTAAAAAACACCACAAAACAGAAAATGGACATCTATGTCCATCGTGTACAGCCTTACACGAATATGCCATAAAACGTCTAAATAATTGTCCATTTTCTAACGATAAGGGTAATTGCTCGGATTGTCAAATACATTGTTATAAGCCTGAGATGAGACAACAAATAAGAGCCGTCATGCGTTATTCTGGAGCGCGTATGTATTTCAAAACACCAGTTCTTGCATTATTACATACCATCAGTAGTTTGATTGGAAAAAGAAATAAAAAAAAGAAATAGCCACCGCAACCTATGCACACTAATACTATATGTTAAGAGAGGCTATACTAATCACCCTTTGGGCATTAATAGCCTCCTCAAGCTTTAAAAAAAACCGTAGACAATAAACTATAGCATACAGAGTTAACGCAAGATACTATAAAATGCGCTCTTTATATTTTTTTGTACATACTGCCATACCATTATAGGTAGTGGTCCAAGACAGATAGTATCCCCTATTTTTAGTTGTAACTTATCAAGCGTTAATGATTGAACAAGCACCTTACCTGGCCCGGAGAGCTTATTCATAAACATCCCCTCACCACCAAAAATCCCCCGTTTGGCATTGTTGGTTAATATGCTGTACTGGACATTCCCCTCCCACGCTACTACAGCTCCACCAGCAACTATAAGTGGCTTATCTTTCAAATCAATCAACTCCCACCCACCACAGGAATATAAAAACACTAAGGCGTCCTTTTCACCAACATTAGTTATCTTCGACAAAAACATTCCCTCACCCAATATAAAAGAACCAATCCCGGAATGTTCAATATCTATAGAGTAATCCACGTCCCCAATGCTTGCTAAAAAAGTGTTTCTCTGCGCAACTATGGACTCACCCGCCTTTAACGACAACAAGGCAATCTCTCCCGGCACATCCCCTGCAAAACCAATCTCTCCATTTCCTTCATAACTAATCACATACGGTTTAAATAAAAGATTTATGAACATTTTCTTTAAGTTTTTCTGTGTACCTATATTAGTTTTCAGCTTATCTGTAACATTTCCATGCCTATAAACCAGTTTCCCAGATTCTGAAAGCACTACATGATTATCATCAAGCATTATTTTTAAAAACTGCTTATCCGAAATAATATCCCATATCCTATCCGTATCCTCCTCTTCCTCTTCTAATTTTTTAACCACTTGGCAATAATTCATGATTTCATCGTTAGAGGGTATAAGCTCAAGGATATTCCTTTCAACCCTACGTTGAAACTTTTCAAAACGCTCTCTTTTATTAATCAATTGGTCAAGTTTATCTTGTGGTACCATTAAAGTAGGCATATTTTAATCTCTCCTCTATTTATAATATTGTTATATATAAAAATAATAATAGTAATAAATACAAGTGTTATTTAAGATTAAATATTTTTAATAATTGGGGCATAATGCCAGTATTCGATAAAAAGAGATTTTCTAATTGAGTACGCTTCTATGCGGATTTTACTATTGCTTTTATGTACCATATTGATTATTATAAAAATAAATTCATATTAGTTTATTTACTTTATAAAAAACAAATATTAGAAAACCTGCTACTGATAAACAGAAGGAAGTTAAAGGCAAATAAAGTGATATAGTTGTTATATACAAGTGTTAAAGGGAGTTGTTATGAAAAAGAAAATCATCTATGAGTTTAAGGCTTCAACAAATATATGGACAGGTTCTGTTGATAGACAAGGTGATAAGCTTATTACAACAGGTGTGCTTGGATCCATACGCTGGTGGTTTGAGGTATTAGTACGAGGTATTGGCGGTAGTGCTTGCAATCCAAACAGTACTAACAGTACTAAATGTAATGGGGAAAAGCATTGTGTTGTTTGCGAACTATTTGGCTGTACAGGATGGGCACGTAAGTTTAAGTTTGAAGTAACGGATAATAACCAACAAACAAAAACAAGTCAAATAAAAAAGAACGAAGTTTTTAATATGTGTTTCACAGAGTTAAGACCAATAAACAATGAGTGGGCGCTTTTAGAAGCCACACTTAGTCTTATCTCTAAGTATGGAGCAATTGGTGGTAAGACGGTATTTAAGCCATCTGATGAAAATAATCGTCAAGATGCTATACATCATAAAGATTATGGTCTGATAGATATTACAACACCTTCTAAATTCAATAATATTGAACTTGGTAATTTAAAATCCTATATTACTGATTCCAGATGGAATAAAGTAGAACATAACGGATTTAGTTGGGCTTCGCTCAAAAATATGTGGTTTGTAGAAGGTAAATATTTGACTCGACAGAACAAAGAGCAAAGTGAGTTTAATAGGGTTATTGGGCGTCCGGAATATAAACAAAAAGCTAGTGAAAATGATTCATGGCTGGCTGGTCGTAAGGCAACACAAGGAAAGGCTGAAAGCAAGAAGGTTTTCAGTTTCAAAAACCCACCAAGGACTTTTGGCTTTATCAATTCTGAAGAACATATAACATTTGACACAATAGAGGAAAAACTTAAAGAGGTATGGGGAAAAAACTATTGGAGTATGCTCAAAGGTGATGAAATCATCAAAAAACTACTGGAGAAAAGTATATGATTTATGATTATTATGCCTCATTGGGCAATCAGAAATCCTGCCCAAAACAAATCAATGAATCTGGGTTATGTTCAGGCTTTGTTGACGGATGCACAGTGTGGGCATGTCAAAAAAAAGATGAAAAAGATGAAGCACGTAAGTGTTATATAGAGCGAGCGAAGGTAAAAACCCTACAAATACCTACCTTCCTAAAGTTTAAACCCGATTTTGCACATTTACCTGATCCCTCGTGGATTGGAATCGAGGTCAAGTTTACACTAAATAGGGCCTGGCACTCCAAAGATGATCGTCCGTTTCACGTACTAGACAATCCAGTACGTAAGGATAGAGTTTTTGGTGTACCATTTATGTCTGCTGCCTCTTGGAAAGGGTTGCTGCGCTGGTCGTGCCGAATGACTGCCAAGCCAAGTCTAAAAGACAATTTGGACAATTGGAATGATCCTGCTTGGATTGTGCATCTCTTTGGTAATGAAAAAGGAGAAACTGAAACGTTTAATCGTGGAGCACTGGTTTTCTATCCCACGTGGTTTAATAAAGTTGGCTTTGAGGTAATAAATCCTCATGATCGTGAGCGCCGGGCAGGAACACAGCCTATTTACTATGAAGTTGTCCCAGCCGAAAGTGTCGGACTATTACAGTTACTTTATGCTCCTTCACCTAATGAAACAACACAACTTGGAATATCACGGTCAGAAATTTTAAACAATCTTGTTGATGCTATCAAAGACCTGCTCGAAGAATACGGTGTTTCAGCCAAACGTACGGTTGGATGGGGTTCAGCTAAGATTGAAAACTGGAAATGGTTTAATGGAAAAGGGCAGTTTAACGGCGATACCGTTGCACAATTCAAGGAAGAGATGGATAAGCAAGTTGGTTCTGGAGGTAGTCAATGAGTACGTTTGACTTACATTGCAAATTACGGGAGCATCGTTCCTTGCTTTTGGCCATGGAAGCTATCGGGTGGCTCCATATGGCCGGCAAGGCAAAAATTGATTTTTTGCAAACTCATGGTGGGCAAAAAAACAATTATGATTATAATAATTGGTGTGTAGTGGGAAGCATATCATTCGTTTTTGATGATTTATTAAAATGTGTAAAAGATAAATATCCAACACAAAAAAATACAATTAATAGTTTTCAAGAATTTATAATCAAACATCATAAAATCAAACATCATAAAAACGACGGAAAAGGAATGCTTGGTCTACTTCAAGCTGGACATGCTATGGCATCTGGTATTGAAAAGAATTTGCCTACAGATGCATCAAAATATCTTGGCCAAGATACTACCCATATGTGGTTGTCTTCATCGTTTGGTTACCCAGTGAAAAATATTTTGATTGACAAACCAGATATTCTCACAGATGTAGGATGGAAGGAGTTACTCGACGAAATCAACCGTATTTTGTGTGAACTGCGATATTTAGGGCATAATGATATAAATGATATTGACGGATGGTGGCAATGGCGTGAAAGTGCAATAGGTTTAGATAATCTGTTGCATAAAGCATTCAGTTCTACTTTGGCTGAAACCAGATTACCAAATAACGACGTAACACTATGGGATCAATCCTATATTGCTGCCTCATTGTTTAAAAGTGCTGTGGCTGGTGCAATTATGGAAGAGAAAACCTTCGATTGGGAAAAAACTGATCTCAAAACCAAAACCCGCTGGCGGCTTTTGACTGTTGGTATAGGAACAGAGCACTATGAAACCAGAGCGGTTAAAATCGGGGACTGGCTTGGAACACAATTGGTATTGAATGAATTTTTCTGTAAAGTTCGCAAACTTATAGAGGTTGACCTTGCTGTGGGGTCTTTACTTTATGCAGATGCAACAGTTTCTGTCTTTTCATTTCCGAGTGAGCTAAAGGGTGATCTAAAACCGAGTGAGCTAAAGGGTGATCTAAAAATAAAAGAATGGCAACAATGGTTAAATGAACAAGTAGAGAGTTATGTTAAGGACGCAAACCTTGAAACACCACCATATTGTTGTATTAGTGAACCGTCACGTGCTCTTGTTAAAATTACAGAAGAAATACAGAAAGCACGTGAGGCAATGAAAGTTCCACTCCACCAAGATTGGCAAATCACAAATAATGATGAATCTAATGGACATATTTGTCCAGTATGCTTAGTACGAAGAAATAATAACGATAAAGACAAACAAAAACCTTGTAATATTTGTCAAAAACGACGTATTCAACGCCTTGATCACTGGTTATCAGGAACTGCTAAATCAGATTCCATATGGATTAGCGAAATAGCTGATGTCAATGACCGTGTAGCCTTAGTTACTATGAGTTTAGATATTGAACCGTGGCTGAATGGAAACCGTTTAGATGCGCTCAGAACACAGGCTATTCCAGAATGGCTGTTGTTTAATTCGTCTATATTGAAACCACATATTGATTCTAACAGACCATTTGAAAGTCTTGTTGATTACATTAAGAAAGTATGCGGAGTAGACTTGAATAAGTATGATACAGTTCTGAAAAAGCTCCAAGATGGTTACAAATATGAATCAGATTGGCCAACCTTTTTCAAAAAAATAGTTGAAGATCGTGCTAAAGCACCAATATGGGATACTACCAATCACATCAAAAACGCCCGATGGCTTACTCATCAATTGTTACGCAAGCTCGCATCCCCCGGACGAATTTACCGCTTCCAACGACAAGCAGAAGAGTTCTTTACTACACTACTTAACAAATTTAGAGGATTGGCTTCATCAAATCCAAATCACTGGCGCACAAAACGCTTGATCTTAAAAGGAGCTCAACAACAGTGGGAAGACCGACAAACCTACAGTGGATATTATGGAGATGCCCCTATAAATCTATTATATCAGCAACATTCTGATGATTTTCTCACCATTTGCAATATAGGGCGATTGCTGGAACGCACACAAGATAGAAATACTCTTAAAGATAAAACCATCAACTTAAAAAGTGATGATGGCCAAAATAAAATACTTAAGATAAATGAGGTAGGTGATGCAGGGAAATTAGGCGTATATTATCCTGTAATTCCATTAGAGTTAAACCCAATGCGTTTTCGAGTGCTATTGCCTCTGGAGAGTACGTCTGCTTGTATTGATTTGGCAATTGCAAAATGGGAGGAAGAGTTTTCACGAGTCTGGGACCGTTTGCCACTGCGGATTGGCATAGTAGCATTTCCAAGGATGATGCCATTTCAAGCAGTAATTGAAGCAGCACGAAATATAGAACATGAATTAGATACAACAGATACTTACGAGGTATGGCAGGTAAATGGACATGAGGTCCAAGATGGTGTTGCAGCAATCAACTTTAACTGTCCCGACGGCCAACATGAGCTTAAAACCATGCCTATAAAACTTGCTGATGGCAGGGAGGATGTTTTCTATCCTTATTTATCTGTAGAAGACAAACAAGTTCGTTTTCCTCATGATTTTCAACATCCAGATGGACAGGTCTACCGTCATGCAAGGGATTTACGATGCTGCGATAGTGTTCATGTATATCCAGCAACTATGGCTACCGTATTTATGGATTGTGCAGCAAGGCGGCTTGAACCAGTGAAAAAACGTGGGCTTATGCAGTGGCGAAAGATGCAAAATATCTGGAAGATACTGGAAGAAATTGTACCTACGCAAACTGCACTTAGAGGCTCATGGTCAGAACTAACCCAACTTAGTGAAAACTGGAAAAAACCAGATGGCAAATGGACAGATGATGGCAAAAAAGCTTGGCTTGACCTTGTGCGTGCGGTACTCCACGAACGTTTAGGAGCACGGGGTGCATGCTTGGATATCTTAGTGGAGGCAGCCGCAGATGGCACACTAAAATGGGCTATAGAATGGCACATAAGTGTACTAAAACAACAAATAAAGGAGAATAATAACTCATGTCAACCGATACAGATATAAAAAGTTTCAAAGCTTTTACTTATGTGGGTTTGGCACTTGATCCAATTCATGTTGGTACTGGTGGGAGTCGTCTAGGCCGTGTGGACAACACTATTGTACGTGATCCAGTTACGCGGATACCGAAAATTCCAGGCTCAAGTTTAGCTGGCGTAATGCGGGCTTATACCGCCATGGCAAAAGGCAAATATCCACATTGTGCTGGTTTAGGACAGCAAAATGCTGATGGTAATAGTGGCCATTGCAGTCAACCAAATTGTCCTGTTTGTACGGTGTTTGGGTTTGCTAAAGGCAGAGACTCTGCAGGCGGTTTTGCTGGTCTGGCATCGTTTAGCGACATGCATGTGCTGCTTTTTCCTGTAGCTTCACGTATAGGTCCTCAGTGGATTACCTGCCCTATGGCTTTACGACAAATTTATAGCACAGAAGTCAAATTGACGGACGAAAACGCCATTTACCCTAAAGAAAGTAATAATATTAATGATATAAATCTTGGCTGGCTTCTTTTGCAAGTTAAGTCTGATTTGCCTGAGATGCAAAACATAAGTCAAAAACTTGAAAACTATGGTATTAATAAGGACATTGTTAAAAATTTATGTATTGTTTCAAACAAACTATTTGGACATATTGTAAACAGCAACCTTGAGGTACGTACATCAGTGGCTATAAATCCATCTACTGGAGCAGCCGAGGAAGGAGCATTGTTTACATATGAAGCTTTGCCTCGTGGCACTGTGCTTACATGGGAAATAATCTGCCGAAATCCTAAGCATTTTAAAATTAATGGAGCGTATATTACTGTATCAACACCTGAAGAGGTTAAAAAAGTACTTGATTGTGCGTATACATATTTAGAACATCTTGGTATTGGAGGTATGGGTACAAGAGGTATGGGACGGCTTCAAGTGTTGCACAATCAGACTAATCCAGAAAACTGCAATGAGCAAAATGGAGGGGAAAAATGAGCACTACGCCATTTGAAAATTTGGACATTGAATGTGCCAAAGTAGGCAAAGAAATTGCGAAAAAACCATCTAAAGAACTTGAAAAAGTTATTACAGATGCTCTTTCAGTTTTAGAAGAACAAGGTGTTTATGCCCTTTTCCTTTTTCTTAAAACACACAATAAAAAAACTGAGGGGACGGAAATTAGTAACAAACTCAAGGCATTTTTACAAGAAAAACCAAAACAATCTCCCCTTATTGATAAAAACGATAAAATTTGGCAACCACTACAAACAATGGCTGAAGACCTTGATAAACTGCTTTTTGCCCGCGATCTGATTAGACAAACCCTTATTTATGCCCGCTACCATGCTCGATTAATAGATGAAGAGAAAGAGGTACAGAAATGACATGGACATTGCATCGGTGGGTTTGGCAACTGGAAGCACCACTTTTTATCGGTATGCCACCAGCAGGGGCGTTAAACCGTTGTCGTCTCTTTGTACCAACACGGATAATATGGGGTGCCATTACCGCTGAACTATCCCGCTTAGAAAGTAATGGCAGTTTTCCAACATATAAAGAGTACGGACAGAACGTTTCTAACGACTGTCGTTTTACCTATCTGTACCCAGCAGAAAAGAGTGAGGACAAGTACTTTGCTTGGTTACCAAAATTTGAAAAAAATAAAGGGATGTACTGGTACAGACAGGATAAACAAGATAAAATGGAAGAAGCCCTTTCAGACCGAGAGTTTAGACGTAATTTGCTTGACACACGTCCAGGCACAGCAATTGTACCAGAAACAGATTCAGCATCAGAAGGTACATTGCGTGAGACAGAATGTATTACTCCTTGGTGGCATAAATTAGATGCCAATCATGAGGACTTAAAACCGGTGTTTCTTTTGGGATATGTGTTTTTTAAAGAAAATAGCTTCGCAGAAAAATTGGGTAATATCAAGACATTATTGTTGGGAGGTGATACCAGGTATGGTCTTGGTAAAATTATACGCATAGAGAATAATGAGTTATCCAATAATCCATATGTTTTTGGGAAAAAGGCTGTATTGGATAAAGATAATCCTATAATTGAAAGTAAAAGAGTTTTTGGACATGCATTGGATAAAGATAATCCTATAATTGAAAGTAAAAGAGTTTGTGGACATGCAAAAGAACATCAAGAACAAATGTATGGGATGAAAGAAATTTTGGGAGGATGGGATTACGATAAACTATGTAATCATCTGATTACATGGGCTCCGGGCTCAGCTATAGATGGTAATAATACAACAACAGGATGGTCAATAGATAATAATGGATACTGGTATAGCTTGTAAGACAAAAGTTTTTAGAAAAAGGAGGGGACAGGGAGGTGCGCCTTAGCACCTTGGGCGGGAGTGTGAGGGCAAAGCCCTCACTGTGTATTTGTTTCCTTATTTTTTAGAATAATGTTTTGCAAAACTGATTTGTTTTGGTATACATTATAGGTTTTTGATGATTTTCAACAATTCTTTCGAAGCTTCCTCCGGTCCTTGTTGCTCAAAGCCAGCGATACCGAGTCTGGTTCTTATTTGCCCAACTTTAATGCCACACCGAAACATTGTCTCAAAGTATTTCGTTGATAGCTCCTCGTGGATTGCCTTTCTTTGTGGTGCACCAAAGGGATTTGCAAAATATGTATGCACAATACCGTTTTCATCGGTAGTACCTTTTGCAAGTCTGGCTCCGCTTTTAAATACTGTAAGGGCTTCTTCGGCACTATTAAAAAATTCAATTAGTGGCTCTTCATCTGCTATTTGCTCATAATTATTTGCATAGAGCACTATATCAACCTTATAACCTTTTACGATATGATGGTATGAAGTTACAGGCATGATAAGGCGTGCGTTTTTTTTATTTGGATTCATAAAGATGCTTCTATCAATTTCTTCATATGCGTAGCCAGGTTGTAGATCGTCTAAACGTACGAATGCACCAATTTCTGTCCCATAGGCTACGATTGTCCCCTTATCAGTTATAGACAAGGATCCCATGTCATCAAAAATTATCTTCATATCCCGAATCTCTTCATCAGCAAGCATGCGAAGGGCCTCGAGGGTTTCGGATTTACCGGCACCGCTATCGCCAATAATGACAATGCCAACGTCTGGGGCATTTTTCACTTTCAAGTTAACCATAGCACCGTGTACGGGAAGTTTTCCGGTTTTTAAGTTAGCTATGTTATGTAGCGTGAGGGTCATTTTCTTAAAATAGCCAAAATAATCTATTTCTTCTGTATGTTTAAGAAGGCCTACCAAAAGCCCGCTATCTTTATCTTCATAAAACATAGCGTTATTGTCAAATGGAAGATTCGTAAGACCAAAAAAAAGTATAATATCCGGAAGTTTTCCCTCGATTTCTTCATAATCTGCTATTTGAAAAAGATTTCCTAAAGAAAGCCCTTGGGATATGTAGTCTTCCCGAAAATATATAAAGGCAAGAAGCGGGCCTACTTTCGCAGGAAAGCAAAACCACTGATCTGGCACTACCATAAACATCTCTTCCGTGAGATGGCTGCACTCCATAAACATACCCTTTCTTTTGTTTTGTTGTGGATAGAGTATCAGTGGTGGCTCCACTATGGTGATTCGTATAAATGGTACGTCTTTAACAGAGAGAAACATTTTAGGGCAATTCCACTCTATCTGTTCCAAGATCATACCCATATTTGAACCTGCCGGCAGCTGCCTGTATACGCGTGGGTTTTGACCAAGCAAGTTTTCCCTTATGTGTCTGTAGGCTTCAAGTACCAAGTTTTTGAACTCCATGTGCATGTTTATGAATTGAACATGGTGTAGGCTTGCCTTAGCATATCGTGAGCGTTTGGGCACAACTATGTACATAAAGCGTTCAAATCTACGCCAGAAATTATAAAGCTCTTCTATAAAATCTAAGACAATCTCTTTATCAATTAAAATCTCTTTATATTCTTCGTTTATGCGTAGTATTTCACTACTTGTATGACTATTTAGAAGGCGAAAGAAATTTACTATATAAGAAACCATATCATGTTTTTTTGACATTGGGATATTATTATTAAAATATTCATAAACAGGGCTTTCCTTAGCTGCAAGTTTTTCTATAAAACGATGCAGCACCTCTGCAAAGAGTTCACTTTGCAAAAGCGCCTGAGTTGTGTTACAATAAAGTGGTGTATAGTCAAATAATAACTTGCCATCTGTAAAAATATAGGGTTTTTTAACACTTAACATGTGTCGTCCTCCAAATATATAGTACTGTATTTGTTATATACCATTAAAAAGTGTATAATGCAAGATATTTATTTTATTCATCTAATGTAGGAACACGCTTGAAGCAAGTTATAGCCTTTCCTTAGTTTAATTTACCCTAAGTCGGAGAGCGCCTGATGAGCACTTATAATGATGAGTATTAAATAATCGGGGCGACTGGACTCGAACCAGCGGCCTCACGGTCCCGAACCGTACGCGCTACCAAGCTGCGCTACGCCCCGTTCATTTAATGCCATTATAATAACAAAACTACTTGAAAAATACTATAGCTTTAAAGACATTTTATTCAATCCATAATAAATCTTTTGAAATCCAACCCTTATTCCCCACCTGGTCCATAACGTTTATCCAGTTATTCTTTTTTTCATATTTTAATACCTTAAAGGAATAATACTTATCCAAAGGACTTATGGGAAGCTTCTTGGCCTTATTGTCCGGCATTACCCTTATGTTGGTCTTATCTTTAACAACAACAGCACATTTATAGGCGCTTGTTACTTGCTTAGCGTTAATCCAATGAATCTCGCCATCAACATCTGAAACCTTGTACCATGTACCCTTTTTTTCCTTTTGCTTTAATGGCATATATTTATAAACCGTCCATGTTTTAGCTGTTTTATTGTTAGGCCCCTTTCTAAGCTGTACCTCCGCTGCTGTAACACACAGTGCTTCACTAAAAGACACATAACTTAATACCACAACTAATGCTAAAAATAACTTTACACTATTTTTTATCATACCGAAACCTCCATTTATAACATATATAATTACATTTGCTAAGTTCATTTGTTTAATATAACAGCCTTTTTACACTAACATACTATTTTATGATATGCTCTTTAGACACTTATTTTCTCAAAAGGAACTAAAATATAACGCATTATAACAAATTGTAACACTTCAGTCAACCTATCTAAGGACATTCCAGCAACTCAGAAAATCACAGAAGATAAGCCAAAAAGCACTGGAGGACAGTCTAAGAGGGTACAAGAAGTATTTTCGTAAATTTATTAATGGCATTATACGCCTTTCCAAAATGAGACCACGTAGTGTAAAATCAAATATGCGGTTTGTAGATGTTAAAAGTGATATAGTGTTTTTTTATACTTTACCACTATAAAAACGGCAATCACCTATCTATGTTCATTTCACTTTTTATTATATCTATTATTTCTTGTATCCTTTCTATAAAAGCTGTAACAGGAATATCATAATAATCTAACTTACCATGTGCTATATCACACCTTGTACCATAATAACCCATAACGTCTCTATAATAATGACTTGATTTACCTAAAACAAGTTCAGTCCTTTGTCCAAAACTTAATCTCTCAATATCTATAATATCGCAGGCCCTTTTTATTAAATGATTATTGTGCTTGATGTTTTTAATATTTTTTTTTATAACCTGGCAAGCCCTATTAATCTCTCCCTCCAAGAAAGAAAACAATATTAGATAATATGCTTCCTCATTAATTTTCTGTAGTATTTGCCAATACTCTTTATCTTTATAGTTAGAATATTCTCTCTCTTTATCAGTCAAATATCTATCAGTTAATAAATAACCCCTATTTATATCATCAAATGTCACGAGATATCATCTAACAAATCTAACAAGAAATCTTTATTAAATGGTACCAATATCTTTTGATCTTTAACACCTGTAATTTTCCAATCACTATTAGTTCTACCCTTTTGTCGCACATCAAGAAGTATCAAATGCCTATCTTTCGTATCAACATCTACTCTACCATCAGCCCCTAAAACCCACAATGCAACAGGGTAAAAAGCTATATAATCCTTTTCAGTTTTTATCTTAAGATTTTGGATATATCTCGGTTTAATGTTATAGTCTTTCATCATTTTTTCTTCTCTCTGAAGTACATTGATACGCTCAACTTCCACTTTTAAGTTAGGAATATCTCTCAACCACTCTTCAACTTGTTGATATAACATATTTAAACGATCTATCCACTCATCTATCTTTTTTTCAATAGCTGCTTTTTTCTTTATATTTACTAATAAGCCATTGTGCACCTCTACCATAAAAAAAACCTCCCTATAAACTGCATTACTATCACTCTATTGTAATATTATTAACATCAGAAGAAGCAGTTTTTGGTATATTTATAGTAAGCACTCCATCTTTTAATTTAGCTTCAATTTTATCAAAATCAATAGTATGCGGCAATACAAAAGAGCGAACAAATTTACCAAACCGTCTTTCCATCAGATGAAAATACTCTCTTTGGACATCTGTACCAGCCTGTCTTTCTCCACGAACAATTAGCGTGTTTTTATCCACACTGATATCCAAATCACCTTCATGAACGCCCGGCACTTCCGCCTTTACAACGTACTCATCTCTATACTCGTAAACATCAAAAGGAGGTGTCCACGTGTACTGGCTTTGATTTAGTGTATCAATATAATCAGCCTCTGTATTTTCAAAAAGCTTATTTAATCTCTCCTGTATTGAAAACATACCTTCCATGTCCTTCCAGTACTTATTGTTCATAATGACACGCTCCTTCATAATAATCTAATAATATTATTCTATAATTTTAGGTACCTTATAAAAACTATCATTTTTATCAGGACTATTTAAAAGCGCTTCCTCTTTACTTAAAGATGGAAATTCTTCATCTTCCCTGTGCACATTCTCTAATCCAAGAACATGACAGGTTGGCTCCACCTTTGATGTATCCAGTTCATCCAGTTTTGCCATATAGAGCAAAATATCATTTAACTGCTTTAAATACGTATGGGTTTCATCGTCTGTTAGGCTAAGCCTTGCAAGCTGTGCTATATAGTTTACTTCTTTTTCAGAAATAGCCAAGGCAACCTCCTTTTTTTTGTTTTTAATGCTTTAACTAAATTCTCTCCAAATTGGCATACTTAAGTGCTAACCGCTTAATCCCCACAGTTGAAAAGTTCACTGTAACCTTTATATCATTATCCTCACCATAACAGTCCCTAATAACGCCAATCCCCCACTTAGAGTGCTTAACCCTACAGCCGGGATTATAGGGCATCTCCTTTTGTTGGTCTTGCTCAGCCTTAACCTTTTGAGCAACAAGTGGTGAAACTGGTTTTTTTTCAACCATGTGGCAAAGCTCTTTTGGTATTTCATTTAAAAATCTGGATGGCTCCTGCTCTTGAAACTTAGCATAAAGTCTGCGCTTATTTGCACCTGTCATAAAAAGCAAATCTCTAGCCCTTGTTATTCCAACGTAAAAAAGTCTGCGTTCCTCGTCTAGGTCTTCCACCTTTTCCGCCTTAAAATATGGCAAAAGGCCATCTTCAAGACCTGCTATAAACACGACAGAAAACTCATACCCTTTTACATTATGGAGCGTTGCAAGGGTTACATAATCCTTTGAAAGCGTATCATCATAGCTACCCGTTATTAGCGAAACCGTGTCCAAAAACTCATCTATTGACAACTTGCCATGTATTAGTATAAGCTCGGATAAGTTTTCTATCCGTTTTTTATCCATGGTATCAATGTAACCGGTCAACTCAACAACCTTGTTAATCGCATTTCCAACATCTTCACCCTTCAAACATGTTAGACTATCCAGCAAGGTTTTAAATGCTAAGAGTTTTTCCTTAGCAGGTGCCGATACACCTTTAATGCTGCCAATTTCACAAATTATCCGATACAAACTTATACCTTCTTTTCTAGCCAGATTTTCTATTTTATTTATTGTAGTTACCCCAATACCTCTTTGTGGTACATTAATTATCCGTCTAAGGCTTAAGTTATCGTCCAGATTGGATATTAAACGAATATAGGATATTATATCTTTAATCTCTTTTTGGTGATAATATGTAGAAGCACCAAGGACAATAAAGGGTATCCTTTCGTTTTTTAATGCCTCTTCCAATACCCTTGACTGAAGGCTCACCCGATAAAGTATTGCCATATCCCCGTAGGAGTAATTCCCCTTTAAATAAAGGTCTTTCATAGTCTTTGCTATATACTTAGCCTCATCAAATTCGCTATCAAACCAGTGATGGCTTACCCTTTCCCCTTCTGAGCGTTCAGTCCAGAGTTTTTTAGCCCTTCTTGTCTTATTTTTAGATATGACGCTATTTGTTATACTCAGGATGCTTTGCGTACATCTGTAATTTTGCTCTAGTTTGAATACGTTTGTCTTTGGAAAATCCTCCTCAAACTTCTCTATAAAATTATCCCCCTCTACCCCCTTCTTTATGCTCTGGTCATCATCGCCTGCAACCAATATGCAGTGTTTATCATTGACAAGAAGCTTCAACAAGTGGTACTGGGCATAGTTAGTATCTTGAAACTCATCAACTAAGACATAGGAAAACATATCCTGATATTTTTTCAATATAGAGGCATTTTCTTCAAACATTTTAATTGTATACAATATCAAATCATCAAGGTCTAAGGCATTTGAGCGCTTTAGTTCATCTTTATATCTTGCATATATCTTTCGTAACTTTTCATCAAGGGCAAAGTTCCCCTCGTTTTGTATTTGCTCATCCGGTGAAATAAAAGACGATTTAAAATACATTATCTTTGACAGTATGCCCTTATAGAGTGCTTCATACTCTTTCATATCGTTTAAAATGTGCCGCACAAGTCTTGCCTGATCATCAGCATCATAAATAACGAAATCCCTTTGGATAGCCAACGCCTCACAGTCCATACGTAGTATTCTGGAACACAGAGCCTGCAGCGTACCTATCCATGAGCCAGCAACATCTTCAGCAACAATTTCACATATACGTTCCTGCATCTGCCTTGCAGCCTTATTCGTAAACGTTACCGCAAGTACATGGGAATCCTCCCGTTTATTGTTTTTATACAGGTACGCATACTTATGTGTTATCACAGTGGTTTTACCACTACCCGCTCCAGCCAACACCAAAGCAGGCCCACTGTTACACAACAAAACTGCCCTTTGCTGGGAATCCAGATTACGCAAAATATCCTCTGACATAGGCATACTCCTCTTTTTTTATTAAAATTTCTATAATAAAACAGCCCTCACTCTACAGTAACACTTTTAGCTAAATTTCTCGGTTGGTCTACATCACAGCCTCTAAATACTGCTATATAATAAGCCAAAAGCTGTAATGGTACAGCCATTATTACAGGATTTAAGTACATGTTTGAAGCTGGATTTAAAAAGAAATAATCACTAACTTCTCTTATACCGGGCTCATCCACATTAGAAAACACTACCGTCTTACCGCCTCTAGTCTTTACCTCTTCTATGTTTGAAATCACCTTTTCAAACAGATGGTCCTTTGATAGCAACACAACAACTGGCATCTCCTCATCTATTAGCGCTATAGGCCCGTGCTTCATCTCCCCTGCCGGATACCCCTCTGCATGTATATAGGATATTTCCTTAAGTTTCAAAGCCCCCTCAAGCGCTATTGGATAGAGTATACCCCTACCAAGATATAGAAAATCCCTTGCCTTAAACATACTACGAGCAAGCTCCTCAAGCTCCTTACACTTTAATAACACATCCTCAACAAGGCTTGGCACATGCAATAAATCATTTATAAGGGCATCACGCTTACCCTGAGCCCCACCTTTAGCCTGCATTAATCCCACGGCAAGCAAATATAGCGCTATCAACTGAGCAACAAAGGACTTTGTCGAGGCTACCCCTATCTCAGGCCCGGAGTGCGTATAAAACACATAGTCAGACTCACGCGACGCCGTACTGCCTAACACATTACATATAGATAGTGTAAGCACACCTAATTTTTTGGCCTCTTTCATTGCTGCAAGCGTGTCAGCAGTTTCACCTGATTGGGTTATGGTTATCAGCAGGTCCCCTTTACGTATAAGCGGTTTTCTGTATCTAAACTCCGACGCTATATCCACTTCAACCGGCACACGTGCTATATCTTCTATCATGTACTTACCACAAAGTGCCGCATGCCAACTGGTACCACAAGCCGTTATAAATATCCGGCTTATACCACCAAGCACTTCTTCACCAATACCAAACTCATACAAATTCACACTACTTTTTTCGGCATTAACACGCCCAGCAATAGTGTCGCTAATTGCTCGTGGCTGTTCAAAGATTTCCTTCAACATAAAATGCCGATAGCCACCCTTTTCCGCCATCGAGGGACTCCACGTTATATGAAATGGCTCCCTTACGGAAACACCACCATCAGGTTCATATATAGTAACACCATCTATTGTCAAAACGGCCACATCGCCATCATTCATAAAGATAACATCCCTCGTATAACTCAAAAATGCCGGCACATCGCTTGCTACGTAGTACTCCCCTTGACCAAGCCCTATAACTAAGGGACTATCTTTTCTTACACAAATTATCTTATCCGGCTCGCGTTCATTCATAACTGCAATTGCGTAAGAACCGCGAATGGTCTCCACTGCTTTATGCACAGAGTCTTCAAACGTTAAGCCTGATTCATAAAAATCGTTAATTAAAAGGCAAATCACCTCCGTATCCGTATCGGAGGTAAACTTAACCCCCTTTTGCCTTAGAGCACTTTTAAGCTCCATAAAATTTTCTATTATTCCATTATGCACAAGGGCGATAGCCCCTGCACGGTGCGGATGGGCATTATTTTCCGTAGGACTACCGTGGGTTGCCCACCGTGTATGGCCTATACCAACACTGCTTTTTATTGTTTTACCATCTATTTTTTTAGCTAAACTTGTAATCTTCCCCTCTGCCCGTATTATGCCAAGCGTACCGCCTTCATCTATAAAGGCAATACCTGCCGAGTCATACCCTCTGTATTCAAGCCGCTTTAATCCTTCCATCATAACATCTATGGAACTTCCACCACCTATATATCCAATAATCCCACACATTTATGGTTACTTGCCCCCTTTTGCATGAATTCTCAAAGCCCCGCCAGAGATGTTTCTTTGCTTAGTCCTCGCAACAGCCAAAGCCCCTTTTGGCACATCTTCCGTTATCGTAGAGCCAGCAGCCACAAAAGCCCCCTCCTCCACCGTTACAGGGGCTATCAACTGGCTATCACTTCCTATAAATACGCCGTCCTTTATGACCGTCTTATGCTTATGCTTACCGTCATAGTTACAAGTTATAGTACCTGCCCCTATGTTTATATTATCCCCTAAAATGGCATCGCCTATGTAGCTTAGGTGTGAGGCCTTTGTGTTATAGCCAATTTGAGCATTCTTAAGTTCCACGAAATTTCCTATCTTAGCCGCAGTACCCACCAAAGAGTTAGGCCTTATATGTGCAAAAGGACCCACCGATGCCCCACTTAACACAGCAGAGCCATCCATTACCGTATTTTCCTTTATAGTTACGTTATCTTCAATAATACATGACCTTATAGAGACATTTGAACGTATCGTACACCCCTTCCCAATATGCGTTTTCCCCTCAAGCACCACATTTGGATAAATCACCGAATCTTGCCCTATCTCCACATCCACATCAACAACTACCGAGTTTTCATCCATAAAACCCACACCCTCTTCAAGCCACCTGCGTATTACTTCTCTTTGCATGTGCCCCCTTGCATTCATTAGCTCATATCTGGTGTTTATACCTATAAACTCAGCTTCAGTTGCCGTACAAAATACATCCGTCTTAAATCCCTCAGCATTACATAGCTCAACTATATCTGTTAAGTAATACTCGCCCTTTTTTTCATTTTTCTTTATATTATAAACAAGCGGTAGGGCTCTTTTACTAAACACATATATACCGCTATTTACTTCATCTATCTTTAATTGCTCATCTGATGCGTCTTTTGCTTCTAATATCTTTAAAGGACACCCAGCGCTATCACGCACAATTCGCCCATATGCCGACGGTTTTTCCGCCCTAAAAGACACCACAGTTAAATCACTCCCCTGACTTATATGTCTTTGTATAATATCGTCAAGGGTTTTTCTTTTTATAAGCGGCGTATCCCCCGCAGTAACTAAGACATAGCCGTAGTCACCAAGGGCAGTTAGTCCTACCTTAAAGGCATCTGCCGTTCCAAGCTGATTTACCTGAACGGCAAATTGTACACCCTTAAAACCAGCCAAGACTTCCCGTACACCTTCACAGTGATTTGAAACTACCACAGAAATATTTTCAAGCCCCTCAAGGCCAGAAAGCGCCCCTACTACGTGTTCTATTATAGTTTTTCCAAGTAATTTGTGCAGCACCTTTGGCACACTTGATTTCATCCGAGTGCCAAGCCCTGCTGCCAACACTACAGCGCAACCTTTCATAATCTTATTCCCTCACAAAAGATAAACACAATAACTCATACCAAATTATGCCTTCAATTCAATAAGCATTGTCAACTCTATTGCTTTATCGCCACGTATAATCTTTAAGTTAACCCGCTGCCCCTCTTTTTTATTAAAAAGGGCATTTTTAATATCATCCATAGACATAACCTTCTTGCCATCCACCTCAACTACTATGTCGCCACCAAGATAAAACACCGTACCACTTATCCTAACAGCCCGATTGCCACCACGTATACCTGCCCGATACGATGGACTACCATCAACTACCTCAGAGACCAAAAAACCATTAGCCACCGGTAGGTTTAAGTATGCGCTTAATTGTTCAAAAAGCGGCAAACCAGCAATACCAAGCCACGGTCTTCTCAGTTTGCCATATTTTATAAGGTCTGGGATAATTGCCTTTGCCGTGGCGGCAGGGATGGCAAAACCTATACCAACGCTGCCTCCAGATGGGGTAAATATTGCCGTATTTATACCAATCATTTTACCATCGGTGTCTATCAGAGGGCCACCGGAGTTACCGGGATTTATGGAGGCATCCGTCTGTATAACGTTTTCTATGACGCGCCCGGCTCCAGTTGTAAGCGGCCGCCCCGTGGCACTTATTATGCCAGTTGTAAGCGTTGAGTTTAAACCAAAAGGATTACCTATGGCAAACACCTTCTGCCCTACTTGTAGCCCACCCTGCTCTGCCATCTCCATAGCCTTAAACGTGCGATTATCACTATTAATTATCTTTATAACGGCTAAATCATTTTCCGGATCAACGCCTGCAACCTTTGCAGCATACTTACTACCATCTTGCATCGTTACAGCTATCTTAGAAGCCTCCTCTATCACGTGGTAGTTAGTTAAAATATATCCATTTGCATCTATAATAGTCCCCGACCCAGAGCCTTTTTGCGGATATAAGGAAAAGAAATCCCTCACTAACGTTGTCGTTGTTATGTTGACAACCGCTGGGTTTACATCTTTGTATATCTTGATGTTTATCATTTCCTCTTCGGTCAATGCCGCAAACGTAGAACTGCCTAAACCTAATACTAATAATAAGAAGAAAAACAGGAAAATTGAACTAGTTAAACCCTTTTTCATAAGCACTAACAACCTTTTTAAAAGTTATTTTGTTTTGGAGAGATTGTAATAATTTTAAAAATTAATCGAGCCCAAAAAAGCCCCCACACAAAAAACTCCCGTTAGGAACATTACTATAGCTCCTACAAAAAATTTACAGTTTTCTAAGAAATGAACAAACCATCATTATAGCCAAATAGCCAATAAACAGCCGATTATATAGCCAATAAGCTACGGTGAGGCCATCATTTCCTCCGGAATATCAAAATTAGTATGCACGTTTTGCACATCATCGTTATCTTCCAGTACCTCAACAAGCCTCAACACCTGTTCAGCTTGCGCCCCTTCAACCCTTAATGTATTCTTTGGCACCATTGAAAGCTCTGCTGAAAGTATAGGTATTTTATTTTTTGCTACAGCATCTTTTACTTGAAACAATTCCTCCGGCGCTGTATAAATTTCGTAGTTATCAACATCTGGCTCATTTTTCATATCCAAAGCCCCAGCCGAGAGGGATATTTCAAGGAGTGTGTCTTCATCGGTACTTTCCTTACTAATAAGTATAAGCCCTTTTTTTTCAAACATCCAAGAAACACAACCAGCCTCACCTAAGCTGCCACCATTTTTAGACAACAAATACCGTACCTCTGAAACCGTACGATTCTTATTATCAGTAAGAGCCTCTATTAAAATGGCCACCCCACCTGGCCCATAGCCTTCATACACGGCCTCCTCGTAAATGGAGCCGGGCAACTCTCCAGTACCCTTTTGAATGGCCTTCTTAACGTTATCTACTGGCATGTTCGCTTCTTTAGCTTTCTCTATCGCTGTCCTTAGCCGCGGATTGCCGTCAGGGTCTCCACCTCCCATCCTTGCAGCCACCGATATTTCCTTTACTATCTTTGAAAAGACCTTACCCCTTTTTGCATCTGTACTTGCCTTTTTTCTTTTTATCTGAGCCCACTTAGAATGTCCCGACATATTGCTTATCCACCTCGCTTATGCTTATAATCAATAACTAAGTCTAAATTAAATATAATTAAATGTCTAATCCCGTACCTGACACATCACTTGCAAGCTTTTTAAGGGCATTTATATCTTTTATCTTGATACGCTCACCAGTTGTCTCTATAACCCCGCGTTTACGCAACTTCGATATGGTTCTTGAAACCGATACTCTAGTAGTACCAGTCATATCCGCTATCTCTTGATGGGTAAAATGAAGCTTTAACGAATCATTATGAGAGTATCTCATAATCAGCGATATTACACGGCTTTGCACATCCATAAAGATCATATCCTCTAACAGTTTTTCAGCAATAAGGCGCTTATCCCCTATCCGTTGTATGATTTTTAAGGCAATGTCCGGTCTCTTTCTTAAAAACACCTCAAACTCCGCTGCCGATATAACATAGCCAGCACAATCCTCAACAGCCTCTGCCATAGCCCTTCTCAACGTCTCATTTGATAGCGACAACTCGCCAAACAAATCCCCTGCCTCTACTAATTCAAAGGTCAACTTCCTGCCATCCGGATTTATACGAGATATCTTTACCATTCCAACATCCAAAAAAAACACCGTATTTGACTTATCCCCCTGAAGAAACACTACATCGTTTTTAAGATATTTAAACGGTCTTGATGCCCTGTATAAAAGCAGCCTGTCATCTTCCGACAATTCGTCAAAAAGTGCACTGCCCTTCAAAAAATTAGAATATGACATTTCTTTAACTTTTATACCGCATATAGTTTATAATAAACATCCTACATCTCGTATCTAAATATTATGCAAATTTTCATAGAGTAAAAATAGTATAACATATATAGAATAAAAATAGTATAACATAGTTGTAGGAGGTTTTGTATGGAAAACAATATTAAAGAAAAAGCCCGAACATGGGCCTTTAGTGATGCCTTTGACATAAATACTAAAAACGAAATAAATGTCCTGCTTGACAACAACAATATGGATGAACTACGGGATAGGTTTTACAAAAATCTGGAGTTTGGCACTGGCGGCCTAAGAGGCATCATGGGTGCAGGGACAAACAGGATAAACATATATACCGTATCAATGGCAACCCAGGGGCTTGCAAACTACATAAACCATATACCCAACCTAACACACAAATGCGTAGTCGTTGCCTACGATTCAAGAAACGGCTCTTCCACCTTTGCCAGTAAAACGGCAACAGTCCTTGCGGCAAACGGTATAGCCGTGTTTTTGTTTGATAACATACGGCCAGTGCCTGAGTTATCCTTTAGCATAAGACGCCTAAAGGCAATAGCCGGCGTGTGCATAACTGCCTCCCATAACCCGTCGGAATATAACGGGTATAAGGTCTTTTATGCAGACGGTGCGCAAATCACCCCGCCTCAAGACATACACATTGTTACGGAAATCAATAAAATCCAAACCCCAGCCGTCATTAACGATATGTCCTTTAATGAAGCCATAGAAAAACGGCTTATAACAATCATCGGCAGCGATGTAGATAGCCAATACTTAGATGAAATCCTAAAACAATCCATAAATAGAGCTGAAGATAATATTAAGATAGTGTATACCCCGCTTCATGGCGCTGGCTATAAACTGCTACCAGAAATACTACAAAAACGAGGCTTCACAAATCTGATAATAGTTGAGGAACAAGCATACCCGGATGGCAATTTTACAACCGTAAATTCCCCAAACCCCGAAGACCCCTCAAGTTTAGAACTTGGCATTTCATACTGTAAAACCCATAATGCAGACCTCCTACTTGCAACAGACCCAGACTGCGACCGTATCGGCACTGCCGTCAAAACCGCAAATGAAACCTTTACACTACTAAACGGTAACCAAATGGCAGTGCTCATGACATACTATATACTTTCAGAACTGAAAAGAAAAAATGCCCTAAATAGCGGCTCTGGCGTTATTATTAAAACCATCGTAACGACAGACCTTATAAAGGATATTTGCTATGATTTTAACGTTACATGTATTGATGTGCTTACAGGATTTAAATACATAGGCAAGTGGATAAACGACAATCCAACAAAAGAGCTGCTTTTTGCCTGCGAGGAATCCTACGGCTACCTGCGCGGCACCTACGCACGCGACAAAGACGCTATAAATGCCGCTAATCTTATCTGTGAAATGACCTCCCACTACAAAAGCCAAGGACAAACACTATATGAAAAACTCCTTGAAATATACGATGAATACGGCTGCTACCTTGAATCGCTAACTAATTTTACAATGAAAGGACAGGAAGGCTCTATAAAAATCAATGCTATCATGGATACACTGCGAGGCTATCACGATGAACACTTAAAAGAGGTGCTTGATTTTAAAAGAGGCCTTTTTAACCTTCCAAAATCAAATGTTCTTATATTTAAATATAACGATGAAAGCAAAATAGCGATAAGACCATCCGGCACAGAGCCAAAAATAAAAATATATATATCAGTTAAGGCAAAAGGCTTAATGGAGGCAAAAACCAAACTTTTGACAGTTGAAACCATGTTTATTAATTTAATTAATTCAATAAAATAAAGGGAGACTCACAAGGATGCAATATAAAACAGCGAAACAAGGCCGCATATTTGTCTGTAAATTAGACGATGGCGATGATTTACTAAAAGAGCTAAGCGAACTTTGCATAAAAGAAGACGTGCGTGCTGCCTTTTTTCATATAGTTGGAGGCATAAAGGGCGGCGATATAGTCGTAGGTCCTGAAACAGAGGATATGCCCCCCAAACCAGTCTATAAACAATTAACGGAAAGCCACGAGGCTACCGGCATGGGCACAATCTTTTATGCAGACGGTAAACCAAAGGTACACTTTCACGGCACTTTTGGTAAAAAGAACGATGTTAAAATGGGCTGCCTGAGAAATTTTTCAGAAATATTTTTGATACTTGAAGTTATCGTCATAGAAATAGAAGACATAGAGGCAATAAGACAGTATGATGCAAAAAGTAATTTTTATTTATTGACACTGTAAAGAAAAAAGATGCGTGGTGGAAGAACAGGGAGGTGCGCCTACGCACCTTACGGGAGTGCGCCTATGCATTTCCTGAAACTTTTGGCCTGCAATTTATTTATACCAAAATAAATTAGGTTTGCAAACTATTTTTATTTTGGTATATACTTATAAATAAAAATACCATGCTAAGAAAAAAACCTTCCAATTTACAAGAAGTTATGAATATATTAAAACGGATGTTGGCTAACAAAAATATAATCAATTAAAATAAATATTATAAATCAATTGGTTATGTAACTAAAATGATTGTGGTAGTGGGCAAAAACTATTTAAGCGGCTTTTTTAGGCTTAGGTAATTGTATGTTTAATACAGAAAGTATGTCATTTGCTACAGGAGAAGGAGTAAGGATTATAGGAATTGCTAACTTTTCA
>JAGYWI010000066.1 GCA_018606805.1 Candidatus Magnetomicrobium cryptolimnococcus
TTAATGACATTGAATCTGATAACATTTGCTCTAAGTCATAAACCTTGTCTACTATTGCGGACATTCCAACCTCCTTCCATATAACACTCCTATTTTAACAAAAATAGACACTGCTATCAACGATAAATAAAAAAATAAATATTAACGGAGATTCTTTTTCCAACTCTGGTTTTTGCTATATGTATGTGAAATAACATACATATACATATGATAAATATCTCACATCAAAAAGCCTTACTTTAAAAGCATTTTATTAAATTAAATATCACCTGATATGCTAAATTTAGCATAATAATATTATTAATTTTTTTCAAAACCTGCCTTTTTATAACAAAAATCTTATGTTTTTAATAGGCATATATATTGCAATTAATAATTAATGCAATAAAAGGGGTAGCATGTCTTTAGTACTAAAAAGCCAGATTATTGTAAAAAAAATTTTAGGAGGGGTATTGCTATGTTTTATTTGTTAAAAACTATGGGTAAAGAGGTTAAAAAGATGATGAAATGTAAAAAACATGGAAGGAGGTTAAGTAAATGAAAAAGATATGGTTTATACTATTGTTTATCATATTAGGATTCAGTAGTTTTGCGTATGGTGAATCGGTTGGCTTTGACATGGATGATTCAGAATTAAACACTTTAGAATCGTATGAAAATGAAGATTTTAATAGAAATAGCGGTTCTTTAAATGCTTTAATTTCTACTGCTAATGCTAATGCAAGCAGTGTCGTCAATTTACCAAGAACCGGACAGACAACCTGTTATAATGCAAGTGGTAGCGTAATTTCATGCGCTGGTACAGGTCAGGATGGGGATATTTTGGCAGGTGTTGAATGGCCATCCCCAAGGTTTACCGATAATGGTGATAGTACTATGACAGACAATCTCACAGGACTTGTATGGGCAAAAGACGCATCAACTCCTACTGTGGGTTCATGCACTGGTGGAGCTAAAACATGGTCAGATGCCATAGATTATGTAACTTGTCTAAATAATAATAACTATCTCGGATATAACGATTGGGTACTACCAAATGTAAATCAAATTGAAAGTCTTATAAACGCTGAAAGTAGCACCTCATCTTCGTGGTTGACATTGCAAGGATTTACTGGAGTACAGAGCTTATACTGGTCGTCTACTACTTACGCCTACCATACCGACTACGCATGGTACGTCTATATGGACTACGGCTTCGTGTACTCCTACTCTAAGGGCATATACAATTACTATGCGTGGCCAGTACGCCTCGGACAGTCTGGGTCATTTGTTTATTCGGCTATTTGGAAAACTGGTCAAACTACCAGTTATTATGCGTATGATGATGGTGCACTTCAATTGGGTGTGGCATGGTCATCTCCAAGATTTACAGATAACAGCGACGGAACTATAACAGATAATCTTACGGGGCTGATGTGGGCACAAGATGCTTCAACTCCTACTGTTAGTGGATGTACAGGCGGATATAAAACATGGGCTGATGCCTTTACTTATGTAACTTGTTTAAATAGTGCAAACTATCTTGGTTATTCTGATTGGCGTCTTCCAAACAGAAAAGAGCTGTTTAGTCTTGTTGATAAAAGTAATTATGGTTCTGCCTTACCTGATGGCCACCCTTTCAATAACATACAGAGGTGGTACTGGTCGTCTACTACTTACGCCTTCTATACCGACTACGCATGGGGCGTCGATGTGGGCAGCGGCGGCGTGGGCTACGACGCTAAGGGCCGCAACCTTTACTATGCGTGGCCAGCACGCCTCGGACAGGTTGGTGATTTGGTCAATTTGATAATTTCGCCCGCCGGTACAGGTGGCGGTAGCGTCAGTAGTTCGCCATCCGGTATAGACTGTGGCTCGGATTGCTCAGCGTCATACTCACAAGGTACTACCGTAACACTTACGGTGGCTCCCAATGCTCTTTCGACCTTTGACGGTTGGGGAGGGGATTGCAGCGGGACAAGTTCTACTTGTACCCTTACTATGACTGATGCCAAAAACGTAACAGTTAATTTTAGTCTTATAGCAACGCCCAGCCCAACCCCAACAGCTACTCCAACCCCAACAGCTACTCCAACCCCAACAGCTACCCCTACACCCACACCAACACCAACGCCGACTCCAACGCCAACAGCATCAGCATGTACCTACTCAATATCACCCACCTCAGCGTCATATCCATACGGTGGCGGCAGCGGCTCTATATCAGTAACGGCATCAAGTAGTTCCTGTGCATGGACCGCCTCAGTAAACAGCAGCTCAACTAACTGTCTATCAATAAGTTCAGGCTCAAGTGGAACAGGCAGTGGCAGCGTATCATATAGCGTTTCAGCTAACACTGGAGATGCCCGCACCTGCACAATGCTTGCAGCAGGCAGCACTTTTACTGCTTCACAAGCTATTGCCAAACACTCACTTACAGTCAACAAAGACTCATCAATAACAGTTGCCGCTTCAAACTTAAGC
>JAGYWI010000014.1 GCA_018606805.1 Candidatus Magnetomicrobium cryptolimnococcus
AGGGGCAGACCTTTCGAGTGTCTGCCCTATTTTTATTATCTACACTTTGTCCTTATCAAATCGAAAGGTGTTATAAATTTGTGAAATTTTATTTAAACAATATTTATGCCGAACGGTATTGATTTTTATCATATTCATCCAAAATAATGTTTTTTGGGTTCAAGGGGCAAAGCCCCTTGTGCGGGATTCCAAAGGGACGAGTCCCTTTGGCGGGAGTGTGAGGGCAGAGCCCTCATTATGTATTTGTTTCCTTATCATTTTTAAAAATGGTTTGCAAGCATAATTTGTTTTGGTATACTTTATGTTTCATTTTACCTAAAGTTAAAAGTACCTCTTAAGGCAAGAGCCCATATAGTATCTTTTTCACCTTGACCCAAGGCATCCATAAACAATTGGGCATCCGGTGAGATGTATACCTTATCATTTACCTTTAAGCTATAATATACTTCCATGTGTTTTTCAGTTTTTGGAGAGAGATTTTCTATGTAACGTAATTCGTCCTCGTATCTTGACGATAGGTGAGCCATGCCGTATGCAAAACCAAGTATGTCATCGGTTCTACTCCACATATCGCCATTAATATCAAACCCTGTGCTCCATGCAATGTCAAATGGATAGATATTGTCATTTTGGTAACCAACCCTGCCAAAAAGTGTAATATTAGAGTATACTTGCTGATCTATACTTGTACCAAAACCCCAACCATCTTTGTTTAGTACAGTGGGGATTTCAATGTCTTGGCGTTTACTTGCTGACTCTCTTGGTAAGACTATGGCGTAGTCTTTAGGGTTTTCTATTACTTCATGTTCTTTTCTATTTGTCCAACCATATAATCTATAGTTGCCCTTTAGTGAAGCTATCTGCGGATGAAGAGCAACTTCTCCTATTATAAATGGTTTTGAAAAGACATTTTCCCAAACACCATCACCTGGCTGCCAACCTACACTTACATCATAAAGCTCATTAGGTGCTAATGTTAAACGAGCCCCCATAGTATTAGCCGGAAACTCCACTGCTATATTATTAATAAATCCACCTGCTAAAAACTGTGTTGCTTCATCATTGGCAACAACATTTGTATCAAAATAATTTGTTAAGTCAACCTTACCAACTGTAAATAGTATCTTGTTATCAAATAAGGTGTGCTCATACCATGCCTCATTCATGTGAAAATCTTCTTTTCCTGTATGCTCAACACCATTAACGCCATAAAAAGCGCTAAGGCGTCCCTCACCGCCTAACCCAAAACCAGCCCCAGCCCTTAGGTTTATATACACTGTACCGACATCATACACTGGCGCTGATACCTTAAGGTCTGCCCTTAACACTGCATCAGTAACATCGCTGCCTGGTGGGACGTTGTCGCTGTTTTCTACTGTGCCCTGCCCTACTACTATTACGTTACCGTTTATGTCAATAGAATCAACAAAGCTTTTTTCTTGCCCTGATGCTGCCGCTTCCTCTTCTTTGACACCTCCTGCTTGTGCTGTTACGTCTTCTTCTTTCTTTACCTCTTCCTTTGTGTTAGCAACACTGTTTTTTGGTTCTACTGTTGTTGTATTTTTCAACTCATTGATGACCTCATCATACTCTTTTTGAGTAATAACACCTTTTTTTAAAAGCAGTTTTAATACAACTATATCAGTCTCACTAGCATGAGATAGGGTTATGAATAGAAATGTTACTAACACTACTACTGTAATTTGCCATAAAGCGTTTTTAAACATTAAACCTCCGTGTTTTAATTGTTTATTATTAACAACTTCAGTTTTTATCCTTAAAGCATTAGTTTAAGTATACTAGTTTAAATCGGTATTTTGTGGATTTTATTTAGACAGGAGACTTAATATTTATTTATGAATAGCAAAAGCAGATTGGTTTGTCATTCTAAGCAAAGCGAAGAATCTTTACGGCTTAAGGTTCTTCGTTTTACTTAAAATGACATGTTCTGACAACTTAGTGGATATAATAAAGAGCGTGTTTAAAAAGCACTATATAATAAAAAAACATTTGTACCATAAATCCCTCTTTGCCCTTTTAATCATGCTTTTTAATTTTATTCTAAATATTTTATTTTCAAAAATATGTTCAGCGCAATAAACCGGATACTACAAACGGTAGTACCATATATAATTATACACTTCCCTAACAGCTAAATTCCTACCTGCGCAGAAATGATAAAGTAACAGCAACATATTTTTTCAAACACGCCCTTTTGCGCTCTATAAGTCTTTTTAATTTTTTCTTTTATCCCAAGGTAACCCTTGCGGTTGGTAGCCGCCTTTGCTGGAAGCCCTTGTTGGCGTTGGTTTGCCGTAACCACTGCCACCACGCCCGCCGCGTCCACCTTGGCCACCAGAGTACCCGCCTTTAAAACGGCTTAATATGGACTGGAGGTTTTCCGAAAGCGAGGATAAATTTGTTGAAGCATCAGCTACCTGACCTGTATCCGAGGAAGTCTCACTGGCAGCATTTGCAATTGCCTCTATATCGCCACCCATTTGCTCTGTTACACTAGACATCTCCTCTGTGGCAGAGGCTATTTGTTGAACCATCGTTTGCAGGTCCTGTACGCTGCTAACTATGCGCTGCAAGGCATCTCCAGCCTGTGTTGAAAAATTAGCACCAGATTCAACCCTTACAAGGCTTTCATCCATGGATGTTACAGCCTTATCTGTTTCATTTTGAATCGCCTGTATCATTTCGCTTATTTCCATAGTAGCCTTTGCTGTCTTTTCTGCTAACTTTCTAACCTCATCTGCAACCACAGCAAAACCCCTACCTTGCTCTCCAGCCCTTGCTGCCTCAATTGCTGCATTTAGAGCAAGCAGATTGGTCTGGTCCGCTATATCGTTAATAACACCGACGATTTCCCCTATTTGCTTTGACCGATCGCCAAGGGATGTCATCACACTTGCAAGGTCTGTTACTGTTCTTGAGATTTCCTGCACTTCTGCTACAGTTTTTCCTACAACATCTGCGCCGTTTTTAGCTGTATTTAGTGTGTCCCCTGCTGATGATGCTATTTCTGCGGCATTTTTAGCTATATCCATGACCGTTTGCGACATTTCCGTTGAAGATGTTGCCACTTGATTTGCCCGTCCTGCTTGGTCGTCTACCTTTCTGGTTATTTGACGTACTGTTTCTGATAACGCTAATACGGCTGAATTTACCTGGTCGGCTGTATTAGATATTTCAGAAATAATTTCATTAAGGGCATCTTTCATGCGCCCCACTGCCTTAATCAGTTCTCCTATTTCATCACCTTGTGAAAGGCCGTTTAGATTTATCGTTAGGTCTCCGCTGGCTATTGCATTTGCTGAATCCACTAAAATATTTATTGGTTTCGTTACTGATTCGTTTATTAAATACCATATTACCGCTATTACTAAAAAAATGATAACACCACTAGCCAGCGTTATTGTTGATATGGAGCTTGCCTCTGCCTTCGATTGCTCAATAACATCAGAAACATTGGCCTCCATCTCTTTTAATTTATCGCTCTTATCTGCTATGGTTTTGGAAATGTCTAAAATTGTCTGCCCTTCTTCCTCTACCTTATGTAATAATTTGTCAATACTTGAGTAACTTAAATAACTCGAAACGATAAATACCGCAAAAATTAAAACATAACCAACTAAAAATTTATATTTTATTGGCATATTCTTAAATATATCCATCTCTACCTCATAATCTTAATGAGCAAAATTAAAAGCTGCGGGGCACCACCTAAAAATATTTAAACTTTAAGATGAAAACCCCGCAAATTCAAGCGTTTCTTTGTTTAAAACGCTGGTTGTCCTATTTCTTTTAACAGATTTTGAAACCACTCCACCTTTGTATTAAAAGGTTTTCCACCCTTAATACGGGTAAACTCTATTGGACGTAGCACCCCGTTTCTTTCTTCATCGTGCCCAATTATACCGGGCACTCCTTTTATTGCCATATCAATAGCCAAATCCGTCATGGATTTTATCAACATAATATCGTCCATAACAGGCCGTGCCGCACGTGAGTAATAACCGCTTTTTTGTACAAGCACCTTGCCAGCCTTGGCATGGTCTGATAAATAATCTGCATGCCATTGCCCAACATTTACCTTATCTAATTTAACATGCCCAAAGGCATCCCTTGGCACTTCTACTCCCTTTGCCTCAAGCTCCTTTACAATCCCACTAGCGCCAGCCCCTTCAGATATGAAAATGTTGGCACAATCGTTTTTATCTATACGCTCCTTAAGATGAGCAGATAGTTTATCTAAATCGTAATCCACCTCCGGTATCAGTACAGCATCTACCGAGTACCTTTCAAATGAAAGCCCAAATGATGGGACAAACTGTCTTCTTTTTAACATTTCTTGGTAAGCATACGCTGTCCTTGCTGTCAGGTAACCACAGTTTCTACCCATTACCTCATGTACAATGAGCATTCTCGGATTTGCAGAACTTTCAGCAACAACATTCATAAAAAATTCCGCCCCTTCATTGGCAGCCGTGTAAGCACCCAAGGTTTGCGCTATCGGCATAACGTCATTATCTATCGTTTTAGGAAGACCTAAAACCAATAATTCATAACCATTATCGTGTAAGTACTTAGCAAGCTCAGCAGCCGTTAAACTTGTGTCATCGCCGCCTATCGTGTGTAGTACCTCAACACCAAGTTCCTTTAGGTTTTCAGCAGCAACCTTCATCGGTTCTTGCCCTTCTTTAACTAAGCCTTTTTTAATACAATCCTTCGTGTTAGATAATTTTACTCTACTATTACCGAGCGGACTTCCTCCAAATTCATGAAACAAGTGTGCCTTTGCCCTTACCTCTGGCGTTACCGTTATATAGTTTTTTCTTAAAAGACCATCATAGCCGTCCTTGAAACCTATGATTTCCGTATCCGGTAGTATTTCCGTATACCTTTGAATAAGACCGCCTACGGCTGAGCTCAAACACGGTGCCAAGCCGCCTGCTGTCAACAATGCTACTTTTTTGGGCATATCTTATTGTCCTCCTTTTACACAGTTCCTTTTTATAACAACCATTATAGTAAAATTAGCAAATATATAGCAAAAATATTTTTATTCTAACATACAAAGAATCTTTCATGTTAAGTAAAAGAAAAAAGGCAAAAGAAATAAAGATAGAAGAGCGAGGGAAACCCTTTTAGGCAAAAGGTGCGTAGGCGCACTCCCAGACCCCCGCACCCATTACGGGAGTGCGCCTACGCACCTTACTAAAACTTTTGACCTGACAGCTGTTTTGTTATTCTTCTTATCTTTTGCTACATTATAAACTTTATTTTACATTTTCATATTTGGTATAATCTTTTTTTATATTAATAATAGTGTAAGAGGGTATTGATGAAAAGAAACATGTGTTACAAAAAGCGAATAGATGTTCTTCAGAAAGAGGCATTTAATGATACACATGGGCTAAAAAGGGCGCTTAGTGCTTTGGATTTAACATCTTTAGGTATAGGTGGAATAATAGGTGCTGGTATATTTGTGCTAACTGGTCATGCAGCAGCAAGCTATGCAGGGCCTGGGATAGTGTTATCTTTCATATTTGCATTTGTTGTTTGTGGTTTTGCTGGATTATGCTACGCTGAGCTTGCCTCGATGATTCCCATAGCAGGCAGTGCGTACCTATATTCATATGCCATCATGGGTGAATTTATAGCTTGGATAGTAGGATGGGACCTTATACTTGAGTACTTCCTTGGGGCATCCACAGTTGCCATAGGCTGGTCTGGGTATGTAATAAGCTTCCTTAATGATATCGGAATAAATGTGCCAGCTATAATTAGTGGCTCACCTCTTTCATATAACGTGCAAACTCATGAGTGGATATTAACTGGAAAATTAATAAATTTACCGGCTTTTCTAATAATAATATTTGTTACTCTTATACTGATAGTTGGGGTAAAGAAGTCTGCTATGTTTAATTCTGTGATTGTTATGATTAAGGTATCAATATTACTGGTATTTATAGCTATGGGGGTATTTCATCTAAATTCAAGCCTATGGACACCATTTATTCCACCAAATACAGGTGAGTTTGGGCACTTTGGCTTTAGTGGGGTATTAAGAGGTGCAAGTGTCGTGTTTTTTGCATATATTGGATTTGATACAGTATCAACGGCGGCATCTGAGGCCAAAAACCCTCAAAGGAATCTGCCCATCGGTATTTTAGTTAGCCTTTTTGTATGTACAGCACTATACATAGCGGTGTCTTTTATACTTACTGGTGTTGTGCATTACTCGCACTTAAACGTATCAGCCCCTATAGCAGTAGCCCTTGACGCTATGAAAATGGGTTTTCTTACCCCTATGGTAAAAATCGGTGCTATCGCAGGCCTTTCTTCTGTTATCTTGGTACTATTATACGGTCAAATACGGGTTTTTTATGCTATAGCAAAAGATGGTCTGCTACCAAAGGTATTTGCTAAGGTACACACTAAGTACAGCACCCCGCATGTAGCAACTATAGCTACTGGCATAATGGCATCAATAGCGGCATCAATACTTCCCATTGATATAGCCGGTGAACTTGTAAGCATTGGAACTTTAATGGCATTTTTACTTGTGTGTACTGGCGTACTTATACTAAGATTTACACAGCCCACAATGAAAAGACATTTTAAAACGCCAGGCGGTATATTTGTACCAATAGGGGGGATACTCTCATGTTTATATTTAATGGTTGGTTTACCCTTTGATACGTGGATGCGGCTTGTGATATGGCTTATTATAGGGTTTGTTATCTATTTTACGTATGGAATCCATAAGGCTAATCGTACACACAAAAACGTGTAACTTGATCTCCATAGATAAGCAGTTAATCTTATTTGCTTCGTTAGTACTTTTTTTATTTGCAGGCTGTGCAAAAAGTTATACTTTTAAGGGTAGGCAAGATGTATACAGTATACTTGAAAAAACTGTACCAAAGCAATCCAAGAGATACATTGGCTTACCCTATAAATTAGGTAGTAATCCGGATAGATTGCCAAGTACTGATTGCTCAAACCTAATAAGCGCTATAACTAGAAATAGTGTAGACGACTATGGATTGGAATTTTCACCGTACTATTTACAAAGTAGTAAAATATATGAAAATAGCCACAAGATAACCAAAAAAGAGGCAAGAACTGGCGACCTTATGTTTTTTAGACAAAGTAAACCTGAGGGAAATCACGTTGGAATAATAGTTAAAAAAGAAAAGGGCAACTTTTACTTTGTACATGCCTCGTCCACCGTTGGTGTTACTATAACATCAACAGCTTCACCACCTTGGGAATACTACTGGAAAAACAGATTTCATTCATATAGGCGCTGGAATATGAATGTGTTTTTAGAGCTAAATTAATAGCAATAATTTATTTTATATTTACGGAGAATGTATATGGAAGATGATACGGATAAACTAACTTTTGCTTATGAAACCCATAAACAAATAATAGGGTGGATAAATAATTGTGATGTGAAAAATGGTATTTTATCTGCGTTATTTGGTGGACTTTGTGCTACAACAAAATTTAACCCACAAGCTGTTAGCACATTTTATAATGAAAGTGGTGTTTTTATGTCTTTTTTGTTGACTGCCCTTTTCATAGCATTAGTCGTATCAATGATATTTTATGTTTACAATGCGCTTAAAGTGGTGTACCCAAATATCAAGTTTAGTAAAAATAACAAAGAATCATTAATTTTTTATCGCAGCATAAGTAGTTGGGAATTAGAAGAACTAAGAAACCGCTATCGTGGACTTAATAAACTAAGAATATTAGAAGAACTTTTAGCCCAGATACATGCCAATTCACAAATATGCACAAAAAAATTCGAAAATTTCGTAAAGGCTGTAAAGGGTATAATATGGTTTTTCTTTTTTTATGTGTTTTTAAAGTTTTTCCCAATATGGTGATATATTAGATTTTTTTTTGCTTAAATTTAAATTAAGAAAAGAACAGGAAATAAAAGAACGGGGGAAAACCCTTTTCGAGAAAAAGGGTTCTTCCCCCATACCCCCTTTCCTAAAACTTTTAGCCTGCCACTTTTTTAGTTATTCCTCTATACTGTTGCTATATTAACTTAGTGGCATTAAGATTATACCTACATCTATGCTAGCATAACAGCTAAAGCGTCTATGGGGAAAGCGCGCGGCCTAAAGAAAGCCAAAAAAATGGCTTTCTTATACGGCCGCGCCATTTCCTCATAGACGCTTTGGTTTAATCAGGGGGAGAAAAAAACTCCCCCTGAGAAAAGACCCTCTCTGAATTCTTTTATCTACTGGTGCGCAAGCGCACCAGGGGTGCTACCACTGTGCAACAATCCACTCGATAATCAATCATAGAGCAAACTATGTGAGGGAGGATGTGTAGGCACGAGGTGTGCCTTCGCCCTTATAATTGCTTTACATGGTTACTCTGCGCTAGCTCCAAAAGAGCTATAGAGGGGGTTTAAGGGGGAGATATTTATCCTCCCCCTTTTGCGCCAAATCGCCTACGGGCAAGAGTATCCCCGTTTTTTTATAGGGGATACTCTTGCCCGTAGGCGATTTACTCGTTATGCCTGCACAAACTTTGGGAAAGAAAGTGCCATCCTCCACAGTGTATAGCATTTAGCACTTATTGTCAGGACAAAAGTTTTAGGAAAGAGGGTGCGGGGGAAGAACCCTTTTTCTCGAAAAGGGTTTTCCCCCGCTCTCCTATCCTTTTTCTTCTACTAAAAGGGTTTTCCCCCGCTATTCTATCCTTTCTCTTCTGACCGTGATTTAGGTCGCTTGTTTGCTTCAAGGATTTTTTTTCTAAGTCTGATAGATATTGGAGTTACCTCCACTAGTTCATCTTCCTTAATAAATTCTATGGCGTTTTCAAGGTTCATAAGCTTTGGTGGGGTTAATAAAAGGGCATCATCGGCTTTAGCAGCTCGTATATTCGTGAGTTTCTTTTCCTTTGTTACATTAACATCAAGGTCATTTTCTCTTGAATTTTCCCCAATGATCATACCTTCATACACTTGCGTATTTTCTTTGATACATAATGTCCCTCTGGGTTGCAGATGAAAAAGTGCATAAACAGTTGATTTACCTGCCCTGTCGGCAACAAGTGCACCTGTTTGCCGTTTTGTTATGTTACCTTGCCAGACTTCATAGCCATCAAATATATGGTTACAAAGGCCTGTTCCTCTCGTATCTGTAAGGAACTGGCTTCTGAAGCCTATCAGTCCCCTTGATGGTATTCGAAATTCAAGGCGCACACGTCCGTAGCCGTGGTTCGCCATCTTAACCATTTTACCTTTCCTGATACCGACTTGTTGAGAGATAACACCAACGTATTCCTCCGGAATATCTATAAGTAAAGCCTCCATTGGTTCGTGTCTTGCGCCATTAATCACTTTTGTAATAATCTCTGGCATTGATAGTGATAGCTCATAGCCTTCCCGCCTCATCATTTCAACCAAGATAGCCATCTGGAGTTCTCCTCTACCCATAACTTCAAATGAATCTGTAGAGTTGAAGTTAACCCTTATAGATACATTATACAATAGTTCTTTTTCCAAGCGTTCACGCAGATTTCTTGAAGTTACATATTTGCCGTCTTTACCGGCAAATGGTGAGGTGTTTATCAAAAAATTCATTGATATTGTTGGTTCATCAACCTTTATCCTATTTATAGCCTTCGGGCTTTCTATATCACCAATAGTATCGCCAATATTTATTCCTTCAATACCGGCAAGGGCTATAATGTCGCCGGCTGAGGCCTCTTTTATTGCTACCCGTTCAAGCCCCTCAAATGTGTACATGGTAACAACTTTGGTTTTCACAATAACATTATTTTCTTTTATCATGGCAACATTGCTGCCTGTCTTTACTGTTCCAGCAAAAACCCGCCCTATAGCAAGCCTACCGACATAATCGTTATAATCAATATTTGTTACAAGGACTTGTAGTGGTAAATCACGTTTATCCTCTGGGGCTGGTATCTCTTCTATAATAGTTTCAAAAAGTGGCACCAGTGTTTCTGAGCTATCATCGAGGTTTTTCTTGGCTATACCGGCCTTTGCATTAGTGTACACGATAGGAAAATCTAAGAGGGCTTCTTCTGCGTCAAGGTCAATAAATAAATCGTATACCTCATTGATTACATCTTGAATTCGAGCATCTGGACGGTCTATTTTATTAATGACAAGTATAGGGGGCAGCTTAAGTTCAAGAGCCTTCTTAAGCACAAAACGAGTCTGCGGCAGTGGACCTTCCGAGGCATCTACGAGTAAAAGCACACCATCTACCATTTTTAATGTACGCTCCACCTCGCCACCAAAATCGGCATGTCCAGGCGTGTCAACGATGTTTATTTTTACATCATTACAATAAACGCCCGTGTTTTTTGCCATAATGGTTATACCCTTTTCTCTTTCAAGGTCTATGTTGTCCATGACCCGTTCCTGTATCCTTTCGTTATCTCTGTAGATACCGGATTGTTTAAACATACTGTCTACAAGCGTAGTTTTTCCGTGGTCTACGTGCGCAATTATGGCTATATTTCTTATATCTGTTCTTTTCATAACGCAAGTAGGTTAGAATAAAAACTATAACGTTGTCAAGAGGTTTTTGGCAGAATTATCTTATTTTGTCAAGACCGTTTTTTTAATTTTTAGTTTCCCTATAGACTTTATTTTTGCAACAATAAAACCACTGGTAGTATTAGCTGATTTATGTTACAATGATTCCATTTCGGATTAGGAGGATAGTGTTTGGCCTACAAAGATTTAAGAAGCTTTATTAGGGAGCTTGAAAAGCGAGGGGAGCTTTTGAGGGTTACTACTGAGGTTGATCCGGTACTTGAGATAGCTGAAATAAACGATAGGGTGGTCAAAAAAGCAGGGCCGGCGCTTTTCTTTGAAAACTGCAAAGGGTCGGAGTTTCCCTGTGCGGTTAATTTGTTCGGTTCATATGAGCGCATGAAACTGGCTTTAGGGGTGAATAGTATAGATGACATTGGCAAGGAAATACTTGAAATAATAGAACCAGAAATCCCCACCAACCTTATTGAAAAGCTAAGGGCTTTGCCTAAATTAAAAAAATTGGGTGATTTTTTCCCAAAATACGTTAAATCAGGTCCGTGCAAGGAAGTTATTGAGCGTGAAAAGCCAGACTTAGGGATCTTTCCCATATTAAAAACCTGGCCAGATGATGGTGGTAGGTTTATAACGCTACCAATGGTATTTACAAAGGACCCGCAAACAGGTGAAAGAAACTGCGGTATGTACAGGATGCAGGTGTATGGGCCGGCCACTACGGGTATGCACTGGCATATGCACAAAGACGGTGCTAGGCACTACAGAAAAGCGGAAAAGCTAAATAAGCCTCTTGAAGTGGCAGTGGCTATTGGAGCTGACCCGGCCGTTATATATTCATCAACGGCGCCGCTACCGGAGGGGATAGATGAGATGCTCTTTGCTGGTTTTTTAAGAAAAGCGCCGGTTGAGCTTGTTAAGTGTGAAACGGTTGATATTGATGTACCGGCCAATGCAGATATTGTGCTTGAAGGGTATGTTGAGCCTTTTGAACGGCGTGTTGAAGGACCGTTTGGAGACCATACAGGGTATTATTCTTTAAAAGACGAGTTTCCGGTTTTTCACATTAAATGTATAACCCGTAAGGCCAATCCAGTGTATGCTGCTACGATTGTCGGTAAGCCGCCAATGGAGGATTGTTATATTGCAAAGGCAACTGAGAGGATTTTTTTGCCACTTTTAAAAAAGCAACTACCGGAAATTATTGATATGAACCTGCCGTTAGAGGGGGTTTTTCATAATATTGCCATTGTGTCAATAGATAAGCGCTATCCGGGGCAGGCGCGTAGGATAATGTATGCCCTGTGGGGGATGGGGCAGATGAGTTTTACAAAGATGATTGTTATAGTGGATAGTTGGGTGAATGTGCAGGACACATCAGAGGTGGTGTGGCGGATAGGCAATAACGTAGACCCGTCGCGGGATTTAGTTGTATTAGAAGGGCCACTCGATGTGCTTGAGCATGCCTCGCGTATGCCAGCATATGGTGGTAAGCTTGGCATTGATGCTACAAAGAAGCTACCATCGGAGGGATTTACAAGACCATGGCCTGACGATATACAAATGTCCGAGGAAATTAAAAAATTTGTAGATGACAAATGGAATGAGTATGGGATAAAAATATGAGACATACGCCTAAAATATTAGCCATATATATGGTACTTATAGTTATTTATCTGATAGCACGGTCATTTATTCCGGAAACCGGTACGGATACTGCTTTTGCAGGGTTATCGTATTTTACAGTAGTGTCTTTTTTGGCTCTATCTATGGGGATAATACTTAGTGGGTGTGAACTCTTTGCAAATGGTGTTGAGTGCGTAGGGGCACGGCTTAATATATCACATGCAACGGCGGGCAGTTTACTTGCTGCTGTTGGAACGGCATTACCAGAGACAATGCTGCCCATAATAGCCCTGCTTTTTGGTAGCAGCGCTCATAAAGAAGGGATTGCTGTTGGCGCTATCTTGGGGGCTCCTTTTATGCTTTCGACTTTGGCTATGTTTTTTCTTGGAATTACTACATTTACTCTTTATTTTTTTAAAAAGCGGGAAAAACCGCTATTTGCCCCTAACATTAAAGCCTTTGAGACCGATCTTCTTTTCTTCTTACCAGCAATGGTTACTATTTTGATTATATCTTTAGTGGGTATTCGCTTTTTAAACTACATTGGAGCGCTTATTTTAATTATAACGTACGTTGCATTTTTTAGATATGCCCTTGGGCACGAGGCAGAAGTTGGGGAGGAGTACATAGAGGACTTCTATTTTAACAAATACCTTAAATGTCCATCCAATCTATTAACAGTTATACTTCAAATATTTTCAGGCTTAGTGGTTATAGTCTTTGGTGCTCATATCTTTGTGGAATATGTAACCGTATTTTCTATTAAAAGTGGTTTGCCTTCCTTACTCCTATCTTTAATAATAGCCCCCCTTGCTACGGAGCTACCAGAAAAATTTAATTCAATAACATGGACAATAAAGAAAAAAGATACGCTTGGTATGGCAAACATCAGTGGGGCTATGGTTTTTCAGGCAACTATACCTGTTAGCATTGGACTATTATTTACCCAGTGGTCGCTTTCTAAGGTTGAGGTTATGAATATTGTTTTTGCGATTTTTATGGCCTTTATACTTCTTATGGTTGTGAAAATTAAAAATACCCTGCCAGCATGGGCTTTGTTAATAGGTGGGGTATTTTATACCTTATATATTATTTATGTTTTTTATTAATAAGGAAAATAGATTTGATTATGTAATTTATATTCTTGGTGTTGTGAATAGCTTGCGAGTTGGTGGGTCAAGGGAGGCCTTCCTCCCTTGCGTGAGGGGGTTAAGGGGGAGAGCAGAGCTCACCCCCTTTTCTCTTATCTTTCTTCTTATCTTTTTTTTATCTTTATTTTTAGGAGTTGAATAATGGAATGGTACAAAAAAACAATCAATGAAGTAATTGAGGCTTTTAAAACCTCACAGGAAGGTCTTAGCTTATTAGATGCTGAAAGCCGCCTTAAAGAGTACGGTCCAAATGAATTACAAGAGAAAAAGAAAAAAACTCCTTTTATGATGTTTTTAGACCAGTTTAAGGATTTCATGATAGTTGTGCTCTTGGTTGCTGCTGTGATTTCTGGTTTTATTGGGGAATTAATAGATACGCTTGCTATAGTTGTAATTGTTGTATTAAATGCAGTGATTGGTTTTGTGCAAGAGTTTAGAGCTGAAAAGGCTATGGAGGCTCTTAAGCGGATGTCATCGCCAAATGCCTCTGTGTTAAGAGGTGGGGTGCTTTCAGATATTCCATCATCAAATATAGTGCCGGGGGATGTTATCATACTGGAAGCGGGTAGGATAATCCCTGCGGATATGCGTATTATAGAAGCTGTGCAGTTTAAAGTAGATGAGTCGGCTTTAACGGGTGAGTCTGTACCTGTGGAAAAGACGGCTAACCAACTAAATGAAGATAATTTATCCCTTGGAGATAGAAAAAACATGCTGTACAAGGGGACATTTGTAACCTATGGTCGTGGTAGAGGCATTGTGGCTGCTACTGGGATGAATACGGAGTTAGGTAAGATAGCCTCTATGATTCAACAAGAAGAGGAGGTAAAGACACCGCTTCAAAAGCGACTGGCTAGCTTTGGTAAGCGGCTTGCTATTATTGTCTTAATTATCTGTGCGGTAGTATTTACGGTTGGTTTATTAAGGGGAGAGCCACCTCTTTTGATGCTGCTTACGGCTATTTCTTTGGCTGTGGCTGCAATACCTGAGGCCCTGCCAGCCGTTATAACCATATCACTTGCTATTGGGGCTAAGAAGATGGTTAAGCAAAATGCCCTCATTAGGGCACTTCCAGCTGTTGAAACGCTCGGCTCGGTTACCTATATATGCTCTGATAAGACGGGCACGCTTACGCAAAATAAAATGGTTGTTGAGAAATTTCACTTACCCGGTAAACCCTCTTTTGATAATGAAGCTCAAATTGTACCGGCTGAGTGTAAAGAGTTTCTTAAGGCTGCTGCCTTGAGTAATGATGCTGCTGAAACCTCAGAGGGTGGATTTATTGGAGACCCCACAGAAACAGCACTTTATGCCTTTGCTAAAAAATATGGTTTTAATAAAAAAGACTTAGAAGACCAACTTCAAAGAGTAGCGGAGATTCCCTTTGACTCGGAAAGAAAGCGTATGACCACATTTCACAAATGGAATGATGGCAAATTTATTTCCTTTACTAAAGGGGCGTCGGAGTCAGTTGTTGAGCGCTCGAGTAACATGTTGGCTTTTGATAAAATTCTACCTGTTGAAACTACTAACATACACAACATAACAGAAACGCTTGCCGAAAATGGTTTAAGGGTGTTGGCTTTTTCCATGCGGCTATGGGATGAGCTGCCTACGGATATGTCGCCAGATAATGTTGAGCTGGATATGACCTTTCTTGGTCTTATCGGTATGATGGACCCGCCAAGGGTTGAATCCACAAATGCAGTTGCTCTTTGTAAAAAGGCCGGCATAAAGACTGTTATGATTACAGGAGACCATCCGGTAACTGCCAACGCTATAGCAAAGAGAATCGGGATTGTGGACGACGCTTATGGTAAGGCCTTAACTGGTGCTGGGCTTGAGGCAATGACGGATGATGAGTTTATAGATAAGGTAGAAGGCCTGCGCTGCTATGCCCGTGTGGCTCCGGAGCAGAAGTTAAGGATAGTCAAAGCGCTGCAAGAAAAAGGACAGTTTGTTGCTATGACTGGTGATGGTGTAAACGATGCCCCAGCCCTTAAGCGCTCTAATATCGGTATTGCTATGGGTATTACCGGCACTGACGTTTCTAAAGAGGCTTCTCATATGATACTTCTTGATGATAATTTTTCAACAATAGTTAATGCTGTAAAAGAGGGCAGGAAGATATACGATAACATCAGGAAATTCATTAAGTATCTGCTATCAACCAATGCTGGTGAGGTTATTACACTATTTTTAGCGCCAATAGTTGGGCTTCCAATGCCGCTAATGCCAATTCATATACTTTGGGTAAACCTTGTAACAGACGGCTTACCGGCCTTGGCGCTTACGACCGAGCAGGAAGAAGGGGACGTTATGTCAAAACCGCCAAGACACCCCAACGAAAGCATATTTGCCCATGGGCTTGGCATTACAGCCCTTTGGGTTGGCTCTTTAATGGCACTTATTGTCTTATCGTTACAAGCGGTTTCTTTATATATGAAAGTGGAACATTGGCAGACGATGGTTTTTTCTGTTTTGTGCTTTACACAATTGGCTAACGTGCTTGCCATTCGGACGGAAAGAGAATCGGTCTTTAAAGATGGGTTTTTTAAAAATAGATATGTTATTGGTGCTGTGGTTATAAGTTTTGTTTTACAGATGGCAGTTATTTATATACCTGCATTAAATGTGGTATTTAAAACACAGCCATTATCCTTTACTGAATTTATGGTAACGATTATTGTATCTATACCGGTGTTTTTTGCTGTTGAGCTTGAAAAAAGGCTTATATTATCAAGAAAAGCCTTAAAGCATACCAAATAGCTCTGTGGTTTATAGTATATGCTGGATGTGTACGGTGCGCTGCCCCATAGCGGTTGCGGTTTAGGTAACAAAAATGAAGGGCTTACCCCTTAGGTTCGCCTCTACAAAAATATGGGTATCGTAGGGGCAGACCTATGAGGCTGCCCTATTTTTATTATCTAAACTTTGTCCTTTCCTTTTGTTGCTAATTTTTCTTTTATTTGCTTTTATCCACGATTTAATGTTAAATTAAACTAAAAGTTTTTTTTTGGAGGCTTTATGGCAAAAAACGCTGGTGCGTTGCCTGAGGTATTGAAGGTTGGGACAAACGAGATAGAGCTGGTGGTTTTTAAGATGTATGATAAGGCTATCACCAGGGATTATGACATTAAATTTTACGGGGTTAATGTTGCCAAAGTAAGGGAGATTATACCCATACCGCCGCTAACGAGTGTTCCTGATATGCCTGAATATGCTGATGCATTGGCAGAGGTAAGGGGGGAGGTTATACCGATAATAAATCTTGGCAAGTGGATGAAACTTGTGCTACCGGATAAATTAAATATAAGGCATAAGGTTATCGTTGTTGAAATGCTTGGTACGACGGTCGGTATAGTTGTACATGATGTGGAGCGGATAAGGCGTATAAAGTGGGACCAGATAAAGCCGCCACCGAATTTGTTACAATCCAAGCATGGTGGGAAGATTACTGGTGTGACTAAGCTTGATAATGATGAGACGTTGCTTTTAATTTTAGACCTTGAAAGTATTATACAGGAAATAGGCGCTTATATGCCGTCAAAAAGTGTTGATATGGATGAGTTGAAGAAAATCGAAAAGAAAAAACTCTCCGGCAATGTCCTAATAGTGGATGACTCGGCTGTAGCGCGTAGGGTTTTGAGGGATAATCTTGAAAATCTGGGCTTAAAGGTTATGGAGGCTGTGGATGGCAAAAAGGGCTTTCAGTTTCTTAAGGACATTGAGTCTAAGCTTGATGGCAATTCCATTACCGATTATCTTAGTTTAGTTATTTCTGATGTTGAGATGCCAGAAATGGACGGTCTTACGTTTACTAAGTCTGTAAAGCAGGACCCGATTTTACGTTCTATACCGATAATCATCAATACTTCATTGAGTGGGGAGGAAAACCAGAGCAAGGCTAAGGTGGTTGGAGCTGATGGTTATCTTATTAAATTTGACGTTACTAACCTTATAAAAGAAGTTACTAGGTTTTTTAAATAGTTTATTTGGTTTTTTATACCACAAACATCCTTGACAAAAGGTATAAATATACTTATCATAAATATCGTCCTTATTTACAGCTTCCACCAAATTTATATAATTTAAATGCGGGTTTATTAAGTGTTTGAAGGTTTAAAGGTTAAAAAGCTCATAGCTCGTTATGTAGATGTAAGGTCTGAAAAAGATGAACAAAGTCTTCTAAGGGAACTTATACCGTATGGGCGCATGGCCTTTCGTTACGGTATGGAGGTTTTTAGGAAACGACAACTGACTCCAGGCAAAGGGCAACTCTTAATGGAATCCATATGCACTACTTCTGATTATATTGTTGATGTAGTACAGCTACTTGGAGACCAATACGATGTAATTAGGCGTATTGCAAAGGATTTGATTTTAAAACGCTGGAAGGACGCATCTATAGAGCTATTGATAGAGGCTTTAAAGAGTGAAAATTTTTACTTAAGAGGCAACGCTACAGAGCTTCTATCGGCTATAAAAAATACCGCCAGTGTACCAAAACTGATAAATATGTTTAGTGCCTCAGGGATTGAACAAAAAAAGAGCATTTTAAAAATCCTAACAGATATTGGCGGGCCGGCTTCTGTACAATTACTGGTAAACTCACTTCAGGATAGCTCATGGACGGTTAAACTGTGGGCTATTAAAAGTCTTGCTGTACTAAAGGACCCATCAACAGTCGAACCCCTTATTGCTAAACTTAAGGAGGCAGATGCGCAGTTGAAGGTTGCCATACTGGACACACTTGGCGCTATGGGTGCTAAGGCAGCGGCCCCTCATGTGCTGACACTTCTTAAGGACCAGGACATGCTTATTAGACAAAAGGCCACCGATTACGTAATAAAATTAGCAGATTCAACAATAGTGCCAGAGATAATTGCTTTAATGAAAGACGAGGACGTTAACGTGCGGCGTTGTGCCGTTGAGGTGCTAAATAATCTAAAAGACGAAAGGACAGGGGATGCCCTTTTAAAGGCGATGAAGGATTCAGATTGGTGGGTTAGGCAAATAGCAACAGATGCCCTTACGGAGCTTAAAGGGACTAATATAGTGAAGTTTTTTGTTGCAATGTTAAAAGATGATGATGAAAATATGCGTAGGTGTGCTGTGGAGTTTTTTCAAAAGGTGCCAGACCCCTCGGCTTACGATAACTTAATAGCACTTTTAAATGACAGGGATTGGTGGGTTAAGGAAAAGGCGGTAACAGCCCTTGGAAAACTAAAAGACCCACGGGCTATTCCAGCATTACACAACTTAATTGATGATATGGAAGTAAGGGCTGTCATACCTGAGGCCCTTGCATTTATTGGAACAAAGGAAGTCAATAGGGTACTCCGTGACTTTTTAACTGATGATGAAAAACGGATACGGATAAATACCCTTAAGGCATATGCTATTTTAAAGAACCCGGACACTGTTATTGATATAAAGGACCTGCTTGAAGACTATGAAGAAGAAGTAAGAGCACAAACAGTGAAAACGCTTAAGGAAATTACAGGCAAAACGTTTAAAGCTGGTGAGGGCACTAAACATACGGATTCAACGGGTAGTTATATTGCAAATCGAGTGTCTCAATCGGAAGATAATATATTAACAGAGGCTATATTGGTATTAGACCTTTGTAATTCAACAGGTATAGCCAATAAGTATGGGGATAATTTTGCTCTACAGCTTACAAATATTTTGACAGATGCCGTTAAGCCTATTGCAAAACGTGAGCGTTTTATTTTTATGAAAAGCACTGGTGATGGCTTTTTAATAACCTTTCCTAAAATAGCAAACGGTGTTACTTTTGCCTTTGATGTACTGGCAGCCATAGCTAAGCACAACGAAAAAGCCGACGAATACGCTAAGATAGAGCTGCGCTTTGCAATAAATGTTGGTGAAACCCGTATAGATTCAAGGGGCGATAGGGTAGGAGTTGCCACAAATATGACCTTCCGAGTGGAAGGGGTTAAGGCGGAAGCCATGATAGCAATGGCTGACGGTATGCCAAAGGAAGATATTCCAACCGTAAATAGGGTGCTAGCTACCGAACATGCCTATCAAGAGGCTATTAAAATGGATGGCATAGAAGGTAAACTTATGGGACTTTTTGAGCTAAAAGGAATTACTGGCCTCCATAAAGTATACTTGATTACCAAAAAATAATAAGGAAACAAATACATAATGAAGGCGCTGCCTTCACACCCTTGAACCCCAAAAAAGACATCGTTCATGGGTAATGATAAAAACATAATTATTGTTTTTGGAAAACCATTATTATTTTGGTATAATATAAACTTAATTCTGCTGTTTACTGCCTTTAACAACAAGGACATATTTTTTCAATTTTACGAGCAGTTTTTTATTTTGTTCAAACAGTTTAAGGTTTTTCTCGTCGCTTTTGCGTAATTTTTCAGAAAGTATAAGTGCCAGATTCTTGTACAGTTTTAAACATATGCCAGGCTCTGCCTTTCTAAGTATTACTTCATTAATGGCAAGCACCATACAGTCAGTTTCAGCAACAGCACTAGCAAATCTCGGAGCTGATTCCATAAAAGCCATTTCGCCAAAGCAGTTACCAGTTTGCAGGTGATTAAGTATTGATTCCTCGTTATGTCCTTCAAAGTATTTAATGATTTTCACCTTACCAGAAAGTATTATATACATCTTTTTGCCAACGGTGCCTTCCTTAAAGATAACATCGCCTTCTTTATAAGCATGTTTGGTGCTTATTTTAAATATTTTATTTAATTCTTCAAAGGAAAAATCGGAAAAAAACGTATACTTTTGCTTAAGAGACTGTAAAAACTCACGATTATGTATATATTCTCTTGTGTCCTCGCTAATGTGCTTACGGTTCTCAGAAAGAGAGATGAACACCTCCAGATCATCGCTAAACTCACTGGCGGTTAAGTATCTATCCTCTTTATTTTTTTCAAGGGCTTTCATGATAGTGTCGCTTAAATTTTTCGGTATATCGGGATTTACCACGTGTATCGGTGTTGGGTCAGAAAACCGTATGTTTTTAAATAGGTCTGTCATGTTACTAGCAGTGAAGGGTTTTTTATTAGTCAAAAACTCATAAGCAACAGCTCCTAGTGAAAATATATCCGTCTGCCTATCAACCTCTTTTCCTGCTATTTGTTCCGGGGACATGTAGGAAGGTGTTCCCATAATTCTATCTTTGAAAGTACGCGATATGGTGTCGCTAGCAGATGACAAAAGCGCTATACCGAAATCCATAATCTTTATTTGCATATCATCAAGAATCATTATGTTAGCTGGTTTTATATCCCTGTGTATGACCCCGCGTTGGTGGGCATAGTGCAACGATGTTGCTATGCTTGCAATGATTTTAACCTTTTCAACAGGCGGCAGCTCTATTTCATCATGAATAACCTTTTTAAGCGGCACTCCCTCGACGTATTCCATGACAAAGTAATGAATATCGTAATGCTGACCAGCATCAAAAATTGTGGCAATATTAGGGTGATTAAGACGCCCTGCGATTTTCACTTCTCTATAGAAAAGGTCTAATAGCTCCTTTTCCTTAACTGCCGATATGGATTTACCAAGTACTATCGTTTTAATGGCAACAACCCTGTCAATGATAGTATCAGTGCCTTTATAGACAACGCCCATACCGCCACGCCCCAAGAGGTTACTTATCTGATAACGCCCTATATTCGATATGCCCATTGTTATGTTATATAACAAATTAATGCGTTTCATTGGGCTATCTCACTGACTTACGTATAATATATTTACAAATCATCATGTCGGTAACTATTATAACTATTTTAAAAGATATTTTTGGTAATTTTATTTATCTATACAAAAAAGCAATAGGTATATAAAAAATAGGGCGAACACATAGGTTCGCCCCTACAAAAATACGGGTATCGTAGGGGCAGACCTATGAGGGATATTAAGTAACAACTAGAATAACTCAATGGTGAGATAAGGGCTGAACTATTACGTTTATATATATATAGGTTTCAAATAGTTATTATAATATATTAGCCTGCGAGTTAAAAGTTTTTGAAAAGGGGTGCGGGGGAAAACTTTTTGCCTAAAAAGTTTTCCCCCGCATCCTCTATCTTTTTTCTTTTTTTTCTTTTTTTTTTCTTTTTTTTCTTTTTCTTTTTCTTTTTTTCTTATTTTTTCTTTCTTAGGCGCAGAGAGTTTGTAACTACTGATACTGAGCTCAGAGCCATAGCTAATGATGCAAATACTGGGTTTAGTAGTGGGCCACCAAACACATACAGTAAGCCACTTGCTATTGGTATACCAAGTATATTATAAATAAAAGCCCAAAACAGGTTTTCTTTTATGGTTTTAATGGTAAGGCGTGAGATATGCAATGCTTTGTAGACACCCATAAGGTTACCTTTTATCAGTGTAATTCCGGCGGCTTCTGCTGCCACATCTGTGCCGCTACCAAGGGCTATACCTACATGTGCTTCGGTAAGAGCTGGGGCGTCGTTTATACCGTCCCCTACCATGGCGACAAATCGCCCTTTTTCCTTTAATTGTTTAATGTAGTTTAGTTTTTCAGTGGGGTTTAGTTGTGCGGCTATTTTTTCTATTGTAACTTTCTTGGCGACCGATGTAGCTGTCTTTACGTTATCACCTGTAAGCATAATTAGTTCAATACCGAGTCCTTTTAGTAGATTGATAACTTCCTTTGCATCTTCACGCAGTGTATCGGCAGCGGCGATTATACCTTTAAGTTCTTTGTTTATGGCAATAATGACGACTGTTTTGGCTGCGCTTTCGAGTTCTTCTATTTGGTTTTTGTGAGTTTGTTTAATGGGTATGTCTTTTTCAATAAGAGACGGGCTTGCTATTAGGATGTCGAGTTGGCTTTGTGTAATAGTTGCTCTAATGCCGCCGCCTGTGAGGTTTTGAAAGTCTTTTACGGGATATAAGGGTGTGCCGGTAAGTCTGTCTTTTGCCATTTCGGTAATAGCTATACCGAGTGGGTGTTGTGAGAGTGTTTCGCATGAAGCGGCTATTAGCAAGAGCTCATCTGTTGGTATATCTGAAAGCGGGATAAGGTCTGAGACTACCGGTGTACCTTTAGTGATAGTGCCTGTTTTATCGAAGATAATAGTGTTTACCTTATGTGCTAATTCAAGGGACTGAGCATCGCGGATTAATATCCCATCTAATGCAGCACGGGCAGTGCCGACCATTATGGCTGTTGGTGTTGCAAGCCCCATGGCGCATGGGCAGGCTATTATTAGCACGGATATGAAATTCATAATTGCAAGGGTAGGTGATGGACCAAAGGCATACCACAGTAGTAGTGTAAGTGTGGCAATAGTGATAACGGCTGGAACAAAGATAGCAACCACCTTATCTGCAAGGCGCTGAATAGGAGCCTTTGTTGCTTGGGCTTGCCAGACAAGTTTAATGACTGTTGCAAGGGCTGACTCGGCAGCGCTTTTAAGCACCTTCATTTTAAAGCTGCCGGTAAGATTAAGTGTGCCACTCATTACGTTATCGCCGATGGTTTTATCCACTGGCTGGCTTTCGCCTGTGAGCATGGATTCATCCAGAGAGGATGAGCCATCCAGTACTTGGCCGTCAACGGGTATTCTTTGGCCGGGGCGCACTATTACTATGTGCTCTGGCATTAGTTGTGAAACATTTACTGTAATAGTGTTATCTTTACGTATTATCTCAGCGGTTTTAGGCTGCATATTGGTAAGGGTTTTCATAGCTGCCGTGGTTTTAGCCCTAGCCTTTAGTTCAAGAAAACGTCCAAGCAATATGAAGGTTATTATCATGGCTGAGGTTTCAAAGTATACGTGGCCGGAAAACTCTTTTAAAAAACCTACCTCAGATACTGTAGATATACTATAAGTGTACGCAGCCGTAGTGCCAAGTGCTATTAATGTGTTCATGTTTGTTGAGCGATGTTTAAGCGCTGAAAAAGCCCCTTTGTAAAACGGTATGGCAATCCAAAACTGTACAACCGTTGCAAGTATAAAAAGCACATACAGGTTTGATATAATTGGTACGGGAAACATGGTGCCGATAAATATCAATCCTGAAAAAATAGCGCTATAAGTAAGTCGTCTTTTAAGACTTTGTAGCTCAGCCGCCTTTTCTTTTTCAGTATTATCTACTAAAATTTCACTGGTTAGTGGCCGTAGGGTATAGCCATTGTCTTTAATGACCCGTTGAAATTCGTCAATACCTGTAAGCGTTGGGAGGTATTCTACAGATGCGCTTTCTGTTGCAAGGTTGACCGTGCATGAGATAACGCCTTCTATGGACATAAGGGCGTTTTGAGCGGCTGATACACAGGCGGCACAGCTCATGCCTAACAGGTGGAAGGTTACGTTAGCCATTGGGACATCGTATCCTTCTGACTTTATAGCGTTAATTATCTTACGAATGTCCCCAGATGGTGTCAATTCAACATTTGCAGTACCTGCCAACAAATTAACCACAGCACTTACTACACCTTCAAGGTTTGCGAGGGTTTTTTCTAATCCTGTAGAGCAGGCAGCACAACTCATGCCCGTTACCGGTATATTTATTGTTTGATTTGTCTTTGTCATAAAAATTAACTCCCTAAAAATTAACTCTTGATAAAAATTTAACAAATTGTTTACAATTGCCTTATTGTAATCATTTTGATTACATACACATATAATACAATAACTGATTTGACAAAGTAAAAGTTTGTGTAGCGGTGCGTATAGCATCGAAAATAAACGATTTACAGTGAGGAGGCTTTAAAATGGCAAAAAAACCAGTAGTGGATTCTGATCTTTGTACCGGGTGTGAGACCTGTGTATCTTTGTGTCCTGATGTATTTGAAATGCAAAACGATAAGGCATATGCAGCATCCCCGGAGAAATGTGATAGCTGTGATTGTCAGGAAGCTATTGATACCTGTCCGGTTGAAGCAATAAGCTGGGAAGGGTAATTTCTGTCGGATTTCTTTGTATGCGTTATGGGGCTGCATGTGCAGGGCTTGTTTGATTGAGGTTGTAGGTTTAATAACTATGATTAAATGGCACCCTTTGTTTTAGAGGGTGCCTTGTTGCGATTTTTGGTATGTTTTCCATTTGGCATTTTGTATTAATAGATTTTTAAGCAGCCCCTTTTTATTTTGTTAGGTTTTTGAGCTTTGAGCAAAGGCAACTAGTTTAGCAATGACTCGCTGTTTTGATTTGCAGATAACTAAAGTCTTATTTTCTTGTTTCTTGAAAAAAGATGATTTGCTTTTATTTAGCGAAATAGGGGTTTTGGCTGGCATCTTGCCCTTTTTGAGTGGCGGTAGGGTTTTGCCCATTTTTACTGTAAAAAACGGTCTCACCTTTGGTTTCAACTCTGTTGGTTTGGTTACCAGTTTGGCAAGCTCTTCTTCATTTTTCTTAATAGATTCAATAGTGTGCTGAATAGTTTCATCTGCGGTAATATCAATAGAGGCAGAACCTTTTCCCTTTGTAATATCATAAATCCGCTTACCAAGGGCTGCAAACTGGTTTTGAATATCACGCTTTAACTCAAAACGCTTTATCTGCTTAGCCCCCTCTTTAGTTAATTCTTCAGCCTTTTTTATTATTTCCGATGAGCCAATTTTTATAACTGATACGCCAGTTGCTAAGATTTTAACAGCAGTTCCAAATAAACCCATATTTACCTCCTGATATTTATTTACTATAAGTGCTATTATACTGTTCATTGGTAGTATAGGTAAAGTAAAAAACAATTAGTACTATTTTTAGATAAGAGTAAATAGGCTGATTCAGTTTAGGTTTGTCTATTGTTAATCAATTGGCTAATCATAGCAAGTTCTTTTTCAAGAAAATCGATCCTTTTTTTTAAATCAAGAATTTCCCTATTAGTACCAACAACAGCCCCATCCGGCACATCTTCATTAATAAAAGTGCACGGATATACAAAAACATTATTGCCAATGGTAACACCGGGTGCTACAGCGCCCGGACCTGCTAAAAAACAATTAGAACCTATCTTAGTTGGCCTATACATAATCTTACGCCTATCCCGTCCAGTTTGACCAGCAAGGGCTTGCATGTGGCTTGTATGACTCCATATGTACATACAAAGGCCAATCTGCGTATTATCACCAATGTCAAGACCGCCTTGAGCATCAAGAACGGCCCCTTCCCCTATCCATACATTTGTACCTAATCTTAATTTTTCCTGAGCAAATATCTTAGCGTTTTCACGTATCCTACAACCCTCCGGAAGCCCTAAAGCCCGTGCCCGCTCACGGTCTGTTACTGCATTTAGGATAAAAAACTTCATAACCTGATTTCTTATAGCTGGGTCTACGTTATCATCTAAAAAACCCATTAAGCTATCTTTTTCTTTGTCCACTCTATCAAACCACCTGCATTAATAAGCTCTTGCATAAACTGCGGAATTGGTTCAGACGTAAAACTGTTTTCAGCGGTTAAATTTCTAATAACACCATTATCCGCATCTATTTCTATCACATCCCCCTCTTTAATACCGTGAACCGCTTCGGCAGATATAAAAATAGGAAGCCCTATGTTAAAGGCATTTCTATAAAAAATCCGTGCAAAACTCGTTGCTATAACGGCACTAACTCCAGCAGCCTTTATGGCAATAGGTGCATGCTCACGAGACGAACCACAACCAAAGTTATCCTCCGCTATGATAATATCGCCCTTTTGTACCTTATTAGGGAAATCAACGTCTGCATCCTCCATCACATGCCGCGCCAATTCGCCTTCGTCCGATGTATTCAAATACCTCGCCGGTATAATCCTATCAGTGTCTATGTTTTTACCAAACTTCCAAACCTTGCCTCTAAATAACATTTTAAAATCCTCCTTAAGAAAACAGATACACAGTGAGGGAGCTGCCCTCACACTCCCGCCAAAGATGCGTATTTATTTAAGTATAACAATAAAAAGGGCAGCCTTTTCTATTAGCTGCCCCCTTATTATTATTCAACTGCCATCTGTGGCAGTATCTTCGCTTATGTAAACAAATCTATATCTATAGCATACCTCACTCCCTTTTAAATTGAAACAAGAAAACATCTGACTAAAACCGGTCTGACTAAAAGCGGACGGTGTAACATTAGTCAAGCGTTTCTACGTTGGAGGCTTTCAAACCTTTCTGGTCCTCAACCACGTCAAAAGTAACCCGTTGTCCATCACGAAGCGTCTTGAATCCGTTTCCCTGAATAGATGAATAGTGCACAAAAACATCCTGTCCATCATCTTTGGTTATAAAACCATACCCCTTAGTTTTGTTAAACCACTTAACCTTACCTTCCATTGGCATATTAAATCTCCTTAAAAAAAAACTTAGACCTTAAAAAAGTGTCTCTTTTTTATAGCTCTTTTCAGTATAAAAAGTCAAGTATTTTATTTTTTTATTTTTTTTAGCTTGAGAAAAAAGCAAAAAAAGTTGTGTCCTATAGTAGAGCAGGTCTTTCAAATCCAACAAATTGTACCTCTGGGGCAATCAATACGCCAAATTTATTATAAACCGTCTCTTGAACCTCTCTTACAAATGCTACTATCTCTGAAGAAGTAGCACCGGCAATATTAATTACCGATAAGGCATGCTTTGGTGATATGCCAACATTCCCCTTTCGATATCCCCTGACATAGCCAGATAGCTGAATAAGACAAGCGGCGGAAAGTTTTACCTCACTATTATCACTCAATGGCCAAGCCCAGTTTTGACACCCATTAGTACTGTCAACCACACCCCTTACGTACTCGTATACATGGCTATCCACTACTGGGTTTTTAAAAAACGACCCTGCACTTTTATAACCCTCATGCCCATCCATGACAACCATCCCCTTTTTACTTCTAATGTCAATAACAGCACTCCTTACTGCCTGCTGTGAAGGGGTGTCATTATTCTTTAAATAGTTTTTAATCTCAGGATAATTAATAACTACAGTGCCATTTCTTTGCAATTGAAATATTACCTTATAAATAATATAGTTACTCTTTTGTGTAGTATTAAAGATACTTTTTCTGTAATCAAACTCACACTCATCTTTTGCAAAAATACGTTTAATGCCGTCTTTAATACCTATAGTATGAACTTCTAAAATTGCAGAATCTGCATTTTGCCCGTAAGCCCCGATGTTTTGTACAGGGGCTGCACCTACAGTGCCCGGTATTGCCGATAGACATTCTACTCCGTATAGGGCATTTTCAACCGTGTAGCATACAAAATCATCCCAAAGCTCCCCACCTCCGGCAGCTACAAGTGCATTTTGCTTATCTGCATCGTCAACTCCAATCCCCTTTATTTTATTATGTATAACAAGCCCCCTAAACCCCTCATCGCTAACAAGTATGTTGCTGCCACCGCCAAGTATGAATACCTCTAAATTACGTTTTTTAGCAAACTCAAGCGCTTCATGTAGGTGTTCTTCTTTTTCCACAGTTATATAAAAATCAGCTTTTCCACCAGTTTTAAAGGTAGTAAAATCGCTAAGATTGAATCCTGTTTCTATATTCATAAAACCCCTTTACAATAATATTCTTTTGATAAAATGATATGTAATAATGGCACAAAATACAAGCTTAACAGCCGTACCTGTTAAAAATCCGACAAAAGAACCAATTGCAGGTATTAAAGCCTCTTCAATATTTTTACCGCGCAGCGTTTCACCAATAAAGGCGCCCACAAATGGACCTACAATTACGCCAAATGGGGGAAATACGAATAACCCTACTATTAGTCCTATTATGCTGCCCCAGATACCATATTTTGAACCATTAAACCGTTTTGTTGTGTATATAGGAATAACTGTATCTAAGAGGGTAATTACAACCGTTATAATGCCATAAGTAATCAAAAAACTTGTTGAAAATGAGTACTTGGATGTAAAGTGTAGTAAAAGTAAGGAAAGATAACTGAGCGTTGGACCTGGCAATATGGGTAAGATACAACCAAGAATTCCAAGTATAACCGCCAAAAACCCTAATGCCATCAGTATTGTATCAATCATTAGAATATTATATACCAATAAACCACAAATAGCAGCATCTTTTATAAAGTGCTGAAAAAAAGACAACTATTATAAATGTACCCAAATCTGCTATATTTCTTATAAAGCGTTGTTATTTTTGGTATAATTAAGACTAGTTCTACAAGGTATTTAATGCAATCAAAAGCAGTTATATTACCAAGAAGACTTGCTGAGGGCAAGTATATAGGCGTTGTTGCCCTTTCTGACCCTGTTTGCGGCCTATTGCAGGAGGAGCAATTAAGGCGGGGGGTTGGGGTGATAGAGGCTCTTGGGTTTGGCGTTAAAGTTGGAAGGTATGTAGAGTCGCAAAATCCATATGAGCGTGCCTTGGATTTCAACACTTTTTTAACAGAAAGCGACATTAGCGCTATAATTGCTGCTAAGGGTGGGGATAGTGCCCACCATACGCTTTCCTTTATTGACTGGGATAGCGTTTCCGAGTACCCAAAGATACTTCTTGGCTTTAGCGATATAACGGTGTTTTTAAATGCTATCTACCAAAAAACAGGCCTTATAACTTTCCACGGTGGCGATGTGTGTTTTGGTTTTGGTAAAACTACTAATCAGTACGATAAACAGGAATTTATCAATAGGCTGTCCATGGGAAAAGGTGGTATCATACAGCCAAATGGCAAAAGGGACACTGTCCGTGGCGGTAATGCAAAAGGAAAACTACTCGGTGGTAATCTACGTTGCCTACTTAAATTAGCAGGAACTGAGTTTTTTCCGGATTTTACAGATGCCATCTTGTTCCTTGAATCTTATATAATTACGCCTTATGATTGTAAAAAATACTTGAAAGAGCTAAGAGCACTTAGTGTCTTTGAAAAGATAAAAGGGGCTATCGTTGGTTTTGTGTATAGCATGGAGGTTAAAAACCATCTTGATGAACAAATGGAGGACATATTAAACGATTTGACGGCAGAGTATGGTTTTCCAATCTTAAAGATGAGAGACTTTGGACACCGCATACAGCAAACTATAATACCCTTGGGTGTAACTGCTAAATTAGATGCAACTACAAAAACCGTGGAGCTAACCGATAGTTTTTTAGTTTAAGCCCTCTCAAGTGCTTTTAGTACTTGCTCAACGTGTCCTTTGGTTTTAACATTATACCACCTTTTTATAATAATGCCCTCCTTGTTTATAATAAATGTAGAACGAATAACCCCTTCAGTAACCTTTCCATACAGTTTTTTTTGTCCAAATGCCCCGTATTGTTTCATGATGGAGCGTTGTTGGTCGCTTAGTAAATAGAAATTGAGCTCATGTTTATTGCGAAATTTTCTGTGGCTATCAAGACTATCTGGGCTTACGCCCAAAACGATAGCCCTTTGCCCAATTTTATTAAGATTATCTCTAAAATCACATGCCTCGGTCGTGCAGCCTGGGGTATTGTCTTTTGGATAAAAGTATAAAATTATCTGATTGGTTGCTAAAAGGTTTTTAAGACAAAACTCACCCTCTTGCCCATTGCTGTCAATACCTTCTAAGCAAAACTCAGGTGCTTCCGCTCCTTCTTCAATCATAAAAAGCAACTCCTTTGATATATCAATTTTAAAAGCTAAATATGAATATAGCCAATACTTAGTAGTTTTTCAAATTCCTCTGGAGGGATTGGTCTGCTGTAGTAAAACCCCTGAACAGTAGTACAGTCTTGAGCCTTTAAAAAATTAATATGTTCAACATTTTCAGCGCCCTCGGCAACCACTTCAAGCTTTAGACTCTTAGATAAGCCGATGATGGCTCGTGTTATTTCAGCATTATTTTTATTTTCTTGAATATCTTTTATAAATTCACGGTCTATTTTAAGTGTATTGACAGGGAAGCGACTTAAATAACTTAGACTTGAGTAACCGGTCCCAAAATCATCTATTGAGACATGCACCCCCATTTCCTGAAAGGCATTAAGTATGTCCACAGCCCTTTGGGGGTCCAAAATCAAGGAGCTTTCCGTTATCTCAAGCTCAATGTAATTGGGCGCTATCTTATATTTTGCTATCGTTTCCTTAACCTGAGTGATTATATCTTTGTTTCTTAACTGTATGCCTGCAACATTAATAGAAACCCTTACAGGGCTGACACCATGTTCTTGCCACTTTTTTATGTCCTCACAAGCCCGTTGTATTACCCACTGGCCAATAAGCGCTATAAGGCCACTTTCCTCGGCAATCGGTATAAACTCATTTGGTGGCACAATACCGCCACCGGGCTTATTCCAACGCAAGAGCGCTTCAGCCCCAACAATGGCGTTTGTCTCAATATTCACCTTCGGCTGATAATAAAGAATAAACTCATTGTATTGAATAGCCGTCCGCAGATTATTTTCTATCTCTATACGACGTCTGGCCTTTTCATTCATTTCAGTAGAGAAGAACTGGTATGCGTTGCCACCGTTTTGTTTTACATGCCGCATGGCACTTTCGGATAGTAAAAGTAAAGTATTGGTATCTTCCGAATCCGTTGGAAACATACTAATGCCAATGCTTGCTGTTAAGTTTATCTCTCTATCTTGTACCAAAAACCCTTCATTCATGGCATTTAGTATTTTTTCTGCCACTACCACCGAGTCATTAGCAACTGTGATAGACATGACAAGACAAAACCTATCCCCTGCCAAACGTGCCACCGTGTCGCTTTTGCGTATAGTTTTTTCAAGGCGCGCACCCACTTCCTTAATAACCATATCACCTACATGAAACCCCAGCCCTTCATTTATAACAGTAAATCGGTCAAGGCCAAAGGTCAGCAATGAAACCGGATTGCCCGTTCTTCTTGCAGAAATAATAGTCTGCTCCAAGCGATCATACAACAAAAAGACATTTGGTAGATTAGTCAGGGGATCGTAGTGGTTAACACGAACACCTTGATTGCATTGAGCGTCTAATTTTGCCAATGTTCTCATTATTGTTAAATACAGCACTGGCTGTTTGTATTCATCATAAATAATATGCGTTGTTGAATCAGCCCAAATAGCCTCACCGTTTTTACTTCTCATAGTTGATTTGTATTGTATAGTTGAATCTTCTTTGGTTATTTGCTCTGTGCTTTCAAATAATGTTGTCGTGTGGCTTTCAGCATAGCAGACATTAAAAAGCGTAATCCCCTTAACCTCGGACTTTTCATAGCCTGTTAGTTTTATGAAGGCAACGTTAACTTCCAGTATACTATTGTTAGCATCACTTATTACAATAGCATCCTTGGAATTATCTATAATAGCATTAAGCAACTCTGTATCAACATTCATATAATTAATAGATCATTGTAGCATAGGTTCTATTATAAAAACAAATAGGGTGTATGATGTTGTGAGGGAAAAGAGATGGAGATAATATAGTGGACTGATTTGCCAAGAGTATTTTTTTTCTTCGGTGCTTTTTTATAAGACGATTGACTGGGAGTTTGAAGGGAAAAGAACATGTCTTTGCACATTTTAAAAGGAACTCCATTTACAAAAAACATGTTTCTTATAATTACTACAATAGTCCAATAAGCAATTCCTTTACAGGTGTATTAGCTAATAAATTATCTATCTCACCCTTAATATCCATATCTTTCGGTTCATATTTTATACGAATGTTACCAGTTAATGGATTTACTGAAACATCCTTAAAACAATCAGGCCAGAGTATTTTACCGTACAAAGCTTTCAGCTTCTTTAGTGTCAACTTCTTTATTATAGGCACATTTATTCTCATATGCCCGGGTGTATGGTTCACTATGCTATATTCAATCATAATCAATAATTCCTCAATAATAATATTATAATAGCATACAAAATAGATATGACATTAATATTAAATTAATATTAAATTTTCACTATAAATAAAAACCATATTGACAGGGCAAATGTTACCTGATAAAGTAATAAATCAATAAAAAGGAGGTCGGAGATGAGTTTAATTGATGACATGTTTAAGGGAGATAATTGGAAAACTTTAGCAGTGGGGGTAGGGTTAATCGTTGTTGGTCCTCCGTTGCTGAAGGTTTTTTCGGCCACAGTAAAGCCATTGGTTAAGGCTACGATTAAAGGTGGCCTCATTGCTAGTGCAAAGGGCAAGGTAGTGCTTGCTGAGATGGGTGAAATTTTGGAAGATATAGTAGCTGAGGCTAAATCTGAGTTAGAAGAACACCATTAATTTTAAAATTTTGAAGGAAGAACATATGCTACCTTATGCGCAAATAGTACATAAAACAAAAGATAGATTAAGGCTGAAAATAGCCGACAAGCGAGGTAACTACGCTTTTTTTTCGGAATCGGCTGAAAAAATCAAAGCCCTTGACGGTATTAAAGAGATATCCTTTAACCCAGCCACTGGCACTATATTGCTAACATTTACTAAAGACGCAGATACTACATTTAAAGAATTAATGACAATAGGGGTTTTTACAACAAATACCGCAGAGGTTAGTTACGAGATCGCCAAAAAACCCACCGAGCAGGTTGGCCGCTACTTTGGTATCTTAAATGACAAAATGAAGGAAATCACCAGTGGCGATATTAGCTTTGGAGACTTGGCCTTTCTAAGTCTTTTTTTTAATGGCATATACCAGTTTGTCCGCAGAGACATTACAATGCCCCCGTGGTACACATCCTTGTGGTATGCCTATGGGGTTTTTTCACGGATTCGCTCCAAAAAATAATATTTTAATTTTATAGCTGGCCTTTACAGCAAAGAGGGTTGTTTTATGCCAAAAAACTGCAATCAAGTTGTTCAGGTAATACATAATAGTGTACGGGGACGAGCGCGCTTTCGGGTTAAAGGGCTTACACAAAGTAAAGGATTAAAGACGTATTTGCAGCATCAGCTTTCTGCAAAAAAAGAAATTAATAGCTTTAGCGTAAGCACGTTAACCGGCAATGTGTTGGTATTTTATGACAAAGACTATTCGGCTACCATTATTGCCAGCAGCGTTGAGGAGCTTATTCTTAGCTATAATGTAGAAGATGAACATATAGAGCTGGATATTCCAAAACTTAATATTAAATCAAAACATCAACCAAAGAAAATATGTAAAAATAACCCACTTACTAGTCTCAAGGAACAGGCGATTAACCCATGGCATACATTAGACATTGACACTATAAGTGATATGCTTGAAACATCGAAGGAGTCTGGATTAGCTGAGGCAAAGGCATGCACGTACCTAAATACATACGGGCCTAACCTCCTGCCTGACACTAAAAAGCGTAGTGCCCTTGCTATCTTTTTGGGACAGTTTAACTCGTTGCCTGTATACTTGCTTGGGGTGGCGGCAACAGTATCACTCTTTACCGGCGGCTTACTCGATGCTATCGTCATAGGGTCGGTTGTTTTAATTAATAGCGTTATCGGATATGTTACGGAAAGTCAGGCAGAAAAGACTATAAACTCACTGAAAACCATGGTAAGGCCGCTTGCTCGAGTGTTACGCAATGGTAATCTCATAGACTGTAGCAGTGAAAGCGTAGTGCCGGGGGATTTACTGGTACTTAGGCCCGGTAGTTTCGTTGCAGCAGATGCTAGAATAACGGACTCTAACTACTTAAGCGTTGATGAGTCGGCTTTAACTGGTGAGAGTTTGCCCGTTAGTAAGCGCAACAGGGTTATTAATGATATTGACATAGCCGTTGCTGACCGCACCAATATGGTGTACATGGGGACTATGGTAACGGGCGGTCAGGGATTAGCCATTGTTGTAGCTACGGGAAGGTACACGGAAATAGGCCAGATACAGGCACTTGTAGGACAAGCTGATACGCCACAGACACCGCTTGAGCGACAATTAAATATAGTGGGCAATCAACTGGTGCTTATAAGTAGTGCCATATGCACGCTTGTCTTTGGGATTGGATACTTACGTGGTTACGGCTTACTTGAAATGTTTAAAATGGCTCTATCTCTTGCTGTAGCGGCAGTACCGGAGGGTTTGCCGGCGGTTGCCACAACCACCCTTGCAATTGGCATTAATAAGCTAAAGGCTCAAAAAATACTTATCAGACGCCTTGATGCCGTTGAGGTCCTTGGTTCATGTCAAACCATATGTTTTGATAAAACCGGCACCATTACATATAATAAAATGACCGTTGTAGCGGCTTTTACAGGAAAAACACGGATTAATTTATCAGAAAATAAAGAGGCTTTACGCTCTAATATAAATGAAGATAATGAGTTGCGGCTTTTACTTGATGTGTGTGCCCTTTGCAATGAAACCACTGTTACGATGCAAGATGATGAATATATCACCTTTGGCAGTCCAACGGAATCGGCTTTAGTGCAAATTGGTCTATCACTTGGTCTTGATGTGTTAAGTACAAGACAAAATTATCCGATTATTAAGATTAACCACCGAACGGAGGAGCGTAACTACATGAGCACGATACACCCCTGCAGCGATACACACAAGTGGCAGCAGGTAGACAAAGCACCGGCAAATGGCGCTAATAAGCTAGCGGCCATAAAGGGTAGCCCTCTTGAGGTGCTTGCTATGTGTAGTTTTGCTATACATAACGGCAGGTTAGAAGTACTTGATGATGACTTTAGGCATATCATTGAAGATGAAAACGAGCGCATGGCTGCTAAGGCTCTACGGGTGCTTGGCGTTAGCTACTGCTATGTAAACGACGGGGAGGATAATCTACCTGAAAACCCCACAAATATAGTATGGCTTGGACTTATTGGGATGATAGACCCAATCAGAAAAGGTATGAAAGACCTTGTAAGCTCATTCCACAAAGCTGGCATTGAGACGGTTATGATAACAGGCGACCAGAGCCTGACAGCATATGCTATAGGCAAGGAGTTGAACTTAAGTGCAGGTAAACAGATAGAAATACTTGATTCAAGACACTTAAAAAACTTAGATGCCGAGGTATTAAAAACCCTCTGTGCTCAGATACACGTATTTTCAAGGGTAAGCCCCGCACATAAGTATGAAATAGTAAAGGCACTCCAAAGTACCGGTAAGGTGGTTGCCATGACCGGCGATGGTATAAACGATGGTCCAGCCTTAAAGGCTGCCGACATTGGCGTAACTATAGGACAAGGCGGCACAGACCTTGCCAGAGAGGTCGCTGACGTTATCCTTGAAGATGACGATTTAAGTACCATGCTTGATGCTATCAGTAACGGACGCACCATCTACAGCAATATACGGAAATCCATACGGTTTCTCTTGGCAACTAATATGAGTGAAATCGTTGTTATGTTTACAACACTGACAGGCGGCTTGGGACACCCGCTAAATACTATGCAATTACTTTGGATAAATCTGGTTTCAGACATTTTTCCGGGTCTTGCACTATCCCTTGAGCCACCTGAAAGGGATGTCCTTTCGCGTCCACCACGTAACCCACAAGAGCAGATATTAAAACCAACCGATATGAAAAAACTCGTCATAGAGTCCTCGGTAATCAGCGCTGGCGCTATCAGTGCCTACGGCTATGGCTTACTAAACTATGGGGCATCACCACAAGCCAATACACTTGCATTTTTGAGCTTGACATTTGCCCAACTTATCCACACATTTAGTTGCCGAAGCGAAACGCTTAGTATCTACGATAAGGAAAAACTTGCACGTAATAAGTACTTGGACACCGCTATGGCGGGTTCTTTCTTACTTCAATTTGCATGCTTATTTGTGCCAGCTCTTAGACGTTTACTTGGCATTACACCAATTAACTTCAAAGATTATTTGGTAATAGCCGGTAGCTCGGTGTTACCTTTTCTTATAAATGAAAAGATTAAAAAAATAGGAGATTCAAAACTATGAAAAAGGATTTCATACTAACCTCCGAATCTGTTACAGAAGGCCACCCGGATAAATTGTGCGACCAGATAAGCGATGCCATCGTAGACCGCTTCCTTGAACAAGACCCATACTCCTCGGTTGTTGCAGAGTGTGCCGTTTCCACTGCCATAGTCTTTATAGCCGCTATGTTTGAATCAGATGCACATATAGATTTCACAACTACAGCTAGGCAGATTATTAACGACGTTGGCTATAATTATAGAGAGTTTAGTGGTAAAACCTGTAGTATAATAACAAGCCTACGAGAAACCGATTCCAGTGGTTATCGCTTCTTTAAAGAACACGAAATGAGCGATAGCGATATAGAAAAAATCCCCGTTAAACACCAAGTAACAGTTGTCGGCTACGCCTGTAATCAAACCACATCGTTTATGCCACTACCCATAGTGCTTGCCCATCGGCTTGCTAAAAAACTCCAAGAAGTCCGCGTAAACGGCCTTTTACCATATTTAGCACTTGATGGCAAAACTCAGGTTGGTATCGAATATAAAAGCAAAATACCATATAGAATACATAGCCTAACCGTCCTTGCAAGTCAAAATAGAACAAACGAGCCCTCTATCGAAAAACTAAGAGCCGACATCTACTCCGCCGTCATCGAAGGTGTATTTTTACATGAACCGATAAAACCAGACAAAAACACTCTCATATATATAAACCCAGAAGGACCATTAATAGTTGGCGGACCATCAGCACACTCAGGTCTAACAGGTAGAAAAACCGCCATGGACACCTACGGCGGCTACGCCAGAAGCGGAGGCGCTGCCCTAAGCGGTAAATGCCCACTGCGTATAGACCGCGTTGGGGCGTACTCAGCACGCTATGCTGCTAAAAACGTAGTAGCCTCCGGGCTTGCCGATGAATGTGAAGTGTACCTAAGCTATTCCATTGGCCTTTCACGCCCAGTCAGCTTGCAAGTAGAAACCTACGGCACTGGCAAAATACCAGATATAAATATAGCTATGCTTATTGAAAAACACTTTGATTTAAGAATAGCAGGGATTATTAAAACGTTTGACCTTAGAAACCTGCCCGGAAGAAGTAAAGATGGTTTTTACCGTAAGCTGGCTTCCTATGGACATATGGGAAGGATTGATTTTACGGTTCCATGGGAGAAAATAGATAAAGCAGAGATACTTAGGAAGGAAGGGCTTGTGTAAAACGCCCTTATATGAGCATTGATATAAAAGATAAGGGGGTGCTCTCAAGGGCATTGCCTATAAGCATATTGGCTATAGTCTTGTTTATAGAATTGCCCGTATTTAATATTGCATTTTTAATGTACTGATTGTCGTTTATTAACATAGAGGTGTCTACCATGTCGGCATCCCTTAAGGCATTTAAAATGTCTTCATGCTTTTTGCTTACCTTATCATAAGTAAGCACGACACTTCCAGTTAACGGATTAACCTTTTCAATCTTCACACCATCAAGCTTACCAATTACCACTTCAAGGGCTTGTAACCCCTTCTCATTATTCTTTACTATTGGCAGTCTTAAACGTAACCTCCCCGGCACATTATGTATGTAGTATTTCATCTTTTTTTAACCTCCTTTTTTTATGTTTTATTTCTTCTTTTATAATTTATTTTATACTATCTATTGTTTCATTATTATTAAGGGATTATTAAATTTCAAAAGCAAGATAAGACTCGATGGGCAAGTTTTTTTCTACTTGATTTTTTGTAAACCAATAAAACTCAATAAGTTAATGACAGTGATGGTATGCTTTACATTATGCGTTTAACAAAAAAGTAATTTTTCGTCATTTTAGAAAATATTGACTTATTTTATCTTACTTACCCACTTGCGGTTATAAAATCCATACAAACTGTATTGACTTTACAATATTTATACTGACAATATAATATATATAATTTGTAAAGTTTATTCATTATATAAACTATATTAATGGAGGTTGTATGCTAAAAGATGACAGTGTGAAGGATGAAAAGATAGTGTTTTTTACGTCTAAAACTCAGCTTGACAGTATAGACGATTACCGTTTTTCTAACAGAATATCGTCTAGAGCAGAGGCTGTAAGACAATTGATTGATGTGGCATTAAGCGCTATTGAGAAAAAAAAAAGCAGACGGAGGATATACAATGAAAACAATGGAGTATTAATTGCTGCTGAAAAACAAGAGGTTTATAAAAAATCTAAGAAGACTATTGTAAATGCCAAAAAGAAGTAAAAACACTATGCTATTACGTGGTAAAGGAATAGGGTTTTGAAAAAAACACTGCTTTTATAATAAAATATTATAAAAGAGATATTAATCAAAACTGGTTTTGTATGAAAACTTGCTGGTTTAGTTTAGTAGATTTTGGACGATTTTTATTAATATCACAGGAGGTATTGCATGAAAGCAATAAAGCGGAACCTTATATTAACCTTATTAGTAGTATTAATGGCAGGTGTTTTTACAGATAATACCCTTGCTTATGCTGAACATACATCAAAGGAGGAACATAGTATGGTAAATCACATACGGTGGCTTGGCCACGATTCATTTAGGGTTGCTGGGGAAAAAATCATCTATACAGACCCGTTTAACATTAAGAAAAAAGAAGAGGCTGATATTATACTGGTAACACATGAGCATTTCGATCATTGCTCGCCAGAGGATATATCAAAACTGCAAGGAAAAGATACAATAATAGTAACAACCGGGGATTGTGCTACAAAACTTAAAGGTAACATCAAAATAATACGACCAGGTGAAAAATTAACTGTATCTGGTATACCCATAGAAGCAGTTCCAGCATACAATACTAATAAAAATTTTCATCCAAAAAGTAACGGTTGGGTTGGTTATGTCTTTACCATAAATGGGTTGCAGCACTACATAGCAGGTGATACAGATTATATAAGTGAGATGAAATCTCTAAAAGACATTGATATTGCCTTTTTACCGGTAAGCGGTACATACGTAATGACTGCAAACGAGGCAGCTAAAGCTGCTCTTACTATTAAGCCAAAAACAGCAATACCCATGCACTACGGGTCAATTGTTGGAACTAATAACGATGCTGATAGTTTTTCAAATGCACTTAAAGGGAAAATTGACGTAGTTATACTGAAACAAGAATAATTGCAGTAGTAAAAGATGAGAGAAATAACTATACCAAAAGAAAAATGGTTTGCAAAGCTTTAGGGCAAAGATGCTAAAGCACACACCCTCCCTCACATAGGTTCACCCCTACAAATAAATGCGTAGGGGCAGCTCCCCTATGTTCCTTGTAATAAAGAGATAACAAGCCAAAAGTTTTAGGAAGTGCGTAGGCGCACTCCCGTAAGGGGTGCGGGGGTCTGGGAGTGCGCCTACGCACCTTTTGCCTAAAAGGGTTTTCCCCCGCATCCTCTAATCTTTTTTTCTTTTTTTCTTTCTTTTTTTCTTTTTTTTTCTTTCTTTTTTTCTTTTTTTTTCTTTCTTTTTTTCTTTTTTTTTCTTTCTTTTTTTCTTTTTTTTTCTTTAAATTGTTTGAAACGAATCTGGATGACGCAGATTAAATTCACTTATACGCTGTAAATACTCCGGACTAAATCCATCTAATTTGATTTGCTCTATTAATTCTCTATTTTTAATAGACTTTTTAACTGTTGTAGATGCTGCGATTCTTTCAAGTGCATGGTCTGCTACTATTTTAGCACCTTTTGGTGTGTTTTGGTCATTTGGTAACCCATCAGTATAAAATTGAGAAAGCACTATTATCCTTGTCCCTAAAAACACAGCCTCCTCAAGGTCATGGGTAACAAAAAAGATATTCATCTTTATATCTTCCCACAGTTCAAGTAAAAAAACCTGTATATCTTCACGAGTTCCGGGGTCTAATGCGCCAAAGGGTTCATCCATTAGGAGTATTTTGGGTTTCATTATAAGTGATTGAGCAATTGCCACCCTTTGTTGCATTCCACCGGAAAGCTCATGGGGGTATTTATTATAGTGGGCATCCAGCCTTACTCTTTTTAAGTATTCCATCCCCTCTTCTATAAAAACTTGTTTTTTGGCAAAAAGACCTGCCGTAAATTTCTTTCCAATAATAACGTTTTCTATAACTGATAAATGGGGAAATAGGGAATACTTTTGATAAACAATTCCTCTATCTTTACTAGCAAATCCAACAGGCTTACCTTCTATAAAAATTTCTCCTTTATCTGGTCTTTCCTGTCCAAGTATTAATCTAAGAAGTGTAGATTTTCCACACCCACTTGGCCCAACAACTGTGCAAAGCTCCCCCTTGCTAACTGATAAATCTATATCGTTTAGCACAACTTTACCATCATATATTTTATATATGTTTTCCATATGGAGGAGGTTTTTTTGTTTCAAATAGCTTATATCTTTCTTAACCACTAATCAGCCCCCTTTCCTCATTTCAACATACCATGAATACCGCCATTTGATAATTAATCTAAGGATGAGGTCCATCATATAACCTAAAAATGTAATCCACAAAACATAAGGAATAATAATATCCATCGCCATATAACGCCTGACAAGAAAGATTCGATAACCAAGCCCATCGGTGGCAGCTATTGCCTCAGATGCTATTAAAAAAAGCCACCCTCCTCCCAAACACAGCCGAATGGTTTCAATCAACCTCGGCATTATTTGTGGCAACACTATCTTGTATACAATACTAAATTGAGAAGCCCCTAATGTTAGTGCCTTAATTATCTGTTCTTCGTGTATTGCCTTTGTAGCCAAGTACATATCCCGAGTGATTAATATAAACGTCCCCCAAAAGATTAATATCACCTTGCCCATCTCATCAATACCAAAACTTATAAATAAAATAGGCAACAGTGATAATGACGGGATTATTGATATAAACGTAACAAAGGGCATTAACAGGGCATTAAACCCCGGAAATACGCCAAGATTCATTCCTAAAAAAAGTCCGACAACAGCTGCAGCCAAAACCCCGATTATAAGACGCTTAAGGCTTGAAAGCGTATCTCTTAGCATAAGATATTCGCCCTTTCTCTTATCTTTAGTAAATGCTAAACCATCCACTGCTTGAATCATCTTCCCTATAGATGGAAGCAGCTTATCATCGGAGTTTCTCTCAAGCCGTACGTGTGAAGCCGTTAAATAAACGCTTACTAAAATAATGAAAGGCAATAAGCCCAAAACGATTTTCCATATCTTTGGGGGCTTAGCGTGAATCCCCCAAAATATAGGCATCTTCTTATCCATCTGTTTTTATTACAACTTACCCTCTGATGCTATTTGCATGTATGATGCGTTGAAGCGCAATTTTACGTTATTTTTATTCCCTATTATAGAGCCATCCGGAAACTCTATCCCTATAAAGTCTTTATCTGTAACCCCTTCACCAAAAAGCCCCTGCTCAAAAGAAAAAGTCCTTACATACTCCATAGTTTTCTTTAAATCCGTACCTTTAGTAAATTGTACAGCCTCTGCCGGTGTATAAAACATTGCTGTTGTCTTTAGCTGTGCCTTAAACTCTGCCTCCGTAGCCCCTGAGTTTTTGGCCATCATCTGTATTGCCTCTTTAGCCTTTTTTTCTTTACTTGACATAATCGCCATTACCTCATACCAAGCGCCAACGAGTGCCTTTTTGAGCTCAGCCGGGGCATCTGTTCTCACTACCATTGCATCAATTATCTCACCTGGTATTTTTGATGAATCAAATACAAGTTGAGCACCTTTGACATTAAGCGTTTGCATTAAAGGCGGATTCCACGTAACGACGGCCCCGTTTGAATCCGAGGCAAACAATGCAGCTATATCGGCATCTGAGGTGTTCATTAATTTTACATCCTTTTCTGTCATATTATTCATAGTCAGCGCCCTTATTAGTAGGTAGTGAGACACTGAAAACTCCACAAGTTTTATATCTCTACCTTTAAGGTCTTTAACGGTGCTTCCGTTTTTCATAACTATCCCATCATTACCATTTGAAAAATCCCCCACGATAAGCACCGTCGAGTCCACACCGCCAACAGCCGGTATGGTTAAGGCATCCATATTGGTCATAGCACAAGCTGAAAAAGAACCGGATGTATACAGGTTTATGGATTCAATGTAATCATTTACAAGTACAAGCTCTATGCCTATGCCATATTTTTTAGCCCATTTTTCAAGTATACCGGTATCGCTTGCATAACCCCATGGCTCCCAGCCAGTGTAATGACTCCAAGCTACCTTATATTTTTGCCCAGCATCAGCAAAAGAAGTAAATAAAAAAACAACTGTTACCAACAACCATAACATAAATACTGTCTTTTTCATTAAAACACCTCCATGTTTAATTATTCTATATCAATATTAATAGAAGGTCTTGCCTCATTGCCTCTTTCCATTGTCTTAATACTTTTTTCAGCCTTTTGAGTCATATTATCCATATCTAATATTAAATTAGAGAGCTTTGGCAACGCTTCACGACGGTACGTAGACAGCTCATCTATAGCCCCGTAAATGTCATTAAAAGCCCCCTTTAAGGTATTCATATCAAGCATAGAAGAAGATGCCTGCTTATGTATGGCAGTCCCTTGTGTCTTTAACCGTGCAGCGGTGTTTGAAATCAGCTCTGATGTGGTTTTATTTATGGCATCTATTTTATCTAAAACTATTTTTTGATTAGCAAGGGCTAACGCTACCGTTACTGCCACTTGCAGAGAACTTAGTGTAACGCTTAAGGCACGATTAACGCCGCGTATAAGCTCCTTGTTATTTCTCATTATAATTTCAATGGCCATAACTCCCTGCTGGTTTACTGCTAATTGCTGCAAGAGATCAACTATTCTTTGCCGTATAGGAAACAGGAGTTCTTCTTGTATAAACCGTATACGCTCTTCCTCGGCAGGGTCTATTTCTCTACTTAACTTATATTCAAGCTTTTGGTCTATGAGCTGTCCAAGCTTAATGGTTTTTTCAAGTTTGAGGGTTAATTGTCTCATGTTTTGTTGGTCCATCTGAAGTGTTTTGTTATCTCTGATGAGCTGTTCTTTGCCATCTTCTAAAGAACGAATAATGGCATTTATTAACGTTTGAGCTTGCTCAAATTTAATAAAATATCGCTTAAGCGGTGTACCAACGCCTGGCATTCTACCAATAATACGTGTAAACCATCCAGCTTCAAAGTCAAATTTGCCGGGGTCTAATTCTTCAACCTGCATTCTAAGGTCTATCAGGGCATTGGCTACAGGTCCGCCATCTTCAGCACTTTTTGATAGTTTCTTTATAGGCTCTTGCAGCATTTTACTTTGTAAAGCAACACGTTTTTGTATTTCAAGCCCCATGCCCTCTACTGCCTCTTTTCTACTACTTACTTCCTTGTGGTCTTCTGCCTTAAAGTTTATAAGCATATCTGCATACTTTTCCGCTGCACTATCAAGCTCAGGGTCTTTTGCTGCCACAGCCTGAATATCCTTTGGTAGTACAAGGTCTAACTCTTGTCTAACCGTTAATTCATCTGGAAATAGCAGTCCATTTTTTTCCTTTGATTCCATAGCTGTTTCCTTCACTGCCCCCTCCTGTCTTTCACAATTTATATAGAATAATCATTTGCCCTGCGGGCTAATTCCTCTAATTCCTTTCTTGCTGTCTCCATATCTATAGATGCCCGTCCCCTTACTGTTTTGATTAACGCGATAGATGCTATTGTTTTATCTAAGGCGGTCATAGCCTCTTCATTTCTAGTAAGAATAACGTTAACCCGTTCCATCTGGTCTTTTAATAGCCTGTGCCTCTCTAATAGTGTGTCCATCTCTTCTTTATCGGCACCAGCAAGTTCCTTCAGCACTTGTAGCTCTGCCTTACGTCTTTTTATATAATCTTCATCTATAGCATTAATACTTGTTAATAATGTAACTATTTCTGTCAGATTATCAAGGACAGATAAATACACCTGCTCAGCCACAGCAAGGTAGCGCCCATATGTTAATTCCTTGACATCAAGTTTTTCCGTAAGCACTCCTTTTAGGCTATTAAATTTACTTTGAATCTTTATAAATTGCTCAGCGCCTTGGGTCGCATAGCTTTCAATCCCATTTAGTTTTTTAAAATCTCTAAGCTCTTTACCAACTTTTTTTAATAGCTCAACCTTATGTTTTTCAATAGAACTACTTAGTTCTTTAATGTACCTTTCAGCAAAGGTATCACTCCTAAAAAAATAATTAATAATCCAACTACTAGCCCCAAGCGTTAATCCGCTAATAGCAATACCCAATATGTATAAAGACGGCTCAAAGACAACACTAGCCACCACACCAAGCAAACCGCTCACTACAGAGTATACTGTTACTGGGTGTCCTATTGTTTTAGTTAAAACTGCCTTATTTATGGCCTTTTTTGAAAAATCAGCAATGCCCGTCGGCTTTAAAACCTCGTTTTTATTAGGTAACAACCTTCCCATAGTTAATACACTTCCGATACTAAGTACAATTCCACCCTAGGTAAACGGTAATCGTAAGCCCTGTCCGGCTCCCCCGCCTTCCTTGTCAGCGGTTCATTTGAACCATACCCCACGGCGTGCAAGCGGTTAGGGTTTATGTTATACGTTACAGTAAGGTATTGTTTAACAGCCTCGGCCCGCTCTTGAGATAGGCGTAGATTGGCATCTTTATCACCCCTTAGCCCTGTATGTCCTTTGATTAATACCCGAAACCGTGGATAGTGTTTTAAATTGTTTACAGCCTTATCAAGCTCCTCTTTTCCTTGTATGCTTAACGTGGAAGTGCCACTCATAAAGTTTATCAAGTCTATCTTTAATGTACCGACCTCTTGAAGGTTTTTCCAGCCTTCTTCATTTAAAGCAACAAAGCCCATTTCTAATGAACTATCAATCGTCTTAGTATCATTAGAGTGAAACTGCTCTACTAAACCATGCACAAAAAGCCCCTCTATAAAACTCGAATTAATAATCCTGTAGGGGTCTTCATCCGGCAGTGGGGTTTTGCTAAAATCGCTATTATCAATAAGTGTCGCTACTGTTGAATCTATCGTATCTATAAGCCATTCATAAGATATTTTGCCCGGCTGACTTATGCCAAACCACAACTTAGCATTATCATTTAAATTTACCCAATTAACCCCTTTTAACATAATCTGTACTTGGGATTTCTCAAGCTTTGTAACCTCAGTAACCTCTTTTAAAAGTAAGTCGGGGTTATCCCTATATTTTTTTAATGTTTTAAAATAACTGGAAAGCACCAAATTGACTATATCAGGCTGGTCTTTGGAATAGTCCCTATTGACAAGTAAAACATCTACAATAAGCTTACTCGTATCAGCAGTGCTCATAAGTTTTAAAATCCCCTCTTCCGATAGTGCCTTTGATACATCCGGCTCCCACAATACGGCAGCATCTACCTTGCCGCTTATTAGCTTTGTAAGGGCCTCCGATGACCCATTTGTCTTTACCTGCCATAACCCGCTTGTCTTTAACCGTGGTATATCAAAATGAGAGCCCAACGCCTTTAGCATATACTCACTTGGTGAGTTAGGCGTAAAGGCTATTTTAAAGTCTTTAGTTTTTAGCTCTTCTAAATTTGCAAGCTTATCCTTGCGCGCAAGAAAGGCATCCCCTCCCTTAGACTCATCTATAATCATGATAATAACGGCCGGATAATCTTCCTTAACACCATTTAAAACATAAGAATCAACAGTAGCTGCCGCAAGGTTGAGAGCACCTTTTTTTAATTGCTTTATCCGCTCAACATAATTAGCACTATCATACACACATTCAAGCTTATAGCCACCACTGCGCATTCTCGTCTTCATTTCTTTTGAACACAGTGGATAATACCCTATCCAGTTGTCTACACCTATGAAAATGCTGCCTTTTGTAGCCTTAGCATCGGAGGTTTCAATCTGCTTTTTGGCAGAAAAAATCGGTACAAGTACCTTTATTATAACAATAACGATTATCCCTAATATAAAGAGCGCAAGCGCCCCTTTTAACTGCCTTGACATTTTACGGAATTCTCCCTTTGCTTATTGCCCAAACTCACTCATATCATACTCCTCAGCCTCTGCAAGCACCCCCTTTAAACCATGAACCAACTCCTGCGGACTGTCTGCTGTTTTATAATCTGTACGCCCAGCTTGGTTTAAAGCATGTTCAGCGCCTATGCAAAACCCTATCGTATGTATAACTATAGGCGTGCTGTCTATAATGTGATTAACAATCGCAGTCGGGTCCTGACCCGGACTTGCCACACCATCAGTTACTATAACCAAATGATATTCACCATACCCAAGCTGTCTACTGGCTTGCTCTTCTAACTTCTTATAGCCTAACATAACGGCATCGCGTAAAGGCGTATTACTGTTTGCAAGGGTCGCCTTCACTTTAGCTACAAAATTCTCTCTATTATTTATACCAAGCGGCACACGCTCCGTAACCCCACGACTGTCAAAGGCAGCAAGCCCAAGATTATCATCAGCCGGCACAGATTCGCTAAATGTGACAAGAGCCTTCTTAGAAGCCTCGGATTTCGTCATACTCCCAGAACACCCTACTCCCTGCATACTGCCCGAGCCATCAAGCACAACGTAATAGTTCTTTATAAGTAAATTTTCCGATAAACCACCCATCTCACCTTCTTTAGGTATTGGTGGCCATAACTTACCATTTAGCAATTGTTTATTAGTAGATGGTGTAACACTACTCTTTAAAGGCGGCTTTGGTGCTTTATTATTTGTTACCTCCTTATCCTTGCAGCCTGATAACTGTATAAATAATATAATAATCAATACCAATACAGGTCCTAAGCGTTTCATAGTTTACACTCCCTATTATTCTAACCGTTCAAACTCTATATTTTCTGCCTCTATCTGAATAATTTTAAATTCTACCCTCATGTTATTTAACCACTCTTGCTTTGTTTTAGGAGGACAAGGGTCAACACCACACATACCGCTCTTAGGTTTATCAATACCGTGCCCTATCACAGTAAACTGTGTTGGGTCAAGCACAGTACCTTGTGATTTGGCATGCTCTATTACACTATTTCTTACTGCATTAGCCCTTGATAAACTCAAGTTTTTTGCCGCCTGTCTTGTGCTATTTAATACTATTTGCGAGGCATCTGATTTTTTCTTCTTTAAATAACCAAGTGGGTCGCTATGCCCCTCTACAGTAATAATGGCGCCTCCATAAGTAGACGCTAAATTTATTACCTTTTTAAAGGCATCTTTGTACATTTCTGCTGGAAAGTCGTTTTGATTTGATTGGAAATAGACTTCAAAGGAAAATAATACCCCCTCTTCCTCTCTTCCCTGTTTTTGTTTTTGAGTTATAACCGTAGCAACCTTATCTTTATCAAACTTGGCAAGCTCAACCCCCTCAGTGTTTTTAAGATTAGCCTTTAAGTTATTATAATCCCAATTAGCCGACTCTAATGTAACCTGTTTTGACAATAATCCAACCGATACAAACGCCATTTGTATTTCATCAACCAGACGATTAAAATTCCTCGGATAGTTTTTATCTGTAAAAAACATCACATTGCCCCGAAATCCCACATACTCACAGTCTTTATAAAGCCCTTCAGCATCTAACACTGCCTGCGGACTATCTAAAAGTATTTCAGCAGCCGCAGTTATCATTTTCTTATATTCATCTGCCTTAGCCTTTCTATTTTTAAAAAGCTCCGATAACTCTTCCTCTGCTACCATTAAAGCATTAACAAACCGTTCCACACTTTGTTGATTAGCCTTTAAATAATCAGCCCTCACAGCATAAACATCAGCAATAATCCTATTGGCAGTCTTCGTTGAAAGCAAAACGCTTGCCCCTTTAACTGAATCCTCCGCCCCCGTACCCACCGTTAATGCTAAGGCATCCGGAATTATCACCATAGCAGCATCAACCGTTGGTTCATAAAAAGCAGCCATAGGAGAATCCCTCTTGCCTGTTAGCTCATTAACCCATTTAATGGTAACGTCCTTAATGGAAAGTCCAGCGTCTGAAAGTATCTTTGAAAGATAATCCACATGAGGACCATATGCCTGTAAGGCAATAGTCTTATTTTTTAAATCTGCCGGGGTTTTTATATTTTCTTTAACAACCATAGCATCACCACCAGCAGACCACGTTAATTGATATATCACAATCGGCTTTGTCCGCGGGTCCTTATTAAGGAGCTCTGCCGCCATATTAATCATCCCCATAGTGCCTCTAAGATAAGGGGTCTTGCAAGAAAGGTAGTTGTTTATCTGATTACTAAAGACATCTTCACGCACTAAACTAATATTATTAAGTCCTTGTTTAGCAAATATGCTCTCTTTTGCAGTGTTTTTGTTGTTACCATTTGCATAAATTGTCGCAATATCCCCACCCCACGTAATCAACGGCACTTGTACTGCACTATCAGAACAATCTACAATGGCCCCCTTCACAACTTGATTTAATGGAGGAGAATCTATGTAGTTAACCCCACTATAAGCTGAAAATGATAAAAATAATGTTACAAAATATAATATTATAGTTATTTTTGCAACTTTCATTCTTTCCCTCCCCACTGTACCAATGTCATTAAGTTAAAAAAAGAGAAGAGCTGGTGGAAACCCTTTTAGGTAAAAGGGGTGCGGAGGCGCACCTCCCAACCCCCGCACCCCTTACGGGAGTGCGCCTACGCACTTCCTAAAACTTTTGACCTGCTATCTCCTTTATTGTACACCCACGATAAAATTATATTACAAATAATATATATCAAAAATCAATATATTTATACCTCAAATATTATCTTTTACTACATTTTAATGCAATTCCTTTAATGCAATTCCTCCACGTTGGGGCTGAAAATAATGTTTGATTGTATATGCTATTTTGATACTATATATAGTATAAAGATGAAATTGGAGTGTGAGGGCAGCGCCCTCACTGTGTATTTGTTTCCTTATTATTTTTAAGATGCCTTGCAAACCTAATTTGTTTGAGTATAAATATAAATTTAAAATGATGCCTTTATAGCAGTTTTTTTCTGTGATACGGTAACCAGCTCTTTCACATCGCCCCATTCTTCAGCCTTTATTTTGAAGTTGCCGGGACAACCTTCTACTATAAGGGTTTTAACGCCCTTATCATCCACGCTGTTTGAAACATAGCGTTGATTAAAGGTAGCAAATATTTCGTTAGTATTTTTATCGTACACTATTGTTAGATCGTTTATAGAAATATCTTTAATTGTGGATTTTTCAAACACTCGCTGTTTGTATCGTTTCCATCCGACGAGATTCATTCCTTTTGTTGAAAAGCTTTTGCTGTAATATGATATATACTTATCTATATCTTTATTAAGCCAACTTTTGCGCCAGTTATCAATTAATTGATTTATCTGTTCGTACAATAGTACCTCTATACTTCCATTTGGGTAAAACTCTTCAGCTATTATTTTGTACTTATCGTCATCTTTCTTGTGTAGGTACAACCTTCTTGTCCCGTTTGTTATCTTGTCAGCACAATAGAACTCTTTATATTGATACATAAGTTCGCTGTTATTTTCCTTAAAGATGGTCAACCCGGAAACATCTAACTGTATTTTTTTATTAGTTGTAGCTTCTTTCAAATTTAATAAATAATCCTTAAGCTCAAGCCCGTTTGAATCTTTAAACGATTCGTCGAAATATTCCTTAAATTCATCATATTTTTTATTTTGCAAGGATGCAACATAGTCATCAAACATTTTAAAATACTTATCTTTTTCGACTGAGTATTCAGATGGATTTAGAAAATCAAGTTGGTGAGATATAATAACAGGGGTTTCAACTACGACGTGATTTTTCAGGATATTTAGGTCTTTATCATTTAAAGAAACGCAGCCTTTCGTACGTTCATCTGGTTTATCAGAGCCTCTACCGTGAATCCAAATACCGTAGCCGGTTTTCCCGTAATTTCTATCATACACATTTGGGTAATTCAGTGTAAAAGCGCCAGCACCACCAAAGATAGCGTTATTGAGGCTACCACTTTGTATATATTTTTGTATAAAATATATCCCCTCTGGTGTTTTCATATCCCCGGCTTTGATTTTATCCCCTGGACTTTTGCCTGTGTAGACATTAAAAATACTTTTTAAAGCTGGCTTATCACTATCAATACCAACAACATATAGGTTTTCCGTAGACTTATCCACCAGTAAGACCGTTAGATTATCGCTTTCGGCAGTAAAAATATTACCTGTCAGGCGTCCATTTATTATATCCTCTACCACTGTTGTTGAGTTATTACCTGCTGATAATGGAGCAATGGGGGACACGGTTATTGATGTTGTTTGGTTATCGCTTACATTTGAAACTACAGGCGTGCTTTCTGCGAGTATTCCACGTTGGCCTGAAAACACCGATAGGTATGCAAATATGAAACACCCGCCTATTATTGTTATAAGAAAACTTAATATTGATTTTCTAAACATATTTAATTTTTAGCGAAATAGTAGAGACAGTTTCTACACTTAATGATATAAAACGTATTTTGTCAGTAATTAAAGATATTTGTAAAAATTACGCATAGACATAAAACATGAGGAAACCTACTGAGAGGTTTTACAATTAAACGTTTACTTATATCTATACGTAATACGCCCTTTCGTCAAATCATAAGGAGAAAGCTCCAATTTCACTCTATCGCCCGGAAGGATTTTTATATAATGCCTACGCATCTTCCCTGAAATATGCCCCGTTATAATCTGCTTATTATCCAACTCCACCTTAAACATTGCATTAGGATAGGCTTGTAAAATAACGCCTTCTACCTCTATTATATCATCTTTGGACATTAACCACCTGCCACCTAAAACCAGATACGATAGAACTCAATATAAATCCTCCAAAAAATAGACTAAAATATTGGAGCGGGCGACGAGATTCGAACCCGCGACCCCAACCTTGGCAAGGTTGTGCTCTACCGGCTGAGCTACGCCCGCATCACATTACACTAACTTCTTCAACTTATTACTTACGGCAGAACCTTCATTCTGCTAAATTTTAACTTACCACTTGCATGTTCATACGAATTAACTGTATGATATATTGTATGAAATAATATTAAACCAAAAAGGAACTGTTTGTCAACATGTATTATCCAAATTTTAAAAAATTTAAAGAAATGGCTAAAACAGCCAATATGCTGCCCGTGTGCAAGGAAATCTTTGCAGACACGCTAACGCCAGTGTCTGCTTTTATGAAGATACGCAAAGATAATTCCTTTCTATTTGAAAGTGTTCATGGGGGCGAAAAATGGGGGCGTTTTTCTTTTATAGGAACTAATCCTACGCAAGTAATAAAGACGTGGGGGCAAAGGGTAGAGGTTTGTGATATATCAGGGGCTTCACAAACCATGAGCTTAGAAAATCCGCTTGAGGCACTTAAAAGTGTTTTTAAAGACATTAAGGCTGTTCCATACGATGGGCTACCGAGATTTTGTGGCGGGCTTGTTGGCTACATGGGATATGAAAACGTCAGGTTTTTTGAACGCTTTCCAGGCCGTGAAAAACCTTCTTTAGGCATGCCTGATATGTTTTTCATGGTTATGGATACTATTTTAATATTTGACAGTCTTAAGCAGATAATAAAAATTGTATCTAACACCTACGTTGAAGGCAAAGACCTTGAATTGGCATATAATGAAGCCATAGAAAAGATAGAAAACATTGTTGCCATACTGCAAAAAGAAACACCCTATGAGCCGCTTGAACTTAGTAATGAAAGTAGCGATATTACTTTTAAGTCATCCTTTGCCAAAAAAGAGGACTTCATCGCTGCTATCGAAAAATCCATAGAATACATAAAGGCAGGCGATATTTTTCAAGTAGTGATAGCGCAGCGCTTTGAATTAGAAGGTAATGCCGATCCTTTTAACGTGTATAGAGCGCTACGCGTGGTAAATCCCTCACCCTACATGTTTTACCTGCAAACCACGGATGCCGAAATCGTAGGGGCTTCCCCTGAAATCCTTGTACGTCTTGAAGGCGATAAGGTAACCCTTAGACCAATAGCCGGCACAAGGCCACGCGGTGAGACCGACGAGGAGGACAAGAGGCTTGAGCAAGAACTCCTATCAGACCCAAAGGAAAAGGCAGAGCACATTATGCTTGTAGACCTTGGCAGAAACGATGTTGGGCGCGTTGCAAAGCCCGGTACAGTTATAGTAGATGACATGATGAGCATAGAACGCTATAGCCATGTCATGCACATTGTAACAAACGTGGAGGGCAAGCTAAAAGACGGATATGATGCTATTGATGTGCTGAAGGCTACGTTTCCAGCTGGCACTGTAACGGGTGCGCCAAAGGTGCGGGCTATGGAAATCATCGATGAGTTGGAGCCGGTTAAAAGAGGCCCTTATGCTGGCTCTGTTGGCTATATTAGCTATTCCGGCAATATGGATAAATGTATAACCATACGGACACTTATTTTTAAAGATGGAAAGGTATACGCACAAGCAGGTGCTGGCATTGTGGCTGATTCAGTACCGGAGAGGGAATACGAGGAAACTATAAACAAGGCTAAGGCTATGATACGTGCCTTTTCCATGGCAATAACAAAGAGGGACTAACTTATGCTTTTAATGATAGATAACTATGACTCCTTTACCTACAATTTGGTTCAATACCTTGGGGAAATTGGTGCTGATATACGGGTCTTTAGAAACGATAAGATAACTATTAACGAAATAAAAGCAATGAATCCAACACACATAGTAATATCCCCAGGCCCATGTACACCAAAAGAGGCTGGCATCTCCGTAGAGGCTATAAAGGCCTTTTATAACCAAATCCCCATACTTGGTGTTTGTCTTGGCCACCAATCCATAGGAGCAGCCTTTGGCGCTGACATAGTGCGTGCCGATAAACTCATGCACGGTAAGACCTCCATGATACACCACGATGGTAACACTATTTTTAGTGGTATACCATCCCCTTTTGAAGCCACACGTTACCACTCACTTATTATCAAAAAGGACACACTTGCGGCTGAATTTAAAATATCGGCATGGACAGCGGACAAGGAAATCATGGCGGTGCGTCATAAAGAGTTTCCACTTGAGGGCGTGCAGTTTCATCCGGAGTCCATTTTAACGAAACCGGGTAAACGCATTTTGAGGAATTTTATAGCGCTACGATTAAAATAAACTCAATAGTCCTCTTTTTCTTTGCGGATTTGCAAATTTCTCATTAGGAGTCAGCATGATTAAAGAAGCAATAAATATATTAGTGCAGGGCATAGAGCTCTCAGAAGATGAGATGACCCAGTGTATGAACGAATTGATGGAGGGCAAGGCTACTGATGCGCAGATAGGGGCTTTTCTAACGGCGCTGCGTATGAAAGGTGAGAGCGTGCAGGAGATAACGGCAGCAGCCAAGGTTATGAAGCAAAAGGCAGCCGTAATAAACGCCCCGGAGGGCGTGCTTGACACCTGTGGAACAGGCGGGGATATGTCCCATACGTTTAATATATCAACGACGGCAGCGCTAATAATAGCGGCCTGTAGGGTGCCGGTGGCAAAGCACGGTAACCGCTCGGTGTCGAGTTTGTCGGGCAGTGCGGACATATTGGAGGCGTTGGGGGTGGTGATAGAGCTATCGCCACGGAAGGTGGAGGAGTGCCTGTTTGAGACGGGATTTGGGTTTTTGTTTGCCCCGCGGTTTCATCCGGCTATGAAGTATGCCGTTGGCCCAAGGCGGGAGATGTCCATACGCACCATATTTAACATCCTTGGTCCTATAACAAATCCGGCAGGGGCTAAACGACAGCTAATTGGTGTCTTTGCCGATAGGCTAACAACGGAACTAGCGCACGTGCTTAATAACCTTGGCGTAACCGATGCCCTAGTCGTTCACGGTGAAGATGGCCTCGATGAGATAACCATAACAGACGGCACTAAGGCTACACGCCTAAAAAAAGGCTCTATAGAGGAGATGTACATAGCGCCAGAGGATTTTAACTTCAGGCGCGCAAGCCTTAGCGATTTGTACGGCGGCGATAAGTATGAAAATGCTAAAATAGCCCTATCTATTTTAGACGGTGAGCGAGGCCCGCGCAGAGACATTGTTATCATGAATGCAGCGGCGGGGCTTTTAATATCCGGCAAATACGGAGATTTAAAGACTGCATCAAAGGCAGCCCAGGAGGCCATAGATAGCGGCCTTGCAAGACAAAAACTGGAGCAGATAAAAAAGGTAAGCGCTGCTTTATATACCAAAACAACTTAGGTTTGCAAACCATTATTAAAAATGATAAGGAAACAAATACATAATGAGGGCTCTGCCCTCACACTCCCGCCAAAGGGACTCGTCCCTTTGGAATCCCGCACAAGGGCAAAGCCCCTTGAACCCCAAAAACACTATTTTAGTGAGGTATAATAAAAAACACCACATTATTTTTTGCAAACCATTTTTATTTTAGTATAAATACCAAAAAAATCTGAATAGAAGGTGGAGAAACTTTCATGATAAACATGTTGGACCTTAAAGAGGAATTCATAGAAATAGAGGCCGAGGTCATTGATACAGTAGTTAATATCTTAAAAAGTACGCGCTACATACTTGGCCCGCACGTAGAGGGCTTTGAACAGGAGCTTGCACTTTATAATGGTGTAGAGTATGCCGTTGGTGTAGCATCAGGCACATCTGCACTTCATCTAAGCCTTGCAGCCATTGACGTTGCTAAGGGCGATGAGGTCATAACGACCCCCTTTACCTTCTTTGCTTCCATAGAAAGCATATTATATAGGGGCGCTAAACCCGTTTTTGTAGATATAGATAAACACACATTAAACATTAATACAGACCTTATAGAAGAAAACATCACTAATAAAACCAAGGCAATAATACCAGTACACCTGTTTGGTCTACCATGTAACATGGAGGCTATTATAAAAATATCGGACAAATACGGCCTTGCCATTATCGAGGACTGTGCCCAGTCCTTTGGCTCAACGTATAAGGGTAAACACACAGGCTCTTTTGGCACAACCGGTTGTTTTAGTTTCTATCCAAGTAAAAATCTCGGCTGCTACGGCGATGGCGGCGCAGTTATTACGAATAATCGAAATATAGATGAAAAAATCAAACGCTTAAGAAATCATGGCGCCTCTGCTAGCTATACACACGATGTCGTCGGATTCAATAGTAGATTGGATGAAATCCAAGCGGGGATTTTACGCATTAAACTTAAAAAAATAGATGAAAAAAACTCCCTAAGAAGAAAAAACGTACTACTTTATAATGAATATCTAACAGGATACGTAACTACCCCGATAGAACCAGAAGGCTATATCTCCAACTACCACCAATACACAATAAGAAGCCCACGACGTGAGGCAATAAAACAAGCCCTAAGCAAAGAAGACATAGCCTCAGTAGTGTACTATCCCATACCAATGCACATGCAAAATGCCCTTGACGGCCTCTATAAAGAAGGGGACTTCCCCATAGCAGAAGAGGCAGCCCGTCAGGTGCTTTCCTTACCAATCTACCCCGGCATGCAAGCAAATGACATCGAAAAGATATGTCAGGTGATTATCAGATGCCTAAACGAAGGATAATGATTATAGCCGGGGAAAGCTCCGGCGAACTCTATGCAGCAATGCTTGCCAAAAAACTTAGGCTACGTTTACCAGATGTTGAGCTTATCGGCATTGGCGGCAAAAAAATGGAAGCCGAAGGCATTGAGCTTATAGATACAATCACGGGGGCTTTTGGCTTAGTAGAGGCATTTTCCTCACTAAAAAAGCTACTCAGTACTTATAAAAAAGTAGTCAATATATTAACAATATTAAAAGTAGACCTGTTAGTGCTAATAGATTTTCCGGAATTTAATCTAATGGTAGCCAAAAAAGCCAATCGCCTTGGCATTAAGATTCTATATTACGTAAGCCCGCAGGTGTGGGCATGGCGACAGGGACGCATTAAAAAAATTGCTCATCTATCAGTTAAAATAGCAGCTATTCTACCATTTGAACCAAAACTATACGAACCCTACGGTGGCAACTGCGAATTCGTAGGCCACCCAATCGCCGAAGAAATCAGAGCATTAAAGGTTGATAAGGAAACGTTCTTTACTAAAAACCTCCTCTGCCCTGATAAACCAGTCATAGCCATCTTGCCCGGCAGCAGACACAGTGAGCTACAACGCCTTCTGCCTGTTTTAATAGAGGCAATTACATTACTAAAAAATAAGTACCAATACCTTCAATTTATACTATCAGTTGCACCAAACATAGAAGAACACCACTTTAAAGAGCACTTTAATACCCTCAAAACACTTGGAGTTATAATAAGCAAAGAAAACGCCTCTATTATTTTATCCACATCCCACACAGCAATAATAGCCTCCGGTACAGCTGCCTTTCAAGGCGCACTCATTGGTATACCGATGGTTGTTATCTATAAGTTGTCATGGCTTACATACATATTAGCCAAACAACTAATAAAAGTAAAATACGTTAACCTCACAAACCTTATATTCGATAAACCAATAATACCGGAACTAATACAAGAACATGCCTCAGCTAAAAACATAGTACAAGCATTTGATTTAATTTATAATAACGTAAAAAAACGACAGGAAATGTTATCATTTTATAAAACACTGCAAAATATTTATAAAGATATGAACCCTTCTGAAAAAGTTGCAGAAATAGCTGTAGAAATGATTTGTACCCATACAAATTAGGTTTGCAAGGATAACTTATAGCACATTTCGATTTGATAGATAACAAACTTAAGGGCGAACATAGGGGAAGGATAACTAAGAAAGATAACAAGCTAAAAGTTTTAGGAAAAGGGGTGTGGGGGAAGAACCCTTTTTCTCGAAAAGGGTTTTCCCCCACGCCTCTATCTTTTTTTTCTTTCTTTTTTTCTTTCTTTTTTTTCTTTTTCTTTCTTTTTTTCTTTCTTTTTTTTTTTTTTTTTTTTTTTTTTTTTTCTTTTACATCTTGACGCTTGTTACGACACCGTGGAGTTTAAAGGTTGGAAGTTTAAAAAATAACACAAACTTTGGTGTTAATTTTCTTATAATGGAAAAGATTTGCCAGAAAAAGTTTTCGGTTTGGATTTCCTCAATTCCATAAAATATAGTTTTTTCTTCAATACCGTTTTCTCGCAACAGGCTTTCTATATCTGGGATTTCCATGTATCCTACCTGTATTTCAAATACACTGAGTCCTTCGTCAAGACAGCTTATGTAGCGACCGGTAACGCCAAATGGATCGTCTCTTTGTACTATAGTTACTATGATGTTATCATCGTATAGGATATTGTTTGTAAACATAATATCAACGATATATGGGTGGATTCTATCAGAAAGTTTAGTAAAGTATAGGGCGGTGCCTTCTATTTTATTACAAGAATTATAAAATATTTTGTAGTTTTTTATAAAGTGTTCAACATCCATAAACTGTAACTCTTTATAGAGCACTTTTTGGCCTTTTGTGTATATTAGTATAATAATAAAAGGAAAGGCGGCTATGATAATGGACCAAAAGCCGCCGTGTGGTATTTTATATACGTTTGCAATCAGAAAGATTAAGTCAACTATGGTTACTGATATGGCTATAGTGGATTTAAATAGCTCATTTTTTAGATAGAATATCCAGCTAATCATGATGCCTGTTAGAAACATAGTGCCTGTAACGGCGAGGCCGTATGCTGATGCTAGTTTTTCGGATTTTTCAAACTGAAATATAATGAAAATAACAGCTACGAACATTGACCAGTTAACGGCACCTATGTATATTTGAGACCTAAAGGCAGAGGAGGTAAAGTCCACTTTAAACATGGGCATCACGTTTGTAAGTATGCCTTGATACACAATTGAAAATATGGCGCTTATCATTGCTTGGGATGCTATCACAGTAGCTGCTATGCTTAGAAAAAGGAATGGTATGTACAGAAAACTTGATAAATTAAATATCATTTCAAAAAGTACGGTTTTGGTTTGTGGGTGATTTATTAAAAAAGCGCCTTGGCCAAAATAGCTTAGCAGAAGGGCAACGCAGACAAAGTACCATGCCCTTAGAATGGGTTGGCGGCCTATGTGTCCCATATCGGCATATAGGGCTTCACCGCCGGTTGCACAAAGTATGACTTCTGCAAGGATGAAAAACCCGCCTATACCATTTTCAAAAATAAATGCTAATCCGTAGTATGGATTAATTGCCTTTAGGACGTGGAGGTTTGTAAAAAGTGAGATAGTTCCTGAAACAGCAAGACACAAAAACCACAAAAGCATCACAGGGCCAAATGCCTTTGCTACCTTATCTGTTCCTTTTTTTTGAAAGAAAAACAGTATAATGGCTATAATAGACGCTATAATTAATAGTATGTTATCTGTAACTGAATCAAGCCCATGAATAAGCCGTAAACCTTCTACAGCACTTAAAATACTGATAGCTGGCGTAATAACGCCATCACCTATGATTAGGGAAATCCCGACATAGGCTAGAAATGTAACAAGGGCAATCTGCTTAGTTGATTTAAGGCGTGAAACTAAAAGTTCACGTAAAACGATGGTGCCGCCTTCACCCTTTTTGCCAAGTCCCATGGCAAGCCATGCGTATTCAACTGTTACAAGTAGGGTTATGGTCCATAGCACAAGGGAAAGCACGCCAATGATGTTTTCTTCCGTTGGCTTTATCAAGAGAAATATGACGGTTAGAGTATAAATCGGACTTGTTCCGATGTCCCCAAAGACAACGCCGAGGGATTTGATAATACCATCCCACTTTTTGTTAATAGCTAACATAATTCACCTCAACAATAAAAATAAAAGTTTTCGATTATATGACTTTGTAAAGTATAATAGTATATAAGATATGGCAGAAAAAAAACTCTCAAGAAGGGAATTTATAAAAAAAACCGTTATAGCAACGGCAGGTGCGGGGATTGGGCTGCATACGATAAAGGGGTTTTATCTTGACGGTAACCCAAGTGAGTTTAGCCGTGGCTTTCGTAATGATGTCCCGGATGCGCTTTGGAGATGGTCAAGGGAGGCTAGCCACTACAAAACCTTAAGCGACGGCTCTATTGAGTGTAAGCTCTGCCCGCATGAGTGTAGGCTTGGGGCAGATGACCGCGGATTTTGTCGCACAAGGGTAAACAAGGGCAATAAGCTTTATACGTTAGCCTACGGTAACCCTTGTACGGTACATATAGACCCGGTAGAAAAAAAACCGTTATTTCACTACTTGCCAGGCACTATAATACTATCTATAGCAACAGCTGGGTGTAATTTACGTTGTCTTAATTGTCAGAACTGGTCTATTTCACAGTTTAAGCCGGAAGAAACACTAAACCGTGAGTTTATGCCGGAGGCAGTTGTAGAGACTGCCATAAAGATAAACTCCCCATCCATAGCCTATACGTATTCAGAGCCTATCATATACTACGAGTACACGATGGATGTGTCACGGGCTGCAAAGGCTGCTGGGCTTAAAAACGTGTGGGTTTCGGCTGGTTACATAAATGAAAAGCCGCTGCGGGAAGCGGCAAAGTTTATGGATGCTGCCAATTTTGATATTAAGGTGTTTAATGATGCGGTTTATAAAAAACTGTGTCAGGCACACTTACAGCCAGTAATGAGAGGGATTGAGATTTTGAAAGAGGAAAACGTTTGGTTTGAAATCACTCGGCTAGTAGTGCCAGTGCTAAGCGATGACCGTGAGGACATAAAAAAGATGTGTGAGTGGATTTGTGCAAGGCTTGGACCTGAGACACCGCTGCATCTTTTGCGGTTTCATCCGGATTACAAACTAAGGTATTTGCCTCCTACAAGTGTGGAGCAGCTTATTGAATTTAGAAAATTAGCTATGGATAGTGGGCTTTTGTATGTGTATGCTGGTAATGTGCCGGGTTTTACTGAGGGGCAAACCACGTTTTGTCCGAGATGTAAGATGGCAGTTATTAAAAGGAGTGGATTCCTTATTATTGAATATAACTTAAAAGACGGTCAATGTACAAATTGTAATGAAAAAATTGCTGGTATATGGGGGATTTAATGAATACGTTTAAGAACTGGAAGTTTGCATTAAGTTTATGTATAGTAGTTGTAGCCTTGATTTTTATAGTGCTTTTTAGCACAAAACCAAACCCCGTCCAAAAGGAAGAGACTTTAGCAAAACCGAGCGCTACACCGGCGGAGGCTATTAAAAACGTCCAAAAATCAGTGGTTGCAGGCTCTTTTTATCCGTCCAAGTTAAAGGATTTGGATATGTTTATTGAGCTTGTATTAAAAGATACTAAGAAAAAAGATTTTACCGGTAAAATTAAGGCTCTAATAGTACCGCATGCCGGCTACATATACTCCGGGCACACGGCGGCTGCCGGGTTTGCGCAGCTTAATAAGGACTATAAAAAGGTCTTCATCATAGGCAGTAACCATAATGAAGAGGCAGATTTTACTGGTATATCTATACCAAAGGCCACACACTATGAAACCCCTATGGGTGAGATTAAGGTTTCAAATATAGCAAACGACATACTAATGAAACAGCCGGGGCTTTTCGTAACTAACGAAAAAGCCAACGAGACACATATAATAGAAGTGGAGCTGCCGTTTTTACAAAAAACGCTATCTGATTTTGAAATTATTCCGATGATTACTGGTAAGATTACATATAAAGAAGTCATTAAGGCGGCAAATGTTATAAAACACTATTTAGACGATGATACGCTTATAGTGATAAGCTCAGACCTTTCACATTATCACCATTACGAAGAGGCAAAGGATATAGACACAGCGTGCATTGCGGCAATAAAGGACATGGATATGGCATTTATGCCAAAGTGTCAGGCGTGTGGGCTAGCTGCTATACACATACTGTTAAACATAGCGCTTGGCGATAGCTATGAGGCTGAAATAGTGGAGTACAAAAACTCGGGGGATACTATGGGGGATAAGGAAAAGGTGGTTGGATATTCCTCTATAGTGTTTTATAAAAGTGGTGAAGGCAGTGTTGAGGCAAAAAAAAGCCTATTAACTCTATCAAGAGACGTACTTGAAGGTTACGTTAAAGAAAAAAACGATAAACCCAATATTGACATATTGAAACTGCCACAAATGACTAAGGAAAGTAAGGGGTGCTTTGTTACCTTAGAAAGTAATGATGAACTGCGTGGCTGCATAGGTAGTATACTTACAAAAAAGACACTGGCTGAGTGTATTGTGGAAAATACAGTAAAGGCAGCCGCCTTTGATCCGAGATTTCCACCTGTAAATGCAGATGAACTGAAAAATATAAGTGTAGAGATTTCAATATTGAGCACTCCAAAAAAGGTTTCTGCAAAGACACCGGAGGAGCTACTAAAAACCCTGAAACCTTTAAGGCATGGCGTTATTTTAGTAAATGGTGAAAAAAGCGCCACCTACTTACCAAACGTTTGGCTGTCGTTTCCATCAAAAGAGGAATTTTTGCAGTCGCTATGTAAAAAAGGTGATATGCTGCCTGATTGCTGGAGGATAAAAAGCACCGAGATATTTACGTACACGGCCGATGTCCTTGCGGAAGTAAAATAATTAGCGAGATAAGCTTTAAAGTGCCAACAATAAGGCATACGTTAAAGATACCGATTAATGGCACTAACAGTGTAGAAACGGCAATTGCTCCAAGAAAGCCGCCAGCGTAGTCGGCAAAATAGAGTGTTGCCGCCGTCTGCCCCTTGGTCTTAAAATATAGCTTGGATACAAGGGGAAACTCAGCACCTGATAATATTCCAATCACAACGCTTAACAGCGGAAAGGCAAGGTACTCAAAAAACCAGCTTAGTACAAAACTATTTGAATAAATAATAATACCCATAATACAAAGACAAAAAGCGGCTATTAATAATTCAAATAGATATAAAAGTTTAATAGTAGCCGGGGTTTTATTTATAACATAAGCCCCAATGGAAAGCCCCAGCATAAAGGCTGTAATGATGAGTCCTGTTTTACTGTACACAGAGCCGTACAATACCTGAAAGGCAAGAATAAGGATAACCTCCAAAGCTGAGGCGGCAAAGCCAGTAGTAAAAATAGCAAACGTTTGTGGCGTTAACCGTACCATAATAATTAAAGTAATAACAATCAGGCTAACCCAAAGAAAAGTCAGATTGGTTTTATAGTAAAGTGCTAAGTATAGGAAATTATAATAATATGCAAGTGGTCTAAAATCCGTGTTTAGGGGTGTTTTTTCATTTAAAGCGCTAAGCATATAATCAATGCGCTCTTTTGTCAAAATCCCCTTAAGGTAGCCATCGTTTACATAATTTGTTGGTATATTAGAGCGCCCAATTTTATTGTATTGAAGGCTTGTAGCATCTGAGGCTATGTAGAAAAACCGCTCACCGGGTATGGCTAAGACATTTTGAAAATTATGCCCAAGTGTATTATAAACAATGCTATTTAAACGTCTAACCTCTTTTGAAATATAATTAGCCTCACCCCTTAAACTTAAACTGATAATACCATCAGGAGGAATTATGCGTTTAAGCTCTTTAAAAAACTCATCTGTGTAGAACCGATTTATCTGTGCAGACTCAGGCTCTGGTAAGGCTAAAATAACAGCCTGATAGCGGTTTTTGGTATTTTTTATATAAAATCGCCCATCGCCAACAATGAAATTTACCCGCTTATCATATAATGGCTTAAGCCCTTTCGCAGCTTTAAATATAAGTGGGTCAATCTCTATACAGTCAACGCTAATGGCAGGGTATTTTAAAAGTTCATCCAATGCTCCGGAAATACAGCCAGAAACCATAAGCACATTACGACACCCTTCTAACTGACTTAAGGGATAGTGTACAGTCTCCTCAGCAGCCACAGTATCCTTTGAAGCAAATAAAGGCACTCGGTTTTCATAAAATGTCAACTGCCCCTCATTACGAGTAACAACTATCTGCCCATATGGTGAATTGGCATGAAAGAGTATTGATTGATTTTGGAAAAGCCTTTGTAAGGTAAAGGAGTCCATAAATTCAGTAAAGCAAAGGGCAACTATAAATGGAAGTATAACGATAGCCAGTAAACGCCTTTTTATAAGTGCCAAGGCTGCCAACAGATTAATCCCCATGACAAAATATAGGTTAATAAATGTTGAAAAAATATGTATAAAAATGAAGCTAAAAAGTGCTCCACCAATAATATCGCCGATGTTATCAAAAAAATATACTTCACCAATGGACTTGGTATCGTCAATTGACGGTAAAAGGATACAGACAAGTGTCATCAAAGCCCCGCCAAGCAGGCAATAAGGCACTAAAAGTGCAGACACAATAAATAAAATCTCCGGTATAGAGATAAACACCCCCGGTAAAAATAGGTGGTTTAAAAATACCCTAAGACAAAAAATACCCAAAAAAGGCAGTATCCCGTAGACAATTTGGCTTATCGCAAGTATGCGGATAAGTCTTTCTTTATGAATATCCTCAAACCACTTACCCAAGAAACTACCAATACCAGTAAACAAAAACCAAGCACCAAGCGTAAGACCATAAACCAGCTCATTACCGGCAAATATGCTGATAAACTCTTGCATCATGACTAGCTGAGTAATTATGGAGCTAGCACCAAGTGTTATAATAGATATATTTATAGCAGTATTCGATTGCCCTAAATTGTGCATAAATTGAATTAAGTATACCAAATGAGTTAAGGAAAGAAAAGAGTGGGGGAAAACCCTTTTAGATAACCAAACGGTATTGGATAAAAATATAATAATTATTCTTGCAAACCATTTATACCAAAATAAAAATGGTTTGCAGAAAATAATAGCAGTATTTTTTATCATGTCTCATGAATAAGTGTTTTTGGGGTTCAAGGGGCGCCGCCCCTTGGGCGGGATTCCAAAGGGACGAGTCCCTTTGGCGGGAGCGTGAGGGCAGCGCCCTCATTGTGTATTTGTTTCCTTATTATTTTTAATGATGCTTTGCAAACCTAATTTATTTTGGTATACCTAAAAAGATTTCCCCTATCAAATCGTTTAATATTTATATTCACTTGCATCAAATACTATTATAATGCTAAACTTTATTGCCTTGTGGAATAGAATAATAAATCAATATAGGGAGCACGTACTTTTAACATCCCTAATAGTAACGGGACTCCTTTTTCTATTTGTTTTGGTAATATTTACGCCGGCTTACGAGACAAACGACGATACGGCTATGGCACTTTCCGTTGCTGGCAAGGTTATAAGTGATACGCCTAACCCTTACATCAGAAACTCAAATATAATCATTGGTTTTTTGTTAAGCACTTTACATAAGATTATACCGTCTGTTAGCTGGTATGCCTTTTACCTTTTATTTACACATTTTGCAGCAATGGTGTTGCTCTTGTACTCGTTGCTTACATATAAGTATACGGTTACTCGGATTGTGCTTTTTATCATATATTTTATATTTATAGAAATTCATTTCCTTATGAATCTACAATTTACGTCAACGTCATGTATAGCGGCAATAGCTGGACTTTTATTATTTTATGTTACGGCAGAAAGGGGGCGGGCGAGTTTCTTTATAATAAGTGGTGGGGTTATCTTTTGGGCTTCTTTAATGCGCCTAGAGGCAATATATTTAGTGCTTGCCATGTTTTTTCCATTAGCAGTGTTTAGGGTGCGGCAGAACGTTTTAAAGTATGTACTTTTTTTCGTTATAGTATTAAGTTTATGTGTAGGTGCATGGAAGTACAATAATTTCTATCTCAAAAAAGATGGTGCATGGAATGAGTATTTTGAAAAGGTAGGGCTTTTGCAAAAGTTTTTGGATTTTCAAGAAGCCCCGTATAATGAAAGTACAAAACCGTATTTTGATAAAGTGAACTGGACGTTTGTTGATTACGTTATGCTGATGACGTGGAATTTTTCAGATAAAGTGCTCTTTAGTGCCGAAAAGATGAAAGAGGTGTTAGCCAATTTCCCGTCATTACGCTTAAGCGCCCCGGTACAGACTATAAGCCGCTATTTTCGCTTGATTTTAAGTGATCGGGGTGTGCACTACATACTGTTTGTTTTGGTATTATTTGGGGTTTGCACGAGGTTTACTAAAGAAAAGGCGCTTTCTTTGTTATTTATATTAATAGTGTTGAGTGGGCTTTTATCGTATATGATGTTATTTATGAAACTTGAAAGACGGGTATATCTTTCGATGTTTTCTTTTATAGCGGCTGTGGCTTTGTTATTTGCCGACTTTGAAATTAGCACGAAGTCTTTGACGCGGCAAAGGCTGGCTGGCTGGATAGGTGTTTTAGTTGCGGTTATCATGAGTGTGAGTGTGTTTTCATTAAGTGTACAGCAAAGCAGATTTAATAAGTACTGGAATCAAGAAGTGCGTGCGGCCGTACAAGCAATAAATCCAAGGGCTGAGCAGTTATATGTGGTATGGGGACCGGCCTTTCCATTTGAGAGGCTGCTGCCATTTGATGGGTTTGAATACCTTGAAAATTTTAAGGTGCTGTGGCTTTGTGGCCTTACGGTAACGCCTTTTTTTGATGAGCGGATGAAGTCCTTTCAAATTGAAGATATAAATAAGGCTCTTTATGAAAAACAAAACGTATTTGTATTTATTCCAGAGCAAATTATACGCTATTATGCAGAGTTTGTTAAGGCACACTATGGCGATGAGCTTGAGTTTGGTAGATTTTCGGGGACTAATGTTTTTTCATTATACAAAGTTACAAAAAAATGATATTATGGTAGGATTATGATAAATATAGGGGTAATAGGATATGGATATTGGGGACCAAACCTTGTGCGCAATTTTGGAGAAAACCCAGATATAGACGTTATTTACGTGTGCGACAGGGATGAAGTAAGGCTTGCAAATTTAAAGAGCAAGATGCCGGCTGTTAAGACCCCAGTTGATTATATGGAGGTGCTGCGGGATGATAATATTAATCTTGTGGCAATAGCAACGCCTGTGGCAACACACTACCAAATAGCAAAAGATGCCCTTACGTTAGGCAAACACGTGTTAATAGAAAAGCCTATGACGTTAAATGTTAAGCAGGCGTTGGAGCTTATAGAGCTATCTAAGCGGCAAGGGCTGCATATATTTGTAGACCACACGTATTTATTTACGGGGGCTGTTAAAAAAATCAAGGAGCTCTATGCTGCGGGTGAGATGGGGGATGTACTCTTTTTTGATTCTGTTAGGGTGAATTTGGGGCTTTTTCAAAGTGATGTAAATGTCATATGGGATTTAGCGCCACATGATTTTTCGATAATGGCATACTTGATAGAGAAGGAACCGACGGAGGTATCGGCAATTGGAGCTAAGCGCCTGTATGATGCCTTTGAAGACATAGCCTATGTGACGGTTAAGTTTGAAGGAGGGCTGATAGCGCACTTTCATGTTAACTGGATGTCGCCGGTTAAAATCAGACGCATAATCGTTGGGGCTAGTAAGAAGATGGTTGTATTTGATGACCTGAGCGCTGATGAAAAAATCAAGGTATACGATAAGGGAATAAGGCTTCTTAATAATAATGACAATGAAAAAAGTAGCGTATATAACACACTAATACAGTACCGTGTAGGGGATGTATTCATTCCGAAGGTGGAGGCTAAGGAGGCACTAAAGGTAGAGGTGGCACATATAGTTGATTGCCTGAAAAATAATGCCACACCTATTTCAGATGGTTACACGGGCTTACGGGTGATGAAACTACTAGAGGCTACGAACCTATCGCTTAGTAAAAACGGGGCTTTTGTGCCAATAGGGTAATTATATATAAAACATATTAAGTTTGTAAAACATTATGTTCAAATAAATGATGCCTAATATAAATGAATAGAACATTCCCTTTATACGATTTACATTGGCAGGAATTTGAAAAACTTGTTATTATGATATGCGATAAGATTCTGGGTATGGGTACAATGAATTTTTCTAAGGGTAGTGATGGTGGCCGTGATGCTAAGTTTGAAGGAAAAGCGAATAAATACCCCTGTGCCCAGACGCCATGGGAAGGGAAGTTCATAATTCAAGCAAAACATACTGAAAAACCAACAGCAAAATGTTCTGATAACGATTTTAAAACAATATTAAAACAAGAAGTAGAAAAATTAAAAAAACTTATAGAAAATAATGAGGTTGATTATTATTTACTTTTTACCAATAGGAGTTTATCAGCAAATATAAATTATAAACTAGAGAATTTGTTAACGAATAATGTAAATATTAAAAGTGCAATAATTAGTAATGAACGTATACAGCTATGGTTGCAGGAATATCCTGATATTTGCAAAAGGTTAAATTTAGATAACTTATTGCTTCCATTGCAATTCTATGATAATGATATAAAGGCTATTGTTATAGCTTTTTCAAAAATAAAAGAGAACTTATCTGAAGAGATAGGAAAACAACAAGTCAATTTAACACACATTGAGTTAACTAAAAAGAATGAAATGAATAATCTAAGCAAAGAGTACTTTGATTTTATAAAGAGCAACTCAATGTTATATTTTGAACAGATTAAAGAATTTTTAGGTTCACCGAAAAATAGACAATTAAAACAGGATTACGATAACACGGTCTCTGATTTACAAGAGCAGATTATAATTAAGCGTGAGGAATATGAAAAGTTTGAGGAATTAATAGCATTTATATATAAATATATTTTAGAGAGGAATTTTGACGAATTAAAAAATATGAGAAAACTGTTAAGAGTATTTTTGCATTATATGTATTTTAACTGTGATATTGGAAAAAGTGAAAATGTTAGTACCGGATAAACATTTAAATATTCAACTGTCTGTATTTAATATAGCTGCACAGATAATAAAAATGTTAAAGGAAAGGGGAATTTTAACATTTGATGAGTTATTGTCTATCTTGATAAATATAACTGACAATGAAGGAGTTAAAGAAGTGTTTATACAGTCTCTTTCATTTTTGTTTATTTTAAATAAAATAGATTATCTCAAAGACATTGATTCAATAGTATTAATAGATGAAATTAAGTAAAGTATATGCAGAGGGATGTCCTTTTCATAACATCGAATTTAAAGAAGGATTTAATGTTGTTTTAGGGCAGATTAGCGAGCGTATTGACAGAAAAAAAAATACTCATAATCTGGGGAAATCTTCTTTAATAATTATTATTGATTTCTTATTATTAAAAGAAAGTATACAACTATTTAAAGACTTAAAAGATATTTCAAAATATGTATTTTTTTTAGAGATTCAACTAAATAATAGTAAATTTTTAATAGTAAAAAGGGCTGTTAATAATCAGAGTAAAATATCTTTTAAATTAAATAATGATAGATTAGAAGGGTTTATTACTAATATATGGTGGGATAAGGAAAATGTACCTATAAAAAAGGCCAAGCAAATACTCAATGACTATCTATGTTATGATATAGCTGTTGGGTTAAGTTATAGAAAGACTGTCTCTTATTTTCTGCGCGCCCAAAACGATTATGCAGATGTTTTTCAGTTAAGTAAGTTTAAGCAGGGTAAAGATAGAGAGTGGAAACCTTTTTTGTTTGAACTTCTTGGGTTTGATAGAGAACTATTGTTGAAGAAATATGAATATGATGATAAGAAAAAAGACTTAGAAAATCTTATAAAACAATTCAAAAATACATTTGCTATTAATACTGATGAGGGGGATAAATTAAAAGGAGCTATAGAAATAAAGAAAGGGGAAAAGGAAAATATTGCTTCAAAAATAGATGTCTTTAATTTCTATTTTAATGACAAAGAGATTAACAGGCAATTAATTGAAAACATAGACGCACAGATAAATATATTAAGTACTAAAAGATATAGCATTTCTTATGAAATAGACAAAATAGAAAATTCGCTAAAGAGTGTATTACCCCAAATAGATATAGATGAGATTAAAAGCTTGTACGAAGAAGTAAAGCTTTTTTTCCCAGATAATTTAATAAATGACTATAAGAAACTTGAAGAATTTAATAAAAGCATATCGAGAGAACGGCAAAAATATTTGGCTGAAAGATTAATAGAATTGAAGAAAGAATTTAAAAATATTGATAAAGAATTGCAATTTCAAGAAAAAGAAAAAAGTAAAAAGCTATCAGTATTAAAAAATTATGATTCATATGAAAAATTTAAATATTATCAGAAAGAGCTAGCTCAAATAGATTCAGATATAGCTAGATTAGAGGAGAAATTTGCTAATTTAAATAAAGTCGAGGAGATTGAAAAACAGCTAAAAGCCATTAAAAATGCAATTGAAGAATTTAAGGAAAAAATTAAGATAGAGATTTTAAGTGATAATAGATTTTATAAAAAAATACGAAAGACATTTAATGAAATAATAAGTACTATTCTGGACGTACCTGCAATTCTATCAATATCACAAAACGACAATGGCAATATAGAATTCCACACGGATATCCAAAACCCAAATAAGATTGAAACTACTGCAGAAGGATATGGAACAACATATAAGAAACTTTTGTGTATGGCTTTTGATTTATCAATTTTAATAACTTATAGTCAAAACTCATTTTATAAATTTGTTTTTCATGATGGAGTATTTGAAGGACTTGATGATAGGATAAAGATTAATTTTATAAATCTAATTAGAGATATTTGCAGGGAGCATAACTTACAATATATTCTTACTGTGATAGATTCAGACATTCCTATAAATGAAGATGAGAAAAAGATTGCTTTTTATAATGAGGAGATAGCTTTAACTCTTCATGATAGAGATGCTACAGGAAGATTATTTAAACAAAAATTCTAACTATTTATTATTCAATAAGCAATTTTTTAATGAATGTGTAGGAGTAGCCCCACGAGGCTACCCTAATTTATAGGCTCATATCTCTTCTTCAAAAATATCTTTTATATCAATATTTAAGCCGTCAATAATCTTTGAGTAAACAGTGCCTGTACCTTCGGCATAGGAAAATAGAGTATATTTCTCGCCTTCAATTGTGAGTATATCAACAGTTTTAAGTTTAGGGATAACAATCCAATACTCAGGCACTTTGTAGTGCTCGTAGATAGCCAGTTTAACTTGAGTGTCTTTATGGTAAGACCCTTGAGATACAACTTCACAAACCATATCTGGTACCCCTCTTATCCAATCTTGAGCAATACGCATATTTCCTTTTCTAATGAATAGCAAATCCGGTTGTAAGCGATTTAAGTTTTCTTCAAAAATAACATCAAGTGGGGAGATATATACATATCCAAGTTTAGCCTTTCTTATATATGGGCTTATTATATCAGATAAATTACTAATAATCCGTTGGTGTTTCCTAAAAGGGCTTGGCGACATAACTTCTACTCCATTAATGATTTCAGTCAAGTCAAAGTCTTTCTCTAAAGGCAATAGAGGACTTACTTGACTTGTGTCTGCTTCAATAGTCTGTGTACTCATAAGGTATTTTAACATATTGTTACTATTTGGGTAGTCCTGAATAGATAGTGTTAGATAACAAATTTATCATTGTGAGGAGCGTAAGCAACGAAGCAACTCGTTTTTTAACAGAAAGATTGCTTCACTGCGTTTGCAATGATAGACATGTATAGATATTATACCAAAATAAAAGTGGTTTGCAAAAAATAATAGCTGTATTTTTTATTATACTGTATGAAAATAGTGTCCTTGTGGTTCAAGGGTGTGAAGGCACACCTCCCTGGGCAAAGCCCCTTGTGCGGGATTCCAAAGGGACGAGTCCCTTTGCGGGAGAGTGAGGGCAGCGCCCTCACTCTGTATTTGTTTCCTTATTATTTTTAGTAATGGTTTGCAAACCTAATTTGTTTTGGTATACATGACCACTACCCATTCAGGACTACCATATATTTATACCACTCCTGCAGTATACCAATAATAAACATACATCACTTAATACATCAATTTAAGGTCGTATCTTATTTAAGTTAAGCGAAAATATATAATCATCAGTTTTAGTTTCTTTTGTAATTGTTATTCCGAATAAGTCTTTTATAACTACTGCTTCAACCCAAACCTTTACATCTATTGCAGTAGAGTTATGGGGAGTATCTATAATCATATATAGTTTGCTTGAGCCGGGGAAAATTTTCTTGCCCTTTGTTGACGTAAATGCCCAGTGAAATTCATTTCTTCCGATGTTATATGCTGTAATAGTAGGGTTTAGTTTTTCAATATGAATCTTTTTCAAAAAGTGAATTTTAGCATCAAATACTTTAAATTTTAAACTTGTATCTATTCCATACTCCATTGCACTATTTTCTTTATCGAAAGTTTCTTTTGGTAAGAGATCATAAGCTACAGTATTGTTATCTGATAGAGCAAAATATATCCTTGCTTCTTCGTAAGATTTTCCTCCCATAAGTTCATTTAAGGTAAAGTAAAAATTAATTAAATAGAAATCACTATTATTAGCAGTAAATTGTTGTATTTTTTCTGGTTCTAAGTATTCGGTATAAAATTTACCTAAAGTAATAGTACCTTCTTTTGCTAATATAGGACCAATTTCACTGCCCATCGCCTTATCTTCTGAGTTTAAATCGAGTGTTACTGAATTTAAATCGAGATTTGTTTTTTGTGTTGATTTAAATGCTTTTTTATGTTCTGGTTCTTGAGCTTTTGTCATAATAGAGCCTCCAAAAAATAATAAGATAAATATAAAACACATAGATAAAAACATTTCTGTGTTTTTCATAATGTTCTCCTTAAATTGTTATTTCCATTGCCCGTACATAGCAGGCGCAGCCCATAATTGTGGTTGATTTGGAAATTCTTTAATCATTTCCTCTTGAGCCTTCTTTAAAGCAATTACCTTTGGGTTACCTTCTTTTAACCAAAAGTGATGAAAATATGCCATTTGCTGTAAAGCAATCTTTTCAGGAGCTATCCATAAATTTGTTAGTAAACTTTTTGCACCTACCCACAAAAACGCACGACTTATACCATTTATTCCATCCCCCGTAATTTTTCCCATACCTGTTTTACATCCTGCTAAAAATACCATGTCTGCATTTATGTCCAATTTATAAAATATATCTGGAATTTTAAGCTGGCCATTGTCAGAGTTGGTTTTTGTTAGAAAAATACGAGAATCTAATGGTTCGTTGTCTGATGCTTCACCATGGGCTCCAAAATAAATTATATTATATTTAGGGGCTTGTTCAATTAATGCTTGTTTTGTTGCCTTATCTCTATACAAAACTAATCGCTGTTGTTCTGGATAAAAATTATTAATAAGATCAAATAATTCTTCTGTTTCATCAAGAAGTTCTAAATTATTTTCATCTGTGGTAGGGGTTGGATTTACCAACGCTAAAAGATTATGTTTTATAACGTTACTACTGCCTTGAGTGTTATCAGTATATTTTAGGGTATCTATTGATATGCTATATACTATAGGGATTTTTTGAATAAGATATTTATTCTCAGAGTCTTTTAGCGCTCCAAATGGAATGTGAAATAGCACACCGTGGGGAATTATAGTTATAATGTTTGGAGAAGCATCAGTTGAAAATAATAGTTCCTGTGGGATTACTCCTACGATGGCATCATATAAATATCTAAGTATATTGTGTATTTCAACTTCTTTTTTATTAATCTTCTCTAATACAATATTATCAAACTGCTTTATATTGTCAAACAATTCACTTTTTAATGGTTGTTTTACAAAATGAATTTGACCAGACGGAGCTATAATCCAAATGTTTAATGAGGTTTCTGAAAAATAATATTCTATGATAATTGTCCTATTATTTTTTACAATTGCCTTAATATCTTCTATTTTTAATGCTGGCCTGCTAGTGATGCTTGGAATGTAATATTCTTGCTTTAATTGTATTGTAGTTAAAATCTTCTTAATGTCATCTTTTGAATTAATTAAATCTGCAAATGCTCTTCCCCTTGCTGCTTCTGAAAAAAATAATGCGTTTTCTATGTCTTTTAAGTTAACAAAAAAATCAATAAGTTTTTTATAAAATACTTCAGATTTTTCAAGAGTAGTTATTTTTTCACTATCAAGTGCAAGACGTTTTCTCCATAACTCAAGATAATTTGCCAATTCCAATATTTGTTTATTTAAATCATTGTCTTTTTTTGATAAGTTAGTTTCTTTTAAAAATTTTTCAATTAAATCATTGCTTTTTATTGTAACTTGAAAATCTTCTAACACCGAATATGTTAAAAGCATACCTTTAAATAATCCCTTTTTAAAATATGAAATATTCTTTTCCTCTAAAACAAAGTTATTAATGTTATTTTCAAGTTTAATTGTTTCTTTGACTGTTGTTGAACTATCTACATTTGAAGATATATTTGTAAACATATTATATAAAGATGATAACATATCAAGTAGCTCATCATATTGTTTATATGTTATATTTATAGTGTTAATTAGTTTATTTTTGGTTTCTCGTGTTTTTAATTGTACGTCATATAAAGAGTCTCTTAGAAAGTTTAATGCCTGTATAGGCTCTTCTTGCTTATTAGATACAGCCTGTTGTTTTTCTTTATAAAGTTTCTTATAACTTAATAAAGTATTTTGTAGACTTTCAATACTTCGTATTAATGTATAAATTGTTTCAATGAATTCTTCCCCTAAATCTTTTGCTGGTATTTTTATCAATGTTTGAACTAATTCATAATTACTTTGCTGATTCTTATGATTAATTGTTAATTTAACTATAGAGCCTTCTTCACTAGGTAATGCATTGAAAATATCATCTAAATTCATACCTTTAGTGTATTTTTCATTGATTTTAACAAGAATGTCACCCGATAGTATTCCTGTGTTAGATGCTGATGAATTATTGTCTATTGAGTCTATAATAACATCTTGAGTTATACTATCCTTATGAAAATTTATACCTATACTTTTAAATGGAGAGTGCCCATAAATACGTGTATATGCTTTTAAAATAATCCCTAAATTATCTAAAAAGCTATCTATATTATTTATTATTTCATTTGTTTTAAATTGAAAAAGTCTTTCTATCTCTTTATCTGATTTTAATAAATCTAATAAATATATTTTATTAGTTAAATTGCTAATTAATTTTTCATAATTTTCTGTTTTTCCAAGTTTAAAATAACAATCATTAAGATAATTACTAATAGATAATTCGTTAATGATACTGTCCTTTACCTCAAAAAAAATTGTTCCTGTGTCAATTTTATCTTCAATTAGTTTAAGAAGTTGATTGTTATAATATTCTGATGCTTCCTCTAATAAGGAAATTGCTTTACTGCATTGACCACTAATAGCTAGGTCTTTTCCATAATCTTTTAATTCGTCTATAGAATGCTTATTATAAAAAACTGTTTTATCATAAATTGTGCTCTCTATGTTTTTGTTATTCGTTTTATTTGTTTCAGATTTTTCTGAATTAATTTCATATGAATCAATCAAAAAATATTTGACATCGTTCTGATTTTCTTTTGTGTAACCAAACATACCTACTATTAAACCAGTTTTATGTATTATTCTTAATATACCATAACCTTGCTTTTCTTTATCTTGCCAATCAAAAAATGCACTTTCTCCATATATATTACCTTCAATATTTCCTCCACCTCTGACATTGTATGTGCCTATAAGTTTCTCATTTGCTTGATTCAAGTCAACTATGCCAAAAGCATCTTCTTTTGTTTTAAATTGCCCTTTAAAATTATTTAATGCTTTCATGTTTTCCTTAACTTGATTAACTTCTGCTGCATTGCTCTTACCAATAAAAACAGCATCGTAATTTGTTGTTTTCCCTGTATCATTTAACGGTACTCCTGATGCTCTTATTTCTCCTTTTATATTATCCGAATCAAGAATGAATGTGAAGTACCCGTTTTTAGAGTATGCAGTAAGAGAGTTAGAAGTATGCCAAGTTACAGCATTGGTGTCTTTAGAATAATTTAAAGTAATTTTATTGTCCTTTATATTCATTTCAAGGTTTTTTGCAGTATTATTTATTGGTGATCCTGTTATTAGTGCAATCCATCCGTTTATGGCTTTACCAGAGCTTACTAAAGTAATGTCAAAAGGTATTCTGTCTTCTTTATTTTCTGTTGGTGTAAATAATAAAAAAGCATTGATTGCGCTAAATGGTGCTCCATCGGTATTTCCCTCTATTGTAATACTATAATTTGATGGTATATTGAATCCTTCCATTGTAAACCCATACTGTTTGGGAGGAATTAACATTCCATCTTTACATTCAAGTTTTATTGGAAGTTTATCCATATTATTTTTTTTATTTCTATTGTTGATATATTTTTCACATTGTTCTTGTGAACTTTTAGGTGGTTGAATATTATGAGATTGTATATATTTCCCAGTGTTTATATCTTTTTCTTCTGTTAGTATTTGCTTTATTTTATAAACATATTGATAACCACTTATGTTATATGTGTAAATATAATCTATAATGTATGTTCTATCATTTTTTTGTAAAATACCATCTGATGACAATTCAATATTAGATAAAATATTTTCACCATGTATATATACAAGACCATTTTGTATTTGATATAAACCTACAATTACGTCTGTTTTAGATTCATCCGGATAAAGTGAAAAACTTCCATCTGGATTAAATATCCATAGAGAATTTATAAAATTAGCTCTTATTTTATTTTTTTCTTGCAATGAATTAAGTTTATGTACATTATTGTCTTCTGTAATTGTACTCCCCTTTAATATGTCTATTTCTACTTGACTGCTACCTTTTAAATATAATGTTTCTTTTGTTTTTGATGCTAAATTATCGCCAATAGTATTGGTGCTATAGCAAATATATGGAGCAAGCACTAAAAGCAAGCAAAAAACTGTAAAAAAATACCATGTTTTCATTTTTCTTCTCCTATTTTCTATAATAGACTACTTGTCAAGAAATTTCGTATTAGTTTTTTCTATTTAATGAAGATAACTCCCTTTGTCAAGCTTCTAACATTATTAAATTATATCATAATAGTATTTTATCTCTATTACAAACGATATATTATTTTGTAATATTATGTCAAGAAATTTCGTATTATAATTTAAATATAGCTAATATTATAAAACAAAATTTGACATTGAATATAACATATTCAGATATTCACTAACGATTTTAAGCTAAATACGTATCTGTAAAGCTTAGTTTTTCTATATTTATCTATAAAGGTTCAAATAATATTTAGATGGAATATAATTAATTATTCTCATTATCTATTATAATATGCCTCCTCTGGATAACGCTTATATAAATTTGTATTTCATTGAGTAATATAATTTTTTGTATTATATTGAAAAATATAGGTTTTACAGTAGGCATATTACTTTTTAAATGCAACTAATAAGTATATTTGCTTTGACATATAAATATAATTGTTTATACAGTCTATTTTTTATCATCGTTAAGTCTTACTACGTAAGCATTTTGTATTGTTTAATTTTTAGGTATGGTATAATTTTATTGATATTTTTACATAGCATACATTAAATTCTAATAATATGTAATAGCCTGCAAGACAAAAGTTTTAGGAAGTGCGTAGGCGCACTGCCGTAAGGGGTGCGGGGGGATAACAGGGAGGTGCGCCTCCACACCCCTTTTTCAAAAGGTTTTTCCCCCGCATCCTCTATCTTTTTTTCTTTTTCTTTTCTTTTTCTTTTTTTCTTTATCTTTTGCTTTTTTTTCCTTTTTTTATTATTCTATATATCTGGGACTCGGATTTATTTAAGAGCGTTGCTATATCCACAACAGGTATGCCGGCGTATATCATTGTTGCTATTGCCCGAAGGCGCAGGTCCCTTATTTGTTTTATGTGCTCTATATTAATCTCCCTTTGTCTTTTTTCTAAGCCGGCTCGTAAATCGTTTAGCACGTCTTTGTAGTCTTCCGTTAGCCTTTCATCGTTATACTCCAGTGATAGTGCATAGTCTCCCTTATTGTCGTCTACCACGTTGTCCACGTATATGCAAGTTGTATCACACGTATTGTATTTTTTACATTTTTTGCATTCTATACCTTCTTGTTTCACTTTATAAATCCTCCTGCATATAAATAAAACTAATAGCTTAATTAAAAAAATATTATAAACATTTATATATATTGTAAGTACTCTTAATACAAGTATTATATTACTAACAGTTTAATATGTCAACTAAAAACAAACTGCTAAGATTATTTATTTATAAAACAATATGCTTTATAGTAAAGATATGAAAACAAGTATGAATAGCATGATATTGCAAAAAATTAGAAAAATAATGGAACGTAAGGGTATTAAGCAAAACACGTTAGCCGAAATGATAGGGGTAGTGCCGCAAAACTTGAATGCCTACATGACTGGCCGCAGGCGGTTTGGTGAAAAGAAGATAGAGCAGATAGCAAAGGCGCTGGACGTTCCACCGGAGTCTTTGTACACTATTATAACCGACATAAATCCTGCCAGTGATGTACAGGTAAAACGTATTCCAGTGATTTCTTGGCTAAAGGCTGGGCAATGGCATGAAGGGGTGGATGTGTTTGCCGAGGGGTACGCTGATAGCTGGATGTATTACGATACTAAAGATATGTATGCCTTTGCCTTATTAGTTGAGGAAAACAGTATGTCGCCAGAGTTTAAGGCCGGCGACATTATTATTGTCTCTCCGTCTTCTGGGTATTCATTTGGGGACTATGTTGTTGCTAGGTATGTTGAGACGGTAGTTTTTAAACAGTTAAAACTCATAGGCAACACGGTTTTACTGCAATCATTAAACAATCAATACGACGATATTATCCTATCCGGTGTAGACAAGGAGGAGCTTAAAGTTATAGGAAAGGTTGTAGCAAAGTATGTCAAATATTAACCATTACTATGAGGAAAAGCATTATGAATGTGGGGTTTGTGCAGTTTGCGCCAACTATGAATCATTTGGATAAAACTATAAAAAAACTTGACCAACTTTTTAGTAAAATCCAAAATGCGCAGTTGATAGTGTTGCCGGAGCTTTGTAACTCAGGCTATAACTTTGCCTCCTACGATGATGCCCGGCGTAATGCAGAATCCATAGAAAATAGCAGATTTATTCACTATTTGCAATCGGTGTGTAAAGAGCGAAAAACGCACATAGTCTCTGGCTTTAACGAGCAAGTGTCGGAGGGTTTATATAATTCTGCCGTGTTAGTAGGTGCTGATGGCGTGATTGGCCTATACCGGAAGCTGCATTTATTTTATCGTGAAAAGCAGTGGTTTTTACCCGGTAATTGTGGGCTGCCCGTTTTTGATATTGCAACTGACACACCAATGCGTCTTGGCATGCTTATTTGCTATGATTGGCAGTTTTCAGAGGTTTGGAGGATATTGGCGCTAAAAGGCGTTGACATCATCTGTCATCCGTCCAATCTCGTGATACCAGACCTTGCCCAACGAGGTGTACCCTTTCATGCCATATCTAATAGGCTTTATATTGTAACGGCAAACAGGATTGGCTCAGAGGGCGACCTCACATTTACAGGGCAGTCTATGATTATTAATACACGTGGGGAAATCATCGCCAAAGGCGAGGCGGCGGAGGAATCGGTCATGGTGCAAGCAATTGACGTTATGGCGGCTCGTGATAAACAGCTGACGGATGTAAACAATCTACTTGATGATAGAAGAGTGCAGGAGTACTCATCAATACTAACCAAATGGGAAGGAAACAGTTAAAACATGCTTGATGTAATAAAAACACGGAGAAGTCATAGAAAATTTTTACAAAAAGAGGTAGAGCCAGAAAAGCTTGAAGAACTCCTACGGGCTGCCTTTTATGCCCCATCTTCAAAGAGCCTAAAGCCGTGGGAGTTTATAGTCGTGCGCCATAAAGAACTAAAGGAAGGACTATCGCGTGCAAGTCTATATTCGCGGTTTGTTAAGGATGCGCCTTTAATTATTGTTATATGCTATGATACGACTAAAAACAGGCGTTTTAAAGAGGACTCCTCCATAGCTGCTGCCATGATAAGTCTTGAGGCGGAAAATCAGGGGCTTGGCACTTGCTTTGTGCAAGTAGCAGAGGCGTACGAAGCCGATGTTGGGGATACAGAGGGCTACGTTAAAAGGCTACTTAATATTCCTAACAACTATCGGGTACAGTGCCTGTTACCAATAGGTTATCCAGCCGTAAAACTACCCCCTAAAACGGATGACGAAATTGAACAGCATAAGGTACATAATGAAACATTCGGAAGTCGCTAATATGGACAGTATGGATATAGAAAAGATGCTCGACATTTTATTTTCAAAGTATCCGGATGCTAAAACCGCTTTGCATTATAAAACGCCCTTTGAGCTTTTAGTAGCCACAATACTTTCAGCCCAATGTACGGATGAGCGCATAAATATAGTAACTGGTACGCTTTTTAAAAAATACACAAACTTGGAAGATTATATAGACGTGTCAATAGAGACCTTAGAAGTAGACATCAAATCTACGGGATTTTATAAAAACAAGGCTAAGTCCATAAAAGAGTGCGCCGCAGCCATCAAGGAAAGGTTCAAGGGGCAAGTGCCAAAGACTATGGAGGAGCTTGTTACGCTTGCCGGTGTGGGCCGTAAAACGGCAAGCGTTATACTGGCTGCTATTTTCAATGTTCCAGCCATTGCAGTTGACACACACGTGCTGCGCGTTAGTAATCGGTTAGGGCTTGTAAAAACCAAAGACCCTTTTAAGGTGGAGATGGCTCTGCGGGGGCTTATACCTATAGACAAGTGGATACACTTCGGTATGTCAATTGTACTTTTTGGTCGTCAGGTGTGTAGGGCTAAAAAACCGCTTTGTGGTGTGTGGTGTATAGATGTAAAGGTACAGGACCCTGCATTAATAAACACCTGTACTTTGTACAGTCTATGTCAGTGGAGTGAAAAAGATGTCGGCAAACCCAACGTGTAGTGCAGCTTTAGAGGCTTCTTTGCCAGAGGATATGCTACCACTTTTGGATTTTGCAAAAAGGCATGGGGTTTTTAGCTTCCACTATGAAGACACGATTGGCTCTACAAATGATTTGGCTCATGCACTTTTTGAAAGTGGCTGCCCCAACGGCTTGGTGGTTTTGGCAAATGGTCAGTCCAGTGGACGCGGCTCAAAGGGCAGGCAGTGGTACTCGCCCTATGGGCTTAATATATATATGACCATAGTGTTGCGCCCAGAGGGGTTACAGATTTCTAAGGCATCTATTATAAATCTTATGGCATCCTTGACCGTAGCGCGGGCGATTAATATGTTTACGGGGCTAAGCGCTTGGCCGAAATGGCCTAATGATATTTACGTATCAGGCAAAAAGATTGCTGGCATACTTTGTGAATCTATTATATCAAATGGGTACGTAAAGGGGCTTTTTATTGGAATCGGCGTTAATGTCAATCAGCGTACTTTCCCAGCTAACTTAACCGATAGCGCTTCAAGCGTGTTTCTACAAACAGGCATAGCCCATGAACGGGGCGGACTCATTATAGATATACTCAATATGTTTAGGATGTACTACAGGCTATTGTTGTCTAAGGATAGTCAGCTCATAATAGATAGGTGGTCTGATATGAGTAAGACGATAAATGCTAAGGTGTGCATAAACAGCCTGACTGTTAAGTACAGTGGCACGGTCATTGGTGTTGATTCGGTCGGGCGGTTGGTCATTAAATCGGATTCAGGTGAGCTTTCTACTGTGCTTGAAGGGGAAGTCAGTCATGTTATTAGCCATTGACGTTGGCAACACTAATACAAAGATAGGACTCATAAAGGAGGGGCAGGTTTACAAGAAACTTGTCATAGGAAATGGTGCTATTACGGATGAAGCGGTTAAGGAGTTAGTCAAAGGCATACGGATTCAAGGTGCTGCTATACTATCAGTAAGGGCTGACTTAAATGAGCAGGTGTTAGGCTTTTGCAGCGGAATTTGTCCTTCAAGGCTCATAACCGCTACCGATTGCGGTGTGGATTTTTCTATGTATAGTGTGGCGAGTGTCGGCGTTGACCGAGTGGTAAATGCCATGTTTGCATATAAATATTTTAATGCCCCATCAGTGGTTGTGGATTTTGGCACTTGCACTACGATTAGTGCGATAGGACGTGATAAAAAATTTTTAAGTGGGGCAATATTGCCCGGCGTGCATTTGATGTTAACATGTTTAAAGGAACAATTCGTTTTTTTTAAAGAAAGAAAAGAAGAAAGAAAAGAAGAAGAAAGAAAAAGGAACTTTGAGGGGGAAACTTTTTCGAAAAAAAGTTTCCCCCTCAAACTCCCCCTTCAAAAACTTTTGTACCGCAGGCTAGTACTTTTTATTCAGAGGTCAGTGGTATCAAAGTCAAGCAGGTACTATCCACCATTTAGAGATACGCACAGTACGGTTTCAGAGGGAATAGCACTTGGTGTGGCTGGTGCTATTGAACGGATTGTTTATGAGCTCAAGAGAAATGTTGGGTACAGTTTTAAGGTTGCTGTAACTGGTGGGGGTAGGGGAGCGGTTTTGCCATACTTACGGAGTGTTGACCTTGTAGATGAAGATTTATCGTTAAAGGCGGTAGAGCTTATTTATAAATTATAATAGATAATTGGGTTTATAATAGATTAATATAAAGGGGTATGTTTTATCGTTATATAATTTTTTCTATATTAATACACTTATTGGTTTTGGTTCTTTTTTTCTTCATACCTGCAGATTCAAGCAAGAAACAGGATGATAAAAAAACAATCTATACTCGGATAATTTCAAAAACTCCGAAAACTTCTGTAACACCGTTAGAGCAAACGCCAGTTCAAGCACCTCAGAGTCTTACCCTACCGGCAGATGCTGCCCAGCCGTTGAATTTTCATGAACAGCCTGTTGATAAAAACATTTTGGAAAAACTAAAACCTCAACCAACAAAAGAACCCCCAAAGCAAGAACCATATAAGCGCAAAGAGGTCTTAAAGAAGGAGACTCAGACTATAAAATCGGTTACCAAACCTGAAGCAAAACCGGTTAAAAAAATAATAAAGCCAGTGCAAAAACCGCTTAAAAAACTGCCGCTACTGCCTGCAGAGGTACAACAAGAGGTACAAGAAAAAGTAGAAACGACAAAGCCTATGGTAAAACCTACGCCTCTAAGCACACCACTAAAAACGCCGCAAGTTGTTAAAACGGAGGCATTGCCCAAGGAAAAAATTGTAGCCAAAAATGTGCCTATCCAAAAGGATAAACCGGCCGATAAAGGCACACCAGTACCTACCAGTATACCAAAAACACCAAGCGTACCACCGCTAGCTAACAACTCTAAAGAAAATAAACAAGTGGTGGCATCTCTATCTAAGCCGCAAAAACCCCCTGTATCTCAGCCGTCATCACTGCCATCATCTTTAAAAAAATCGTCTTTGAGGCAGGACGGGAAAGGGCAGCCAAAGCCGCCTGTTTCTGGACCTATTGATGGTAGCAGCAAGATTTTTGATACAAGTGTGATAGGTAAGTATGCTCAAAACATTGAAAATCCTAAAGAAAGTGAAGACGATGAACGACCCAGCGACAAGCCTTCCACTTCTAAACGTGAGCGTCAGACCTACTCGTTTAATGTATCCGATATGAAGTACCGTGCCTATATGCAAAGACTTAAGGCAAGCATTGAACAGGCGTGGGTGTATCCACAAACTGAGGCAAGAAAGGGCATATTTGGAGACCTTTACATAGCATTTACAATTATGAAAAATGGTCGCTTAGGCAATGTCCGCGTGCTGCGTACATCAGGACATAAAAGCCTTGATGATGCTGCCGTTGCAGCACTTAAAAATGCTGCGCCATTTTGGCCTTTACCGGATGACTGGAATAAAAACTCCTTTACAATTAGCGGACATTTTGTCTATACGCTTTATGGTAATTATATTAGATAATTCAGTTGAACCATAGACTCACTGAGAAAGATGAGGGGGCAGATTCAATTTTTACATTCCCATTCTTCTTTATTTTACGGTTTATATATACCAAAATAAACATGGTCTGCAAAGAATAGTAGCTGTATTTTTTATTATACCTCTATGCAAGCATTGATATAAAACAAACAGCCTTTGTCCTTTCTTCTAAACGATGATAAATCGGGCGATTTTCCAAAATGGTTGTCTTTATACTACGGAAAGCCCATTCCACTAATGCTAAG
>JAGYWI010000067.1 GCA_018606805.1 Candidatus Magnetomicrobium cryptolimnococcus
CCGTGATAACTTTCAAGATAATTGCATGAACCGTCAGGTTGAGCATTAGAACACACTTTAAGGATTGAATTATTAACAGCACTCTCTGATATTGTTGGATGAGTTTTTATTTCTTTCCAAGAATATGCAGATTTTTCATGCAATAAAAATAGCTCTATTAATATCATAGTTATTATTATAAATATTTTTTTCATCTAAATTCTCCTTATATTGCCATTTAGTTTTTATTCATTATGGTTCATATTCATATATCTTATCAAGCTCTTTCTTAACTTGCATATCTTTACTCTTACTATAAGGAATCAAGAATATTCGGCCACTCTCCGAGTGTTCACCTTTTTTACGTTTTTGAATTTGATATACAATTTGTATTTTAATTTTATCCTTTAAAAAATATCTATCTATAATATTTTTAAAAATAAATTCCTTATCTAACCACACACTCCCATAATAACGGTAACCAACTTTAAATACCTCTATTGACCTGTATTCATCCAAGTATGTAAATAAAACCAGCCCAGTACCAGACATCCAAAATTCACCGTTTTTATCGGTAACAGCCTCTTGTGAATCATAATATTCAGAGTGTCCACCTCCTATATCAATAAATTTCTTAAACCATATAGTAACTACAACGGCGCCCTCAATAGGTTTCTTTGTTTCTTTATCTATAACCTGTCCGTGTATTGGCCCTTCATAATATATACATCCATACATCAGACATGTAATAGATGCTATAAATAATAATAGTAATCTTTTTAACATCTAAATCTCCCTTCTATTTCCTAAAACCTATATATCTTCCAAAAGCCATCAATATCCCGCACAAAATATATAAAATACGATATATTGTGTACCTCGCCTGCAATCACTTCTTGCTTTTCTATGTGAAATTTTGCTGTGTCATTTTCACAATATATAAGATTTATACCTCTCATCCCAGCGGCATATTGCGGCAAGTTATCTAAAAGAGCTGCAAATACCCTTCCATACAAAGGTTGGTAATCAGATGTAAAATACTGCAAAGCCGAGCTAATGTCCTTAATAACCATTGCATTTTTCATAGTCTGCCACCTGTTTTTTAACTCACTATCCACTTCAACACGGTCAAGTACTGCTATAAGGGTGTTATCCGTGTATTTATTGCCCTGTTCATCGGTAACGGTAGCCTTCGGGTAATATATGCCAGGGGCTGTATATGTGTAAAATGGGTCTGTAAGTTCACTGCCACTATAGTCATAAGTGCCATCGCCATCAAAATCTATCTCATACAAGACGACAGAGTAAAGCAGCTTTTCATCAACATCAAAATAAGCCTTAAGTGGAGATAGTCCATTACCCTTACTAACCCTTACTTGTATACCATTTATGGGTAGCGACACGTTTACACTGACAGTATCTGTGTATGTATTGCCTTGCCCATCGCTTATTGTTGCCGTAATGTTGTTAGCCCCCTCGTCCAACTTAAATTCCGGACTTACCCACTGGTTGCCGCTTACATATACCGGTATGTTATCAACATTAATGGCAAAGTTTTGAGCCCCTATAGCGTATGTTCCTTTTACTACAATATATTGGTCATTTAGCGCCGCTCCATTTAATGGATAGGTTATGTCTATGTTCATGCTGACACTTTCACTTACGTTAAAAGCCGCCTCATTACTGGTTTCTAAGCCAGGGGCTGGGTTTACTACCTTAAGCTTATACGTACCCGGCTGTTGCAATAGCGCATAGTTGATTGTGACTTTTATTGAAGTGCTGGTTACGGAGCTTACGCTTAGGGCAGTATTGCCAAATATAAGTCGCCGTTTTCAGTGCAGACAAGCGCCCTATTGCCATCAAAAGAGGTATCCGAGATGTCTTTTGTAAATAAAAACTCCTTTAAAATGCCCTTAGAATCCTTATCTACCAAAAGCAAACTATCCTTTTTGCCTAAGCCATCGTCCTTACCGGCCGTAACTATGAATAGATTTGACTTACCATCAAATAACACGTCATAGGGTTTTTTATCAAAGGCGATTTCACCAGTTTTAGTTAATGTTGATTGCTCATACATCAACAGTTTTTTATCAGTATTAGATAAAACCGCTAAGAGATTATCTTTATTGTTAACAGTAATAGCAACGGGGTCTTTTATACCTTCCAACGGATGTTGGCTAACAAAAATATAATCAATTAAAATAAATATTATAAATCAATTGGTTATGTAACTAAAATGATTGTGGTAGTGGGCAAAAACTATTTAAGCGGCTTTTTTAGGCTTAGGTAATTGTATGTTTAATACAGAAAGTATGTCATTTGCTACAGGAGAAGGAGTAAGGATTATAGGAATTGCTAACTTTTCA
>JAGYWI010000015.1 GCA_018606805.1 Candidatus Magnetomicrobium cryptolimnococcus
TTGGAGGTCATTAAAATATGAGGAGGTGTATATAAAAGATTACCAGAGCGTCAAAGAGGCCAGAAATGGCATTAGTAACTATGTGGAATTATATAACAACAAAAGACATCACCAGGCTCTTGGATACAAGAAACCAATAGATGTATATTTGAACGGCTTTAACTAAAAAAATGATAAAGGAGGAGTAACAAAAAGATACTAAAAATTGTCTTGACAAAGGGGTCCACCATATATTAACCTCCATTCCTCCTGTAATTTAACATACTGTCTAAATTTATCTATCCATTATAAATAACATCTTAGCTATTATAAAAATCTACTAAGTTAGCATTAATGCTCAAAAATATGAATCAAGTTGCAATAATAAAGTAAGACACATATTTATTGTAGTGATAATTATATTTTAAAATTAAATACTTATATTATAAAATCAAGCAAGCAACTTACTCTATAAGTACAGTTTTATATTAAGTTAATTTAGTAAAATATTATTGAAAATTTACCTATTTTTATATACAATATGTTTGTTAATATTATAGAATGATATTAATCATATTAAAGTACTTATTGTGGGAGATAAAGTGAACCCTAATCAGCGATATTAAGATTATTTAAAATGATTACATAAAATAGAAGACTGTCTAAGTTTATGAATATATTATAACTATTTACTATACAATTTTAAGAAAACACAAGGAGACTATAATGAAGCTTATTGAGCATTTTATTAAAAACCGAAAAAAAGTTTTTACTGACAGAATCGAAAGAGCACAAACATGGGGTGACATTGCTCGTGAGATCACAAAGGAGTTTGACTTCTACACCACTCCTGGAAATGAGTATCTTAATGACTTAAATAATAGTCAGCGTAAATTTTTTTTGGCTCTTATTGAACAGGTAAAAACACTATATAGTGAAATAATCCATACTGTAATTGCTTCACCGTCTTCTGAACAAAGGGACACAGATAGAACAGGTGAATCTCAAATGAATACAAATAATAAAGTTGCTGAAGAAGGCAAGCGTAAACAACTTTGGAAACAATGTAAAAATTTTAGCTTACTTGGAAAAAAAGAAAAAAATGATGATGATGTGTCTTCAAGACAAGACAATCCAAGAGTTGAAATCAATCTTGATAGTCTACTACAGATTGTTCAGTCTTCAATAAATAAGATTGACACAATGGTTGACAACTTTTCATACAAATCTGCTGAAAAAGCTCCTATTGAAATTCATAAAGAGTGTCCAGAGTTAATGGGATTAATTCAATCAGTATTCTCTATTGAAAAACATTACTCAGCAAAAGACTTCTCTGGGATTATGATACCACAATTTCAATCTATCTTATGGGGCTTAGGATATGAGCAAAGAAGCTATGAGCTTAACTCACCATTAACTGAACTCTCTAAGGTTTTTGATATTTCATATTCGCAAGATGAAACTAAATATATTATCTGTCAGCCTATATTCAAGGCAGATAAGCTCATTGAAAAAGGAAAGCTCGTCATGCCAAAAAATAACTAAATCTTGAAGAGGTGAAGAAAAATGTGCACTAGTATTATCGGATTTGATTTAGGACATGGAGAAACTTCGCTGGCTTTTATAGATGATGCTATGTCTAAACAAGGAAAAGACGGTATTCATCCACAAAGTATTTGTAAGCCAGAAACACAGCCAACAGTTTTTTTTAAAAAGGATAATGCATCTGCTTGGGGAGAACAAGCTATTCAATCTATGAATATAGATTCAGTAGGCGCTGTCTTTGAGGTGAGTTTTAAGGACAAACCAAAACATTATGATAAAACAAAAAGAGAGCTAATGATCAACTATTCAAAGACTGTAATTGACAATGTCCTTTCATATAATCTTAAACTTAAAAATAAAGATAATTGTGTTATCTGGATCGGTTGCCCTTCAAGCTGGTCTGCTGCTGATATAGAAGAGTATAATAAGATATTCACAGATGCCAAATTGCCAAATCCAAAGATTTGTAAAGAATCACGAGCTGCTTTTGCATACCTTTATGACACTGACCCAGATAGATTTACATTTGGCTCAATAGAAAAAGGGGTGATTGTTTTTGATTTTGGCTCATCAACACTTGATGCAACTTTGGCTATTGGCATAGATGATGATAATCTTGATCCTGGAGCACCATTTGGCGCTTCTTGGATCGACAAAGCTATTCTACTTTGGAACGTTCGGAACTGGGATACTCATTATCTTAGTAGTGAACAGCTTATAGAAGTGTTGTCCAAACGTACAGCACTAATGGTAGCTGAATTCCAAGCTCGTATAACTAAGGAAAGATATTACCATAGAGGCGCTGAGAAAACTTATCCACACCATAAAAGAGCTTGTATTACCCATTTAGAAATAGAAAATGAAGTACTAGGACTTTTAAAAGTTGATGCTGAAATGATGAAGGAAATACTTCATACACCTTTAAATAAAATCATTGCACAATTAAATGAAGATTTCAATCATTCTACTTATTCTACATTGCATAATGGGTATCCTGTATTAAAATGGGAGAAAATACCGAAAGAAACTCAAGACGCTATTGGTACGAGTTCATGGGTTGAATTATGCAGACAATTTGTAAACAGTAGTTTGAGACAGTTAAAAGCTAAAGGTAAAGGTATTGAGGATATTTCCCGTATTGTTTTAACTGGGGGGGTATCTCGTATGCCAGAAGTCCATGAAATCGTTCAGTCAGTACTGGCAGGTAAACATGAAAAGATAGTGCAAGACAACGACCCTGCATTAACAGTATCAAAAGGCCTTGCATGCTGGGGAAGAGTTGTTCATAAAACTGAAAAATTCTCTAATGAGGTTAACGCTATACTTTTTGATGATAACACTGGGGTCATAAAAGTTATAGAAGAAGAGTTAGGAAAAACTAAATACGAGGAGATAATCGCATATCAGTTTCATAATCTCTTTCATGATGAATTTATAAAGTGGAAGGCTCGAAAACAATCAGGTGAGGATATTAGGAACAATCTGCAAAGGAATTTTGAGGATTGGGTAAATGGAAAACAATTTGAGGCAGCAATTGAAACAGAAACTAGGAAGTGCCAAGATGCAGTAAATCATCGCATAAATGGATTAGTAAAACCAGTTATGGAAAAATACGGCATAGCAAATATAACTTTTATTGGAGACCTATACTTTCCAGAGGTAATGGAACATTTGTGTAAATACTTTGGAAACGCCATTATTGAATTGATAAAATCAATGGATGACCTTAAAACCATAGGCAACCGCCCCGGCTTCTTTGTTAGACTATTCGTGGACGAACCAGATATTAACGCGTATATTAAATATCTAACAAATAGAATATGGAAGGTAATTATTGATATTATCTATCACGATGAAGAAATAACACCATTAGTTGTAGGGGGATTGATTGTTGGATACAGCGAAAACATCGAAAAGGCAGTCAAAGCTACACAATATATGATTTTTGGCAATGTTTAGGAGATAATAAATATGTTTGATCAGAACCAAGTGTTGACTAAGATGATGGCTGTTACTGCTATGAGCCAATCCCTTGATATTATACTTAGAAGAGATTATCTTAATGAATCTATTTGGGAGAAAGAATCAGTAAATATCCTTAATTGCAGAAAAGAACCCATCTCTCTTATACCACCATATATGATTGAACTTTCTCAAGTGGGAACACCTAACAGTATTAGTGTTTTAAATTTGGAAAAGGTCCTGCGAGCCTCTCACTCTCCAGGACAATATGAACTTATATTCTTGTTAAAAAGTAACGGTGTGTTTTGTCGCCTGTTTTTAGGCATAAGGAAATGTGGATATGATGTCAATCCAGTAGACACACTAACTGGACTTGGACATGTGCTTTCTGCCAGCTATCCAGGAACAATGTTTACTCCAGCAATTAACATAAATAATAAATCCATATTAGAAAAGGATCTACTGTTTCTATCATCTATTACAGGTATCCCTTCCACACTAGAAAACCAAGATAGACAACGGGGAAACAATATAAATCTGGTAGACATGCTTATACGTGGAATGCATGGAAAACCATTTGCTTACATAGTGTCTTCTGTACCTGTAGAAACACAGTTAATCGATCCAATGATATTTAGGTGTCGAGAAATGCAAGGACAAGCTGAATCGCTTAGGAACCTAACTATAACAAATACTGACCAAGAAAGTTTTGCCAAAAGCCTCCAGCAAACCTTTGGCACTTCCCACAGTGTTAGCACTTCAGACAGTACTTCTCATAAAGATGTTGGTATCGGACTTATGTTAGGAGCCCTTGGCTTTGTAGCTGGGAGCATTCTTTTTCCACCTGCAATGGCAATAGCACCTCTTGCAGGAATGGGACTATTTTCATCATTTACTCCTTCAACCTCTCTGGCGATAAGCAAGATGGAAGGACAGAGCAAACAATATGGCGAAACCTTCTCTCACACCGAAGGGATATCTACTGCAGTAACTGCAAATTATGTCAATAAACATGTTGAAGCAATGGCCAACATATTGGGCAGCTGGGTGAAACGGTTGCAGGTAGGAAAGACATCTGGTTTTTGGAACACCCGCACATACGTTTTGACGCAATCAAGCAACGATCTCCATTTAGCAAACCTCTTAATAAAATCTGCTCTTGAAGGAGAACGAAATGATATTGAACCAATCAGGACTCATAATCTTGATTGGTGCTGGAATCAAGTTAGTTCGTGTTTGAGTAACATGCTTATTCCTGACATAACCGTATCTACACCGGAGTCCCATCCTTTAGGGGAATTGTTTTGTCATCTAAGCACCCCAATGAGTACAAGCGAACTATGCAGTCTAATTAATTTGCCTCAAAGATCTGCACCAGGTATCACAGTATTAGAAGCAGTGGATGAAACAGGACAAGAAGCAAAACCTATGACTCCATTGTCCATTGCAATTGGAAAACAGATTCATGCTGGGTCAGAAACGCAGTTAGTCTATCCTATAGAAGTAGATCAACTTACACGCCATACCTTAGTCTGCGGTATGACAAGAAAGGGAAAAACAAACACCTGCAAACATATTTTAAAAGAATTGATACGTATTAAAGGAGAAAAAGTTCCTTTCCTTGTAATTGAGCCAGCCAAGGCAGAATATGTTGATTGGGCACTGGAAATGAACCAAAGAATGCCTAACTCAATCAATATCTTCATGCCAGGGCGTCACACAAGAAAAGGACATAAACTTAAGGAGTTGCATATAAACCCTTTTGATGTTGTCTGGACAAATCATGAGGAAGAACCGCGAGTTTTGGAGCATATACAACGTCTATCTACAATTATCAACGCCTCTCTACCAATGCAGGAAAGCCTCCCTGTACTTATGGAAGAGGCAATTTACGCCTGTTATGAAGAGGTACTGCCCTCAAATAGCCCAGACCCCAATGCACCAATGCGTCAATGGCTACCAAGCACCAGAGAGTCAAAAACACCGGAAAGAGGTACGCCTTTTCCAACATTTAAAACTTTAGCTAAGTGGGCTCCCCAAGTTATACAAAAAAAGGGTTATCATACGGATGCCCACAAGGGACTAACCGCTGCAATGGCCACCAGAATTGAAAGCTTTATGAGGGGTTGGAAGAAAGAATGCTTCTTTCCTAATAATACAGAAATCTTCAACTGGGATCAATTATTTAATATGCTTACAGTTATCAACTTGAGCGCTCTCAGCAGTGATGATGACAAGGCATTCTTCATGTCTGTTTTGTTTATGTTTTTATACGAATACCGCCAGATTCAACATGATAGTGAATCAAATGATTCTGAATTAAAACATATATTACTTATCGAAGAGGCACATCGTCTGTTGTGCAATACTCATTACCATGGAGCAGGCTCGATAGATCCTCGAGGTAAAGTGGCTGAGATGTTTTCCAACATGATTTCAGAAATTGGTGGTTATGGACAAGGCATCATAATCGCTGATCAAGTTCCAGGAAGGCTTTCCCCTGATGCTATTAAAAATACAAATCTTAAGCTCGTTCACCGTTTAGTGGACTTTGAAGACCGGGAGATGATGTCCATATGCCTGGATCTGAAACCTTCGCATAGGCGGCTGCTTGGAGCTCTGGAAACTGGTCAGGCTATAGTGCGTGGCGACACAGACAAAGAGCCAGTGTGGATAAAAGTTACAAAGGCTCAATAATAACAATTTCTATAAAAATGAAAAACTGGAGAGTTAAATCATGGAAACAAGAAGAATCGAACTCATCAATCGGCAACACATCCAGATTGGAACTATTACTTGGACATCAGAAGGTCGTATTTCGTCTGAAATTTTTGATGCTTATACTAACATCGCTGAAGCTATAGAAGAGACTCTTAAAAAATTTTTAAAGGAAGGCGTTTATAGAAAGACCAGCAAACAAGTTCAACAAAGCGGTAAGCAAATAATCCTTGATACAGTGGAACACCTAAAAGCTACTGATTTAGATTTTCCAATAGCTTTAGCAGATTGTATAAACAAGACTAGCTTTGCAGGGCAACGAGTCTTCGCTCTACCAAAAAAGAGTGAAAAGGAGTCATCAAAATGACAGATTTTTTCACTGAAATAGGTAGAGAATCGTATGAATTCTGTAGCAATACTGAAATTAAAGGTTTTGAGAACTGTGAACTTATATCAAACGAACAGCTTGCAGGCTACCTCAACGAAGTAATCCCAAATGCACATTTGACTGCATGTCCTTCCATTGAATTTACACCCAAGGACCCGATATTTGTAGAAAATCCAAATTGTTGCGGATACTTTAATACCACTACACATGAGATTCACATAGATGAAAACGGATTGGCTAGGGAAGGGGTTAATGGTCTTTTGGATACAATAATTCATGAAGTTGGTCATAATGCTCATAGTTGGCTTGAAACATTTCACCCTACTATTGCCGACAAGTGGAATGCAATTCATAAGGCGAGCTACACAGAATATGCACACACAGGAATTGGTTTTGTTTCTAATTATGCCACTACAAATGTTAACGAGGATTTTGCAGAAACATACTATGCTTATGTTCGTGACCCTGAACTTCTACAAACCCTATCTCCTCAGAAATATAAGTTTATGCATGATTGGGTATTTAATGGAATTCAATATGCACATAGTGTTGCTATCACACCCGTTGCAATGGCAAATTTTAATAACAACATCAATCCATTCCTTTTGAGTGCAGGACAAGAATATACAGTTGGAGGTATACAAGATAATATTGTCTCTTCACATATTCATAATGATTCTCAATCACCTTATAGATGTTTTGATATGATTGCAGCTGGATAAACAGGAAGGAGGGCTTTTCATGGATAATAATACCACAGTAAAACATAGTTTTCCAAAAATAAAATTCAGTCCCTTTACACAAATATGTTTTTCTGATAATGTTAGGGCCATACAATTGGGGAGATTCATATTTCTTGTAGTGCCTGAGCCTTTTTCTTGGGTTGCTGTTCCAAATAGACTGGCAAGTGTTGTAGCTCTATGTAATGGTCAAACAACTGCTAAAATTAGAGAAGCATTAAATGGTCAGGACATAGCACTAGAAGACTTTCTTCTTCCTTTAGTAAGTGCTGGGATACTTAAAAATGTAAGACCACAGGTACTGCATCCTTTACCGAAACCACTTCTTCTGAAATTAGAAATGACATATGCATGCAATCTTAGATGTAAATACTGTTATAACGATTCTGGTAACTTCAACACTTCACATATGTCATTTGATATACTGCTAAAATCCATTGATTTTGCTTTTTCTACTGATAAAGCAAAATATGGCGTTCATGTACATTTTCACGGTGGAGAGCCTCTATTAGTTTGGCAGCACATAAAAAAAGGCATTATATACGTAAAGGAGAAATATACTCAACAGCTTAAAGGCATAAGCTTATCAACCAATGGAACTCTACTAGACAAGGACAAGATCGCCTTTCTAAGTTTACATCAAGTCCAACTCCGCCTTTCTTTTGATGGACTACCCCATCTTCATGATGCCTTTAGAAAATATCCAACAGGTGCTGGCTCGTCTGCTAAGGTTATCAATGCACTTGAGATATTAGGAGATTATCCGAGGTTGGGCATCATGGTAACGGTAACAGAAAAATGCTCTGACAAGCTCATCGATATAGTAAAATTTGTAGAAAAATACAGGGTTCAGTCTATCATATTTCGCCCTTGCCGAGCAAAAGGGCGTGCTATGAATGCAGATAATCTGAAAATTAACACTACAGCTTACATTAGCGGACTTAAACAGATTGTGGATGAGATATGTCAGGGGAAACTTTCTGATGTTTGCATTGAAACAATTATGAGGATGTTACTACCGTTACTAACAAATGAAACAGTATATGATAGTAATGTTCGTTGCGGAATAGGACGTGATTCTATAAATATTACTACCACTGGAACTATCCGTTGTGACATGCTGTCTACAGACCTATTGCCTTCCCCTGGCAACATTGTCGCTGGTATTGACAGTACAACTATCGAGGAGATAGCTGCTTTAACAAAAAATCGTGATAAATGTTGTTCTAATTGTTTATGGACAACGTTCTGTAAAGGCGGGTGCTTGGGGAATGCTTGGGCTGAAAGCAAATCTTTATCAGGGAGAGATACTTTACAGTGCCGTATAAATATGGAAATGATACCATTTTTATTGGAAAGATTGGCTGTTCAACCTAATAAGTTAACTGAATATTTTCTGTCTTTTAGGCAAAGTACTTAACACCTCACCAATCTTAAGTTCTATTATTATACAGCAATTCTCATTTTGGAAGATTAAGTTTATAAGCATATTTATATATAAAATGTCAAGTACAGATTTTATGCCCATGTTGACCTGGCATAATTATTGCTATATCATCCAAAATGAGAATTGCTGCTATTATAGGTTAGCAATTTTTGCTTAGAAAGTATTATGATATTAGCGGTTTTAAAGATACTGGCTGGCTGATACAAAAGTTTTTGAAAGGGGAGTTTGAGGGGGAAGACTTTTTGCCTAAAAAGTTTCCCCCTCAAAATTCCTTGTTCTTTTCTTTCTTCTTTTCTTTTTTTCTTCTTTTTCTTTCTTCTTTTTTTCTTTTTCTTTCTTCTTTTTTACATTGGAAAGGTTATTTTGCCAAGAACTACATTATCCTTAGCGCCCGTACAGTTTTTCAGATTACCGTGCACCATATTTAAAGTACGGCAGCCAAGTACGGCAAAGCATACAGCCTCCTTTGATTCTGACGTTATGCCATATTTATCAATATAATTAAGCGCTATGTGTTTTTTTGCAAGGGCATTATTTATCAGTTCCATAAGCGCTCGGTTTTTAATACCACCGCCTGAGGCAATTACCTCTGAGGGGTTATGTCTAATTATAGCCTCTGCTATTGTGTAGGCGCTTAGGTGTGTAAGGGTACAGATAATGTCTTTTGGTGATATATTACTATACCTTTTAAAAATGTCTTCAACGTATGCGTTTCCGAAGGTTTCGCGACCTGTTGATTTTGGTGGTGATTTCTTAAAATATGGGTGTTTTAAAAGTTCATCTAAAATGGAGTCGCTTGGCTTTGCGGCTTTGGCTATTTCACCAAGTGCGTCGAATTGTAGTTTACCATTTGTATAAATCCGCACAGCCTCATCTATTAAGGCATTCCCCGGTCCGGTATCAAAAGCGATTGTTTCCTCCATAGACGGTTTAACTACGGTTATGTTTGCCATACCGCCTATGTTTAATAAAATCCGGGTTTGGGTTTTATCGCAAAACATAAGGTAATCGGCAAGCGGCACTAGGGGAGCGCCGTGGCCCATGGCAGCCATATCTTTGGTTCTGAAATCAGATATAGTTAAAATCCCGGTTTTATAAGCTATAACGGATGAATCAGCTATTTGTAAGGTAGAGCCTAAGGAGTGTTTATCGGGTGGGATGTGGTAAATGGTTTGGCCGTGGGAGCTTATGGCATCAATATCGCTACAGTGAAGGCCGGTAGCTTTTAATATGGCAAGGGCTGCATCTGCAAATAGGTTACCAAGTGTAAAGTTAAGCCTGCAAATGTGTTGTGAGCTACAGACGCCAAAGGCCTCACGTATGTCAGCCTTTTGGCTTTGGGTGTATGGGGTGTGTGTATGGGCTAGCGTTTTAACAGATATATCGTTTATAGTTGCAAGCCGGATTTCCGCAAGTGCGCTATCTATGCCGTCATGTGATGTGCCGGACATTAGTCCAATTATCAGGTACTTATTCTTTTTAATTGGCAGGTTCAACTTAGTAACGCCTTCCTTAGTGAGCCTTCGGTTTGGGTCAATAGTGTATTAGCTCTTTCTAATGTAACACCCTTTAAGTGCATAAGGATGGCTCTTTTGGAATTACCATTTGATTTTTTAAACAGTTGTATCGCCTCTTCATCCGAACAGCCGGTAACTTCTTGTATGATTTTAATAGAGCGTCTTTTTAGTTTTTTATTTGATGGCACTACATCAATCATATAACCATTATACACGCGTCCAAGCTTTATCATAACAGTTGTTGACAACATATTAAGGACAAGCTTTGTAGCTGTGCCAGCCTTAAGCCTCGTAGAGCCTGCGATTATCTCCGGACCTGTTATTACGTTAATGGTACCATCAAGGAAATCATACTCCAGCTCATTGCATGTCAAAAGCCAGCACTTAAGCCCTTTTCTCTTACCTTCTTTTAAAGCAGCAAGCACAAACGGTGCTCCTCCGCTTGCACTAAGTCCAAGAATCATATCAGGCGGTTTGGCATCCATTATAGAAATGCGCCCGGCCTCTTCGTCATCCTCAGCACCTTCCACCGATGATGTCAAAGCGCGTTGACCTCCAGCAATTATAGCCCTTATCAGGCTTTGCGGTACGTTAAAAGTCGGGGGCATCTCCGAGGCATCAAGCACGCCAAGCCTTCCACTTGTACCAGCCCCAACGTATATAATACTGCCCCCTCCTTGCACTGCCCAATAGGCATCATCTGCTGCCTGTTTGATTTGTTCAAGGGCGCGTGCAACAGCAAGCACCGTCTCCATATCTTCCGTGTTCATAGTTTGTAATATGTCCGCCGTGTCCTTAGCATCTATTTCTTTTGCACGCGGGTTTATTTTCTCAGTGATTATCATGATTTTATTTTAACATTTCTGGTAAAATTCATTTATGCATATAGTTAAATATTTTTGCATAATAGCACTTCTATTTATCACAATAGTAGCGGGGCTTTATAGTTGTTCAGCCAAAACCCGTCAAACTACTGACTCTTTACCACTTGTTAAGCTTGATGCTGGGGATTATCTGATTTTTACTGATGATGGCAACATAGAGGAACTAAAAAAGGCCATTACGGGCAGTATTCGCTATTTTCGACGGCTAAAGCCCGGTAGCACCGTCTCCTTTGCACAAGATGTATTTACCGTTGAGCATATGATAGAGTCTTTAAATTATTTTTTTACATTACTTGATAGCTATGGACAGGACAGCACGTTACTTAATAAAAAAATACGCGAGGACTTTCATGTATATAAATCAAGCAGTAAGGTACTATTTACAGGCTACTACGTACCAATATTAAACGGCAGTTTAGTCAAAAGCGACAAATACCCTTATCCATTATATACGCTGCCAAATGACATGATAACGTTAAATCTTGGAGACTTTAAGGAGTCTTTAAAAGGTGAGCGTATTGTCGTTCGGGTTGAAAACAATAAGATAAAGCCCTACTATTCCCGCATGGAAATAGATGCTGGGGCTATTGATGGTAGAGGGCTTGAGTTATTATGGGTAGAGGATAAGGTGGATATTTTTTTCTTACAAATACAAGGCTCCGGTATTATTCGGTTAGAAGATGGCAAGGAGATTTACGTTGGCTATGCCGGCACAAATGGTAAACCATATAAGGCGATAGGGGAGATTTTAATAAAAGAAGGTAAGATAAGTGCTGACGATATTTCAATGCAGTCAATAAGGGCTTACCTAAAAACCCATCCTGCGGAAATGGACAGGCTTATGAATTATAATGCAAGCTATGTGTTTTTTACAAAAACAGATAGTGTAGCAGTAGGAGCTATGGGTCAGCCGCTTGTAGGAGGCCGCTCCATTGCTACAGATAAAGAAATATTTCCACAAGGTGTGCTTGCATATATTGATACTAAAAAACCACTGGTTGCAAAAGACGGCTCAATTAGTCAGTGGCAGCAGTGCACACGCTTTGTTTTAAATCAAGATACAGGCGGTGCCATTAAGGGAGCTGCACGGGTTGACGTGTTTTGGGGGCGAGGGGCTTATGCTGAAACAGCCGCTGGATATATGAAAGACCGTGGAACACTCTATTTTCTTGTAAAGAAAGTAGGAGGCTCTTAACTAAATGAATGACATTAACCGACAATATATACATGAATAAAAGTAGTTTGTAAAAATAAGAGTTGTATTTTTATCATTACTCATGCAAAATATCTTTTTGGGGTTCAAGGGGCAAAGCCCCTTGGGCGGGATTCCAAAGGGAGGAGTCCCTTTGGCGGGAGTGTGAGGGCAGAGCCCTCACTATGTATTCGTTTCCTTAAGGAGAGTCGAACATGTTTTATCTGGGCAGGAGGTCGTGGTGGCCTATTTTATGTGGGATTGGTTTTGCGGTAGTTGAGTTATTATCGTTTATGATATCTCAAAGACCGCTTGGCGCTGCAAGGGGATATACGGTCATTGGTTCTATAGTTGAGTATGTGCTAACACCAGAGCATGCCAAAAACGTTAGCTATTGGGATATTTATGAACCATATATTGAATGGACGATAGCCTCGGTAGCCGGTGTTATCTTTGGTAGTTTTTTATCATCCATATCTTCCGGTGAGTTTCGTATTAAAATGGTGCCGGATATGTGGCGGTTTTCAAAGGGGAGCTCGTGGGTTAAGCGTTGGGTGTGGGCTTTGATAGGTGGCATACTGGTTGGCTTTGGTGCTCGAATGGCACTAGGCTGCACACTTGGAATGCTTATTTCTGGCGTTATACAGTTAGCCCCGGCTGGATTTATTTTCATGATGTCTCTGTGGATGGGTGGCATGATGACAACAGGCGTATTTTATCATATTAAAACAATTACTTTAAAGCGGGGTTAATTGCAAAATGGAAGGGATTTTAGATAGATTAAAAGACACATTTGATCCCTATTATATGGAATCATTCTTTGGTCCGTTAAGCCTTTATGGGGGATTTTTCGTTGGCACTCTGCTTGGAATCATACTGCAAAAGGGCAGACTTTGTAAATATGACATTGTCTCTGGGATGTTTAGACTTCAGGACTTTACATTTTTCAGAGTGGGAACGCCTCTTTTGATGGTTGGTATGATACTGATTTATTTCTTTAAAGACTTAGGGGCTATTGAACTATATATTCCGGATACGGTTCCACTGGCGCAATTAATAGGTGGCGTTATTTTTGGCTCAGGCTTAGCTATTGCCGGCTACTGTCCAGCAATAGCAGCAGGTGCCCTTGGCGAGGGTAACCTCGATGCCATACCAGCAGGTGTTGGCATTATTATAGGCTCGGTTTTATATGCCGAGTTTTATCATGAAACAACACTTGATATGGTTATCGGATATATTAACTTAGGTAGGGTTACATTTCAGGATATTTTTCTAATTTTCAATCATTGGTTTTTCATAATCCCATTTGTTTTTATGTGCTTGATGTTTCTTATCGGGATTTCCATGTATGATGAGTTTTTGCGCTTTTCATTTTTTACGGTAGGGAAGATATTTTGTATTTTCAAAAGCCTCGATAATAAAAAGTGTGAAAAGGGAAAAAGAGTACGAAGATAACAAGGGCTTTTAATAGTGAAGAGACAGCTGTATAAGATAATTTTATGTATTATACTGTTATCCATAAGCTGGCAATTATCATCATGTACGGCTAACAACAGTGAACGTGAAAAAGAATATCTAAAGGAACTTGCAGCACTTGAAGAAAAATATGGCACTAACAGCACCGAACTATTGCCGACACTTTCTAAACTTGTAAGCTATTACTATAAAATTAAAACCTATGATAAAGCTGAATACATATATAAACATTTAATAAGCATATCTTATGAAAACGATAAAGACAAGGACTATGTAAAGTATTTAAAGCACCTTGCAGCACTTTATAGATTTCAAGGCAAAGAGGCTAAAGCAGCCGCCTTATATACAAGTACCATAGCAGAAAATGAGGCGAAATATGGCGTAAATGAGCCATTTGTTCAATGGTTAAAGTCTGAACTGATAGAAAACTACAATGCCTATGCAATGGGTCGTAAAAAGGACCAGGCAGATATTTTGACGTGGTTTTTATTAGCATTATTCTTGTTATTATACTTATTCGTTGCCTATGCCTCAATCCATTCAGCCACAGAAGATATTAAGGCAGCACCGTTATTTACATTTTTTTTCGTACAAGTTGCAAATATAATGATTATAGCAGTTAGCTCTTTGTTTTTTTTCAATGAAGTGTTTTATAAAGAACAAATAGCAAATCACATAAGCCTTATTTTTGTTAATGAATTTGTCTTATACGTAGTAGTTGCCATTTCCTATCTTATTGCTATAAAAAACCCCAATGATAGGGTGTTTACTTATTCAATTTGTATATCCACTGGTGTATTTAGCTTAATTTACTATCTTGCATCTAAAAACATACTAATAACCTTACTGCTTTGCCTTCAGTTAGTATCAACAGCCAGTTACAGAAACGGTTTTGTCAAAAATTTAATAAATGCCACCCTCCTAATTTTTCTTTCCTATAAATTAGCAGACGCCGTATCAAACACTTTAGGGCTTTTGCCTGAGATGTCCAGTAGCGATAGTCTTTTTGACATACCAACGTTAGCGCTTTGGGGGATTTTCTATTTTGCCTTAAAATCTATAATATATATGGCAGAGTTTACGATAGTAAAGACCCAAAAATCTGATATAAACGTATTCAATTGGCTACAAAAAGAACCAGATTATAAATACGATATTAATAGCTTACGTGTAGAAAAACCAAAGCATATAATAGAAACACTACCAGCCAAATGTGTCTGTGGTCAAGTTATGCAAATTCCACTAGGCTTTCAGATGACCGAAATAGTCTGTCCTAACTGTAAAAGGCGATTGAAGATACCAAGCGAAAAACTCGAACAATTGAAAACTAAACTATCTACAAGGGCTAGCCACCACGTCGGCTGGGAAAGTATACCATGTAAAGCCTGTAAATTTAATATTCAAGTATCCCCTGCCTTTAATGAGCATTTCATAGTGTGCCCTATTTGTGGACATAAAAATATTTTAGTTTAATCGGCAACACAAGACATAGCCCCATCTTACAAATTTTCACAAAGTTTTGTGGCTATTTCATTTAAAACAGTAAAAAACTCCTTTTCATCTATCGGTTTAACCAAATATTTGTGTATACCAAGCTCTTCTGCCTTATCTATACAAGAGCGCTCCGTAAGGGCTGTCATCACTATTATTGGGACATTTGGGTCTATCTCCTTAATTATAGAGATCATCTTAAGCCCATTCATCTTTGGCATTAAAATATCTGTAAACACTATATCCGGCTTATGCAATTTAAAAAGCTCTATACCCTTTTCCCCGTTTTCAGCCTTATATACAGTCTTAAACCGCCGTTTTAACACATTAGTAAATGCAAGCGTTATCGTTACCTCATCTTCAACAAAAAGTACCGATAGGTTATTTTTTGCCTTTAATTTGACATCATCATTCAAATCCATAAGTATCCCCACCTTAATACTTTATTGATTCTTCTATCAACATCACCGGAATATTATCCTTTACCACATAAAATAACCCACAACTTCTACAAAGCAACCCTTCACCATACTTTACATCCATTTTCATATACTCAACATCCCCTTTACATTTGGGACATGCCAAAATGTCAAGAAGTTCCTTATCAATAGACATATATTAAACTCTCCATTTTACTTTTGTAATACATATAATAATATATTAGTATCTATATTTGAAGTAATAGTAACCTCACCTATTTTCTCAGGCAATATAAATCTGAGCTTCCCCCCGATAGCCTTCTTATCAATACTCATCGCCTTTAAAAGCCCTCCTGACTTCATATCATCAGGCACCTTTGAAGGTAAACCATAAAGCGTAACCATATCTATAATCTCCACCAGCTCACCATCACTTAACATAGAAAGGCTATTTGCAAGCATTGCCTCCACACACATACCAATAGCCACTGCCTCACCATGAAGATAACCCCGGTACCCACCCACCGTCTCTATAGCATGTCCAACGGTATGTCCAAAATTAAGTATTGCCCGAAGCCCTGCCTCTGTCTCATCCGCAGCAACCACCAACGCCTTTATCTGGCACGATTTCTTGATTACTTCCACAATAACATTATGGTCAAGCCTTAAAAGTTGCTCCATCTTTTCTTTTAAAAACCGGAAAAACACCTCATCCTTTATAATACCATATTTTATAACCTCAGCCACACCATTTATTAACTGACGCCTTGGCAACGTCTCAAGCGTAGCTACATCTATCCACACAAGAGTTGGTTGATAAAAAGTCCCTATCATATTCTTACCAAGTGAATGATTAACCCCCGTCTTTCCACCTACCGAGCTATCCACCTGCGCAAGCAGCGTTGTTGGCACCTGAACATATCCAATCCCCCTCATGTACGTAGAAGCCACAAAACCCGTAATATCTCCAATAACCCCGCCACCTAATGCCAAAAGCGCTGATTTCCGGTCAAATCCAGCCTTCAAAAGCTCTCCATGTATATAATAAGCCCACTGATAATCCTTGTAAGACTCACCATCTGGCACCTTTACTACCGTTACTTCAAACCCAGCCAACTCAACCGCACGCCTAACCCTTTCTCCATACAAGGCAAACACCTCCGGGTTACTTATTAATCCAATCTTCCTACCAAACCCCAAGGACTTCACGCGGCTGCCTATATCGTCTAATATGTCTTTCCCTATGGATATGTCATAACTTCTTAGACCTAAATCTACCCTAATAGTCTCTATCTTTTTAGCCATAAATCACACTATTCTTTATTAATTAAACTAATTATCTGCCATGCTACATCATACGGTGATAGTCCATCGGTTTGAATAACAAAATCCGCATTTTTATAAAAAGGCATCCTATAGCTAAGGAGTTCCTCTATACGTTTTTCCGGATTTGGCACCTTTAAAAGCGGCCTATCATCGCTATCCTTCGTCCTATTATAAATGGTCTCAGGGGTTGCCATAAGACAAACAATTATACCATTTGTCTTAAAACAATCTATATTTTCCCGTCGAAGCACCACCCCACCACCTGTAGATATAACCACCTCTTCTTTCATAGCAAGGGTTTTAGCCATTTGGGTTTCAATGTCCCGAAAATGCTTTTCACCATGCGTTGCAAAAATATCGGATATGCTGCTCCCCTCCCGCTTTTCTATCTCCCCATCCATGTCAATAAACTCCCTATTAAGCTGAGAGGCTATAATATTACCAACAACAGTCTTTCCAGTTCCCATAAAACCTGTTAAGACAATATTTCCCAAAGTTTAAAAACCCCCTTTCATGCAAATTTCAAAAAAAGTAGTTGAACTATTACCAAAAAAAAAGCACTGTGAAAAAACCTTTTACTAAAACCCCCTTATATAACCCCTATAGCTATCAACATTGCGTTTGGTTTCTTCTATAGAGTCACCACCAAATTTCTCCAACAGGGCATCAGCCACTATGATACTAACCATGGCCTCCGCTATAACCGAACACGCCGGCACAGCGCACACATCCGAGCGCTCGTAAGCTGCCGCCACAGGTGCTTTTGAGCTTATATCAACCGACCTTAGCGGCTTTTTTTGTGTCGGTATGGGCTTCATAGCAGCCCGCAGCACTATCGGCTCACCATTTGACATACCGCCCTCTATACCACCAGCACTATTAGTAGCCCGATAAAAACCTTTTTCATAAAATATCTCATCCATAACCTCCGAGCCCCAACGCCTTGCCATCTCAAAACCAAGCCCCACTTCCACACCCTTTACTGCCTGTATGCTCATCAAAGCCTGCGCTAACCTACCTTCTAACCTTCTATCCCAATGCACGTAACTGCCAAGCCCAACCGGTACATTTAAGGCAAATACCTCAAACACACCACCTATAGAATCCCCCTCGCCCGACACTGCATCTATAAGCTCAACCATCCCTTTGCTATCATCTAAAAAAGGACACCTCACCGGTGAGCCTTCAGCAGCATCGAAAAGCTCCACCAATTGTGCATTTTCCACATAATCCCTGCCAACGCTCCCAATACGTATAACAAAACTACCCACCTGTATGCCAAACGACTCAAGTAATTTTCTACACACTGCCCCAACACTAACCCGCATAGCAGTTTCCCGTGCCGATGAGCGCTCAAGCACATTTCTTATATCTTGAAAATTATACTTAATAGCCCCAGCCAAGTCAGCGTGCCCCGGCCGCGGCCTTAACACTGGCTCCTTAGTCCCCTCAGCATCCTCCTTAGAAGACATAGCCTTTTCCCAATTACTCCAGTCCTTATTTTCAACTACCAGCGTTATAGGAGAACCTAACGTCTTACCCCAGCGTACACCTGAAAGTATCCGTGCCTTGTCGGACTCTATCTTCATGCGTCCGCCTCGCCCGTAGCCAATTTGACGCCTTTTTAACTGTATATTAATATAGTCCTCAGAAAGCTCAAGATTAGACGGTATGCCCTCGATAATGCCCGTAAGCTGGGGTCCATGAGACTCACCAGCAGTTATTATTTTAATAGTAGCCATATGAGAATATTCCTCTTAAAAATAATCTATCTATAAATAAAACAACAGGTACTAGCCAGCGATACAAAAGTTTTTGAAGGGGGAGTTTGAGGGGGAAAACTTTTTTCAAAAAGTTTCCCCCTCAAAATTTTTTATCTTTATTTACTCCTTTATCTTTGTTTTCATTTCCTTTTTTATTCTTAATTTTAGCATAAAATACACAATAAATGGCAATAACGTTAATAACATATCAAATCTTGTAGCCTTATGCTCATTAACTCCAGTAATAGAACACCCACCGCCTCCGCCACTTGACGTATCCGGAGCTACTGTCGTAACGCTAACGCTGTTAGAGTCAGGGGAAAATCCTATAGAATTGTACGCCTTAATCATATATGAATATTCAACGCCAGCACCTGTGTTAATATCTACGAAGGATTCAGCATTTTCGGAAAGCTCACTTACTTCCCAAAAATCACCCTCACCTTCCTTCTTGTATACTTTATAGCCAGTTTCAGCCGTAGCCCTATCCGTCCAGTTGATTGTAACAGCCCCTGCCACATCGGAAGTAGCCACCAAATTAGCAGCTGCCCACAGTGCAGACATGGATTTCCAAGCATTTATGCGCCCCTTTGACGATAGCTTACCGCTGTAGTCTTCATCAAAGACATCCACATACTCCTTAATCATTGACTTAATCTGCGCATAATCAAAGTGCGTATAATAAGACCACAAAAGAGCTGCCAAGCCGGACACATGAGGGGCTGACATGGACGTTCCGCTATAGCTGCAATCATATAAAATGGAGCCGTTATAAGGCGTAACCGTGCTACATATATCAACGCCGGGGGCTGCCACGTCAACTACCTTTGCACCAAAATTGGTAAAGCTAGCAAGTTCATCGTTTTGGTCTGAAGCACTAACCACCATGATGTTATCAATATCGTAAGTGCTTGGATAATCCGCCACATAATCTATGTTCTGGCTTTCATTGCCAGCTGCTGCAACAAAGAGTATGTTTTTCTTTAAAGCTGCCTCTATGGCTTCATACAGGGCATTTGAGCGGTGGTCTGACCACCCCCAACTAGCATTAATAACGTTAGCACCGTTATCCGTTGCATAGCCAATGGCAGCAACCACAGCCGAAACCGTAGTTTCTAAATCAGCGCCAAGTGCCCTTAAGGGCATAATCTTAACTTCCCAGTTGATACCGGAAACACCTTCTTTATTGTTGGTCAAGGCACCTATTGTACCAGAGACATGTGTACCGTGCCCGTAATCATCCATAGGGTCGTTATCTTCGGTTGGGTTTAAGTAGTCATCCCCGATAAAATCCCACCCTATAACGTCATCTATAAAACCGTTGCCATCGTTATCAAGCCCATCTCTGCTTTCCTTACTATTTGACCAAACGTTACTGCCAAGGTCCGGGTGATTGTAGTTTACGCCAGTATCAATAATAGCCACTACTATGTTAGGTGAGCCAGTACTAATCTCCCACGCCTCTGTAACCTTTATGTCAGCACCAACTGTACCGTTTTTATAAGAGCCATCGTTATATAGGCTATATTGTTGTGAAAAATACGGGTCATTTGGCGATATGGAACTACCCTTCATTATATAATTAGGCTCGGCGTACTGCACGTTTGCATCTTGATTGTATAACTCTACGGCATCTTTAACGGTCATACCCTGCGGCAGTTTAACAAGCTCAAGGTTATCTACAGCGGTAATCTTTTTAATAAATGTAGTGCCTATGCCATCATGAACCGCCTTTACTGTTTCTTCATCAACCTCATCTTTAAACTTAACAATAAGCTCATCTTCCACATAACCGCTATCAGGTATGGTGGACGGGTCGTGGGCACGATACACGTTTTTAGCTTCAGAGCGTTTCTGCGAGGCAGTAACCTCAGTTATCTCGCTAAGTTTACTGCCTTCTTGTCCACACGCAGTAAGCATTGCTGTTATCAGTATTATCAATAGTAAAAAAACACAATATTTCCTCATAACCATCTCCTTTTTTAAATATCCCCACGATAAACCTACCGTAGGGACATTTACTTTATAAAGCATCAAGCAATTATAGAAGCAATTAGCGTTTTCACACTATGGCGAACCAGCCAAGATACTTATGCTTGCAGTCGTAGTAGCACCATAGCTATCAATAACAGTAAGCGTAACCGTCTGGGCTACTGTATTATCAAGAGAGCCAAAATCAACAGTGAAAGTGCCCGGATCAGTGGTAACATCCCATGTGTGATTACCAGCCGTACCATTATAGGCAACCGTTGGACTATTAGAGATTATCTGATAGGGCGCCTTACCGTGTGTAACGGTAAACTCAATCGTACGAGTTACATCATTATAAATGGTAAGCTCACTTGGTATGATGCTAAGGTTTGGATTAACGTCAGAGGTAAGTGAAAGTGTCATTCTGGCAACAGCAACACTACCGCTAGCATCAGAAGCAACTAAGGCAAGCTCCGTCGTCCTATCCGGCTGCTCTGCAACAGTAGCAGTAACGATTTCACCAGAGACAGACGTAGTAACAAGACTTGAGCTTGAGATAACCGTATAGGGTTTAACACCATTTTGTACACGGTAGTAAAGCACATCACCGACTTTCGGGTCCACTATGGATTCCCCTCCAATAGCAGAGATAGACAGCGACGTTACATTTTCAGGCGATATGGTTATACTAACCTGAGTAACAATCTGCGTACCGGCAGCATCAGTTACGGTTATTGCAATAGTTGCGGTATTGCCCGGCAATCCCTGTACGGTAGCTGTTAAAACATTGTCATCAATAGAGGTAGTAATTAAATTAGAGCTGGATTTTGCCGTATACGGTGCAGTACCTCCAGATATTATAAATTGCACTATATCGCCAATAGCTGGGTCGGTTAACGCATTTGAGCCAACAACGGTAACGCTCAAGTCTGTAGCACCAGCTACATCTAAGTTTATGGTAGCAACCGCCTTAGTGCCCGCACTATCGGTTACTGTTATAGCTATAGTAGTATCGCTTTCAGGGACAGTCTTTACGGTTGCAAATAAAACGCTATCTGTCATGGAAAGCTCTATCAAATTGGAACTTGTGCTAAAGCTATACGGTTCAGTACCCCCAGCTACTAAAAACTGCACAGTATCACCAACCTGTGGGTCTACTATTGTTGTTTCTGTAATGGCAGTTACCGTCAGATCGGCTGTTGATATGTTAATCGTAACAACAGCAACCGACTTATTGCCTTCCGAGTCTTTTACCGTTATAGCAGCATACACTGTTTTATCAGGCACCTGCGTAACTGTAACCGTTAGTATATTATCAGCTATTGAAGCAGAGACATATTCAGAACTTGACGTAGCCGTATACGGAGGCACACCACCATCTATAGTAAACTGAACGTAATCGCCAATCTCCGGGTTTGTCAACGTAGAAGAACCAACAGCCGATAATGTTATCGCACTAGCTGGTGCTATAATTGTTACTGTAGCTGTAACCTTAGTATGTTTAGCATCTTCAACAGTTATAGTAACGGTTTCATTAGCCGTGGGAACCTTTATAGATGTAACCGTGAGGGTTGAGCCAGATAGCGATAAGTTTACGTAGTCGGGCTTATCGGCTGATACTTCATACGGCTTAGTGCCGCCTTGAATAGTAAATGAGGTAGTGGTTTCAGTAAGAGGGTCTATGGTTCTTGTAGCTGGCAAGATTTCAAGTGCTTGGGTTATCGTTAGTTGTATAGAAGACGACTCCTTACCTGCTGTTGCCGTTATAGTACAAGTTTCGTCTATTGGAATCGTTGATGGTGCAGTAAACAGGGTGCTAACCTTACCATTGGTTGTTTGCAGCGTTGTTAACCCATTAGTAAGGGACCAGTCGGTTCTATCTTTACACTGTACATTTAATTGCACAACCGTACCATCAGGAGCAGTAGCAGCCCCTAGATTAGTATCAACTGTAACTTCAATATATGAAGTCTCACCAACTGCCACAGTAGCCGGGTCTGCTGTGATTTTTACAGCTTTAATATCAACAGGCTGTAAATACAAAGAAGTGCCACCTGTGCCGTACACCTGTGCATTATTAAACTCCTCAGGTGTATAGACAGCAGTAGTAGCCATTACATTTATAAGACGCTGCTGGGATATTAACTGACAATCCACAGTAAATTTCGTGTATGCTTGCCCTAAACTATCCGTAACAACCATATCTTGGACAACCACACCATTATAATCACAAGAGCTCTCAACAACCCCATCACCGTCATAATCACACCCAAGAAGCACCTTATTGCCAGCCCCACTTGAGTACAAAGCATAGAGGTTATTTGGAAACTCCACAAGACTTGCCACATCCGTTAAGACAAACACGTTTATATTCGATATAACAGCACCTTTATAATACGTAGTAACACGCACATCCACCGTATCATCACCACTACTTTGACAAACCTTATAGTCATCAAGTTCATCATACGTACCGTTATTGTTGCCATCTAATTCAACATCAACGTACATGGGGCTAAAGGTAGACCCACCAGAAGGGCCAAAATAAACGGTTCGTTTTTCCATTAATCCATCCCCAGCGTATGCCTCTACGGAGACAAACCCGGAAGAAGTAGAGCTAACCTTAACCATAGCCTGCCCGTAACCATTTGTCTTGGTTTCATAGACAGAGGTTTTTCTCTTGCTTACCCCTGATACATTGGCACTGCCAAGGTCTTTACTATCACTACTACTAAGATTAGCAACCCCTGTAGTTTCAAGGAATTTAACTGTAGTGCTATCTATCGGGTCGCCGTTTTGGTCAAGCACAAGGGCTGTCATATAAATGGCCGCATTAGTTTCACCAACTTGTTTATTTGGGGATAAGTCAATGGAAAACGGCACATCGGTATTAGTCTCAGGCGGGGTATAATCACTACCTGAGCCTTGCCCACCGCCACCGCTACAGCTATAGTTAAACATAACAAGCATCAATATAACTGGCAAAAACACCAGTAATTGAAGGCATCTTTTATTTTTTATATATAAATGCAACATATGACTCCTCCACTTATTCTGCAAAACATTAATAAAACAACTAACACTTAACAGTTGTTATAATTTCCTACCATAACGGTTCTATGGTAAGTAAAACTAAATTCTTGGCCGTAGGCATCCTGACCATAGAAGGTCATCTTCATATCGTATAAATAGGGTTCACTATCGGAGGGGTTATATAAACCGCTATCAATGCCCTCAACAAACTCCGTCTTAGTCCCCCACTCAAGGACAAGGAAATTGCCAGTAACTGAGCCATCGGCAGGTATGGTAATAAGTGTGGTAAGGTCTAAATTTGGTATAGGAGGCAAATTCAGTTCTGCTGGCTGGGAGGTATACTCAACCGTGTACCTATAAATATAGAGTTCACCTGATGGCAAAGCCGTATCCAGCGATGTTGCAGAAATAGTAACTGATGCAAAGTCATCTCCCCAAGACTCCGGCTCTGCATCACATGTGCCCTGTTCGGTATCAAGCTGCCATTGGTCACCCTGATCCCCAGCAGGACTTGAATGGGTGATAGCCGTTACCGACAGTGAAGCACCAATTTCACCAGTATTGTCGCTACCGGGCGTACCCGGGCCACTGCCGCCGCCACCACAACTGCATAAAATAAAACCCAAAGACACAATAAATATCAGCCTTATGACAATATTGCCCATTAGTAAATAGTCCTCCTTAATGGTATTTCTCAATAATTAATTTTATAAAAGTAATATCTTATATTTGGCTAAAACGTGCTAATTAATTACCGTATCACGCTTAATAATGCGAGGGGTTATAAAGATAAGATATTCCGAGGTATCTGCTTTATCTTTTTGCGTTTTAAAAAGCCATCCAAGCACTGGAATATTTTTAAGACCAGCAACACCTTCAATACCAAGCGACTCCTTTGTCCTAAAAAGGCCACCAAGCACTAAAGTCTCGCCATCTTTTATAGATACTTTTGTGTTTTCACTCAACGTAGATGTAACAGGCGTACTGCTTCCAGCAATTTCTCTATACTCAGTAACATCCTCTTTAGATATATCTACATTCATACTTACATAATCATCGTGTGTTATATGAGGTGTAACACTTATTCTTGCAACAATATTTTTAAATGCTGCTGAACCAATTCCATTATCATTTATAACTAAATACGGTTCATTCACACCTTGTGAAATAGTAGCAGCTACATTATCCTCAGTTAAAATCTTTGGTGCTGTTAATATACGGCCATTACCAGTACTTTCAATAGCATTTAATTTCAAGTCAATGCCCATAGTACGCTGCTTATTCATAAGACCAAGGGCCATACCACTTTGTATAGTTCCGACTGCTGATGGGAAATTTGGTAAATAACTACTACCAGTCAAACCACCAAAAGACGTTAAAAGAGCCTTTGTCTTATCATAGGACTGAGTAAACAGTCCCCAATCAATACCAAGGGTCTGCTCACTACCTTTTGATATTTCAACAATCCTAGCCTCTATCAATACCTGAAAAACTGGCTTATCAAGCACCGCAATAAGCTCCTCAACTCTGGGCATCACTTCTGGAACATCTTTAATAATTAATGAATTAGTTCTTTTATCTATATTGACTACACCAAAAGGAGACAGCAATGTCGTGCCACTTAATGTTTCTGTGCCAGTTCCAGAGCCTTCACCTTGCTCTGCGTTTAGCCCCATTTGTCTTTGTGCTGTTGCTCTTGCTTGAGCCATTGCATTTAGTGCAGGTGAGTCAGATGCAACACCACTGTCTGTGCCACTTTCCATCATTGCACCTTTAGCCCCCGGCTTTTCTCCTGAAGAGCCTATACCCATTAAAACACTTTTTATCTCTTCTGCTTTTGCATAATTTATTTTAAATATCCTTATTACTGAGCCCGAAGCTATCATTTCAAGCTCTTTTCTATATTTTTTCTCTTTTGCAATCCTGCTCTTATCTTGCTCTTCTTCCAATACAGCCTTAATATATTGACTTTTATCTGCCATTTCTTTTCTAAATGTCTCAAAAGGTATAATCAAAATAATGTTTCCTTCTTGTTTACAAGCAAGGTTATGGGTTTTTAACATTATATTAGCAACCTGATACCATGTGGAATCCGTTACCTTCATAGTAATCTTCTTCCCCTTAATACTACCATCTTCTGGATTAACCACAATATTACACTTACTCACATCTGAAAGCAGGTTAAATATAGGAACAATATCAGCCCCTTGGAAATCCAGATTTAATTTACCCAAACTCCCTCCACAAGTTATCGGCATAATCCTTCCATTACGACACATACCCTCATCAGAAGATAATGCCGCTAAATCCTCACGCTCAGATTCAGATAGCTCACTTAGGCTTTCTGAAAGCTTACGCGTAACTCCAGCAGTAGCATAATCAAAACCTTGCCCACTATCTGAAGACTTAGGGGCTGTTTCAACTTTTTCTACCTTGCTTACCTCAGGACTAATGACACTACCGGTTTTTAACCCAGAATCCCCTGTAGTTTTAGACTGTGTAGTTTTAGGCGTAGCAACATCTTCAAAACCTTTAGCTATCCCTTCACCTTCAGGTTGCTCCTTTTTAGGCTCCACTTCTTTTTCAGTTATTTTAACAGGCGTAGTACCTTCATTAGCATCACCACTTTTAACATGTTCTATAGCACCAAGCGCTAGCTCATCAGATGTTAAGGTTACTAGCACCATATCGTTTACATAAGAAACCACGTGTCCTGCGTTTTTTTCAAGCTCAAGCACCATTCTTAGCTTCGCGCCATCTTGTTTCCAATGAATGGTCTTTACTGGATGCTCTATTGCCTTTGGAATTTCCGCTTTAAGTGTAACGTTTGGCATATCTATCATTAATTTATCGCCACTTTTATAGGTCTCTGGAACCAAGGCGCCGTTGCCAACAATCTTAAACTGCAAGGAATCAACTTCCTTTTTAAACTGCACAGAGGTAACGGCCGTAGCCTTTGGCATAGTGCCATCTTCACTAGCACGCGCCCGCCCCTTTGTAAGCTCTTCTATACTATTTTTATCATCACTATTTTTATCATCACTATTTTTATTATCACTATTTTTATCATCTTTACTATCTTTCCAAATATCTTCTTTCCGAGTATCTTTACCCTGTGCACTACCAGCTTCTCTAAAAGTCAACACAAGCGTATTACCAATCTTTTCATGCACAGGCACAAATGGCGCTGCCAGCGTTATATCAACAGCAGTAGCTGTTTCAGGCAACATCTTTGTCATAAAGGCAACTTCCCGTATTCCTTCTTTATTAGACTTAATAGTGTCTTTAAACTCCCCCTGCCGCACACCTTTTAATTCTATAGACACCTTAAATGGATCACCAGAGTCGGAAATCGCATATTCAAAGTTACCATCAGCCCCAAGTGATACTTTATAATCTTCCACCTCAACAAGCGTCAAAATAGCATCTCCACTAGCTACATTATTAGAGGCACTATTAGCAGCACTACCTTCCGATGCACCCGACACCGCGCTTTCCGACGTCCCTTCACTTTCCACACTCTCGGGAACTGTCGCACAACTGCCAAATACAAGCATTAATAACGCACACAATACAAATGAAAAACACGAAACCCTAATAGTTCCACTATTATTCATCCTTTCCCTCCATGGAAAAATATCTATAATCAATATAATAATATTTCATTCTTTTTCTTCTTCCCTAAGTTTAATCTCTGTCATATTTATTATAACATTACCATAATAATCAACACTTTCTTCTTTTACTAAAATTCTATCTTCTTTTACTTCTGAGATCCAACCACCATAAATCCCAACAGCTGTTCCCTTACGCACAGTGTATGCCTTGCCATCTGGCAACACAACCGATGCGTAACTATTATTACCTTCGGCAACTATTCCGATAACCTTTAGATCGGATAATTTATATCTTTCTAAAGGCATAAGTACACGTTTCTTCTTTTTTTGTCTAGTTTGTTCAAGGCGGCGTTTGGATATTTCTACAATAGACATAAACGGGTCACGCCTGCCACCTGCTGTATAAGTGTACGGATTTTTTTGTACAGGTTTATTTAAAATTTCCTCTATTTCAACATCTGTAAAGACCTTGACATCTTCTTTCTTAGCCTTATCGTCTTTTTTAACAGGTGGTTTGGCATAGCCTATGCTTAAAAAAATAAACTGACATATGATAAAGCATACAACCAGCTTATAAAGAAAAGTGTTTTTAACAACTATCATGGCTTGCTACCTTCCCTTTTTCTTAGTAGGCTTAAATTCTTGTTCCTGCTCAGTTTCCGGTGCTGACGAAAAAGTACTCCCCTTAAACTCAATAGTAAGGAGTGCTTCGTTTCTTTCAGCCCTTGCGCTAGAGTATGGGCTATCCTCACGCACCTGCTTATATTTTGGCTGGGCAAGCTTCAAGTTTGAAATATTGACAATTCTATCCAAATTGGTCAACCTGCCAAGAAAGGTTCCCATGTTGTGATACGAACCCTCCATAACCACATTGACCGGGATTTCATAAAGTACCTTAGCCTTATCACCCTTTGCTGTATATTGCCTTTTTTTATCCGGTTGCCACTTATTTATCTTTAACCCAGAGGTTATACCAATATCCGATACCTGCTTTAAAAGGTCTGATATTTCATTTTCCTCCGGTAGAAATTTCTTCAGTGCATTATAACGAGCCTCAGCCCTTTGCAATTTTTCTTTGGCTGTAGGCAAACGCTTAACCTTTTCTTTAGCTTGTACTATCTCGCCATCCATCTTGACAAGCTCAGCTTGTAGTTTTTTAATTTCCTCTGTCTTTGGACTATAAATTGCGAAAAAAAACAATGGCGCTACTATTATTACAGGTAAAATGTATAAAACTATCTTTATGGTGGGATTTTGCAAGTCTAATTTCATCTGTATTACCCTTTATTAGTATTAAATAACAATTTTTCTTCAAACATAGCTATACTACCTAAGCTTACAAAAAAAACACGTGATAAACACGCATATCGCACAACCATTATGTTATTATAGTCCTCAGTCATTTATTTGTACTTTATTGCTTCCATATTATTTCTTTTGAGTAGCCGCCTTACCAACCGTGCCTTTATTGCCAGCTTCCTTATCTGCCGTGGCAATAATATTTACCTGCAAATTAACAGTAAAATTGTATATAGGAATATTACCAGTTTCCTTGCCACCTTTAACCTCGCTACTACTTGTTTGCACTAAAAAGACATTTTTAAACATTTTGGGCCTTTGTGTAGGTACAAGCATATTGCCACCTGCAAGTGCTGGTTTTATATTATTAGCAACAGACTCCATCATATTTGCACTACCTACAGCAGCCCCTTGCCCTCCAACAGCAAGCTCCACATCTTTAAGATTAGTAACAAAACCAACCACATCAGAATTAGTAAATGCCGTACCTGTTAAAGCCAACTGCAAGTTAGATAACGATAGACTAGTTAACCACACATTAGAAGGTAACAAATTACTAATAACATCAATAACCTTGACAGGGACACTCTGGTTTTCCTTAAGCTCTTCTATTGCCAACTGGCTAAGCAAAATCTGTGTAACCTTAGCATCAAGGGCTTCCACCTCTTCAATCTTCTTTTTAAGGACGTCCAACTCAGCTTGCTTTTCCACCTTTTTTGCAGAGAGCTTATTTACCTTGCCACTTAAGATGACTAAACCAACAATAGATGCTATAATGCAAACGATAGCCACCGCTATTGAAACAATAGCCGCCATCGGAAAGGGCTTTCCCTCTTTTTTCCTCTTTCTCGGTTTACCTTTAGTTGGCAGCAGATTTATTTTTATCATCGCAGAAACTATCTCCCCTTACCTGTCGCCAATCCTTCTTATCGCAAGACCCACAGCAACGCCTGCCATTGCCGCTACCGATTTGATAAACCTTTCGTCCAGTTTTTTCGATATAGCAATTTTCTTAAAAGGATTAACCACCGATACGTTAAGCCCGGTACGGTCTGCTAAAAGCTCCGGAAAACCCTTAACAAGAGCCCCACCGCCAGCAATTACCAGCTCATCTAGATTGTCAATCCCAGAAGCTTCATTAAAAAACTCCAAAGACCTATTGATTTCATTAACAATATCCTCCGAGGCATCAAATATAACAGTCTCCACCTGCTCAGGCGATATGCCTTCAACCGCCTCTGAACGCTTCAACTTCTCAGCAGTTTCAAATGGGATTTGAAAGGTGTTCATCAGGGCATCCGTCTGTAATTTACTGCCACGCGCACTGTCTCTAGTGAAAGCCGACACACCATCTTTTAGCAAATTAAGCTTCGTACTATTAGCCCCTATATCAATTAGCGCTATATTACTGTCTTCTTCTATTTCATAGTTAATCTCATACATATTTTCAAGCGTAAAGGCATCCACATCAACAATGACCGGATTAAGCCCCGACTCCTTCACAATATTGACATACTCATCAATCATCTCTTTGCGAACGGCCACCAATAAGGCCTCTACCTCACCGGTTTCGTTTCTTGGCTTTAAGATTTGATAGTCTATGTTGACGTCTTCAATGCCAAATGGTATATACTGCTCAGCTGATGAACGAATGGACTTGATAATATCATCCTCAGACATATTATCCAGTTCAGACTTGTTGAGCTCCAGATTTATCTTTTTTATGATAACCGACGAATGCCCTGAAAGTGATATAGCTACATCTTTTATCTTGATCTGAGATTTCTTCATAAGCTCTTTTATTGCCTCAACAAGCTTTTCCTGCTCAACAATGGCCTCATCAGATATTACACTTGGCTGCAAGGCAAGCATATCAAAAAGCTCCAGCATATACTTACCCTTTACATCCTTTAACTGGGCTACCTTCAGGTAACCAGAACCTATATCTAACCCTATAAGTGATTTAGCTCCAAAGTTTAACATGTGTATTTTTTAACATATGGATAAATAATATGTCAACCCCTTTTTTTTCATTTTTTTTAAATAGTTAACAATTTTTTTTAAATAGATGCTTTAAGTATTTATCCCTGTTTATTAATAAAGTCTGAATTTTTATGCCTCCCTCCTTATATAACCCGATACCTACAAGAACCCCATCAGGTCCTTTTATTCTAAAATCCCCACTGCCTTCAAAAGCTGCTCCATTTAGACTAACAACCTGCCCATTTACTAAGCGCCATGCCGATTCATCATCAACCACCAAAACGGGCATCTGTGTAAGGGCATCATCCATAGTAATTATACCGTGCCCCCCGCCCACTCCGTCTATTGATAAACTACCAAAAGTAGCAGCCCCATCAACACGATATGAACCAACCGCCGTCCGCCGCAAAGCCCACACCGTTGCACACGTACCAAGACACTCTCCTATATCATTAACAAGGGCACGAACATACGTCCCTTTTGAACAACTCACTCGTAAAGTTACCCACGGATACTCAAACCGCTCAACCACATTATTATATATACGTACCACCCTGTCTTTCCTATCAACTTCCATACCCTTTCGCGCCATCTTATAAAGAGCTACCCCACTTACCTTTATAGCACTATACATGGGCGGCTTTTGTACTATTTCACCAGTAAAATTTTCCAAAGCTAAAGCAAACATTTCCCTCGTAACAAACGCACTATCCCTCTCTTCTATTATCTTACCACACCTATCAAAACTATCAGTACGCACACCCAGCTTTAAAGTAACAACATACTCCTTCGTCATTAGTGCAAAATAATCAGCCAGCACCGTAGCATGCCCCGTACAAATCAAAAGCACACCCGTTGCCAACGGGTCAAGCGTACCACAATGACCAGCCTTTTTAACATTTAAAAGCCCCTTTACCTCCTGCACAACATCACTTGAGGTCATACCCTCTGGCTTATCAAGATTAACTAAAACATCCATAAAGCTTATACATTTAATCGGCTGCTAAAATAGTAATCATTAGTTTTAGAAAGATAGGAAAAAAGAAGAACGTGGGGGGATAACAGCTCCATTTGTAGGGGCGAACATAGGTGCGCTGCCGCAATGCCATACCCTTTTTCTGTTATTTTTTTTCTTTGGCTTTTTTCTATTTTGGATAAAATTCGTATATTGGTTTTATTGAAAAGAATTTATCCCAAAAATTTATATCGTTATCAAGGCAACCGTACATACAGACGCACGGTCTTTTTTTATTATGGTAATTGCGCCTGAAGGCATTTGCTGTTTTCCATATGTTGGCAAGTTTTTCTTCCTTTATGTTTCCGTATGGTTTCCTTATACCTTCGCATGGTACCACGTTGCCGTATGGTTCTATGAAAAATCCAAACGAACCCATAAAGCAGTCAATTTTACCTTTTAGCAGTAATGGGTCGGTCAAAAATGCTGGGAATAGGCTATAGAACTTTTCACTGCCATGCAGTTTTAGCCCTGATTCCTTTAGTTTTTTTATAAAATTATTCCATTTACTTTCAAGGGTAACAGAGTTTTTAAAGTCGTCAATATATAGGTCTCTTAGATTTAGCAAATTATCGGGGTTGGAGTGAATGGGTTGAAGTCTTATTTTATCGGTTTTGGTTGCCATAAATTTTACATAATCATAGAGCTGGTCAATGTTTTTTGAATTTATTACAAGTTGTACTACTGTTTTTTTTCTATCAATAAGCTCAAGTGCCTTTATCGCTTTCTTAAAAGTTCCTTTGACGCCACGGAAGGTATCGTGTATAGTTTCATCCATTGAGTCTACTGATAGCAACACGGAGTCAAATATTTTATTAACATATTCGGCGTTTGTTTTATCAATACAGGTGCCATTGGAGTTTACATGAACACGTAGCCCCTTATCCTTACAAAACTCTGCAATTTCCAAAAAATCTTCCCTTATGAATGGTTCACCACCGGAAAAACTTATCCCTATTACTCCAAGATTAATAGCATCAGATATAGCCTCTTTAATCTCCTCGGTTGTCAACTCGTTGTGGGCATTTTCAGGACCGATTTGCCACCTTGAGCAAAACACGCACCGGCAACTGCACCTGTAAGTAAGCTCAAAGTGTAAGTGTCTTGGTCTTGGCGTTAATTTATAATTTGTTAAACTACACAGAGCGTTATAAACGTCTTTCCGTAGAAACGGTGGCACTGCTCTTATTAGTCCCATTCTTAATCTATTAACCATCACTATTCCCTAAGGCGGTTTTATTTTATTATATAATATCGTAAGTGAATTAACAATATTTATATTTACATTTAAAAATGTTAATATATAACGATCAATATGACGCGAGCTAAGACTTTAGAGCTTCTTGAATTTGCTAAGATACTGAAAATACCGGCAGCCTTTGCCTGTACGGCTAAGGGCAAGGCTATTGTGGAGTCCTCTGGCCCACTACAGGGTGTTGAGCAGATAAAGACCAAGATTGAGACCATTACTGAGTGTCGGAATTTTTTTACTGAAAAAAAGCGCCCTTACGTTGAAAACATAGATGACCTTGCACGGATTTTTAAAAGATTAAAACCAGAAGGGGCTGTCCTTGATGCTTCTGAGGTATTGAGTATTCAGCCGCTTTTAATTAGTGCTTTGAATTTGCAGACGTTTATAAACTTTGAAGTCTATCCGCTTTTAAGTACCATGTTTGCAGCCATTGAAACACACCCGCAAATTAAGAGTGAAATAGAGCGTACATTTGACAGGGAAGGAAAGATTGCCGATGAGGCATCAGGGGCTCTTTTTCAAATCCGCAGGGGTATTAAAGCCTTTGAAGGTCGCTTAAGGGCATCGCTTGATAATATTATAAAAAGAAAATCTTTAAAACCACACATTCAGGATTCCTACTATACCGAAAGAAATGGGCGCTTCGTCATCCCTCTTAAGAGAAGTTCAAAGGGGCAGGTACCCGGGGTTTTACATGATATTTCCAATAGTGGTGAGACTATTTTTATAGAGCCCTTTGAAACACAAACAATAGGCAATGAGCTTGAAACACTCAAGGCTGAGGAAAAGCTTGAAATCTATAGAATTTTACAAAAACTATCGCAGACCCTACGCAAGGCACTACCGAGCATCGAGGAGGACTATCGCATCGTTTGTGAATACGATGCCCTAAACGCTATTGCTCATTTTGCAGTATTAGCGGATATGCACCCGCCATCAATTAGCGATAGTATGGAGATTCGTATATATAAAGGCAGACATCCACTTTTGTGGAAGCGCTTTGCAAATTTTGATGCCAATAATATCTCTTTGCAAAATACGGCAATAGTAACCAAAGGGTTAGTACCGCTTGATTTTGAGCTTGGGGGAAAGCACAGGTGTATGGTCATTTCCGGCTCAAATGCAGGTGGTAAGACAGTTGCCCTTAAGACTATAGGCGTTTTACACCTTATGGCGCTCTCCGGTATGCACATACCAGCCTCGCCTGATAGCGTTATAGCATTTCTTGAAGACATACTGGTGGATATTGGGGATGAGCAGTCAATAGAGGAAAACCTATCAACGTTTTCAGCACATATAACCCATATGGCAGATATTTTACAAAAAAGTGCTAAAAACACCCTCGTGCTCATAGATGAGCTTGGCACAGGCACAGACCCGGAAGAAGGTGGGGCTTTGGCGTGTTCCATCTTGACTGAGATAATATCAAAAGGGGCGCTTTGCACTGCCACCACACATTTAAGCTCTTTAAAGGTGTTTGCACACACAAAGGATGGCTTTATTAACGGCTCTATGGAAATGGATACGGTTGACACTTATGGTAAAATCACCTTTAAACCGTCTTATAAGCTTAATGTGGGACAGCCCGGCCAATCGCACGCATTTGAAATAGCAAGGACGCTGGGGTTACCGGAAAACATAATAGAAGGGGCAAAACTTCTATTAAGTGGCGAGGGTATGAAGATGGAAAGCCTGCTAACATCTTTGCGTCAAAGACAGCAGCAGTATGAGCAGGAAATTGAAGAAACTAAGCGCATTAAGGCAGAGGTAGCATACCTAAAACAGTACTTTAACGATGAATTGGCTTACATCAAAAAATCTAAAAAACAATCACTACTAAGGGCATATGAAAGCGCTGAGGATATGGTCAAAAAAGCCAAAAGAGAGGTAATCACCTTTCTTGAGGAACTAAAGAGGGCTGACAAGGAAAGGGCTATACAAATAGCAAAGGATATGGAGCACAATCTATCAGATATTAAAAAGAAAAAGGTAGCCATTACCGCAGATGACAGCAAACCTTTAGAAGACCCGCAGCCCGGTAAAAACGCCTTTATTAAAAGCCTTAAACTGGATGGGACTATTTTTACCATAAATGAGAAAAAGGGTAAATGCACCGTCTTAGTGCAAGGGCGGGAGGTTGAGGTTTCGCTAACGGAGTTATCGGCGCCTTCCGGCGACAGTGTTAAGGAAAAGGTTTTTAAACGGCTTAAATCTGCTGGCATTGAAATAGACCGCTCCGTTGAAAATGCCATACCAATGGAGTTGCGCCTTTTAGGCAAACGAGTAGACCAAGCTCTTTCTATGCTTGAAAAATACCTTAATGATGCTGTCATGGAACAATATAAAACAGTGAAAATCATACACGGCATAGGCACTGGAATACTAGCAAATGCCGTAAGACAATACTTATCATCACACCCTTTAGTGCAGGGCTTTCAAAAAGGCTCGCCTGAAGAAGGTGGTGATGGCGTTACTGTAGTGCAGTTTTAAATTTTACTAAGAACAGCACCTTAGCTGTTTATTTTTTTTTAAGGATACTCTTAATATTATGAAAAGGTTGTGTAAACTTCTCAAAGACAGCATCTGCTCAACAGACCTGGAAGACATCATGTGCTACGGTTACGACGCAAGCTCGACTGAAGGCATACCGGCTGCTGTTGTATGGCCGCAAACCACAGATGATGTGGTTACCATTTGTAAGTTTGCCTACGCCAATAACTATAAGATAATACCACGTGGTGCAGGCACTGGAATGACCGGCGGCGGTGTACCGGTAGTGGAAAACACCATACTGATGAGTTTTGAACATATGAACAGAATACTTGAGGTTGATACGGCAAATCTTAATGTCATTGTGGAGCCGGGGGTTATTAATGCAGATTTACAGCATGTGCTGGCTGATAATGGGTATTTTTATCCACCTGATCCGGCTAGCCTAAATATGTGCACCATCGGCGGCAATGTTGCTGAAAACGCCGGCGGCCCAAGGGCTGTTAAATACGGCGTTACACGCGACTACGTCATGCAGCTTGAAGCAGTACTGCCAGATGGTAACGTTATCATTACCGGCACTAAGACCGCTAAAAGCGTTGTCGGCTACGATCTTACAAGGTTATTAGTTGGCTCAGAAGGTACCCTTGCAACTATTACAAAGATACGCCTTAAAATCCTAACCACACCGGATGGGGTAGTTACCATGGTCGCATTTTTCCATGACCCAACAGCAGCTGGTAAGGTAGTTTCTAAGATTATGGCATCATGTCTAACACCAAGAACCCTTGAGTTTATGGATAAATACACCCTTGATGCTGTTAAAAAATATAAGAACATTGGCATTGGTGATGACATACAAACACTGCTACTCATAGAACTCGATGGAAATATAAAGGCTATAGCCGATGAAACGGAAACCGTCTGTGGCGTGTGTCGAGCATTTAACGGAATAATTAAGTTTGCCGATAGCGACAAGCTAAGCGAAATGCTCTGGGACATTCGACGCTCAGCCTCACCAGCACTTTATAACATAAGCCCCGGTAAAATCAACGATGACATAGTTGTCCCCATTAACCGTGTAAGCGATGCCCTCGGAGAAATTGAAAAACTCTCAAAAAGTGCTGGCATCACGGTTGCGTGCTTTGGTCATGCCGGTGATGGCAATTTGCACGTAAACATACTACTTGATAAAAACAATGAGGAAATGCTTAAAAAGGCGCAAAAACTCAAAAAAGACATTTTCGAACTTACGCTCTCCCTTGAAGGCTCTATTTCAGGTGAACACGGCATCGGTATTACAAAGGCTAAATTCATAGATATGGAGCTTGGTTTGAAAAATCTTGATATTATGCGTGGAATTAAGAAACTCTTTGATAGTAAAAATATATTAAATCCCGGTAAAATCTTCCCGTCGTAAATTAAAACAGGAACTAAATGAGTGGGGGAAAACCCTTTTCGAAAAAAAGAGGTGTGCCTACACACCCTCCCTCACATAGGTTCGCCACTACAAATAGATGAGTAGGGGCAGACCTATGTGTCTGCCCTATGTTTCTTGTAATGCTGAAATATCAGACATGTATTGCGTTTCAGTAGTTTGTAAAAAAATCAAGAAGAAAAAACTTAATCATCGAGTAATATAGTTCTACCTATTGAAAAAAAAAGGCTCTAACCTGTACAATCACTATATAGCAGGTTGCAAATCAATCTACCGTAGGCTGCTATAAGAGTTTTTCTTAAAGAAAAAGGAGAGATATGTTTTATGGTAGCACAAATACCTTTATTGACAGAGCAGCAGATACAAGACAGGGTGATTGAGCTTGCTACAAAGCTCAATAGCGATTATGACGGTAAAAATCTTTTGGTTGTTGGTATACTAAAGGGTGCTTTCATGTTTTTTTCGGATATGGTTAGGCGTTTAACGGTACCTATGGCAGTTGATTTTATGATTGTATCCAGTTATACAGACACTGAGACAACCGGTAAGATAAATGTGCACTATGATTTGCGCGAATCTATTACCGGCAAGGATGTGCTTATCGTTGAAGACATTGTAGATACTGGTATTACGCTTAATGCCATACGGCAGATGCTTCTTCAGAGGGCGCCTGCTTCTTTAAAAATCTGTGCTCTTCTTGATAAAAAAGAGCGCCGTTTGGTTAACGTACCGGTTGACTATGTGGGGTTTGATATACCCAATGAGTTTGTTATTGGGTATGGCATAGATTATAACAACAATTATAGAAATCTGCCGTATATAGCAGTTTATAAAAAAGAAGGTTAAACTATGTTTGAATTAATGATTGAGACTACCTTTGCTGCAAGCCATCAACTGCGCGGGTATAAGGGGAAATGTGAAAATCTCCATGGACATAATTTTAAAGTGCAGGTGTTTATACAGTCGGAGATGTTAAATGATATTGACATTGCTATGGATTTTCATGATATAAAAAAGTATACTAGCGAGGTTGTCGATCAGCTAGACCATAGTTTTTTAAATGAGATATTCCCTTTTACTGAAATAAATCCATCGTCGGAAAACATTGCTAAATGGGTCTTTGATTCTCTAAAGAAGAAGATAAATACAAACATGACCACGCTTGGGGCAGTTACGGTGTGGGAATCGGATACGGCATCGGCAACGTATTATGAAGATTGATAGCGATTTTGCCAACAGGGTTTTATCTTATGCCTTAAGCCATGGCGCTGAGTATGCCGACGTCTATATTATAAATAGCAATGCAATAGCTTCCGAGGCAAGGGGTAAGGAGCTTGAAGCACTTGAGCAGGCTATAGTGTCGGGGTTTGCTGTTAGAACCTTCAAAGATAAAAAACAGGGGTTTTCGTACTCTACGGATTTTGCCAAATGGCAAGAGGTCGTCTTAGATGCTGTGCAATCAATGAAGTGGACTGAAGATGACGAGTTTTATAGTATACCGGAGTCGGCTCAGTATGAGGTATGCGATATTTTTGATAAGCAGGTAGCAACCATTTCGCAGGCAGATGCCATTAATATGGCTATAGAGCTTGAAGCAGCTGCCTTTGATACCGACAAACGCGTAACAAAGATAAGAAAAGCCGCAGCATCCTTTAGCCGCTATGAAGTCTGTATAGCTAATACAATGGGGCTTTATGGGTGCTACAGCGCTACGTCGTGGGCTTTGCACATAACGGCAGTGGCTGAGCATGGCGGTGAAGCTCAGGCTGGTTACGGTTATGAAGCCGGACGGTTTTTACAAGATGCTGGGCCAAAGCGTGTGGGGCAGGAGGCAGCCTTGCGCGCCATTAGTCTTTTAGGCTCAAAAAAGGCTAAAACAGTAAAGGCGGCCGTTATTTTTGAAAATCATATAGTGTGTGAGCTTATGGGGCTTTTAGCCTCTGCCCTTTCAAGTGAAAACGTGCAAAAGGGCAAATCCCTCTTTATGAATAAACATGGAGAAGTGGTCATCTCAGAAAAACTTAGTGTTTTAGATGATGCTAAGCTTAGGCGTGGACTTGGCAGTCGGCCTTTTGATGCCGAAGGGGTGCCTTCCATGTGCACAACCCTTATAGATAATGGTAGGCTTGTTAATTTTTTGTATAATACCTACACAGCTAAAAAGGCAGGCGGCTTATCAACAGCAAATGCCGTACGAGGAGGCATTTCGTCTACTATTGGGGTTGGGATTTCAAATTTGTATTTATCACCTAATGGCATTAGTAATTGTAGCAAGGAAGAACTTTTTGCGCAAGTTAGCGATGGATTTTTTGTTACCGATGTTATGGGTATGCACACGGCTAACCCTTATTCCGGGGATTTTTCTATTGGTGCAAACGGTATATGGATAAGCGACGGTGCTCTATCGCATCCGGTGAAAGAGGCGGTTATTACTGGTAACGTGTTAGAGGTGTTGAAAAACGTTGAGGGGGTTGGCGATGACTTGAAGTTTTATGGCAGGATTGGCAGCCCTTCGCTTTTAATTGCTTGTATGGATATAAGTGGTTAACAATACGAAAAAAAACGGAGGCTTTATGGATTATTTTTTGACTGAAGAGGAGGCTATGATAAAGGACCTGGCTCACCAAATAGCTGAGGAACGGGTTAAACCGGTGAGGGCTGAGCTGGATGAAAAAGAGATATTTCCGACGGAAATTATGAGCGTGTTGGCCTCCTCGGATATGTTTGGGTTATTTATACCGGAAGAGTACGGTGGTATGGGAAAGGGTACGTTTGAGCTAGCGCTAGTTGTGGAGGAGTTAAGTCGGGTGTGTGTCGGGGTTTCTACCTGTTACGCTGCAAATGCACTTGGGACATATCCGTTACTGCTTTTTGGTACGGATGAGCAAAAGAAACAGTACTTACCCAATATAGCAAGCGGTAAGCACCTTGTGGCCTTTGGTTTAACGGAGGCAAATGCTGGTAGTGATGCTGCCGGTATTCAGACTACAGCTACGAAAGAAGGCGACTATTACGTATTAAATGGAACTAAGCAGTGGATTACAAATGGTGAAGAGGCTCAAATATACACAGTAATAGCCATGACGGATAAAAGCAGAGGGGCGCGCGGGGCTTCAGCATTTGTCGTTGAAAAAGGAACGCCGGGGTTTACCTTTGGCAAGAAGGAAAAAAAGATGGGCATTCGCGCATCAAAGACGTGTGAGCTTATCTTTGATGGATGCCGCATACCAAAGGAAAACCTTATATCAAAAGAAGGCATGGGCTTCATTGTTGCTATGAAAACACTGGATAAATCGCGCACCGGAGTTGGCGCCCAAGGGCTTGGTCTTGCGCAAGGCGCATTTGATGAGGCCGTTCACTTTGCAAAGGGCAGGGTTCAGTTTGGTAAACCAATAATAAGCATCCAAGCCGTACAACACATGCTTGCTGATATGGCTATACAAATAGAAGCCGCACGCAGCCTTGTGTACACGACAGCTCGCTTCATTGATAGTGGGGCTAAGGATGTAACTAAAGAATCAGCCATAGCGAAGACCTTTGCTACCGATGTCGCTATGAAGGTTACGACCGATGCCTTACAAGTTATGGGGGGCTCTGGTTATATGCGTGATTATCCCCTTGAAAAGATGATGCGTGATGCCAAAATATTACAAATATACGAGGGCACTAACCAGATACAGCGAAACGTTATTGGGCAAAGTATCGTTAAGGAATCAGCCAGAAAACATTAAAAGGAAAACATTAAAAGGATTTTTAGCCTATGAAAATTGTTGTGTGCATCAAACAGGTACCAGATACTACTGAGGTAAAAATCAATCCACAAACAAATACACTAATCCGCGACGGTGTGCCAAGCATAATAAACCCATTCGACTTACACGCCATAGAGGCCGCACTTACGCTTCGAGAGCACATGGGCGGCAACTCCACCGTTGAGGTGTTAACTATGGGACCGCCGCAAGCGGAAATAGCCCTTAGAGATGCCCTATCCTACGGAGCCGATGACGCTTACTTGCTCACAGACAGAGCCTTCGCTGGCTCAGACACGTGGGCTACAGCATACACGCTAAGCGGCGCCATTCGTAAGCTTGGCTTTGACATTATCATCTGTGGTAAACAGGCAATAGACGGTGATACGGCACAAGTAGGTCCCGGCATTGCCGAGTTTTTAGGCATACCACATGTGGCGGGCGTTAGCAGGTTTGAAAGTATCTCGGCAACAGAGCTACGGGTTAGAAGACTCATGGATGACGGCTATGACGTTGTCTTTACGTCTGTGCCAGTGCTACTTACCGTTATTAAGGAGTTAAATACGCCACGTATGCCCTCCCTTAAGGCTAAGCTACGGGCTAAGAAGATGGAGATAAAACGCCTGCTGCGCACGGATATAGTCTTGGAGGAAAAAGACCTTGGCGTTAATGGTTCACCGACACAGGTAAAGAACATATTTGCCCCGCAGTTAACAAAGGATAGGCGCATGATTGAAGGGGCGCCCAATGAGCAGGCCGAGCAGGTAGTGCAGGTGTTAAAGGACCTGCGCTGTGTCTAAATATATACTTTGAAGGAGGCGTATAGTTATGATACGAGTGTTTATTGCTTTGGCAGGTTTGGTGTTTTTTGCAGCATTATACGTTGGAGAGGCAAATGCCGGGAATGCTTATTTTGATAGACCAACGATAAGCGGTACAGCCCTTGATTGGTGTATTGCCCCTAATAAGGGATGTGGTAAGACGGCAGCCGATTCCTTTTGTCAGATGCAGGGATTTAAAAAATCTTTGAGATTTGCAAAAGCACCAAACCTTGGCTTTACAAAGTCTATAAGAACTGGTCGGGTGTGCGATATGCCCGGCTGTGATGGCTTTCGCTATATTGCATGTCTTAGTTCTGAGCGCTTTCGTTTTGAACAACCAATCGTTGCCGGGGTTGCACTTGATTGGTGTTTATTTTTAGGTAGGAGCTGTGGTAAGCCCGCAGCCGATTACTTTTGTCAGTCTAAAGGCTACAGGGCTTCCGATGGCTTTGGCAGGGCACCAAGGCTTGGTTACACGAGGCTTATGAAAACAGGGCAGATTTGTAGAGACCCCGGCTGTGGTGGTTTTCGCTATATAGATTGTTTCAAATAAAAAAACTAATTCTGGAGCTGTTATGTTAATAAAGGTACAAACACAATTATGCACTGGTTGTGAATCCTGTGTCAGTTCATGTCCGTATGATGCTATTCACATGAAGGATGCTAAGGCTTTTGTTAATGAGTACTGTCAGGTGTGCAGGATTTGTCTAAATGTGTGTCCTGAGGGGGCTATACAGGAGATAGATGATGATAAGGATACGAAGGATGCGCAGGATTTGTCTAAGTATAAAGGGGTTTTAATCTTTGCTGAGCAACGGCAGGGGGCAATAGCACATGTGGCATTTGAGCTTCTTGGCGTTGGGCGTAAGCTTGCCGACTCACTTGGCGTTCCACTAAATGCAGCACTCTTTGGCGCTAATGACAATCAGGCAACGGAGCTAATCCGCTGGGGGGCTGATAAGGTATATCTTTGTAGCGATGAATCCTTGCAGGTCTTTAACGATGAGCCATATGCAGACTTGATGACGGATGTAATAAATGATATGAAACCTGAAATTGTGCTAGCAGGGGCTACGGCTATAGGGCGCTCATTTATACCGCGTGTGGCGGCTCGCATAAGGGCGGGGCTTACGGCAGACTGTACTTCTTTGGATATAGATACCCAAACGCGTAATTTACTAGCCATACGACCTGCCTTTGGCGGCAACATTATGGCAACCATCGTGTGCCCCGCGGTTAGACCACAGATGGCAACCGTCCGCCCAAGGGTTATGAAAAGCGGTTTATATGATGCTAACAAAACCGGTGAGATTGTCTCCATTGAGGCAAGCACTAATGCAAGGACAAAGGTTATTGCTTTCATGAAAGAAGAAGGTGGCTGTGCCTGTACAAACTTGCACGAGGCTGATATTATTGTCTCCGGTGGTAGAGGGGTAGGAGGGCCGGAAGGCTTTGAAAAACTGCGTGAGCTAGCAGAACTCCTTGGCGCTGCAATTGGAGCCTCACGGGCGGTCGTTGATGAGGGATGGATAGAGTATAGCCATCAAGTGGGTCAAACCGGTAAGACCGTATGCCCTAAGGTATATATAGCGTGCGGTATCTCTGGCGCTGTACAGCACCTTGTCGGTATGCAGTCAACGGATATTATCATTGCAATTAATAAAAATCCACAAGCCCCTATATTTAATGTTGCAAACTACGGCATTGTTGCTGATGTCAAAGAGCTGATACCACTTTTAATTAAAAAATTAAAAGAGAATAAGCGGTTATGAAAAAAATAGCATTCGTGTTTCCTGGCCAAGGCTCTCAATATGTTGGCATGGGGCTAAAGTTATATGAGCAGTTTGATGTAGTTAAGGAAATTTATAAAAGGGCTAGTGCATGCTTAGGTTACGATACCCAACAGTTGAGCTTTTATGGGCCAAAGGAAGAACTCGATAAGACCTACCACACGCAGCCGCTTTTGCTGACAGCCTCAGTGGCCGTATATGAACTACTAACGCTAAACAACATAGTGCCACGTATAGTGGCAGGGCACAGTCTTGGCGAATACACGGCTCTTTATGCAGCCGGGGTGTTTAGCTTTGAAGATGTGCTCCTTTTAACTCAAAAACGAGCACAATTAATGCAAGAAGCAGTGCCTGCCGGTAAGGGGCTTATGGCTGCCATCTTGGGGCTTGACAGGGAGGCCGTAGACCGCGTTTGCTTAAGCGTAAGCTCAGGATATGTGTCAGCGGCTAATTACAATTGTCCTAAGCAGGTGGTCATAGCCGGTGAAAAACCAGCTGTTGAAGAGGCCATGAGACTTGCTAAACAGGAAGGCGCTAAGAAAACGATACCACTTGCCGTAAGCGTGCCCTCGCACTGTAGCCTTATGATAGAGGCATCGGAAAAATTAGCCAAGTATCTTGATACTATTTCAATTAAAAAACCAATCATTCCGGTTGTTAATAATGCCGATGCTATGGTGCTAAGTACGGAGGAAAGTGTTAAGTCTTCACTAGTGCGCCAGCTAAATAGTCCGCTTTTATGGGAAGACTCCGTACGGATAATGGTTAACTCAGATATAGATGTGTTTATAGAAGTAGCTCCAGGTAAGACACTTTCTGGGTTAATAAAAAAGATTGATGGGGGCGTGGCTATCTATAATGTAGAAGAGCCACAAAGCCTTGAAAATACACTAAAAGCCTTAAAAGGAGAATAGATGATTACAGTATATTATGATAAGGATGCAAACCTCGATGTGCTAAAAGGTAAGAAGATAGTTATAATGGGATACGGCAGCCAGGGGCATGCCCATGCTAATAACCTGCGCCAAAGCGGTATGGATGTTACCATCGGTCTGCGAAAAGGCGGTAGCTGGAAAAAGGCTGAAGAGGCTGGCTTTAACGTGTTAGTACCCTCTGAGGCTGCTAAAATAGCCGATCTCATTATGATACTCCTACCGGATGAATTACAAGGTGAAGTATATAAAAATGAAATAGCACCTAATGTAAAGGAGGGCATATTCTTGGCTTTTGCACATGGGTTTAATATACACTTTGGACAAATAGTGCCACCACCACAAACAAATGTGCTAATGATAGCACCAAAAGGTCCAGGACATCTCGTAAGAAGTGAATACGTAAAGGGAAGCGGCGTACCCTGTCTTATAGCCGTACACCAAGACCCATCAGGACAGACTAAGGAAATAGCTATGGCATATGCAAGCGCCATCGGAGGCGGTAGGGCCGGCATTATCGAGACAAATTTTCGAGAAGAAACCGAAACCGACCTCTTTGGTGAACAAGTGGTTTTGTGCGGCGGCCTTGCAGCACTAATACAGGCAGCCTACGAAACCTTAGTTGAAGCCGGCTATACACCTGAAATGGCTTACTTTGAATGTCTACACGAGGTAAAACTTATTACCGATTTGATATATGAAGGCGGCATAGCAAATATGCGCTATTCGGTGAGTAATACTGCCCAATACGGAGACCTAACAAGAGGTCCAAGGGTAATCAACGAACAAACTAAAACAGAAATGAAGAAGATTCTCTCTGAAATCCAAAGTGGTCAGTTTGCTCGCGAGTGGATGCTTGAGTGTAAGGTTAATAAACCCGTGTTTAACGCCTTAACTAAAAAAGGCGATAGCCATCAAATAGAAGAAGTAGGCGCAAGGCTTCGCTCCATGATGCCATGGCTTAAGAAAGATAGGTTGGTTGATAAAACAAAAGCATAATCTTAAAAAAAAATAGAAGAAAAAAGAAAAGAGACAAGAAAAGAAAAAATAGAAGAAAAAAGAAAAGAAAAGAAAAAAGATAGAAGAAAAAGGGGGAAGGACTCTGTCCTTCCCCCTTTTAAACCCCCTACCTGCAAAGGGTCGAATGACCCCTTGACCCCTTACGTGCTTATCTGGTGGTATACTCTATATCTGTGCTTACCTAACAACTAAAGCGCCTATTGGGGAAAGCGCAAGGCCTAAAGAAAGCCAAAAAAACGGCTTTCTTATACGGCCTCGCCATTTCCCCATAGGCGCTTTGGTGCTATCAGGGGGAGAAAAAACTCCCCCTGAAGACCCCCTCTAACTCTTTTTTATACTGGTGCGCAAGCGCACCAGAGACTTTAACACCCTTTGCCATGGCCATTCTGTCGTAATTATGACAGCACTTAAAAGCAATGCAAAAAACGGTTTTTGCCACAAAAACAAGTAATACAACACCATATTAGTATTAAACATAATATCGCCAGAGCCAATCATTGGATTTAAAAAATTGTAGTAGTATTTGTAAATTACCCAAGCTGTCGGTGAGGCCATGCCAAACATGATAAACACTATCCACCAATTACGGTATCGGCCATCAGGCTCAGTGTATAGGCTCAGCAGTATTGGTACAAATAGTGTGTAGTAATACTCAAATCCTCTGGCATACATAGTAAAAAAGCACATAAGTGATAGGCACAGTGCCGGTATATATGCTCTTTTGCCGATAAAAAATGCTGCCCAAATCGCTATAAAGGTAGTAAGGACATAGCGTACTGTCAGATTTACGCTGGGGGTTAAAAACTCGCCAAGGGCTGCCGATAAAGTAAGCTCTTGATTCCATCTCCAACTGTTGAATTTACTATATATAGAGGTCTCTTGCATATAGTTTAACATACCATTATTAATACAAAAGAAAAGCCCATTTTTTACATCATAACACATGAAAAACCATGGCATGAATGTTAGTACTAAAATACCTCCGATGATTATAATAGTTTTCCATTGGTAGCGTATAAATAGTATTAATGATGCAGGTGCTAAAACTGGTTTTGAAAGTGCACTCATAACAAAACCAGCCACCTGATAAGCCGTCTTACCACTCCATGCAAGTACCAAAGTAACCGCCAATATACTAACACTATGATATTGCCCCTGATAATAAAGCACATACCAAGGCATAAAAAACCCTGCAAAAAACATCAACACACTATCACGAATAATGCTCCCCTTACCAATGATTTTTATACCGAAAAGTGCTAAAATCATTAAATGCAGTAATAAATTAAATGAATTAAGCAGCCAAAACCCCGCCCACGGTGGAAGATAACTTAACGGTACGGCTAACACGCAAAGTGTCGGAAAGGAGGCAAAATTAGTAGCCCATGGTCCATACTGTACATAATCTATATGGGAGGTAAACGGATTTGTACCAAAACGCACTGCTAAGGCACAGCGCGCAAGATTAAAATAATCATAGCCAAGCCACGGATGGTCAGTATTAGCACTCCACCCATTCATTTTTCTTAATAAAAACAAAACAAACAATAACAATGCACTGCCAATACCAATCCAAAGTGGTATGTATTTGATTTTATTGTTCTTATTAATAACGGGTCTCCTTAGCTCTATCGTTTTATTTTATTTTTTTGTAATAGTTCAGCCCCCACGTTGTCATTGCGAGGAGCAATAGCGACGAAGCAATCCCCCTTTTTTATGGAGAGAGATTGCTTCGCTGCGCTCGCAATGACAACGTGGGGGCTGAACTATTACGTTTTAAATACCATGAATCTTCATTTTCCGTAGCAGTGTTTTAAAGTCAACTTGCAAAAGCGTAGCAGCTTTGGTTTTATTTCCCTTTGTTTGCATAAGTGCGTTTTTAATAGCCCACTCCTCAGCTTCTTTTAAAGTCAGCACGGCAGTGCGAGTAGATTTTTCTTTCTTTTTTGATATAGTCATTTTCTTTGGATTATTAAACAAATATTTAACTTCTTCTGGCTGCAGATAGACACTTTCAGACAATAACACGAGGTTTCTCAGTACACCTCGTAATTCCCGAAAATTTCTTGGCCAATTGTACGAAACTAGTGTTTTCATAATATTATTATTAAGTTCAATTGTATCTTTGTCCAATTCTCTAATTATATCATTTAGGATTTTTTTAACAATTATAGGAATATCTTCAGGTCTTTCTCTTAATGGTGGGATTTTAATAGTAATTTGTCCAAGCTTACTAATAAGTTCTTTATTAAACATGCTATGTTGGATTAAATCCGCCAAATCCGGTCCACATGTGGATATAAGCTTGATGGCATGCAACATGTCTTCTTTATTTCTTAAAATCTTAAGCAGCTTGCCTTGCATTTTCAATGACATGTTGTCAATATTTTCCAACACTAAAGTAAGCTCCCCTGCCGTTTGTTCAAATATGGCAACGCTTTTTGCTGCTTTTTCTTTAGTGTTTAGCTCTTCTCCAAAGAGTTTACCCTCTATGGTTTTTTCCGTCAGGCGCTTAAAATCAAGCACTATGTATGGTTTTTCTGACCTGTCGCTTAATCCGTGTATTATAAATGCAACAGAGGACTTTCCAACTCCTTCCTCCCCCTGTATTAATACTGGGAAGTTTAAGCGGAAGGCATCTTTTATTTGATTAAACATATTTTCCTTTATAACAAAACTGCTGCCAAAAATGCCCTCTAATATTTTATCTATTTCTACATTAAGTGCGTTGATTTCTTGTTTTTGAAAATATGTTATCATTAACTGTTTTATTGCAATTTCTAACATATCAGTATCAATCGGCTTTCTTATAAATTTATCTACGCCAATGTCAATCGCCTTTGTTAAGTAGGGCAGCTCTTCACTATTAAAAAGCATTATTATCTGTGCAGCCGGATTTTTTATTTTTATAGCGCTTGCCATAGATATGCCATCCATCACAGGCATTAACGTATCAGTAATAACAATGTGTGGGACATATTTATTAAATAGGTCTAATCCTTCTGAACCGTTTTGTGCTATAATATATCTAAACTGCTTTGACTGGAGGTTTTTTAATTCATCTATAAGCTCTTCATCACAGCCAGTATATATAACAGTAAGATCATCAAGCAAAATATCTTTGTAAGCGCCAGCTTTGCTCATAATTTAACCCAAGTATCTTTTAATTACAACTCTTAATGTACTCGGTGTACATACACCGATTTTGGATAAAGATTATACCGGCAGAAGTAGCCAGTTTTTCTGCCTCATCATTTATGATGCCAGATTGAAGCCAGATTACCTTAATATCCCCTCTTTTCCTTTTTCTATCAACTGCCATTTTTACAATATCAAGCGCTTCCTTTGAGGGTCTAAACACCTCCACAATATCAATGTCCTCCTCGATTGTTTGTAAAGATGAATGGCTTTGTTTGCCAGCTATTTGTTGGGCATTGGGGTTAACAGGGATTATATTGTACCCCTTCGACATCAAAAACATTGGGACACGGTGCGACGGTTTTTCGCTGTTGGCTGACATACCATAAACTGCAATTGTTTTACACTTTTTAAATATGCCTTCATAATTTCCATTGAACATTACGTATAACTCCTCCCTAAAACTACTAATGAAAAGTATCATAGCATTATTGTAAAAAAAATAAATTTCTTAATTAGTTTATGATATAATTATAATGATGGTTAGGTGTAAACAAAAGAGCGGTAAGACCGTTATAAGTTCCCTTGGTGTTCCCTCCCGGAGGTTGGTAAAGCTAAGAGGAGTTAACTTATAAGGCACGCTCTTCTTCCCTTACTGTGGTGGAGGATATATATTATCATATTTTATATTTGTTTCAAAAATATTATACCATTGTAAATCCTTTTGCTCATATTTTCTAAAAATACCCCATGAAAACAAATCTACTGCCTGTATACCATAATTTTCATGAGATTTACTATGGCGTATCTTATGGCAACATTCCTTTAATTCTGATTGACCTATAATATATTTGTTAAAGTTTTCTATTGCAAGTTTATTTTTACTCTTATCAATAATCAATTCTGTACTTGTCGCTGTTTTTATATCTGGTATCTTATCTATTAGAGTTTTTACCATAAAATTATACATAATATTTTTTTTATTTCTTAAATCAGCCAATTTGCCTTTATCAAAAGTTAGGGTATAAATACAAAAAGGTAGCATAATTGAAGAAATACTATCATAGAAATAACGTTTAACCTCAATAGAGGTGTTACTACCCTTTAATTCATGTGTATTTGGTAACTTTCTCTTTATGGTCTTTTTTACTACGTTAATTAACCGTCTATTATTGTCAAACCCTTTAAGTAACATAACTGTAACTGTAAAAAATTTGGTTGTTTTATCGTTTGAAAAATCAAATCCTAAATCACCACTTTCATCAAGGTAAAGATACAGTAAATCCAATAAACCAAAAGTCCCCCTAAACTAACATTCACACCTTGAAATAACCGAGATAGGGAAGCACACCTTCAACTATTCACAATTCCCATATTTTCTCTCTTAAAAACAGTACACAACTTTTTCTATTCTTATATATTTTTATACATCAAAAAATAAACTATACATACAACAAAGGACTATTAATAAATACATTTCTCTGTGCAGAAAGCACGGTGTTTTCTAAAAGCATTGCTATTGTTACTGGTCCAACGCCACCGGGTACAGGCGTTACCATTGCAGCCTTTTCTACTACACTTTCATACTCGACATCACCCACAATTGTCCCATCATCAAGCACCACTATCCCCACATCAATAACCACCGCCCCTAACTTAATCTTTTCCCCCGTAATAAGCCCCCGCACACCCGTAGCGCTACAAACAATATCCGCATTTTTTAAGTAAAAATCCACATCCTCAGTAGACTTATGACAAACAGAAACCGTAGCCTCCTTTGACAAAAGCATAAGGGCTAGCGGTTTACCAACGGCTAAGCTCTTACCCACTACGACCGCATTTTTCCCTCTGACATTTACACCATAGTGTTCAATAAGTCTTATAACACCGTGAGGCGTACAAGGCAAAAAACTGCTTGGCAGCAATGGAAAACACTCCGGTGATTTTTTAAAAAAATGCCCATGGACAGTAACCCCGTCTGCTTTGTTTTTAAAAATCTGAAACATAGACTCTTCTGCCGCAAGCCGTCCCACGGAAACTGAGCCAAGACCGTCTATGTCTTTTTCTGCTGCTATGGCGTTAACAATTCTCCTTGGATTTATCCTTCTTGGTAGGGGAAACAGTACTAATAGGCCATTTACTCTTTCATTGCTGTTAATACTGTTTATTACATTTAAGAGCTTATTTACGGTAACATCCTCCGGCAATTTATACTCATATACCGTGATGCCAACACCTTTAGCAGCTTTTAAGGTAGAAAAAAAATATTGTTTAGATGCCCTGTTATTCCCAACAAGCATAATAGCAAGCCCTACATCTATGCCGTCGCTATTTAGCTTTTCTACTTCAAATTTGACTTCCGCCTTTATTTCATTGGCAAGCCCTCGACCATCCATAATAGTAGCACTAGCCATTATACCTCACTTCAAAAAGGGTTATTAAACTTCACGATTAAAAAAATTAAACTTCCGCTCGTATCCGATATTGGAATCTGGCCCATGGCCTGGATAAACCGCAGTTTTATCCGGCAGCTTCATCAAACGCCGAAAAGAAGCCTTAAGCTCTTCCACACTACCGCCTGGCAAATCCGTCCTGCCAACCGACCCTGCAAACAGGGTATCGCCTGTAAAGATAACACCTTCCTCTGAATATAAGCAGATACTACCCGGTGAGTGCCCCGGCGTATGTATCACCTTAAAGAGATGTTTACCTGCCATAACCGTATCGCCTTCTGTAATTATCATTTCCGGTTTAGGTAACGGGTCTATCTGGTAACCCCAGAAGGCAGCCATATCCCGTGAAGCATTGTATATACTTAATTCATCTTTGTGCAAGTAAATCTTAACACCAGTAGATGCTTTAATTTCAGGCAGTCCCCCTATATGGTCAAAGTGCGAATGGGTACATACTATTTTTTTTAAGTCAAGTCTCAATGCCTCTACGTATTCAAGTATTCTTTCTGGCTCATCCCCTGGGTCTATAACCATAGCCTCTTTGTTTAACTCATCATAAACCAGATAGCAATTAACCTGCAAAGGACCAACTACAATAGTTCTAATACCAATACCCATCTAAATCTCCCAGCTGTTTATTTCTTCATTAAAGTTATTACACCTTTTTACCTTACTGAGACTGCCTATTAACCTTCGTTTTAAAAGAACATCTGCTGGTTAGTAAGTACCGAAAGCGAAATTAAAAACGCATAGATAGCCAGCGACTCTATCAAAGCAAGACCAACAAGTAGTATTGTCATAATCTTACCGGAAACTCCCGGATTACGAGCAACCCCCTCACATGCCTTGCTAAGACCAAGCCCCATACCAATACCAGTACCTAAAGCAGCCAACCCTATACTAAGGGCAGCACTCAAAGCAACTATGGCTTTTACCTGTGTTGATGACTCCGGAGCTCCTGCTTGAGCGGCAGCTTCACTGGCCATAGCAATTGATGCTCCCAGACAAATAACCGCTACCATCAAAAACACCATGATGAGCGTCTTTTTCATAATCACCCAACCTCCAATATAAATTTGCACCTGATATTTCAATACTTAACTTCATTCACATTAAACACCATCAATGAGCCTCTTCCACAACCCCTGAAAAGTATATCATTGAAAGAAGCATAAAGACAAAGGCTTGCACAACACTAACCAAAAGCCCAAGCCCAAGTATTAGTATGGGAACAAAGGCTGGTACCAACGTGATAGCCACCGTTAATAGATAGTATTTTGCTATCATATTACCAAATAACCTAATAGAAAGGGTAACCGGCCTTGCTAGATGGCTGATTACTTCAACTAAAAACATAAGTAACATCAAAGGTAGCGCATAAACTGAGCGCATAGGGCCCAAAAAATGTTTTATATAGCCACTGCCATGTACCTTTATGCCATAATAGTGTGTAACCAAAAACACCGGCAAAGCACAAGCCGCCGTCGTGTTTATGCTATCAGTGGGTGCTTCAAAGCCGGGTATTAGGCCAAAGAGATTACAAACAAGGATATACAAAAACACAGACCCTAAAAATGGGAAAAACGTCCTTCCCCATTTATGCCCTAAATTATCCTTACAGAAATTATAAAGCCCCTCAACAATAGCCTCTGCCACATTTTGAAGGGTTCTGGGCACAAGCTTCAGGCCACGCCTCACTAACAAGGCAAAACCAACTAAAAACGCCATAGCCACCCATGAATAGGTAACGTAAAAGGGTATGCCCGGTATGCTTATAAATGGATGCAGTTCTGTCATATTCGGTAACTCCTTACGTAGTATACTACTTACGCATTTAAAAAAAGTCAAGTGCGTTCTTTTATTTGTTAACTAAATACTACGCTATCGTTTTATTATCATGTAGATTCAACAGTTACACCAAAGCTGCTGATAAAATCAACAAAGCGCCCATCATCAAAAGTATCATTTGTAATACTATCTGGTGAGATAGTTGCTTGGATATTTTGTACACTTAAAATAATCTCCCACCCAGATTCAGTAACCCGAGCCCTCAGAAGTTCAGCACTAACGCCGTATCTTTCAATAAAAGTGGATAAAAAGGACGATTGTAATATCGCCTTTGAATCTGTAAATGATATTTTCATCTTCCTTTTCATCCTAAAAAAATCCCCTCACTTACACTAAGCCACCAGCTACAGCCGGCACTATTGAAATTTCATCGCCATCATTGACAAGTGTTTGTTCCATTTGCAAAAACCGAATGTCTTCACCATTGACATAAATATTAACAAATCTGCGCACCTTGCCACCTTCCGATATTCTTTCAGCTATTGTTGGAAAGTTAGCATCAAGCTCATTAATAATATCCATAATAGCGCCCGGCTTACACTCCACCTCTTCCTTGCCGCCAGTAAGTCTCTGTAAGGGCGTCGGTATCTTCACTCTAACTGCCATAAATCATCCTCCTTAAAACTAAAATGGTTGTAATCATTTTGCCTTGATCTTGGCAAGCACTTCTTCAAAGGAAGCAAGTTTTGGGCTTATATAATGCGGCTCACCAGTGTGTCCTGCCAAGGCCTCTTTCGTTTTTAACCCATTGCCTGTTACGCAAATAACAGTCAACTCATCCTCGCCAATAATGCCTTTTTGCACTAATTTTTTAGTAACAGCAACGGTAACACCTCCGGCCGTTTCTGCAAAAATGCCCTCCGTCCTTGCCAGTAACTTCATGCCGTCTATTATCTCATCATCTGTAACATCCTCACCGTAGCCGTTAGTTTCCTCCACCACCTTAAGGGCATAAAACCCATCAGCCGGATTTCCAATTGCTAAGGATTTGGCAACAGTGTCAGGCTTTACAGGCCGTATTATATCCGTCTTGTCCTTAATAGCCTTCACTATTGGATTACACCCAAGGGGCTGAGCAGCAAACACCCGGGTGTTTAGCTCATCAATAATGCCAATTTGTTTAAATTCCTTAAAACTCTTCCACACTTTTGTTAGCAGTGAACCACTAGCACAAGGCACTATCACGTTATCCGGTGCCCTCCAGCCCAACTGCTCTATAATTTCAAACCCAAGCGTTTTAGACCCTTCCGCATAATACGGCCTTATGTTAATATTAACAAAAGCCCACTTGTACTTATTAGCAATTTCACTACATAGGCGATTAACATCATCATAATTGCCGTCAACTGCTATAAGGTTTGGCTCGTAAACGAGGGAAGCCACTATCTTACTGGTTTCAAGGGAAGCCGGTATAAAGATAAACCGGTTGAAACCAGCCCGTGCCCCATGTGCTGATACCGAGTGCGCAAGATTGCCCGTAGAGGCACAAGCAACCGTATCAAAACCAAACTCAGCAGCCCTTGTAAGGGCTACAGAAACCACACGGTCCTTAAAAGACAACGTCGGATGCACTACCGTGTCATCTTTAACATACAGCCGTTTTACACCAATAGCCTTAGCAAGATTTTTAGCCTCCACTAACGGCGTACAACCTGAGTCCAAACCAACGCGAGGCTCTCCCTCTATTGGCAATAGCTCCAGATAACGCCAGAGATTTGCAGCTCTTGATTGTATTTTTTCTCTTGTTAAATGGCTTCTTATCTTATCGTAATCGTATACAGCCTCAAGGGGACCAAAACAAAACTCACACACATATATTGGCTGCGCTTCATACTGGCGCTTACATTCCCGGCACTGTAATCCGCTAACAAAACCCATAAGCCACCTCCAAATCTTCTAAAATTTACAGAAGCTATATTTTAATGCAAAACGCTTAATTTTTCAAAGTGCGTTTATTAACTTTTTGGAATAATGTTAAAATACTTAAAGCCTAATGCTAAGAAAATCTAAACCTTCAGTTACGTATAAGGAACATGAAAAGAGAAACGAAATTAGAAGAGCTTAAAAACATTAACCTATTTTCAAATCTAACCACAGAGGAACTCATAGAAATAGCCCAAAAAATCCAAATCAAAAGCCTAATAAAGGGCCAAGTGGTAATCTACCCCGAGGACACGAACGAGACCTTCTATGCAATATTAAAGGGGAAGGTTAAGATAACGAAAACCGACTTCAGCGGTAAGGAAATAATACTCGCCATACATCAAAGCGGCGACTTTTTCGGTGAACTTTCAGTTATTGACGGAAGAACCTGCCCAGCCACCGCACACGCCGTGGAATCCTCTACAATTGCACTCATAGCGCGCGATGACTTTCAGCACATTATACATAACCAAACAAAGGTTCTAAATAACCTCCTATTTTTAATGTGCAGCAGGCTGCGCGATGCTTGGAACGTTGTTGAAATGCTTAACTTCGATAACGCCTCCAAGCGCATTAAAATGTTTTTACTCATAAGCGCCAACAAGTATGGGATAAATAACGGCGATGGCATAACCATAAAGATGAAGCTCACACATCAAGACATCGCTGAGATGACAGGCGTTACAAGGGAGACGGTTACAAGAATATTAAATATTTGGAAAAAAAATAAGGACTTACTAATTCTCGACAATAAATATATTCACTTAAAAAATGATTTTTTAAAAACTCTTTGATTTTGTGATCAACATCACAACATTTAGTTGAAGATTTTTAGTATAATCAAATCATATTAAATGTCCTTTTTCAAAGGACTGAAAGATTGTAAAAAAATGTTTATGAGGTGCATAAGAATGGTAGCAAAGAAGTCGTCTGTTAAAAGTCTAATCGTAACGCTGTTAATAGCAGTATTCGTATTGTCAGTGGCAGGTATAGCTTTTGGTGAAAAGATTGTAGGCGTTGTAAAAGACATCAGCGATAAAGATGGCGTAAAGGTTTATACAATTGAAGATGAGAAGACTAAAGAGTCAAAGACTGTAGAGTGTAATGACAAGGCTGGTTGTAAAGTAGCTGCTGGAGCAGACCAGGCTGGCGCAAAGGTAACCGTTGAGAAAGGCGACAAAGAAACCAATATTAGAAAGGCTGTCGTAGGCTGTTAATTATATAATAAGTATAACATTAGGTTGTTGCAGTGAGGGTTACGGTAGAAATACCATAACCCTTTTGCCATTTTTAATAGTAGATATAAATAGTATATATGCAGACATTTTCAAAAAATTTCCCCTCATTATAAATAATTGCTACAAATATGATTGAATCAACATATATAGAGTTTCTACAAAAAGCGATAAGACGCTATTTCCCTGACAAAGACATACAAGCCTTTATCTTTGGTTCTGCCGTACAAAAAAAACGGTTCCGAGATGTGGATATTGCTTTAATTGGGGAATTAGATAGGGCAAAATTATATGATTTAAAAGAAGCCCTTGAAGAATCCAATTTCCCCTACATAGTTGATATAGTTACCATTGACAGTACAACAGAAGAGTTTAAGGGGCATATCTTAGAAGGAGAGAAAATCTTTCTATGAAAAAAGACCAATTGAAAAAGGCACTGATAACACTTTTTGAAGTAATAAGCATTATTAAACGGCAAGAGCAATGTGATGATATTATCAGGGATTCACTTATAAAAAGATTTGAATATACATCAGAGTTGTTTTGGAAAACCATGAAAGAATATCTTTATAATGAACATGCTATAGAAGCACATTCACCCAAAAATGTTATGCGTGAGTGTAGGAATATAAACCTTTTTTCTGAAGAAGAAACAAAATACGCTATAGAAATATTAGAGGCACGTAACGAAGCTGCACACGCTTATCACGAAAAAAAAGCTAATGAAATAGCTCACAAGATTCCAAAATATGCGGAATTTATACAAGAAATCACTAATAGGATAAATTCATTTGTAGGGTAAAAAATGGAACAGTCTCTTTTATCGTTTATTTTTTTGTTGTAACAGTTTTTTAAAATGTTTTAAATGGGTTTTTGTAAATTTGACATCTCTGTAGTACAGACCTTCAAATTCCTTGACAAATCTATTGGCATAAGCCTTTAACGAGCCATCACTTATTTTTGATATAAACTCCTCAAGCCCCTCATTCGGTTGTTTTACGTATCCATAGCTGGACATCCTTTGTAAAAATAGCGCAACTACTCGTTTTTCCTTAGATTTTCTTAATATCATAAGATATTTAAATAATATAAAGATTAAAATACTGCTGCCTATTAGCATGGTTATGATATATAGGTTTTTTTTATCAAAAGATAGATTGATTGAGGGCTTTTTGATTGAGGATTTGAGTTTTCTCAATAGTGCAAGTTGTTTATGTAAGTCGTAGTTAATAACAAAGGCTCCCCAGTAGTAATTAACAGTATCAAATAGGATTCTAAGTTTTATAGGTAGAGTGTTACTTCTATCTGAAATCAACTCCCATGATGATAAGGGGGTTGCATCAAGCCTGAACCAACCTTTATCGTTTGTGTATGCCTCCACCCATACGTGTGCGCTTTCTTGCATAACCATATAGTATTTACCGGTTTCGTTGTAGTGCCCGCCACGGTAACCACCGACAAGCCTTGCTGGTATACCGGAAAGTCTTAGCATTACCGCTAAAGCGGAGGCAAAGTATTCGCAGTTGCCGTACTTAAGCTCAAAGAGAAAATCTGTCAGTGGCGTGTCAGAAATTGGCAGTTTTTCTAACGAATAGGTAAACTTTCCATTGCCAAAATAGCTCATAAGTGCTGATATTATTTCCTTTTCTTTTTCTTTACCGGTTGTTAATGTGTTTACGAGGTCTTTTATTTTTTGGGGGATATTTGCTGGTAGCTGTAGGTATATATGTTTATCCGGTAATTCAGAGCTTACGTGTCTAGGGGTGCTATTTATATCCTTTGGTATGACTGACAGGGCGTCGTATTTCATTTTGTTTTCAACGTTTTTTTCCAAGCTGTAAGTAAAATCCATACTAGACCTTGCCTTTCTTGAATATATGTATACGGGGACGTCTAGTGCAAAGAGGTATTTATTTTCATAAGGCTCAAGGTATATGGTTTGCTGTATGCGTTGACCTGAGAGGTTTGCTCCTTGTAGTGTCAACAGAGGGTTATCCTTACGAGCCTTCCAGCTTGTGCCATCGAAGGTGTCAAGCACTATGCCGCGCCAGTAGAGCATGTGTTCGGGCATTGGTTTCATAGCGGCACGAAATATTATGCTATTGTCTTTTTGAATATTGGAAACAACGCCAAGGTCTATTGTCTCTGTAAAGCCGGTTGTTGCCCTACCGCCACGGTTTAAAAATCCTAAAAGCTGATAGTCTGTCCTTGGCAGCACGGTAAAAATAGCCACAGCCACTGGTATTGAACATATTGGGATTAGCGTTGATTTATATATGATTTGTAAGATAAGGTGTTTTTTTAGTGCAAGGCCTGGACTTTCAAATTGATAGGATAGTAATATTAAGCTTAAGTTTATTAAGAAAAATAGGCTGAAAAAGTAAAAGACAAATGCTATATCTATGGTAAGGAGCGCTGAGCCAGCCAGTAAAAATAGTGATATGGTATATATCTGCATGTAGTCTCTAAATTGTTTTTCTTCGAGAAATTTTATCGAAAGAAGCACTACCAAGGCTTCAAGGGTTGGCTCCACAAGGTCTTCCCTGTAGATTCGCACTATGGAAAATATTATAACTGCCAGCGATATTAGATTAAAAATCCACCGACTAAATGATATACTTTTTCTATAGGTATTATATACTGATAGTGCTGTAAGCCCTATAAAAATCACTGAATATATAAATCCAATATCCCATGCAACAGTCAAATACCCTATGATGCCTATTATGAAGGTTATGGCATGGAGGATTGTTTCAACTTTTATAGTTTTAGTATTAATCACTTGTGGACATTGAATTGGATTTCATCAAGGAGCATTGCCCTTATAGAGTCTGCATCTACGGGAAAGCTGAATAATTCCCCCTGTACTTCATCGCATTTAATAGAGCGCAGGTACTCAAGTTGGCCGAGGGTTTTGACACCTTCTGCTATGACTCGAAGTTTCAGCGAGTGGGCAAAGGCTATTATTGCAGAGGCTAACGCTGCGTAGTCTGTGTCTGTTGTTATATTATGTACGAAATGTTTGTTTATCTTTATTGTATTAACAGGCAAACGTTTCATATTAGCAAGGGATGAGTAGCCGGAGCCAAAATCGTCAATTGTAATATGTACACCTAAACGCTTTAGTGCTGTGAAGGTTTTAATCGTATCACTTACATTGGTTGTTATTATATTTTCAGTTAGTGCTATGTCTAGGCTATCCGGTGGATAATTAGTTTGTGTTAGGATTTCGTGTACAACCTCAACGATGTCTTTTCTTTTAAACTGCTGCGGCAGCATCTTAACAGCCAAGTAGATGTTTGGCAGCCCCTCATCTTTCCAAATCTTGCCCTGTCTGCAAACCTCGCGCAGCATCCACTTTCCTATTGGCTCTATCAGTCCAGTTTCTTCCGCTACTGGTATGTACTCAGCCGGCGATATATTATATTGAGGGTTTTTCCACCGCAAAATTGTCTCAAATCCGACAAGTCGCCCCGTGTTAATGTCCACCTGCGGTTCATACAGTACGATGAACTCTTCCTTATCCAGAGCGTTTCTTATAAGGTTTTCCACTCTCAAACGTAAAAGGGCATCCTTATTCATACCGGCTGAATAAAACTGATAGTCATTACGCCCTTTTTCCTTTACCTTGTACATTGCCAAGTCTGCATACTTTAAAAGTGTTGAGCCATCCGTACTATCCGTAGGGTAAAGGCTTATGCCAACACTCGCCCCTACCATACATTCATTGCACTTGAGATAAAAGGGGTCAGATAGCGTCTTTATTATCTTTGCAGCTACCGTTGAGGCATCCTCAGTCATAGTTATATTTGTAAGTATAACAGTAAACTCATCGCCTCCCATTCTAGCTACCGTATCAGATTCGCGGATACAGGATTTTAATCGAAGTGCTGTTTCTTTTAAAAGTAGATCGCCTATCTCATGTCCAAGCGTGTCGTTTATGTTTTTGAACCTGTCAAGGTCTATGAATAAGAGCGCTAAGCTCTTGTTTTGTCGCTTGGCATGTGTCATGGCATGCGTTAAGCGGTCGTTAAAAAGCATCCGATTTGGTATGTTTGTAAGCGGATCATAGTGTGCCAACTGACTTAATCTTTCTTGTGCCTCCACCCGTTCGGTTATATCCCGAAACATTACAACATAACCAACCAAATTATTTTTATTATCCCATATACCGGTTACCCTTGATTCAAAATATACAAGCTGATTTTCTACCTTACGCTTAAATGTATATGTGTACGAGCCAACATCCTTTACAATTTGCATGGCACTAAAAAACCGTGTCGGGTCCACTCTTTCTATTTCGTGTATTTGCATAACAGTTTTTCCAATAACATCAGAGGCTTTATACCCAAAAACGTCTTCTGCTATAAGATTATAGTATTCTATGCGGTAATCAGTATCAACAGCCACTATTGCCATGTTTATTGATGAACGCAATATGGCATCTAATAAAACCTCTTTGTCCATGATATAGTATATATTATAACTTACCCTTTATCAAGTCGTCTACAACAAGTGGATCGGCCAGCGTACTTGTATCGCCAAGATTATCCGTTTGACCTTTGGCTATGTTTCTAAGGATGCGCCTCATAATTTTACCGCTCCTCGTTTTTGGCAAGCCATGGGAAAACTGTATTTTATCCGGCGTTGCTACCGGACCGATAACCTTCCTTACATGCTCTATAAGCTTCTTCTTTAGTTCGTCGGAATAAACGTAGTCAGACTTTAATGTTACATATACGTAAATCCCCTCTCCTTTTATATCATGAGGAAAACCAACAACAGCCGCCTCAGCCACTGCCTCATGACTAACAAGGGCTGATTCCACCTCAGCCGTACCTAGCCTGTGTCCAGATACATTTATAACATCATCTATCCTGCCCATTATCCAATAATCACCATCTTCATCCACGCGTGCGCCATCGCCTGAAAAATAATAGCCCGAAAACCGCGAAAAATATGTTTCCTTTATGCGCTTATTTTCCGTGTCCCCATAAGTTCCACGCAACATCCCCGGCCACGGCTTTTCTATACACAAATACCCGTTTTCATTTATACCAGCCTGCTCACCGCGTTCATTTAATATGACAGGTTTTATACCAAAAAAAGGTTTTGATGCTGAGCCCGGCTTTTGTGCCATAGCCCCAGGTAACGCCGTTATTAGTATACCGCCCGTTTCCGTTTGCCACCACGTATCCACTACAGGCAAGTTTCCGCCTCCTGCATGGCTTTGATACCAAATCCACGCGCGCGGATTTATCGGCTCCCCCACCGTGCCAAGCAGTTGCAGGCTCGATAGGTCATAGCCCTCAAACCACTTGTCCCCTTCCTTCATAAGAGCACGTATAGCCGTAGGGGCTGTATAAAATATGTTTACACCATATTTTTCAACAATACGCCAAAACCTGTCTGGCTCAGGAAACGTCGGGATACCCTCAAACATGAGCGTTGTTGCACCATTACAAAGAGGTCCATAGACTATGTAACTGTGCCCAGTAATCCATCCAATGTCCGCTGTACAGAAATGTATGTCTTCTTCATGATAATCAAATATCCACTTAAACGTAAGCGCTGCATAAAGTAAATAACCACCCGTTGTATGTAATACCCCCTTCGGTTTGCCAGTAGAACCAGATGTGTATAATATAAAAAGCGGGTCCTCCGCATCCATCCACTCGGGTTCACAATAATTATTTATATCCCTTGCCTCTACCTCCTCATGCCACCACAAATCCCTGCCATGCGTCATTCTTATATCTTCATAGGTTGTACCAATCATCCCCTTGACAACAATAACCTTCTCAACCGACGGACAATACTCAAGCGCTTCATCCACGTTGTCCTTAAGCGGCACCATCTTAGCCCCTCTAGCCGCATGCCCAGCCGTTATTAATACCTTCGCCTCACAATCAAGCACCCTGTCCTTTAACGCCTGCGCACTAAACCCACCAAAAACCACACTGTGTATAGCTCCAATACGGGCACACGCCAATATCGCTATTGCTAACTCCGGCACCATCGGCATGTACATCATTACCCGATCACCTTTTTGCACTCCATATTTCTTTAAAACATTTGCAAACCTGTTTATCTTATAATGTAACTGCTGATACGTGTATGTTCTGTTAACCGAACCATAATTAGATTCCCAAATAATAGCAGCCTTATTCCGCCGACAATTTAGTAAATGCCTATCAATACAGTTATAACATACATTTAACTTTCCACCCTTAAACCACTCAACTTTAGGAGTGTTAAAATCATACTCAAGGACACTGTCCCATTTTTTATACCAATGAAGCTCCTCTTCAGCCATCTCAGCCCAAAACCGCTCTGGCTCATCCAAAGACCGTTTGTATAGGTTTTCATAATCTTGAATGGTTTTAATATACGCCTTTTCACTAAAAACTTTAGGCGGTAAAAACTTCGTCATACAGCACCCCTTATTTGTATTTTTACCTCTAATTATAATAAAACAAAACGATAAAAAAGAAACAGAAAAGAAAAAAAATAAAAAATATTAGAATTGCTGATTTTTATTTTTACCTGTTTATAAAATGGTATAATTCTATTATAATAGTGGCAACTTATTTACTACAGCAAAACTGTCTAAAATTTTAGGAGGGGCTTAACAATGTTTTCCAAAATGTTCAAAGGGTTTAGCATTGCCATATTATTAGCGCTTTTTGCAGCCAACGCTTATGCTTCAAGTGTTACGGGAGTTATTGTTAGCATTGATTTTAAAAAGGGTATCTTTATTGTAAAAAGTAAACAGGCAGATATGGGGTTTAGCTGCGAACCATCACTACTTTCAAATATAATAATTGGGGATAAGGTAAAGGTTCAATATGTCATTGAAAATAGTGTTGAAAACGTTCAGACTATAGAAAGAATAGCACCGCTTAAAAACTCCAAAATCATAGGAGAAATTATTCATATAGATATGCAAAAGGGCACATTAACGCTAAAGTCGGAGGACGCTGAAGTGGTGCTTGACGGTGGCAATGCAGAGCTAAAGGATTATAAACAAGGAGATATTGTTGATATAACGTATACTATAAATGATAGTAAAGAAGTCATTAAAACTATAAAGAAAAAGCAGCCATAACTAATAGAGGTGTGTACACTAAAAATACTTTCTAAAAAAAAGGGGGGATTATGAAGAGTGAGTTTGATGAAAATGCCTCTTTAATGAGAGATAAATTCGTTTATATAGAAGGTTATCTGGATGATTATGTGGAGGATTTTAGCCTAATAATGGATGAGGCTGAAAGGATTTTGGTTATTATTGAAGAAAACAATGCCTCAAAACAAAACTACAAACGCTTTTGCTTTCTTTTAAATAAAATCAAAGGGAATTCCACCATCGTTGGGGATAAATTTGTAGCAAACATCACAGCAATGCTTGAGGATATTGCTTTGAAATTGCCAGAACTAACGCAAACAGATATTTTTAGCCAGATAGTAGAGCTGATGTTTTATGCCTTTGATGAACTGAAAAACCATATGAAAACTCTGCGCAAAGAGCAGTTCTATCCAATTATAAATGAGGACATTATAAACAAAATACAAAACATGCACTCGTCTATAGGAGCAGCAAGAGACATAATATCCCAAGAGGACGTTGACAGTTTATTTGAATAAAATATAACCAAAAAAAGGAAAGTACTCTATACTAATAAGTTAATGAAAATTGCGTTAAAAATATAGCAAAAAATAAGAGGAATAACTAAATATATGGCAGGCCAAAAATTTTAGGAAGTGCGTAGGTGCAATGCCATTAAGTTATACTCAAATAAATTAGGTTTGCAAAAAATAACGAGCAAAATATGGATTTCCATACATGGGATTCCAAAGGGACAAGTCCTTTTGGCGGGAGAATGAGGGCAGTGCCCTCATTCTTTAATCCTTTTCTTTGCTATAAAGTTTTGCAAACCATTTTTCTTTTGGTATAAAAAAATTGTAATGGTTCAGCCCCCATGCCTCGTCATTGCGAGGAGCACAAGCGACAAAGCAATCCCGTCTTTTACTAAAGAGAGATTGCTTCGCTACGCTCGCAATGACAAAAAGGGGTGAACTATTACATGTTTTTTTATATGCAGCAACTCTAAAATCTGGTTATAATAATACTGTGAGGATAAAAAAATGTCAAAAGAATACGACAAGGTCATTAAAGAGCTATTAAAAGATACGGTAGAGGCTTTGCTTGAAAAGATTACTGGTGTGGATATAAAGAAGGTTGAGTTATTAGACCCTAAGTTACAAATTACAGATGAACGGGAAGCTGATTTTATCCTAAAGGCGGAGCTAAAAGACGGCAGCCAAGAGATTTACCACATAGAATTTCAAGTAACAAACGACAACAACATGGGGTATCGGGAACTGCGCTACTGGGTTTATCTACGGCAGGTTTATAAACTGCCTGTTAAGCAATATGTGGTCTATATAGGCAAGAAGCCTTTAAAGATGAAAAGTACCCTTGAAGAAGATAACATAACCTACAGTTACACCATAATAGACATGAAAACCGTTGATTGTGAGAAGTTTTTGTACGCAGATAGACCAGAGGAGGTCATCATTTCTATATTGTGTGATTATAAGGGTAGAGATGTTAAAATGTTTATAAGGGAGATACTTGAAAGGATAAGGGAATTAGTAAAAGAGGAAACACTACAAAGTAAGTACATAAGACAATTGGAGATATTGTCTAATTTACGGGATTTACAAAATTATGTGGGCGAGGAGGTAGATAAAATGGCTTTTACATTTGATTTAACAAAAGATTATAGGTTTCAACAAGGAATGGAAAAAGGAATAGAAAAAGGTAGAGAGGAAGGTAGAGAAAAAGGTAGAGAGGAAGGTAGAGAAAAAGGTAGAGAGGAAGGCATGGAAAAAGGGCTAAAAGAAGGTATCGAATTGGCTCTGGAAGTAAAGTTTGGGTTTGATAGTTTAGAATTAATTGAAAAAATCAAGGATATTAAAGATGTACAGCAATTAGAAAATATAAAGGATATTATAAAAAATACAAACACGGTGGCTGAATTTATTCAGAAGATTACAAGAAATTAAATAATAATAGTTCAGCCCCTTAGCTTGTCACGCTTGCAATAATAAAGTGGGAGCTGAACTATTACGAAAAATCGAGTTAAACTATAGCAAACGTAGAAGGATATAACAATCTAAAAGTTTTAGGAAGTGCGTAGGCGCACTCCCGTAAGGGGCGTAGGCGCACTCCCGTACGGGGTGTGGGAAAGAACAGGGAGGTGTGCTGCCGCACCTTTGGCGGGAGAGTGAGGGCAGCGCCCTCACTGTGTAGCTGTTTCCTTATTATTTTAATGGTGACTTGCAAACCTAATTTGTTTGGGTATATATGATTAGTTATTTATTACTATTATATTTCAAATTTCAAAAGAGTTTCCCCCCGCTCCTCTATCTTTTTTTCTTTTATTCCCTGCTAAACCTTTATTGCACATTTCATTACTTTATGTATAAAATAATACTATCTTTTTGAGAAGGTAGTTTTCTGCTTAAAAATTATTATTTTGGAGGAATAATGAAAAAAATCATAGGCTTTCATCAAACAAGCGAAGTTCCAACTTGGGTGGAAAGGAGTGGCTTTATTGATTTTCTTTCGAAAGTACCGCTTGAAGTTGAGCGATTTAATAAAACCTTTGGTTTTGATATTGAGTATAAGAGCACGCCGCCTAAGAATATAGATGGTAGCACAGAGCTTCTTATTAAGACAGGGTTTGTTATGATCAGAAATAACAGGATTTTTAGCCAAAGGCAATACTGCTTGTACGCATTATTAGAAGAAGGGGTTTTTAATGGCTACATTGGGATTTATAATGATGGCAATATAAAGACGCTTATGAAGGTTAATAGTATTACTGATTTTAAAAACGTCTCCTTTGGGCTTTATGATTGGATGAAAGAACTCATAAGGGTATCGTGTAACAAACTATAGTTACATGTGTTTATCTAAATGTAAGAGGTGTTTTTTGCCTGATTCTATCTCAGAGTTCGCCATTTGCAGTTTTGCATATAAGCGTTTAACTATAAACATAAAAACTGGATAAGATGCCTTATGGTTATGTTTTAGGAAATTTAAAAAGGTATCGCGCTCAAACCGTACTAGGGTTGCCTCTGTTATTGTAACAATGTTAGTTGAGCGTCTGCTTTCTTCAAAGAGCGCTGCCTCTCCGAAAATATCGTTTTCTCTAATTGTATAGAGATATATTTGTTCATTGCTATTGGGCGCGCTCCTTGTAACTTTAAGCGTACCGGAGTAAACGCAGTAAAAACATTTGCCGACGTCATCTTGCTGGTAGATTATTTCATCTTTGTTATATGTTTCAATAGAGGCTATATAGGCAAGGGATTCCAAGATATTGCTCCCTATTTCTTTAAAAATAGTAATATTTGACAAAAGCCGAAAGACATCGTGATATTTTTCCTTAATTATCTGATATTTTTGGATTTCACAATACATAACTTCCTTTGGTATTTTATTGAAGTGAACCAAAATATCTCCAAGGTGCGGTCTCAACTTTTCTCGCTCTTGATTGATGTGCACAATTTGCTCTTCTGTGATGTAACCGGCTCTATGTGCTGCCTCTTCAAAAGATAAATCCGTATCCGCCTGATAAGTGAGTATCTCATAGACTTCCTTCATGTCAAGTACCGACAGTTTGCAAGACATATCAATAAAAGACGGTGTCATCTCGCTTTGATAGTGCAGTGCCTCTAGCACGTCACCTTCACCAGCAAGATTTTGGCTTATCAGGTATTTCCCAAAGTATAATTTGCTTTCCATTATATAGCGTTTTTGCCTTTTTATGTTCATTTATTATATTTGTACTATAATAACATAAAATGTTTTTGATTGTAAGGTGCTTCTTTTTAAAAAAAAAAGAAAGTGTAAAGCCCTACATGTGCTAAAATATGTCATGAGTATACAAACTATTGAAAGATATTTAGAAAAAGACTTTGACCTAACGGAGATACTTAATGGAGTAGAAATTATGTCCCCAAGCCCTTTTAGTAAACATCAAAGTATTAGTAGAAAGATTTTTAAAAAGATTGATAGATACATAGAAGAAAAAAAATTAGGTGAAACATATTACTCCCCTCTTGACGTTATTTTTGAGGAAAATGTAAACCGCCTACAACCAGATATAATCTTTATTAAGCATGATAATATGGCTATCGTTCAAGATTGGATACGCGGTATCCCCGATATGGTCTGCGAAATTGTCTCTATAGGGACTCACAAGAGGGACACTATAACCAAAAAGGAGATATACGAAAGATACCAAGTGCCGGAATATTGGATTATAGTCCCTGAGCTGCAAACTATTGAAGTTCTAACAATTGGAGCGAATAAGAAATACCAAGTCTTTTCCTACGCTGAAGGGGAAGGCTTTATACAGTCAATGGTAATAGAAGGACTTATAGTTGATATAAAAGACGTGTTTAATGAGGATAAGTAATGATAGCATCCCTCAGAGGAACTATAATACAAAAAAGGGCTGGCAGAGTTGTCTTGGAGGTAAATGGTGTCGGCTATGACGTAAAAGTGCCAATAGGAGTCTTGGCACAAATGCCTGATGATTTACAAAGTGTCTTTCTTTTTATCCATACCCATGTTAAGGAAAACTCTATAGAACTATATGGATTTTTGACGCAAGAGGATAAGTACATATTTGAAAAGGTTATCTCCGTCTCAGGCATAGGCCCGCGCATTGGGCTAAATATTTTATCCACCATGTCCGCTGATGAGTTTAGACGCGCAGTTGAAAGCTCAAACCTATCGAAACTAACACAAACGCCAGGTCTTGGTAAAAAAATTGCCATGAGGATTGTTGTTGAATTAAAAGAAAAACTGCCCACCGTTGAAATCCCCATCGGTAGTGTGCACGAGGATGTGGTTTGTGCATTAATAAACCTTGGATACAAAAAAAACGACGTGGTCTTAGTTGTTGAGCAGCATTATAAAAAAGGGGTTAAAGACCTCGAAAACCTGCTAAAGGAATCCCTCAAAAGTCTATCTAAAGGAGGTGGTTTACTTTAATTGAAAAACAATCCTTCTAAAGAGCCCGAATCCATTACGCCAGAGGATAAGGTCTTTGACCTGACACTAAGGCCTAAGAAATTTATAGACTTTATCGGGCAGTCATCTATAAAGGAAAATCTGTCCGTATTTATAAAGGCAGCCATACAACGCGTTGAACCCTTAGACCATGTGCTTTTATACGGCCCACCCGGACTTGGTAAGACCACAATAGCAAACATAATAGCCGCTGAACTTGGCGTAAACTTGCGTCCAACATCAGGCCCTGTCCTTGAACGCGCAGGGGATATTGCTGCAATACTTACAAACTTGTCTAACCACGACATCCTTTTTATTGATGAAATACACAGAATGCCCCGTGTCGTTGAAGAAATCCTATACCCGGCCATGGAGGACTTTGCCCTTGATATAATAATAGGCCAAGGACCAAATGCCCGTACACTTAAAATAAGTGTGCCTCCTTTTACTTTGGTTGGGGCTACCACCCGTACGGGACTCTTGACCTCGCCGCTACGAGATAGATTTGGGGTTATTTGCAGACTTGACTTTTACAACATAGAAGAACTTATTATTATAATCAACCGCTCTGCAAAACTGATGAACGTAGCAATAACAAAGGAGGCTGCATACGAAATAGCCAGACGCTCGCGCGGTACACCGCGTATCAGTAATCGGCTGCTTCGTCGAGTGCGAGACTTTGCCCAAGTTAAAAACAACAGCATTATTGATATTGCCCTAGCAAATACTTCACTTTCTGCCCTAAATATTGATGAAATCGGCCTTGACATTATGGATAAAAAGATACTTGCTACAATTATAGATAAATTTGGCGGCGGCCCCGTTGGTATTGATACACTTTCTGCCTCACTGCACGAGGATAAGGACACTATCGAAGATGTCTATGAGCCTTTTTTACTCCAAGAAGGACTCATCGAAAGAACCCCTCGCGGGCGAGTCGCCACCCTACTTTCTTATAAACACCTAAGTAAAACCCCTAAACCCTACGAACGCTTATTTTGAAACTCCTACTACACATATGCTGCGCTAACTGTGCCCTATACCCAATTACAACACTAAACAAACGCGGCTTCGCTGTTACAGGCCTCTGGTATAACCCAAACATCCACCCAGTTACAGAGTATAATGCCCGCCTTGATGCCCTTAAAGAACTCCAAAAACTGTGGCAATTGTCCATTTACTACAAAGATGTCTACGGATTGACACAGTTTATAAAAAATACGGCCGATAATCCCCAAAAACGGTGTCTTTATTGTTATAACACACGCCTTGAAGAATGCGCCAAGTTTTCTAAGGAAAACGGCTTCGACGCCTTCTCCACAACCTTACTTTATAGTATATACCAAAAATATTATACGATAGTAGAAATAGGTAAACTCCTTGAAACAAAGTATAATATCCAGTTTTATGAAGAGGACTTTAGAGACGGCTGGCAGGAGGGCATTAATATGTCAAAAGAGCTTTTATTATATAGGCAAAAATACTGCGGCTGCTTGTACTCTGAAAAAGAAAAAAAAAAGAAAAAAAGATAGAGGCGTGGGGGAAAACCTTTTTTAAAAAAAAGGTTATTCCCCCCACACCCCTTTTCCAAAAAATTTTAAATCGCTGGCTATTAGCCATATTCTTTTTCAACTTACTCGGAAGGTAAAGATAAGATATAGTAATAATAAAATAGGGCAAACCGGTATGCCTTCGCATCTTCGCCCTTAATTTTTTGTTACCTATAAATCGAAATGCGCTATATAGGACAATAGCTTGCGAGACAAAAGTTTTAGGAAAGGGGGTGCGGGGGAATAACCCTTTTGCCTAAAAGGGTTTTCCCCCGCAGCTCTTTTAATCTTTATCCTTCATTCTTTATCCTTTTATCTTTTATCCTTTTCCAGTCTTGATAAATTTATAGTTGCATATATTAAGCCAAGAAATAGCCACAAGCTCGTAGTATTGTATTCAAAATCCACTACTCCATGTACAGCCGTTGAAATAAACCCACACAGCAATACTATGACCATAATTTGCAAATAAGTAGTTTGGTAGCTATACATTTTTATAAAATTATATACAAGCGACAATATTATATATAATAAACAAACAAGCCCCACCAGTCCAAAATCAAATATAAATGAAAAATATATACTATGCGCATGGGGTGCTTTTTGCATATATTTCAAATTACCAATACCAAACCCTTCTACAAAATATTCTTTAAGGTCTCTAAAACTATTCTTATACAAAGTAGTCCGTTTATTTTTAACCTCACCTGGGTCTATAAAATTCCCAGATTTCGCCATTTCGCTACCTAAAAATAGCATCCTTGGTGTAATCTGTTTACCCGTTACAATAGTATTTGTAACATATTGTAATCCATACAGTAAGATTATAAGAATAATAAAACTAATGCCGTAGATAAACAAATGACTTCTTAACCTTTTTATAAAAAAAAGCTGAGCCCCCATCATACAGATAAAAGCCCCGATACCAGCCCTGCTTTCAGTCCTTAAGATTATAGCTGCCATTAAAAGGGCAATTAGCACAAGCACCACCCTTTGATAACGTTTTTTAGTTGTAAGAAATAATCCAATAGCCACGGCTATACCCATATTCATTAAAAGTGCTGTCTCATGGTGATCTTGAAGGCCAAAGGCATGTTGAATCTTACCATCTGGCGTAAAAAAACCCCCGTGGAAACTAAACCCAAAATACAAGTTACCGTATATATGGTATAGTACGTCCTTGTAAATATCTATAAAATAAAACGATACAGCCATCAGACATTGAATTGATAGCGATACAACGAACCACCACATAGCCATTTTATGTGTTTTGTCATCACCAACTATTGATACTATCAAATAAAACAGCATCACGTTTATAAAAAACACTATAAAATTAAAAAAACTATGCTCAAGACTCTTAGACCATAATAGAGTTATAGCTGCATAAAATAATAGTATAAATAACGGTATCACTAAGCGCTTTTTGTTCTTATATGATTTAACGCCTGAGAGTTTTATAATTATAAGAGTAGTAAAAAACAAAAAAACAAAAATATATGGTAATGGAATTAAATCAACATACTGCTGTATAAGTAAAAAATTCCAGTCATCTTTAATGCACAGATATAAGTTGTTTTTCGTAATTGGAAGAAACAAAATCAAGCAATAAAGCCCCCACTGCGGTTTTACTATGGAGACAATCCCAAGTATTAATAAAAAATATATTATACTTGAAATATACCACGGCAGTACTGCACATATAAATGATAAGCACAATATAAAAATCAAAAGCAGATACTTTCCCCCTAACCGTACGGTTAATCCAAAGAAAACATCTGCCTTTTCTTTAAGCGCAGCTACTTTATCCATTTAATAAAACATCATCAACACTACTGCTCTTCAATAATAGCCGGAATATCTTTTACTTCCACAGTAATGGAACCGGCATTTGCTTTAAGCAACAAGGTTTTAAAACTATTATCGTAATCTTTAACATCTTTGCCTGAGCTATAATCTGGGATGACATATGTAACTTTAAAATCCGTAGCCGTAAGCCCTAACATCTCAACCCTATCAACCTCATCGCCACCATCATACCAAGCCACCCACACCTTTTTACCACTTTTATCAAACTTAAACATAAGACAATCATCCCTATACTTAATCATCTCAATGTTTTTCCAATCCACCCCATCGAGTATTTCTACCAGTTTTTTCATCGTATAATATGCCAATTTCTTGTGCGATGCTTTATCTTTATTTGCAGGGTTATTGACTAATCCATAAAAATTAAATGGATTCCCCTCATCACCACCAAAATTATGACGCTCTACTATTTGATTCCAAAAAACCTTATCTATCCCAGTGTACGCACCGTATACATACACCTTTACTAAGGCGGCAGCCTGCTCTTTTTCCGTTTGTTTTTTTAGCTTAAGCCAAGAAAGTGCACTATTTTCACCATAGGACGGCTCACCATCGTGCATCGCCGTTTCAACCATTATTGGCATATCACTAAGATTTATCCCATACTGCAAAAACACAGAACTATAAACATTCAGTTTATTACCTAACTCCTGATAATCCGTATCGTTATAATGATGCTGTTTAAATGAAAACACATCAAAATAATTACTAGCCCCATACTTAAGCATATCAGCTAAAAATTCTGCCTCATCGCTATTCTTAGTCAAATTAACCCCAACCCCAGGCAACCCTCCAAGTATCACTAAACACTCCGGACACTCCGCTTTAATCGCACCATACGAAACCTTCAAAAACTCCACATATTCCTTTGGATAGCCCTTCCACCCATTAGGCGGCGTAAGGCCGCTTTCCTCAGTATCTATTTCGTAACATTTCACCTTTGTCTTAAGCTCATTTACAGATGCCATTAACGCCTTTTCGTAGCTTGCAAGCTCCCCGCTTGGCGGCTCAAACCCACCCTCGCGTCCAACCCGTGAGCATATGTTCATGTTGATAGGCAGCCTATCTACATCAAAGGGCATCTCCTGCACCCACTGTACCCCAAGCTCCTTTAGATACTGATTAACCGTAGACCTACTGATGGTTTTCGTATCCATTGTATATTCATAGGGACCAAATACGGCAAACGGGGTTTCTACAAATTTCTTCTTAATTTCCTCCAAAGCACTTGCCTCAGCCCTTACAGCTTTTTCCGCTTTAACCTTATTCGTTGTTGTATTAAGAGTCCCACGACTAGACTTTGATGACGGCAATGCCTCATTGCCTTTTAAGGTATCTATCGCCTTTTGCAAAAGCTTTTCAGCTTCTTCAAATCTGCCGGACTGGAAGGCTCCTCGGGACTTTATATCCAGCTCTCTGGCATTTTTAGTGTCTTTCCCCTGCCGTTCATGTTCCTCAATTAACGCATTAAGCTCTAACACAAGCCTATCTATACCATTAGCAGCAAATGATAAATCACCACGACTTAGCAAAAACATTGCCATTAATATGAAAAAAACAACCCCGCTTCCCAAGTTATACACATATCTCTTTTTAAGCATATTCCCAACTCCCGTTAAATTCATAAAAAAACATCAGTTATTACGTTTAAAAAGTGGCCTATCCACAATTGCCTTATCGTACCGCGCTTCAATGGTTTGCATAATAGCAGCAAAATGACAGGGATACTTTCCGATATAGTATTCAAAAATACCGGCAAGCCTTTGCATATGTTCTTCTAAGTAACCATTATTATCTGATGCAGCTGATTTATTTAGATAAATCGGCTCTTCAAAAACAATAGTGTGGGTGTTGTCGCCTTTGCGTATAATAAATGTAGGTAAAATGGCAGCCCCTGTTTTTTGTGCAAGTTTTACAGGACCCGGTGCAAAATACGCCCTTTTATCAAAAAAACTAACCTCCACCCACTGCGCACTTTCCCGACCATCAAATGCAATGGCAACAAGCTCATTATCTTTAAGAGCCTTCAACGTTTCCTTCAGGTGTAGGTCTGAACGTAAAAACCGCACCGGAAGCCCTGAATAGTCCTGTTGCCTTAAATAAAATATTTTACGGTAAATCCATCGCTGTTTTTTTATAAACGGCGGTCCTGCCAGTTGATTTATCTTATATCCGCTAAACCCCAAAGCCGGCAAAATCATTAAATATGACCCAAAATGAGAAAGCAGCACTATTGTCCCCTTACCATGCTTAATTGATTTTTCTAAATTATGCAAATTTTCATATTCCACTATGTGAGACATTGTTTCCTTCGTCAGCACACCCATATAAAGCTCTTCAACGTACCTCTTCATTGACTGAGAAATGCTCCGCTTTGCAATTAAAGCAATTTCTTCTTTACTATATTTATATAAAAACACCTGACTAAGTAGCCTTTCTATATCTTTTCTTTTAAATAAAAAAAAATGGGCACTTACATAATCAATAATACCAAGCAAAGAATAAAACACATTCACTGGCAATCTCTGTACAACCTTTCTAACTACAGTCCAATACAACCACAACAAGCCATCTATTAACAAATATCTATTCATAAAAAGGTTTCTTGCCACGTATCTTACTTAAAAACCCAAAGACCTCCTTCACCATAGGTTTAATTATATCATCGGTTAAAAACAAAATAGAGTCAAATACCCACGTGTAGTGCCTCTTTAGTCTTGGCACATAAAAAAGCCGCCTAAGCTCCACATCATCTTTAGGCATCATATCAGTGTCGCTTGTGATAATCCCCTCTTCAATAGCCCGTCGGTAAATGTCCGTATGAGGCTCTATACGTATCCACCCAAGCCCACACCCACCCCTGCCGGGCAAAAGTAGCGGTACTTTAAAATAAAATTTTAACGTACTTAACACTGCCTTAAAATCCATACCCGGATAATAACAAAATAAGTTATAACCAACAGCCATGCCATCAACCTGTCTGGCTATCTTGAGACTCTTTTCAACATCCTTTAGAGTAAAGCCTTTTTTTAACACCTTTAGCCCTTCATTAGTAGCAGCATCAGGCGAAAACCCTATATGCCTGCACCCAGCTCGTTTTAAAAGCATGATAAAGTCCTTCGTCAAGTTCTTAGGCGTAAGCCAAGCCCCCCACTCCACTTTGATATTCCTTCTTATCAGCTCATTGCATATATCCCGTGCATGACTTTCCGGTACATTAAACACACTATCTACAAACGTAAAGCCCTCAACACCGTAATTTTCTATCATATCCTGTATCTCATCTACCACACTTGAAGGCTCCCTTAAACGTAGCTTCCTCTCATTTAAAAATAAATAACTACAATACGTACACTCAAAGATACAGCCGCGCTTACTTTGCACCCCGACCACATTATGAAGCGGCGATAGATAGTTTTTCATATCTATGACGGCACGCTCCCTTAGAGGCGCTGGTAAAGAGCTGAAATCCGGTGGCCGCCGACTACCAGTAAAAACCACCTCTTGATTTGCTCTATAAAATAAACCAAACACCCGCTGAGGACTATCAATGTTTTCCAAAAGCTCACAGACCGTCTCCTCGCCTTCAAGATAGATGCCAAAATCTATCTGCTGGTAACGCTCCATAATCTGTCTTGCAAATATCGAAAATGCAGTCCCCCCTACCATTGTCTTAACATTAGGTTTTATAGCCCTAACTACCTCTATGGTTGGTATCACCGTGTTAAAATACACAAAGAGGTCCCGTCTTTGAGTTGTGTCGTAATTTCTTATTGAAATACCAATGACATCCGGATTAAAACTCCTGACTTCTTCCTCTAAATAATCATAACAGGCTGGATAATCATAAACGTTTGGATCAAATATCTTAACGCGATGGTTTTTATTTTTTATAACCGCAGCTAAATATGACAAGCCTATGGGATACATTGGATATTTTATTACCCTTCTACCCATATCCTGCTGTATCAGTAAAACATTCATCAAAAATCCCTTTTTAATTTATTTTAAAATAAAAACTAATTATAAAGAAGTTTTTTTTGTGAAGTCAATGCTTATACAGCCTTTTTGCCTTCAATAAACCAAGCAGCATTACTATTTCTTCCTTAACTACTACTTTAGATAAATAAAGCCCACACACTAAACACAAAGACCCAACCAATAATGCCGCAAACATATTCATCCACAACGACACAATATATGTAGAAATCCCCGCTAATGTCCCTATGACAATAATCAACAGTCCTTTATATACAAAAGCCTTAAGTAAGTCAAAAAATAAATAATAGCTCATAATAAAAATCACCATATTTGATACAAACATAGCAAAGGCACTTCCTAAATAAGCAAACTTGTTAACAAATACCACATTTAACATCATACACACAAAAAGCCCTACGCCTTGTATAATAACCAAATAACCCTGCCTCTTTGAAGCAATAAATAGGCACTCCATAAACTGATTAAGAAAGAAAAAGAATATACCAGCAGTCATCAATTTAAGCACAATCACAGAATCCGTAAATCCTTCACCAAGTAATATGGATATAATATACGGCGAAAGAAAATAACCGTATATGCTAAAAAACATACTAATAACAGCAAGCACCTTAATAGTAGCATTCACCGTTAACGTAAGCTCCGCCTTGGCAGCCTTTTTATCAAATAACACTGAAAACACCGGCAGCATCGCTACCATTAACGACATGGGTATTATTATAAGCCTTGTAAAAAACCTAAACGGCGCCTGAAACAAGGCAACGTCCGATTGAGTAGCCATAAACTGCAAAACAAACACCCCTACATACAGATACACTTGCGTGAGTATATGGAAAACGGATAAATGCACAGATTCTTTAAAAAAATACCTGATAAGTTGAAAATTAAACGATGGTACTGCCAATATGGAAAATTTTTTAAATATCAAAATATAAGTTGTCAAAAGCCCAAAAAAATTTGCAACTGCCATCACAACAAAAATGGTGATTAACCCAAGGTCATAATACACTGTAAGAAAAACAAAAACAATTGTTGTAACCGACGTAACTATAGTTGGTACGGTTTCAAGCACCATGCGCTGAAACGCCGTGTATAGAGCGTTTAACGTCTGAGTTAAAGAAATAAAACCTACATTTACTATAAGTAATAAATAGAGGAACACCTTATCAGTATCTACAAAAAATTTCAAACCACCCAATATAAAAACTATCATAAATAAGTTCCACGTAATACCAACTCCAAGGTACTCCGCAGCCATATTATTCCTCTGCGCTATATCCCTTGCAAGTATCCTTGGAAAACTCAAACCAATTACGGGTATTGATACCATAATAAATGCCATGTACAATAGATAAAGCCCAAAATCGTTAACCCCAAGATACCTTGATAACAAGGCGATAACAGCAAGGCTTGAAAATACCTCTATTAGTCGTGCAATAAAGGTATATGCTGTATTACTGATAACTATGCTAAGTTTATTTTTCATTTAAAAAGAAAAAAAAAGAAAAAAAAGAAAAAAAAGAAAAAAAAGATTAGAGGATGCGGGGGGAAACCCTTTTGAAAAAGGTGCGTAGGCGCACTCCCCACCCCCGCACCCCTTTTCCTAAAACTTTTAAACTGCACGCTATTACTCAAAACTAACAGCTTTAGTACATAAATACTAAGTAGAAATATATACTCTTTTTTTAAATCACTTATTATTCCACGTAGTATTGAAAAACTGAAAATTATTACCTTTTTTCTTTTTTGCCTCATACATTGCGCTATCGGCGTTTCTAATAAGTATATCAAATTCATCACCATCGTCGGGAAACATACATATGCCAATGCTTGCAGTCGTAGAGCACGTTTTATCATCTATTACATAGGGATTATCTATTATTTTAACAATTTTACTGGCAACAACAATAACATCAATTCTATCATTTATATATGGAAGTATAACAACAAACTCATCGCCTCCAATACGTGCTATAGTATCTGATTCCCTTATGCACTGCTTAATTCGTATGGCAGTTTGCTGTAATAAAACATCGCCCTTATCATGCCCGTAATTATCATTTATGGGTTTAAAATTATCAAGGTCTATAAACAGCAGTGCAAACTTATGATTATATCGCTTGGCATGATTAATTATATTATTAAGGCGATCATAAAACAATGAACGATTTGGTATACCAGTTAAAAGGTCATAACGTGCAAGATAGCCTACCTTTTCTTCAGCCCTTTTATATTCAATAATGTTTGCAAGAGTATGGGCTACAGAAGAAAAAAATAATATATCCTTTTCTTTACTTATATAGCCTTCTTTAACATACAAGTTTATGACCCCAAGTAGAATATCCTTAAACATAATTGGAATACAATAATGCCCATGCCCGCGCATCCTTGCAAAGGTTATGTGATGGTTTTCAGTGATTGTGTTTTCAAAGACAATTTGTTTAGTCTTTGCAGCTATTCCACAAAGGCATCTACCAAAAGGTAGTCTACCGCAAGCCGCAAGCAGTTCACTATTTAATTTATAGGAAGTTTTCATAATAAGGACATCTTTTTCAATCTCATCAACAAGAAAGATAGCACCCTTTGGATCAAGCGTAAGCCATGGCAGCGTAACAAGCATTTCTAACACTTTGTAAAGGATTTCATCAAGTTTGATAGATTCCATGAGGCTTTGCAAAATAGAATTTAAAACATTTTGAGTATGGTAATTTTGTTGTATCTCTATATCCGATTCCTTTTCCTTAGATATATCCCGTGAAATCCCGATGGTGCCAATAATATCCATATTTTCATTGTACCACGGTACTTTAGTAGTTGATACCCAACAATAAGTATTGTTTTTCTTGATTATTTTTTCTATTTTATTTTTAATAGGTTTACCTGTTAATATGATTTTGTTTTCATCTTCTTCTGATTCTTCGGCTATTTTTTCTAATACATAATCACTATCACGTTTACCGAGCATCTCTTCTGGTACGGTACCATTACGATGAGCCTTAAGCTTATTGACTTTGACAAAGCGGTGTTCCTTATCCTTGAAATATATAGAATCAGAGGTGTTATCAAGTAATGTTTGCAATAAAATATGTGACTCTCTTTGTTTTTCCTCAACTAGCTTTCGTTCTGTAATATCCTCGCCGGTACTTAATATGGCTTTAACACTAGTATTTTCGTCATACATAGCAGTATTACGCCACCCTATTAGTCTGACACCGTTTTTAGTTTCAACTAAGCTTTCATAGTATTCAAAGCGCGAAATCTCATTATACTTATATATAACGCGGAAAATATCCCGCACTTCATCGCGTTCTTTTTCAGGTACGAAATAATCAATCCAATTTCTACCAATAACTTCCCCACTATCAGTCCCTAAAAGCTCATAACCTTTTCTATTCATCTGACTAACTGTTTCATCTTTATTAATAACAAGGATGATAATATTTGCAATATCCAAATACTTTTGCGCAATATCACGTTCGACCGTTAATTTTTTTTCTAAATTAACCCTTTTCGTAACATCATTTAAACAAAGTAAAAGACCCACAACAGTATTATTTTCATCAAAAATAGGCTGAAGTGTCCAATCCCAATATGTAATCCCCCTTTCAGGACTATTTCTATATACAAAAGGCTTAGCGGCAGCAAAATATGGTTTACCTGTTTCAATAACCGACTTAAAGACCTGCTCGTTTTCGTCATCTGGGTAAAGCTCAAAATGGTTTTTACCAATAAAAAACGACTCTGTTTTATTGTCAGCCTGTGCATAGGCACTATTTACACGGATAAAGTTGAAAGATGTATCCATATAAGCAATTAAAAGGTATATAGTAGAAAAAAGCTTATCACACACTTGTTGAGCCTTTATATTTATTATTGAGCTTATCAACTCATCATTTTGCTCTTGAAGTGCATTAACCCTTGTTTTTAGGGTCAAAACTTCCTCTATTAATTGTTCTCTTGTAATATCCTCGTACATTGCTACCATACCCCACTTTTTTTCTACAAATATTCTACAAATCTACTCTAAACCATCCTATGCTTAACAATTCTACACTATTTAGCAGTTTTTGTACTTAAAATAAATAATGAACCTTCCCTTTTTGCTTGAGATAGATAGATTCTTTGACACTACAGATAAAACTCATATAGTAGACATTAGAAATAACTGAAAAGTTACAAAAAATGGTTGGCAAAAAAATTAGAGAGAGAGAGAGAGAGAGAGAGAGAGAGAGAGAGAGAGAGAGAGAGAGAGAGAGAGAGAGCAAATACTATGCCAATAAATATCAAGATAAAAATATTTTTTCACTAAAAACACCTCTCCCCCTCCATTTCTCGATAATAGACCATAAC
>JAGYWI010000016.1 GCA_018606805.1 Candidatus Magnetomicrobium cryptolimnococcus
ATGTTCTTTGACAACTATATATAACGCTCTACTATTTGCCAGTAATGTTATGTGGTATTTTTAAGTGGAGTGTGTCAAGTATCTCAGTGCAAAGTACAAGGGCAGAGGAGCGTTTAACCATGTCGTTATATCGAATAATGGCATGTTGGGCAATACTGACTAAAGTTAAGCGTATTAAACCATAAAAAACATTTCGACAAGACCTATCAATATGATAGCTGTCAGTAACGGAGTTAAGGCGTTCGTTAGCGCTGCGCAGATTCATAAGGGTTTTGAATTGTTTGTTGTTGCGCGGTATAGGTGGATAGAGTCTGAGGTCATTGTCTGCGTGAACATATACAAGAGGACCAAGTGTGCTATTAGGACAGCAGTCTTGGTGTTGCGGGCATTCATCTATATGAGCAACGTAAGTAGACTTACCGTTTCGATGGGTATTGCGTTTAACCGGACAACAGAATACGTGAAGTTGTCGTTGTGTGTTGTATTGGTGGTGTCGCATTTTAGCGCCAGCTGAGCATAGAGGAGTACCATCGGAATCAAGTAAAGTGTTAGGATTATCTGGAAGTTGACTAAAGGTGTTGTGTTTGCTGTTTTCAGAAAGAGGGATAATAGGAATAATATCTTTTTCGTGTAGATAGCGATAATGTGCATTAGAGTCGTGATGACCATCACCACAAAAGACCTTGATTTGTAGGTTGAGGTTATGTTCAGCGATGAGCTTAAGCAGGCGTTCAAGGGCTTGAATTGAAAATGTATAATCGCTTTCGTTACCGCCTGGCATAATTGTAAGTAAAGGGAAGTCGTGTCCATTTTGAGTTAGGCATATCTGATAATAGCGGTCACCGAAAATAAAGGTTTTCTTATGGGCATCGTAGCACCATTGAGCAGTATTGGTAGTATAGCAACGAGGGTGGTCACAGTAAAAAAGCCCCTGAAGTTTACAGGTACAAGAGGGAGTTCCAGTTGAGGAGGATGCAGAGGGCAAAATGGAACCATCACCGCTAATAACAACATATTGGTAGTGGTAATAAATTGTCCATTGATAGAAGGAATAATACCTAAGAGCAGAAGGGCATCTTCTGTAAATTTAATAAAATCATCAGGGCGTGGTTGATTAGTAAGAGGCAGGAGTTTATCTACAAGTTGCTCCGAAAGGGGTTGAGAAGCGGATGTAGGTGTGTCTTTTTCCTTTTTGAGATTGCGTTGGTGTTTGTTGACAATAATGGTAGAGTTTTTGATAGTATCGCTACAGGGTTTACGATAGGGACCATTAATGATGCGTTTCATGAAGTCATAATAGGTGCCAACCCCAGTAGTATCACCTGGGTGGAAGCCTGCTAGTATAGCGAAGATGGGAAGGTGGGTTTTTTCTACCCAGGTGGTAATACTGGATATTTTAAGCAAGGTCATAAGAATAAGAGAGCGTAACATACAAACGGGGTCTCTTGGGGTCTTACCGCGTTTAACAGGACAATAGAAACGCTTAAGATATGGGGCAATGGGATCAAGATTTAGATTGGCAAGAATAGTAAATTGCTCAATGACAGTCAAAAATGTATGCCAAGATTCAGTAGAAAAGGAAGATAGGTGGTTGTATAAATGTTCAAAGTATTGATGGTGTGTCATACAATATCACCTCCTTTTTTTAAGAAATTGCATGGCTTGCTTTTATGGCAGCGCGCTTTCCACAATAGATGCTTTAGTTGTTATGCTAGTACAGATGTAAGTATAGTTCAATATCATTAAATTAATGTAGCAGAAGTATAGAGGAATAACTAAATGGGTTGCAGGCTAAAAGTTTTAGGAAAGGACGTGTAGGCACGTCTCCCTGGGGTGCGGGGGAAGAACAGGGAGGTGCGCCTCCGCACCCCTTTTGCCTAAAAGGGTTTTCCCCCGCTCTTTTCTTTCCTTAGCTTAATTAGATTGTGGTGTTGTCCTCGCCTGCTTTTATTTTTGTTTACTAACTGCTGTTGCTTGTCTTTATGTTATCGTTAATGATAAAATCAATATAAAGATTAGTTTATTTATGAGGTAAATAATATGTTGTTTGCTTTAATAATGATAGTGATTTTGTACATAGTAAAAGAGGGGTTTGAGTATTGGGTTGATTATCTCAACTTAAAGCATATGAAAGGGCGTGCTCATGAGGTGCCGACGGAGTTTATTGGTCATATTGATAGGGAGCTTCTTGCTAAAACGCAGCAATATGTTATTGAAAATACTACTTTTGGTTTTATATCAGCAATATTTAATAATATTATGCTTATAATTTTTATTTTTGGTGGTCTTTTAAATATTTTCAATCTATGGATTGTATCGTTAAATCAGTCATTTATTGTGTCTGGTTTGGTGTTTTTTATTATATTAAGCTTTATTGAGACAGTACTTGGTATGCCATTTGATTTTTACAGGACATTTAAAATAGAAAGTAAGTTTGGGTTTAATACGATGACCGTAAAGTTATGGGTTATAGACCTTATAAAAGGTCTTATCCTTTCGGGGATTATTATGTCCATTGTTATAAGTGCTGCTCTTTGGCTTATCAGTGTAAGTCATGACTGGTGGTTATGGTTGTGGCTATTTTTCTTTCTTTTTAGTATATTGATTATGTATGTGTCGCCTTATATTATAGAGCCTTTATTTAATAAGTTTACACCTATAGAGGAAGAATCACTTGTTGGTGATATTAAAAACCTTATGGCAAAGGCTGGTATTTCTGTTAGCAAGGTATTTAAGATGGATGCCTCTAAAAGGAGTAAGCACACAAATGCCTATTTTACTGGCATTGGGCGGACTAAGAGGATTGTTCTTTTCGATACACTTTTAGCAAAGATGAATACATCTGAGATTTTAGCTGTCCTTGCTCATGAGGCGGGACATTGGAAGAAACGACATATTATAAAGCGTATTGTTTTATACGAAGTGCTTTCTTTTATTGTTTTGTATGTTTCGCATCTGGTATTGGAATCAGAGGTATTGCCTTATATTTTTATGATTGAGCAGAGTACTTTTTATACAAAGTTTGTACTTTTTGGGTTTGTAGCAAGTATTGTTGTGTTTCCACTTGCGCCGATTTTCAATGCCTACTCTCAAAAACACGAAAGGGAGGCAGACCGTTTTGCCTGTACCATTACAGGCGACAATAAGAGCCTTATTAGCTCTTTGATTAAACTTTCTAAGGATAATTTATCAAACCTCCATCCGCATCCGCTTTATGTTAAATTTCATTACTCTCATCCGCCAGTTACGGAGCGTGTTCGATATATAAGTGAAAACTTTCGTTAATTTAATTTGTAGGTAACCTTATGTTTAATAAAGTTGCAAGGGGGCAAGGACCGCCTTTTTCATCTACCACGTCAGTGCTGCCTATTTATAGAAAGCTTGATATACTGGCTGCAAGTGCTAAGTATGATGTGTCGTGTTCATCAAGTGGTGTAAAAGAGGGTGATGCCTATAAGGGCTCTTTTGGTTCAACTACGCCTGCCGGCATTTGTCACTCATGGACATCGGATGGCAGGTGTGTTTCTCTTTTAAAGGTGCTTTTAACTAATTTTTGTGTGTATGACTGTGCTTATTGTATTAATCGGCGAAGTAATGACATAAGAAGGGCATCGTTTACCCCTAAAGAAATATCAGGGCTTACCATTAATTTTTATAAGAGAAACTATATAGAGGGGCTTTTTCTAAGCTCCGGCATCATTAAAAACCCAGATTATACGATGGAACTTCTTATACGCTCAGTTGAAATACTGCGTAAGCAGCAGGGCTTTGGTGGTTATGTACACCTAAAAATAATACCGGGTGCTGACCCCGTTCTTATTAAAAAAGCAGGGCTTTTGGCAGATAGGGTTAGTGTTAACATTGAATTGCCGTCAAATAAGAGTCTTAATTTGCTTTGTCCAGATAAATCTAAAGATGCTATTTTAAAACCTATGGGGCAGGTTGCGTATGAGCTTAAGTGTGCAAAAGAAGAGGGTACTAAATCAAGGCATTATCCGCCGTTTGCCTCTGCTGGCCAAAGTACGCAACTGATTATTGGTGCAACGCCCGAAAGTGATTTGCATATTATGACGCTAAGTGAAAGCCTGTATCGTAAGATGCAATTAAAACGTGTTTATTATTCCGCTTATGTTGCTGTAAATAATGACCGGAGGCTTCCATCAAATGCTAAGCCAATGCTTCTTCGTGAGCATCGTTTGTATCAGGGGGATTGGCTTTTACGTTTTTATGGGTTTAAACCGCATGAGCTTTTAAATGATGAGACACCGTTTTTTGATGCTGCCCTTGATCCAAAGGCTTCATGGGCGCTACGTAATTTGCACATGTTTCCTGTTGAAATAAATACGGCTGATTATAGTGTATTACTAAAAGTGCCTGGGGTTGGTGTAAAATCTGCCGATAAAATCCTTAGAGCAAGAAAACTGACACGCTTAAAGGCGGATGATTTAAAAAAACTTGGCATTGTGCTTAAGAGGGCAAAATATTTTATTACCGCAGATGGGAAATATTACGGAAAAACTATTATAACTGAAGAAAAAATCCGAAAGAAACTTGTGGATGAGTGTATTTCTAAATATAGTGAGCCTGAGCAGTTGAGGTTGCCTTTTGCTCAGAGTGTCCGGTGTTAGCCTTGATGGTTAGTTATTTATATGACGGGACATTTGATGGTTTTTTATCTTGTTTACATGATTGTTTTATTTTAAAGGTAGCTCAACCTTGTAAGATTTATACTAAAAACTCTCAAGAGGTGGATTTATTTTCAAAAGATGTTATTGTTGAAAACTCGGATGATAAATGTAGATGGATTACGAAACTAATTAGAGAGCAAATCTCCCCTGTGTGCCTTGATAATGTAACCTATGCCTTTCACTCAGAGGCAAGGGGGGTGGAGATGCTAATCTATAATTATATACTGTTGGGACTTAAGGTCGGTCGGGGGGTTGATAACTGCTTAGATAATTGCTTAAATGATGGGGTAGTTCGGCAGGTACAGGCGCTGGCACACAAAGTAAACTACGAAATCCATAGGTTAAAGGGGTTTGTGAGGTTTGAAGAATCAGCTGATGGTGTGTTTTATGCTAAAATTCAACCTAAATACAATATCCTTACCTTTTTATCTACACATTTTCAAAGACGTTTCTGTAACCAATTGTGGGTTATTCATGACATCAGTAGAGGTCATGCGATTATTTATAACCGTCAGTGTGTAAGTTTTATTAATTTAGAGGCTTGTGGTAGTGTCATTTGTGAAAATGAAAAATTTTATCAAGATTTATGGCGTACTTATTTTAATGCCCTATCTATAGAAGAACGCAAGAATCCGGAACTTCAAAGGCACTTCGTGCCGTTACGATATAGGAAAGATATTACTGAATTTATTGATAATTAGTATGTTATAATGGAAAATGGGTAGCTCTGGTATGGAATATGATATAATTGTTGTAGGTGGTGGTCTTGGTGGCCTAACGGCTGGGGCTTTGCTTGCCCAAAGTGGTAAACGTGTATTTTTAGTAGAGCAGCAGATGAATGTGGGTGGCTGTGCTAGAATATTTAGCAGAAAAGAGTATACGTTTGATGCCGGCCTTCATGAGTTAGATGGGCTTGATGAGCTTGATTTAAAAAAAGAGGTGTTTCAAAAACTGGGTGTTTTTAATAGTGTAGAGTTTATAAAGCTTCCGGAATTTTATAGATTTATACATGGGAAAACCGATATTGTTATCCCTAATGGCAGAGAAAAAGCTATGAAGGTACTTTTGAAAAGGTTTCCACATGAAAGCGATGGGATTACTAAATATTTTGATGTTTTAAAAAGAATCAGAAAGGAAATCTACGATTTTCCGTGCGAAAGATGGAAAAGTTATGTTGTGTTTCCACTGATGCCATTTATATTTCCTAACTTATTTCGCTATGGGAAAAAGACAGCAGGTAGCTTTATTGACTCCATAATAAAAGATGATGAGTTAAAACTTATATTATTTGCTAATCACAGTTTTTACCATGATAATCCATATGAATTAAGCCTATTGTTTTATGCTGCTGTTCAAGATAGCTATTATAGTGGGAGTTACTACATTAAGGGTGGCTCTCAGGTGCTTTCAAACTACCTTGCACGGATTATTACTGAAAATGGCGGACAAGTGCTTCTTGGCCATACGGTTAGAGAAATAATAGTACGCCATAATGAGGTTAGAGGGATTAAGTACGTTGATTCGGAAAACCTGACCGGCCGCCTTGAAGAAATTTACGCTAAGGTGGTCGTAGCTAATGCTGCTATTCCTAATGTTATTAATGAATTAACCCATAGAGTGAAAACGAGTAAATTAAAAAAAGTAAGAAATCGTATAAATAAGTTAAAGGCATCTCCGTCAATGCTGTCAATATACTTGTGCCTTAAAAGGCCACTGAAGTCCATTGGCAATAAACACTATATTACTTTCGTATATGACAAGGATATTACGAAACCGTGCTCTATTAAAAATGTGGACTATGCTCAGAGAGGTTATGTCTTTGTTGATTATAGTCAGATAGATTCCGGACTTGTCGCAAACAATAGAGGCGTTGGTGTTATAAGTATAATAGATTACTTATCAAACTGGGAGTATCTTACAGATAATGAATATACTGAAAAGAAAAAGGAGTTAGCCAAGATTTTTATAAATAGGCTTGAAGGGGTTTTGCCAGGCATTAAGAAGGAAATTGAATATTATGATGTGTCAACCCCTCAGACAATAAAACATTTTACAAAGAACCCATGTGGTAGTATCTATGGTTACTCCCAAATACCAGCACAAGCTGGCTTAAAAAGAATGGATATTAATATGCCAATAAAGAACCTGTTTTTTGCCTCTGCATGGTCTTTTCCCGGAGGTGGCTTTACGGGAACAATTATAGGTGGTTCTTTATGTGCAAATAAGGTGCTTAGAGCACTTAAAGAATAAAGTATATATGGGACTACAATAGGGAATTATAGAATTATATTTGAATATGATGGTGTAGTTATGTTTGTGTATGAGATTACACACAGAATGGAGGTATATAAATGATAAAAAGCAGATAATCGAACAGGACTTAAAGGATAAGCTAGGCACATAACATTTTGGTATACCAAAACAAATTAGGTTTACAAACCATTATTAAAAATAATAAGGAAACAAATACATAGTGAGGGCGCTGTCCTCACACTCCAGCCAAAGGGACGAGTCCCTTTGGAATCCCGCACAAGGGGCTTTGCCCCTTGAACCCCAAAAACACTATTTTCGTGAGGTATAAAAAAACACCACTATTATTTTTTGCAAACCATTTTTATTTTAGTATAGTCTGTATCTTTTTAGGACTATCTTTTATTTTTTATAACCAAGCTTGGCTGCCATTTTATAGTCTTTTTCAGCGTCTGTAGAGTTTCCTATCTTATCTAAGACCATAGCGCGGCAGTAGTATGCCTTTGCATCTTGTGGATTTATTTGTATAATTTTTGAGTAATCTCCTACTGCATTTATGTAGTCGGTTACTAGGTTGTGAAACTCTGCTCTTGCGTAGTATGCCTGTATATCTCTTGGAGAGAGTTTAATAACCTTAGTAAAGTCCCGGATAGCCTCTTCGTATTCGCCAAGTTTGCCATATGCTAGTGCCCTGTTAAAGTATGCCTCGCTATTGTGTGGACTAAGGTCTATTACGATTGTATAGTCTTTTATTGATAGGTCATGGTTACCGAGTTTGCTGTTTGCTATGGCCCTATTGAAGTATGCGTTAACTCTTCTAGAGTTTAGTTTGATTGTGTAGGTGAAATCCTCAACCGCTCGGTGGTAGTTGCCGAGTTTTTCATGTGCAATACCTCGGTTGTAGAAGGCATCTGAGTATTTGGGTTTTATTGCTATTGCCATATCGAAATCAGCAACAGCTTCTTTATATTTGCCTAATTTTAAATATGCAGAGCCTCTTTCAAAATAATTATTGATACTTTGTGGGTTTTTAGATAGTTCTTCTGTAAATTTATTTATAATTGCATTTGTTATTTCACTATTGTTATCCACAGTGGCTGTCTTTTGAGGTTTTATATCCTTTTTTTGCTTAAAGATTTTAAAAAAAAGCATATGATAGCTCCATATTTTTATACATATCAGTTATATTATACATGACAAATTTGAATAAGAGTGAAATATATTGTGGATGTAACCCTTGATAAGATTAATGGTGTGAGTGTTTTGCAAAAACGCAATGGCTACAGGTTTTCTATAGATGCCGTTTTGCTGGCAAACTTCATAAATTTGAGTTATCCAAAAAAAATAGCTGATTTTGGTGCTGGCTCAGGCATTGTTGGTTTATTACTTGCTAAGCGCTACGCAACAGCGGAGGTTACGTTAATTGAATTGCAGGAGGATTTATTTAATTTGTCAAGACAAAATATAGAGCTAAACGGTTTGCTTGAGCGTGTGAGGGCGGTGCATTTAGATATAAGATTAATAAAGGAAAGTGAGCTTGTACAAAATTCGTATGATTTAATTGTGTCAAATCCGCCATATAGAAAGCCAAATAGTGGTAGATTAAGTCCAAACGGTGAGCGGGCAGTGGCAAGACATGAAACATTACTTTCAGTGGCTGAGTTAATAGAATCGGCGTTTTACATTTTGCGGGCTAGAGGGCGGCTTGTTATTATATATCATCCCTGTCGTTTTGTAGAAATACTTGAGCTTTTGCGAAAAAAAAGACTTGAACCAAAGCGGGTTCAGTTTATACATGCAGATTTAAAAAGTCAGGCAAAGATGTTTTTAATAGAGGCGGTTAAGGAGGGCAAGCCGGATTTCACGCTTGAAAGACCGCTATTTATATATGATAAAAATGGCCGCTACGAAGCGTCTTAATGTGTTAGGTGGGAGAGGCGTGGGGGAAAACCTTTTTTGGCAAAAAGGGTGCGAAGGCACACCTCCCTGTTATTCCCCCGCTTTTCTATTTCCTTTTTCATTGTCCAATTTTATTATTTAGTTCTGACAGACTATTACAATATTATGTATAATAAAAGAATGATAAAGCATTCTTTTGCCATAATTAATGGAATAGGGGAACGTACCGAAAAGAGGTTATGGAGATACGGGATTTGTACTTGGAATGATTTTATAAATTGTAATTTCATACCATTTATAACAAAGGAGAGGAAAAAGTATATTGATGAAACGTTGTATCGGCTCTCTAACTCTTTGGATAATGGTGGATGGGATTTATATCCAGATATTTTTAATAGAAATGAGCATTGGAGGTTTTTTAAGCGTTATAGGGAGCAAGCTATTTGTATGGATATAGAGACTAACGGTTATGCCTTTGATTTTGGTGGGTACTGTACGATGGTTGGGCTTTATAATGGTAAAGAGTATCAGTGTCTTATTAGGGGGAGGGACCTTACTGTTGAAAATCTATCAAAGGCTCTTGCTCCGTATAAGATACTAATTACGTTTTATGGGGCTGTTTTTGATGTCCCTTTTCTTTTAAAAGAGTTTCCGAGTTTACCTTTTAATATGTTTCACTATGACATATGTTTGGCATCAAGGCGGTTGGGGTTAAGAGGTGGGCTTAAGAAGGTTGAAAAGTATCTTGGTATTAAACGTGAAGATTTAGTTGATGGTATGGACGGACAGGATGCTGTAAGGTTGTGGAATGATTACATGATGGGATACGATGCCTCTTTGGAGACACTTATTCGATATAATAGAGAGGATACGGTTAATCTCCTTGCTATTGGTGAGTATGTATATAATGAGTTGAAAAAGGCTACTGGTATAGAAGACTATATGAAAGGGGTTGGGGTTTAAAGCGTATGAATGGTAGGGGGCTAAAAAATAGCCTTAACAAAAAAGGGCAGATAGGCGACAAATATTATTGTGAGTTATTAAACAGTTTTTTGGCTTATCTTTCCGTGGAAAAGGGTTTGGCGTTAAATACTGTTGAATCGTATAATAATGACTTGACTAAGTTTTATGAGTTTTTAGGTGATGAAAAACAGGGTTTTAGGAGAGAGGATATTGTAAATTATATTGAACTCCTTAGAGAGAAAGATTACTCAATAAGTAGTATTTGCAGGCTTATTTCATCAATACACACATATTGTAAATTCCTTATGATTGAAGGGTACAGTGATGATGACCCGTCTGAAAATTTGCATTTGCCAGCTAAATGGCAACACTTACCAAAGGCGCTTTCGATAGATGAGGTGGTAACGCTTTTACGTACAAGGGTAGCATCGGATTACGTGTTAAGGGATATTGCTATGCTTGAGCTTTTGTATTCTTCAGGGTTGCGCGTAAGTGAGCTGGTTTCATTTAAAGTTGAGTGGCTTAATATGGATGCCGGTTTTATGCGAGTAATTGGCAAGGGTTCTAAGGAGCGGCTGATTCCCATAAATGAACGGGCTAAAAGTAGTATAAAAGAGTACATGACAGTGCTGAGGCCTAAAATGCTTAAAAAAGGTATAACCTCTCCATATCTATTTTTAAGTAAAAGGGGTGCTCCTATGACAAGGCAGCGCTTTTGGCAAACCATTAAGTCCTACGGCAAGCAGGCCGGTATAGAGCTTTCACCGCATACGCTTAGGCACAGTTTTGCTACACATTTGCTTGAAGGAGGGGCCGACCTTCGCTCTATACAAAAGATGCTCGGACACAGTGATATTGCTACTATTCAAATATACACGAAGGTTTCGTCGGAGAGGATTAAGGGTGAGTATAAAAAGTACCACCCGCGGTCTTAGCCCAATGCTATTAGGTTTAAGGAAGATTGCGGTAAAATATAGTAAAACGTATAAGGTGGGGTTGGTTTATGGTGTTATTAAGTCCACAGGCATTGTATAAAAGGTGTGAGTCGAGCATATTTAAGTTTAAGACGACGGCAGAGCTGCCGGATTACTATGAAAGCGCTATTGGTCAGGAGAGGGCTTTAAAGTCCATAGAGTTTGGTATTGATGTTGATAGTAAGGGGTTTAACTTGTTTGTCCTTGGTGAGCGTGGTACTGGTAAGACCTCCACTATTAGAAACATTATTAAAGAAAAATGTAAAGATATTCCAATTCCAGATGACTGGTGTTATGTTTACAACTTCAAGTACCCGGACGTGCCTATGGCGATGTCCTTTGCCCCAGGTAAGGCTCTTATTTTTCAACAGGATATGGAAGAGCTTTTAAAGACCTTGAGGGTGGAAATTCCTAAGGTATTTGATTCAAGGGAGTATGTAAGACAAAAAAATAATATATTGGCAGACCTGCAGAAGATCCAAAAAGAACAGCTTGAAGCACTCGACAATGAGGCTAAGGTTAAGGGCTTTACTATAAAGCGCGCAAGCGGTGGGTTTTTCCTTTCCCCTATTAAGAAAAATGGCGAGCCACTGACCGAAGTGGAGTTTGCAGAGCTGCACGAGACGGAGAAGCTGCGGCTTGAACAAATTGGTCGAGGCCTTCAAGAAAAACTTAATGATGTCATGCGGGTTTTGCGGGAAAACGAGAAGGACTCTAAGAATAAATTAAAAAAGTTTGATAGAGAAACTGCTCTTTCAGTGATAGCTCCGTTGATTAACGACATATTGGAAAAGCATAATAAAGAAGAAGTCAATAACTATCTTGAAGAAGCAAGGGAAGATATGCTGAATAATCTTGATGAGTTTAGGGTTAACGACGAGCAAGATGAGCAGCGTCAACAGGCAATGTTTTTCCCTACTGAACGGCTACCAAAAGGTACATATTTCAATAAGTATTATGTGAATATCATTGTCAATAATGGGGATTTGGGGTGCGCTCCATGGGTGTTTGAGACCAATCCAAATTATTACAATCTGTTTGGCCGTATAGAGCACAAGGTGCATTATGGTATGGCCGTTACTGATTTTACTATGATAAAACCAGGCTCTTTACATAAGGCAAATGGTGGATACTTGGTTATTGATGTCCTTGATTTATTAAAAAATATTTTTGCCTACGATACACTAAAAAAGGCAATTAAAAACGATGAGATAAAGATTGAAGATGTGTGGGAACAGTACAGGCTTGCAACGTCAACGACCTTACGCCCTGAGCCGATACCGCTTAAGGTAAAGGTGATTTTAATTGGTACGCCTGAGCTTTACTATGCTTTATATAATCTTGATGATGAGTATAAAGAACTGTTTAAAGTGAAGGCGGATTTTGCTAGTAAGATAGACCGCAGTGAGGAAAATGTTTTAAAGTACGCCTCCTTTATTGCCACTAAATGTAAAGAGACTGGGCTTTTACCGTTTGATACCTCAGCCGTTGCTAAGATTGTAGAGTATGGCTCAAGGGTAGCTGAACACCAAGATAAGCTTACAACGATGCTTGGGTTTATCTCGGATGTGCTGCGTGAGTCCGACCACTGGGCAAAAAAAGACAATAAAACTGTCATAGATAGTGAAAGCGTAGAACGTGCGTTGACTGAAAAACTCTACAGGCACAGAAAGATTGAAGAGCTTATGCAGGAGATGACTAAAGAGGGCACCGTTATTGTGGATACAAGCGGTGAGGTTATAGGACAGATAAATGGGCTTGCTGTGCTTGATATGGGAGACCATAGCTTTGGTAAACCGTCGAGGATAACCTCGCGCACCTATATGGGGAAGGCAGGGGTTGTCAATATCGAAAGGGAAATCAAGATGAGTGGTAAGATTCATGAAAAGGCAGTACTTACCATAAGCCATTACCTTGGCAGCAAGTATGCCATCAAAAACTCAATTACACTATCAGCATCCATAACCTTTGAGCAGTTGTACGGTATCATCGAGGGGGATAGTGCAACGTGTGCGGAATTTTATGCCCTTATCAGTAGTATAGCAAATGTGCCTATTCGTCAGTGTATGGCTGTAACTGGCTCGATGGACCAAAATGGACGTGTGCAGCCTGTTGGCGGTTTAAATGAAAAAATAGAGGGGTTTTTTGACTTATGTGCTTACAGAGGGCTAAATGGTAGCCATGGCGTGATTATCCCACGGTTAAATGAAAAACACATTATGTTAAAAAGGGAAGTTACTGAAGCAGTGGAAAAAGGCTTGTTTTTTGTCTATTCCATAGACTTCATTGATGAGGGTTTTGAACTGCTTACTGGACTTAAGGCGGGCGACCAATTAGAAGACGGTACTTATCCGGAGGGGACGATAAACTACCTCGTTGAAAAACGCTTGACGGAAATACGCACTGCGATGAAAAAAGAGGGTGAAAAAAATAGTAACGGTAAAGGGGCAGATAATAAATTAAACAATAATGAGGGTGAGACGAAATAAGAACGATGCCATTAATATTAGTAACAAATGATGATGGGGTGTTTTCACCGGGTGTGGCTGCCTTGCATGAGGCTATGAAAAACATTGCAGACACTGTAACGGTAGCGCCAGATAGGGAGATGAGTGCAACTAGCCATTCATTGACAATGCACAGACCGCTTTTTGTCAATAAAATTCAAAAAGACGTTTATTCCGTAAACGGTACCCCAACGGATTGCGTAACCCTTGGCGTTAGCAAGGTGCTTGAGCGGCGTCCAGACCTTGTTGTCTCAGGTATAAATAAAGGCGGTAATCTCGGTGATGATATAACTTATTCAGGGACCGTTTCGGCTGCTATTGAGGGCACTATCATAGGTATACCGTCTATAGCATTTTCGCTTGCATCACATGAGGAGTTTTATTTTGCAGAGGCGGCTGTTTTTGCATTAAAACTTGCCGCTATTGTTATTGAAAAGGGGCTGCCGCGGGATACTTTATTGAATGTGAATATACCCGGTGGAAAGGATATAAAAGGTGTTAAGTTTACAGGTCAGGGGCGGCGCGTTTATTTGGATTCTATACACGAGTACTATGACCCTATGGGCAAGAAGCACTACTGGATAGGTGGTGGTAAATCCTCATGGCAAGAGGGCGATGATACGGATTTCTTGGCTATAGAGGCTGGTTATATCTCTATAACGCCATTACATCTTGACCTTACTAATTATGATGCACTTGGATATTTAAAGAAAAATTGGAATAATATGTTTTAACTTAAAAAAAACGATGGAAAACGCTAAAGGGCAATATCTGAAAGATAGAGAGTTGATGGTTAGAAACCAAATAGCTGCGCGTGGGGTTAGGGATTCCAATGTGCTCAATGCTATGCTTAACGTACCGCGCCATGTGTTTGTTGGTAAGGAAAACCTATCTTGGGCATACGCAGACTCTGCTCTGCCTATTGGTAACGGACAGACCATTTCTCAACCCTATATGGTTGCTGTAATGACCGAATTGCTTGAGCTTAATAAAAACGACCGTGTCCTTGAAATAGGTACGGGTTCCGGTTATCAGGCGTGTGTTTTAGCCGAGATAGCCTTTGAGGTGTATACGGTAGAACGAATAGTAGAGCTGCAACGAAGGGCGGTAGAGAAGTTTGATGAGCTTGGATATAGAAATATTTATTCAATAGTTGCTGATGGTACTATCGGGTGGCAGGAAAAGGCACCTTTTAATAAGATAATCATAACGGCAGGGTGTCCGGATATTCCACAAGGGCTAATAGAGCAGCTTGCTGATGGTGTGGGGATTATAGTGGCTCCTGTTGGTTCAAAGTTTACGCAACAGTTGCTGAAATTGACAAAACGCAAAGGGGGACTAACTAAAGGGTTTTCGGTTTCCTGCGTCTTTGTTCCATTAATAGGCAAATACGGATGGAGTGATTTGTAATGAAAGAGGCTATTTTATATGAGAAGTTAGATAAACAGCAGGTACGATGTTCGTTGTGTGCCCACCGTTGTACCATTAATAATGGGCGACGAGGGCTTTGTGGTGTTAGAGAAAATAGAGCAGGTACTCTTTACAGCCTTGTTTATGGCAAGATTTGTTCAACTGCTATTGACCCAATAGAGAAAAAACCACTTTTTCACTTTCTGCCTGGTTCTAAATCACTTTCAATAGCTACGGTTGGATGCAATTTTAAATGTCTACACTGCCAAAATGCCTCCATTTCCCAGTATCCGAAGGAACACATGGGAGGCATAATAGGTACGGACATAACACCTGAGCAGGTGGTTGATGCTGCCCAGCGGGAAGGTTGTGAGAGTATTTCTTATACATATACTGAACCCACTATTTATATGGAATTTGCACTTGATTGTGCTACCCTTGCGCGTGAGCGCGGTATTAAAAACGTCTTTGTAAGTAATGGGTTTATGACTATGGAAAGTGCCGCAGTTATAGTGCCCTACCTTGATGGTAATAATATAGATTTAAAAGGGGATGACAAGTTTTATAAGGAAATCTGTGGTGCGAGGCTTCAACCAGTAGAGGAAACTATTAAGCTGATGATGGAAAAAGGCGTTTGGATTGAAATTACCACCTTACTAATACCCGGACTGAATGATTCTAACGTTATACTAAAAGACATTGCTACATTTATAAGAGCACTAGATCAGGCGATTCCATGGCATGTTACAGCGTTTTATCCAACGTATAAGCTTAATGATAGAATGGAGACACCCAAGGAAAGCCTCGAACGTGCTAGGAAGATAGGGTTTGAAGTAGGGCTTAAATACGTGTATGGGGGGAACATGTATGTTGATGGCTGGGAGAATACGTATTGTCCGCGCTGTAAAAGCCTATTAGTTGAAAGACACGGATTTAGCGTAAAAAAGAATGTGTTAAGCAATAGCCATTGTCCCTATTGTGAGGCTTTTATTGAGGGGATTTGGGTTTAAAAATATTTTAAAAAATATTGTGGAATTGTTCTGTCTATCTTTTTGAAATAACATGAATAACAACATGCTTACAACGATCGTCCACAGGGATATATACTATATTAATAATATAATAAATCTTGATTAAAAAATTCTACAAAATTATTAGCTTTTTTAAAGATTTTGTTAGGGGATGGTTTATATACGTTGCTAATGATAAGTCTTATGTTATATATAATAATTGAATTGTATTCTAAAATAGAAAGATAGTATAATAATTAGAAATATAGGTGGTCTGAAAATCAAGATTATAGAAGGGGTAGTTTCGTTATGAAAAAAAGTGATAATGGAAAGGATTTTTTAGAAAAGAAAGAAAATATGCCTCTATACCCTATTGGTGTTGTCTCTGAGTTGATTGGTATTACCGACCAAACCTTGCGTCTTTATGAAAAACATGGACTTATTAAGCCTTCTAGAAGAAATAAAAACCGGTATTATTCTGAAAATGATATTAAGTGGTTAAGGTGTGTAAGAAATATAATTCATGACAAAAAAATTAGTATTGAAGGAATAAAGCTTTTACTTGACTATGCCCCTTGTTGGGAGATTAGTAATTGTGCTGAGCAAGACAGGCGAAAGTGTATTGCCTATGTGGATAAGGCAAAGCCATGTTGGGAATTAAAAAACATGCGATGTGGAAAAACAATGAGGGATTGTAATGAGTGTTTTATCTATCTGTCCAGTTTTAAACGCCTTAACGTTAAAAAATAGATAGTTTGCAGCTTTGTTTTACCTACTTTAAATCTAAAAACATTTTTTTTAGTATCCTCTTTGATTAGGCCAAATAAACTAAATTAACTTTTATTTTATTGATAATTGTCATCTATTTTGCTAAAATCAAAATAAAATAACAAAAGAGGAAAACCTTAATGACAATAGAAGAATATTATGAAGCTTGTAAAAAGATTGCAGAAGAAGGCAGAATCGAATTAGAAATAGAAGATAAGAATGGCAGTAGAAAGAAAATGGTTGCAACTGAATACCTAAAGAGACTAAAACAGTTCGGCTTTGAAGATAAAAGTATTACACCGGTTTCTTTTAGAAATGCTCTTATATTGAAAGAAGATAGATGAAACTATATGAGCAAGTTTTTTTAAGTTGACAAATAATTGTAATTGCAAGCCCTGATTCGCCCCTACAAATAGACGCGTAGGGGCAGACCTATGATGCTCTCCTATGTTCTTTGTAATGCTGAAATACCAAGTCTGTATTGCGTTTTAGTAGTTTGTAAAAAAATCAAGAAGAAAAAACTTGCTCATCGAAATTTTAATCATCAATAGAATTAATGGCATTTATTATATCTTCCACAGAGTATGGTTTTTGTACAATTGCCTTATATATAATAGGGCAATTATTATCATTTATAATATTTTTTGTATAACCGCTTGCTATTATAATTTGAACTAATGGGTCTATTTTATTAAGATATTTGATTGTATCTATACCATTCATGCCATTTTGTATTGTCAAATCGAGTATGACAATATCGAAAGGATTATTTAAACGCAGGGCTTCATTATATAGTTGTATGGTTTCATTGCCTTCACTTGTGGTGGTTATGTCATATCCGTGGGATTTCATAAGTTCGCCGATACTGTCACGTATGTCGTCATCGTCATCCATAAAGAGTATTTTGGGGGTGATTTTGGTATTTTGTGTGTGTTGTTTTACCTTTGGCTGGTCATTGGGTAGGGGTTGTAGTGCTGGCAGGTAGATATAAAACGTGGTGCCTTCGCCAGGCTTTGATTCAGCGCTTAGGTGGCCGTCGTGTTTTTGTACAATTGAGTATGATGTAGCAAGGCCTAAGCCTGTCCCTTCCTTTTTAGTTGTAAAAAAAGGTGTAAACAGGTTATTAAGGCATTCTTCATCCATTCCTATACCATTGTCTTTTATTGAGATTTTTAAATATTTACCTGGGCTTAGAGGAATGGTGTTATTATCGTTAATGATAAAATTTTCAGCATTTATAATTACTATGCCATTTTCGCCTATAGCTACTTTAGCATTTAATAAAATGTTATTTATTACTTGATTAATATAGTTGGCATCTATGTTACACATCCACATGTTGTCTGGTGTACTGATTGTGTATTGAACGGTTGAGCCACCAAGTATAAAGTCTGTTGTTGTTTTTAGTAAAGAGTTCATATCTGTTGGTGCCTTTTTTAAAGCCATACCTTCTTTAGATAGTGTGAGCAAATGTTTTGATAGCTCTTTGGCATCTTGTATAACTGCCAATGCCTCGTTTAAACGTTCAATGGCAACGTAGGCATCTTTAAGTATGTATAGACGTGCAAGTGATATTTTCCCAATAAAAGCGGTTAGTATGTTATTTATATCATGAGCAATGCCACCGGATAGAAGGCCAATGGCTTCATATTTTTGGATTTTCATCATGTGTTTTTCCAGTTTTTGGCGTTCTTCTTCCTTTTTATGCAAGGTATTAACCATATCGTTAAATGCCTGAGATACTTTACCTATTTCATCAGATGTTTTAATTGGTAGTTTATTGACAGTGCCTTTTTCAGCAAATACCCTTAGTTGTTCACGTAAGGTTGTCAGTGGTTCTGTGATTTGTTTTATCGAAAAATATATTACTATAATTGCCAATAGGATAAAGATTATAAATAAAATGAGGTTTTTGTGCATCAGTTCCTTTTTGCCTATTTGCAGGGCACACGTTGAAATTGTAATGCGTGCAAAACCGAGTAAGGTTTTTTTGTCGGCATCCACCGTAGCTGATGGTGTTAATTTGTCATCAATGGCAAATATATTTATATTATATATTGGTGCAAGTAGTTCTATAAAGCCGTCTTCTTTTTTAACTACGATTGGATTGATTTCATTAATTATGCTTTTATCTATTGTTATTTGTTCACTGTTTGCACTATTGTGGTGAATGTACCCATTTCTTTGTTTTTTGTTAGTTTGCAGGAGTTTTCCAGTTTTATCAAATACATCCACAGAGATTACATCTTTTTCCTGCATAATACTTTGTGCTGCATTTTCTAATAATATCTTATTTTCGGAAAACAGTCCTATTCGTGAATTGTATGCAAGGAGTCTTATGAGTGTATGGCCGTTTCTTATTAATTCACCCTCTATCTGCTCATTTCCAATTTCTATTGAATTATATGTAAATAGGGTGAACATTAAGAATATACACATAATGGATATTGTTAAGACCTTTACATGAAAATAATTTTGAAAACACTTTTGAATTTTGAGCATTTTCAATCTTCAAATTATTGGAGATTAGCAAGATGGAATTTTACAGTTTGCACATTTTTATATTTTTCATTAAGTGTTAACTGCATATTCATAACAACTGCTTGATTTATAGAGATTTTAGCAGTCATTGCCTCTTGTTCTTTTATTAAAACAGGTTTATTTTGGTTTTTAAAAAGTAATGTAGCCATTTGTCCTGTTTGTTTTCCCATATCGTATGGGTCTATATTTAGTGAAATAGAGGCGCCTAGTTGCGTTTGATTTTCAGAAAACGTTAATATTGGTATATTATTTTCCATGGAAAACAGTATTAGATATTCGGTGGTCTCCGGTGTGACTATTTTTGTATTTGGTAGTATCCATAGGGCATCTATTTTGTTTTTAATGTCTGTTAAAATAGCTGGTATGCTTTGTGGTTTATCTACAAGGCGCTCGTTTAGGGCTACGCCGTGTTTTTGAGTTGCATTTTTAATGCTTGGGAGGATTTCTCTTTCTTCGTCAGAGGTGTATAAAACGCCTATTGTTTTAACTTGTGGTAAAACATCAAGGAATACTGTTAGTTGTTTGTTTGCTGGTATGTGCATGCTTATTCCACTTATGTTATTCTTATTTTCTACTATACTATAAGGGTGTAGTACCATTGTGTACAATATTGGTATATCTTTAATATTGGAAACTTCTTTAAGGGCTTTTTCGCCTACTGCTACTATCAGTTCTGGTCTTGCCTCGTATATTTTCCTTGTGGTGTAAATATCTAATATATCAATAGAAAGTACTTCTTTTATTGTACAGGCACATGTCTTTTGAAATCCTGCGATAGCTTTCTCGTATGGTTCATATGATTTACCTTCGACTATAACTACATCATTTGCAAATATTATGTTTGTGTACGTTAGTAGTGTTAGAAGAGATATTATAAATATTTTATGAAGTTTTTTTTTCATAATCTACTTACACCTTCATCGTTATAAAAAAAGATTTCAATTCCCTACTTCTAATAATATCTTATCATAAATAAATATTTTTTATCTATAAAAAAAATTTTACTAAATCCTTACACAAAATTTATTGAAAAGTCCACAGGAATTTCGTATAATACATTAAAAATATTTAATCTAAAGATGGTAAGTCATTTAAAAATATACATATTTTGTTTTATACTTTTTAGTCTTTTGGCTGAAACAGGGAAGGCATTTGCCGACGATGATGAGGAGAAGGTGCTATCTATGATGTTTGGAGAAGATGCCTTAGTTGTAACTCCTACGAGATATTTAAAGCCGCTTTCGCAGGTACCGGAAAATATTGTGGTTGTAACTGCTAAGGAAATAGAGGAGATGAATGCCCATACGCTTGCTGAGGTGTTAAATATGGTTACCGGTTTGCAAGTAGATGTAAGGCTTGTTTATGGTAATTATTCGTCTGTGAAGGTACAAGGGGCTGATTTTAGGCATGTGAAGGTGGCTATTGATGGTGTTACGATAAATGACCTTGGTAACAATTTTGCAAGGATTGGCGATATACCTGTCCAGTATATTGAGCGGATAGAGATAATAAAAGGGCCAGCTTCATCGGCGTGGGGTTCTGCCTTAAGTGGTGTTATTAATGTTATAACTAAGTCTGTTGATTATTCGGTGAAGGCTGGTGGTATGCTTTCGGTGTCGTACGGGGAGCAAGATTCCGGTGATTACAGGGGTGAGGCCTCTGGTAAGGTAGGAAATGTGGGCTATTATTTGTATGGTGGAAAACTGACAAGTGGTGGGTTTTACCGAAATACAAAACTTGATGCCAGAAATTTTTTTGCAAAGGCAGAGGTAGACATATCTGATAGGACTAATTTAATGTTGGAATTAGGACTGGTTGATACAAAGCGTGGGGCAGGGCATGATGAAAGTTATGATATTTATATAAATAATGATTATAGAAATGTTTTATCAAAACTGACTCTTAAGTCATCAATACGTAAAGATATTGATCTTAATTTAAGTATACGGTACCTCAGACAAGACCAAGACGATACGTATGCCATGGGGGATGACAGTAATTTATTAAATCAAACGGATATGATTGATAAGGGATATGGCACTACTGGTACTTTGGCTTGGAAGGGGGAGGGGCATACGTTGGTTGTAGGTGGTGAGTTTGATGATATGGAGCTTGAATCGGGAGTCTTGAGCAGTGGTAAGGAAAAACTTGAAAAATGGGCTCTTTTTACTAATGACTCTATTGTCTTTGGCAGGTTTTCAGTATCCCCAGGCTTTAGATACGACCATACAAGTACTAATGGGACATTTTATAGTCCGAGTATTGGTCTTACGTATATGATTGCCAAGGATTATAATGTAAAATTATTTGTTACAAGGGGATTTACAATTCCCTCTTTGATTGATACCTATGGTGTTGGTGTTTATTATCTTCCAAATCCCGACCTTGAAGTGGAAAAGGCATGGTCCTATCAGGTTGGTCTTGAAACTAAGACATTAAAATATGTCTGGGTTGGTTTATATTTCTTTAGACATGATGTTACTGATTCTGTTTGGTCTACGTATGTTCCTGAACAGGGCAAGTATTATACTTCTAATAACTATGATTTACGCTATCAAGGTTTTGAAGTAGAGTTTCAGACTACCCCTATCTATAATTTTTTGTTAAAGGGCGGTTATGCCTTTGTTGATGCAAAAAATCTTTCCACAGGTACTGATGTAAGTGGTATTGGCCATCATTCCTGTAATGTAAATCTTGAATATAAGAAAAATAGATTTACCTCTGTTTTAAATGCACATTATATTAAATGGAGAGATATTTATGAAATATACAATCCTTCAAGTAGCATGATTTTTAATATTAATTCCAATATAAGACTTATTAAGAAAGGCAGGTTTGTAATGAACACCTTTTTTTCGGTTCATAATCTGTTTAACAGTGCACAATATTACAGTGAAACTTATAAAAATGAGGATAGGTGGGTAGAAGGTGGTATAAAGATATTTTATTAATCTTTAGATACTGAAATCCCAAGATTTTTAGATAATAAATATATACAAAGTTGGTTTAAGCTTACACCTTCAGCCTTAGCCTTCTCGACCAGTTGCTTATGTAGGGATTTGGGTGTCCTTATATAAACCGTTCCACTATATTTGTTGTCTTTATTAATATTAAACTCAATAGGAGATGGCTCTGGAATTTTTGTGCCTTCCTTACGGGCTGTTTCAATCCATAATTCTTTTACAATGTTTATTTCTCTAATAGCATTTTCTTGTGTTTTACCGAAAGCAGAAGTTCCAGGCAAGTCCGGTATTATGGCTATAAAGCCATCATCTTGTATGCTATAAAATAGCTTAATAGGGTAGTATGTCATTTAAATAAGTTTGCAAAAATACAATATTCACTCCACGAAGAACACCGCATCGAAACACAGGTCTATCACTCCACATCTATTATGTAGGGGCGAACCTATGTGTTCGCCCTTATTTTTTTGTATACTTAAACTTATTCGTTTTTATAGTAAGGAATATTTTTTCTAAATACCGTACATAATATCCTGTCTAATTAAATCTTCAAGTACTTTTCCATAAAAAAGTTTTCTACAATCTATTTTTGAATTATTTGATTTTGATATAGACATTGCCTTACACCCTCCATAGCATAACGGTAGATATTTACAACTTTTACACTCTGCGTTATATTTCCAATTTCTTAATTGGAAATCATGGGAATGGGTTTTTATTCCTTCAAATACATTTCCAATACTGTAATCCTTTAGTAGGGGACATTTATATATAGTTCCTTCTGGTGAAATAAAGAAAAAATTATCTAACTCTACTCCACAAAAACTTGGGGCTATAATTGGATGAGTTTTAATTGTTCGTTTAAGCAATTCATCTCTTAGTTCAACAGTAGGTTTGTATAACCATTCCTCATCAGTAGTTTTACAACCATAGCCACAGCCTTGATCAAGTCTTGGAAAAAAGTTGTAATCCACTATTTTTTGGGCTATTCCTTTATCATACAGAATATCAAAATATTCTGTTGAATAACTTAACATATAATCTTCTTTTGCAAAAGTGCTGTTTATTACTATTTCCATTAATTCATGTTTACATATATAAGCAATATTATCTATAACAATATTAAAACTACCGGCCTTGTTTTTAAAAAATCGCACCTGATCGTGCAAAAGTCCATCAACCGATATTACTGCTTTTTTAATACCTGCCTTTACAAGCTTTTCGACGTTATGTGGTGTTAAAAGCGTACCATTTGTTTGTATAGACATTACGAAATCAACATCTTTGGATATATCCTGTATCTTTTGGGCAAGCGTTATTAGGGCTTTAATGTTAATTAGAGGTTCACCGCCGTAAAAAATTATGCGAACAGTATTACAGTTATTAATAATACTGGAACGTATAAAGTTAATTATGCCTTTGATGGAGTTTTCACTTATATGATTTAGGTTGTCTTTTATTGTAAAGAAGCAGTGGGGACAGCTCAAGTTACATTTTTCTGTTAGGGAAATTGCTATTAGGGCTTCTTTATTTTCTATCTTCATGTTATCAACAAGATCAATTACTGATTGTCTTTCATTTTCTATGTCTTCGACTAAAAATCCCATTTCGACAAGCAATTCTTTTTCATCATTTTCAAAAAATGCTTCTATTTTATTGTCTTTATTATCATCTTGCGCATCAATCTTATCAATGTGTATAACGTTTCCATTTTTTAATGAATACAGATATATCCCTTCATCATTTTGAGCGCTGAGCTTAATGGTATATGACGATAATTTTAGTATATTACACATAAATTCATATGTTTTTAAAAATAACTAAGATTATTTAAAGCTATCCTCATTTAAGATGACCATAATACTTTACTTCCCCTCTTGCTAAACATAAATCCTTACTTGGTTCTTAAAATGACAATACTTAAAATAAGCACTGCTTAGTAGAAGGGAAGTAAATATTAAACTCTCTGCGTATTATACAAAAAACATTCTCGTGCTAAACTAATGCCAAAATTTGTTTTCAATTAAGCGTACTGATATATGGGACCAACTTTACAGCATGAACATGTTGGTTTTAATCCAGCAGTTTTTCTAACAATTGTAATTCTCTTCATCAACGCCTCCAAACATTAGTTATATTTCAAGGAACAATGTCCCACTTTTAATCATAAAGAGCCTCTAAAATGAAAAACAGCCTTATTTATAAAACCATAGATACGATATTTTTTTCAAGTTTAAAATTCCTGTAAAATTAAAAATATTTAATGTTAAACCTATAAGTCATTAATTTTATTAAATAATATATTTTAAATACATTACTTCTATTTTGGTTTAGTGCATTGGGGTATATGTGTTAGTGGTATTTCTGTAAAGATATGGGATAAAAATGATAGCTACTGCAAAATGGTGTTATGTTTGATTGAAAACTAATGTATATTAAAAATTATCAGTTGCTTCCGATGGGTGTTTATTATCAAGTAGCATATTTATAGCTTTAGATATTTCTGTATAGCCCCAGCCTACGTCTTCGGCAGCCCCGAGTATTTCATCAACCTTGATAAGGACTCCGTCTGTTAGATTTTTAGTGTCTCCTTCGGCTATTTTTTTAAGAGACTCCTCATCTATTGTTTTAAACAAATTGTAAATATAGGTTATATTGTGTTTTGAAAAGGCATGTAAAGATTTTAGTGCCTCAAGTATGCTACCTATGTTTTGTTTGATTTCATTGTCAAGGATAATTTCCGACCAACTGTCAAGTCGTTCGAGTCTTTTTAAATAGGATTCCCACACTACGTGGTCCCAATTGCCATTATTTTTTTTTATAAATTTAACGCTATTTATGACAACGTCAGATATGGCACTATTTACTTCATTCATATGATTTAAAGAGACATAAAGAACCTTTAGTGATTCAAGTAAAAGCCCAAGATACCTTTTCTCGCTATTTGATATGTAGCCAGTTCTTTGCTGTATCTCCTTCAAAAAAATCAACCACTCTACATGTTCCCATTGGCCAGATTTACTACGTATAAACTCCGCTGCCATTTCGGAAAGAGCATCAAATTTACCCATCTCCCACGCCTTTGAAATTCCCTTCTTTATTGTTTTTTATTTAAAAATGAAGTTTATATTATCATATACCTTATTTATATGTCAAAGGTAAAACCTTTGAATATTTATTTTTCTTATTATTGTTACTCCCCATTATACCAAAGTAGGTTATAATAGTTTAGTATTATGTTTAACAAAAATGGCCTAATCATATCAAACCAAGAGGGGTTTTTGAAAAATGAGAGCCGGTGTCTTTGGCAAAAAGGGTATCGGTTTATTTATAAAACGCATAAGGATGTTATCAATGATAATGATATGGATGAGGCGTTTGGTATTATAATTTTTGACTGCACTGACTTAGTTGATAAGTCAGCACTTGATGATTTAAAAGACTATAAGGCAAAATTTCCCGAAACATTGATTATATTGTTTGTTGGTAGCCTTGAGTTTGAAAAACACATTTGTAACGGGTATGCAAACAGCGTAGATTTGGTTTTTAAAGGGGTATTTAACTGTGAATATTTGCAGGAGTACTTAGAGAAGTCTGAGCTTATAGGGCAGCTTAAAGAACAAATAGAAAAGGATAGGGGGATTTTTAGAAGTATACTTGATAAGTTTTCCATACCGGTTACATTAATTGATCACGCCTACAGGGTGTTGTACGTAAATGATGCTCAAAGAAGGCTTACTCAAGATGTGTGTTACGGAGAGCGGTGTTTTATAAGTATGGCTGCTGGGTTATCCAGAGGAATGACGCCCTGTGCACCGTGTGCTATAACCAATACGTTTCTTACCGGTGAAAATGAAACAATAACTAGGTGGGGTACTAAAAAGGATGGCACACCGTGGCATTCGTTACAGCGCTCGGCTGCTATTGAGATAGATGGAAGGGTTGTGGCTGCTATTAAGACGGTTGAGGACCGCTCGGATATACTTAAGCGTTTTGAGGCGGAAAAAACGCCTATGGTACGCCTTAAGAGGCGTATTGATGAGATATTTAAGTATATGATACAGTTGGGATTTGAGGCGGGAATTTTTTATGAAATAAAAACTGTTCCAGAAGGGGGTTTTATTTTTGAACCTATTATGTGGCGCAGTTTTGGCTGTCTTGATAAACATATAAAAGGTGTAGAAGTCTCTATAATTGTACGTTACGATGATATGGCTATGGAGAGGATTTTTTCTTATAGACGATTAAGTGGCTCTAAAGATAAACTTATTTACGGCATTGTGCCCGGTGGAGAGTCATTTTATTTTGGTACCAATAGTGTACTTTGCAGAGACAGTCTATGTTTTGTTGAAGTGCCACTTTTGTTGAAGGAGCGTGTTGTTGGAATTTTAGTTTTTGCAAAAAAAATTAGGCTAAATGACTTAAGTATTGCTACAAGCAACGATTTTACTTGTTCATTTGATAGTATAAATGAAAACGTGCTTGATGAGCATATGCCGTTTTTGGTTAATTATCTATCCTATCTGCAAACGGTGTGGATTGGCATGCAGCAAAAGGCGACAACTATAGAAGATAGATATTTGCTTGCCTTAACAGAGGAGCTTGCATCATTAAGTGCTGAGGATGGATTTTACGAGCTTTTCTTAAAAAAGGTTGTTGAGTTTCTTGGTTTTGTTGAAGGACTTATTATGAGTTATGATGAGTCAAGAGGGGTGCTTTTTAAAAGGGCGTGGACAGGACCGCATACGGCATTTTGGAGTGATTTTACGGCTGAGGATTGTTTGTTTCCGTGCTGTCTTACATCAAGGAAAAGGAAGCGTACACTCTTACAAGATTATCAAAATAGTGAGCTAAAGGCACAGGTAAAACAGTTTATGGATACCGACGTGGGTATGACCTTTAAGTCCATTGAGCAGATGAAAGGCTGGCTTGATGAGATTGGCTCGTGGGTGTGTTTTCCTATGATTGTACCGGTTGAAACAGGGCGCACATTCCTTGGCACCGTTAGTTTTCAATCAACGGAGCGGTTTTTTTTCACAGAGGAGCGGATTGCCTTTATCGAAAGGGCTATAAGTATTGCTTGTTTAGTGCTTACAAGGCTTCAAGCAGAGGAGGCTACTAAGATGGCTGCTGCTGCTAATGCACAACTGCAAATAGCCTTGCGTACTGTTCATAATCTACGTACGCCAAGCACTGCTGCAAGAAACTATTTGGAAGTCCTTGCTGACTGGATAGAAGGAAGGCGTACGTTTAACGCTGAACCCCTATCCGATAGGAATGAGGCCTCTCAAATATTAGATAAAGCCCTTACGCAGTTGCAGCGGATTGAACGCCTTGCATCAGACATACAGACACTGCTGAAACCCCTTAAACTTAGAAGCAGCCGTACAAATCTAATAAGTCTGATTCGTGATACGGTGGATACCCTAATTAAACCCATGGTTGTCCCTATTGAGGTTGCTTATGCCTTTGATGATGAACATATATACATAAATGCCGATGTGGATAGTATTAAAGAAGTGTTTGAACAATTTGTAGAAAACGCTAATCGCGCTATGGAAAGGGCTAAAGAGCGCAAGCTTAAAATTACTGTGCAGTATGCAAACTATATGACTTTGTCTGCCATAGAGGTGCCTTTAAATTTAAATAGAAAATACGTTATAGTGTATTTTTCAGATACAGGTGTTGGTATGCCGCAAGAAATACAAGGACGAATATTTGACCCGTGGGTGAGTGCTTCACCAAGTTCCACGGGACTAGGCCTTGCCATAACAAAAAAGATTATAGAAGAACATGAAGGTAAAATTTGGCTTGATAAGTCTGATGAAGAGGGAACGTCTTTTGGATTGGTACTACTGGATGCGGAGGGGTAGCCCTGCGAGGTTAATCGAAATATGGAGGTCTTTTGGAAAAACCGAAACTTTTGTTAGTTGATGATGATGAGGCTCTGTTGGATTCCTTTGCTCTTAAATTGTCCTTTGACTATGATGTTACGAAGGCGCTTTCGCCGGAGGTGGCTATGGAGGAACTTTTAAAAGGACAGAGTGTCTTTGATGCCTGTGTGGTGGATATGTGGATGCACGATGACCCACAGGCAGGGCTTAAATTGATAGAAAGGATAAAAACCGAAATCCCACTTTCACCGGAGTGTGTGGTGCTTACTGCTTATGGTAAAATAGAAAACGCCTCTGAATGTATGGAAAAAGGGGCATTTGGATATGTGGAAAAGGGTAGGGCGCAGACAAATAGACTCTTAATTAAGACAATAGAAAAGGCCGTTAGGCATTCGATGTTTAACCGTGAGAGACAGTCAAAGGCGATATTGTCGGCAATGAGCGATACGCTTATTCGCGTTATAGAAAATCGTGATCCATTTAGCCACCGTCATTCAACACGTATTACTAAATGGGCATCACTTGTTGGTCAGCATATGGGGTTTAGTAGACAAAAACTTGTTGATTTAGAAATTGCTGCAAGGCTTCACGATATTGGCCTTGCCTTAATACCAGACTATATAGCGACAAAGCCCGGTATTAGGACACAATATGAGATAAAAATCTTTCAAACTCACCCGCAAAAGGGCTACGAACTTGTTAAGGACATGCCTAACGTTAGCTCCGATATATTGGATGCCATACTGTATCATCATGAAAGATATGATGGTAGCGGCTTTCCAGAGGGGCTTAAAGGAGATGAGATTCCAACCCTTGCCATGATAGTGCGTATAGCCTGTGATTTTGACAATGCCTTTAGTCCTGTTGATAATCGTGCCTTGAGAGAGCCCGGACGGGCTGCTGATTTTATTGGACAATTATCAGAGGAAGGCAAACTAGCCCCAGATATTGTCCAGCATTTTCTTGAGCTATACAATAAGGGGGAGCTTACAAGTGTTGATCCGCTGCGGCATTCCGATGAGCTCTTTAAATTAGCAAAACAAGAAGCTCAAGCGCATAAATACATAGAGGCGAAGGTGCACTGTGATAGCGCCCTTACGGAGGTTCTTCGTGAAAATGAGTTCTTTGCTGCTGCTCTTTGTGTTGCAATTGGGGACCTTTTTATGGAACACAAGCAGTACAAAGACGGCTCTGATTATTATAAAAAATCAGTAAGGCTTAGGCCGGGTTATGCCGAAGGCTTTTATAAAAGGGGAACAGCCTTTGAAAAACAGGAGATGTGGGAGCGCGCCGATTGGAACTATGCCTTAGCGTCAACGCTCGTGCCTGCATTTGTAGAAGCGCTGCTTGCAAGAGCGAGAGTCCTAAGTAAAGGTGGGTTTTTTGATGAGGCTATGAAAACCTTTGAAAAGGTGCAGGGGATGCAACATGATAACCCATTATGTTATCTTGGTAAGGGTAGAGTTTGTCAGCAGAAGGCTTATAGATATAAAGAGGATGGACTTATAGATGAGGCTAAAAAGCACTGGATGAATGCTAAAAATCACTACGAAAAGGCAAGTGAATTACTTGAAAAGGCAAACACCTCTGAGGGCAGTTTTGTTTTAGGTCAGCCTTTATTAAAAAGTGAGATAGAAGAGGCTCTTGATTCACTTTCAATGGAGCCAATAGAATAACAAAAACAAGTTAGGTTTGTAAACCAAAAAGGTTGTGGAGATTAGCTTGCGAGTTAGAAGTTTTAGGAAGTGCGTAGGCGCACTCCCGTAAGGGGTGTGGGAGTGCGCCTGCGCACCTTTTCTCGAAAAGGGTTTTCCCCCACGCCTCTATATTTTTTTCTTTTTTCTTTATTTTTTTCTTTTTCTTTCCTTTACAAAAAGGAGGTGGGTTTTGGATAGAGTAATACGGGCTGCTAGTCTACTTAGAAGTAAGGGTGTTGTTGCTAGACTTAAAGAAGCCGAAGAGGACATCAATAAGTACCTTAAGCCTTGTATTGAGAACATGCTTTTGGATGATTTTTTAATGGTCTTAAGGCGGTGGAACTCGTATACACCAGCGCTTAGGACAACGGATGAAAATAGTTTAGGTGGTGGATATTTTATTTCTTGGCATGGAAAGGGGATTATTATAGACCCGGGGTTTGATTTTATAAGGAATTTTCATAATGAAGGTTTAAGTATTGGGTGTATTCATGCAATTATAATGACTCACTCGCACCTTGATCATATATCTGATTTTGAGCCTTTACTTACGTTACTTTATGAATATAACGAGCAAAGGAGAAAGGACATTGAAGCTGGCAAGCTTTCGTCAAAGCCAAAGTATATCCATATATATGCAAGTCCGGGAACACTTAGAAAGTGTAGCGGGTGGCTTGACTATTCGCATACAGCTAGAAAGGGTGAGACTATGATAAGCCGTATCTATGCAATGGACCCTTTTTCAGTACAGATGCCTATAAATATACCGCAGACGGATATTTTCATAAAGCCTACGTATGCTGAACATAATGAGCTGATAGCTAGTGGTTACAGTACGGGGGTTTTGGTTGATTTATATGACGGGGATAAAAGGGAGGTTTCCATAGGGTTTACTGGCGATTCAGCATGGACCGAGGAGGTTAGTGTACAGTATGATGATAGTGACATTTTAGTGATGCACATAGGCACGGTAACGCAGAGGGAGCTTATAACGCTTGAACCTTATAAAAAGCACCTTGGGGCTATTGGATGCCTTAATTTTTTAAAAAATGAGTCCGACAAGAGAAAAATGAATATCTTTAGTGAGTTTGGTGAGGAGTTTAGAGAGACAAGACGTGAGATTATGGCTACCATTAAGAGTGTTTCTAAAAGGCCACAGGCCTGTATTGTGGCGGATGTGGGTACTAAAATCAGCCTACCTGATGTTAAGCTGCGTTGTGAGTTTACTAATTGCAAGGCAGAGGCAATGCCGGATGACTATTATGAGTACTACGGGATTGTTAAGCACTACTGTAGCGCTCATGTTCAATATAAAACTAAGTGGGCTTTTTTTGATGATATTTGATAACATATAAATAATAGTGAGGTAGGAGAGATTTTAGATGGCAGCTAAGAATATATTAATAATAGATGATGATAAAGAAAATTATGCCATGATGAAAGAGGTGCTTGAAGGTGGTGGTTATGTTGTTCATGTTGCTTCAAATAGGATACAAGCTACGAGTGAGGCACTTGCTTTAAATCCGGCTTTGATTTTTGTTAAGGCTATGCTTATTGATGCTAGTGGTTATGAGTTTATTCGGGATTTGCGTTCTAATGAATCGTTACGGGATGTACCGATAGTGTTACTAACCGAAATAGAGCAAAAACACGATTATCGTTCTATGACTACGTATAAAATCACGGAGACGTTGAAGCTTCCAGTTGATGCTAATATGTTGTTGTCAAAGGCAAAGCGTTATGCTGGGTTTAGTTTTCCAAATAGAAATGCTGAGTCGGCGGCAGCGGGTAAAAGTAGTGTTAGTTACAGGGGGTTTAGTATAACTGCTGATGAGTCTGATGAGACGGGGGTTGATGGTGAAGCGGCTAGTAAGCAGGCAGGGGTTACTGGTAGGGTTGCTGCTGCTGGGCGGGGAGTAAGGACGTCGCTGTCTGGTAATGTAGTAGATAATGGGCAGCAAAAGAAGGTTAACGGTGGGGCTGCTGTGGATACAAAGTCTAAAGGTCAGGGGTTGTATAAGTTTGAGATAACTGAATCGGCAGCGGCTGAAGATACTGCTAAATTGGCAAGTGGGGAGGCTATTCAGAATGCTGCTGGTGTAGGCAGTAGTAGTGATATTAAAGAAGGTGGTGCAGAAAATAATACTGATAATAATTATAGGCAGCGCAGGGGGGAGCGATCTTTTTTGAACCTTGAACCTTTTGTTGATGATGGAAATAACGCAGACGGGAGGGAGGATTTAACCAAGATAGAGCCCGACGAGGAGGAGTTCCTTGGAGAAGTAAGGGAGCACGAAACCAGTTGGAAGAAGACTCTTTTGATGCCTTTAATTTTACTTGTTATAGTAATGGGAGGTGCTTATTATATATTTTTCTTTAACTCTGAAGAAGACAAGGGAATAGGCCTTAATAAGAAGATAGGTATTTTAAAGGACACAAAAAAATACGATGAGGGATTTGTAACTAAAAAAGATAGTACAAATATTTTAGTTGAGGAGAAAAAGGATGTTCCTGCTACTATAGATAACCATGAAAAACCTAAAACTGAAGTTAAAAATATTCTATCAGTAGGCAATGAGAGCTCAGAGCTTAAAAAAGATGATACGCCAGCACAGAAAGAAACTCCAACGGCTTCTTTGCCAAAGGAAGAAAAAGGGGGTTCGGAGGTAAAGACGCTGATACCTTCAAAAGAAAAAGCAGATGCTGCTTTAGGGGAAGACGCTACTGGCAATTTGGGTCAAGATGACACAAACGGTTTATCTGGATTAGATGAGAGCAGTAGTGATATCTTTGATGATACAGAAGGTAGTAAGGACAAAGCTGTAACAGTCCCCTTAGAGGAAAAAAAATCTACTGATATAGCTGCAAAACATGAAAAACCGAAGGATTCGGTAGTGAAGCCTGATAGTAGTAGTGGTGTAAGCACTAAAAAAGAAGCAGTTTCTGCAAAAGTTACAGAGGAAAAGACGCCAGCTGTGAGTAGTGAACGGGCTTTGGAACCAACTAATGATAAAAAAGAAGCCTTAAAGACCGTTGCAAAAACTACAGCTACAGATAAGAAAGAAGATAGCAAGGCTGTTAAAGAGCCTGTTGCCAATAAAACATTGTTAAAGCCGGAAAAAGCTACGGTTAAAAAAGAATCTGCTAAAAAAGCTGAGGTAGTTGCCAGTATTCAAAGGAGCAAGTCTATTGCAAGTAAACCGAAGTCTGCTGCAAAGATAACAAAAAAGGCAGCACCGGTGTTTGATGAGCCTATTGATGCTGATGAAAAAAGTAGCTCCACCACTGGTTCTTATGCCTTGCAGATAGGCGCTTTTAAGGATTACGAAAACGCTCAAAAGGCAGCTAATATTTATAAGGCACAAGGTTATTCTACTTTTATAGAGTCTGTTAAGCTATCTAAGGGGGAGTTCCAGCGTGTGTACGTCGGTAAATATAGCTCACGAAATGAGGCCATTTCGGCTAAAAAGAAAATAAAGGGTTCAAACAGTGTTGAGCCTATAATGAGGAAGTTTTAAGCTAAACATTATAAAAAGGAAGCTATGGACAACAATATAACACAAGAAAAAGGATTGCTGCCACTAAGAGAGCTTTCAAGTCAAGATATTTGTCTTCATCCGCTAAGCAAACGCTTCACTATTCAAGTTCAAAGGATGATAAGCAGAAATGAAACCATTTTTCCAAACATATATGGTCTTGAACACCCAAAACGAAGACTTATCGAAATACTCATGGCAGGGCACGGTGTGCTTTTAAAAGGCGACTTTGGCGTTGGTAAAACACACATGGCAAATGCCATTTTTTCCATTATTAAGCAATATTATATAGAAACGCCGGTGTACACTAATATTGGCTGTCCTGTAAGAGAAAACGCCTATTACCTGTATCGCTATCTTATAGAAAATGACAAAGACGCCATAAACCATATATGTCCGGTTTGTAAGCATAAATATATATCTACACAAGTAGACGTTAACTCACTTATGGTTGAAAGGGTATACTTATATGAAGGAGGCGGTTTTGCTCGTATACAAGGAAATGAAGACATAGAGCCTGAGCGGATACTGGGCATGTACCACTTAACGAGATACGCTGAAATAGGCGACCCATTTGACCCGCGGGTACTTGAGCCGGGTAAAATTGCTCAAGGCTCAGCAGGTGTGCTCTTTGTTGATGAACTAGGCCTTTTAAATAAGGAAGCGCAGTATGCCTTTATTCAAAGCCTTCAGGAAAAACACTTTACACCAACTAATAGCAGAATGACCTTTCCGATAGACTTTCTATTTGTATCTACGACAAACACCATAAATGAATTTCAAATCCATAAGGCTGTTCAAAATCGTCTTGTGGGCTTGCGCATAGACCGGGTAATATACCATGAAGAGGTGCAAATAGCTAAAGATAAGCTAAAAACAACAGGTTTTGACGTTACTTTTCCAAACCTGTTACTTGAGTATATTGTTGAAACTATTAGAAAACTTAATAACTCAACCGTTTACCTTGGCGTGCGTTCATCAATAAGGGCTGCTCAATTGGCAGCGGCAAGCGCTGTCTTAGAAGTCCGCTCGGTAGTTGATTACTGCGATGTGCGTGAAGGTTTATATGCAGAGGTACTTGGCCAGACAGATGATGATAACTATGAGGAGTGTCTTGAGATGCTTTCAAAGGATTTTATAAACATATCGGATTTTTTGACGACTAAGCTGCCAGATATTGAAAACGCAGGTATGATAGCATCATCCTATGTTGACATAGATAGCGCCATTGCAGATATGGATAGCACTATTATTGAAAACATTTTTAAAGACTTAGCACAAGAAGAAAAAACTATGCAAATGCTAAAACTATACTTGGAGGCATATATAACAGGTTGTAATCAAAAAAACCACTGATAATTATGATAAAAGAGATTAAAACGTGGTGTAACACACATATAACACCTGCCAAATATCTTGAACTTCCACCAACAATAATAGCCTTACTACTTGATGAAAAAAATAATACCCTAACACAATTCACAAGGGCAGTGAAACTACAGCTTGATAACACACCCAAATACCTTGACATTGACTTCAGCCCACCCGTTTTTCCATTTGACAATAGGTATTTTCAAGACCCTTTTTATCTTGTTGAAGATTGCATAAATGAGGCTATTGATCTTGAAAGCATTAGAAAATTAGGTAATAACGCCCTTGACGATTATATAAAAGACATCTACGACAGGTTTACATATACGGTTAACGGTAAAACAAGGATTAAAAAACAAGAGCTGCTCCGCTATGCAGGGAGGCATTATTACTTTGAAGCCGCCTCTAAGGCAAAGATAGTTGGCGTTAAGGAAAACTCTAACTTAAAAAAACAAAGGCGTTTTATTACTGCAAATCTAAGAAATACAGTAGACATACACATTACACGTACAATGCAGAGGGCAGTTTTACGAAAAAAAGTTACTAACTCTAATACGGCAATTGAGTACAGCGATATTGCAAATTTTCAACGGCATGCCAAAGAACGTACTAACATTCTTGTGGCTATTGATACAAGTAAATCAATGGAACTTGGCAACAAAATGGAACACGCTAAAAAGGCTGCTATTTCCTTTTACTATTATAAATCAAGTTATTCGCATGAAAGTAAAATTGAATTTCTATCTTTTAATAATACTATCACTAAAGTGAAACCCTTAGATATTATAAGTTTGAAGCCAGAAGGTATGACGCATACAGCAGAGCTATTAAGCTATGCCTTTTCATACTTCAATAGGAATACAAATAAAGGTCGCACTGAACTTTATATGATAACCGACGGCTATCCACAACAAGCCGGCATGGAAGATATTATCTACCATGGGCTTACGTTAAAGGTTGCAGGCAGGCTTAAGGCGTTGCAAACGCGTATTAAAATAATATTAATAGAAACGCCATGGGCTGAGGACAATACTAATAATTTGAAATATAATGAGCTGATTTGTAATATGTTGGGTGGTGAGTTGATAAGGGTGGAGCCAGAGGCTATAAGTTGTGCTCTTTTTGAGTAAATGAAACATTAAGTAAATGAAAAAAGATGGCGGGGGAAAACCATTTTAGGCAAAAGGAGTGCGCCTACGCACTTCCTAAAACTTTTGGTCTTCAATTTGTTAGCAACTTTTCTTTGTTACTGTTGTTCATTATTTTTAAATTCATAAGTATCTTTGTATTGCCGCAGCCAACGTTCAAAAAGAGGCACACGCATTTTATACTTTCCATCGCCGTTATTGACAATAAATCCATAACGTTCAAGGCGGGATTTACTCACATTATTTGATAAAGGTTGGCTATTAAGGATTTCTTCAACTGTTATTCTATCCTTTGCAGAACAAAATTCTGTCCAGAATATAGCTATTGTATGATTTTCACGTGTTATTACCTTGTTTAGAGCATTATCAAGGTCAATGTTTGACATTTCATTTTTAATAGCTATATTAGCAATATCAACCATTTCACTACATATATGCTGTAAAATATTAGGATGGCCATCAGTAAGATTATAAATTTTATCAGCAAGTTCACATGGATAGATGAGATTAAAGTCATCAGTTGGTTTTGTAATAAGTTTTAAAGAATCATCTTTATTCAAATAACCAACTTCAAATGTTTGGGCATGCGGAAAAGCTGTATCCCAATTTGGTTCAGTTAGATCGGAAAAAAATTTTAAACCAACAAATAGAAATACGGTATTATTTTGGTGCTGAGAAAAACTTCTCATAGCATCTAAAATACGTTTACCAAGCTCTTTATCTTTATGTAAGCACTGGTGGTGAATAATTTCATACTCATCAATAGCAAGTATAATCTTATAATCCTTTTGTATGTGTATTCTTTCAAGAAATTCCCGGAACTGATGCCAAGCTTCAAGTCCGTCGTTTGGCGGATTCCACTTAGGTTCATCTATTTGAAATTTTTCCCCAACTAATACTCTTAATTCTTCAAGCCATGCCTTAACACTATTATGGCTTTTACTCTGCATATCCTGATGAACAATACCAAATCTTGCACCTATAATTACAGGTAAGAAATTTAACAGGCTTGTCTTGCCAACCCTCCTTTGCCCTTGAAATAAAAACAAAGGCATAGATGATGGAATTAGAATTTTATGAGAAAGCTGATCTTTTAAATCATTTCTGCCAAGGAATATGCTGTCATTTTCATTAGGTTTCAATGGTTCTCCTGCACGGTAAATATTAATGGTAATAGGGTGTAAGTTTTTAGCTTCAAGCTTCAGATTGTTTAATGTTTCATTTGCTATCTTAATCCATTTATCAATAGCTTCCAAATAGTATTTATACCAAATGGTAGATTCACGTGTTGTTTGTTTTCTAAAATCACCTAACATTGTAAATAATTGTTCAAACATCATTTTTTTTAAATTAATACTAGTTTGTTGTTTGTATGTTGTCAATTGAGTTTTTATACCTTGGAGTTTTTGCACCCATTCTTTAGATGGTTGAAACTGCGATAAATCAGTAACTATTTGCGGAGGAAGCAAAATATCTTCATTTAAAACATTATGATACCATTTACCAGAAACTGCAGCGTGTAAAACATGCATAGCAAGTTTTTTTTGCAACGGGCGATATTTTATTAAAAAATCTACAAATTGAAAAGCTTCTTCATAATCATATTTAGCAAGTCTTATTAACTTTGAATTTAATGATAAAGGGGATAACCATGTAATATTACTATATTTATAAAGGTTTTTATCTTCAAATATGGTATTGGTGGCATAAATTGGAAAAAGAAAAATCTTACAATATGATAAATAAAATGCAAATATTAAGTATAAATAACATATTGACAAGGTACTTACTAAGGTACCAACTGAAATGCCAATTAAATTAACTAATAAAGCATTTCCTGAAACACCTAATAAACTATATAAATATATTAAATAATACAATAAATTGATTAAGATACCGAAGCTATAGATTAAACCAATAACTAAGCTATAGATTAAACCAATAACTAAGCTATAGATTAAACCAATAACTAAACCACCTCCTAAGACCATAATTAAACCACCAATTAAACCAATAACTGAACCACCTTGTAAAGCACCCATTAAAGCAACAACTGAGCTATCAAATGAGCAACGATATAAGCCAATAAGTAAACCACTAAGCAAACCAATGAGTAAACTACCAAATAGTAAGCCATTAATTAAACCAACAAGTAAAGCACTTCCTAAAGCACTTATTAAAGCAATAAATAAACTGACAAATAAACTGACAACTAAACCAGCAACTAAACCAGCAACTAAACCAGCAACTAAACCAGCAACTAAACCAAATGATAGGCCAGTCAATGACTCTTTACAAAATAATAAAAAAACTATTTTATCCTGTACGTTGGTTAACCATTGCCATTTAATCAAGAAAGTAGAATCATAATGCTCAGGAAACAACGATGGTAAATTAAATACAGAAACAATTATAATAACTGTTAACCACAATACTAAACTTATTATAATAATATATAAATATGATCTAAAAAACCATCTTATAATTTGTTTTCTATTTAGATTATCAATAAAATGAGTTATAATTGATGGTTCAAAGATTACCCATGTAATAAGCTCAAAAGTGCTACTTGGTGTTACTTGCCTTATAGATATTGAATTAGAAGACATGATATTACCTTGCAAAAATATTTTTAATATTTGTAATAAAAGGAATTAATTTATCAAACCCCAAAATTTTTCCAAATCTAATAATATTTTTAGCAAGCTTATTAGCTTTTTTTTCCAAAGTTTGCCCAATGCTATCTTCATAACTTTCCCTCCATTCTTCTATCTTTTCTTTTATATCCCTGTTTGGTGTAATAGGATTATTAAGAATAAAGCTCATAAAGTCATAAGGGTCATCATGGGCTTCAATTTTTTTAGAAAGTATTGAACGTTCCACTGTATTAAAAGTAGATTTCCTTTGCAGTTCTTTTTCTATATCAAGATAAGTCAATGCAGTTAACTGACGTTTAATTGCACATTCTAATGGTGAAGATACGCTTTGTTCATTGTCATAAAAGACATAAGCACTATAAGTCTTTTCTGTTGTGCATAAAAAAGATACTTGAGATTCAATATTAGTATTTGGAGTATTTTTTAGGCTATTAAGGCAATTAAAAAATGTTATATCATACTTTCTATCATTATCCTCACTATTAAAAATAGCATCTAATTTATCAAACATTAAGATTATTTTGTCATTAAAGTCTTTAAAATACTCAATTACTTGGTCAAGTGTCTCTGGTGTACCTCCGTTTAATCCGCACTGTTCCAACAAATTTTTTATAAAACCACTATAATCATATTTATAGTTCTTAATATTAATAATGAAGACTTTAGCATTTTTGCTAATAGAGTTTTTAATGTCTTCCAAAAGCCTGCTTGCCCCATCTCGAGGGTTTCCATAAACATTTATCGAACGTACACCGTTTAATAGATTATTCAGAATGTCTTCGGTAAAGTCTTTCCTTAAACAATCTTCGCACGCTACCATTAAACCTCCCCCTTTTTAAACGTTTAATCCTGCTAACAATTACGACACTGTCGAGCATATTTTTTCGTTTATAAATAATATGCTATCATTTTATTCATTATTTGTCTATAATTTTTTTTGATTTAATACAATATATAGTGTTATTATTAAGTAAGAGAATGAATTTATAGATAATGCTAAGAATAGAGGCTATTATATGGTTAGAGGGGGTGGTAGACAAGCTATTAAAAAAACACAATGTGAGAATGAGTGAAGTTATAGACGTTTTTAAGAGTAATCCTCATTTTAGATTTGTAGAGAGGGGATACAAGGCAGGTGAAGATGTATATGCAGCGTTAGGGCAAACTACGAGTGGATGTTATATAATTGTGTTTTTTGTCTATAAAAAAGATGGTAGTGTATTAATTGTATCTGCAAGGGATATGACTAAGACAGAGAGGAATAAATATGAAAAAGGATAAAACAGAAATCTCTGATGCGATGTCCTATGAAGAAAGAGGCGATTTCTGGGGTGCTCACGACCTATACGACTTTTGGGATAAAACAGAAGAGGTGTTTTTTGATGTCAAGATAAGTAGTGAAGTTACGTACTGTGTTGTAGGGAAATAACGATAGAGCAGTTCGATTTGACAATAACTACCAAAACATATGTAAATTTAACCTCTCATATCGTTAGTGCAATGATTAAGTTTCAAAAAAAGATTGTGTGTCTGGTTTAAGTAATTAAATCGGTTCTTTTCCTAATTCTGTGCATTCTACAATATATTCTTCTATCGTTTCTTGAAATTCTTTTTTTAACTCTTCAATTGTAGAGCCTTCAAAAAGTAGCAAATCTGTTAAGCCCTCTACTTTACCGTAGAATATTTCGTCGCTTGCGCTATAATGAATTGAAGCTATATAGTCTTTATAAGTCATCGTATTAGCCATCTTTTAATATTCCTTTTTCAATTAATGTGTTAATTATGTGTTTTATTTGATACTCCTTTAGTATATGTGTTGGATGAGGTGTATGGATTTTTATTATGTCCTTAGTAACTATGTTTGCAAACGCTGCCCTTGAGCCTGATGTTTTACCACTTTTGATTTCTTCGTAACCAAAATAATTTAATATCTTTATTAATTCTGGAAAAGTAAAATCCGTAGGTATAGTTAAAAACCGATGTATTAGCTTTTCGATTTTGCTCATGTTTAATTTTACAACACAGTCTCAAAAAATACAATTATGACAGGAGAGAAACAGGAGAAGAAAAGGGGACAGGCTACTTTTCTCCCTACTCAAACAAAGGTTAGATTGCTTTGCATAGTTTGCAGTGACAAAATTGTTGATAATGAATCTATCATTTATATGTTGAGAGCTACTATTTTTTTTAAATATGATTAACATCATATTGTTATAATAAAAAATGCAACATTATTAAATATTAAAAAAAAATGAACTAACAGGAGGCTTTTATGTTGAGGCAATTTTTATTAATTTTTGTATTTTTGATGTTATTAACTACAACTGCTATGGCAGAAACGAATTCTCAACTTCCACCGGAAATATCAAAAGAAACAGCGCAATGTATACAGTGCCATAAGGATTTAAACGTAAATATTTATCAACAATGGGGTAGTAGTAAACACTACAGGGCTAATGTTGGGTGTTACGAATGCCACCAAGCTAAGGCAGATGATAAAGATGCCTTTGAGCATAATGGTAAGCATATATCCATAATAGTATCCCCTTATGACTGTCAAAAGTGCCACGAAAAAGAGACCACCGAATTTGTCAATTCCCATCATGCCAAGGCTGGTCGGATAATGGGTTCTATGGATAATGTGCTGGCTGATGTAGCAGAGGGCAATCGCGGTATGAAAACACCGGGCTTTCCTGAAGGTGTAGCAGCATCTGCGGTAAATGGATGTTGGCAGTGCCACGGCTCTGTTATAAAAGTGTTAGAAGGTGGTAAGCTTGACCCGGCAACGTGGCCAAACTCCGGCATGGGACGTGTAAACCCTGATGGCTCTGAGGGCAGTTGTTCAGCCTGTCATCAACGTCATGAGTTTTCTGTTGCACAGGTACGCCAGCCAGAAAACTGCGGTAAGTGCCACATGGGACCTGATCACCCGCAAATTGAAATCTACCAAGAGTCTAAACACGGTATAGCATTTAATGCTAATAAACATAAGATGAATCTTGAATCAAGCAAATGGATAGTGGGTGAGGATTATTTTGCTGCTCCAACATGTGCAACATGCCATATGTCGGCTACTAAGGATATGTCTGTAACACACAACGTGGGGTTGCGTATTAAATGGAATAACCGCCCAGCTCTGCTAAAACAAGCCCATGAGACAGATAAACAATGGGGTTTAGAGTCGGCTGCCGTAACTGGTGATATGCGTAAGGAAAATATGAAAAAGGTGTGTGTAGCCTGTCATAATATAAATTTTGTTGATGGTTTCTACACCCAATACGAGGCACAGTTAAATCTATATAGTGAGAAATGGGCAATCCCGGGTTCTAAATTATATAATAAAGCAACAGAGGTGCTTAAGGCTGTGCAGGGCGATGGATATGCTAATTTTTCTAATAAAATTGATTATACTTGGTTTGAATTGTGGCATCATGAAGGCCGGCGTGCACGCCACGGGGCATCCATGATGGGACCGGATTATACCCAATGGCACGGCAATTATGAGTTAGCTAGAAATTGGTATGGCGACTATATCCCGGAACTTAAGGAAGTTATAGAATTGGGTAAAAATAGTCAAAACGCAGATGCTAAAAAATACGCTGCTGAACTTGAAACGTTGCTTGAGGAAGTTTTAAGTGATGAAAACCATCGCTGGTCTGTTGGAAAAGAAGACCCAACGGTCAAAGCCGAAAGACAAAAGCGTATTGATGATTTTATGAAAAGATATAAATAAGTAGCGTTATAAATAAAAAGTAAAGACGATTGCGGGGGAAAACCATTTTAGACAAAAAGGGTGCGGCAGCACACCTCCCTGTTTCCCCCGCAACCCTCCTAATTAATAGCTGCCCCTAGGTTTGCCCCTACAAAAATACACATATTGAGGGGCAATCCCTATTTTATTATCTACACTTTGTGTCCTTATCAAATCGAAATGTACTATCAATTTGTGAAACTTTATTTAAGCAATATTTATACCAAACGGTATTGATTTTTTGCAAACCATTTTTACTTTGGTATACATTTTAATGCAATCTTTCTTAGCTTAATGGCATTGGAATGTAAGCTTCACTTGTTACTATAACTATCTCTATTATAAGAATTGAATAGTGTACTTCATTTGAGAGATTGCTTTGCTACGATTGCAATGACGATTGGTTGATAATGAATCTATCATACATGTTTGGGACTACCCTATTCTTTAACAATGAGAGCGATAGGTTTCTTTGATGGGGATAGTTTTTTAATTATTTCGATTATATCTGTTTCTCTTAAAGCTATACAGCCTGTTGTCGGAGTATTTTCATCAATCCAAACATGAAAGAAAATAGCGCTGCCATTACCAGTAACAGTTGGATTTACATTATAATCAATTACGATACCGTATTTATACATATTATCGTTACGCTTCATCTTTTCAAATGACTTAGCACCAGCTGTATTTGTTACCCATTTATTGTAAGAAGGGTGTTGCGGGTCGTCTATCCAAAAATCCCTTTCCGTAGCCATGCGGTATGGCATATCAGTTTGGATATGCTCTTCATACCCAAAGACAAGACTAAGGGGAAATGCGCCACTTGGCGTCTTACCATCACCTTCACGTTTATTGCCGTATCCAGCTATTCCGTTTTTGCCTACTACAGCTACCATCGGAGGCAACGTCGTATTCCAAGTATTTGTCCTGTCCTTTTCATAGAAAATAATAGATGCCTTATTAGTACCAGCAATTTCCTTTACTTGTATTATCTGCTCAGCATCATAGCAACAGCTGGCAAAGTCGCGAAAATACTTGTTCATTACTACTAATCGTTCATCTCGCACTCCAGCAGGATTGCATGCACACAACAGTAATAACGACACTATTGCAAAAAACAAATTAACCATATCTAAAATATTATACTTATATCTTTCAAAAAAATAAACTACTTATTTAATAAAACAGTAATGAGGGCTATTTATTGTTTTGTAAGTGCCTTTATTATTTCCGTCCTTCATAGGCTGGCTCAATATGTATAACCACATCTACGACATCTTTTATATTATTTTTTATGGTGTTTTCTACGTTGTGAGATATTGTGTGTCCTTCTTCTATGCTTAAGCCGGCTGTTACAAGTATATGTAAGTCCAAAAAAATATGGCCATCCGTTCCTCTGGTTCTAATTTTATGGCAACCTATAACCCCTTGTACGCCCTCTGTTAAATGTTGTACTAATCCAGCGTCTAATTTTTTGGTATCCACAAGTATTGATGTTGTTGTCTTTAATACGCCAAGACCCGCCCTCAGTACAAGAAAACCAACAACCGTCCCTGCTATTGGGTCTGCTTCGTGAACCCCCAACTTTACCAAAACCAGTCCGATTATAACCCCAATTGTTGCATATATATCACTTTTTGTGTGTTTAGCATCTGCTATTAGATATTCACTTTGTAGCTTATCACCCATATTTTTTTCATATCTACTAACAAATATGTTTACACATAAGGTAAATACCATTACAACAAAACTGTCAATACCAATAACAGGAACCTCTTGCTCTTTCAATGAAACATATACGCTTTTAAATATCCCATAACAGGTGGAAAACATCATTACTGCTATAAATAACGTAAATAGGGTTTCGTGCTTTCTATGACCATATGGGTGTTCTTCGTCTGAAGGACTACAGGACATGTATATGCCAATGATGCCAACTATATTAGAGATGCCATCAAAAAGCGAATGATAACCATCAGAGGTTATCGAAACCGAATCTATGAGTAATCCATAAATTATTTTCAAGGACGACACTAAAAGGTTGAAAATAAGGGTTATCACCAATACTTTATTTATTTCTGTTTGTCTGTTCATTTTTTTTATGTCTACTACATTACTACATTAAGTGCAAATATATTATAAAACAATGATATAATAAAACTTTCAATGATAGAGTAAAAAAATTATCTAATATTGTTTATAACGCGGAGTGTGTTAAGGTGACTGTAAAAGAGGGCGTTTTAAGAGATATATTGCGTCTTATCGTATGGTTTCCCATTCGGTGGTTATTGGGGATTCTTCCTGTTGAGATTGGCTTACTGATACTGCACTTTATGGGGGATATACACTATAAACTTGCAAAAGGTAAGGCAAACTTGTTGTTAAAAAATATTTCATATATTAAAAACGAGGACTTACCCTCAAACCTTGTTAAGCATATCAAGGCATATTACAGAAACCACTATATAGACAGGCTCATGATTTTCCTCTTCCCAAGATTCAAGGAGAGGGCTATTAGAAACCTTATTGAAATTGATGGAATGGAAAATATAGATGAAGCGCTTAAACATAATAGCGGTGTTTTACTTGTCCATGGCCACTTTGGCCCAGTACATATACCACTTGTGGTTTTTTCAAGGCTTGGCCTTCAAATGAAGCAAATAGGTTTTCCAACCGATGAAGGACTTAGTTGGATTGGTAGACATGTAGCCTTTAGGCTGCGCTTAAAGTATGAGGCGAAAATACCTGCTCAAATTATAATGGCCGACTCTTTTTTAAGACCAGCATTTAAATGGCTAAAGGATAATGGCATCATTATGATAACAGGCGATGGCACTGGAACAAATACACGTATTGGAAGACACCATCTCTTTGATTTTTTGGGCTATAAACTATATTTTCCGCTTGGCCCTGCTAACTTGGCTATTAAAACAGGTGCTGCCATATTGCCTCTATTTATAGTGCCAGGTGAAAACAAGGCATATAAAATAATTGTGGAAAAACCCATTGACAAATATCTTGGTCATGACAATAGAGATATTAAAATTACTGCTTATTTTGTTAAGCGACTCCAATATTATGTACATAAGTTCCCGGCTTTTTGGCATTTTCTTGATAAATTTTATAAAGGTGGATTGATACAGTAAGCAGATTTTATTTATATGTACAAGATAATTGATAAAAAGAAACTCCTTGTTACCACTTTAGCTGATTTTATAGGGAAACTTATATTTTATCCCAAAAAATTTATTATTAAACAAGAACCTATTGATGTAAAACAAGTACGACAGATTCTTATAATACGCACTGCATACATTGGGGATGTTATGATGACAGTTCCAATACTGAAACCCTTAAAAGAGAAATTTAACGGTGCACATATTACCTTTTTGACATCAAACGCTGCCCATTGTCTACTTATTGGCAATCCATATGTTGATAGGATTATTACCTTTGACCCTTTTTGGTTTTATCGCTCATCAATTAAAGCATATATCCAGTTTATAAACTCTATTAAAACTGAACGTTATGACCTTATAATAGAAGCAAGGGCAGATATAAGAGACCTCATGTTTATAGTGTATCCATTGCGGGCAAGGTATAAAATTAGCTATAGTATAGGAGGCGGTGAATATTTTTTAACACATAATGTGCCATATGTTGGCTTAAAACATAAAGTGGACTTCCATCTTGATTTAGTAAAATATCTGAGCTGTAATACCCAAAAAGTGGACTGGGCGGTGTATTTATCTGATGATGAAAGACAAACAATTACAAATATTATGAATAGATACGGCATAGACACTCCATTTATAGCCTGCCACCCAGGGGCAAGGCTGCCTTTAAAGATATGGCCAACTACTAAATGTGCTACACTTTATGATATAATTGCGCAAAATTTAAAAAAGCCCCTTGTTATATTTGGTAGCTATAATGATAAGCCCATAATCGCAGAAATCGTATCGCTTATGACGCAAAAGGCAATTAACCTAGCAGGCAAGATTAATCTCAGGCAGCTATCAGGTATACTTAAAAAGGCAGCACTTTTCATCTGTAACGATAGTGCCCCGATGCACATAGCTGCTTCTGTGCAAACCCCAACTGTAGCTATCTTTGGACCTTCTAAAAGTGTTGAAACAGCTCCTTATGGAAACATACACAGGATTGTTGAAAAAGACTTTGCATGTCGTTACAGTTGTACTGAAAGCGTTTGTAAGTTTAAGCGTTATCATGCCTGTATGACAGACATATCCGTATATGATGTCTTTCATCAGGTAGAAGATATATTAAAGGAGCTAAACCCAAATGTTCAAAACACACATAATTGAAGCACAAACGGTAAGTGAAATTAAAAATAAAGTAAAGGAAACGCTCGTTAAACACTACGTAGATGAACTACCAACGGATAAATCTGCCAAGCTAATCATCAAACCAAACTTAAACAGCAATATGAATGCCCTTACTGGAAATACTACTGATTTGCGTCTTATTGCAGCTGTAGTTGAATTTCTAAAAGACCTTGGCTACAGCCATATTACTATAGCAGAAGGTACTAATAGCGGATTTTACAGAAATAAAATTAATATAATTGAGCGGCTTAAGGTTGATAAACTTGCAGCGTACTACGGTATTTATATTAAAGACCTTAATTATTCGGAAGAGGTCTTCATAGATTTTGAAAATAACCAAAAGGCGGGCGTTGCTAAAGAGTGTATAGAGGCAGAGGCTATCATAAATATGCCAAAACTGAAAACACACTTTGAAACCGGCATGAGCCTTTGCTTGAAAAACCTTATCGGTTGCCTCGTTGGTCAAGCAAATAAAAAGAAAACCCATTCAGCCCTTGCTTATAATATCTTAAACATAAATAAAGTAATTAAGCCTAAAATCCACGTGGTGGATGCTATCATATCAATGGAGGGTCTTGGACCAACAAGAGGAACCCCTGTAAAGACCGGTATGGTGTTCATTGGAAAAGACCCATACATACTTGATTTAATTGGCGCACGCCTTGCTGGTGTTGATTATCACAATGTAACTACCTTAGCCATAGCAGAAAAAACAGGGCTTATCAGTAACGAACACCTAAGCTTTATTGATAAAATGAACTTGCCAGTTACATTTTCCTTTAAACCACCAAAAGCCGGACCAATTGCATCTTTTATACATAGTCCAAAAAGACAGAGATATTTTCTTGCCATACGTAATACTGCATTTTTTAATAAAGTCTGTTCAACCGAATCAGCCGGTAAAATTCTCTACCTAACAGGGCTGCGACAAGACATTTTTCTACATAACGAAATGAACTGCGAAAGATTATCTTTAAAAAAACAATTGTGTAAACAATGTGGTAAATGCGCCACCTACTGCCCAACCGGCCTTAATCCAGTTGACGTTATGCCAATTGATATGCCACCTGCTATTCACAAGGGATGCCTCGGTTGTCTTTACTGCTATACAGTCTGCCCATATGAAGCAATAGAGTTTCACGGTACCGCTGGTTTTTTTGGTGAACAATTACGCCAGTACAATAATATTATAAAGGAGATAGCATGAAGATAACCTTCTTAAACCCACCTTTTCATAAGAAATTCTCAAGACCACAACGTAGCCCAGCCGTAACTAAAAGCGGTACGCTCTACTACCCCATGTGGCTTGCCCATGCAGCGGCTCTTTGCGATAGCGTTGGACACGAAATAGATTTTATTGATGCCCCAGCAGATGAGCTTAACTTAGTTAATGTAATCCAACGTGTAACAGCCTTCGCTCCGGAATTACTCGTTGTTGAAACAAGTACACCAAGTATATATAATGATGTCCACGTTTGTAATAAATTAAAAGAGGCTCTGCCATCTATATTTATAACCCTTGTTGGTACACATGTATCCGCGCTGCCAAAGGAATCCTTAGAATTATCAGAAAGTATTGATGCCGTTACCATTGGTGAGTACGATTACACAATCAAAGAACTAGCCGATAAAGTGGATATTAAAACTATTAATGGCCTTTGCTATAGGCTTGGTAAAGATATATTTTTTACTGAAAAAAGGCAGCTAATAGCCGATATAGACAGCCTTCCCTTTGTTAGTACTATTTATAAAAAGTTCTTAAAAATGGAAAACTATTTTAATCCTAATGCCCTACATCCTATGGTTACTATAACGGCAAGCCGCGGCTGTCCTCAACAGTGTATATTTTGCATCTACCCACAAACAATGATGGGACATAAATTTAGACTTAGAAGCGTTGAAAAGGTTGTCAAGGAAATTACATACATAGTTGAAAATTTTCCAGGTGTCAAATCAATATTTTTTGAAGATGATACTTTTACAGTAACAAGGAAACGCTGCATTGAAATATCCGACGGGATAATGCAAAGCGGTATTAAAATATCCTGGACAGCTAACTCACGCGTTGATTTAGACTACGAAACTATGAAAATAATGAAACGAGCCGGCTGCCGATGTTTGTGTGTAGGGTTTGAAAGCGGTAGTCAGATACTCCTTGATAATATAAAAAAACATATTACTACAGAAAAAACAGCTAAGTTTATGGAAAATGCTAAAAAAGCCGGTATCTTAATTCATGGATGTTTTATCGTTGGTCTACCCGGTGAAACAAAACAAACAATGGAAGAAACCCTATCTTTTGCTAAAAAACTCAACTCCGATACTGTACAATTTTACCCCATAATGGTGTACCCCGGCACAGAAGCCTACAACTGGTACAAAGAAAGAGGGCTTATCTCTACTAATGATTTCTCCAAATGGCTAACCCCGGCAGGCTTACATAATTCTGTTGTAAGAAGCGAAAATCTGACCGCAAAAGAATTGGTTAGCTTCTGCGACCACGCAAGGCGCTCTTTTTATCTGCGCCCAACATATATTCTATACAAACTTAAACAGTCCCTACTTGATGCAGATGAACTAAGAAGAAATGTTAAATCCGCCAAAACATTATTTAAACATCTCATCCGTGGTTCAGATATTTAGGAAAAAAAGAAAAGAAAAAAAGAAAGAAAGAAAAAGAAAAAGAAGAAAAAAAAAGATAGAGGTGCGGGGGAAAACCCTTTTAGGCAAAAGGTGCGTAGGCGCACTCCCAAACCCCGCACCCCTTACGGGAGTGCGCCTACGCACTTCCTAAAACTTCTGGCTTGTTACCTCTTTAGTTATCCTTCTACCTTTACTATACTCCAATTAAACATTCCTTTACTTTACTTAATGGAAAGGGTGATAATCCCCTCCCCACATTGTTTTTTTGCAATTTCTTCAAAAAAATTTTTGGTATTAACCTAACTCTTTGTAATATCTATCAACGGTAGAAACATAATTTCTGGTTTCTGAAGGCATGCGTTCAGGTCTTTTTTCAACATTACCCATACCCCAGTTATACGCTGCAAGTGCCAAGCGGTGATTGCCACGATACCTATTTAAAAGTTGACTTAAGTATTTAGTTCCACCCATAATATTTTGTTCAGGATCAAAAGAATCAGTCACCCCAAGGTCTCTGGCTGTGCCTGGCATTAGCTGCATAAGACCCCTTGCACCAACAGGGGATACCGCTTTCGGATTCCCAGCACTTTCTGCCCTTATTACCGCATGAACCAAGTTAGGGTCTACTCCATACTTATTTGCTGCCTCATTGACAATATGTTCATAATTATGCCTTATACCACTTTTAGGTTGTGAGTATTTACCCTCTTGAATTTCATTACTAATGTCCTCTGCAAACATATTTACATACGTACCTTTGTTCGATATTGACTTATGAGCAACTGGGGCTTTCTCTGCAAAGTTTTCAGGAAATGGGTTTTCTGACACCTTGTCAACATTATGACGGTGTACAACTGATGGATAAATACTTCTTGGTAAAGTGTTTGTAACAGGGAAAAACATTCCTCCTGATGGAAAATTATTTTCCTGCATGGACATTGTTGAAATAAACATCCTTTCAAGTACGTGATTTAAGAAACTCACTACAGCAACGTCTAAAGGCTGGGAGTTTACTAAATTACGTATTTCTTCTGTTACTTCGTTTTTAAAATTACTATTTCTTATTGGCCCAAATGTTGAAGAAATTGCAAATTCTTTTGAAAGCTTATCATGTATGTTTTCTATCATAATATTATAAATTTGCAAATATCATACCAACCGATTTGATAAGGACACTAAGTGTAGATAATAAAAATAGGGGAACCTCAAAGGTTTTCCCCCACTCCTCTTTTTCCTTAACTTAATGGTATTGGTCCAATATGTTTTTTTTCAATATTCAATCAATACCGTTCGGCATAAATATTGTTTAAATAAAATTTCACAAATTTATAACACCTTTCGATTTGATAAGGACAAAGTGTAGATAATAAAAATAGGGCAGACACATAGGTCTGCCCCTACAATACCCGTATTTTTGTAGGGGTGAACCTTTCGCGTGTTCGCCCTTAATTTTTGTTACCTATTAAATCGAAATGCGCTAATGACAAATAGAGTCAAAATAAATACACCGTGAAAGTGTTTTTAACTGTAACTATACCATCAGCATAATTAATGCCGAACGGTATTGATATTCAATCGTCTTTATCTGAATTTTTTTTAGGTTCTTCTTTTTCTGTAGGTTCTTCGTCTCCAAACTCTAAAACAAGCTCTAAATCATCATCTTCAAAATCTTCTAAATCCTCGATGTTATCAATTTCTTCAATATTTAATAAGGTATCCTTTTTAGGCTTTATTGGTTTTTTAGATATGTCCTCATATTCACTGTCAATTGATTCAAGCTCTAATTTATATTCGTCAGACTCAAGTGAAAATCCCTCGCCTTGTTCGTTATCACTTTTTGGTTGTTCTTCATATGACGTTGGTTCTATTTCTTCTTCTGCTATTTCAAGTTCAAGGTTATTCAATTCAAAATCGAATTCTTCTTTTTTGCCAATCTCAAGTTCGAGCTCTATATGATTAAGATTATCTGGAGTAGCAGTTTCTTTTTCATCTAAAGCAAGTTCAAGTCCTGCGTCTTCTATGTCAAACGAAATACCTTCCTCAACATGTTCTTCCTCAAGCATTTGTTGTGCTTTATCTGATACATCAAGTTTTGTGTAATCATCTATTTCTTCATCGTCTGTAGTGGTAGTTGCTGTATCGTCTTCGTTTGAGATTGACTGTTCTTCTTGGAAGCTCAGTTCAAGGTCAGCATCTTCAATGTCAAAAGAAAAATCGTCTTCTAAGCCTGCTGCTGCGCTATCTTCTTCTACTTGCTCATCGTGTTCAAAGCCCTCTTCCTCTTCTTCTTTATTGAATTGCATATTTTCATTTTCAAATTCTACCAATATATTAGTTGTGTCGTCTTCATCTAATTCTTCAATATCGGTTTGTGCTCCTTTACCTTCTGCTATATCCGATGTTATATCAATGCCAAAATCCTCTGTATCCAAGTCCAAAGTGAGTTCCTCGTTTTTTGCAGAAACCATATTAATGCCTTCGGCTTTTTCTATTTGGGATTCAAATTCGGCCGTGTCTAGTGTGAATGGTTCTTCCTGTGCACCAGTTTTTTCTGTTGTGCTCGCTGTTTCAGAAACAGCAAATTCTTCAGAGGATAAGCCAGCATAAATATCATCTGTCAAGTCCGTATCTATTCCTTTATCCATGGCACTTACAAGACCAGCAGTAGCCACAGCTGCGGTAACTGCTGCCGTAGTGGCTGGTGCACTATATGAATCCGTAATGCCGGTATCATCTAATGGTCTACCTGCAATGCCTTCTGGTAGTTTTACTGTATCGTCGGCTTTTTTGGCTTTTGCAGCCTTTTCTTTTTCAGCCTTTTTGGCACGCATTAGGTAATAGCCCGGTAGTATTGTTGTTAGCATAGAGCCTGCATATATTATAACTCCAGTGGTAACAGCTATGATAAGAGAGGTTGTCGTTGTCGCTAATAAGGCGTTCATTATGGCTACAGGCATGACAAATGGTAGTATAATTATTGAAAATACTATTGGAATTATCATCAGAAGGCCAAGCTTTTTGTTTATTCCAAGTCGTTCACAAATAGCTATCCATATTATTACAAACAGTATGGGATTTATTATTGGTATAAATAGAATTAGCAGTATCCACCACAGGGGTTTTTGTGCTGCTTGTAACATTGTAAAAAAGTTTGCAGCCGGTATCCATGAAAGCCACGCGTGTGGTACTTTTAGTTTTTTGGCAATTTTATATAATGAAAACAGTGCATATATGAACGCTATAAGGGTAACTACGGATACTGCTATTACTATAGGTATTAGTTTTTTTAATTGCGGTAAGGCTTTATCGAAGACGAATTTTTTAACCTCTTCAGGTGCTAAGGTCGGTACTGGTTTAGGCGTGATGTCAGCATTTAAAGGAGTGGTTATTGTAGTTGGTGTAGCCATTGGTTTTTCCGGTGTTTTTTCAGCTACTGTTGTTTGAGTTTGTGGGGTTGCTACTGGAGTAACAGTTGTGATTTCTTTAGCTGGTGTTGGTGTTAGGGTGGGAGTTGTAACAGCTGTAGTTTCAATTTTTGATGGAGCTATCTGGGTTTCTGTTGGTGTAGCTACAGGGGTAGTTTGAGCTATAGGGGATTTTTCTGTAAGGAGTTTTTCGGGTTCCGGTTTTTTTTCAGGAAATTGGCTTGGTGTTTCTTTTATTTCTTCTTTAACCTCTGCTGTTTGTGGAGTTTCTTTTACAGCAGGTGTTTTTTCTTTTTCTTCGGTGCTACCTTCTGGTTCAGGTTGTGGGTAATCTGTTATGTGGATGTTGCCTTTTTCATCAGCCCACTTGTATAATTTAGCAGTGGAAGTGTCTATTGCTATAAGACAGATAGCGCAGAAAATTAAAAGTAACACAGTAATTATATTTTTGGCATTTTTATGCATATATCCTCCAAGTTACATTTCGGAATAATTATTTTAATATTTAGTAAAATTATGTGCATTTGCATTTTTTTAGTTAAATTACACCTATATAATTATATAATAGTATTTCGAAGTAAATTATAAATAGTTTTTAATAATAATTACCAGAAAAACTTATAAAATAAATGAACATATGGCGCTTGATTGAGTTTAACAAATATGATGCCTATTATAATATGGCAGTTGATGAGGTACTTGCTGAGTGTGTACTTGCTGGTAAAAGTCCGCCAGTGCTTAGATTTTATGGTTGGAGAAATAAATCTGTAACTATTGGAGCCTTACAGCCAATTAAAGATGTGGATGTTGAGCTATGTAATATTGAAGGTATTGATATTGTAAGGAGACCCACTGGTGGCAGGGCTATTTTACATGGCGAGGAGCTTACATACAGTTTTTCATCTGGAAGGCTTGATGGCATATTTACTGATAAGCTTTTAGATAACTATAAACTCTTAAATGGGGTGTTTTTGGATGCCTTTAAGCGTCTTGGTATAAATGCTGAAATTAGTAGTAGACGTCTAAAAAAAAGAGACTTGATGTCAAGTCCGCTTTGCTTTGGCTCTACCTCTTACAGTGAAATTACGGTTGATGGCAATAAGGTTATGGGGGCTGCTCAAAAACGCTTTACAGGGGGTTTTCTACAGCAAGGCTCTATCATGTTACTTCCAGATAGAAGGTTGACTGCTAAGATTTTTAGAAAATCAGAAGACCACATGCTTGGTATTTGTGAGATAACCCCTGCTATAACTATTGATATGCTCATTGTGGCTATAAAAGATAGCTTTGAAGATGTTTTTAAGATTGAGCTTTATCGTGATTGTCTGTGTTATCAGGAAGAGGCTCAAGCTCGTTCCTTAGCGCAAAAGTATTGTTCAAAGGAGTGGAATTATCTAAAGTAGTAGCTGGTAATATAAGGGGTATAGCAGTTTGTGTTACTAATAATGGTCTTTCTATGCCCCAGTAGTAGGCAAATATAGTTGCAAAGATAAAAAAGGTTAGATATCCTTGAAAGGCGTATATTGCTAACTGTAGCGGGATTGATAAAAAAGTTCCAATTAGTGGAATTAGTTGTACTATAAACCCACCTATGGCTATTATTGCGTTTATAGCAGTAGTGCCTATAATTAAAAGTACATAAAGCCAGAGGGCTGAGGTGTTATGTTTTAAAAATTCAACCCCTTTTTTAAGTGCTCCAAAAGGGCCAAGCTTATCTATGGCTATAATGCCAGTACTATAAGAAACTAGGGCAAACGTACCTACAAATAGAAAAAAACACGTAACAATATACACGAAGGCAACAATGACGGCTGTTAATGTACCTATGCTTGGGTCTGCACTGTTGGCTAATTTTATAAGACTAAGTAATGGGAAAATGGCTATTATTACTAGTATGAGTTCAAAGACTATAATAACCGTTATCAATGTCAAGAAGCCGATTATTGGTAAAAACAGTCTGTTGCCTTCCAAAAAAAATGCCTTCATTGTAAAAGTTGCAGTTTCGTCTTTTATGTTTTCAGCTATTATCCCACATGAAGCACTATATATATAAAAAAAAGCTATAAATATAGCCATTCCATAAATGCCAAGAAACGATAGTAGTGTTATTAATGGGACAAGGTATTTGGCAAACTGATTAGCAGAAAAATCCCCGTGCTTTAAACTATCTAAATGAGCTAAATCTTGCAAATTTATATTAAACATATATTTAGTGCCAATTGCTATAGCAACAACTCCAACGATTGAAATAAGCGTAAAGCCTAAATAGATAAGTACAAGCTGCCAATTTTTATTTGCCGTATCAATGCCATTTTTAAAAGCATCTGTGAAGGTCATCTCGTTTTTCTCCTTAATTAATTAAGTAACGATAAGTTCTTCTAATAGTTCGTTTGGTGATTCATTTAAAAAGCGCGATGGTTTTAAAAAGGCATTGTCTGTTGCAAGACAATAGCACAAATATAGCTCTTTGCAAGCCCGTGTAGTGGCAACGTAAAAAAGCCTCCGCTCCTCTTCTTCACCATATTCGCCTCTTAATGCCTTTAGTGATGGAAACCTGCCATCGTTTAAGCCAATAATGAAAACCGTATTCCATTCAAGCCCTTTGGCTTGGTGTATAGAGGATAAGATTACCTCATTGTCCCTGTCGGAGTCGGTTTCCTCTGTTTGTGCGTGCTGGTCGTCAAGGCTCATTTCGTTAATAAACTCTGCTATGGTTTCGTATTTATTTGCATACTGTATCATTTGTTTAATGTCTTCAAGTCGCAGCTCTGCATTGTCGTATCTATTAAATAGGTATTGTTCATATATATTTTCAAGCACAATAGTAAGACAAGCTGCCGGTATATCCCTGCCTTCTAATTCTACAATAATTGGTAAAAAGGTTTGTTCAAAATATGCCTTGCCCTTTTTTATTATATGATGCCTTGCATAGGTGAGGGACTTTATCGGGTTATCAGAGCCCGATATTTCTTTCCATATCCTATCGGCAGTTTTATTACCAACACCGGGTATCATTTTTAATATTCGTACCCAGCTTAATTCATCAAATGGATTTGCTAAAATCCTCAGATACGATAGTATGTCCTTTATATGTGCCTGTTCCAGAAACTTTAAGCCTGAGCGCACGTCATAGCTAATGCCTCGCCTTTTAAGCTCAAGCTCCATTTCCATTGCTTGGTAATGAGAGCGGTACAGCACTGCCACGCTGGAAAGCTCATGGCCGTCATCTCTGATATCCATAATCTTTGATGCTACAAACTCTGCCTGTTCATACACATTTTCAACGGCAACCTTTGTAGGCAGCACACCACTTTCTTTTACAGCCTCCAGTTGCTTTGGAAATTGTTTTTTATTGTGTACAATTATGCTATTTGCAAGGGCAAGTATCTCCGGTGTGCTTCTGTAGTTTATCGTGAGTTTATATATTTTAACATTTTTGTGTCTTAGGGGAAAATTTAAGATATTTTCAAAATTAGCACCTCTAAATGAAAATATTGATTGCCCATCATCACCAACAGCCATAATATTACCATGTACCCTCGATATAAGGTCTACGATTTCACCTTGTATGGTATTTGTGTCTTGGTATTCGTCAACTAAAACATGACGAAAACGATTTGAGTACATGTTGCATACCTCGTTGTGTTCTTGGAGGAGCAGTTTTAAGTTTAACAGGAGGTCGTCAAAGTCCATCATATTTTGACGCAATTTCTTTGCTTCATACAAGGTTATAATATCCATTAGTTCTTGTGTAAATTCTATATATTGGGGATATTTTTTGTTAAGCACACTTTCTATATTATCGTTTGTGTTTTTCATAAAACTGTACACATCCACAATGATAGCACTTGCTGGTATGATTTTCTCTTTTTGATTTAATTCTAATACACAACTATCAAGCATATCCTTAGTATCTGTTCTATCAAGTATAAGAAAATCATTTTTATAACCAATAAGTTTTGCATGATTTCTTAATAGTTTGTTAGCTACGTGGTGAAAAGTGCCACCCCATAGCGCCGTTATATTTTTACTAAGCAGGCCTTCTGTACGCTTCATCATTTCTTTGGCCGCCTTATTTGTAAAGGTCAATAGTAATATTGACTGCGGTGCTATGCCGTTTTGTATAAGCCATGCCACGCGATAAATGATTGTTCTTGTCTTACCAGTGCCAGCACCTGCTATAACCAGCGATGCTCCATCTTCAGAACACACTACTTCATGCTGCAAGGAATTTAGTTCATTTTTATAATCTATGGTTGTCTCAACGCTTCTGCTATCTTTACGAATAGAATAACTCTTCATATATTGAAAATACACTATTTTTGTTCTGTTCGTCAACGTAAAGAGTAAAATATAAAAAGACGAAATATAAAGGATTTGTATAGGGAGAGGCCTTTTTACAAAAACTTTTATATTACTGGCTATTATTGACATTGTTGATTGTTGTATAATTTTTACACAATGTCTGATATTTTAAAATATATAGTGTTTATGCCAAAACGGTATGTGGTGTTAGCGCTGTCTATTGTGATTACTGCATTAATGGTATTTGTTGGATGGATGAGTGCAGCAGGGAAGGGGGATATATATAGAAAATCTACATTTGTAATGGATACGGTGGCCACCATAACCGTAGTGGCTGATTCTGAAGGACAAGCTGAGGGTGTTATTGATGCGTCATTTAAGGCACTTGGTGAGATGGAGCAGATGTTTAGCATGTTTAAAGTGGACAGCGAAATTGGGGTGTTAAATGAAAACGCTGGTGGCAACTCTGTGCGTGTGTCGAGGGATACTTTGGAATTGTTAAAGGAATCTGTAGAGATAGGTAGACTTACGGGTGGGGCCTTTGATGTTACAGTTGGACCAATTACAAGACTTTGGGACTTTACTGAAAAGAAAAAAAAACCGTCAAAGGAAAAAATGGCAGAATACCTGCCTTTGGTTGACTACAGAAATATTGTTTTAGATGAGGTGGCAGGGACAGTATTATTAAAAAAAATGGGGATGGTGGTTGACCTTGGTGGGGTTGCTAAAGGATATGCTGCTGATAAGGTTGTTGAAATACTAAAAAAACAAGGCATTAAGGCCGGTGTTGTTGCTATTGCAGGGGATATAAAGGTGTTTGGCTTTAAGGATATAAATCAACCATGGAAGATAGGAATCAGAGCGCCGCGGGGTGAAAGTGATGAGATAATTGGTGTGCTCAACCTCGTAGACCAAGCTGTTTCAACCTCTGGGGACTATGAACGTTTTTTTATTGAAAATGGGGAACGCTTTCATCACCTGATAAATCCTGCAACTGGTTATCCGGTTAATGATTTTCAAAGTGTAACTATTGTAAATGAAAAAGGGATTAATACCGATGCCTTATCAACGGCTGTTTTTGTTATGGGTAAAAAGCGCGGGCTTCAATTTATAAAGGATGTGGGCTTGCGGGCATTTATTGTATTTAACGATGGCAATACGTATATTACTGATAATTTAAAGCAATATTTTGAACCAAAACGAAATAATTAAATCTATAACTTTTTTTGATATAGCTTTATTTATAGCTCTCTTAGCAGTTAATCTCTTAGCGTTAGTATATGTTACTTTTAGCTATCCTGCTGGTGAGAAGGTTGTTGTGGAGATAAATAATAAGTTACTTTATAGTTATACTCTTAGTGTAGATAGAGTAGTTGAGCTTAAAGAAGGGATTACGTTAGAAATAAAGGATGACAAAGTTAGAGTGTTGTGGTCGGATTGTCCTAATAAGCTTTGTATGAAACAGGGATGGATTACAAAGGGGGCTATTATTTGCCTTCCAAAAAGGATAGTTATCAAAATAACAGGAAGTGCCACGGATAAACTTGATGGAACAACAGGATAAACGCAGGGTAGCTGTTTTTTGTGCCTATGCTGTAGCACTTCATGGTGTAGAGAGGCTCATACCATCGCCTGTGCCATGGCTGCGATTTGGTTTTGCTAATATAATTACCATTGTTATTATTGTAATTTATGGGCTTCGGTCTGGTTTGATTTTAACTATTATTAGGGTTACTGTTGGCTCTATATTGTTTGGCACATTCTTAGGACCAGCATACGTCTTAAGTCTCGCCGGTGGTGTTTTTTCTACTATGGTGATGGGGACTGTTCATAAAATACTACCCACTACTTTTAGCCCCTTTGGATTAAGCCTGTTTGGGGCAATTACCCACAGTGGTGTGCAGGTTATTATTGCTTATTTTTTATTTATAAACTCCTTTTATGCAATAGCTGTGATTACCCCTGTAATTATGCTGTTTTCCACTTTAACTGGTGCACTAAATGGTGTTGCCTCTGTTTTTTTATTAAAACAATTGCAAAATTCCTCTACATTTGTACAAAATACAGTATGAAAGTTAAATGTCCTAAGTGTGCTAAAGAATCTCTATGGGATGGTAACCCATACAGGCCTTTTTGTTCAAAACGATGTAAGATTATGGACCTGGCAGCGTGGGCAAAAGAAGAGTACATTATAGAAGGCGCTGTTAATGAGGAAGATGATAATAATCTTATTTCCAACAATGATGACAGAGACCTGTAATTAAATGTCTGACAATTTTATGAGATATATGGACAATTTACCTGTCAAAATCAAAAAGAGTACATAACACTTACAGTAAAATGATAGCCTGATTATGGATATTAACGTCAACAGTCCTATTGTTAATACATATTCTAAAGTTATTCATATTCTAAAGTTATTAAGGTAGAAAATCATAATCGTTTAACTGCTCAAATGTATATGGGCACGTTTCCGATAAGGTCTTTTTACTGATACCTGTTTGGTCTTCAAAAACTATCATTGCTCTTTTATATGATTTTGCTATTACAATTTCTATCCCATATTTTAGACTAGGGCTATTTTCCAATAAACCCTCAAGTTCTGTTCTTTGTGTACTTATCGTTGATTTCCAGCTTCGTGAATGTCTTTTAGGTTGATATTGCCATTTCAAAAGGTGCATTATTAATACTACTAATCGGTTTATCAGCTCTTTCTTTTCGCTTCTACCCATACTCTCTATTTCCTCTGCAATGTTGTTCACATCTATTTCAGTAAGTTTGCCCTGCCTTAACAGCTCAGCATTATGAATCGCCCACTGATAAAAATCACGCTCATACAATGATTGTTCTGTGGTTGTATTACTATCTATTATAGTTGATTGATTGTCCATAAACCTATTATACACGACGTCTATTATTTTGTATATTTTTTTAGAATTGTTTATTAATGTTTTCTATAGCTATATTATTATTAGTATGGTGGCGGGGTTTGGGAGTGCGCCTACGCACTTTACGGGAGTGCGCCTACGCACCTTACGGGAGTGCGCCTACGCACCTTTTATCTAAAAGGGTTTTCCCCCGTTCTTCTATTTTCTTTTAATTTATCCCATATTTTTTCAATCTATGACGGAACTGGCGAAAGGATATGTGTAGAAGTCTTGCCGCATCCATTTTAACACCTTTGGATAGTTCAAGAGCCTTTAGTAGATATTTTTTTTCCATATCTTCCATTATTAAATCGAGGTTAACACCATCTGAGCTTATTTCTATATCACCCTTTTGACACTGTTTTGTTTTATTGGCTTCATATCCTTTGATTTCCATAGGTAATTCATCAATAGTAATTAATTGTTTATCTGTAAAGGTAAATATCCGTTCAATAGCATTTTTAAGTTCTCGCACATTTCCATGCCATGGATAGTTGATAAACACGTCTACTGCATCTTTTGTAAAGCGTCTGCCTACAGCATTATATTGTCCAGTAAAGTTTTCTATCAAAAGAGGGATATCCTCCTTTCTTTCCCTAAGTGGTGGCAGATGGACGTGTATAACGTTTAATCTATAATATAAATCTTGTCTAAAGTTACCATACTCGATTTCGTCCAAGAGATTTTTATTAGTTGCTGATATAACACGTACGTCAACTTTTATATCTTTTAATCCTCCTATCCTTCTAAAAGACCCATCTTCAAGGACACGAAGCAATTTTGCTTGTAAATTTAAAGGCATATCGCCGATTTCATCAAGGAAGATGCTCCCTGCCTCAGCGGCTTCAAAGAGTCCTTCTTTGTTTAAAATAGCACCGGTAAATGCCCCTCGCATGTATCCAAACAGTTCACTTTCTAAGAGTCCTTCTGGAAAGGCTGCACAGTTTACGGCTATAAACTCCTTTTCTACCCTTTTGCTTAGATTATGTATAGCATGTGCAACAAGTTCTTTGCCGCAGCCACTTTCACCTGTTATTAGCACGTTTGAGCTACTTTCTGCTATCTTTGGAATGGTCATTAGTATTTCACGCATTTTCAGACTTTTCCCTATAAGTTTTTCAAGTCTGTAGGTCTGCTCTACCTGAGTTCTAAGTGTTTTTACCTGTCTACTTAGTAATCGTTTTTCAAGTGCGTTTCTAACAATTATGCGTATTTCATCAATTTTAAATGGTTTTTGTATATAATCATAGGCACCCATTTTCATTGCATCTATAGCATCTTCTGTTGTGCCAAAGGCAGTTATCATGATAACAATTGTCTCTGGTGATAGCTCCAGTACTGTTTTTAAGATAGTAAAGCCATCTGCGTATGGCATCTTTATATCTGTAATAATTATATCAAAGATGTCTTTCCTTATGATGTCAATCCCCTCTTTACCGTCCAACGCCTGTGAGACATTATACCCTTCATCTTCAAGCAGCATGGATAAGACGTCGTTCATACTCTTTTCATCTTCAATGATAAGGATTTTGCCATTATTCATATATTATTACCCTCCAAGACTGAGAGGTTTTCAGGGTCTAAGGGTAAAACCACCAAAAAAGATGCCCCCTCACCTGGTTTACTTGTTACATTGACCACACCTCTGTGCTCATTTACAATCCTGTATACCATAGCAAGTCCCAAACCAGCCCCATCTTTTTTGGTTGTAAAAAACGGGTAAAATATCTTTACCATATTTGCCGGCTCTATACCTTTACCATTATCCTTAAAAAATATTTTAGCAAATCCGCCTTTTTGTATCAAAGATATTTCCACTTCACCATTAAAATCAACAGCTTGAACAGCATTTAGTGCTAAATTCCAAAATACCTGCTTTAACTTATTTTCATCTGCTCTAATATATACCTGTTCGGCAAGGTTATACTTTATCTTTATATTACCATTAGAGCGCACGTGTTGGTTTAACATTGAAAGTATTTCTTTTAACACTTGCGAAAGCAGGATTGTCTTAAATTCCGGTGGATTGGGATTTGAGTATATCAAAAAATCAGTAATTATCCTATTTAACCTATCCATTTCACGCAGGGCTATTTCCATGATTTTTCTTTCTCTACCTTCTGCTTCAGTCTTTTCCTTTAGCATTTCTATGGAGGTACGAAGGGCTGCCAACGGATTTCTTATTTCATGTGCTATATTAGCAGAAAGCTCCCCGATGGCTGCCAGTTTTTCCTTTTCCTTCATGTATCTTTCCATTTCTGTAACCCTTGTAATATCTGTAAACGTAAAGACATACCCAATGGATATATTATTTTCATCTAGGTGAGTAGAGATGTTCATTTCTATGATTTGATTGGAGTCGTTTTCCGCAAAAGTTCCTTTAAAATGTCCTGTTGTTATTGGATAAGTTATGAAATGAAAGATATCCATTATTTTAAAATTATAGGCATCCTCTTTTTTATAACCTGTGATTTGTTCTCCTGAGCGATTTAAAAGTAAAATTTGTCCTTCAATATCAGTATATGCAAGACCGCTTGGGATATTTTCAAGGACCTCTTTGTGAAATGCGTGTAGGTCTCTAAAACTATTTTGTGTTTTTTGCAGCGTTTCTGATGTCTTTTCAAGACCTATAATTAAATGTCTATTTAGATAGGCGATGAGGAACATTGCTGTTATATTTGCAAAAATATTATAAAAAAAATCAACACTTCTAAGTGTATCACTAAAAGGTACAGGAATAACCTTATAAAATTGTAACTCTATAGCTATGCCGTATGCAATACTACTTATTGATGCTACATACAGTACTGATTTTTGACCAAGTATAATGCCAAATCCTATTATGTTTACAAGGAGTAGAAAAGAAAACCACGAATCTATACCACCTGTTATCATTATTAAAAAAATTATGGATATAATGTCAACAAATATTTGTAAATATACAAATATTTTAAAGATTCTTTTAATATGTTTTAATAGTAAAATATAAACAATTGTTATAAAAAAAATAAATGCTGCAAGGTAAGATAACAACTGTGGGTAAAGTAAAACAGTAAATTTTTCAGTATAAATTAAAAAAGCTGCCAGTAAAATATAAGTAATTAAAACCCTAAAAAATATAAGTGCTTTTAATTTCTTTATTTTAGTTACCAAAAATTTTCCTTAAATGTTAGAGGTAAAGCCTTAGATGTCGAATTAGTTAATCAACGTCATCATCTTAAATATAGGCAAGTACATTGCAACGACAGTAAAACCGACACTACCGCCAAGAAACACTATCATCATAGGTTCAAGCATTGCCGTTAGGTTTGCAACAGCGTTATCCACCTCATCATCATAGAAATCAGCAATCTTTGAAAGCATCGTATCAAGAGCCCCTGTGGATTCACCAATTGCTATCATACTTGTAACCATAGGAGGAAACACCTTAGACTCCGCTATTGGTTGAGCTAACTGCTGGCCCTCAGTAACAGCCGATTTTACATCAAATATGGTTTTTTCAATAACCTTATTGCCAGCAGTACGGGCTGTATTTTCAAGCCCTTCAAGTATAGGCACGCCACTTGAAAGCAATGTGCCAAGGGTACGTGTAAACTTTGCAACAGCCACTTTGCGCATCAACACTCCAATTATTGGTGCCTTAAGCATAATACTGTCAATTATATATCGCCCTTTTGTAGTCATCCTTATTTGTTTTAATATGAAAATAAAAGCAAAAACACCAGCTATTAATATTAAACCACCCCAACCTGTAACAAAATCGCTTATACCAATAACTACCCTAGTAGGAGCAGGTAGTGTACCTCCTAGGTCCTTAAATAATTTTGAAAATATAGGCACAACAAATATCATAATAACAGCAATACAAACAACAGCAATACCAATAACAATAGCCGGGTAGGTCATAGCCGATTTAACACGTTTTTTAAGCTTCATAGCCTTTTCTATGTAATCTGCAAGGCGCTGTAAAACTGTATCCAAGATACCGCCCACCTCGCCGGCTGCTACCATATTTGCATAGAGCTCGTCAAAGGTTTTTGGGTGCTGCTTTAACGAATCAGTAAATGTGGAGCCAGATTCAACGTCTATCTTCATTTGAGAAACAATGTTTTTTAGAGCTGGATTTTCACTTTGTTGAGATAAAATGTCGAGGGCTTGCACTAAGGGTAAACCGGCATCTATCATTGTTGAAAATTGTCTGGTAAAGACAACTATATCTTTTTCGTTAACGCGTCTAGAGAACATAGATAGAGATTTTTTTGGCTTAGCCTGTTTAACCTGTTCTTCCGTAGGCATACATTTCCTCCATTTCAAAAATTAGATGCTGCTATCTAATATAATATACTTAAAGTTATATTTTTTCAATAAAACAATAGTATAGCACTCTTGTGATGGCCCTTGGCGAGAAAGACGGAGAAGGGATTTGGACCCTCCACCGTACTAATACTAATTATCTGCGGAGTAATGCTGTTTTTTTTCTTATACGGCTTATTCAGCGGTAGATAAAAAGGCTGGGACTGTTGTAGGTGTGGAAATCACAAAAGAAGCGGCAGAGCCAAAGCGGCTGTCTACCGATGGGCAACGACAGGAGCTCAGAAAGAAGAAAGAGGCAGTCAAGCAGCTACCGAGCGATGAAGACATTGACAAGATGAACACGCAGGAAATAAAAGAGGTATTAAAAAAAATTGTGAGCATAATAAAAACACGGTATAAAACACCTATAAAAACGCTATGCTTACGGCTTCTTAATATAAAGAATAGCGTTGCTATTACTTAAATGCTACGGCAGTAATTTTACAAGGGCAATGATAATACCTATCTGTGAAGCCCAGAAGATGAACATCCACCTGAGTAGGTCTGATTTAGCCTTTTCTATCTCTGTCTTGCTTTCAGCTCTGCTTTTTTCTATCTCGCCACGCAAGGTAAGTTCTACTTTGTCTATCTTGTTGTCAAGTTTGTCTATCTTGCTGTCAAGCTTGCTCTCTACTTTAAGAAGGTCTTCTTTGGTAGCAAGGTTACCGTGTCCTTTGTCAACAACCTCATCAAAGGCCTCTATAACAACCCTTGTGCCTTCTTCCCCGATTTTATCCTTTAATGCGTTATATAGTTCTAATGTCTTAGCCATAACCTTATTATACAGGGTGTTTAGTATTTTAACAATACCCTTTAACAGCCCTGTCAATAAGAGCTAAAGAACTTTTCCCCCATCCCGCCATAACTCGTGAAAAATCCTTGACATAGGATTTTGAAAGCCGGAGAAGGGATTTGAACCCTCGACCTGCTGATTACGAATTGTCTTTGTTAAAGTAAAAAACACCTTTATTTTCTACCATTTCCACCGTTGACTATTTTAACTGGACGCTCTTTGGACGCAAAATTCAATTTTGACAACGCATTTTTTAAATGGTCTTGTGATAAATGAGAATAAATTTGAGTCGTTGAAATTTGTTGATGTCCAAGTAGTTCTTGTATTGTATTTAGACTCTCCCCGGCCATCGCAAGATATGAAGCAAACGTGTGTCTAAGGTCATGCAGTTTTATATCTTCCAGTCCAGCTTTTTTAGCAGATGCCTTAAACATTTTTGATATAAAATTAATATCTGTCCAACGGAACAATCGTTTACCCTTCGATATTTGCTTCAAATCGTTCAATAGGGCTTTCGTTTTGTCAGTCATTGGGAAAGCCCTTTCAAGATTCCGCTTTGTTTTTTTGAGATGTATATAATCTGTTTTTATATCTGTCCATTCAAGGTTTAGTAATTCTTTTCTTCTCATTCCTGTATTTAAAAACAATAAAATCATAATTTTAAATTCTTCATCTTTAATTACTGTTAATAATTTATCTATTTCATCTTGAGACAAATAACGAGGAATATTAATTATTTGGTAAGGTTTTACATTCTTGAATGGATTAGATTTTATATATTCCCAGTCCACAGCTTTTTGGAAAGCTGATTTTAAATGTCTTATATAATTATTTATTGACACTTTTTTTAATTTTTTCTGATTTAGTGATGAAATAAATTTATCAATTTTTTGTACATTAATAACAGAGAGTTCTATATCTCCAATATATTCCTTCAATGTACGTAAAGCTAAACTATATGCTCTATATGTATCGTGTGTTCGATTGTCTTTTATGTATTTTAAAAATTCATCAGTAAAAATACTTAATTTAATTATTTTTTTGTCTTCAAGTTGAAATATTTTACTCTTTAGGTAGTCCTTTTTCAACTGATTAAACAGCCGTTGTGCTAAGGTTTTGTCTTTCGTACGTAAAGATATACGTTTATCACGCTCCATCTCCGCATACCATGTGCCGTTTTCACGTTGGAAAAGTCTCATAGATATATTATATGTTTCGCTAACTGCCATGGTCAAATCACTACCTTTCTCTTATATCTACGCTTTATTTCCATTATGGCTAATTGTTCTTGCCATCTTTCGGCATTATAATAGTCATCTATGCTTTGTCTGTCTATTATCCATTTACCCCCGACAAGGCGACCGTATATGTGGCCATCTTTCACCAAGCCAGATAAAGTATTTTCACTAACTCTTGCATATACGCAAGCCTCTTGCAATGTTAACCATTTCATTGTTTGAAGGGCTTGAAGGTCTATATCTATAGCTTTGTTTTTAGCCATAATTTTCAGTTTAGGTTTTCTTGAAATAACTGTATGGCTTGCGTTTTACCGTCATGATTTTTTTTTGAGAAGTCCTTATCCTTTTGATGCCCTCACAGACACAACCGTCTCAGAATACACCAGTATCCCCGGTATCTTTGTTGACGCTCCCAGAGCCTTCACGACATTTGACAGCTTGGTATCATCTACCTTCATGTATTCACGCGGGATTTGGGTTTCATCTACTATTTTGTATTTCCAAATCGTTTTTGTTGATACACCTTTTGTCTGCGGCTGGGTAAATGGTATGGCTGGAGGAGGGACGTATTGCTCCAAGACTAATACCTTCTCTGCTTCTTTATGCTCTCCAAGGGCTTCAAGTACTTCTGCTTCGTGAAGTTGCCTTTCTTCATCCTGACTCTTTGCTTCTTTTTCGTCTTTAAGATTTTGCAGGCGGATTCTTTCGTTTTCTTCTTTTTCGTATACTACCATCTTATCTTTGACAAGCTTTTCAGTTTTCGTCAGCGGCGCAAGGTGTTTTCTCTCCTGCTCACATATGGTCTTGTGCGCCTTATTTGCCGCTTCTTTGGCAGGCTTAAAGTCAGTTTCTATTTCTTTTGCAAGCGTTTTAACTCCGACCAAAAAATGTGCGGCAGCCTCATACGCTGGTTGGTTATTTATGACCATGTTTTGGGCAGTTTTAACAAAGCTGCTTGCCTTAGCTCCCTTTTCTTCTATGTTTGGTACCGGTATTTCTATCATTTATTAGTACTCCTTATTGTTTTTTCTATACCACAGCCTCACAAGTGCTAAAAAGTCATTACAATCTTCTCGCTCCTTGTGCTCCTTGAGCTTGTATGTGCCATTTTGTTTGAGATATAAACAATACCTGCCGTCAATTAGTTCACACAGCCCATTATACAGCCACTGATACCCTGCTGTTTGTAACCGATCAGAGGGCTGGGGTACTCCTGTTTTAATATCAAGGATAACCTTTTTCCCGTACAATATGCCGAACCTGTCCACTGTCCCAGCGAATCTGTACAATTCATGATAGATAGGACGCTCAATATCTATTACATGAAGTTTCGTTTCTTGTAAAAAATTAACCCAACCTTGAATATAGCCTTTGTGTTCAAGTGCTGCGCTATCTAAGTCAAGTACGCCTTCATCATACATTTGGCAGGCTTCGTGGATATATTTGCCTCGTCCTGATGAACTCGTGGTAAAATACTGTTCCCCTTTGTAAAAACCAAATTCTTTTAAAATTTGGGTAACAGACGGCACAACTGTGCCGTCTACTGTGTAAGTATGCGTAAAATCATCATATTGCAGGGGCATCTGCCTGTCCCTCGACTGACGAGTTTATCCATTTCCTGATAGCTTCTGCCGCTTCCGTCTCTGTGAGTGTTTCAACTGCCTTTCCGCTACAGAACATGTCAGTAAACGCCTTTATGCAGTCTGCCTTCCCATCGCACTCTGATGCAAGTATCTGCGCCAGCTCACTATGAGCAATAGACTGCGTCTTTGTTTCTTGTCCATCTACTTTTTTAGGCGGCTCTTTGCGTGGCGGCGCCTTTGTTTCCTGTGTCTGCGACGGGAATAGCTCAGATGGCAGCACCTCTCCGGACATAATTGCACGGACATCCCCTGCCAGCCTTGCCACATCCTCAACTGTCCACTGAGCCTTTGTCAGCCCAAGCTTCCCCTCAAGCATCTCAAGCGATACTCCGTGCCGCTCAAAAAACATCATAGTATCCTCTTTCGCCTTTGCAAGTCCTTTTTTCTTGATTTTCTCAACTACATTTGCTTTTGCTCTTTCAAGCATGCGGTCAATTAACCATGATGGCAGCGCTGAAAGTATGACGTTTCGGACAGCTTTTGACTGTCCGATTTGAAACACAATGTCCTCAGAGCGGTCTTTGTCCTGCATCCCCATGTCTTGTGTTTTGCGCTGCCGAAAAGCCCTTTGAAGATTGTACCCAGTTTCAAGGTCTACAAATGTTGCACTTAAAATATAATGTCCGTTTTCCTCCCGCACATCTACAGCAACTCCACAATTGCCCCAATTTCTTGCTGCCGTTAACGCAAGGTCTACAGATGGCCCCTCTACAACACTACTCTTGCCGGTCTTTTTGGATTTCACAGACCATGAATAAAAAAAGGCATCGCCTGCCATATCTGCTTCTTCTTCACATATTGCCACAATGTTTTTGCGTACTCGTGGTCTTTGGACTGATACTGCTGTCGCAAACGGCGTACGCACTTGCTGCAACGTTCCTCCAGACTGAACAATATCCCCTGCTGGAGATGCAAATGTCAAATCATTCATCGCACCCCTCCGTATACGAGTAGCAGTCTGCCATCGTCCATTCCTCGAAATGTATTTTTTCGACAGCACAATAATAAACAAATGGGTCTTTCCTCTGCGTGCCGTGTTTACATGTTATACAGTTATTCACCACACCCCTCCACAATTAAAGATTTTCGTAGAATTTCCCTGCTCCTTCGCAGGCTTCACATTTGATGCGCACTACTTTGTTCAACACCACTTCCGTGTTGTACCCCCTCCCGTTGCACTCGGCGCAAACCACCACCTCCCTGAACCGTGTGAGGCTGTTCCCCTCACAGTAAGCATCACTCAGCATTAATCTCCTCCCAGTATTGATTTAAATGATCATGTATCTCACCGTCGAATATTGCAACGATTCCCAAGAGCCTCTCTTTTATTTTGTCATGTTCCCGTATTTTTGTTTTTTGTTTACTCCAATCTTCCGGTAGCCCGCCCCTTGCGAGGCGGGCGCCAGGGGCTGGCAGAACATCCTGACCTTTCCTACGGCGTGCCGCACCGGGTACTTATGCTTTCATTCTCTGTCAATGCTCGTTCGCAATTACGCCTATGTTGAAGTATTTTCCAGTATTCATCGTAATTATCAGTGTTATGTAGTCGCTTTGTTGCGTGATTTATCATTATTTTAAGTAATTTATTTTCTTCCATTTCTTCCATTTTTTTCATTTCTTCCATCTCTCTCTCCTTTTTTGACTACGGCAAGCCCAGTACTTCTCCAACCTCCGGGCTGAAGTCCATTCTTTTGTATTGAAACTTAGCATCCAGTGCACGAGGCGCACTGTGCCAGTACTTTTTTGCTGCGATTCGCAATTGCTCTGGAAGCCTTTTTAGTTCCGCTTCCCCTATCCGAAATACCACCAAACACACAACCCCTTCCTTCTCAGCCTCAGACACCTCGCACCCCGCAAAGTCCAAGTCGGCTTCCTGCATCTCCGCTCTTGTGTCCGTCCCTGCGTAGAACAGTACGTCGTATGTTAGTTTTAGCTGCATATGCTTACATCTAATGTTATCAAATGATAACGAATATGTCAAGAATAATTTTATCAAATGATAACATGTTCAAAAAAAATAATGAAGATGTCCATAAAGTATTGTGTGGTATAATATGTTATGGACAATCAATTAACTTTAATAGATAGTGATAAAGCTACAGGGCAGTCGCTATATGAGCGTGATTTCTATCAGTGGGCTATTCATAATGTTAACTTGATAAGACAGGGGAGGTTCACAGAGATAGACTTAGAAAATGTAGCTGAGGAATTAGAGGATATGGGTAGGAACAAAAAAAATGAGATAGCGAGCCGATTATTAGTATTGATAATACACTTATTGAAATGGCAGTATGAACCACAAATGCGTTCTACAAGTTGGGCTTCAACAATTAATACTCAGAGGGCAGAAATCGAGCGTGTGCTTGAGGACAGTCCGAGTTTGAAGTATAATATAGAAGTAGTTATAGAGAAGGAATTTAAAAGAGCCAAATCAGGTTTTGAAAGAGAAACAAGCATTAGTAAGAAAATCTTACCCGAAATCTGCCCCTATACATTTGAGCAGTTAAGTGATTATGATTTTTGGCCTGAATGATAATAAATAGCCTACCGAAAATCGTTACTCCTTTGGTTTAATTTTCTTTTCTTTTATCATTTATGAACTTTAGATACTATCTATATATAACCACACTTTTTCTAATGTGTTTATTTCTGATTTTTTTTTAATGAACATTTGAGAATTACTAAGAGATTTAAAAACATAAAAATCCTGCTCCTTTAATATTTCAATTTGTTTCATCCATGATTGATTATTTATATCATGAATTACTACTATATCATTATTTTTAATAAACTCAGTAGAATATGGCTTAATATAAAGTTTATACCCATCACGCAACACAGGCGACATAGATTCACCTCTAACTACTAACCCATAAACACCTTCTCTATTAACTTTCTGCTGAGTATAGCCTGGTGGTAGCGGCAGATATTCTTTATATGAATCGTAAAGCTCTATATTATCTAAAATTCCATCACCAGCAGATACAACACCAACTATAGGTACTCCTATGCTTTTGCCAAAATACAGCTCATCAATAGTAATTTCAAAGCAATCAGCAATTTTTTTTACTATCTCAAATTTTGGGATTCTTTCACCTTGTAATATTTGCCAAATATAACTACGTGATAAGCCAGTACAATCTTCTAAAACCTTCGGTTTTAGTTGCCTATCTTTCAATAATTTATTAATATTGTCAGTTATAGACATATATTACCCTATCAAAAAAAAATAAAAAAATAATCATTCAAAAGATAATATCTATTGACTTTACAGTTATCGTTTGATAACATAAAGTTATGACATTAGCAGATTATCTCAAAACATTTAACAGAAAAGAATTAGCAAAAGAGCTAAATGTAACATCTAATTTTATTACTCAAATTATAAATGGGTACAGGAAATTTCCCATAAAACATATTAAGAAGCTCCAATCTCTCACAAACGGACAAATCCCAAAACACATTCTACGACCTGACATCTTTGACCCTCCTACGGAGAATAACCTATGAACCTAACAATAACTGCCATATCGTGTCTCCTTATAGATTTATTGTATCTAATACAAACTCAAAGGGGAAGCAACGATGATTCCGCCAAAGCAATTGAAGTTTCATAAGGCTGTGCAAGAGGCGATACGCAAAGTAGGAGGCAAACAGGAAGCCCTTGCTGCCGAGCTGAGCATATCCCCGCCTACTCTTTCAAGGAAAATTAACGGTGAAACGGGTTGGAACATGGACGAAATAGACGCAGTAATAAGCATAGCTAATTTAGAAATAGCAAATTATAAAAACTTAAAACAGTCTATAGAGGTCATGGCGAAAGCACAATGTATCATATTGAACCAATTTTTCAATAATGATGAAAATGACGAGGTGTGTGTAAAACAATGACCGCCAGCCGAATACCAAGCGCACTTTCTATGGTATTTATTGATGGGTAAAACATTATATCATAGAAAGGAGATTATAAAAAAAAAGGAGAATATGGACAACTTAGTAAAAGACATATTAGGCAGCATAGAAGGCATAGACAAAATTACAATAAAGGAAAACGACCAAACCACAACCTTATATGATGCTGAAAATGCTGACGACCAAGGGGAATATAAACATCTAAACTCTATCGAACAAGTAATCTTGGCTAAAAAACTTATATTTCTGTTGAACAGAATCAATATACTGAAAAACGATAAACGATTAGCCGCCAAAGAATTTAATCGTAAAATTGATAATTTGCAGCAGATGATAATGCTGTACAGTGACGCTATTGACGAAGGGATGATGAAACAGGAAGCGTGGGAAAGTGTTAAGGAAACCATTTCTTTTGAATAATACAGACAATCAAACTTTCTGGCAGCAGCATAGCTCAGGTACTCTGGGATGAATTAACTGATGGCATGGTTACGGAATAAATGAATAAGGATATTCGTATCAATATAGCCTTTCTTGATCACCCAAAGACATTAAAGCTACAGAAACGTATTGGAGCAGAAGGTGTATTCTGCCTGATGCGTTTCTGGAGCTTTGTTGCGCTCAATAAGCCAAATGGAAAACTTATAGATATGGACATCGAAGATATAGAACTTGCAGCACGATGGAACGGACAGGAAGGGCTGTTTGTGCAAACGCTCATAGAACTAAGATGGCTTGATAAAGGAGACGACGGGCTGCTGTCCGTGCACGACTGGGAGGAACATAATGGATACGCAAGCCATGCAGGCGAGCGTTCAGAAATGGCTAGAAAGGCAGTCAACACACGTTGGGCAAAGCTGAAGCAGCAAAAAGATACAGAAACCACGCAACGTAATACGGACGTAATACAGGACGTATACGCACCGTATACGCAACGTAATACGGACGTAATACAGACGCTTGCGTCCAGTAATACTCCTTCTCCTTCTCCTACTCCTACTCCTTCTCCTGTTCTTACAAATACACATACTTGCGCAACTGACGTTGCGCGTGAGGGCGGGTTGGTTGCAGCGAGTGTTGAAGTTTATAAAGGCGAAACACAGCACACTGAAACTTCATCACTGACTGAAACTAAATCCGCAAAGAAACCAAAACCTGCTAAAAATCAGGTGTTCGACAACCCGGACTTCGAGCATTTTTGGCTCGCCTACCCAAAAAAACGCAGTAAAGGCGACGCTCAGAAGGCTTGGTTAAAGCTAAATCCGAGCAAGCAGCTTACGGACGTGATATTGCACGCCGTAGAGCAGGCCAAAACCTCGGAGCAATGGCTCAAGGATGGCGGGCAATATATCCCGTATCCTGCCACGTGGCTTAATGCTGAAGGCTGGAATGACGAAAACACCGTTTCTGTCAGCAGGAGCGAGAAGAAGCTGCAAAAGGGCGAGATTGACTACTCGAAGTGGGAGAAAGAGTATGGCAGCTAAAAAAGTATTCCGGAATACTTGGGCTGCCAAAGGCTCTAAAACTCCCTCCTATTTCGCTTTAAAATGGGTCAAATTTCGATTGTTTTTGTTTTTATGGGGAAAACCGGAGAGAGAGAAATAAACACAAGGAATACCACTTAAAATGCGCCACAGAAGGTATTGAGGAAAAACAAGGAGTTACGGATATGAAGCAAATGGCGAATGCCGCATGGGTAGGGTTTGTAGAGTTTCAACGAATATCTGATGGGTTAACTCGTCAGTCTCAGCCTGCTGTAAATTGCAAGACTTGCGGAGGGGTTGGATATTATCCGCTTGAGATTGAGGGACTGAAGGTTAGCTGCTTATGTGAGTGTCAAAAACCACCGCCTAAGTGCACAAAGTGCGGTGATTTAAAAATGGTCAATAGAGGTGGAGAATACATATTGTGAGAATGCGTTTATAGCGGTTTTAAAATAGCCAAATATAAAAATCTTTTACAACAGGCGAATATCTCAGGGCTTGACATGACTTTTGTTTCATACGAGCCTCGGACAGATATTCAGCGCAAAGCGCTTGATACAGTATCGGCAAGACACGGAGGATACTTTTTGTTCGGGTGCTGGGGCACCGGCAAAACTCATCTGCTGGTAGCATCGGTGATACGAGCCGTGCAGTCAGATATTATTTCAGCGTTTATTTCGGCACCTAAGCTTCTGGATACCATCAGGAAGGCAGGACGTGAGAATGACTCAGAGCTGGAGGTGCTCTTCCACTCCATTCCGTACCTCGCAGTGGACGACATTGGGAAGCAGAAGGACACGGACTGGGCATCTGAGCGGCTATTTTTATTGCTTGATGAGCGGTACAGACTCTCACAGGCCGGTCAGTGCTGTACAAGCTTTACGTCGAACCTGCCGCTTGAGAAGCTGGCAGAGAAGATAGACGGAGCAATAGTTGACCGCATAGCCGGTATGTGCAAAGAAGTCTTCGTTGACGGGACGTCTTATAGGAGGCTTAAAAAGTGAAGCGCAAGGCGCAGTCGGAAACCGATATTAAGCGTGCGGTCAAGGAATACCTTCAGTGGCACGGGTGGTTTGTCTTTCCTGTGATACAAGGACTTGGGGCGTATCGGGGCATTTCAGATCTCATCGCCCTGAAGGCGGGGGAAACCTTGTTCATCGAAATCAAAACGCCTGCGGGGCGTCTGAGCGCCGCTCAGGAGGTGTTTCAATCCGACATCACGGCTCACGATGGTGTGTACATCGTAGTACGGGGCATTGAGGATATTGAGAGGGTTTTGCATGATGTATAAACAAAGGTATGGTTTGATTGATGATTTCTTGGTTTGAATTTGTGGAAGTTATGCGATGCTGAATTAAAACGAAGAAAGAATAATTCAATAGCAGCTCAAGAAAATTTCACTGTAAAACCTTTTAGGGAGAAGGAAAAGAAAAGTGCGAAAACAGTTTCTTGATATAAACGATTTGCTGGCGTATTATCGTTACGTGAAATTGCAGACCGAAAGCTCTCGGTGCATTCTGCCGAGCAAAGAACGGATTGATTTTGAGCGGTTTAATAGTGTTTCGGCACAGTCAAGCATGGAAGAAAAGCTTATATTTATCTGCGATGTGGAAAATGCGTTTGTGCGGTCTTATTATAATTTTGTACGAAACGAAAATTTTGTCGAAGAAAACAGGAATTGCAAGTTTGTTCCTGCTCCTTATTTTGCGTATCAAGTTATTTTTAATAAACGTGTAGTGGAGCAAAAGAGTTATCGGCAAATTGCAAGATATTTTAAGTATTCCAACCCAGTGCCGAAACGCTTTGAGCATTTTCAAAATATTCAAGTTATATATACCGCTATGATAAGAAATTTCCAAAGATGTCATACCGGTATGACATTTTATTTTTCCTTTGAAAATAATAATTTATCTTTAGCTATTGATAATTCTTGCGTGGCAGTGTAATATATTTACATATAATGTGAATTATGACCTTGCGGGTGAAAGCTCTCAGGGTTTTTTGTTGTCTAAAAAACAATTTTCTGAATTAAGCTATGACTAAAAAACGTCAAAAACTATCAAAAAATCACAATGTTAAAAAAAACAGCTTTCTCACTGCCTATAAAAGGCATATGGGGCATATAGGTAAAGCTTGTCAAGATATTGGTATTCATCGTGCAACATATCGTCTATGGATGCAGCATGACCCTGAGTTTTCAGAAGAAATCCATTCAATTTGTGAATTACACAAAGATACGATAGAATCCATTTTTTACAACGAAAAGCTTTTAAAAGAGCATGATACAGCTTCTATGATTTTTTATTTGAAAACCAAATGCCGGGATAGAGGCTATGCTGAAAAGGTAGATGCCCCTGCTGCTGAAGTAAAAATTATCAACAGGATATATCCTCAAACAGAAAACAAGGAATGATAATTAATTCTATCCTTACGACCATTGAGGTTAAAACAGAACAAGCCGTAAGCCAGATAGTTATTAATAGGGGAGGTGCCGGCTCTGGGAAATCTTACGCAATAGCTAATTTATTGCTGTTTAAATTCTGTACTGAAAAAAACAAGAAAATACTTGTCTGCCGTAAATATCTACCTTCTTTGCGTATATCAATATTGCCGTTATTTTTGGACATCATAGAAACTGTTTATGGATGGGGTGGAATTGAGTATGAAAAGGTATTTTTAAACTTAAAATATAAAGATAATTTAATTCATTTTGGCTCAGTGGATGATGCGGAAAAGTATAAGTCTACTGAATGGAATTATATCTTCTTTGAGGAAGCTACAGAGTTTACCTACAAAGATTTTCAGACGGTGAGGCTTAGACTCCGGGCTAAAACCGATAGTGAACGTAACCAGATATATATGGCATTGAATCCAGTAGATGAATTTCACTGGATTAAAGAAAAACTAATTGATTCTGGCGCAGAGGATATTACAGAGATTCATAGTACCTATAGAGACAATCTTTTTTTGAATGATGACTATAAAAACACCCTTGAAAATCTTGCTAACCAAGACCTGAATTACTACCGCATTTATGCGCTTGGGCAGTGGGGACGGCTTGACCATACGATATACTCGAATTGGGCAGTCGGCGATATGTCTGACAAAGGCGAGGTATTTTACGGACTTGACTTTGGGTTCAATGCCCCGACGGCTATGGTGAAAGTAATGCTATATGACGGTGTTTTGTATGAGGAAGAGGTATTGTACGAAGCAGGGCTTACAAACCGAGACTTGATTGACAGATTAAAAACTATTATCAAACTTAAAAATGCGCCAATATACGCAGATGAGGCAGAGCCAGCGAGGATTGAGGAAATATACCGTACTGGGGTTAATATTCATCCTGCCGAAAAGTCCGTAAAAGACGGGATAGACTTTGTGAAACGGTATCGGGTGGTGATTTCCAAAAACAGCCCTAACCTCGTCAAGGAAAAGCGGTCATACTCGTACAAGACAGATAAAAACGGCAAGGTTATAGATGAGCCTGTGAAGTACATGGATCATCTGATGGACGCTGAGAGGTATGCGGTTTATACTCATTTAGGTAAAAAAGTTCCATTTAATCCTGCTGGGATAAAATGCGCAAATAAAAGGTGCGTAGGCGCACAGCCATTAAGGATTTTCCCTAAAATATGAAACCAAATGTAAAAGAAATAGCCAGTATTCAAAGAGATAATATTTTTTATGGATACATAAATGGCATCGTACCGAATATAGATAAGGTTTTGACGCATGAAGCAGGCTGGCGTGGGATGACCTGCTTGATGACATGCTGACTGAGTCCCATGTCTGGTCGGTATTTCAAACCCGTTTGCTGGCAGTAATAGGCAGAGAATGGGCTGTTACCCCTGCATCAGACAGGCGGGCAGATAAAAAGGCGGCAGAGTTTGTTACAAACTGCCTTTTAAATATAGATTTTGACAGCGCACGGCAGGCGATTTTGCCGGGGTTGTTTTACGGGTTTAAGGTTGCTGAAATTCTATGGGATTATGACGGCAGCAACGTTGTCATCAAAGATATTATTGGACGGGCATGCAGGCGGTTTGTCTTTGACGTACAAGGCAGGCTTAGGCTTTTGACCCCTGAGAATATGTTTGATGGGGAACTACTGCCTGACAGGAAGTTTGTTTTGTTCCGCAATCCCTCAACAGACGGCAGTTATTACGGTTCTTCTTTAGCTTCAAACGGATGTTGGCTAACAATTTTATAGTTATTTTAAGATAATCATTTAAAAACATAGACTTATGTTAATTTTTGCCTAAAAACAGTAGCCACTATAATATTTTTTTATAACTATATAACTA
>JAGYWI010000068.1 GCA_018606805.1 Candidatus Magnetomicrobium cryptolimnococcus
CAAAGTGGCGTAATACTGGTTACGGCCACTTCGGAACAGCGTTACGGTACTTAACACTATAATGAATTAAGTACCACGAACGCTTAAAAACTCTAGGTTTTTTTTCTCCATATATCTAAGAGGGAAGCGCTTCGCGCTGGCTGGGCTTGCTCGGCAAACCCCTCGGCAAAGCCGAAGATTTAAATATTGAATCCCCTAACGTGTCTCCAATAACGCAGGCCAAGCCTGATATTTAAATTACTTAAGTACATGTATACCATATGTTAACACAAAGAGTTTTTGCAACAGAAATGGAACGATTTCCACCAATATAATAGAATTGGTCAATCGGATTCCCGTTGGCTAGAATCTCATTATCGAACCGGATTTTCTTTGGTATTGAAAATCGCTGGTCCATTGAAATCAACTGTTGGGTTAGACTTGATTCAATCTTACCAGTAAGGTTGAGATTTTTATATACCGTAGATTGAGTCATGTCTGGCGTTGCCAGAAAGTTAGAGACATCAAAGGCATTCGCAGCGTTGTATAGACAAGCTGTAGGAGATGCTGTTGACTTGGGAGAATATAATGTATGCCATAAAGGGTCACCGACCGTATGGACATGACATGTACGGATACGGTGTAAACGAATCTCAGATGCTCCGGCATCGAGAGATTCCATAGAAGCCCTGACTAACAAGGGGATAGGCGCGGTCGCGTTCGCAGGAATCGTGACGAAGTAGGATTCTTCACGTAACTCGGGCTTCTGGGCTGCAATAGCACGGGAGAGCTTGTTAATTCGGGTGTTAAGGTACTTCGGTACCTTCGTAGGGCGAGGCACATCGGGAGAAACATACACACGCTTAATAGCCATTTTAGTGGTATGATAAAATGCACCTTCTGCATTTTATGATTAAAAGATATATGGAGGGAACATACAGAGTACACGACTCCGATGTTCCAAAGTTGTTGGCACACTCTACTATACAAAAAAGAGTACTTTTATGACGTCACTATAAGTGCTTTAAGTAGGTGTTCCAAAGTGGCGTAATACTGGTTACGGCCACTTCGGAACAGCGTTACGGTACTTAACACTATAATGAATTAAGTACCACGAACGCTTAAAAACTCTAGGTTTTTTTTCTCCATATATCTAAGAAAGAAGCGCTTCGCGCTGGCTGGGCTTGCTTGGCAAACCCCTCGGCAAAGCCGAAGATTTAAATATTGAATCCCCTAACGTGTCTCCAATAACGCAGGCCGAGCCTGATATTTAAATTATTTAAGTACATGTATACCATATGTTAACACAAATAAGTCTTGTAGATGCAACGGCACGATTTCCACCAATATAATAAAATTGGTCAATCGGATTCCCGTTGGCTAGAATCTCATTATCGAACCGGATTTTCTTTGGTATGGAAAATCGCTGGTCCATTGTAATCAATTGTTGATTAAGATTTGATTCAATCTTACCTGTAAGGTTGAGTGATTTATATACTGTAGATTGAGTCATGTCTGGCGTTGCCAGAAAGTTAGCGACGTCAAAGGCATTCACAGCGTTGTAAAGACAAGCTGTAGGAGATGCTGTTGACTTGGGAGAATACAACGTATGCCATAAAGGGTCACTAATCGTGTGTGTATGAGCTGTACGGATACGGTGTAAACGAATCTCAGATGCTCCTGGATCAAGAGATTCCATAGACGCCCTGACTAACAGGGGGACAGGCGCGGTCGCGTTCGCAGGGATCGTGACGAAGTAGGATTCTTCACGTAACTCGGGCTTCTGGGCTGCGATAGCCCGTGAGAGCTTGTTAATTCGGGAGTTAAGGTACTTCGGTACCTTCGTAGGGCGAGGCCCATCGGGAGAAACATAAACACGCTTAATAACCATCGTATTGGAATGATAAAACGCACCTTCTGCATTTTATGGTTGAAAGATATATGGAGGGAACATACAGAGTACACGACTCCGATGTTCCAAAGTTGTTGGCACACTCTACTATATCAAAAAGAGTACTTTTATGACGTCACTATAAGTGCTTTAAGTAGGTGTTCCAAAGTGGCGTAATACTGGTTACGGCCACTTCGGAACAGCGTTACGGTACTTAACACTATAATGAATTAAG
>JAGYWI010000017.1 GCA_018606805.1 Candidatus Magnetomicrobium cryptolimnococcus
GAATGTTTATAAGGGAGATACTTGAGAGGATAAGGGAATTAGTAAAAGAAGAAACACTCCAGAGTAAATATATAAGACAATTGGAGATATTATCTAATTTACGAGATTTACAAGATTACGTAAGTGAGGAGGTAGATAAAATGGCTTTTATATTTGATTTAACAAAGGATTACAGGTTTCGACAAGGTAGAGAAAAAGGTAAAGAGGAAGGTAAAGAGGAAGGTAGAGAGGAAGGCAGAGAGGAAGGAAGGGAAGAAGGGCTAAAAGAAGGTATCGAATTGGCTTTGGAAGTCAAGTTTGGATTTAATAGTTTAGAATTAATTGAAAAAATCAAGGATATTAAAGACATACAACAATTAGAAAATATAAAGGATATTATAAAAAATACAAACACCGTAGCTGAATTTCTTCAAAAGATTACAAGAGATTAAATACTCGATGATTAAGTCTTTTAGTTGACAAATAATCATATGTTACAATTACAAGTAAAACAAGGGCTTGCCCCTAGCTTCACCCCTACAAAAATATATGTATTGTAGGGCAGACCTTTCGAGTGTCTGCCCTATTTTATTATCTACACTTTATGTTCTTATCAAATCGAAATATGCTATAGTTATTCCTCTTATCTTTTACTACTAACTTTTGGTATATGAAAAAAAACAGTAGACATTATTATTAAATTTGAGTTAAAACTAATTGATGACTAATGATAATGGTAACGTGGTAGACCACGTAGTAGCCGGTAGTGTAGCCGATGAGGCCGGATTTCAAAAAGGCGACAGGATTTTAACCGTAAACGGGCACACCGTTGCAAACGCCATTGATTTGATGTTTTATACAGATGAGCCGGTTCTTCATTTTCAGATTCAACGCGACGGTCAGCTTATTCCTTTGTGTATAGAAAATGATGATTACTTGGAACTTGGCATTGAGCTTGAGCACTTCAAGATAAATACCTGCCGTAACAACTGTATATTTTGCTTTGTCTCACAACTGCCAAAGGGGCTTAGACGCTCACTTTATATTAAGGATGAGGACTATCGCATGTCCTTTCTCTATGGTAATTATATGACCCTTACAAACCTCACGGATAAAGACAAACAAGATATAATTGAAAAGCGTCTTAGCCCTTTATATGTCTCTGTGCATTCAATAACGCCGACTGTCAGACAAAGACTGCTTGGAAATAGCCATATTACTGACATTAAAGAAGAGCTATCGTTTTTTACTAAAAATAAGATATTCATTCATACCCAGATAGTGCTTTGTCCGGGCATTAATGACGACAAAGAATTAATTAAAACAATAAGCGAGCTGTACACCTTATACCCCTATGTATCAACAGTAGCGGTCGTACCTGTTGGCATAACATCGTACAGTAATAAAGAGATTAAGCCGGTAACTAAGGAGCTTGCTGCTCAAACGATTGCTCAGATACGTAAACTACAAAAAGAGTATAAAAAGAAAGACAATACCCTGTTTGTTTACCCTGCCGATGAGATGTACATAAAGGCCGACGAAAAAATTCCGCCGTTAGCCTCTTACGGTGAACTTGCTCAGATAGAAAACGGTGTTGGCATGGTTGCAAGTTTTTTGCACCAGATGAAGCGCATTAAAACCTTAAAGCGTATACCTAAAAGGCGTATTATTACGTTTACAGGGACTTCCTTTTATCCTTATTTAAGGCAGGTGGCAGCTTGGCTTAATGAGCGTTTTAATGTTAAAATAGATGTAATAGAGGTTGAAAACCGGCTATTTGGTAAAACGGTATCCGTATGTGGTTTGTTGCCTGGCAGAGATGTCTTAGATGCACTTAATACGGTAGTTACTAAGGATGATGTCGTTATCGTACCGGATGTAGCGCTTAAGGCAGATGAGGATATTTTTATTGACGATGTTAGTGTCCAAGAGTTCAAAGAGGCACTTAATACAGAGGTAATAATAACGGATTCCACATTTGAAGGATTTATCAACACACTGAAGGAGATAGAATGACGATAACAGCAAAAACCAGAATAACAGGGTTAATTGGTTGGCCGGTTGAACACAGCCTGTCGCCTTTTATGCACAACGCCGGCTTTCAACATTTAGGGATAGACTATTGCTATCTTACCTTTGCAGTGCATCCGGACAATTTAGGCAAGGCCATAGATGGTGTGCGCGCTATGAACTTTTGTGGCGTTAACGTAACGGTGCCGCATAAGGAAAAGGTCATGGCTTTTCTTGATGATATAAATGAAGAGGCTCGCTTTATAGGAGCTGTTAATACGATTGTTAATAAAGATGATAAACTTATTGGTTATAACACGGATGGTAGGGGGTTTATTAAATCCCTCGAAGAAGCTGACATTCATATAGCCGGCAAACGAGTCTTTATCGTAGGAGCTGGCGGGGCATCGCGGGCTATTTCCTATTATCTTGCTCAACAAGTAGCGGAACTCTTTATCTTTGATATAGATACGAATAAGCTCTCAGTCCTTATAAACGACCTTAGACGTGTTTCACCGCAAGTTTACATGGCAGAGGGGATAGAACAGGTGCGAGGGGTTGATTTAGTTATAAATGCCACCCCGTTAGGCCTTAAGCCAAATGACCCGCTACCCATAGACATAACCCTTTTAAATGAAAAACAAGCGGTATACGACTTGGTGTACAAAACTACGAACTTATTAACAGAGGCAACGTATAAAGGCTGTAAGGCATTAAACGGTATAGGTATGCTCTTTTGGCAAGGTGTACACGCATTTGAAATATGGACACAAGGGGCTGCCCCTGTTGAAGTCATGAAGAGCGCTTTACTTAGTGCTATGAATAATAGGTAGTGTAGGATTTAGCTTAATGAAAGAAACTAAACTAACACAAGAGGCAGAGGTTCAGGTTAAGAGGTATACATTAGAGGTTAGTTATGAAAAAATAAGTAATATTAAAAAACTGTTTGAAATCGTTAACTCATTGAAAAAGGCAGTTACAGAAGGCAGCAATGAAGATATGTTAAGCACACTTTTTGATGGGTTAAAATCCTACGCCGAGTTCCACTTCACAGCCGAAGAACAGATAATGCGCTCTTACGGCTATAAAGAGCTTGAGCACCATAAACAGGAACATGAGGCTTTTTACGAAAAGGCCATTTACTATAAAGAAACCTTCAATAAAAACACCGCCATTGGACATGCGGCAGTGATTTTTCTGCACGGCTGGTTAAATGAACATGCAAAGGTAAGTGATAAAAAAGTGGCAGACTTTCTCCTTGAAAAAAGGAAGGCTATTGCTAATAAAAGGGATGACAACAAAAAAAGGATAGGAGACCTGCTCCTGCAAAAAGGCATAATAACGCGCTATCAGCTTGAACAAGCGCTTGAAAGACAAAAGGAGCTGGAGCGTCAAGGGGTTTTAAAGCTTGTTGGCACTATCTTGATGGATATGCAGTTCATTACCTCTGATAAGATGATAAAGTTCATTAAAAACAACAATATTAAGGTCCCCCTTGGAGAATACCTGCTTATTGATAAAAAAATAAATGAAGAGCAGTTGATTAAAGCCAAAGAGATACAGCAACAAGTGCCAGGTAGAAAGATTGGGGATATATTCGTTCACACACTAAAGGTAATCACAGAGGAAGAGTTGCTATCGTTTTTAGCTAAACAGCACCAAGTGGCACGGGTCAAACCTGATATTTCGGATGTAGACCCGGACTTTTTCTTTTTATTTAAAAAGGAGTGGCTACTAGAAGCCAAAATTGTGCCATATAGAAGGATTGACGAGGAAAATAACAATAACATCGTCTGCCAAATCATAGTGCACGAACCAGACATTGCAGAAATCCAAAAACTGGAAAGTATCGTTGCAAGCATTATAATTAAGTCCTATAACGACAACCCAGCCAATAAAGGCAAACCACACCTTGAACGAAAAAACATCGCTTTTGAATACTCACTTGCAGCCTTAAGCGAAATAGAAAATTTTATAAGTACCGTCTATGATAACCGTGAAGCCCTGTTATTTTCCCGTAAATTTAAAGTAGACGTTAATGAAAACGTTAAGGTAATCACTATCGGTAAAAACTATTTTTCAACCAATTCAAATTTAAACATTTTTATTAAAATTTTAACTAAGGCTATAGACCTTGGGGTTTCCGACATACACATAGAACCCTTAAGCGACAAACTACAGGTGCGCTTTCGTATAGATGGCGTACTTATAAGACAACCGGACCTACCGAAAACCCTCAATAACGTATTCATACGCGGGCTTAAAAACTACCTGCGCTTTAAGGACTCACACTTGCAAAACGTCATAGTAGATGATAGAAAAAGCGTGTACTACGCCGATAAAAATATGGCCGTAGATTTACGCATATCCGTGCTACCATCCATGTACGGCGACACTATGGTAATACGTCTGCTTGTCCAAAATAAAGACGTACCAACTTTTAAACAGCTCGGTATGTGTAAAAATATTATGTCAAAATATAACCTATTATGCTCAACCTCATCAGGACTCATTATCGTAACAGGCCCAACAGGCTCTGGTAAAACCACTACCTTGTTTTCTACAATAGACACACTTAACGAACCAGATACCAAGATATTAACGCTTGAAGACCCTCCCGAATACCAAATACCCGGCGTCATGCAAGTAACCGTCTCCGGCGATGGCAAACGCGAGGTGAAATACATAGATGCACTTAAAAGTGCCCTGCGTCAAGACCCAGACATTATCATGTTTGGCGAACTCAGAGACTACGACTCGGCAACCGTTGCCTTTAATGCCGGCCTTACCGGCCATCTACTTTTTACAACCCTACACACAAACGACGCTACCTCCACAATAGTGCGCCTCTTTGAACTTGGCGTTAGCCCCTACCTCCTCTCCTCTACTTTAGTGGCCGTCGTTGCTCAACGCCTCGTGCGTGTCATTTGCAGATACTGTAAGGAAGAAACAACTATCAATCCGAAATTGCAAAACTACTTTAGTATCCACATAGCAGACATAGATGAAATGGTGAGCTGCCGAAAACTCAAATTCTACAAAGGAAGAGGCTGCGCTAAATGTGATTACACCGGCTATAAGGGTAGATTAGCTATACATGAACTTCTTTGTATAAATAAAGACGTAAGAAAACTTATACAGGAAAAGGCCACAGCTAACGAAATAGAAGCCTCAGCCAGACAGTTTGGTATGACATCTATGATGGAAGACGGCTTTTTAAAGGTAGTAAAGGAACTGACGACCGCCGAGGAGGTGGAACGCGTGGCTAAAACCTTTACTAAACCAAAACTAAGACGTACATATGATGAGATAGAACACCTGCTTGAAGGCGAGTTGACAAATGATGAAATAAATAAAGCGGTCTTTTCTGCTTGATTTAAGGTGTGCCCCCACACCCTCCCTGGTGCAGTAAATTAAGGAATAAAAAACGCCTTCATGATAAGAGAGATAACCCCAGCCAATAAAATACTAAGCATCCATTTTTGAAACTTAATCTCACCATCTATTGCAGTCATCCGCTCATTTAATTTGGCTTCCACTCGGTCTATTTTGGCATCAAGTCTATACTCTACCTTAAGGAGTTCTTCTTTAAGTTTGGCTTCTACTTTAAAAACATTTTCTTTTACCTTAATGATTTCTTCTTTTACCTTAATGATTTCTTCTTTTACCTTAGCAATGTCCTCCTTAGTAGCTAAATCCTGTCTTGCACCTAAATCGGCTTCATTGATGACTTTAACTAAAGCATCAGCGCCATTATCACCAAGTACTTCTCGTAACGCCTTTGGTAATGTTATCACTGGCATGTCTAAATTAACCTCCAGAAATTATGAACAACTTAAGGAATAAAAAACGCCTTCATGATAAGAGAGATAACCCCAGCCAATAAAATACTAAGCATCCATCTTTGAAACTTAATCTCCCCCTCTATTACAATCATCCGTTCATTTAATTTGGTTTCCACTCGGTCTATTTTGGCATCAAGTCTATACTCTACTTTAAGCACTTCTTCTCTTAATTTAGCGATGTCTTCCTTAGTAGCTAAATCCTGTCTTGCACCTAAGTCAGCCTCATTGATGACCTTGACTAAAGCTTCAGCACCGCTATCACCAAGCACCTCTTGCAACACTTTTGGTAATGTTATTATAGACATAGTTAAGTTTACCCTATTTTTCTATAAAAATACAAGTGGCTAAAAGTTCCTATTTACACAATATCTGTCTGCATAATCGTATCAGAAACGGCTTCATAAATAACATCATTGACAGTATCGTAGCCGGATAGTTTACCATAAAATACGGCGCCGGTATCCACAACAATGGTGTTTTCATATTTAGTTACCTCTCGGTGAGGTGTATGGCCGACAATGAGGTTTTTCCCCCTGTACGTTTTATAATTTCGTTCCCACAGTAGGGCATTTGGCTGAGCGGTGTACACTGTCTGATTATGTGGAATGCCGCCGTGAACGTATATGAATTGGGGCGTTTCAAAGAAAAACATTAGCGTTTCTATAAAAGGCAGTAGCAGTTTTTCCAGATTTTCCAAAGTCCCAAAGCTCTTTACCGTCTCAATCCCTCCATTAATAAACCACAGTTGCATTTGTTCCATTGTACGCTGTGAAAGTGCCTTGTATGCTAGGTCTTCGTGATTACCAGCCAACAGTACTATATTTTCGGGGTGTTCCGTCTTAAGTGCTGATACGTAGTTTACTGTTTCAAGGTTTTCAGTGCCTCTGTCAATATAGTCTCCCATGAAGATTAACCGGTCTTCTTTTGGATTAAACTTAATAATCTCTTCTACAAGCTCATGAGCAAGACTAAAGCAGCCGTGAATATCGCCTATTGCTATCTGTCTTTTAAACACTATAATTATTTTATCAGATTATATTATAAAATATAAAATGGTATATAAAAAATTTATTGATGAATTAAGAGCTGCCGGTATTATCGAACCAGAAAGGGAGCTATCTGAGTTGATTTGTTTTGCCTACGGCATTGATAAAACTACTCTATACAGAGAGGGTGTGGATTTTCTAGAGCATGCAGACATTAACAGATTAAAGGCATATGTACAAATGCGCAAAAAACGACAGCCGCTACAGTACATAGTCGGCGAGGTGGAGTTTTACGGGCTGACACTAAAAGTGTCAACAGGCGTTTTAATACCAAGACCTGAAACTGAACTCATGGTGCATGAGGCAGCCCTATATTTACAAAATAAACCACTACGGAAAGCCCTTGACCTTTGCACTGGAAGTGGCTGTATAGCCCTTAGCTTGGCTAAACACTTCCCTAATGCCCGTTTTTACGCTACAGATATTTCTCAAATGGCAATATCCTCCAGTATCTTAAATAAACAGGTTAATAACGTACAAAACGTATATTTTTTATTGGGCAATCTATTTTCCCCTTTAAAGCCAGCAGTTTTTGATTTAATAATATCAAATCCCCCGTACATTAAAACCGTAGACATCAGCAATCTGCAACCGGAAATCCGCATATATGAACCGACGGAGGCTCTTGATGGTGGAAAAGACGGCCTTGATTATTATAAGAAAATAATAGAGGGGGCTTCTAATGGCTTTTTATCTCCTGATGGCATACTTATACTTGAAATTGGTACTGGACAGGCAGATGACATATTGGACATAGCCGTTAGTTATGGCTTTAAGCATATCTATTTTAAAAAAGACTATAGCGGCATTGAAAGGATAGCATTCATATCATGAACGACAACGTAAAGGCTAAACTTGAAAACCTACCTGATAAACCGGGCGTATATCTCTTTAAAGATGCTAAAGAAAAGGTACTATATGTGGGTAAGGCTATTAGCTTAAAAAGGCGCGTAAGGAGCTATTTTCAAAGTAGCGCTAAGCTTGATGTACGTAAGTCTTCCATGGTGAAGGATATAAATGACCTTACGTTTGTATTAACGGAAAACGAGGTGGAAGCCCTTGCCCTTGAGGCAAACTTCATAAAACAGTATAGGCCAAAGTATAACATAATACTGCGAGATGACAAAAACTATCCATACCTACGAGTAACAGTCAAGGAAGACTGGCCAAAGGTGGAAGTGGTGCGACGCTTTGCCCACGATGGAAACGTATACATAGGTCCATATGTTTCTGGCCGCAGCTATCGTGAGGCGCTTGATTTTGTACGTAAACACTTTCCAGTACGCACTTGTAAGTACAAAATAGAAAACCTAAATAGGGCATGTGTTGAATACCAGATAGGCAACTGCGGAGCGCCATGCGCTGGGTACATATCTAAGGCTGAGTACATGTCTGCCGTTTGGGACGTAATCGCCTTTCTTAAAGGTACGAAGCGAGAACTATTAGACAAACTGATTAGCCGTATGAATACGCTTTCTGAAGCTCTGATGTTTGAAGAGGCAGCATTAGTAAGAGACCGCATCAGGGCTATAGAAAATTCTTGGACTATGCAAAAGGTGGTAGATAGTGAGTTTGGGGATATTGATGTTATCGGTTGCTACCCTTTTACTACAAATATGGATTGTTCTTTAGTGGTGTTTAATGTGTTTTTCATAAGAAACGGTGTACTTATCGGTGTTAAGGATTTTAGTATAAAAAACACCGAAGGGACAACGGCAGGTGAGCTTTTGTACGGTTTTATACAACAGTTCTATAATAAGGAAATCCTCCCACCTGCCGAAATAATAGTAAGAAAGAGGCCGTTAAATATAGCTCCACTAAAAAAATGGTTGAAAAACAAGCGCTCTATGGATGTGGAAATAACAGTGCCAAAGGTGCGTGAGGGCACTCCCGTTAAGGAGGGTAAGAAGGCCGGCATATTAAAGATGGCAGAGGAAAACGCCAAAACCACCTATGACTTAAAAATGGGTGCAAGCGGTGAGGATATTATACAAGAACTAGCCCAAAGACTCGGTCTTTTAACACTGCCACGTGCTATCGGGGCTTTCGATATTTCAACCATATCGGGCGCTGAATCGGTTGGCGCATTTATATGTTATAAAGATGGCAGGTTTCAAAAAGAGCTATACCGTAAGGTTAAAATTAAAACCGTAACCGGTGTGGACGATTACGCCATGATGAAGGAAACGGTTGAACGCGTGTGTAAAAATCTAGGGGAAGAGCTTCCAGAGCTTATAATCATAGACGGTGGCAAGGGGCAACTGGAAGCAGCCATCTGCGCATTTAATGATTTACGAGAAAATTTACCAAAGAAAGACATTCAGCCAAAGAAAGAAATTCAGATAGTGTCCCTAGCTAAGAACCCCGACCGTATATTCATACCGGGGACAAGTGAGCCTATAAACTTAGAAGATGGCAAGCCCTCTTCATTTTTACTAAAAAGAATAAGAGATGAGGTGCACAGGTCTGCCATAACCTATCACAGACAACTAAGACAAAAACGGATAATGAGCTCCCCCCTTGAGGCCATTAAAGGTGTATCAAAGGCAAGGCGTCTTATGCTGCTTAAACACTTTGAAAGCCTCGATGCTATCAGACGGGCATCTGTAGAGGAGATAGCCGCTATTAAGGGGTTTAATAAAAAGCTAGCAAATGATATACTGGAGGCATTACAAAAAAAAGGAGGTTTTATTAAATGAATATACTAATATCAGGCTCTTTAGCCTTTGACCGTGTAATGGATTTTCCGGGCAGATTTGCAGAACATATACTACCTGAAAAACTACATATACTAAACGTGTGCTTTATGATAAACGAATTAAAAGAAAACTTTGGAGGTACTGCCGGTAACATCGCCTACGCCCTTTCCCTATTTGGCGCAACCCCAAAAATCTTAGCAACCGCAGGCCGGGACTTTGCCCCTTATATGGACTGGCTTCAAACACACAACATATCAACCAAACACGTAAAGATAATTCAAAGCGAACTAACAGCAGGGGCATATATAACAACAGATTGCTCAAATAACCAGTTGACAGCATTTAACCCCGGTGCTATGAAATACCAATCGGATTTTGACTTCAGCACGGTTTCAGCAAAAGACACCATAGCAATAGTGTCCCCCGGTAACCTAACAGACATGCTTAGCTTTACACGCATATACAAGGAAAAGGGTATAAACTACATATTCGACCCCGGTCAGTCTTTGCCGCTTTGGGGTAAAGAGGAGCTGCTGGATATGATAAATGGCTCAAGCATATTCATAAGTAATGACTACGAGTTAGAGTTAACGTTAGAAAAAACAGACCAAAAAATAGAAGACCTGCTAAAGCTAACCGGACTGGTGCTAACAACAAAGGGTGAGCACGGCTCAACAATTACGCTAAAAGATGGCAGCATTAATATACCCGGCATACCAACAAAGGAGGTCAAAGACCCAACAGGTGCAGGGGATGCCTATCGCGGAGGCTTAATTATGGGTCTTTTGCTAAAGGATAAGGACATTGAACACGCCGCTAAAATGGGGGCTCTTTGTGCTACCTATGCTGTTGAAGTATACGGGACACAGAACTTTACCTTTACAAAAGAGGAATTTAATGCCCGTTTTAAAAATATTTTTAATGTGAGCGCCTTTCCTTATGATAAATATTAAATATAAACTCTTTGAACTATTTAATTTTTTATATAAAGTCAATTTCCCTTTGTATAGATTGTGCTATTTTTTATACAAAGATATAAGCGACTATAAGAAAATCCAAACATTAGAAAAAGTACTAAAACCGGGTATGACAGTCATAGATATAGGAGCAAATATCGGCTTTTACACTATATTACTGTCAAAACTTGTAGGCCCACAAGGATGCGTCTATAGTTTTGAACCAGATAGCACGAACTTTGAACACTTGCAAAAAGCCACAAAATGGCTTAAAAACGTTAGCGTATTTAACTACGCCGTCGGTTCAACAGATGCGTGCATAAATCTATATAAATCAAACTCATTAAACGTAGACCACAAAACCTATCCAGATGGTGAGCACAGAAAGTGCGTTGAGGTTAAGTGCATAACGATTGATGATTTTTTGAAAGATACTAAGGTTGATTTTATAAAAATAGACGTGCAGGGGTATGATTATTATGCCTTGTACGGGGCTCAAAACTTAATTAAACGTGCCAATACTATATATATACAAGGTGAATTCTGGCCTTACGGATTAAAACATGCCAATGTAGAACCCTTAAAATATCTGGACTTAATAGAAGAACTCGGCCTTACTATAAACATAGAAGATAATAAAGATGTTTATATTCAAAACATAAACAATAAGTATTATTATATAGATTTTTTCGCTTTTAAGGTATTATCGTAGCAATGTCATTAACTTAACGGATTCATCCTCTAACCATTGAGAGATTACTCGTTTTCAGCTTGCAATGATAGGCATTTAAAAATCCCCTTGAGTCATAATATAGCACATTTTGATTTGATAAGAACACTAAAACATAGGGCAGACACTCGAAAGGTCTGCCCCTACGATACCCGTATTTTTGTAGGGGCGAACCTAGGGGTAAGCCCTTAATTTAAACCGAAACGCTCTATAAAGGCGGGTTTGCCTCATCGCTTACGCTCCTCGCAATGGCAAATTTGCTATCTAACACTACCTATTCAGGACTACCCCTTCCTTTTGTAAAACCCTCTTATCTGCTAATTTGTATGATAAAATATAAAAATAAGTATATAATTAACATAACAGCTAATTGTATGTTTACAGCATTTTAAAAGGGTCATTAAATAAGGGGAGGGATTAGCAAATGAATATTAGTAAATATAAGAGTTTGTCGAAGGCTTTGATTTGGGTTTTTGGGTTTTTATTGTTATCATTGGGTTATCAAAATACCCAAGGTTATGCTGAGGATACGCTGTTTTGCTTAAAACACAAAGATGACGGCGATATGGTAAGCCGTTGCAAAGAGTGGAAGGGACCTAATCATCCAAACCTCATGTACTATTGTGAGGATTCAAAAACTAAGGAATATTATGTTGTAGATATAATCGATGATGAATGGCAACGTGTAGACTTAAAAGACGCAGGATGCAATGCAATAAATAAATCAACCGACCCTCTAACCATACCAAGAGGCGATTGAGGAATAAGATATGCCTAAAGATAATAATGAAGGTAATAATAAAAAGGCTGAATCTAAAAAGTGTTTAACTCTTGATTTAGCCATAATGATACCAATATTTACAGTACTTTTATATCTAATGGGCGCTTCTTATGTGTATAATTATTACGCTATGTTTCTGGTGGCGCCGTTATCGTTAGAGATTCCTTTTGAAAATTTTTACTTTTATGCTTTTTTGACTGTCAAGGACAACATTATTATATTTGGTAGTGTTTTCTGTTTTGCATTTATATATGTGTTTTTTGGAGATAAATTGCATGATTTTCTATCTAAAACCATATTTAGTGATAAAAAGAAAAAAGTCTTTTTATTATGTTCGTTGGCGCTGTTCCTTATTTGTGGAAGCTACGGATTAGGCAGATATAATGCTGTTTATAAATATGAAAAACAAAAAAACGAAGCCTACGAGGCACACTATAACGTAAAGATATGGTTATCTGGGGGAACAAATTCAGATGGTAGTGTCAACAAGAATAAAACAAAACAAGAGGCGCTATTGAGCGGCTGCTATAAACTTCTTTTGCAAAACAAGGATAAAGTGTACTTATTTCGGCCTCGTAGCGGGGTCAAAACCGCACAACTGCCTTTATGGGTTATTCCGATAAAGGATATTGCGCTAATGGAGGAAATTAAGGGCTATGCTTGCAAATATTGATTATAAGAGAAAATTAGTCTATTTAATTCTATTTTTTAGTATGTTGTGCTTTTATTTTGTAAGTGATGCTTTTAGCCAAATGAGTGATTCAAGGGCACAAACAGAAGTGGGTGAGCTTAACAACAAAGTTGAAGAGGCATATCAAGCTGGAAAGTATAAAGAAGGACTAAAATTAGCAATAGAGGCATATGATTATGCTAAGAAAAATTTAGGCAAAACCCACCCAGATACCCTAACAAGTCTAAATAACCTTGCAGGATTGTACCAAGCACAAGGCAGGTATAGTGAAGCCGAGCCGTTATACAAAGAAGCTTTGGCTTCAAGGGAAAAAGTCTTAGGCAAAACCCACCCAGATACCCTAACAAGTCTAAATAACCTTGCAGTCTTGTACGACTCACAAGGCAGGTATAGTGAAGCCGAGCCGTTATACAAAGAAGTTTTGGCGTCAATGGAAAAAGTCTTAGGCAAAACCCACCCAGATACGCTAACAAGTCTAAATAACCTTGCAGTCTTGTACGACTCACAAGGCAGGTATAGTGAAGCCGAGCCGTTATACAAAGAAGTTTTGGCTTCAACGGAAAAAGTCTTAGGCAAAACCCACCCAGATACGCTAACAAGTCTAAATAACATGGCATTCTTGTACCAAGCACAAGGCAGGTATAGTGAAGCCGAGCCGTTATACAAAGAAGCTTTGGCTTCAAGTGAAAAAGTCTTAGGCAAAACCCACCCATCTACCCTAAGAAGTCTAAATAACCTTGCAGGATTGTACGACTCACAAGGCAGGTATAGTGAAGCCGAGCCGTTATACAAAGAAGCTTTGGCTTCAAGGGAAAAAGTCTTAGGCAAAACCCACCCAGATACGCTAACAAGTCTAAATAACCTTGCAGGATTGTACCAAGCACAAGGCAGGTATAGTGAAGCCGAGCCGTTATACAAAGAAGCTTTGGCTTCAAGGGAAAAAGTCTTAGGCAAAACCCACCCAGATACGCTAACAAGTCTAAATAACATGGCATTCTTGTACGACTCACAAGGCAGGTATAGTGAAGCCGAGCCGTTATACAAAGAAGCTTTGGCTTCAACGGAAAAAGTCTTAGGCAAAACCCACCCATATACTATACTTGTAAAAACTAACTATGTAGTACTACTAATTAACCAAAAGCAATATGACGTTGCCATTAAGCAGCTAAAAACATTAGAGCCACAGCTTTTACAACGTATGGATTACCTGTTGTATGCAACCCAGCAAGAAGGACTTAAAAGAAATTATCTTTTTTCAGCTTCTAGCTTTCAGAATATAGCTTTAAACTTGGCAAATCTTTCTAAAACAAAGGATGCTAGGGAATTTGCAATAGGCGTTCTTATTAGATGGAAACAAATACATGCTGAGGAAGAAAGATTGATAGCTAAACTTATGCGTACATCTGATGACCCCACTATAAAAGACCTATCAAAGAAAATACTGGTAAAGCGTTCTGAGGTAGCTCACTCGTTTTATAATGCCCAAAAGTTACCAGAAGAAGGAGCTAAAGCGCAAAAACAATTAGAAGAGTTAGAACGGTTAGAGTTAGAGCTTGCAACAAAAAGTAATGATTATAGGACAGAGCATACGCTTAGGGTGTCAACAGCGAATTTAGAGCAAGTACAACAACATCTTCCAAGCCAAAGCGTAATAATAGATTTTAAAATCTATCGTCCTGTGGATTTTAAGAATGGTAAGTTTGAAGCCCCTCATATTATGGCAGTATTGATACCGCCTATAGATTCTGATAAAAAACCTATGTTGGAAGACCTTGGAACAGTTAACGATATACGGCAACAATGGATAAAATTTCAAGAAGCTAACGGAAAAACAGCTCAAAAAGAGTCTAACGAATTTTATAAGATGCTCTTTGGAAAATTTGACACTGTAATAAATGGCTCAACAAACACGTTATATATTGTACCTGATGGCTGGCTCAACCTAATTGCCTTTGAAAGCCTAATGCCAGATGGTGATAAGTATTGGGTGGAAAAGGAACAAATGATACGAATTTTACAAACAAGCCGTGATGTTTTGCGTTCTACCCAACAGACAAGGTCTACATCTTTAGTGGCTTTTGGCGGTGTTGACTATGGCAGATTTAATGATAAAGAAAACAAGACGAAGAAGCCTTCCCCCAGCATAAATACTGCTGAGACATTAACATTAGCATATAATAATGAACGAGCAAGGGAGAGCTTAAGAGGTGGGCTTAACACCCTCCCTTACAGTAAAAGAGAAGTTGACGAAATTTCTTTTTTTTATCAAAGTAGTGGGCGAGGTAGAGCGAAAAAATACCTTGCTATAAACGCCACGGAACAGGCATTGAAAACCTTAGAAGAATCCCCCAAAATACTGCATCTATCAACCCATGGGTTTTATTTAGGAGGTGCAAATAATGAAAACATTGCAGAGGAAAAACCGCTTGTTCTATCAGGATTAGCTTTAGCAGGCGCTAACTTAGGGCTTTTGGGGAAAACCAGCACAAGCGGTGATGATGGACTATTTTATGCCATTGAAGCTTTGGGGCTTAATCTAAGCGAGACTGAACTTGTAGTGTTGTCTGCTTGTAGTACGGTAAAAGGTATGATTGATTACTCAGAAGGCGTTTATGGCTTAGTTCGTGCATTTAAGATAGCGGGCGCTCGCTCTGTGCTGATGACACTTTGGAGTGTGGATGATAAGCAATCGAGGGACTTTATGGTAGAATTTTATGCTGAATGGCTTAGTAAGCCTTCCGGCTCAGATGACCCTGCTATTGCCCTACGGGAAGTTAAAAGGCAGTACATTAATAAAAAAGACCCTGTACTTAGTGAACCGAGAGTGTGGGGTCCTTATGTAATTGTTGGGGAAATGTAAAGAAATGTAAGCTACAAAAAGCACGGGGTAGCCTCATGGGGCTACTCCTATACATATATGTTGATTCAGCCTTTAGCGCAGCCGTAAGTTTTGTAACTAAAATGGCGAGATATGGGATTGGTTTTTTAGTAATAGTTCAGCCCCCATGCCTCGTCATTGCGAGGAGCATAAGCGACGAAGCAATCTCTCTTTAGTAAAAGACGGGGTTGAAGGAGGCGCACCTCCCTGTTCTTCCCCCGTTCTTCTTTTTCCGTTATAATGACGATAGCGTACCAAACAAATAATGCCATGTTTGACCGAGGTCTGGTGTGTACCATACGCTTCCTAGTAAATCAAGCCCAACTATATCATCTTTGCCATCTTTATCTAAGTCAGCGCTACCTATATCGGAAAGATAGCCGGCTGCATCTAACCAAGTGCTACCTCTATCTACCGTATACCATGTAAGACCGTCGCCGTCAATGCCAAGTATATCTGCCCTGTCATCACCATCTACATCACCAAGTGCTAGGTTTTGTAGATTACCCTCTCCGTAGTACCAGTTAGTGCCAAGGTCTAATGAATACCATACGTTACTATCATTGTCTATTCCTATTAAATCAAAGTGCCCATCTCCGTCCATATCGCCTGAAACCACCTTTTGAAGGTATCCACCTGTATAGTTCCACGTATCTCCTTTATCTGTTGTATACCATACGGAGTTATCTAAGGCTATGCCTATTATATCGTATGTCCCGTTACCATCTACATCGCCAACCGTTAAGTCAGATAGATAGCCGCCTGTAAATGTCCATGACTGACCTAAGTCAGTTGTGTACCAAACGGAATTATCTTGAGCAAGACCGATAATATCTGCCTGTTTATCATTGGCAATATCTGCAAGCACTATATTATTTAAGTAGCCATTTGCAAAGTGCCAAGTAGAGCCAGTATCGGTTGTATACCACACCGAGTTAGCAGAACCGATACCTACTATGTCGTGTGCACCATCGTTATTAATATCGCCAAGTGATAGGGTAGTTAGAGCGCCGCCGGCGTAGTTCCACTTTGTAGGCGTTGAGGTGGGATTAGTTGCATAGTAGACAAGGCCATCGCTTATGCCAACGAGGCAGATGTTGCCTGAGCCGGTGATGTCGCCTGCGAAGGTGGAGGCTGCTATTGGAGAGGGCACGGCTGGGGTTGTTGTTGGAGTCGGCGTTGTTGTAGGCGTCGGTGTGGGGGTAGAAGTAGGGGTTATTGTAGGAGTAGGGGTAGGGGTTATTGCTGTTGTTGTTACAATTGAACCAAAGTCGCCGACTGCTACAAATTTTGATGCCAGATTGGCATTTTGAGAAACGCCAGATAACTTAACACCGATACCGCTTGCGGTTTGTACCATCCATGATGTACCATCTGATGAGCTTAGGGTAGTGCCATTGTCCCCAACGGCTATGAACATTTCTGTGGTGCTGTCGTATGTAATTGAATTAAGGTTGCTTGTTGTGTTTGATATGCTTATGGTCCATGTAGAGCCATTATTTATGGAGGTAGCAATAGTACCATTTTCACCAACTAACGCTAAAGTGCTACCATTACTTGTTACATCATTTAATTGTACGTCAACCCCAAAGGGTATGGTTGTCCAGCTGGAGCCACTTGATGACACAGCTATCGTACCGGAAGTCCCCACGGCAACGTAGTTAGTACCGTTATAAGTAACAGCAAGCAGATTACTGCCACCGGCATTATAGTTTCTATTGACCCAAGTAACCCCCAAGTCCGAGGACGTGTATATGGAATTTGTTCCATCCGATTGGCCAACGGCTACAAATATGCCGTTTCCATAGGTTACGTCATATAAAGTTATGCCTTTAGTTGTATTGGATACTTGAGGACTCCAGTTGATACCGTCCGTAGAGGTGTAGATTTCAGCATCTATGGTTGCAGCGCTGTTACTTTGTCCAACGGTAACGTAAGTAGTGCCATCTGTCGCTATAGCATTTAGAGCCAGCGTACTGCCAGAGGTTCTATCCGTCCATGTTGTAAGGTCTGTGGATGTTAAAATTGTGCCATACTCACCAACAGCCACGTAATTACCACCGCTATAGACTATATCATTTAAATTAACTGTGGTAGCGTATGGCAGTGCAGAGACAGCATTCCACGTAGCACCTGTATCAGATGAGCGTACCAGTTGGCCACCTACAATAAGCACATTACCGGCGCTATCGGCTGTTACATTTTTAAATCCGTGGTGTGTACCGTGGCTTTGCAATGACCAATTAGCCGAGCCAAAGTCGGCTATTGCTAGGCTGATTAGCTTAGAGCTAAAGCCAACAGCATAAAAATTAGTGCCATCGCCAAACACCTTATAAATGTCCTTAGTGGTGCTTGAGTTATAAGCCGTGTGGTCTATGTTAATCCAATTGGCATCTGGCGTTGCATTTGCAACCGGTCCTGATAGATAAATAATAGTGCCACCTTCGCCAACAGCTACATAGTAGTGATTTATAGCATCCGTTTCATAGGCAACTCCATAGAGTTTGACAGCCGTGCAAGACGGTGAGCCAGCCGCTACACAATTGCCTGCTGCTGTAGCTGTGAAGGTTGACCACGTTAAGCCGTTATCACTAGACCAAAGTATTGTACCATCTGCCCCCGTCGTTATAAAACTCGTTAAAGAGCCATCTGCCTTTGTTATATCATAAAGAGCCTTAGTAGTGCCTGACGAAATAGACGACCATAAAGAGCCATCTCCAGCCGACCTTACGATAGTACCATCATCGCCTACGGCAACAAAGGCCGTACCGTCATAAGCTACAGCGCTTAAGTTATTAGTAGTTTGCAAATCCGATACTGTTTTCCATGTTTCGCCGGCATTGGTAGTATAGATGATAGTACCGCTATTGCCAACAGCTACCCAATTAGTTGTTGATTTGACGGCTACACCATGTAAGTCTATCGTGGTACCGGATGGTTGACCAAGCCAGTTGCTGCCGCCATCGGTACTGTACATCACCTTTCCATTGTTTCCAACAGCTACGTAGTTGCTTGAACCGATATAGGCAATGTCATTAATAAAATTGTCCGTCTCTATTGTGCTACTATGATTAGTCCATGCGGTTTGGCTTATGTCTTTAGCGGAGGTTTTAATAGCCCCATTTTGACCTACCGCTACATAGCGGTTTGCATTAGACCTATATAAAATGCAATAGTAGTCTTTATTGTCATACATATCAGTAGCATTAACGCTCCATGAGCTGCCGCTATCATTAGAGCACCAAGTGTTTGCGGCACTACCAACGGTAACAAAATTACAGGTAGTACCGTCCCCCGCCGTTACACTATACAAATTAGCTGAGCCTATGGTTACTGCTGCCTGCCATGATATGCCATCATTAATTGATCTAATAGTTTTCCCACCATCAGCTACAGCCACTATTACTGAATCAGCGTATGCAAGTGCATTTAAACTTTCATCAAGACCGCATGAGCGGTTTGTCCATGAATCGCCATCGTCAGACGTTGCAACATCTGCATCAATGCCGTCGGTGTTGCCTACGGCTATGAAGACAGCGCCATTATATAAGATGGCATTTAAATTTTGCGTAGCTATTGCTATGCTTGATTTATTAGCCCATAGCTTAGCATCTGAGGATGTTAATATTGTACCGGCATTAGAAACCCTATCACCTACTACTACAAATTTGCCGTTACCATATGTAACATCATTTAGATTGACAGCTACCTTAGAGTTTTCACTACTCCACGTTACACCGTCTGTGGATGTCAAAATTGTTCCATACCCCGTCTCTAAATCCACACTACCAACAACAACATAGGTCGAGTCTCCATAGGCAATGCCCCTTAGATTTGCATATGTACCAGAACTCTGATTAGCCCAAGCGCTCCCGTCTGTTGATGTCATAATAGCCCCGCCATCTCCAACAGCTATAAACATACTGCCCGTATCAATCACCTTGTTAAACGTGGCCGCCGACGGTATCGGATTGACATATGTCCAGCTATTAAGGGCGGCAAATACATTTAACGGTATAAGCCATATTACAAAAAAAAGTACTAACATACACTTTTTAAAGTTAACCATTAAAAATCTCCTTTCTTTACTTTATACTTATATCGGTAAGTAGGGATAAAGATAAAAGGGAATAAGATAAAGTAGCTTGTCCACTTTTTTTGATACAAAACAACCCAAAATAATGTAAAATAAACTATGCGCTTTGTAGATGTTAAAAGTGATATAGCCTTTAAGAAGGTATTTGGCAATGAAAATAAGAGGGAAATCTTAATTTCCTTTATAAATGCAGTATTAGGGTTGCAAGGGGAAAAAGAAATAGGGGATATAACGATTTTAAACCCGTATCAAGCGCCGAGGCTTGCACAATTGAAAGAAACTACATTAGATATAAGGGCAGTAAATAAAAAAGGTACAACCTTTATAATAGAAATACAGGTGCAAAAGAAGGTAGGTTTTGAAAAACGGGTATTATATTACATAAGTAAGGCTTACGTCGGACAGTTGGAAAAAGGGACTGATTACGCAAAATTAAAGCCAGTGATATTTATCGGGGTAATGGATTTTAAGCTATTTAAAGGGAGCGAATACATAACAAAACATTTAATATTAAATACAAGCACATATAAGCAGGAGCTCCCGGATTTAGAGTTTGATTTTATAGAGTTGCCTAAGTTCCAAAAGACAGAAGAGCAACTGGAGACTATAGTGGATAAGTGGATTTTTTTTATTAAAAATGCCGACAATCTAACGATGATGCCAAAGAGTGCTGATTTTATAGAGTTAAAAGAGGCATATGATATGGCAGATAAAATAATATGGAGTAAAGAGGAATTAGACATATATGACTATTGGCTTATGAAAGAACAAGACGAAAGGGGAGCAAGAGAATATTCTTTCTCAGAAGGGGAGAATAAAGGTTTAATTGAAGGCAAACGAGAAGGCTTAATTGAAGGCAAACGAGAAGGTTTAATTGAAGGCAAACGAGAAGGTTTAATTGAAGGCAAACGAGAAGGTTTAATTGAAGGCAAACGAGAAGGTCTCATTGAAGGCATTGAGGCATTACTTGAGCTTAAATATGGTAAGGAGGGTATTGCACTCATAGAGAAAGTAAAACTCTTGGACTCAATGGAAAAATTAACTATATTTAAAAACTTGGTTAAAGACTCTACTACGATAGAAAAAATAGAAAAATACTTCGATAAAAAGTAGTGCTAATAATTGTATTATTTGTTAGGCATAATTTCAATCTTTTAAATAAGCGCTTTTGTAGTTTAAGTGTGTGAAGGTATGCCTCATTCAAATCCTTTCTCCAGCTTAAAATCCTGCCTTTATAAAATTTCCAAGCACTCCATAAAACGCACTGCATGCCGGTGAATCTTTTGATATGTTAAAAACGCTCTTACCTGCTAAATCTATTTGAAAAATCAAATCGTCATTTGGGATATAACCCACTATTTGGAGTCCCTCTTTTAAAGCAGCATCTTGTATTTCATTGTTTTCATACCCCCTAACTCTATTTACAATAAGATAACGGTTCTTAATATCAAGTTTTAATTCATCAATTAAGTCATTAATCCTACGCGCCGTCTTGATGCCCTTAACCGTCGGGTCACTTACAATAAACATCAAATCCACCAGATGTGCTGTTCGGCGACTCAAATGCTCCATCCCGGCCTCATTATCTATCACTACATAATTATAACCATCTGCCAGCTTATCCGTGTATTTCCTTATTATATTGTTTGCAGCACAATAACAGCCAGGTCCTTCAGGCCTACCCATAGCAAGTAAATCATACCCTTTCTCTTCCACAATACACTGCTGCACCTGATAGTCAAATATCTCCTCCGTACTCATCCCAGCCATCCTCGTGCCCAAACGCACACTTTCCAGCGAATGCTCCCGCATCCCGCCTATCGTAGCACTCACCTTAGCTCCGAGGGCTTCATTAAAACACGAATTACTATCAGCATCCACCGCAAGCACTGGCTTGCCCTGTAGCTCATTTAAATACCGTACCGTCAACGCTGCAAGCGTCGTCTTCCCCGTACCACCTTTGCCTGAAAAGGCTATTATATAGGACATCCCAGCACTCCTTTATGTTTATGTATTATATTTTTAAAAAGTACACCTAACTCCAGATGAGCTTTCCCCTTCGAAGCGCCCAACAAGAAACCGACACTTCTACAAAGTATGAGGCAGGGTGACGATGATTGACTGCTATTTTAACCCCAAGCGCTGTCGCCTTACCACCTAAGCCTATCGGACCTACTCCTAAACTATTAATATCCCTTAACACTTGCCCCTCAAGCTCTGCAAGTCTCGCAATCCCGTTTACATCATTTAGCTTGCGCAGTAACTGCCTTTTAGCAAGCAAAACCACCTGCTCCTTGCTAGCACCAACAGCCACACCTAACGTATACGGTGGACAGCTAAGCCCTTGTATCCTCAGCACTGAATCAATAATACACCGCCTGACACCTTCAAAATCCCGGTGCGCTTCTAATCCAATGACAGAGTCATCAGTTGGCAGCTTATACGTATGACTGGCATTTTCACAACCAGCCCCCTTTAGCATTAAATCAATCACCAAAGAAGCTCCATCATATTCTTCATAAAAGATAATCGGAAAGCCCTTACCCGTATTATCCCCTGAATTTAACTCAGTAAGCGGGTCTACAGCATTGGCACGCAACGGCACCTTTATCGTAGCCTCACGCGTGGCTTCTATTATTATGGGGGTTATCTCACGCTGACTTACACCTTGTGGCAACTTTATCCAAAAAATCGGTACACCCGTGTCCTGACATACAGGCCTTTTCAAAGCCCTTGCGCTTTTTATATTATCAATAATGATATTAAGCGTTAACCCATCATCTTCATTTCTTGCCGCCTCCACAATAGCCGTTTCCACATCCGGCGGGATTGACGTAGCGACCTTCCTGTATAACTCTATTATACCATCTTTTAAACGAAGCACTTTTTCTTCCTTCAAATAAGTAGTGCTTCTATTTTAACAAATTTTTAAAAATAAATGTAGAATTACTATCAAACCTTACTTTGCTTACTAAGGCTCATTATCGTCTTTTCGTACTCATTTATCTTATCATAGCTCTTTCTTAACTTATCTATAAGCGTTGAACTTATGTTTTTATACAATTTAAAACAAAGTACCGGCTCAAACACCCGCAACACCGCCTCGTTTATGGCAATCAACACACAATCCTGCTCCACTTTAGCTGTTTCATACCGCGGGGCATTTTTCAATATTGATATTTCACCAAAACAATCCCCTTCACACAGTAACCCAAGCACCGTCTCTTTATCATCTGTTTCAAATATCTTAGTTATCTGTACCTTGCCTGTAATTATAATGTATAATTTATCACTAATAGAACCTTCTTTATATATGATGTCATCTTTCTTGTAAATCTTTTTGCTGCTTATTTTAAATATCTTTTCTAACTCACTATACGTAAAATCTGCAAAAAAAACATACCTTTCCTTCAAAGATTCAATAAGAGAACTTTTATTGTATGAGTGATTAACACACGTCTTTAACATATCACTTTCTGCAAGATATAACTCAATAGCATCAGCAAATTCATTTGCCGATTGATACCGCATGGCTTTATTTTTTTCAAGCGCCTTCTGTATAATGCTGTTTAATCTAAGGTCAACACCAGCAAGTTTTTTATGTATCGGTATAGGCTTTTGTTTCAATATCTGCCGCTTTAACTTGTTTAGATCATTGCCAAGAAATGGCCGAACCCCAGTTAAAAGCTCATACGCAAGAGTGCCCAAGGAAAAAATGTCCGTAAGCCTGTCCGTCTCAAACCCCTGTATTTGCTCCGGCGACATGTAATAAGGCGTGCCAGCAAGCTGCCCTGTAGCAGTCGTCAAATTATCAGCATGTAAATCCAAATAAGCTATCCCAAAATCCAATATCTTTATCCGAAGGTCCCTAAGAAGCATTATGTTGGCTGGCTTTATATCCCGATGAATAACCCCCTTTTGATGCGCATAATGTAAAGCCCGCCCTATCAAAAGAATTATCTTGAGCTTTTCACTATTTGATAACTTACGCCTCAAATCATTTATCGTCTTTAAAGTTATCCCCCTCACATACTCAAAAATCAAGTAGTGCGTCTTATTGTCCTCACCAGCATCATAAATCGTAGCAATGTTCGGATGACTAAGCCTCCCCGCTACCCTCGCCTCATGATAAAACCTTTTTACCGAATCAGCTATGGAAGAATCTCCCTTTAATATTTTGAGGTTTACAGCCTTTATGGCAACAACACGATCTATAATAGTATCCCGCCCCCTATATACAACCCCCATCGCACCCTTACCAATCTCCTCAAGTATTTCGTATCTTCCAATCTTTTTAATCATGTCTTTATTCTATCGTGTAAAAAATATATTTTTTTAAATATATTTTTTAATTCTGATTCTGATATAGAATATAAAATTGAAATAAATAATAAATAATAAATAATAAATAATAAATAAAAAAAATAAAAGATAGAAGAAAAGGGGAAGGACTCTGTCCTTCCCCTTAGACCCTTACCTGCAAGGGGTCGAATGACCCCTTGACCCATTACGTGCTTAGTGGGTTGAATAGCTTATACATTATACTTACATAACAACTAAAGCGTCTATTGGGGAAAGCGCGCGGCCTTAAGAAAGCCAAAAAGACGGCTTTCTTAAGGCCGTGCCATTTCCCCATAGACGCTTTGGTGTAATCAGGGGGAGAAAGAAGCTCTCCCCCTGAGAAAAGACCCCCTCTGACTCTTTTTTCTACTGGTGCGCAAGCGCACCAGGTGTGCTACCACTGTGCAACACCATACACTCAATAGCTGAACACAGGGCAGACACATAGGTCTGCCCCTACGCATCTATTTTCATTTGTAGGGGCGAATCTATGTGTTCGCCCTTGTGTACAACACATGGTTAGTTGTGGAGTCTCTACGTGGTTACAAAGTAGCGAGAGGGGGATTTAAAGGGGGAGATATTTTTCCTCCCCCTTTTAGCGCCAAATCTGCAATGGAAAGACAACCCCCGTTCTTCTATCTTTCTCTTTTCTTTCTTTATTTTTGTAATTTACTGATATGATTTTTAAAAGAAAATCCGCGTAATTCAGGGTGAGCATTTCCTTTGTATGAGATAATAACCTTATGAGATTCGCCCATGCCTTGAGGCAGGATTAGGCGTTTAATTTTTGGTAAATCCTCCATATAGGTAGTTGTTATCATAAGTATTTTATCTATTTCCATTGATATTAGAAAATTTCCTTGTGTGCAGTATCCTAATGTTTGAAAGTTTAGGGATTGTGCCCATTTGTGTATAGCGGTAAAATTAACGTGTGTGGTTATATCTTGTTTACCTATGTTTATATATGGATTTTCGTTTATTTTGTGTTTATAGTAGCAAAGGAGGGTACCGCGGTTTCTTTCTGGGCTATAGTATTCCCATGCGGGGTAGCCGTAGTCTATTATAAATATAAAGCCATCGATTAGGTATGTTGCAAGGTCTGATAGCCAGTCTTTAAGGGCGAGGTTTATTTCTGTTTTATAGTTATTAGGGGGTAGTTCGATATTAAATTCTTTGAGGTAGTTGTTATTTATTAGTTTTAGGATTTCAACAAATTTATCAGTTTGGTAGTCGAGGTATATTTCGTTAGTAGAATTATTTTTTCTTTCGATGAGGTGTATGGGGAAGGCGTCTATTAGTTCGTTAGCCAAAACGCAGCCGCTGAATGAGCCGAGTTCTTTTATTGATGACAGCCATTGGATTTTTTCGATATATGGGGTTAGTAGTTTGGCTTGTTTTGCTATCATATGTGGATTTTTTTCTATGATTACGTATTTGAGTGCCTTTATAAATTTATCATTTGTTTGAGTATTTATAAGGTCATAAAATAGATAGCCTTTACCTGCGCCAAACTCAACTATAAAAAACTCTATTGGTTTTCCCATGAGTTGCCACATTTGTTCTATTTGTTGGCCTATTAGTTGGCCGAAGATGGGATGCAGGTGAGCGCTTGTAAAGAAGTCTCCTTCTTTACCGATTTCTGTTTCTTTGGATGTGTAGTAGCCGTAGTCTGGGTAGTAGAGAGCCATATCCATGTAGTTATGAAAAGATAGTGGTCCTTGATGTTTAATTTTTTCAACAATTTTAGTTTTTAGCATAGACCTTATTTAATTTCAAGCATTCTATCGAGTGCTTTTTTAGCTGGAATTTGTATTGAGTGTGGTACTTTTACTATGTGTTTCATATCTTTAAGGGCTTCATAGAGGAGAGGGAGTGTTGTTTTTTTCATATTTGGGCAAATCATATCTTTTCGTAGTGGGTAGAAGGTTTTATTTGGGTTTTCCTTTTTTAATTTATAAAGAATGCCATTTTCGGTTACTACAACAAACTCGTTGTGGTTTGATTCTTTAGCATATCGGAGCATGCCGGAAGTGCTTGTTACGTAGTCGGCGTGTTCGAGGATTTCGATTCTACATTCCGGGTGTGCCATAATGATAGCATTTGGATATTTAGTGTGTGCCGATTCGATGTCTGATAGTCTTACACGGTCGTGAACGTGGCAGTAGCCATCCCAGCTTATGATTTGTTTTTTAGTGTTTTTCTGTGCCCAGTCGGATAGATTTTTATCCGGTAGGCATATAACGCGTTCATTGGGTAGGGAGTTTATGACTTTAACCACATTAGCAGAAGTGCAGCAAATATCGCTTTCTGCTTTAACGTTAGCTGTGGTGTTGACATAGGCAACGACGGGTACATTTGGGTAGCGGTTTTTAATATCTCGCAATGTAAAGTTTACAGGATAAGTCAGAGCTGGTGGGTCGTTGTATCCGGGGTAACTTAATGGTGTATCGCGTGGTTCGTCTATAGTTATCATATCTGCCATAGGGCAGGAGGCATCTTGAGCGGGCAGGAGGACGGTTTTATTTGGCGACAGTATTGAAGCGCTTTCAGCCATAAAGTTAACCCCACAAAAAACGATGACCTCGCACTGGGCATTAGCTGCTATACGTGATAGCTCCAACGAGTCCCCGGTGTAGTCTGCTATTTCTTGAATTTCTTCCCGTTGATAATTATGGGCTAGGATTATAGCCCGTCTTTTTTCCTTTAGTTCTAAGATACTATTATACAGTAAATGTTTATCCATAGATTTTCCTTAATGCGGTATTGTATTAGTGTATAGGACGGTACCATCTGAGAGTCTTATCCTGTATATCTTGGAATTTAGCGGATTTGATAGTAGCGTGTTTTTTGCTATAGTGGTAGTTTTATTAGTAATATTAGTATTACGTAATGTATATGTAGGATAGTAGTTATTGCCTTTATACATATTAAGCACCTTTTTGACATAGTTTTCGGTTTCCCTGTAAGGAGGGATTGAGTAGCCGTATTTTTCAACAGCACCTGGTCCGGCGTTATAGGCGGCAAGGGCTAATGTAACGTCTCCGCCAAATTTCCCTAACAAGTATTTCATATATCGAATACCGCCATCTACGTTTTCAATTGGGTCATACGGATTATCCACATCAAGAATATCGGCAGTGCCTGGCATCAACTGCATAAGCCCCATAGCACCTTTGGGCGAGACTGCCCCCGGATTCCAATTGGATTCGGTTTTAATTATTGCCTTTACCAAGGCTGGGTCTAAGTTATGTTCGGCTGATTTGAGATTAACTATGTGTTCTATACCAGCTACGTTTCTTCTAACGGTGCTATTTGAATAATAATTATCATAACTTGCAGGCTTATAACTATAAGATATGGTATTTGCCTTTGGTTTTACTATTGAAGCTTGTAAGCTATTATTTGTCTTATAGGTTTTTTGAGGATTATTTCTAATGATTACCTTTGTATTTTTAAGACCCGGTACATTTGTATAAAATGTATGACCGTTTTTATCCACATATTTATAAATAGTAGCATCGCTACTTGAAGGCATTGCTAATAAAAAAAGAGATAATATGATTACCAGTTGCAACATTTAAACACCCCTTTGGTTGATAATTTCTTAAAGGATATGCTCACGGCATCAAGACGTTGTACTTTCAAAGCAAAGACTGTGTTACCTGACGGGGTGTTGCCGTGAATATCCTTTAGGTTCATTCGAATAACATTATAAAAAAACTATAGCCCTTGTTAAGCCTTTTTAATATAAAAAGTTATAGTGTTGCCTTCTTCCTTAGTATTAAGCAACTCATGACCAAGACGGTTTAAAAGAGCCGGTATATCGGATTTAGAACCTGGGTCTGTAGATATAACTTCCAAGACCTGTCCTGCTGATACCTCATCAAGAGCCTTTTTAGTTTTTAATACAGGCATAGGACAGTTTAAACCCTTCGTATCCAACGTCTTATCTGCTTTTATATCTGCCATTCATACCCCCAACCTTCTTTATAATTGCAAAGACCAAAGGTCTTCCTTATAATCTTACTTATTTAACAATATGTTTAACTATTATGTCAATATCGTATACTACTTAAAATAAAAGATTATTATAGGTAAAACATATTAAATGTTCCACGTGGAACATTTTTAAGATCATTCTTGCAGTTATTTTACATATAATGTTAAAGTCTTAAATGAGGGCGGATTTTATATGCAGGCAAATATAGCGGTTGATGTCAAGGACATAGTAAAGACATACGGCACGAAGGTAGCGGTAGATGGACTTACCTTTTCTTTTTATGAGGGGCAGTTCGTTGGCCTACTTGGACCAAATGGGGCTGGCAAGACTACTACGATAAACATGCTTACTGGGCTTATGAAGCCCACATCCGGTAGTGTACTTTATTTTTCAAGGGATTTTTTAAAAAACTCCATTGAAGCCAAAAGCTACATTGGTGTTGTACCGCAGGCAAATAATTTAGATAGAGACCTAACTGCTTACGAAAATCTATATCAACATGGTTTACTATATAAAATACCGAAAAAAACAGTAAAGACTAAAATTAGTAAGCTCTTGGACTTTGCAGGCCTTGTGGAATACCGAGATAAGCTTGTAAAGACATTTTCAGGTGGTACGAAAAGGCGACTTGTCATCATAAGGGCACTATTGCATGAGCCCAAGATACTCTTTCTGGATGAGCCGACGGTTGGTCTAGACCCACAGATACGACGGGATATATGGGATTTTATAATAAAGATTAATCAAAGCCACAAAACTACCATACTGATGACCACACACTATATAGAAGAAGCGGAAAGGCTATGTGAGCGGGTAATGATAATTAATAATGGGAAATTAATAGCAGATGGTTCACCCGATGATTTGAAGTCTACGGTTGGTGCTTATGTGCTTGAAATCTACACAATGGAAAGGATAGAAGAGCTTTTTTTTGACGATAGGCAAAGCGCTGTTGATACACTTAAACGGTGTACTAAACCGTGCAAGGTTAGAGAGGCAACTCTTGAGGATGTCTTTTTAAAGATAACAGGTAGGCGAATTGATGCTTAATGGACTACAAGCGGTACTATACCGTGATATTAATATATTTATGCGAAAGGCTAAAAAGCAGATAATAGCATCATCTATATCCCCACTTTTGTATTTAATAGCCTTTGGTTGGGGTTTTGGCAGTCATGTACAAGTAGGCGATATTGCCTATACATCGTTTTTAATACCCGGCCTTATAACTATGGCTAGTTTAAATCAAAGCTTTGGCATAAACGGCGAGATAAATATATCGCGATTTTATTTTCATACCTTTGATGAATATTTAATAGCGCCAGTTAGCACATACGAAATAGTGCTTGGCGAGGTCATTTACGGGATGATGCGCGGTTTTTTAGGTGCCTTTATTGTATTTATGTATGCTTTAATCTTTAATGTAAAGATAAATTTTAGTTTATTATTTATAATAGCAATAGTGTTACATACCTTCATGTTTTCTTCACTTGGTGTAGCGCTTGCGATGTTTGTACGAGACCATGCCTCTCAACAATCACTAAACACCTTTGTAATCACGCCGATGATATTTCTGTGTGGCACATTTTTTCCAATAGAGAAATTGCCTGTTATCTTTAAAGCTATAATACACCTCCTGCCTCTAACCTATTCAACCAGTCTAATCAGGTCAACACTAACAGGTACGCACTTATACTATTGGCACTTTTTGATGCTGATAGTGTTTTGTGCTGTATTTTTTACGCTGGCTATTTATTCACTGAAGAAAGTTGAAGTATAGAAATGTTCCACGTGGAACATTTGCTAAAATAGACAAAATTAATGTAAAATAAAATATGCGCTTTGTAGATATTAAAAGTGATATAGCCTTTAAAAAGGTATTTGGCAATGAAAATAAGAGGGAAATTTTAATTTCCTTTATAAATGCGGTATTAGGGTTGCAAGGGGAAAAAGAAATAGGGGATATAACGATTTTAAACCCGTATCAAGCACCAAGGCTTGCCGAGTTGAAAGAAACTACATTAGATATAAGGGCAGTAAATAAAGAAGGTGTAACCTTTATAATAGAAATACAGGTACAAAAGAAGGTAGGCTTTGAAAAACGGATATTATATTACACAAGTAAGGCTTACGTAGGACAATTGGAGAAAGGGGATGAGTATCTAAAATTAAATCAAGTAATATTTATAGGAGTAATGGATTTTGAGATATTTGAAGGGAACAATTACCTAACAAGGCATTTAATATTAAATACAAGTACATATAAGCAGGAAATAAAGGATATAGAGTTGTATTTTATAGAGTTGCCTAAGTTTCAAAAGACAGAAGAGGAATTGCAAACAGTAAAGGAAAAGTGGATATTTTTTATTAAAAATGCTGATAATCTAAAGATGATACCAAAGAGTGCTGATTTTCGCCAGTTACAAGAGGCATACGATATGGCAGATAAGATGATATGGAGCAAAGAGGAACTGGACATATATGACTATTGGCTTATGAAAGAACAAGATGCAAGGGGAGCAATAGAATATTCTTTCTTTGAAGGGGAAAAAGAAGGGGAAAAAAAAGGTTTAATTAAAGGCAAACAAGAAGGCTTAATTGAAGGTATTGAGGCATTACTTGAGCTTAAATATGGTAGGTATGGAATTGCTCTTATAGATAAAGTAAAACTCTTGGACACAATAGAAAAATTAGAGATATTAAAGAACTTGATTAAAACTTCTAATACGATAGAAATGATAGAAGAGTACTTATGTAGAAAGTAGTATTGATAAATATGTAACAGGGAAAAAGAAATACTTCCACCATACAGCCCTTTCACAGATGATTTTCTTGCTGAATTAATGTAGTTGTCCTTTTTAAATCTCATTTTAAAGAAATATGTTATAATATTATCAGAAACCATTACTTTTAAAATGGGGGTGGGCTATGGTAGGAGAGGTAAGTAATTCTGGTAATTTAATTTTAAATCGTATAACGCAGCCTGATACTACTAATACGATAGATTTTAAACAAATTTTTAAGGCGGTTACCCCTGATGATGAGTCAATTGTTAATATATCTGAAAAAGCACTTAGTAAGATAAACCTCTATGGTGGTGTAGTCGGTTTTATAGATGCCTCACTTACCGCTTCACTTAGCGATACATTAAAAAACATAGCCACCGAAACAGACACCTCTTCTATTTCTGATTCGTCAACGGAAGAGGAACTGTCGGCATCTCAAACAGAAGATACCACGGAGACTTCCTCTTTATCAGAATCAGACACAGAGGAAGAGTCTTTAAGTTCAACAAGTTCAACTGACTTAAGTTATAGTGATTCTGTTTTATATGCCTCAATTGTTTCAACACCATCAACACTTTATAGTAGTGCCTTACAGGATTTTAATCTACTTTCGTTACAGCCATCTAATACAGACACACAGAGCAATTATCTGAACTCTACATATTTTTCGGTAGATAAATGGCTAACATCAAGTAATTCTAATGAAGAGAGTACTTTGACAGCCGTTTTATCGTTTAGTAAAAGTGCAACTGTCAATAACGCATTTAAAAGTTATGCCTTTTTTTCAAATAGTGAAAGCAGCAGTAGCTATGCAACAACAATAAATATAGCTGCATAGTTTAGTAGTTTTTTGCATATGCCAACGTCATGATGCCAAAATGTGCCCTAAAGAGGGCACATCTTCTCCTATGTACTGAGCCTCCGCAAATTTATAACACATAATTGTTTTTTTATGTTAAAATCCAAACTCCAGTAAAAGAAAAGCACTTTCTTTCAAGAATAAACCACAAAATAAAAGAGGGGATTATTATGAAATTCGGTGAAATAACAAAATTTATTACGGGAGTTGCTGTACCTGTTTTTGCCTTAAGGACAGATGAAAGCGTAGGGGTTGGGGAGTTTCTGGATATAGTTAAACTAGGTCTTTGGTGCAAAAAGGCCGGCCTTGATATGATACAAATACTGCCGGTTAATGATACTGGAGACGATACATCTCCGTACAATGCCCTGAGCGCTTTTGCACTACATCCCATATACATTAGACTTCAGGAAGTCAACGGCTGGGAAGAGTTTAAAGATGAAATAGCCGCCGAAAAGGATGTCTTGCAAGGCTATAAAAAAATTGAATATAAAAAAGTTATGGCTTTTAAGTACGTCATATTAAGGCGCATCTACAATAATAATAAGTTTAGCATAAAAAGCGACCCCGGTCTTATCAACTGGATAAATGATAACTCCTCATGGGCTAAGACATACTGTGTTTATAAGGTATTAAAAGACATCAATGAAAAACGCTCATGGCATGAATGGACTTACCTGCACGATCCAACACACGAGGATATTAACAACTACTGGAACCAAAATCAAGATGAGGTTATGTTTTATGCTTGGATTCAGTATATACTTGAAACACAACTAAAAAAGACCTCTGAAACCCTTGAAGACATGGGGCTGCGTATAAAAGGAGACATCCCCATACTTATCAATGAAGATAGCGCAGAGGTATGGGGCAATAGAAACTACTTTGACCCAAGTATGCGCGCAGGCGCACCACCTGATATGTTTTCAGAAGAAGGACAGTACTGGGGTTTTCCATGCTTTAAATGGGATGTCCTTGAGGCAGATAACTACAGTTGGTGGCGTAACAGACTGAGTCAGGCTTCTAAATTCTACCATGCCTACAGAATAGACCATGTCTTAGGCTTTTTCCGTATCTGGCAAGTCGCTGAAAAAGAAACCACTGGCACACTCGGCATATTTAACCCTGCCAACACTATTAAAAAAGAAGACATCAAACGAAACGTAGCACTTGATGACGATAGCGTGCGCTTACTTGCTGGTCAATTATACACGGAAGGCACTATTCGGCAGTACTTTGGACAAGATGCTGACTACGTCTTTGGTAAGTACTTTATGTCGCGTGGTAACGGTAGGTTTGCCTTACAAGATAGTGTAACGGCCGAAAGCCTTATATTAAAACTTAACGAAAGCGATAACATCAAGCACTCACTTTTGGCTTTATATAGAAATAAAACCTTCATAGAGGTCTCGGAAGGTAACTATCAACCATCATGGTTTTGGTACAGAGGGGCATACTACAATAGCCTGCCAGAAGGGCAGAGAAACCGTATAGCCGATTTGATTAAACAAAATAAGGACTCACAAGAGGAACTTTGGCGTGTGACTGGCCTTAAGCTTTTGAAGATGATGTGCAACACTACAGATATGCTCGTATGCGCTGAAGACCTCGGGGCTGTACCACGCTGTGTGCCAGATGTCCTTAAGGAGCTGAAAATCCTAAGCCTGCGCGTTGAGCGTTGGTGCAGGGAGTGGGAAAAGGACGGTCAACCTTTTATAAACGTGAGTGAGTATCCACGTCTTTCCGTATGCTCACCGGCCGTACACGACACCTCCACTCTTAGAGGCTGGTGGGAAGAACTCAGTTGGGATAAAAATGTCTACTATAATAATGTATTAAAACTCCAGGGCTTAGCACCTAACTACCTATCTTCTGAGTTGAGTGCTGCTATCATCAGGAAAAACCTCTCTTCTAACTCTATCATAGCGATATTTATGCTGCAAGACTTCCTTGGTCTTTACTATAATCTAAGAAGCGACTACCCTAATGAAGAACGAGTAAACGTCCCCGGTACGCTTAATGATGAAAACTGGACATATCGTATGAAACACACGATAGAGTCTTTAATTGCTTACGATGAATACAATAACTATGTTAAAAGTCTCATATCACAGAGGGCATCAAGGCCACTAAATTAAAATGTTATTTATGGTAAAAAAGAATATGGATGATTTAAATGCAACAGAAGGCGGTCTTCTTGATTCACACGGCAAACTCAAAATCTACCGCGGTAAGCCAGAGCCGTTAGGTGCTATCGTTAGAAATGGCGGAGTTAACTTCGCCATCTTCTCCAAACACTCAACCTCTTGCTCATTAGTGCTTTTTAAAGCCGGCGAAGATAAGCCGTTTGACGAAATACACTTAAGCCCCTGCTACAATCGCACAGGCGACATCTGGCACGTCTACGTCAACGGTCTTGGCGTTGGCATACGCTACGGCTATCGTATGGACAGACATCCCGATAACGATATGAAACTCCACAGGTTTAATAACTATGTCATACTAATAGACCCATACGCCAAAGCCCTCACTGGCGGTAACCAGTGGAATATCCTTTATAAACGCAAAGGAGACGCCCGCGACCCAAAGGCTACTAATATAAGAAGAAGCCTCGTCATAGATAGTTCATTTGACTGGGGGGATGATAAACCATTAAATATCCCACTAAACGAATCAATAATATACGAGCTGCACGTGCGCGGCTTTACATGCCACAACACCTCCGGCGTAGAATACCCCGGTACTTTTGCAGGTCTTATCGAAAAAATCCCGTATCTACAAGACCTTGGCGTTACCGCTGTTGAACTTTTACCCATAAACGAGTTTGAAGAAATGGACACAGACCGCATAAACCCTGTAACCGGTGAAAAACTAACAAATTATTGGGGCTACCAGCCAATTTCCTTCTTTGCGCCAAAGGCCTCATACGCCGCTAACGGGTTTCACGGTAACCAAGTACGAGAATTTAAGGAAATGGTCAAGGCTATGCACAGAGCCGGCATCGAGGTCATCCTAGACGTTGTGTTTAACCACACATCCGAAGGGAATGAACTAGGCCCCACACTTTGCTACCGCGGTATTGATAATTCCGTATACTATATTATTGATGGGGACAGCGGCTCATACCACAACTACTCCGGCTGCGGCAATACGGTAAACTGTAACCACCCAGTTGTCAGAAATATGATACTAGACTGCCTGCGCTACTGGGTTATGGAAATGCACGTAGACGGCTTCCGCTTTGATCTAGCCTCTATACTTGGGCGCGGACGCGATGGCTCGGTTTTAAGTAACCCACCCGTCCTTGAACGCATAGCAGCAGACCCAGTCCTTGCTAATACTAAACTTATTGCAGAGGCATGGGATGCCGCCGGCCTCTACCAAGTTGGGCACTTTCCCGATGAGTGGAAACGCTGGGCAGAGTGGAATGGTAAATTTCGCGACGACGTTAGACGCTTTATTAAATCCGACTTAGGCGTCATACCAGCACTTGCCAAAAGACTCGCAGGTAGCCCAGACCTATACCTGAAAGCCGGACGCGAGCCATTTCATAGCATTAACTTCATAACCTGCCACGACGGCTTTACCCTTGCAGACCTCGTGTCATACAACGAAAAACACAATGAACAAAACGGCGAAGGCAATATTGACGGCGATAACAATAACCTAAGCTGGAATTGCGGCTGCGAAGGATACACAGACGAGCCGGAAATTAATGCCATACGCTCCCGTCAAATAAAAAACTTTGCAGTTATCCTAATGCTATCAAACGGAGTCCCTATGATCTTGGCTGGCGATGAAATGGGACGCTCTCAAAGAGGCAATAATAACGCCTACTGCCAAGATAATGATATTAGCTGGATAGACTGGCAACTCCTTGAAAAACACCGAGACCTGCACAGATTTTTTAAACTAATAATCAAATTCCGGAAAAAACACCAAGCCCTCAAACCCCTAACCTTCGAACTAAACGATACTAACGTGTGGCCTACTAAGTGGAACGGGATTAAACCAGGTGAACCAGATTGGTCAAATAACGCAAGAACCCTCGCCATCTACCTCTGTGGGAAAAAAGTGGATAACGATATTTACTTGATAGCAAACAGCTACTGGGAAACTGTTAAATTTAGGCTCCCTAAACCACTAAACGGTAAAAAATGGTACAGGTTCATCGATACCCAACTAGAACCATTTAAAGAAATTACAGATATATACAAGGAAGAGCCACTCAAAAGTCCACTTTCCTATACAGCAGGTGCACGCTCTACTGTTGTGCTCATTACTAAATAAAAGATTAAAAGAGTAGAAGAGTAGAAGATTAAAAGAGTAGAAGATTAAAAGAGTAGAAGAGCTGGGGGAAACCCTTTTAGGCAAAAGGTGCGTAGGCGCACTCCCCAACCCAGCACCCCCTTTCCTAAAACTTTTGTCCTGACAATAGGTGCTAAATGTTGTACACTGTGGCAGGATGACACTTTTTTCCCTAAAACTTGTGCAGGCATAACGAGTAAATCGGCGAATGGAAAGACAACCCCCTAAAAAAGAATGGGGGTTGTCTTTCCATTCGCCGATTTGTCGCTGAAAGGGGGAGGAAAATATCTCCCCCTTTAAATCCCCCTCGCTACTTTGTAACCACGCAGAGACTATCACCCCCTTGTGCGCTTGCGCACAAGTCAAAAAAAAGAGTCAGAGGGGGTCTTTTTTCAGGGGGAGGTTTTTACTCCCCCTGATTACACCAAAGCGTCTATGGGGAAATGGCACGGTCGTATAAGAAAGCCGTCTTTTTGGCTTTCTTATACGACCGTGCGCTTTCCCCAATAGACGCTTTAGTTGTTATGATAGTATAGATGTAGGTATAATCTTAATGCCACTAAGTTAATGTAGCAACAGTATAGAGGAATAACTAAAAAAGTGGCAGGACAAAAGTTTTAGGAAAAGGGGTGCGGGGGAAGAACCCTTTTTCAAAAGGGTTTTCCCCCGTTCTTTCTATTTCATCTTTTTCTTTTAGTATTATGATAATATAAATACAAATATAAAAAGCACAAAGGAGACAAATTATGTCAAGTAGTGAGTTTGAGGCTGTAATTGGTCTTGAGATACATGCCCAATTGCTTACAAAAACGAAGATGTTTTGTGGTTGTTCCACAAAGTTTGGGTCTGAGCCAAACAGTCAAACGTGTCCTATTTGTATTGGAATGCCTGGGGTTTTACCTGTGATGAATAAAAATGCCCTTGAATTTGTCATAAAAACGGGCATTGCGATGAATTGTACGATAGCGCATTTTAGCCGGTTTGCACGGAAAAATTATTTTTATCCGGATTTGCCGAAGGGTTATCAGATAAGCCAGTATGAGTTGCCTATTTGTCAAGGTGGACATCTGGTATTGCACACGCAGGATGGTGAGCGGGTCATTGGTCTTACGCGCATACATATGGAGGAAGACGCTGGTAAAAACATACACGATAACTCAGACAAATACAGTTTTGTTGATTTAAACAGGGCAGGTACGCCGCTAATGGAGATAGTAACAGAGCCTGAGATTAGAACACCGGCAGAGGCTTCTATGTTTATGCGTAAGCTTAGGAGCATACTGCGATACCTTGGTGTGTGTGATGGCAACATGGAGGAGGGGTCTTTGCGTTGTGATGCTAATGTGTCTATAAGGGCACGGGGGGAGTTAGCATTGGGTGTGAAGGCGGAAATTAAAAACATAAACTCCTTCAAATTCGTAGAAAAGGCTATTGAGTATGAAATAGGACGTCAAGAAAGGGTGCTTCTTGATGGTGGTCGTATAGTCCAAGAGACAAGACTGTGGGATGTTGCCACAGGTGTAACTAAGTCAATGCGCTCAAAAGAAGAGGCGCACGATTACAGATATTTCCCTGAGCCGGACCTTATGCCTGTAGTTGTTTCAAATGAAATTATAGAGACTATTCGTGCAACGCTACCAGAGCTGCCAGAGGATAAGGTTAAGCGCTATGTGGAGCGATACAAGCTGCCGCTGTATGATGCCGAACTCCTTACAAATGAACAGCAAACGGCTAAATGGTTTGAAGAGGCCTTAGTGAATGGAGTTAACCCAAAGGCTGTTAGTAACTGGATGATGGGTGAACTTATGAGATTATTAAATGAAAATAATTTGCCTATAGATAAATGCAAGGTGAGTCCTGTGCATCTAACGGAGCTTATAGCTCTTATAGATAAAGGTACAATAAGCGGGACAATAGCTAAGTCGGTTTTTGAAGAGATGTTTAATACAGGCAAGAGGGCGGAAGGTATTATAAAAGAAAAGGGGCTTGTACAAATAAGTGATGAAGGCTCAATTGATAAAATAGTTGAAGAGGTTATACAGAAAAATCTCAAGGAAGTTGAGCGCTATAAAGGAGGGGAAGTTAAACTTATGGGATTTTTTGTTGGACAGGTTATGAAATTATCAAAGGGGAAAGCTAACCCTGCTATGGTTAACGATATTGTAAAGAGAAAACTTGATGGAAAAGCAACCGATGAATAATGAGATGCTTGATGTAGTTGATGAGATGGGTAAAATAGTAGGACGTGCACTGCGTTCAACAGTGCATGGGGACAATAGTCTCCTCCATTGTGTGGTACATGTGTTTGTTTTTGATAATGAAGGGCGCTTACTATTACAAAAACGCTCAATGTCCAAAGATGTAGCTCCGGGTAAATGGGATACCTCTGTTGGTGGGCATGTGGATTTGGGGGAAGCTGTTGAAGATGCCCTATATCGAGAGCTAAAAGAAGAGCTTGGCATAACTGCAATTAAACCGGTATTTATGTATAAATACATACATAAAAACCACTACGAATCCGAGTTAGTACACTCATATAGGTGTAAGTACGTTGGTGCTATTAATTTTAATAAAGAGGAAATAGATGATGTCAGATATTTTAGTGTAGATGATATAAGAAATAATCTGCAAAAAGGCTTATTTAGTGATAACTTTGAAGATGAGTTTTTAAAATATTGCAGTTTTTTATCGTATTAAAAAAGGGGACAGTGTCCGTCCCTTTTTTTCTATTTTTTTAGAAAGCCTTTTTATCGCTTGGTATATTTTTAACAGGTAATTGGATAGTAAACTTAGTACCACGGTTTAGCTCGCTTTCTACGGAGATATTGCCGCCGAGTTTTTTGACTATGCCGTAAGAAATAAAAAGACCAAGCCCAGTGCCTTTACCTCTTTCTTTAGTAGTGAAAAACGGTTCAAATATATTTTTTAAATGTGCACTGTCAATACCATAGCCGTTGTCTTCTATTGATATATACACATTATAAAGGTCTACCATACCGGTGGCTATTTCTATAGTGCCGCCGCGTTCAACGGCATCGAGGGCATTATTTATTATATTAAGAAGCACTTGTTGTATTTCACCTTTATTGGATATTATATGAGAGAGTCTATCGTATAGGTTTGTTATAAGAATAACGTCGCGGAAGTGAATCTCTTTATCAAGAAACCCTATAACTTCCTTTATAGTTACGTTTAAATCAAAGGGTTCAAGTGCTGTTTCGATGTTTCGTGCAAACCCTAAGAGTCGGTGTGTTATTGTCCTACACCGTGCGACGGCGTCTATTATTCCATTTATGAGGGAAATAAATTTATCCTTATTTTTGGAGTTATTTACAAAGTTTTGAAATTCTATAGGGTTGGATGTTTCTATGTTAATATCAAGAATATCCTTCATAAGGCCTGCTTTTTGGTTAATTATGGAGATAGGATTATTTATCTCATGGGCAACGCCTGCTGCAAGCCGCCCAATAGATGCTAGACGATTGGAGTGTTCTATTTCAGAGATAGCTTCATCGCGTTTTCTATCAGCTTCTTTCATCCATTTGACCATAACGTGAGCCATTCTTAAGGTAATAAGTATTAGGATAATAATACTTATTATGAAAACGGTAACCATTTCTTTTAGAAATGTTTTTACGTAGTGAGTGTCTTTCATAGATTGTGCTATATACATAAGTATCCACGGAGAGTTCTTTATGTATGTGTATCCTATTACTGATAATTTTTTTTGTATTTTGACAAAATCTAAAATATTTATACCTTGTTGATAATGGGGTACCTCCAGTGGATACTTGTCTAATAGCTTGCCGTAAAATTTCGAGTTAGTTTGCAAGATTCCGTCGTGGTTTACTATAAAAACATCATCAACGTCTTTCATTTTAATAGCGGCAATTTGTTCCTTTAAAAACTCTACATCAACGGTTATTCTTAATACCCAGAAGCCTTTTTTATCGTGTTCAAAATTTTTAACAGCTATTACAAATGTAGAATTAGTGGAAACGCTGCTGACGTATTCCTCACGTGTAAGCAGTTTTTCAAACCACTCTTCTTTGGCGTATTTTTTTTTCAGATCGTAAGGGCCTACGTATGCGCGCATTACACCCTTTGAGTCTATCACGCCTATGTCTACAATCTCACCAAAAGCCTTTTTAAAGTCCTGCAAGCAGCTATAAAGCACGGTTTCATCTATAAGTTTAGCGTAAGAATACTGTGATGCTATAAACCGTAGTGCTGAGAGTTTTTCTGCAATTAAAAGTTCAATAGTGCCCTTTGATGTTTCTAATTGACTTACTAATTGGTTTTTGGTTTCTCCTTTAATAAAATCCATAAGCCATAGATGACTTCTTATTAAAACAATAGCAAGGAAAATAAGCACTATTGAAAACATAATAGTAGCGATGGACATTTTTATGCGACTGTAGCGAGAGCTGCCAAAAAAATATGATTCCTTGAAATTCAATAAAAGGGCTTCTAGGTTTTTTAAATTTCTATACAGTTTTGTCATAGCCTTTGTCTTTGTTAATGATAATCATGTATGTATGTTTTATCAATTAGAAAGTTAATGTTTAATTTTCATCAACAATGCTAAGACGCACATATTTATAAAATTCACCGGCAGGGATGCTTATTTTCTGATTATTAGCGATTTTAACCTTTACCTGACAGATATTGTCTTTTGAGAGCCTATAAAAATTATTTGAAGCTATTATTGTTTCTGTTTTATGCCTTGAGTATGTGTCAACCCCTTCTTTAAATAATACGGTGTTAGTGTTACCTCCAAGTAACACATTGCCGCCCGAACCAAATAGAAATATCTCTTGGTCTTCAATTAAACTTTCAATGTTTTTTAAAATATCTATCCAATCCCAACAGCTACCATCACTTTTAAGCATTTTCCCATACTTAATAACCATGTAACCACCGTGTATCTTGGGTAAGGTGTCTACAACCATAGTGCCGTTATCAAAAAAGATGGTTTCGCCTATTTCTTTAACATGGCCTTTGAGTGTGCTGCTTGGATTAGCTAAGTGTATCCATTTTATTACGCTATCTATGGTGCCGTTAAAATACCCCTCTCTAATATAAAGCATCTCTACACTTTTAATGTTACTGTGTATAATACTGCCGGATATTATGTTTAGTGAGCAGAGGTTGCCGACGTTGCCATAAAAAAGTGAATTTTCAAACCAAAGTGTGCCATCATACAGAGTTTTTTCACCTTTTTTTTCTATATTTAGCAGCTTGTTACTTAAAAAAACCAGCTGACTGCTTAAGACCACCCCTCCATAAACGGTTATTACAGATTTATTAATACGGACTTCTAATGGTTTGACATGTTTTGCCAATACAAGCATCTTATCTTTTGTAAATTTAATGTTTTTCGGTTTAAATAATTTGCGCAAAATAAGCAGGTTTGCCTTGACTTTATTGATGTCAATTTTCCTTAAACCGGGCACATAATTTAGCAAAGAATATAGGAGTAATTTTACCCTGTTAATTAAAGACATAGCTATTATTTTTTACGTATAACCTTCTTTATTATAATACCAAATAATAGTAAGATGCCTTAGCAGCTTTTCTCGTCTATTTGGAAACACATAATATCATAATATCATATTTATATTGATAAGTAGGTGAACATTTTTAAATATCTTAATAGTGGTTTATGGTATTACTTTTTTTTTGCAAACCTATGCAAATAAGGATAGTTTTTTTGCTATAAAAAAATTTTTTTTTGTGTTATAATAATAGAATCCGTTGCCCCCTTAGCTCAGTAGGATAGAGCACAGGATTCCTAATCCTGGTGCCAGAGGTTCGAATCCTCTAGGGGGCATTTAAGTTTTCCTAATAATTCAATGGTTTATAGTTCCAGTGGACGCAATCTTGCGAATGGAGATGAATATATGCTACAATATTATTATGAACACCATGAGAATGATAAATATGACCTCTATTCGGTAGCAGAAGGTGAAGGCGTAGTTAAGTCCAAGGTAATAGAGGGTCTCAATGTGGATATTAAAGATGTTTTCGATGATTAAATTATAGGTTCGCCCATACAAATGAAACCCATACAAATGAAACCCATACAAATGAAAATGGATGCGTAGAGGCAGACCTATGAGGCTCCCCTATTTTTATTATCTACAATTTGTGTCCTTTTAGTTTCGATTGTTAATTTTCTTAATCCCCTGTATAATAGGATTATGTCTAAGACGTTAGAATTATATAACGCATTAAAGGATAAAATCGGGGAAGAAGGCACTATGGTTATAATAGAAGCCTTTGATGAGGTTGTTGACAAAGGACATGCTAACCTTGCTAACAAAGAAGATATTGCAATAGTTAAGGCAGATATTCTCAAGCTTGACAGCAAGGTAGACAAATTAGAACTTACCTTGCGTGCAGAGATAGAAAAATCACGTACAGAGATAGAAAAATCCAAATCTGATTTGCTGAGGTGGATGTTTATCTTTTGGGCTTCCCAGATAGGTATTATCATTGCGCTTATAAAATTGCTGCCGTAGATTTTAATTGCGACCAGTTGGCGTACAGCTTGTCCTTTTAGTTTCTATCAAGAAAATTCGTAATAGTTCACCTTTATGAAAATTGTGAATTGACATAATTCAAAAATTTATTTAGACTTAAGTATGAACATAAAAAAATAGGAGGAATAAAAATGGACACAATTAACGTGCACAATTTATCCGAAGAACAAGCTCTTTTAATTCAAAAATTAGTTAATGTTTTAGCTATAGAAAAAAAACATAATATTTTTAAAATGATTCAGTTAATGTTGGAAGAAGATATTGAAAAAAAAGAACCAACTAATCGGATTTTAAAGGATTATACTATAGGAGTACAAGGAGACATAAGCAGAGAGGAGATTTATGACTATCTTTAAGAATGAGGAGTCATATTGTATAGACACAAATATTCTTGTTTATGCTACAGATAACGCTTCTCCATTTTTTTCTGATTGTAAAGCCCTTATAATTAAAGGATTTGCAAAGGAACTGCCTCTTTGTTTAACACCCCAAATACTGTTGGAATATTTTTCTGTAGTTACGAGTCCAAAAAGAACACTTAATCCTTTAAAGCCTCAATATGCTATAAATGCGATAAAGACTTATTTAGAAGCCGAAGAAATATTGAAACTCTATCCTAACAAAAAAACTTTTCTTGAACTTTTACTTTTGACTGAAAAGTATAAAGTCAAAGGAGCAAATATTTTTGATTTACAAATAGTAGCTACTATGATTTCAAATGAAATTAAAAAAATTTATACTTACGATAAAAAACACTTCTCTAAATTCGATGAGATAGAAATTTTGGTCCCATAATAAATAACCAACCGGCTAAGATTAGAAGGAAGTTAGTTTCGATTGTTAATTTTCTTAACACCCTGTATAATAGGATTATGGTTAAGACATTAGAATTATATAACGCATTAAAGGATAAAATCGGGGAAGAAGGCACAAGGGTTATAATAGAAGCCTTTGATGAGGTTGCACAGAAGGGGCATGCCAACCTTGCCACCAAAGAAGACCTCCTTAAATTAGAACTTACCTTGCGTGCAGAGATAGAAAAATCACGTATAGAGATAGAAAAATCCAAATCTGATTTGTTGAGGTGGATGTTTATCTTTTGGGCTTCCCAGATAGGTCTTATCATTGCGCTTATAAAATTGCTGCCGTAGATTTTAATTAAGAGTAAGGGATACCGCTTCCCCAGACAATACCATTGATTCAAACGCCTGTGCATTAGTTATTGAAGACGACTCAATGATGATGTACTAACGCAAATGTTCCAAATTAAAACTTGATGTGGTATAATATTTCTATGAATAATCAAATAACAATAACTGATAGCAATACAGCTAAAGAAAAAACGCTTTATGAAACTGATTTTTATCAGTGGGCACTTCATAACGCAGAGTTGTTAAGGCAAGGTAGGCTTACTGAGATAGACATAGACAACATTGCAGAGGAAATAGAGAGCATGGGTAGAAACAATAAAAAAGAGCTGACAAGTAGACTAATTGTATTAATAATGCACCTTTTGAAATGGCAGTATCAGCCTAAGAGACGTTCCAGAAGTTGGAAATTAACAATAAGTACACAAAGGTCTGAGATTGGTTTATTGTTTGAAAATAGTCCAAGCCTGAAATACGATATAGAAACTGTTATAGAAAAATCATTCAAAAATGCAAAAATACTTTTTGAAGACCAAACAGGTATTAGCAAACAGACCTTACCTGAGATTTGCCCTTATATATTTGAGCAGTTGAGTGATTATGAATTTTGGCCTGAATAATTTTAGAATATTAATTGACAATAGTACTGAGTACAGACTGTCATATAGAGAGTAAGGCCACTCCTTACATAAGTTTGTTATCTATTAAATCGAAATGCTCTATAGTGATTTGAGTTTTTTTAGAAATGTAATAGAAGGCCCATCGTTTGGTATATAGTCAAGACAGCTCTTAAAATATTTAACCGATTCGCTCCATTGTTGTTTGATGTAGCAGCGTTGGCCTTTTTCAAATAATACATTTACATGGTATTGCTCTTTGGATATGGTACCAAACTCAGAGATTAGCTCGTGGTATTCGTTGTTGCGTTTTTTAAGTGTTTCGGTAAAGCCTTCTACTTTTTCGTTTATATCTGAACGAATAGATTCTATTTTATGCAACAAGAGGGTATATTTGTCATTACTGTATTGTTCTTTAACCATTTTATATGTTTCAATTAGGTCTTTTAGGTGATCGGCAAGTAAGGAGGCTACATCGTCGTTTCTATTAGAGTTGCCGTATAGTATACGTTTATAGATAGTTTCGATATTTTTTTCTACAATATCAGTTCTATTTAGTAGTACATCGAAGGTTGCTTTCTCAAGTTTACCTTTTAGAGTTTGCAAGGAACCACTAAAGCGTTTAGCGAGTTTTCTCCATTTAAGTAAAATGCGTCGCCATGGTTCTATGTCTTTACCGATTTCTATTTCCATTTCAAGTAACTCATTATAAATAGTCTCTGACAGGTCTGTGGAGTTGGCCATTTGGCCTATATCTTTTTGGAGGTTGGATAGTTCGGTTTCAACTAATATTAGTGTAACTATGCACTCAAGTTTCATACATTCCATGGCTAAACCGTGAAGCGTAGAAAAAAAATTTTTCAAATCTGCTATTAATTGATTGTTTGATAATTGTTTATTTGCAAAGTAGTCATAGTAAGCGAGCACCTTTTCAGGGGGGCTTTTTTTTATTGAGTCAATGAGTATGTCTGGGATTGGTTTATCTTGCCAATATTCCATGAACTTATCTTTTTTCCAGCCTTGTAGCTCATATGTTTTGATGAATCTGCCTTGGTAACCAATTTCCAGATTACTTAGATATCTAACATCTATATATTCTTTAGCATCGTTCAATGTGGATTCGCTTATCATAATCCACGTATTAAATAGTTTATTAGCTGGTTCTAATTCTTCTGCAATGGTAACTTCTTCGCCTAAGACGGTGTATTGCATATGTTTTTCAGAGCCCATATTACCAGCAGAGATAAGGCCAGTGTTTATACCCATTCTTGCTGTAATTTGAACACCATACTTTAATAGTATCATACGCTGGATAAGCTCCAATTCTTCTTGTTGGTAAATGGCGGCATAGCATGTTTTCCATGCGTGTCCTTCATCGCTTAATGGTACACCAAAGGCGGCCTTTATGGCATCGCCTTCATATTTGTCCACGTAACCGCCGTATGCCATTATTATGTTGCTCATGGGGGTTAGGTAGGCATTTAGTATATTAGCAAGCTCTTTTGATGTAACGCCTTCGGATATTGTTGTAAAGCCGGAGACATCTGATGAGAACATCGTTGCATATTTTTTTTCACTTGCCATTGTAAAGCTTTCTGGGGAGTTTTCCATAATTTGCAATACCTCCGGGGACACCATTGTAGAAAACATGCGCCGAACTTCTTTTCTTTCTAGTCTATCTTGGCTGTATCTGTAGGCAAGTATACAAGTGTATGTTAATATTATTGTAAAGACTACGGCCGTTAAGGGCATTATAAAGCCTTTAAAGGCAAACAATGTCCATGTTAAAATCAGGTATAGTATTACAAATAGGGTAATTAGTAAGACTGCCCGTAGGGGTTTTAGGTATAAAGTAAGCAGTACGGTCAGGGCTACTACAGCGTATATGATTATATAGTGGAAAATGGGCGATAGTTCTTTAATAAAGTCTTTGGTCGTTATGGTGTTTAGGATATTTGGCAGGAGGTCTATCATAGGGTGGCGCCTCATAAACGGTGTTGGATGTTGGGCGGATAGGCCTGTAGCGGTAAGGCCGTAAAACACTATTTTATCATTAAAAAATGCAGGCGTTATTGTTTTAGTTTTTCCTTGGAGTTCCACGGTAGCGCTGTCAAAAACTAGTGGGCGCACTCGGTTTACGCTTTTGTTTTTAATATGGTATGACATGGTTTCATATGATAGTTGAAGGGCATTCCAGTCATTTTGTGCTATGCCGAGTTCTTCCACTATTTTTAAGAAGTCCGGTATGTCCCCGCTACTTTCGTATAGATTATACATATAATTATTAAAAAGCACTTGTTTAGCCATTTTAACTAAGCGGCTGTTTTGTGTATCGTATCCACCTTCTTGCATGATTTCTTCAACTGTGGTTAGTTGGCTGGTTATTTTTTCCTCTATATATGCACAAAAGGCAATGTCGGCTGCTATTGCGTTTAGGTCTTCTTTGGGTAAGAGTCGCAAGTTGACAACAGTATCAAAGTAAATTTTTAACATATCATCACCGGGACTCGTTTCTTTTAACATAAGCTCATTTAGGGTATCCTTGGCTATTTGTTGGGCAAGGAAAAACCCGACTAAATTAAATGGTATGTGCGGGAAACCTTTTTTATATTCCCCAACCCAGTTTATATATATTGCGCCGGTGGAGTCCGACGGGATTTGTATTGAGTCTTTTTTATTACTAAACATTATATGCTCTTCATCGCTAATATGTAAGGTATAGTCCTTTAGAATGACCTCTGCTAGTTTAAGAACGACAGAGGGGTAGAGTGTATTTTTATAGTATGCCAATAGTGGATAACGGCGTACGATACCGTCTTTATCCAGTTGGATAGTGTTAAAGCCAGCTCCTTTAACGCTTTCTAAGATTTCACTTTGTGGGTATACTATTGAAAAAGCACTTGGAAAGTTTCCACCTTTTATCCCTGAAAGACCGATTTTCTTTTCTATTAATATTTCGTCAATATCCCAGTTTTTCTGTGTGGTTTGTACGGTAACCACAAAATCCTCTTCCGTTTGGCTGCTGTAAACACCTAATGGAGCGGCTCCTTTAGTGGTGCTATTTAGTTTAAAGTTTATTGTTGTAAATACGTTCCCAGTTTTTTTTAATACGCTATTAAAGTCCTTATTTATTTGTTGCAGTTTAGTAACAGTATCTTCTATGCTAATATTGTTTTTAAAATCGTTGACTATTTTTTCTTTAAATTTTTCTTTATTATTAGTATCAAAGCTTGTGAATATCTCTTTTTTGAAATCAATATCGGTTAAAACTACAGCTTTAGCGTTATATAATGATAAAAAATCAATTATTTGAGAGTGCACATTGATAGGCCATGGCCATCTGCCAACGGTAGATATAGATGGATCGTCAATATCAATCGTAACTATGTTTGGATTGATTTCCACTTTTTTTCTTTCTTTAAAGGCTATGTTAATTAGTTCATACTTAAATTCTTCAAAAAATCCTGTTTTTTGCAATGCACTTATAAAAGTCCCTATTAATACAGCAATTAGAATTGGCGTTAGAATTTTACCGGAATAAAGATGTTTTTTGTTTTTAGTCATATTACTTTTTTATTTGAATACATTCCCCTTGCCATTTAGCAGGCGGAGGCGTTTGTTTATAGTTTTCAATTCTTTCTATAAAAGATAAAGCCGGTCCCTTATTTGCTGTATAATTACTTTCTTGCTTAAAGTACTCAATAGCCTCATTCCATCTTTTTTGAAAATAGAGCTTAAGCCCTGCCTCATGAAGCTCCTTCGCCTTAAGCTCTCGGTCTTCTGGCATGCCTGCTAAAGACATCATCTCGTGATATTGTTCCTTCTGGGATTTAATGCCTTTGATGAAGGTCATAGTTAGAGACCTAAATCTTCTTTGGCCTTCCGCTATTGAGACATCTAATTTATTTATAGAGGCGGCGTTTAGTCTTGGTACAAACTCTCGCACCCCTTCTATTACCCTTTCTATCTGTTCATCATCAACAACTATACGACTTAATCGGTGCATTGTCATCTCCAGTTTATTTAGTAACACAGAGCCTTCCCTATAGATTGCCTCCACGTGTTGCTTTTTAACACCTTTAATACGCTCTGCGTGAATATATTCCATTATAGCTTTAATTATAGCTATACGATTATTAATTATCTCCTTAAAATGTGTCTCCTTAGATGGTGTTTTAATGCCAATATCTCGATTAAATAAATACTTAAAACTTGCCGCTATTGTCTCAACCGAATCAATCAATAATACAATTTCTTTTTTGATTTCACTACTAAAAAGACTACTGGAAAGGTCTAATGTAGAATAGAAAAAATCACGGATTTGTTTAGCCATCTGATGACCATAAAGTTTATGTTGATGACTCCATAAATAATAATAACCAAATACCTTTGCAGGCGGACAATTAAGCCATAAGCTATCTATGTAAGCCGGTACTGGCAACTTCCCGCGATTCATCAAATAGGCATCCGGCATCCAGCCTAGTACATCGTATATATCCGTTGGATGAGTCTTGCCTTTAAGTAATATTCGGTCTAAAAATCTAAGATACACGTAATCCTTTATCTCTGCATAGGTATCCTGCCCAGTTAGGGCATTAGATGACTCGTATATATAGTTAGCCGCCATAAAACGAGCTGCTACATTAACCGGGTCCCCCATAACAGTGTACTGAAATTTTTTTTCAGAACCCATATTGCCCGCTGAGACATAGCCATAGTTAAAACCCCTTGACACACGCAGCGTTATACCAAACCGTGCAAGTGCGTAATAGTTGAAAGCCTCAGCATCCAGTTTTTGTTCAATAGCTGAAAACGCACACTTCCACGCACTATGCTCATCGTCAAGCGGTACTCCAAAATCCGCCATTATGGTATGCCCCTCGTATTTATCAATGTAGCCACCATAGCCCATAATTATCTCACTGCTGGGCGTTAAGTACACGCTTAAAAGCGCCGTTAACTCATCAGCTGATACGGTCTTGATTAACTCCTCTATACCGTTTAACATAGAAAAATACGTAGTAGCTGCCTTGCGGTCCCCAACTAATGTAAATTTATCCGGGTTTTCTTCCATAATTTTTAAAACATCCGGCGAGACCATCTTCGCAAAGATATTTCTTATCTGCCTTTTATCTGCCAGTGCCTGCCTATAGTTTAATACGATAGCTCCTATATAGGTTAATATCATGCCACATAACGGTACCACTAAATGAATCCATAACCCATTTATAACCCAAATCTTATAACTACCATATACATAGCCACCTAACAATAAAAACGTAACGGCAAGCGAAATCGGTATGGAAAACACAGCCCCCACCACACCAATTACTATAGAAAAACCCACAGTAGCCACGTATTTATACGTATCCGTAGCACGGTAGAGAAAGTTATTTGTAAGTACCGAGTTTAATATATTTAAATGGTAACTTACCATCGGGGCGTCTTCTTCAAATGGTGTCGGGTTTAGGTCTATGGTGTTTGTACCAGTTAGACCTACCATTAAAATCTTCTGCTCCAACTCTACCGGTGAAAAGGAAACCCACCTGCCATTTGCTAGGATTTGCCACGATGGCGGAAAGTAAAAAGGCCACGCTTCTTTTAGGCGGTTATGTTTTATAAACCATGTTATGTTTTTAAAGGCCTCAAGGACATGCGTCTTTACCTGTGTATCGTTTTCTTTAATTGGGTATTTTTTTAAAAAAGCCTCAAATGTCATATTGTTATCTTTTGATATTTCAGCCACCATCTTAAGTGAGTAATCCACAATTAAATATACGCGTTCAAAAAGGCCTGTTGTCGTATAATCTTTAAGTACATTGTGGATTTCATCTTTAGATGCCCCCTTTTCTATAAGTGTTTGAATAATATACGCAGTGGTCAGCTCCCGCGAAATTATATCGAGTTCATGCGCCTTGGCAAGCGAGGAGTCCTCATTAATATGTGCATGGAGGGCTTTATTAATTGCTAAGAAATTATCAATTCTATCAGTATGTCTTAAATAATCCTTAGCATTATTGTATACATAGTAGCGAGATATGAGAAGATATGGCATATGAAAATAGGTATTACGAAAAAGCCCAGCCCAGTTTAGTAGCGTTTGACTTTTGTTATCTATGGGGATGTATATGTCCTGTCTTTTAAGGGAGGCGTGCTGCCGCACCTTTGTATTGTAGGCAAGGGCATTTTTAATTATCATAAACTTGTCCGGTTGTATTTCTATATCATTAAGACTGAAATCCAAAAGCTGAGATAACATGCTTAGCGTAATCGAATACATAAGTTTGTCATCAAAATATCTTAATAAAATATAGTTTCTTACTATAGAATCATTATCAAACCCCGGCTGCGCAAAGCCAGTGCCTTTGGCGTTTTCTAAAAAAATACTAAGCGGCGGGACGATGTTTGTAGACTTATAAAGATACGGTATTAGCGATGGTTTCATAGGCAAGAAGGTTTTACTTGCATCTTCAATAGAAAGGCGCTTAGCAACATTAAAGGTGGCTTTATTAGCTTTAGTCTGATTTTTTATAAATGTAATATCTTTTTCTATAAGCTCCTTATCCTGATTCGTATCTGTAAAAAATGCTATATATACATTATCAGCCTTTTTCATAGAAACAGCAAATTCTTCATCATAATCCCTAAAAGAGCCATCTATGGCAGTCTTAATTATATCCTCATTAATAGCGCCATTTAATTCATCCTCTAATAACAGGTGAAACTTCTCAGGTATGAAAATAGGATTTTGCTTATCAATAAAATATACGTCATAACCAATAGCCCTTGCATTATAAAAGTTGAGCGTGTCAACAAGGATAACCTGATGAAGCCTAGACCACGGCCATTCACCAAATAACTCTATAGACTTGTCATCATACTCTATAAAGCCCAAATCCTCAGATACAGCTATAGCTGGCCGATAACGATAACGCAGGTCTAACGTAAAAAGCTCAAAGTTTCTAAAAAAATCAAAAAAGCCAAGGAATATAGCAATCCCACCCATAATGAGACCTATCCCCACCCCTTGGAAAACCTTTTTCCCTGAACGCATCTTTGTAATTAATCTATACACAGTTACTTGTGTACAATTTTACCAAAAAGAAAAGAAAAAAAAGAAAAAAAAGAAAATAAAAGAAAAAAAAAAGAAAAAAGAAAATAAAAGAAAAAAAAAAAGAAAAAAGAAAAAAATAGAAAAAAATAGAAGATAGAAGAGCAGGGGGAAACCCTTTTAGGCAAAAGGGTTGTCCCCCCGCCCCCCCTTTCCTAAAACTTTTAGCCTGCAACTTCTTTAGTTATTCCTCTATACTATTGCTACATCAACTTAGTGGTATTGGAATTATGCTTACATCTGTACTTGCATAACAACTAAAGCGTCTATTGTGGAAAGCGTGCGGCCTTCAGAAAGCCAAAAAGACGGCTTTCTTATACGGCCGCACCATTTCCACATAGACGCTTTGGTGTAATCAGGGGGAGAAAGAGGCTCTCCCCCTGATAAAAGACCCCCTCTGGGTTCTTTTATCTACTGGTGCGCTTGCGCACCAGCTGCTCTTATTTTCTTATTTGATAACCACGTACCCACTTGCAGGCATACTGATATTTATTTGTAAAGATAATAGTTTGATGTTTGTAGAAACTGACTTACTTCAAGAAAAATTTAAAAAGAGCAAATGTGGCGCCTATTTGCCCTGCCCAAAATATAAACAACCATTTAAGGGTTTCCGACTTGGTCTTTTCTACTTCTGAGCGTACCTTTTCTATTTCTACTCGTAAGGACATCTCCACTTTGTCTATCTTAGCATCAAGGCGGTCTATTCTATTTTCAAGCTTGGCTTCAAGCTTAACTAAATCCTCTTTTGTTACAAGACTATCGTGCCCTTTCTCGGTTGCCTCATCAATAGCACTTATAAGGATTTTTGTTCCGCGCTCACCAAGTTTATCCTTTAAGGCATTATATAATTCTAACGTTTTAGCCATAAACGTATTATACAAAATAGTAATAAACTATTTCAAAAAAAATTTAAAAAGAGCAAATGTGGCGCCTATTTGCCCTGCCCAAAATATAAACAGCCATCTGAGCACATCAGTTTTTGATTTCTCTATCTCTGCACGTAAGGACAATTCCACTTTATCTATCTTAGCATCAAGGCGGTCTATTTTATTTTCAATCTTAACTTCAAGTTTAGCTAAATCCTCTTTTGTTGCAAGTTCAGAATGTCCTTTCTCGGCGGCCTCATCAATAGCACTTATAAGGATTTTTGTTCCGCGCTCACCAAGTTTATCCTTTAAGGCATTATATAGTTCTAACGTTTTAGCCATAGATATATTATACACTCTATTATTGAAATTAACAACATAGACAGTCGTCCTATAAATAATATAAAATCGAATAAAATATTATCAGGAGGGTTTAATGAGTACATTATGGGAGCGTTATAAGAAGTACCTGTACGTCAATAATGATATTGGCATTATGATGGACATTGGGCGGATGTTTTTTGCGGATGATTTTTTTGACAAAATAGAGCCATACATTCAAGAGGCTTTTAAACACATGGAAACGCTTGAAGGCGGCTCTATAGCAAATCCAGATGAAAAGCGTATGGTTGGGCACTATTGGTTGCGTAATAGCCAGAAGGCTCCAAATGATGTCATTAGGGGGGAAATTGAAAACACGCTTAAAGCGATAAAGGAGTTTGCAGCAGATGTACATAGTGGCAAGATTACTGCACAAAACGGCAAACCATTTAAAAATATTCTTGTTGTAGGCATTGGCGGCTCTGCCCTTGGGCCTCAGTTTGCAGCGTCTAGCCTTTGCTCAAAAGCCGATAAGATGAAACCATTTTTCTTTGATAACACAGACCCAGACGGCATGGACATGGTTATGGCAGAGCTAAGCGGTTCACTTTCCCAAACCCTATGCCTCGTCATATCTAAAAGTGGTGGTACTCCTGAAACCAGAAACGGTATGCTTGAGGCAAAGGCGGCATATGAAAAGGACGGATTAAGCTTTGCAGCCCACACAGTAGCCGTAACCGGTAGCGATAGCAAATTAGACAATACCGCAAAGGCCGAGGGCTGGATTAAGTGTTTTCCAATGTGGGACTGGGTAGGTGGCCGTACGTCGGAGTTATCGGCTGTTGGTCTTCTTCCAGCAGCTCTTCAGGGGATTGACATTGATGATATGCTAAAAGGTGCAAGGCTCTGTGATGAGGTTACAAGGACACGGGACACCATGCTAAATCCGGCAGCACTTCTTTCGCTTATGTGGTACTATGCAACTAGTGGCAGGGGCTCGCGGGATATGGTCATCCTGCCTTATAAAGACCGCCTTGGCTTATTCACTAAGTACTTACAACAGCTTATAATGGAGTCCCTCGGTAAAGAAAAAGACCTCGGTGGGCGCATTGTTAATCAAGGAATTACCGTATACGGGAATAAGGGCTCCACAGACCAACACGCTTACGTACAACAATTAAGAGACGGCGTTAACAACTTCTTTGTAACCTTCATAGAGGTGCTAAAAGATAGAGAGACTAAATCCCTACAGGTTGAGCCGGATATAACAAGCGGAGATTTTTTAAATGCCTTTTATCAAGGAACAAGACAGGCTCTAAGCGACAGCAAAAGGGAATCCGTAACTATAACAATAGAAACCATGTCGCCCTTTACCTTTGGTGTACTGGTTGCACTTTATGAGAGAGCCGTTGGCCTTTATGCCTATTTAATTAATATAAATGCCTACCACCAGCCGGGCGTTGAGGCTGGTAAAAAGGCTGCAGGCCACTTTCTTGGCATACAGAGAAAGGCCATTGAAATGCTTCGCCAAAATGCCGGCAAACCATTTTCCGTTGAAGAAATAGCCTCCCACCTTGATATTGCAGACGATGTGGAACCTTTATTTAAGTGCTTACTTCATGCAAGTAGAAATATAGACCATAATATCAAAATATACCCACAAGATGGACAAAAAATTTATAACAGTAAGTTTTCATTTGAAATTTGAATCGTGAGATATATAGAAACGTGCTATGGTATCTCTGGTGCGTTTACGCACCAGCAAAAAAAAGAGTCAGAGGGGGTCTTTTCTCAGGGGGAGGTCTTTTACTCCCCCTGATTACACCAAAGCGTCTATGTGGAAATGGTGCGGCCGTAAAGAAAGCCGTCTTTTTGGCTTTCTTAAGGCCGCACGCTTTCCACAATAGACGCTTTAGCTGTTATGCAAGTATAAAAGTATATAGGGAGATGTGCCTACACATTCTTTAAAAAAGTAGTAAAAGATAAAATGTATACTCAAATAAATTAGGTTTGCAAAAAAATAACAAATATAGTATGGATTGCCAGATAGTGGATTCCAAAGGGACAAGTCCCTTTGGCGGGAGTTTGAGGGCAGCGCCCTCATTGTGTTTAGTCCTTCTCTTTGATATAAAGTTTTGCAAACCATATTTCTTTTGGTATAGCAAAAGATAAGGAGAATAACTATTAGATGGCAGGCTAAAAGTTTTAGGGAGTGCGCCTACGCACCTTTTGCCTAAAAGGGTTTCCCCCCGCTCTTCTATCTTTTCTTTTTTTCCCTTTTTTTTTCTTTTTTAGCCTTTAGCGGACTGTAACTTCAACGCGTCTGTTTTTTGGTTCTGGCACATCATCAGCTGTTGGAATAAGAGGGTTTTCCTCGCCATGGGATGTTACGTCAATAGAGCCAGCTGGCAGTCCTTCTGACACTAAAATATCGTACATCAGTTTTGCTCGTTCGTAGGAAAGTTTATAATTATACTCGTTAGTGCCCACTCTATCGGTATGACCGATAATGCTTATATCTACGGTAGGGCGTACTTTTATTTCGGCTATTATTTGTGGCAGCATGGATTTAGATTCAGATGTTAACTGAGCCTCGCCGCTTATAAAGTATAGATTATATTGTTTTGGCAGAATTGGTTGAATAGCAATGGCAGCTCCAAAGAGTTTATTAATCTTTTTTTCTTCCATTTTAGCAGGTTCAGACGGGGCGCTTTCAGTGCTTTCTATATGTACGCCATAGCCGGCGTCTTTTATTGTCTTAGTTCCACCTTTAGTTGCAACCTCGATAACGCCTACTTTACCTTCAGCATCTGGCATTAGCACCACGACTGCTTTAGGTGCACAACCAACCAGCACTAATAAAAAAAGTATACATATATATTTTTTCATAATAGACCTCTCCTATTCGTTTACTTTAACGAGAAACTTTGTACCTCTAATGCCGATAGTAGCATCAGGGGTTTCAAATTTAACCGACTCCGGTGATAGTTTGCCGATGGTGCCGGATATGTATGATGCGCTGCCTTTCATCATCTTTGTAATAAGAGAGAGCTTTTTATCACTTGGCACAAATTTAAAGTCTTTTACGGCAAGTTCACTATTTGGCCCCAGAGAAAGTACCGTACTATCTTTCAATGTAAACGACATTGCGCTATCTTTACCGGTTTTTAATATATCCTCTGTATATATCTTGCTACCCGGTTGGGCATTTATTGGCTGGCCAGTATGGGTAATTTTAGCATCCCCTTTAACCTTCTTAACTTCTCCTACTATAGCCGTATCCTCAGCCCACAACGGCACTACAAACATAAGTAAAAACAACCCAACAACTAATTTTCTCATAACTCCTCCTTAAACTATATACCAGATATTTTGTATTCGCCAAGCCCTTTTAGCTCTATGGTAAAATAAAGGCCGTAATCATCCACATTTTTTCTATACAATAGAGAAACCCCCCAGCACTGCCTCTTATAATTAAGGTCAAGACCTAGGTTTCGTATGTCATCTTCTTTTGTATCATACCAGATGCTTGAGTATAGGCTTATATCTCTAAAAATATCAAAGCCAAGACCGCCGGTTAGAAACAAGAGGTCTTTTTTCTGGTTATAGCGTTCACCTAAATTGGCGTAGATTTTGTTAAACGTAAGGGAAAGTTCAGAGTTGGCTGATTCGATTTCGTTATCCTCATAATCGTAAAGTGCTTCTGCCTTTAGGGCAATGGGGCGAAGGAGGCCTGCTTGAAACTTAAACTGTCTATTAGGCCCATCGGGAGCGCCTATGTCATATGGGTTAGCCAGTCTTAGGTATAAAAAATCCCCTTTTTCGTTGCGGAAATAATTCATAATGGCAAGTTCCAACAGTGATTGTCTATCAAACTCTTCAGTTTCATCAATAACAGGGGCTGAGTTATCTTCTGATACGTACGAATAGCTTACTTGCGGTTCAACAACATGGGTAAAGGAGCCATAGTTTTTTGAAAATGTCATATCCGCACTTGTATAATATTCAAATGCTGCGTTTATGTCGTTTGAACCTTCCCAGCCTGAGCCAGAAAGTTGATATACGGTTAAACGTTCGCCAACCCTTTGGGTAAGTCTAACGGTATTTCCTATTGTGTGTTGGATACGGGGGAAGAGGTCAAAACGCCCGCCTTTATATCCATGCTCTGATATAAAATTAGCATAGCTACTGCGTAGGGAAAAATTATCAATAAACCAAGCATTTATTGGATTAAGGACAAAGCCCACTTCCGGTACTTTTTCGGATATTGCACCGGTGTCGCCTCGAAGGTCTACCCAATATTGGCCAAGCAGGTAGGTACGCGTTTTAGCTGTCTTATAGTACAAATTAGCCTCAGATTCAAGGTATCTCTCCATATATTCTTCAATATTGGGGCTATATTCTTTATAGAACTCTTTTTCATTCAAATAATTAACATCGGCAGACGCGGCAAATCCCTCTTGCGTAATTTGCTTGTGTTTACCTTTAATTTCGATAAAATCCGTTTCAAGGTCTTTATCATAAAAATGATATGCCCACCAATTGCCCTGTATACCACCTTGTTCCACATAACGGTACTCAATGCCCTGCCCCAGACCACGCCGCGTGTAGCTATCGGCAGTGAGGGTCATGTCTCTGTTTTTAGCAATGACCCAGTAAAAGGGTATGCTTGTATAAACGCCCTTGTCGCCTTTAAAACCAAAGCCGGGCGTTAGGAAGCCAGTTTTACGCCCAGCAAGTGAGCTTGAAAAAGATGGCGAATACATAACCGGCAGTCCTCTAACACGGAAGGTAACGTCTTTAGCCTTCATTTTTTCTTCAAGAAATAAATTAGCCTTTTTGGCATTTAAACACCATGCCGGCACTAATGAATCACACGTAGTTATGGAGGCATCCTCGGCGTAAAACTCCTTATCCGACTGCTTGATTATTATTTCGCTTTGGACGTGGTAGTTTTCTTTCTTAAATAAAATCTTAGCCTTACTTATATTGCCAGTTTTGCTATCCATGTACATAGTTGCGGACTGGGCTTTAATGGTAACCTCCGCGTCTTCATAAATAACGTTGCCAACGGCATGGGCTAAGTATGTGCCCTCATCGTATTGAATAAAGTCAGCCTTCAGTATACTACCAGTGCGTTCAATACTAACGTTACCTGTCAGATAGTATGTAGTTGATTCTAAATCATATTCAAGGCGATCAGCCTTTATAATGGCATCAGCACCAGTGCCAAGCTTAGCATCATTTTTAAATGAATAAGCTTTGTTTACAAAAAAAGACGTTATAACAAATAAAATCATTAGTAAAAAATATAAAACCCTTAACACACCTAACCCCCTCATAACAAATGTTCTACATGGAAGAAAATAATTATAATAATAAAAGTCTTTTATTTCCTAATTCTAACATAAATAAAGAAAGACAACAATAATTTATGCTAAAATAATGTGTATGAATAACCAAAATGTTATAACAAACAATAACTTAAATAAAGAGCAGTCTTTATACGAGCGTGATTTTTACCAATGGGCTATTCATAATGCTGAACTATTAAGACAAGGTAGACTTACTGAAATAGACATAGAGAACATTGCAGAGGAAATAGAGAGCATGGGTAGGAGTGAAAAGAAAGAGTTAGTCAGTAGGTTAAGAGTACTAATCATGCATCTTTTAAAATGGCAATATCAACCTAAGAGGCGTTCTAAAAGCTGGAAATTAACAATAAATACACAAAGAATAGAACTTAATAAATTATTAAAAGGCAGTCCTAGTCTAAAACATAATATAGAATCAATCGTTAATGAAGCTTTTGAGGATGCAAGATTATTGTTTGAAGATGAAACAGGTATTGATAAAAACCTTTTACCTAAAACTTGTCCGTACACACTTGAGCAGCTTAAAGAGCATGATTTTTGGATTGAATAGGGTATTACCCCCACGCAGATCAATAAAATGGTAGTTTTAAATAGATAGTGGTCATACAATCTTCCTTTACTTCAAAAGAGCATTATAAGAAAGTGCGTAGGCGCACTCCCGTAAAGTGCAGAGGAAGAACACGGAGGGTGTGTAGGCACACCTCCCTGTGTGATGCCGCACCCCTTTTTCTTGAAAAGGGTTTCCCCCCGCTCTTCTATCTTTTAAATCTTTGTCTTTTTTAACTTCTTTTATCTAGCCTCTGGTTTCCAGCTTGCCCAGTGCTTAAGGACATCCCATCTTCTTTTTACATCATTTTCAGCTTCTTTGTATAGCATAGCGGCTATTTCTGGTTTAGATGTCTTTAGTGCCCTGTAGCGGTTTTCATTGTATAGGAACTGGTCAAGAGATACAGACGGTTCTTTGCAATCAATCTGCATAGGGCTTTTGCCTTCTGCCTCTAAGGCTGGATTATATCTATACAAAGGCCAGTAGCCGCTAGCCACAGCGTTTTTCTGTGTCTCAACCGCCTTTGTCATATCAATTCCCTGTGCAATACACGTAGCGTAAGCTATTATAAGAGAAGGACCGCGGTGGGCTTCAGCTTCCATAAATGCCTTAATAGCCTGCATAGGGTTTGCACCAAAAGATATTTGTGCTACATAAACGTTACCGTATGTTGCCATAATGAGACCAATATTTTTCTTACCAGTTCTCTTACCACCGGCAGCAAACTGTGCAACAGCGCCCCTTGGTGTGGCCTTTGACATCTGACCACCGGTATTTGAATAGACCTCAGTGTCCATAATCATAAGATTGATATTTTCACCGGAGGCTAATACTTGGTCAACACCACCGTAACCGATGTCGTAACCCCAACCATCGCCACCAACGCCCCATACAGATTTCTTTACCAGATAGTCGGCTATGGAGAGCAAGTTTTTGGCATCATTTGAGCTATCGTTAGAAAGAGCTTCCTTCAAGCGTGCTATGCGCGCCCTTTGGGTCTCTATGCCTTCTTGTGAGGACTGATCGGCGCTCTTTATTTCGTCGCAAAGCCCTTTAATGTTAGATAGGGTTGTTGCTGATAATTTATCAAGAAGTTCGAGTGCTTGGGCATTAAACTTATCTACAGCTTGTCTCATACCGAGGGCAAACTCTGCGTTATCTTCAAATAGTGAATTAGCCCATGCTGGACCTCTACCGTCAGCCCTTTTAGCATAAGGGGTTGTTGGCAGGTTACCACCGTATATTGATGAACAACCGGTAGCATTACCTATCAACAGGCGGTCGCCAAATAACTGTGTAAGGAGTTTAAGATACGGTGTTTCACCACAGCCAGCGCAAGCCCCTGAGTACTCAAATAGCGGCCTTACTAACTGTGTGCCCTTAACTGTAGTTAATTTCACCTTTGATGGGTCTGTCTCTGGTAAGCTTAAGAAGAATTTATAGTTTTCCACCTCTTGGGCGCGTAGAGGCTCTTGTAATGACATATTAATAGCCTTTGTCTCGGTTCTTTTCCCCTCTTCATCCTTTTTACGTCCCGGACACACCTCAACACATGAGCCACAACCAACGCAATCCTCCGGTGCTACTTGGATAGTAAACTTTAAGCCTTCAAATTCCTTACCAGTTGCATTTATTGATTTAAAGGTAGAAGGTGCTCCTGCTAGCTGCTGCGGGTCATAAATCTTCATTCTAATGGTAGCGTGCGGACATACGAATGAACACGTCCCGCACTGTATACAGGCATCTGGTTCCCATGCTGGTATATGCACGCCAATGTTTCTTTTTTCGTACTGGGTGGTAGCCGTAGGCCAAGTACCATCATTTGGAATAGCCGACACTGGTAGCAAGTCGCCATTACCTTCGATGATTCTAGCGGTAACGTTTCTGACAAACTCCGGTGCATCTCCTGAAATAGCATGGAGCATCTTAATATTACTGGTTACGCTATCTGGCACTGGCACTTCTACAATATTTTGTAGGGCTTTATCAACCACGACATAGTTCATCTCAACAATCTTTTCGCCCTTTTTCATGTATGTCTTTTTAATTTCGTTCTTAATAGCAGCAATAGCCTCTTCTTTGGGCAGTATGCCAGAAATAACAAAGAATGCTGTCTGCATTATCATATTAATTCTGCTACCAAGACCGATTTCCTCTGCCAGCGCTATAGCATCTATTATGTAGAACTTCATCTTTTTCTTAACAAGGTTTTCCTGCACTTCCATAGGCAGGGTATTCCACACCTCGTCTTTTTTATGTGCAGTTGTAAGCAAGAATATAGCGCCTTCCTTCGCATTTGAAAGCATATCGTAGCGTTCAAGGAAAGCAGGGTTATGGCAAGCTATAAAATTGGCTGCTGAAATCAAGTAAGGATGTGATATTTTATTTTTACCAAAGCGCACATGGGAAGTTGTCATAGAGCCTGATTTTTTGGAGTCATACACGAAATATCCCTGTGCGTAGTTATCAGTTTCACCACCAATAATTTTAATAGTATTTTTATTAGCCCCAACCGTTCCATCAGCGCCAAGACCATAGAACATAGCTCCAAACATATCATCGCCTTCCACATTAAAGCCCTTATCGTAATCGAGGCTTGTACCTGTAACATCATCAATGATACCGATAGTGAAATGATTTTTCGGCTTGTCCTTTGCGAGGTTATCGTATATGCCTTTAACCATAGCAGGTGTAAAGTCCTTTGAACCAAGACCGTAACGACCGCCAACAATGGTAGGATAGTCGTTAAATGGACAAACGCCTTTTTCAATAGCCTCACCAATAGCAGCCCGTACGTCAAGATACATAGGCTCACCAAGGGCACCGGGTTCTTTCGTGCGGTCAAGCACGGCTATCTTTTTGACAGTTGAAGGCAGAGATTTAGCAAATAACTCATCATCAAATGGTCTGTAGAGTCTTACCTGTACGCAGCCGACCTTTTCCCCTTTGGCATTAAGCGCATCCACGGTATTCATAACTACTTCGCAAGATGAACCCATTATTACAACGACTTTGTCAGCATCAGGAGCCCCATAGTATTCATAGAGCTTGTACTGGCGGCCAACTATTTGAGCAAACTTATCCATAGCCTTCTGAACAATGCCCGGCACTGTCAAATAGAACTTATTAACAGTCTCACGTCCTTGGAAGTACACATCCGGGTTTTGAGCAGTACCGCGTATCATTGGTTTATCAGGGGTTAAACCACGGCTGCGATGGGCACGTACAAGGTCATCGTCAACCATAGCACGCATATCATCAAACGTCAGCTCTTCAATCTTAGCAACTTCATGAGAGGTTCTAAAGCCATCCATAAAGTGTAGGAAAGGAATCCGTGCTTCAAGGGTAGCAGCCTGTGCAATAAGGGCAAAATCCATAGCTTCTTGAACGTTTTTAGAACAAAGCATAGCAAAACCAGTAGAGCGTGCACCCATAACATCAGAATGGTCACCAAATATGGACAGCCCTTGAGCAGCTAAAGACCGTGCTGTTATATGAAACACGGTTGGTGTAAGCTCCCCTGCTATTTTGTACATATTAGGAATAATAAGTAATAATCCCTGAGATGCTGATACAGTAGTAGCCAAGGCTCCAGCGCTAAGTGAACCATGCACTGCCCCTGCAACACCTGCTTCAGATTGCATCATCCCAACCTTTGGTATTGAACCCCATATGTTCACCTGGCCGGCAGCTGATTTAGAATCACAGATTTCGGCTATAGGGGATGATGGTGTAATCGGGTAAATAGTTATGATCTCATTTGTGGCGTGTACCACGTGTGCACATGCGGCACTACCATCCACAGTAACCATCTTACGACCCATAAATTCCCTCCATTGTTTTTAATTAGGATAATAAAACATTACATAAAAACACGATTGTAGTAAATAAATAAACTCAAGCACAGATTATGCCCTTAATCATTATAAAAACTGTAAAAATTATATATTATTAAGTAGATAATTGCAAGTAATTTAATTATTATATTATAATACAGTGGTTTTTGATGAAAAACGGTGTTAGTTGCAAATTGCTACCACATATATGCTCAACTTCCCTCATGTTGCACCGTACAAGATGTATCTTACAATGTCAAAATATTAGGTGTTACGAACCACTCTAAAGACCAAAAACCACTTTGACTGCGCTTGAGGGCACAAGCCCCAGCTGCCTTAAAATCCATTAAGTCTTGCCTACACCGATTGCCACAAAGTAAAAGACAGGCAAGCCCTCCAAGGTGGGGTAGATGGCCAACTAACATAACATCGTCATCTATGGTTTCAAGCCGTTTAAACCATATCCTTGGTTCATCCATAGGCAAAAGTCCACTCATCTCTTCCGTCCCATTTGTAGATTTAATGTGCTCGCTTAGGATTTTTGCTGTCTGAACAGCCCTTAACTTATTGCTATGATGTATTTGTGCTACAGTAATATGCAGTTTTGAAAGGAAGACCGATATTTTGTTAACATCTGCAACTCCCTTGTCGGAAAGTGGTCTAGCTATGTCCTCCAACTCTCCTTTAGCCTCTCCATGTCTTACCAAATAAAGTAGCATTAGCTGCCTCCCTCCTTCATTTCCAGTAATAGTTCAGCCTCAATGACAAAGTCGGGGCTGAACTATACCATTTCCCAGCAATTCTCATTTTGTCTGTACTTGACATTTTATATATAAATATGCTTATAAACTTAATCATCCAAAATGAGAATTGCTGACCATTTCCACAATAATATACTCTTTTATTATATACTATTATATAATAATGGCTATATTTTTTTGACAAAAATACCCAAAGAGAACACAAAAGGGAATAATGAGCGCAACTAAACATGCTAAACATATCTTAGCAGTAGGTGGGGGAAAGGGTGGTGTAGGAAAGAGTATATTTGCCATAATACTTTCAACAAGTCTTGCCGCAATGGGCAAAACCGTCGTTATGGTTGATTTAGACCTTGGGGGGGCTAATCTGCACAACTATTTAGGCATCATGGATATTAAGATGCCCACACTTGCACATTTTTTTACCAATAAAGTTAAGTCTCTAGACGAACTGATAATTGACACAAAGGTTAATAATCTAAGATTAATCAGTGGAGCTGAATATGTTCCGCTTATGTCAAACACCACGGCTGCTATTAAGGTAGCATTAGCAAAGGGTATTAAGTCAATTGACAGTGATTTCATAGTAATAGACTTAGGGGCTGGTATGGATTTAACCACACTGGATTTTTTTACATTTTCAAATCGTGGATTTTTGGTAACATTACCAGAGCCTGCCTCTATTATGAATACCTATCGGTTTATAAAGGGGGCTCTTTATAGAAAACTACGAAACGTCTTTTATAAACATAAAAAGATAGCCTTTCTTCTTGAAAAAATGGTTGAAAAATCAGGGGCTGATAACCCGCTAAGACTCAATTGGCTTATGGAAAAGGTTCACATAATAGACCCGGAGGCTTTTCTAATAGTAAAAGAAATAGCTGAAAGCTTTCAACCGTATCTAATACTAAATAGAATCTCTTCCCATGAATCAAATCATTTAGTGGAAGGTCTCCTTGCTCATTGCCAAAATAAGTATAATATTCACTTGCGATACCTTGGCAATCTTCCAAACTCTAACACTATTAGTAGCTACCTTATGGATATTCCGTCGTTTCTTACATCAAGGCACGGAAAGGAGTTTTCAATAGCACTAAACGTCATCGTTAAAAATCTTATTATTGATAGCCAAGAGCTTTTTGCAATAGCTAGACAACTGCACATTAAAACTGACTATGATGACATCACAATAAATAAGATATTGTTACTTATAGATAGTCTTGATGACAGCATCTTTGAGGAAACCAGCAGAAAGTTGTGGAAGCTTAGGCTTTTTTTTAAACCCATTGAGGTGGTACGATTTTTAATGAATAAGGGGATTCGGGATGAGGTCTTTTTTTAAGATAATAAAATAAACATTCGCTTTACATGCTAATATAAAAGTCCGGATGTTATTGTCTATAGTTAGGTGATAATTTATGTCGAAAAGATATGATAAATTAATCAAAGAATTAGTAAAGGATACCATTATTAATGTGCTACTTCAAAATATATTAGCACTTAAGGTAAGCAATGTCTCTTTTTTAGACCAGAAGATGCAAATCACTAATGAAAGAGAGGCTGATTTTGTCTTGATGGTTAAAGATGAAAATAACAGATTGTTTATTATACACATTGAAATTCAAAGCACAAATGACCGTAATATGAAATATCGGATGCTAAGGTATTGGCTATATCTAAGGCAAACCTATAAGCTGCCAGTTAAACAATATGTCTTTTATATTGGCAATAAACCATTGAAGATGGACAATCGTATTATAGAAGATGAGATAACCTATCGGTATACAATTATAAATATGAAAGATGTGCAATGCGATAAACTATTATGTTCAAATAGGCCAGAAGAGATAATAATTTCCATACTGTGCAATCACGCAGGGAAAAATGATACAATGTTTGTAAGGGAGATATTATCTAAACTAAGAACCTTAGTAACAGAAGACACTCTCCGCAGTAAATATGTAAAACAGTTAGAAATATTGTCTCAACTACGGGGATTGCAAGGTAGTGTATGTAAGGAGGCAGAAAATATGGCATGGACATACGATTTAGAAAAGGATGTTAGGTTTAAGCAAGGGGTCAAGCAAGGGGTCAAGCAGGGGGTCAAGCAGGGGGTCAAGCAGGGGGTCAAGCAGGGGGTCAAGCAAGGGGTCAAGCAGGGGGTCAAGCAGGGGATTAAAAAGGGTACTACAAAAGGATTAGTAGAGGGCATACAGTTAGCTATAGAAGTAAAATTTGGTACTGACGGGCTTGGCGTAATGGGTAAAATCAGGGCTATAGACGATATACACAAAATAAAACACATAAAGACTATCATTAAACAATCGCAAACTGTTACTGAATTTATTGATGCAATGAAAACTATAGATTAGTTTTTAATTAAAATAAATCGCTTTAAAAACACATACTCAGCAAAACAAAGAATTTCCGCTTTTATACCAAAAATCAATAGGTATACAAAAAACTAAGGGCGAACACGCGAAAGGTTCGCCCCTAAGTAATTTTTTGGCATATTTATAATAAAGGAGTCGAAAATTTTTTATGTTTGAAAAACAATATCTTCACTATCATATATTTATAGCTGTTTTTTTTATTGTAACGATATTTTATTTTGTTATCACTCCAATAGTTGCCGTTGACACTGACATGTGGTACCACTTAAACGGTGGGCGCTATATGTTTGAAACTGGCAGCCTGCCAGATAGCTCTTTTTTTTCATTTATACAACCTGTTAAAAAGTGGGACAACTACTATTGGCTATTTCAAGGATTGATATATAAGGTCTATCAATATGGTGGCTATTATGGTATAATCGTATATAGAGTAGTAGTCTTTTCTTTGGCGATGGTGTTTACCTACCTATTGATTTTTTCAAAAGTAAGCAGCGATGACAACTCTCCTGCATATTTAACATTAATGTTTACTTTAGTTTTTCTTTTGTTGATTCACAGACATATGGTAGTTAGACCTCATACTATAACATATTTATTTATCCCGGTTTATATATATATATTGGAGCATAAAAAAAGACTAACTGTTTTTATCCCGGTTTTTTCTATTTTGTGGGTTAACTTCCACGGCATAGAGTACCCTGTTGTCCTTATAATACTTTTTTCCTATCTTGCTGAGTTTTATTATAAACGGATAAAGTCAAAGATATTCTTCTCCAAAGAAGAACTATGGGTTATCATACCAATAGTTATTTCTATGTTTTGTATATTTTTTACCCCACACGGCATTAATTTGATTAATATACCTTTTAAGACAACGCAGTACGCATCGCTTTATGTAACCGAAATAAGACATCTGGAACTTAAAGACTATTTATACTATAACCTATCCCCGTATGAGTTTACAATTATGAGTTTTTTCAGTGTTATAGCTTTAATGGCGCTTTTATCCTTTGCTAAATCTGTGTTAACCAGACAATTCAGACTAAGTCATATGTTGATGTTTGCAGCAGGCGTTATTCTTGTATTAAAAGGGCTACGGTTTATAAACGAATTTGCCTTTTTGGCACTACCTTTAATTATAAAGCACCCACCTTTTTCACTTGTAAAGCAACAAAACGTCAAAAAAACCGCTATAGTTTTGACAGTTTTATTAATGGCCTTAGCTTTTTTATACTTAAGAGAGTCTTTTTTGCCAAATGCCGGAAAGTACCCTCTTGCTAACAAAAATCTACCTGTGGGCATTACCACATTTCTTAAACATATCAATAAAGGCGGTACGCTTATGAACCACCCAAACTATGGCGGTTACCTACAGTGGGAACTGTACCCTAAATACAGCATTTTTATGGATATGGAGACCCCTTTTCTTTTTATAGATGAAGACCTGTTTTTTGTAACCAATGCCTATACGGATGAATTTGTTTTTTTGAACTTTTATAGCAAATATAAGCCAGCTTTCATTTCAGCACCGTTAACTATTACAAAGTTTAAAGATATAATCTCCCGCTATCCAAATTATAAAGCCGTGTTTTTTGACGATATGGATGTTTTATACGTTAATGACCGGATTTATCCAGAAATAGCAACCAAGTATGCACTAAGAGCGATAGACCCATATAATTTGTTGGGAACCGATATTGGCAAATTAGACACTACTAAAAAAAAATTACTACTTAATGAGCTAACAAAACTCCATAGCATATACGCAGGCAATGCAATAGTTAATCAAACAATAGCGGTTATTTATAATAGTCAAAACAAATTTACAAATGCACTCATAAATGCTAATACCATAATACAGGAAGCACCAAACTCACCGATTGGTTATTCTCTATCTGCTGATAGCCTTATAGGACTTAATAAATACGAAGATGCGCTAATAAAGATAAAAGAAGGACTTACGTGGGCAAACGATGACGAAAAGGCAAGCCTATATAAAAAGATGTGGTTTGTACTTTTAAAACTGCAACGGGATGAAGCAGCTTACTGGGCACTTAAAAATGCCGTTAACATTTTTGCATCCGATGCCCATTACTTGGATATTTATAATATGGGGCTACTTTCACTTAAACTGCGCAACTTTAAAGAAGCCATCGAGTTATTTAAGTTTGCATATATAAAAACCCCTCAAACAGATGAAAAGACAAAAGCCCTCATCAAGGAAAAGCTTCTGTCTCTTGCTGCCATATCGGATAATTAAGCCTATGGACATTCCTTAGCATTGTCTTGATCATTACATACCTTAATGCCAGCAACAGCCGTGTCTGTTTTACCCTCGGCAACTGCGGTAAAATTACTGCCACCGCCTGTTATCGTAATCTTGTAATCAAATTTCAGGTTATCCGTATTGCCGGGTTTAAAGGCTGGATATACAGCTTTAATATCTGATACATCTGATAGTGTAACGGTAGAACAAGCCCCACCACTTTTGTAATAACAACCATTTTCATTATAATACTGCTCCATGGCAAGTCTCAGAGTTTCCACGTTTTGTTCTGCCTCAGCTATCATTGCCTTTGTACGCTGGCCTGTGTACAACGGGATTGCTATTCCCGCAAGAATCCCTATTATTGCCATCGTTATTAATAGCTCAATCAGCGTAAAACCTTTCTTGTTACTATAATAGATATATTTCATAGTATCCTCCGCTTGTTTTTTTTTGATATAAAACACCCATTTATACCATAACATAAAAGTATCTCTTGATGCAATAAGCGGATTCAGGGCAAACGCATTCTTTAAATTTGCAGTAAAATGAAAATGAGTTTGTCCTGTAGCTTGGAACTACGATTGCCTGCATGCAGCAATAGCAGACTGTAAGTGCTGTGCCTTTGATGCCAGCTCTGTTGCTGTTGAAGCCATCTCCTCCGATGCCCCTGCATTTTGTTGAATAATCATATCCAGTTGCTGTATGGCCTTACTTATTTGTTCAACGCCGGTGTTTTGCTCATGAATAGCGGCAGAGATTTCTTGTATTAATTCTGACGTTTTTTGTATGTTTGGTACGAGCTCGGCTAAAAGGATACCGGCCTTATCCGCAATATCAACGCTTGATGAAGATAGTTCGGTAATCTCTCCGGATGCGTTTTGACTTCTTTCTGCAAGCTTTCTAACTTCTGATGCCACAACAGCAAAGCCTTTACCGGCCTCTCCTGCCCGCGCTGCCTCTATTGCTGCATTTAGCGCTAAGAGATTAGTTTGTCTAGCTATATCTTCAATTATAGATATTTTCTCTGCTATGTTTTTCATAGCCTCCAGTGCTTTGGCAACCGAGCTACCACTATCTTTTGCATTTCCTGCTGCCTTTACTGCTGTGTCTTCCGTTTGCTCGGCATTACTTGACGTTTGCTTAATACTGGCCTTCATCTCTTCCATTGCTGATGATACCTCTTCAATAGATGCTGCCTGTTGAGTGGCACCTTCTGATATTTGATTAGCACTTGCTTGCAGCTCTTGACTTGCTGTTAATACATGATCGGCCACATCCTTAACTTCATTTAAAAGGCTACAAAGCTTATCTAACATCATATTAATAGATATAAATAGTTTGCCAAGCTCATTTTGTGTCTTTACCTTAAGCCGCATTGTCATATCGCCTTCCGTTACGTGATCAATAGCTGCTATTGCTTCTTGTAGTGGCCCTTTTATTTTTCCTCCTACAAAAAAGCTCACAACTAATGACGCTATAATTCCCAAAACCAGCGTAAGTATCATCACATTCTTTGAATGTTTATTTATAGCCACGGACTCATCTTTGGCTTTTAGCACACTTTGCTCTACACTTTTAGCAGCTTCTTTTATTAGTGCCACGTTTTCATCACCAAGGTTATCTATTTTATCATCAAATTCAGCAAATAATGCCTCATCCGTACTTTTGTTATTCACGGCCGGTATCAATTTGGTTAAGCCAATATCTATCATATTTGATAAGTTATCAATGACCTTTCTAATATTTTGTTTTTCAAGGTCAGTATCACTATAATTGACAATTTTGTCTTTATTATCAGCTAGCTCTTTTTGTAAGGTTTTTGCATGCTCAACCCGCTCAGCAGAAACAACGCCATCGCCCTTATCAATAATAATATCCATAAATAATAAGGCCACCTCCGTACTCGTTTGCAATAACCCATCCATAACCTTCAACTGTTTATAACGTTCTTCTAAGTCAATCGAACCCTGTTGAATACTGTTAAGTCCAGACATACCAATTAGCACTGATAATATGAAAAAAATTAAAATAATGGAAAACCCACTTTGCAATATGTAGTTTATTTTCACCGTATATCTCCCTTTATGTATATAATTTATGCTCAGTTACATACGTTAAGTCTATACAATATAAAGGTAATAAGTCAACGTTTGCAAAAGTGGAGAGAAAGTCAAAAAACGGCTTATCAATTAGGTTTTCGCCCTTAATAAGTTTTGACAAATTTGTCCACCCCGCAAATCGAAATGCGCTATAATAACTATAGGTTACATTCTACTATTGATTTTATGAAACCTATAGATTACTATAGGGGTAGTCGGAAAAGATTAAGTTTGCAAGAAGAAAGGAGCTTAGAAGAAATAAAAAAAATTTAAGCGCTTGTTGACGTTTAAGTACACTTCTTACTCCAACGCAATGAAAAGGAGAAAATAATGATTGATTTTGTTTTGCAAATGTGGGATATACTTATGCACATTGACAAACACCTATATAATATTACTTTATCTTATGGATTGTGGACTTATGGAATCTTGTTTTTTATAATATTTTTTGAAACAGGATTTGTAGTAACCCCATTTTTACCGGGCGACTCTCTTTTGTTTGCCGCAGGTGCTATCGCATCCCTTGGTTCACTTCACCCCGGTGTACTTATCCTACTTCTATCAATGGCTGCAATAATAGGTGATAACCTTAACTATTGGATTGGTTATTATATAGGACCAAAGGTGTTTTATAAAGATACGTCGTTTTTACTTAATAAAAAATATCTTCAAAAAACTAAGGATTATTATGACAAACATGGTGGTAAAACTATAATCATAGCTAGATTCATTCCAATAATACGCACCTTTGCTCCATTTGTAGCTGGTATCGGACGAATGGAATTTAAACATTTTACTGCCTATAATATTGTGGGGGCATGCCTATGGATTACCATTTTTATTTGTGGCGGTTATTTTTTTGGTAATATTCCAATTGTTAAGAAAAATTTTGTAATTGTAATCTTTGCTATTATTATAATATCAATGATACCATTACTTATTGAGCTTATTAAAAAACTTTATCAAAAAACCTCTCAAAATGAGGCATGATATTGCTTTACATAGGCTTAAACTTGACTCTTTACTATTATACGTAAAATTATTCTTTTACTTCAGCAAGTACCCTACGTACGCTTATACCTTGCATACACAGGTTATTATTACAAGACGCATACGTTTTACCATCATAACAGGGACTACAAGAAAACCTCTCATGTGCCACCAGATATTTAACAAACCCTAATGGTGGCACAAAATCAGATGGTTTAGTTGGTCCAAAGAGTGCTACTACCTTTGGCTTAGCCGCAAGATATGCTATATGAAATGGTCCACTATCATGGGTAACAACAACATCAGCACGCCTATAAAGGGCTAACAAATCTAAGATGCTCGTACGCCCTACCAAATTGATTACATCAAGCCCTTTAAAGCTACGACAGACCCAGCTATCCGTGTTAGCTCCTGTAATTACCACAGACATGCCTATCTCTATTAACCGTTTGGCAAGCTCCACATAATGTTCAATAGGCCACCGTCGAATATCCACACAGCTTAGCACGTTACTAGCCCCACCGGGGGCTAGGCATATGAGTTGGTTTGGGATATTATTAAGCAAGGATTTAAGTTCACTGGAGGGTTCTACTTTAAGTGTAGGCCATATGAGTTTATCAGCCTGCGGTCCATCTACAGTAGTGTCAATCAAACGTACATACTCATACCCATGGTAACGCCCGCTAATTAGATTAGCCCTACCGCCAATGCACCACCTTTTAAAACTACGCCTTTGCTTAGCCCTAGCGGTTATACTTAGCACTTGGTAGCGGGTGTCTGTGTGTCCGGTTACTATTAAATCAAAGCGCCGGCTAAACAGTTTTTTCCAAACTGTAAATAACACAGCACACTGCTTACACGGTGTGCCTGCAAGGAGCCGTTGTTCATCAACAACTATAAGCTCATCAATCATGTCGGTTGCCTGTAAAAGTGGGGCAACACCTTTGCCGCAAAGCCATGTAATTGTATGTGTTTTGGGGCTTATGCGTTTAATTGCTGTTAACATAGGCAAAGCCATGACCACATCGCCAATGGCCGACAGTTTTACTATTAGTACTTTCATATAATTACTTTTAATACATCATTTACTTGGATTTCATTCATATGTGGACATGGATATGCACACCTGCCGTATTTACATTTATGTCCTTTGTTGTATCCAGTTAATATGATAACGTTAGAGCCTATGGCATGCCACCTATTTTTATCAATAACGCCATTCATCAGCTCTACCGTACGTACTTGTAAAGCACCTGCAAAGTGTGCTAAGACAGAATCGTTTCCTATGAAACCTTCACACTTGGAGATAACTCCGTAGGTTTGCCTTATAGTAAGTGTTCCTCTAAGGTCAGTAATTCTCTTATGATTCTCTATTTTACCATAGGCCTTGTCTTCACTACTACCTATTAATACAAAGTGGTAGCTGTGTACTTGTGCAATTTTTTCAATTAACTGCATGAATCTATTAAAACTCCACACCTTGTACGGTAAACCCGCACCTGTATGTATGCACATGAATTGCCTTGGCAAAGACGTTTCTGCAAATGTATCAATCCATGCAAACTCCTCTTTATGTAAATAAACGCGTGGTAACCAGCTATGGATAGCTATACCGAGGGCTTTTAGGATAATCTCATATTTTTTAGTTTCATGGACGGTTTTGTCAAACCTAAGCGGGTGGGTGTAGAAAAACCCGAAAAACTCCTCTTTTTCAAAGCCAAGGCGCTGCCTTACCCCGATTAATACCCCCAAGAGGCTTGTAAACATCTCACCACGGGTGTCAATGAATAAATCATAGTGATGAGTTTTAAGGCGTTTTAAGAGCAAGAGGCTTTCTTTAAATTTTTTACCAACAGAGGTTTTATTTAATCTTGTCCATCTGAAAAAATCAAGACAAATAATGTTATCAATCCACGGGTTATTTTCAAAAATAGGCACTGTTGAGGATTGACAAAGCACATCTACAATCATGCCGGTGGCTGCCCCTTTAAAACCTTCTTTTAGGTACTGAAAAATCGGCGTTATTAAAAAGCAATCCCCAAGGTGATCAAGCTTAACGACAAGTATTCTTTTAAAATGTCTTTTAATGGGCAACCTTGAATGGGGCAACAAAGTGCCGCCGATAAAATCAATAACTGCTGCGGCTAAGCGTAAACCTTTACTTCTATAAGCATAGGGCATATCTTATCTCATCTTTAAAAGATTAATATCTTTACCTATAACCCGAAATACAATAAGCAGTAATAAATAAACGAAAGCCGCTACCACGATAGAAGCCATCCAGTGTAAATAGTTGTCTATGAGGGCTACTGTTAGGGTAAACCCAGCAGCTGGTAATAGTATGGCTATAAATGGCTTAAAGAGGTTTAGGGCACTCATTTGCTTTTGTAAAAAGCTAACATGTATGTACAGTAGTAAGAGGCTCGCAAAAACCGTACTAATAGCAGCCCCTAAAGGACCAAACCACTTGATAAAAAACACGTTTAAAAAAATATCCGTAATTGAGCAGTACAGCATTGATTTAGCCGTAACACGTTGAAATCCCATGGCCTCCATAGCTCTAGCGGTAAGGTGAGTTAAATAAATTGGCGGGATAGACCAAGTGAGCGTTTGTAAAAGTAAGACCGACGGTAGGTAGTCAACGCCAAAGACCAACAAGACTATCTTATTGGCATAAATGGTCATAATCAATGCTATTGGAACACTCACTGCTAAGAGAAGTTTAAATATAATGTAGAAAATATTAGCCCCTTGTGTAGGGTTTTGATGCCATTTGCGGGCAAAATATGGATAAAACGGCATGGTTATGCTGCTTGCTATAAAAACGCTAACATAACTAAGCTTGTAGGCAGAGTTATAAAATCCAACCGACGTAACGCTTGATAGTTTTGAAAGCATGACCTTATCAACGTGAAAGAAAAACTCCCCCATTAAAGTACCAACGGCAAATGGCAGTGCCTCTTTTATGATACTGCCGTGGCTTACATGGAATTTGGTTGTTTTAAAGTGGGTTTTTATATAAGCAAAGTATAAATACACAATTACACAAAAAATGAATACACCGGGCACAAGATAAGCTAACATAAGAGACGGTAGCGTAACCCCTAAAAAGGTCAGCACCGTTATTAGTAAAACTATAAATATACGACTTATAACGCTAACCGCCGCATCATACTCCATGCGCTCAAGCCCTGTAAAAAACCCGGTAAATGTGTTAGTTAGATTGACAAAAAAGACATACAAGCCATATACAATAATGCTGTAAAATATGGTATCGCTATAGTTGAGGAATAGTGAACTCACGATTAATAAAATAAAGGTAACTACGGCAAGTAACAGCTTGATATTAAAGACAGGGCGGACAAACTTCCATGGCGTATGTACATCCTTAGCCACTTCTCTTATTAGAAAAAGATTAGTGCCTCCATCAAATACATAGTTAAAAAGTGAGACAAAGGAAACAGCAACGGAAAAGGCGCCAAAACCCTCAACGCCTAAAAAGCGTGTAAGTACAACTAATGCTGCAAAATTTACTAGTTTTTGCACCACACTTGAAAACGTTAAAAACGAAAAATTCCGTGCTATTCTTATCATAAAAATAGTTTAAGAAGAAAAAGAGGAGCGGCAATAGAAGAGCGGTGGAAAACCCTTTTCAAGCAAAAGGGGTGTGGCAGCACACCTCCCTGTTCTTCTCCCCGCACCTTTATGGGAGTGCGCCTACGCACTTTACGGGAGTGCGCCTACGCACTTCCTACAAACTTTTGGATTGTCATCTCTTTCGTTATCCTTCTACGTTTGCTATACTCTAACTCAACATTCCTTAACTTAATGGCATAGCTCCATGTGTCTGCGCTCCCCATTACTTGTGTACATATTAGTTACTATTTAGAATACAATAATACTTTGCAATATGGCAATCCACTATAATGGACAACATTGTTTTTCACCCACTCGTATATTTTTACAGGGTGGTTTTCTAAATACCTTGCCTGTTCTTTTATTTCATCAGTAAACTTTACCTCTAAAGTCTCTGCAAGGTCTTCTTGTGTTGGC
>JAGYWI010000069.1 GCA_018606805.1 Candidatus Magnetomicrobium cryptolimnococcus
ATTAAACGCATGTATGAGGGGATGGCCAGCGGCCAAAAGATAGGACAGACTGCTATTGGCAGAGAGACATATTCCGTTAATCAACAAGGCTTATCGGATGATGAATTTAATACTCTAAAGAAAAAAATTAAATATAAAGAAGTAATAGACTTTATTGAAAATAATAGAAATGCTGTTGAAAAAGAGCCTGAAAGAATAACAGAAAAGCATAGAGATGCCTTTATAACAGAGTTTGGTTTGGAAAGGAAAGATGTCGCAGTTGTTCGAACTCCAATAGAAGACGTAACAGTAATGAAGAAGCATTACTTTTCAAAAATAGAGCCTCACAATGATAAAAGCAGGAAAGACTTTGTAAGATACATAAAACCTACTCTTGAGAAGCCTAATGAAATCCGTGTGGTTAACGGGAAACACCACTACGTAAAAATATTCAAGGGCACCGGGGATTTAAACCTTCATGTTATGATAGTAGCTGTAAAGCCAGACGGTAATTTCTATGTTACTAATATTCCCCTTGGGAAATATAAAGATTGGAAAAGCGCTTTAGATAAAGGTACTCGGATTTATTCGAGTACCCAATCCATAATGTCCGTACAGAAAACTATTTCAGCTCCCCAGGACAATAATATTTTAACAGAAAAGCAGGAAGATGTCAACGAGGAAGAAGACGCCGAGTCATACAGTGTTACCGAGGGGCCAAAGAAGAGGCAGACCAAGGTGCGGGGGCGCACTCCCGTTAAGGTGCGTGATGGCACTCCTTTCGGTGCGGCTGAGTCCTTCGGTCGTACTGAAGCGGGCAGAGTTCCGATGATTCAAGCGCCAGCTGACGTTCCTGATGAAATCCAGCCGGGGATGCCAGCTCAGCAGATATTGCCTAATCAGGAGGAGTACTCTATCAAAGAAGAGCCGCAGACACCGAAGCGGTTAACCCCAAGGACATTCATAACAACAGATGACGGACAGATAGACTTTGGGGTGGTAGATGAAAGCATGGCTAATGAGGCTGGGATAACCCCTGCTCCTATCAGGCTGCAAGAGGGGACTAAAGGCTATGGCAGGGTTCACATAAATGATAGGCATTTTAACGATATAAGAAAGGCTGGTTATAAAAGCGAGGCAGGTTTTGTTAGAGATGTCGTTTCCGATTTTGATGAAATCTGGAAAGTATCAAAGGGTCGTTATTCCCTTGTGAAATATAACGGAGATGCTAAGTTAGCTATAGTAGAGCTAAGAAAAGAACAGGGTAAGGAACAATATAGTTTCTATAATATAGTAACAGCCTTTATATCAGACACTAATAAACCATTTCGCAGCGGTAATAGAATTTGGTATAAAGGAATGTCTACAGGTAATACCGAAGGAACGCCTTCGGGAGTACACGACTACTCCGTTATAACTGGACGCTACAACCCTCTTCTGGGTAATACCTCCAACTCTGTCCAGCAAGATATTACCATACGTTCGGGCGAAAACGTTACTCCTGTAAATAGTATAACAGGTAGCAGCCCAAGTAATCAACAGACAGAAAGTGATCCATTGACGCAGCAGAAAATAGAAGAGGCAAGGCAGTGGCTGTCTGAAAGACTGCCGGAGGGCAGCTATCGTTTTGAGCCTGCGGAAGGTGTAAGCCTCCCCATCGAGCCGACAGAACAAGCCGCTCAAGGTTACGGCATGACAAAGGAGAGCCTTATGGAAGAGCTTGTCTCAGGCAGACTTAATATTGCTGGCAGAACCAAAAGGCAGACAGATACGGAAACGGGGAAACCAGCAGGGCTTATCGAAGTTGCTATGGGACGCCCTGATTGGAAAAGCAACGTAAGCCACGAGTTTTTCCATAACATAGAAGACCTTGTGCATGACATGGGCAATGAAGACTTAACAAAAGCCCTTGAGCAGGATTGGCAAAAGAGAGGTACTAAATACAAAAACCTAAACTCACGAGAATACCACGCCGCAAGATTTGCCCAGTACGTAGACTACAAGGCAGG
>JAGYWI010000018.1 GCA_018606805.1 Candidatus Magnetomicrobium cryptolimnococcus
TAATAATAATAATAATAATAATAATAATAATAATAATAATAATAATAATAATAATAATAATAATAATAATAATAATAATAATAATAATAATAATAATAACTCGTAAGTATTATACATTATTATTATTAGCGTATATATTATATAATATATATATAACATATTGTGTATTTTTATTTGAAAAATATTGCAAAATTGGAATTATTTTTTAATAAGTTTATTGATAATTGTTATAAGTATTGGATAGGGTTTAGAGTGTACTATTATAAGATAGGTGTAAAGAATAGCCTGCGGTATGGTGGGTCAAGGGAGGCCTACCTCCCTTGCGAGAGGGGGTTTAAGGGGGAGAGCAGGGCTCGCCCCCTTATCATTTTCGTTTTTTTTATTGTTTTTAAGGTATAATTATAAACTATTTTTAATTTTATTTTTGGAGGCTAATGTATTATGGAGAAAGGTAAAGAGTTCAAAGATTATAAGCATGAGATTGAGCGGTTAAAGGGTAGGATTGCGCAGATGAAGGGGGAGAGTATAGTAGATTTAGATCCTTCCTTTGGTGAGAGTGTGGATGTTAGGGAGAGTGTTCCGGTAGAAGAGATGGTGCCGGTGTCTGTAAGTGAAAGAAGGCAGACGGGTGGGTTACCTGAGACACCGAGTGGGCCTATTGGGTTAGATGTAGGGACTGGCAATATAGTTGTAGCGTTGGGTAGGGGGGAGGTAGTTAAGCAGGTAAATGCTTTTTTCCCGATAAATGAGTCTAAGTTTGCTAAAAAGATATTGGCTCAAAACGATGTAATATTTTCTGAAAAGGATAGTAAGTACTATATTATAGGGTATGCGGCTGAGAAGTTTGCGAATATGTTTAATACAAACACGAAACGGCCGATGTTTCAGGGGATAATAAGTTCAAAAGAGGATGAGAGTGTTTTTATAATACAGGCGATTATTGGCACGCTCATAACGAAGCCGAAGAATTTTGGTGAGAGTATATGTTTTAGTATTCCGGGTGAGCCTGTGGAGCTTGGGATGCCGATACCGGGTAATGAGCATCAGGGGTATACGTCTGGTGTGTATACGCCTATAAACATGCACGAGTCCATAATCCAGTTATACTTAGAGAGTTTGGGATATACACCGAGGCCGATAAATGAGGGGTTAGCGGTTGTGATGTCTGAGTTAGAGGGGGATAATTATACAGGTATAGGGATAAGTATGGGTGGGGGTATGTGTAATGTATGCCTTTCGTATTTATCTGTGCCGGTTGTAACTTATAGCATTAAAATGGGCGGGGATTATATAGATAGCATGGTAAGCAAGGAATTAAATGAGCCGGCAACGCATGTTAAGGTAATAAAAGAAGAGACGCTTGATTTATTAGCCTTACCGAAGAACAGGCTGGATATGGCGTTATATACGAGGTATTCGGAGTTGATTACGGTGCTTGTCAAGAGTATGGAGCGGGTGTTTTCATTATCGGATAGGATACCGAAGATAGCAGTGCCGATACCGATAGTGCTTGCAGGGGGAACGGCGATGGCGCGTGGGTGTAAGGACAAATTTGAAAAGGCGTTAAGGTCGGTAACGCTTCCGTTTAAGGTATCGGATGTTAGGATTGCGAAGGATCCGTTAAATGCGACGGCAAATGGGGCGTTGGTGATGGCGTTAGTGGAGGAGTAAGTGCAGATAGCTATTTTATCTAAGGACATTATAAAAGGTAAGGTAGTATTAAAGGCGCTTGAGTATAGTGGGCTGAAGGCAGTGCTTTATAAATCGCTTGAAAATGAGAAGGCAGGTGTTTTTGAAGGTGTAGAGGTGTTGGTGTTTGAGGTTGGCAGGTATACGATAGTGGACTTAGAATGGTTGACGAAGGCTTTAAATAATTTTAAAGGGCACGTTATATGTATAGGTGATTATACGAGGGCGAAGGTTTTTAATAAGGGGTTGAGGGAGGATTGGTGTTTTAGTGGTCCACTGGATCCGGAGCTGATAGTATCTAAGGTAAAGGAGTTATGCAAATGGCAGGGACAAAAGACAGAAGAGCCTATTAAAGAAAGTGTAGAGCCGTCGTCGCTATTAAATGACTTGAAAGGCTTTCTTGGCATTAAATAATGTCTCAAGAGATAATAGCCATATATGGACCAAAAGGTGGAGTAGGGAAGAGTTCTATCTCGTCGAACCTCTCGATAGCGCTTGCGAGGTTGAATAAGCAGGTCATAGCGGTAGACCTTGACCTTGGCGGGGCTAATTTGCATGTGTTACTTGGTATAAAAAATTATGAATATAGTTTAGATGATTTTATACTGAAAAATATAAGCTCTCTTTCAGATGCGCTGATTAGTACGCAGGTGAATAATCTGAAGGTTATATGTGGAGGGTCTCAGTTGCCTGATGTGGCAAATCTACAGTACGTGCAGAAGGTGAAGATTATAAACCACATAACGAAGCTAAGGAGCGATATTATTATTTTGGATTTGGCGGCGGGGTTGTCGTTTAATGTAGTGGATTTTCTATTTATGGCGACGAAGGGGTTGATAGTAACAACACCGGAGGTTACGTCGCTGATGAATGTGTATAGCATAATAAAGACATCGGTGTTTAGATGGCTTAGTTTGTTTTTTAAGAGTAAGCAAAATCAAAGGCTGATAGATTTATTAAATGAAGCGAGGGACTTTAAAAAAAATCCGCATTTATCAACGATGGAGGGTTTTTTTAAGGAGGCGTATAAGATAGATGCAGGTATAGCGGAAACAGCAAAGGGTAGGGTGCTGAAGCTGCGGCCTTTGATTATTATAAACAGGGTGCAGACGGAAAGTGATGCGAAGGTAGGAGGTGTTTTACAGGCACTTACAAGTCAATATTTGGGAATTAGCGTAGATGTGATACTTACGATACCAGAGGACAATATGGTAAGACATGCGATTAAGTCTATGACACCGGTATTGATAGGCTATCCGATGTGTTCGTTTTCTCAATCCATAAAAAAGTTAGCACTAAAGCTAGTGAGCAACCCGGTATAACGTGAAGGAGGTTGGTTATGAGAAGGATATTGTTAACACTGAGTCTCTTTTTAAATCTTTTGATGTTATCACCTGTTGAAGGTGCGCAGGATAACATATTCTTAGACATTACGAATATTAGCTCAGCGAAAGATGGTAGTGTGTCTATGACAATTTCAGCACTTGACGAAAAAGGTGTTCCTATAAGGGGCATAGAAAAAGAAGCTCTTAGCTTATATGTTGATAGTAAAGGTGTGGATAGTTTTTCAGTGGAACCAGTAAGTGATAGTCCATTGTCGGTAATGATGTTTTTAGATATTAGCGGTAGCATGGAGGGGCAGTCTATTTTTGATGCCAAACGCGGGATTTCTTATCTATTAAATAGGCTTGGGGCTAATGACTTTGTGTCATTAGTTACGTTTGGTGATGATGTAAAAGGAGTAGTACCATTTACGCAAAAAAAGGATGTGATAGAAAGCGGGTTGGATAGTGTAAAGGCAGGGGATAAAAAGACAAAACTATATCAGGCGCTATCTTATGCGTTATACTTAGCGTCGCGGTCTTATTATACGTCAAGAAATGTCATAGTAATGTTTACTGATGGTAAGGATGAAGGCAGTACTGTTACAAGTGAAGAGCTGATAAGCAGCATTAAAACGGTGAATATTCCGGTGTACGTGTTTGGCTTTGGTGATGAGGTTGCAAAGGAGTTTTTAAAAAAGGTTGCATACACAAGTCATGGGGGGTTATTTTTATCGCCTTCTTATGATGATTTTACAAAGGTTGGAGATACTGTTTTAGAACAAAAACGTGGTAAGTTCAACGTAGTGTTTGATTTAAAGCTGCCAACAGATAAGTATGTTGCAACGGTAAAATTAGGATATAACGGTAAGGAGGCAAAGGCTGTAAGGGAGTTTGTCCATATTTATGGTGATAGTCGTGCAGTAGAAATAAAAGAAGTAAGCAGTATTGGTAAGCTTGAGTCGTTAAGGGACTTGTATAAGCAAGCTCCTGTAGTATTATGGTTAATAATTTTTATAGCTGTAATTGTTATATTATTGATTTTATTATTATATATTAGACAGAAAAGGACTTTATTTAAAAAACTTGATGATGGATTTAATAATATAAACGTTAAAATTTATGAAATAAAAGACAATCTCCCTAATACATTATTAGAACACTTACGTACTTCATTAAATAATAAAATGATAGAGCTTGAATCGTTAGTGCGGCAAAACACAAATGTAGTCGAGAGTGTAAAATTAATAACAAATGAGTGGTTTAATACCTTTTCAGAGCTGCTAAGGGTAACCTTTGCTACTTATGTGGAGGAGCGAATGGAGCAGCAGTTAGGGTATATAAACAGTGATATGCAAGCACTAAACGATAAGGTTTTAAATCATACAATAAAAAGGATAGGCCACATAGAAGAGCTAATAGGGAAAAACACTGAGCTTGTGGCGGTTGAGACTAAAAAGATGTATAGTTCGGTAGTAGATATAATGAGGTCAATCTTTGCAGAGTATATAGAAAACCGAATGCAAAATGGGCTTGATTCTTTAAATAAAGACATGAAGGTATTAAAAGAAAAAGTAGTTGATAGTTTTATAGAACGTTTAAATCCATCGCTTGAGACATTCACGGCACGTATAGGTATGGAGATAGAAGGTGTAAATAAACAGCAGATGTTAATGTTTAAAAGTATGACTTCAAATGGCGCAATTGAAATACTACAAAAAAAGATAGAATATGCTTCTAATGATATTAAAAATAATATTAGTTATTTAAGTACAGATGTTCAAGGTTTAAAGCTAACTGCTCAGGATATAACATTTGAGACCAAACGCGTATTTAATTTATTAACAGATGCAATAAGGTCAATGTTTTTAGAATATATGGAGCGTTTTATAAAACCTATTGAAATATACATGGAAGGCATAAATAAACAGATAGTTGTCTTGAATGAAAGCGTTAATAGTAATTCGTTAGAGCGCATAAGCAGTGTTAGGGATAGTAGCATGGGCATTGATAGTATAGCGAATAAGATAGATTATATAGAAGCCTTTGTATTAAAAAATAATGAAGCACTGAAGGTTGATACAGAACGGATATTATATACCTTTTTAGACACACTGAAAACGACGCTGTTTGATCATATTGAAAACCGTATACAGTATAGCATTAGTAGTTCAAACAGGGACGTACACGGAGTGAAAGACAGGGTTACGGAAGGGTTTTTAGACCAAGTAAATATATCATTTAAAAAATCCGAGCAAATGCTTGAGCGTGCTATTGATGATATAAATAAGCAATTACAGTTATTAAAAATAGCACCATCGGAGGATTCACTAAGTAATATAATAAATACTTCAATTAAATATATTATTGAACGAATTGAATATAGGATTCAGGGCATAAATAATGAAATCATACAAATAAGAAACGATAATGGTGTAAAGTATTCCATTGCAGAAATACACACATATATGGAACAAAATAAAAAAGAATTCCAAGTGTTTTTAGGATATATAAATGATATTAAAGAAAATATAGAGAGGATATTAAAAGAAAATAATGCGGTGTTATTTACAATAAGTGATACACTTAAAGGTATACAAAAAACAATGGAGGAGACAAACGCAACTCAAAATAATTTAGTAAATATGTTTACAGAGGAAACCTCACTTTTGAAAGAAGGAATGATGGATATTGTGAAATTTCTAGTGGTGTTATCAAAAAAGGAGTGATTTTATCACAAAAATAAGGAGGATATGATGACTAATAAGGAAAGAAACAAAGAATATGAAAAAGAGCTTTTAAAACTGCGGGAACGTTTAGAGGAAATGGAGACATATCAAAAGCCAGCTCCAACGCAGCCAGAAAGGACATTTGATAGATATAATGAATTATTTGAAACACTAAAAGACAATATGATAAAGAAAATAGAAGAGAGTTTCATAAAATTAAATAACGATATTAAACCATTAAAAACAGAACAAAGCACAGAGAATCTGCCAGAGATAAGTGAAATATATAATCAGATATTTTATAAAGTAAATGAACTTGAAGAAACAATTTTAAATATGAGTACGTTACAAGGTAAGGATAATATGGAGTCAATATTAGGGGATATAGTATCGTTACAAGATAATATGACAACCACACTATTTGATATGAAAAATCTACTTACTGATATAAATAGTAACTTAAAAAATAAAGAGACATTGATGAATGAAAGTTTTATGTATGAAAGATTAAATTCTTTAGAAGAACAAATAAAAGAAAGTATAAACCTAAATATAGAACATTTAAAAGAAGGTCTAACAGGGATAATAGAATTTCTGTTATTTTTAGACACTAACTCAAGACAAGGAGAAAGTAATATACAACAAAATATATATACAGTTGAAAATAATCTGCAAAGTAGTCTGCAAACTCACATGGAAAACGTGATGGAAGGGCTAACGGTGATTATTAGATTTTTAGCCTCGTTGTCAGAAAAAGGTTCAATTTGATGAATCAAGGGAGTCAAGATGTTCAAAAACCATTAAAGAACGTCCTGATTATTGGACTGCCTAATGTGGGTAAAAGTCAAGTGTTTAATAATTTAACAGGCCAGTATAACGTAGTAGCTAATTATAATTTAACTACCTTAGAGATGAAACAAGGTATGACTAAAATCAACAATGAAATGTATGCAATTATTGATACGCCCGGTTTGTACAGTTTGCATATACACTCTGAAGAGGAGTTGTTGTTGAGAGATTTTGTGTTTTCCAAGCCACCTGATATAATCTTAGTATGTGTAGATGCAAATAGAATCAAACAATCATTGATATTAACAATAGAACTCTTAGAGCTTGGTATACCAATGGTAGTTTGTCTTAACTCAATTGATGAGACGTGGAGAAAGGGTATATGGATAGATTCTGAGCAGCTTTCGCGCGTAGTTGGCGTACCAGTAGTGGAATCCATAGCAACAAGGAATATTGGCACTAAAGAGCTTAAAAATGCTATCCAAAATGCAAGAGTAGGAAACAAGATTTTGTACTATGATGACAAATATGAACAGTACATATCATCTATAGCACAGGAACTGCCTGAAGCGATTAAATTTAAAAGATTAGTGTCAATATTACTATTAATAGAAGATTTATTTATGATTAAGTACTTACAACAGTACCTTACTAAAGAAGAAATTGAAGTATTAGAAAAAAAAGTACATGCGCTTAGGCAATCTTATAGGGGCAATTTTTTAAATATTACTATTTCAAGTTATACAAAAACCGTTGACGATTTAGCAAAAGAAATACTACGCAAACAAAAGGTAATCCCCAGTCGTTATCCTTATTATGCTGCTAAATTAAGTAGAAATATAGTAACCGGTATACCCATATTACTTGGAATAATCGGATTAATGTACATTATGATAGTAGATGTGGCAAGTGGGATTAGCGGGTGGATGGAAGATATATTATGGACACCTATAGAAGATAAAATTCATGCAATAGTAGGCGTAGGGTTTTGGAATGATTTTTTAATAGGACAATATGGAGTATTATCATTAGGGCTTTCAAATGCTTTAATAACAGTGTTGCCGATATTGTCTGTGTTTTTTATACTATTTAATATACTTGAAGATATAGGGTATATTCCAAATATAACTGTACTAACAAGAAGGATATTTAGTAAATTTGGACTAAGTGCATCATCAATACAACCAATAGTATTGGGTTTTGGCTGCCAAACAATGGCTACATTAACAACAAAATCAATTAATTCTAAGAAAGAAAAGTATATTGCAATATTTTTAATATCGCTTGCGATACCTTGTGCAGGTCAATTGGGGATTAATTTAAGTATTTTAGGTAAATTGGGATTCAAGGCTTTTATGTTAACATTTCTTGTTCTCCTTTTTGTAGAGATTATAGTTGGATTTATATTAAATAAATTTATAAAACAAGACGTAACTAATGATTTTATTCAAGAACTACCACCTATGAGGTTACCAAATATAAATGCTGTTTTAAAGAAAACTTATTATAGATTATATTGGTTTTTACAGGAAGCTGTTCCAGTATTTATCTATGCAGCAATAGCATTATTTTTACTTGAGCAACTTGGAATACTCCGAGTAATTAAATATATTCTTTCTCCATTTATTGAAACTGTAATTGGGCTTCCGGTTGATATGGTTGATGCGTTAATTTTAATTATGGCAAGAAAAGAAGCTGCCGCTGCGTTATTAATAAATTTTATAGATAGCGGTAAACTTAATTACATACAGACTATTGTTTCAGTAGTACTCACTACATTATTTATCCCTTGCTTTGCAACAATTGGAGTGATGATTAAGGAATTAGGTGCTAAAAAAGCTATCGTAACAACTGTTGTTATTAACGTTATAGCATTTAGTGTTGCCGGTTTGTTACATTGGATTTTATTATTCTTTGGTTAATGTGTTAAACTATTTATAGGGACGCATGAAGAAGTGTATTAATAAGTTTTACATACTCTATGTGATGCTTATTATGCAGATTTGCATATGTAATTTAACATAATATATCTTATCAGACATGCTGGATTACTAAAATCATTGATATATTGATATTTGGTATCAGACATGCTAAAATAATTTATGAGCACTAAAACTACTGTATTTATAGAAAAAGATTTTGACCTTACAGAAATTATCAACGGAGTGGAAATTATGTCTCCTAGTCCTTTTAGAAAACATCAAAAGGTTATCCTTAATTTAGTATTTATCATTAAGTCGTACGTAAAACAACACAATTTGGGAGAAGTAAATATTTCCCCGCTTGATGTTATCCTTGAAGAAAACCTAAACCGTCTCCAACCAGACCTGCTGTTCATTAAAAAAGAGAACATGGCTATAGCTCAGGAATGGATAAGAGGTGTACCAGATATGGTGTGTGAGGTTACATCCACTGGGAGCTATAATAGAGATACGATAATAAAGAAAGATATATACAAAAGATACCAAGTACCTGAGTACTGGTTAGTTATACCAGACCTACAAATAATTGAGATTTTAACGCTTGAAAATGGTGAATACAAAATTTTCTCATCTGTTGAAGGCACAGGAACTGTCAGGTCAAAAGTTATAGAAGGACTTGAGATTGATACAAAGGACGTTTTTGAGGAATAAAAATTAACAGGACAGTATGATAACTTCTAATATATTATTAGATAACAGTTTTGACTTAACTGAAATAATTAATGGAGATGAAGTTATGGGGCCAAGCCCATTTTTCAAACATCAGGACGTTCTTAATAAGTTAAATATTCTATTGAGCTTGTATGTAAACAACAAAGGTATTGGCAAAGTCTGCATTTCTCCTCTTGATGTTATATTTGAAGATGGTATTAATCGTCTCCAGCCAGACCTAATTTTTATTAAAAAAGAAAATATGGCTATAGCCCAGGACTGGATAAGAGGTGTACCTGATATGGTGTGCGAGATAGTTTCTACAGGTTCAGTGGCTAAAGATACAATAACAAAGAAAGAAATATATGAAAGATATAGGGTTCCAGAGTATTGGATTGTTATACAGGAATTAAAAACTATAGAAGTATTAGTCTTCGCAAATGACAGCTATAAAATATTTTCTATTGCTGAAGGTGAAGGTGTAGTGCAATCAAAAATAATAGAAGGCTTGGAATTTGAGATTCAAAGCATATTTAACAACTAATTTAAGTGAAGTAATCTCCTTTGCAGCAATATTGGATATTACCTCACTCAAATTTTATGTTGTGTTTTTATAATCTGCCAGTTGTTGTTTATCTTTAGATATTTATCCTCTTTTCCGTAACAATTGATTGAATGCACCCTTACTAAAAAATGTTCATTTTGCTCATCGTTTAAAATCCTATGTGCAGTCCCTGGAAACACTATTATTTCATCGCAGACATTTAGCGTTACTGTATATCTTTCCTCTAACTGCAATCTCATCGTTCCTTCAATCACTGTGTATATTTCAGTTCCAATTAGATGTTTATGTAAATCTTGTTTAGATTTTTCTGTAAACGTAGATATTTCTATCCCCCCCTCTCCAGTTTCAAATACAGGCGTTTTTCCATTACTGACAACACTCCATTCACTTTCAAAGGCATAAAATTCCGTCGAAGGACGCATCTTATTAACAAGCACCTTTCGTCCGTTACTGTTATACTCTAATAGTTTAGCATCCTTTTTTATTTCATTTACCCTTAAAATAAGGTAAGAAATGTCAGTTTTAGGCAACACCATTGATAATTTCCTTCATATTGCTTTTTATAAATCTAGTTCAACAAGTGACGCGCGCCCATTTTCAAATGATGCGTATTCAACGCCACTTTTATCATCAATGATTTTTATATTTGGGTTTAACCCTAATTTTGTTCTAGCCTCTGAAACTTTTTGCAAAAACTCCTTTTTATCATCTATAGCTTGTTTTTTCCAGTCAATACCAACCACTTTGATTTCAAAATAAAGAGGCTGTTCAACCGTACTAGTTACAAAAGTTGTCTTCTTATTAGCATCACCTATAAGTTCATCAATGGTCTTTTGGGCAGCATTGAGTTCCACTGGATTAGTGCTTTTAGTAGGCAACTTCACCGGTTCTTTTCCAAAGCGTCCTGTAAATAGTAATACCGCATAAATAAATACCACAAGAAAAATAACAGCCATGATACTAAATTTAACGGAGTTCTTCATCTTATTCGTATCACATGATTGTGTATTATCTTTCATGGTTCCCCCTTCTAAAATTCAAGCAATACTTCATGTTTAATATATGATACCGTAATAATTATTCACTTAACCAAACACTGCACACATTAAAGTTTATATTTAAGCTATTTAGTATAAATAAAGTATCAATTTAAGTTTTTATCTCTAACCTACTTATATGGCAAATGAATTAGTCTTATAGGTGCAAACGTTTTTCTATGTATTTCACACGGCCCGTACATATTTATTTTTTCTATGTGTCTTTTTGTAGGATAACCCTTGTGTTTTTTAAATTCATACATAGGATAGATAAAATCGTATCCATCCATTATTTTATCTCTAACAACCTTTGCCAAGATAGAGGCTGCTGCAATCGAGGCACTCATCGTATCACCTTTTATAATAGCTACCTGCGGTATGTTAAGGTCTGGTAGATTAACAGCATCTATCAATAAAAGTCCGGGTAACTGTTTAAGGTCGCAAATAGCTTCCTGCATAGCAATTTTAGTAGCCTTTAAAATGTTTACCTTATCAATAATAGCCTCTCCGACAATGCCAATTCCAAAATCCTCCGCCTTACAAATAATCTCCCAAAAAAGCTCCTCTCTAACACTTGGTAGTAATTTTTTGGAGTCGTCTATCCTGTCAATATAAGTGCCTTTAGAAAAAACAACAGCACCAGCCACTACAGGCCCAGCCAGTGGCCCTCTGCCAGCTTCATCTATGCCGGCTACCTTAACAGCGTACCCACACCTAAAAGCCTTGTCAAAGTCAAACAAATCCATCTTCTTAGTCTAGCGTTGCTCTCTTGCCTTTTCCTTTATTTTAGTATCCTTCCCCTTCTTATACCTTATGTAATACAGCTTAGCCTTTCTAACATCCCCTCGTTTGACCAGTTGAATGCTTTGGATTATTGGCGAATGAAGCGGAAATATTCTTTCTACGCCAACACCATAGGATATTTTTCTTACCGTAAAGGTTTCACGTATCCCGCCTCCTTTTCTTGCTATTACGTACCCTTCAAATGCCTGTACCCTTTCCTTATCTCCCTCAATAACCTTCACATGCACCCTTACAGTATCTCCAATGCTAAACACCGGTATTTCCTTTTTATACTGCTCTTCTACCGCATTCATCAATATCATATTCTTCCTCCTTTATCATTTTCAATAATATATAGTCTTCTTTAGATAATTTATCATTTTCTTCAATTAAGGAAGGCTTTCTTTTAAGCGTTCTCTTTAATGCCTCCTTACGACGCCACATACGTATCTTTTCATGATTACCACTAAGTAGCACCGAAGGTACGGCGTATCCTTTATAATCCGGTGGTCTTGTATAATGTGGATAGTCAAGTATACCACAAGAAAAAGAATCCTCCCTGCTTGAACGCTCATCACCAAGCACCCCTGGCACTAAGCGACAAACGGTATCAACAATAATCAATGCTGGCAGCTCCCCGCCTGTTAATACGTAATCCCCTACTGAAATCTCCTCATCAACAATATACTTAATACGCTCATCTATACCCTCGTATCTTCCACAGATTAACGCAATATCAGTTCCATTTTCAAAAAGCTCTTCTGCCTTGCCTTGGTTAAAGATTGTCCCCTGCGGTGATAACAATATTGTACGAGTATTTCTACCCTGTTTTATGTCCTGTAATGCCTCGTATACTGGGTCAATCTTCATAACCATACCAGCTCCACCGCCATACGGATAATCATCAACACATTTGTGTTTATCAATAGCGTAATCTCTAATGTTTGTGACAACTATATCTACAATGCCAGCTTCAATAGCCCTTTTTATAATGCTCTCCCTAACGTAAAATTCAACCATCGAAGGAAATAGCGTTAAGATGTCAAATCTCACTCAAAGAGTCCCCCCATTGGATAGATTATTATAAACCCACCTCCAACGTTGATTTCCTTTACTATATCAGCTATAGCAGGAATCAAGTACTCTTTTACTATTCCGTTTACATCTCTATCCTCGGCAACATATACATCGTTTGAAGAAACTGGCAGTATGTCTTTGATAACCCCTTTTTCTTGCCCATCCTCAGTTAAAACCTTAAGGCCTATTATCTGATGATAATAATAGTGCCCTTCTGGTAGAGGTGCAAAATCACTATTGTCTGCCTTTAAAAAAGCCCCTTGCAACATATCTGCCTTTTCTGGCAAATCAATGCCAATAATTTTTATAACCACATACTTAGATACAAATTTTACATTAGAAATGTCCCTTTTTTCTATTATCTTATCTGTATTTTCGATATAAACAGTTTTAATAGCTCTAAAAAACTCAACAGGAACATTTAAGGGTCTTACCTTAAGCTCACCTTTAATCCCCCAGCCTTTCAGCACAGTGCCTATCGTAATAAGATTCATAATATATATTATCTAACAAGAAAATTTAAAAACAAAAGGGGGTAGGCAAATCAACCGTCCCCCGTAAAAGAACACAAGTAAACTCGTTATATATCAACAGTAATTATCAACAGTAACTATTAGGCAATCACAACAAGCATCACCCTATACGTATATAAACCATCGTTATTCAAGAATCTCAAGTACAGACCTTTTACCAACCTTTGTTCCGGCTGCCGAAAGAATAGTTCTCATAGCACGAGCGGTTTTCCCCTGTTTTCCTATAACCTTACCAAGGTCGCTGGCAGCAACCCTCAATTCAAAAACTGTGGTTTTCTCACCATCTACTTCCTTTACCGCTACTTCATCCGGTCTATCGACCAAAGCCCTTGCCATAACCTCTACTAACTCTTTCATCATAACCACCTCCATTTGTCTTAGGCTGTTTGAACACCAGCCTTTTGTAATAGCTTCTTAACAGTGTCTGTAGGTTGAGCGCCATTGCCTATCCATTTTTGCGCCTTTTCCACATTAATGTTTATCTCTGACGGCTCCTTCAGAGGGTTGTAATTGCCTATTATTTCTATACATCTACCATCGCGCCTATTTCTTGAATCACATACTATTATTCTGTAGAATGGCCGTTTATGCGCACCCATTCGCGTTAATCTGATTTTTACCACTTAAACCTCCTATCTCTAACTATATATATTAACACATCTATTATTCAGTTGTAAAGTTTACTTTTTATTTATTTATATATTTATTTATCTTTCTATCTATCTTTTTTTAATTCTTTAATTCTTTAATTCTTTTTTTAATTATCTATTTTCTATTATAATCTAATTTAGTTTTTTATTTCATAGAAAATAAATTAGAAAGCTTTAAAGCCTTTTTTCCTTTAAACATCTTCATCATCTTTTTCATTTCTTTATATTGTTTTAATAATCTATTTATATCAACTACTTCTGTACCACTGCCCTTTGCTATTCGTTTTTTTCTACTGCCATTTATTAACTGAGCATTTTCGCGTTCCTGTTTTGTCATGGAATTAATGATAGCCTCTATCTTTATAAACTGTTTTTCATCAATATTTATGCCTTTCATTTTATTAAAACCTGGAATCATATTAAGTAAGTTTTCAAGTGGTCCCATTGAGCGTATTTTTTTTAATTGTTCCTTAAGGTCGTCAAAGGTAAAACGTTCATTTAAAATCTTGTCCCTAAGCGCCAAAGCCTCTTTCTGGTCGAAAGACTCCTGTGCCTTTTCAATAAAACTAATGACATCACCCATACCAAGAATCCGCGACGCCACACGCTCAGGATAAAACTGCTCAAGCATATCTATCTTTTCGCCTACACCTATGAATTTAATAGGTCTACCTGTAACCTCTCTTATGGAAAGCGCAGCCCCACCCCTTGCATCGCCATCCATTTTGGTTAGAATTATACCGTCTATACCAATTTTTTCGTTAAATGCCCCTGCTATGTTAACAGCATCCTGCCCTGTCATAGCATCTGCAACAAATAAAACCTCCCACGGCTCTATCGTTTCTTTAACACTTTTTAACTCTTCCATTAAACTGTCATCTATGTGCAGTCGGCCAGCCGTATCTACTATGACAACTTCTCTGGCTTCCTTTTTAGCATCAGTTACGGCCTCCATGCACAGTTTAACAGGGTCCTTCAATTGCCTTGAATGAAACACCGGTATATCTATCTGTTTACCAAGTGTTATTAACTGGTCTATAGCAGCCGGTCTCTGTAAATCAGCTGCTACCATCAAGACACGCCTGCCTTGCGTTTTAAAATATTTTGCAAGCTTTGCTGATGTGGTTGTTTTACCCGACCCATGCAAACCAACCATCATTATAATGGTAGGTGGGTTGGGAGCTATTCGTATTTTTTCGTTGTCTTTTCCTAATAAGTTGCGTAACTCATCGTGAACTATTTTAACAACCTGTTGGCCTGGTGTCAGGCTTTCAAGGACTTCCTTACCGACAGCCTTTTCCTTAACTCTTTGCACAAATCCCTTTACTACTTTAAAATTAACATCAGCCTCCAATAGTGCCAGCCGTATTTCCTTCATCGCTACATCTATGTCGTCTTCCTTCAGATACCCTTTACCCTTCAGGCTCTTAAATATTACTTCCAGTTTTTCATTTAAAGCGTTAAACACCTTTTAGTAACTCCTTTATCTTTTGTGGCATTAACTCATACAACTGTGGATAAAATCCAAGGTATTTCTGAGCTATATTATGTTTTTTGTCAAGCAAATACATAGTAGGTAACACTGATATTCCATAGCTTTCGTTGAGGGATTCTACAGAAAGTACTATCGGGTACGTCATGCTGTTTTGTTTAACATATGATTTTACTTGAGAGTTAAAGTCTTTAGCATCTACATTTAATGCTATAACTGTAAGTTCACTTTCTTTAAACGTATATCTCATAGTGTTTAAAAAAGGTATAGAAGCCCTACAGCCCATACACCACATTGACCAAAATTCCAAAAGAACCACCCTATCCTTAAAATCACTAAGGGAAACAACACCGCCATTTACATCTTTTAAAGCAAATTCCGGGGCTTTATCCCCGGCTTTTAACAAATCCAACCGGCTATTTTCACACCCAGTTATTACTACAATTACAAATACAAAAAGTAATATGCTACTCTTTATCAATTAATATCCTTTCAATAAGTACATAACTTATGTAATAACAAATTCTGACTCGTTTGCTTTAACCAAGTATATTTTCAATTCTATCTTTTAATTGTGGCTTCGGTACAGCACCAACCAACTGGTCTACCTTTTCCCCATTCCTAAAAAACATCAATGTAGGAATACCCATGATTTTGTACTTAGAGGCAATATCCGGATTTTCATCAGTATTTAATTTGACAAATTTCACCTTTCCAGTGTATTCTTTTGCAAGCTCTTCTATTATAGGTGCAACCATCCTACACGGTCCACACCACACTGCCCAAAAATCCACCAGCACTAGCCCTGATTCCTTCAATACCTCAGCTTCCCATGTTTCTGTCGTAGCATTGTAAACTCCTTCTGCCATCTAAACCTCCTTAATTTTTTTTAAATTTGTTTATAAATTATATTTATTAGCACTATGTTTTGTCAAACTTTTTCTAATATCTAAATGTGGACTATTATCTAACTGCATTGACAGCATCGTATCTTTTTTGTTATTTTTAAGCTCATGAAAGAAACGAAAGTGCTTATTTTTCTATTTTTTATACTATTACTGGTGTATCCAGCAACATCTTCTGGTTTCGACGTAAAGGGATCCCAACCTAGTCAACCAAATGGTGTTTTTTCAACCTTTTCAACCGGCAATAGCGGCAAAGGCGTGGTTTCTCTTGGTTTTGAGTTTGAACAATCACTCGACCCTAGTTATTTCCGCATAAGTGCCACTTCCTCCTATGCGTTTACCGACTACGTAGAACTAAGCATAACATCTCCATATATGCTTAAAAAATATGATAACGGATTTGAAGATATTCACTTTAGCCTTAAGCATAAATTTATGGACGAAGGACTCTATACCCCCTCTTTGGCATACTTATTAAGTGGTTCACCGGATGTTGAATTTAAAAGAGATTCACTCGGCGGCAGGGTTGGCGGTGGTCTAATACTTACCAAAAAAATAGGCCCATTTAAAACCCATACAAATCTTTTTTTCTTTGAACCAGCAGATAGCAAACTAAAAGCAGAATATGATGTCTTACTTGGCGTGGATTTCCCAGCAACACACTCGGTAAACGTACTCACAGAGTTGGTTACAACTAAAAGCCACTTTTCAAGCAACATTGATCACATAGAAGGCCGACTAGGATATAGGTATAGACCTGTTAACTTTTTCTATACTACACTCGGCGTTGGCTACGAATTTAAACAGCGCTCCCCTGAGTTTCGCTTTTTCTTGTCCCTAACTTTTATATATCCAAAAAAAGAAGACGAAAGACCTAGGATTTTTGAATATGTTAAATAACAACACATACAGTAAGAGGATAATGATTAGAAATGTTTGACTTAGGTATACAGGAAATTATTGTTATATTTGTTGTGGCACTTTTAGTGTTTGGACCAAATAGGTTACCAGAGGTAGGTGTTAAAGTCGGTAAAATAATTAGGAAAATCAAGGTAGCATTTTATGACGTCAAAAGAAATATTAACGAACAAATAGATGATACCTACAAGCCTTATAATGATGAGTTTTCTGACCTTGATAAAAAAATAAAGGATTTAAGTATTATAAATCGCAATAATATTGAAAAAAAGGGTGATGATAAATTAAATGAATAAAGATGATAAAATGCCTTTTACCTCACATCTGGCAGAACTAAGGCAACGGATTCTTATTATATTAACTGTATTATTGCTGGTGTTTAGCCTATGCTTTACCTACTCCGATTGGTTTGTTAAAATACTTATATTTCCCATAGAAAAAGACATTAAACTAAGCCTCGATAAACCATATATAACTTTTATAGAAAAAGCAAAAGAAGCCTCCCTTGTTTTTCTAGCCCCGGCCGAAGCCCTGTGGATGAATATAAAGGTATCCATGGTAGCATCATTTGTAATTATCATACCATTAATATTGATGCAAATATGGTTATTCGTAAGACCAGCCCTGCACGATAAAGAAAAAAATTTTTTTTTCCCGTTTATTATAATTAGTACACTACTATTTTTAGTCGGCTCATTCTTTTGCTTTGCTATCATACTGCCATACGCACTGGGCTTTCTGCTTACATATAAAACAAGCGGATTAACCCCAATGCTCTCTGTTGGTAATTATATGGATTTTACAATGAAATTTATACTCGCCTTTGGTTTTGTTTTTGAACTGCCAATAATACTTATATTTTTAACTAAATTAGGAATAGTCACACCGGAAAAACTTACAAAAAGTAGAAAATATGCCTTAGTCTTATCATTCGTTGTCGCTGCCTTCTTAACCCCTACCCCAGATGCCTTTAATCAATTACTAATGGCAGTACCAATAATACTGCTCTACGAAACTGGTATTATAGCCTCACGTTTCTTTTATCGGAATAAAAAGGAAAAAGAGTAAGACAAAAATTAAAGAAAAAGGTGGCGGGGGAAAACCCTTTTAGACAAAAAGGTGCGGTGCACCTCCCTGTCTGCCCCCACCTCTATCTTTTTTCTTTTTATTTTTCTTTTTTTCTTTTTCTTTCTTTGCTTATCTATTTAGATAGTCCTCTTTTTTTCCACATTACATATATTACCGGTATAATTATAAGCGTAAGTACAGTTGAGGTAACCATTCCTCCTATCATAGGAGCTGCTATACGTTTCATAACCTCCGAGCCTGTTCCAGACGACCACATAATAGGAAAAAGCCCGGCTACAGTGGAACCTACTGTCATAATCTTAGGGCGTAACCTCTGCACAGCCCCTTCTATGACGGCATCATATAGGTCTGTGTAGGTTTTAAGTTTACCTTCTTGTTTTCGCTTTTCATACACTTCATTAAGGTACACTATCATAACAACCCCTGTTTCAGAAGCTACACCAGCAAGGGCTATAAACCCTACCCATACAGCAACTGACATGTTGTAGCCTTGCAGGTAGACATATATTAATCCTCCAGTAAGTGCAAATGGAACTGATAGTAATACAATAGTTGTTTCTATAAAAGAATGAAAGCTCATATACAACAAAATAAAGATCAAGATAAGCGTAAGTGGTACCACTAACATAAGTTTTTTCTTTGCCCGCTCCATATATTCATATTGCCCACTCCACAGAAGTCTATACCCTTCAGGTAGACTAATCTTTTCATCAACAATAGGCCTCACCTTTTCAACAACTCTTCCTATATCATAACCAGCCCCTATATCCACATATACATATGATGTCAACATACCATCTTCTTCTTTTAACATATCAGGACCTTGTCGCAACCCTATGTGGGCTATTTCACCAAGTGGGACGTGCCCAACCCCCATACCCTTAAGTGGCACAAGTACACTCTTTAAGTACTCCACATCCGAGTGCAGCGCCCTTTTATACCGAACAGTCACCGGATAACGCGCCCTCCCCTCTACTGTCATAGTTATAGGCATGCCACCAATGGAGCTTTCTATAATTGTATTGACATCCTCAATATTGAGACCATACCTTGCTAATTTTAGTCTATCAGGAATAATGTCAATATAATATCCGCCATCCGTACGCTCAGCATACACACTCCTGACACCCTTAACACCTTTTAGCAGATTTTCTATATCAGCACCAATTTTTTGTAGTACCTGTGGGTCAGCACCAAATATCTTAATGCCAAGCGGAGTTTTTATACCAGTTGCAAGCATATCTATTCTTGCCTTTATCGGCATAGTCCATGAATTAACCCACCCTGGCACCTTAACCATTGAATCCATCTCATCAACAAGCTTTTGCCACGTCATACCGGGACGCCACTTGTCCTCTGGTTTTAGGACAATAACAGTCTCAACCATAGAAAACGGTGCTGGGTCCGTGGCTGTTTCGGCTCTGCCAGCCTTACCTAAAACAACATCAACCTCAGGTATGTTTTTTTTGATTATCATGTCTTGTCTTTGAACACTATCTGATGCCTGTTGGGCAGATATGCCCGGTAACGTTGTTGGCATATAAAGGATAATTCCTTCATTTAAGGCAGGCATAAACTCCGAACCTAAGCGTTTAAATATTGGCCAACTAAAGGCAATTGAAGCAATTGCTAATAGTATAATAAAAATCCTAAAGCGTAATGCAAATTTCACGATTGGTTTATATAAAAATATTAAAATCCTACTTATCGGATTTTTATCTTCTGGCACAATCTTACCTTTTATAAATATCACCATAAGGGCAGGTACTAACGTTATCGAAAGGAAAGATGCAAAGAACATGGCAAACGTTTTTGTAAATGCAAGTGGCTTAAACAACCTGCCCTCCTGAGCCTCTAACGTAAATACTGGTATAAAGGAAACAGCAATGACAAGTAATGAGAAAAATAGTGGAGATCCTACCTGTTTTGCTGCATTTATGATTGCCTCTGTTCTATCCAGTTCAGGATTATGTTCTATGTGTTTGTGTGCATTTTCTATCATAACAATAGCAGCATCAACCATTTCCCCTATTGCAATAGCAATACCGCTTAAAGACATTATATTTGCAGTAAGCCCCAAGTAATTAAATATAATGAAAGACATAAGAACGGCAATTGGCAGTGTTATTATTGCAACAAGGACTGAACGGAAGTGAAACAAAAATATAATACATAAAATAGTTACAATAATGCTTTCCTCTATAAGGGTCTGCTTTAATGTATCAATAGCCCTGTATATTAAATCCGACCTATCATAAGCAGTAACTATATCAACGCCCTTTGGCAGTGTTTTCTTTAAATCTGCTATTTTTTTCTTTACACCATTAATAACGTTAAGGGCATTTTCCCCATAACGCATAACAATAATACCACCAACAACCTCGCCCTCACCGTTTAAATCAAGCGTTCCACGCCGCATCTGTGGCCCTTCATTTATAACAGCAATGTCTTTTAAAACCAAGGGGCTGCCGCTTGTGTTCGTTGAAACAACAATATTTTCAATGTCTTGTATGTTTCTAATATACCCCTGCCCCCTTACCATAAACTCCCTGCCGTTATACTCAACAACCCGTCCACCAACGTCTCTATTATTTGCCCTGACCGCTTCCATGATACCCATAACGTCAAGGCCGTAAGCATGCAGCTTATTTGGATCAACACGGATTTGATATTCCTTGACGTGCCCACCTGCTGAGGCTACCTCAGCAACCCCTTTAACCTCCTCAAGGGCATACTTTAAGTACCAGTCCTGCAAACTTCTAAGCTCGGAAATATTATACCTTCCACCCTTATCAACAAGTGCGTACTGATAAACCCAGCCAACCCCTGTCGCATCTGGCCCAAGCACAGGTTTAACCTCATCCGGAATCTTCCCTTTTATCTTACTTAAATACTCCAAAACCCGAGTCCTTGCCCAATAGATATCAGTATTATCCTCAAAGACCACGTACACATAGGATATGCCAAAGTACGAAAACCCACGCACCACCTTCACCTTTGGCGCAGACAACAAAGAACTTGCAATTGGATAGGTAATCTGACTTTCCACAAGGTCTGGGCTTCTACCAGGCCAATCAGACACTAAAATCACTTGCACATCACTTAGGTCTGGAATGGCATCCAATGGAACATTCCTAAGCGCCCACACACCCCACACCGTAAATAACAACACAAATATGAATATTATAAAACGGTTTTTAGCGCTATATTCTATTAACCTTTCAACCATAGACTAATTTTTCTCCAACGGTTTAATGCCTTTGAGTCTTGCATCTGAATCCAGAAGGAAATTAGCCCCCTGCACTACCTTTTCCCCCTCAGTAAGCCCGCCAAGCACCACATAATAGCCATTTGTCTTAAGCCCAAGGGCTACCTCTTTGGGATAAAATATACCCTTTTCCTCTTCTTCAGTAAAAACTATCTTCCGTACACCATCATCTATGACGGCCTCTGTCGGCACTAAGAGCTGTTCGCCAATATTAAAGGAAGTATTTATTTCCATATACATACCCGGCTTAAGCGCCCCATCAGGGTTATCCACTGGAAAACGAACCTTCAATGTCCTTGTCTTTCCAGATAGCTCAGGATATATATAATCTACCTTCGATTTAAAGACCTTACCCGGAAAATTAGCAAGATATATCTCAGCGCTTTGACCCAACTTTATATAAGGCACATCCTGCTCATATACATCTACAATAATCCATACCTTTGATAGACTAGCTATACGGAAAAGCGGCTTACCTGGCGATATAGAAGACCCAGCTGTTATCATCTTTTCTACAACGTACCCTTCATGCGGGCTATACACAGAAACTGTACGTGTTGCAGCCCCATCTTTAATTAGTTGATTAATCTCATGCTCAGAAATATCCCAATTTTTAAGTCTTTCCTTAGCACCTGATATTAGTTTTTCTCTATCTTTATTAAACATACCGGAGTAAATACCAGTTTTTTTCTTTTCCATATTGTATAGTATTAAGAGTTCCTCTTTGGCAGCTAAGAGCTTAGGGCTATAAATTTCAGCAACCACCGCACCTTTCTTTACATACTTACCTTCATAATCAATGTATAGTTTTTCAACCCAGCCGGCATATTTTGTGTTTATAGTGTGCATAGTCGTTTCATCAAAGCTAACCACCCCAGGCACTCTTAAATCCTTACTAACAACCTTTTTTACCAACGGTACGGTTTTAACACCAAACTTCTGAAGCACTTCCATAGATACTTCAAGTCCTGGCTTTTTGTCAAAATCCGCATCAAAGTCATCGCTTACACCCTTATTAGCACCACCATCTTCAGCAAAACCAGATATAGTTAAAAATAAAAACACACATATATATACAAAGACAGTATATCCACTCCTTATCATCCAGCTAGCCCTCCTGTAATTACGTAGATATTTGCAATAGCTCTCTCGCGCTCCATGATAGCTTCCACGTGTTTTCTTTCATAGTTAATAACCGTGTTTATAGTTTTAATAACACTTTCAATGCCGGAGGTATTATTTCTATATGATGTAACGGCAGTATCTGCCGAAAGCCGAGCCTTTTCTAAAAGCCCCTCTCTATAAAGCGCTATAATGCGATCAGAGGCTTCTATTTGCGCCATCTCAGATATAACCATACTTTTAACCTTCAAACTAAGCTCTTCATAGTCTTTCGTAAGCTTTGACACATTACTTTTGGCTTCAAGAATACCGTGTTTTTGCTTTTGTTCATAAAAAATCGGCACAGGAAAAGAAAGATACACCTCCCACATGTCAAGAAATTCATCCGAAAATCTCGCCGAATAGTTAGCCATTATCTCTACATCTGGAAAGACCTCTTTTTTCATCAATTCAACATTTTTACCAGCCCCTGCAATCTCTAACTTAAGCATATCCAGCTCTTTTGAATTATCCAAGGCATACTTCATAAGTGCATCTTCTTTATAGTAAAATTGATGAAGTGTAACAATCTCGATTTCTGGAAATTTATCACACTTACCCCTGCCAATTATTTGACAAAGGGTTGCTTCAGTTTTTTTAAGATTACCTCTCAGTTTTTCAAGCATTTCGATAGTTTCATATTTTTGAGTTTGCACCATCAAGACATCATTAACCGACCTTTCTCCCGTGGAGTAAAGGGACGTGGCTGTCTGTTCAAGGACATCTAAATACTTTAATTTAAGCTCAAGTAACGAAATCTCCTGCTGCAAACCATACAAATCATAATACATAACCCGTACCATAGAGACAAGTTCAAGCCTTTTTTGCTCATAGCCTTTCTTCAGTTTTTTGGTATCATAAGTAGCCATATCGGTTTTTAATTTTAATTTTCCGGGAAAAGGTAACATCTGCTTAACCCCAAAGTCAGATTTAGACATCTGCATTTTGCCAACAGTAAAAAACTCATCAAGACTTTCATTAACAACACCAACGCTAATTACAGGGTCTGGCAGCGCACCGCTTTGTGGTATTCTATGTTCCGACTCCTCTATGGCAAACTCCATAGATTTAAGCAAAGGAGAATTCATAAGAGCCTCTTTTACCAGACTATCAAGCAAATCTTTTTCCTTATCTGTTGCTAATACTTGTAAAGGAAAAAATAAAAGGATAAAAACCACTATAAATGTCTTCATAACCCCCCTCAAAGATAAAAGGATAAAAAAATAAAAGGATTGTAGGGGGGAAACCCTTTTGAAAAAGGGGGTGCGAAGGCGCACCTCCCTGTTCTTCCCCCACCCCCTTACGGGAGTGCGCCTACGCACCTTACGGGAGTGCGCCTACGCACTTCCAAAAACTTTTAGCTTGCATGAGCATAATCATTATCATATTCACATTCGCTGTTTTCAAGACCTATTTAGATCAAAATCTTAGATTAATATTGCCTTGGTACTTATATAGCTATTCCTCTTATCTTTTACTACATAATTAATACAATTTATCTTGCATCAAGACTAAACTTAGCTTCCTGTACTTTCCCTTCACCTTGCTTAAATTTAACAACTACTCCCCACGATCCAGCCATTGATAAATCCATAGTTGCCTCGTACTTATCGCCCTTTAGCTCTGCCTTTTCCTTATAATCCATAGGCGGCATATTTGGCATCGCAGGCATAGAATAATCAACGCGCACCTTGGCATCTTTTACAACTTTGTTAGCCTTATCCTTGATTTCTATTGTAGCCTTATTTTTACCAACCACAGGCGGATTATTATCAATTGTAACTATAACTGTATAATCACCAACTTGTTTTTTTACCTCAAATCCACCAGCATAACCAACACTTATCATAAACAACATAATTAACACCACAATCATACTTTTTTTCATATTTCGCCTCCAGATTTCATTTATTACAGTAATTATTCTATAAAAATATGAAAATCTTATGAATCCCTTCCATTAGATAAATAATCATTGGATTCTTCAAACACTGTACACAATGGATTAATAGCCACTTTAATCATGACATTTGCCCTTTGCATTATATTTAAATGCGCAGATTCATCTGTAGCAGTTTTATAATCCAAGACAATTTTTTCTTTTATTAATGGTAACGATGAAAATGTTAACACCATTATATCAAAAAAATCCTCCATCGGTAGAATCTTATTTAACCTTAAAGAACTTGAAATACGTCTTAATACATTGACAATCTCTTGCTCTTTTTTATTAAAAAATACAAGCTTAGCAGAGACAATCAAACTAAAAATTCGTGAGGCATTTATAATAGCATCATTGAATCCATCCTCTGCAATATCAAAACCCAAAATGGAAACCAAAATGCGCCCATCTTTAAATAAAACATTACCGATAAATGTTGTAAAAATAACTATAGAAATAGCCACAAAACCAGCCCTAAATGGCTTCTTTGGGTGTAAAACAAAAATTAAAAGAAAAACTACTCCTATCAAGATAAATATAGGTACACTTTTAATAATAAAAAGAAAAACTATAAAGATAACATATAAAAATAGTCCTAATTCCATTTATAAACCATATTTAAAAGCAGATAGTTTATCTGAGCATATATAGATGTCGTAACTAGCTTGCGGTAAGTGGGTCAAGGGGTCACTTCGACCCCTTGCGTGAGGGGGTGAAGGGGGAGAGCAGAGCTCTCCCCCTTCCTGTACCTAATTTTTAACACTACTTTTGGTTTTCTTCCCTATAGCTTTATTTACATTGGCATCAGCATAATTATAGTAATTATCTGGCACAGTCCCAAGATACTGACTAATACCTGATGCAAGTGCCTTTGCCATCGTAACTCTATATTCCTTACGACTTAAAAACTGTTCCTCTTGTTGATGTGTTATGAAGGAGAGCTCCGCTAAAACAGCAGGCATTGATGCCCCAATCAACACATAAAAAAGTGCTTGTTTAACGCCAAGATTTTTTGGTATACCGTAGGAAGTATTGCGTTTAACATTACTTACTAACGAATTTTGTACAAAATGAGCAAGCCGAAGGGACTCATCCCGTTTACTTTCTCTTGCCAAGGAGCTAAGTATTACGCCAAGCTCAGATTGTGCCGATTCCATCTTCTTAACTGTAATATCGTTTTCCCGTGCTGCAACCTTAATGGCCTCTTTATCGTTTGTCCAATTAAGAAAATATGTTTCAATGCCCCTTGCTGTACCTGAATCATCGGCATTCACATGAATAGAGACAAACAGGTCTGCATTACTTTTATTTGCGATGGCTGTTCTTTCGTTTAAAGACAGGTAAACATCCTTATCCCTTGTCATTGTTACTTCGTAGCCATACTGCTTTTGCAGTAATGCCTTTAACTTTAAGGCAACATCTAAAACAACATTTTTTTCCATCATACCAGATGGCCCAATAGCGCCCGTATCATGCCCACCGTGTCCTGGGTCTAACACTATTTTTTTAATGGCTTTTTTCATAGTTTTGACATCAGGCACAATCATAGATATTTGCTCTTTTTTAGCAACCAGTTTTTGTTTTATATCAACTGCCTCTTTTTGCTCTTTAGCAGGTGCTGTAGGAGCATAAACAGGCTTACTAACCTCTATAGGGGTTGATTTGAAAAAATCCTTTTTTGCCACAAATGCCTTTTGCGTAACAGTCACCGTACTATTGGAAGCGCCAAATGTTGCTGTAGGCTTTTTAACCACTTGTGGAGCTGGTTGGGGTATACTTGGCGTTATTACAGTATTTTTATTTTCAATACTTTTACTTGCAAGTTCTTCTTGTGGTTTATAGGTTTTATCAACCCCATAAATATCTATAATAATTCTATACGGATCGGTCAACGTAAAATATTTATAAGATTCATATTCATTAAGATCAAGCACCACACGCACAGTTTCCTCATCATATTGCCCTACCCTTATTCTTTTTAATAAATTATTTGCAATTTCAATAGAATGTTTATTATCAAATCCTACAAGTTCGCTTTTATAAATATCAAAAAAAATTTTTTTTCTTTCTACCACCTCACCTTTGATAAAATCCACAGGTTCAGTTAAATCAACAACCACCCTAATATACTGAGCATCGTTAGCCCAATATCTGATATTCTTTACTTTACATAAAGGCGCATAAGGCAATACCTGTGGTACGTGCGTAAAAATCAGCAAAAACATCAATAAAACAGCTAATCCTTTTTTCTTTCTGCTGCTCATATTATCCTATTTTATATAGCCTTAACAGCCTTTAGGTTAGTTAACTCACCTAAAATGGTGCGTTCCACCCAATTCTTCATAGTAAGACCCGCCATCGGGCAACCATCACAAGAACCAGTTAATTTCACGTACAATATATTATCCCTTAAGGAGATAATCTCTATATCTCCCCCTTCCCTTTTAAGACCATCCCTTACCTTTTCTACAACCTTTTCTACTTCTGATAAATCCATCTCATCCTCCTTAATTATATAGATAAAGCCATTTATAAATTAGTTTTACAAACGAGGTGAAATGATAAACCCATCCTCCTTCTTTTCATCCCTTATGCTAACCACTCGCCCTTTCAATGAAAGTCTGCCTTCTGAAAATAATTTTATAGCATAAGGATATATTTTATGTTCAAGGTTTAATATCCTCTGTGATAGGCTTTCTTCATCATCATCACTATATACAAATGTAGCAGCCTGCACTATAATAGGCCCGGTATCAACGCCTTCATCCACAAAATGAACCGTGCAGCCTGCAATCTTGGCACCGTAGTCTATAGCCTTTTGCTGCCCATCTAAGCCCGTAAAAGATGGCAAGAGGGCTGGATGTATATTAATAATTCTCATCGGATAGGCATCAATGAGTGGCTTCTTGACAATCCTCATAAAGCCTGCTAGACAAATAAGCCCCACCCCCCTATCCTTCAACTCCGTCGCTATTGTACCGTAATAGTCATTGGCGTTTGCATGCTTTTGTGATGCCATATATAAAGACTCAATACCAGCCTCTTTTGCCCTATTAAGGGCAAATGCCTTTGGGCTATCGCTAATTAAACATGCCACTTCTACGTCTATATACCCATCTCTTATAGCATTGATAATGGCTTGAAAGTTAGAGCCTCTGCCGGAGGCAAGGACAGCTATTTTTAATTTTTCTGGCATAGTAGTTTACTCAATCATGCTTTGTCTATATAACAAATTTCTATTAAGTCCAGTTGCCCGTGCAACTTCCAAGACGGCCTCTTTTCGTGATATACCCTTTTCTATTAATTTCTTTACTTCAAGCACACCATCTTCCACAGTGATCTTATTATACACTGCCCCTTCCACTACGACTACATACTCACCAGCAATTTTCTCCGTATCTAATTCCTTTATAATATCATCTATTGGTCCACGCCGAAAACTCTCGTAAAACTTTGTAATTTCATGACAAAGCGCTATCCGTCTTTGGCCAAAAATCTCTCTTAAATCACACAAAAAATCTACTAATCTATGAGGCGACTCAAAAAACACAAGTGTTTTATCCTCGTACTTCAGCGCTTCAAGCTCCTTTTTCCTTTGTGTTGGTTTGCTTGAGACAAAGCCAATAAAGGTAAACCTATCAGCAATAAGCCCAGATACAACAATGGCAGACAGTAATGCCGAAGGTCCCGGCACTGGTATAACCTCTATACCCTCTTCTATCGCCTGCCTAATAAGAACGCCACCGGGGTCGGAAATACCGGGTGTACCTGCATCTGATATTAAAGCGACCGAATGCCCTTCATTTAGTTTGGCTATTATTTCAGTTGTCCGCACTTTTTCCTTTTCACGCCAATAGCTTATCATTGGTTTTGAAATCCCAAGATGGTTTAATAATTTCTTTGAATGCCGAGTATCTTCAGCTGCTATAAAATCAACATAGTTGAGCGTCTTAATAGCCCTAAGGGTAATATCATCCAAATTGCCTATAGGCGTAGCAACTATGTATAATTGTCCCTTCATAAAACAAGCCCATTACAAAAACCCATTAACCACCGATACTCTTTTTAAAATTAGCAAGCCATAGAATATGGTTTTTCTCCTCTTGGATAATAGCATCAACAATATCTTTTTCCTCAACCGCTTCTCTAATACTATAAAAAAACAGTAGAGTTTCCTTCTCAAAACCAATAGCAAGCCCTGCGGCAGCCATTACATCAGTAACATTTTGCATATGTGCAAAGGATTGTTCCCGTCCCAAAAAGAAAGCACTCTCCACATATGCCCTCATGTACTCAGACACCTCTTGCCAAGCCTCCGGCTCAGAGTCCCCTATTTTTTGTTTTAAATCCGTAAAGGTCTGTTCGTGTGCTAATTCCCGTTCTGCTAGTTTTGTAAATAGACTATGTAGTTCTTTGTTATCCTTAAATTTTGTAGAAAGGTCCCTGTAATATGTAAATCCAAGTTTTTCCGTCCTTATAGCAAGCTCGATTGCTTCCATTATTGAAAATCTCTCCATTTGCAATACCCTCCTAATACTTATCGGTTTTTTTCTCTTGATATTTAACAACCTTTTTGTATTTTATACCAAATCAAATCATTAAAAATAGACATTATAAGTTTAATTATAGAAAATATATATGATTAATAGCCAGTAGATTAAAATTTTTGGTAGTCCTGAATAGATAGTGCCTGAATAGATAGTGCCTGAATAGATAGTGTTAGATAACAAATTTGTCATTGCGAGGCATAGGGGCTGAACTATTATATTACCTTTTAACATATACAAACCGCATATTTAATTTTACAATATTTGCTCTCCTTTTAGAAAGGTGGTAATAATTGTTGAATACATCTTATCCTTGTGATATACTACACCCTTTGTTATTGACTTGTGCATTAATAAGATTACAATTACAGTTAAAATGAAAAAACGGTACCTTATATGTATTAAATGTGTTAAGTTAATGTTGCTGGTTGCATATGTTGTTTCGGTTATAAGTGCACCTGTTTCTTTTGACATAAGTAAACTGCAAAAAAGCAGCGTTTCTTCTATATTAAATTTAGACCTCTGCCATACCCTAAAGTATACAGGACATTCAGCTTTTGATTTACCAGCAATTTGTGAAGATGCGTATACACATTTAAGCTTTCAATATGCTATGCGTATACCTCAAGAAATAGCTCCTTTATATATTAGTTTATTTTCAAATCGCATTAAAAAACCTCCTAAGTTTTATTCCTAATTTTACTGTATAACAAAAATTATATTTACTTTTGACTAATTATATATTCCTAAACAATAATAGCAGAAGTAAATATCTAAATTAGGAGGATAATCATGAAAATTGTCTTATTTTTATATCTTATATTGATATTATTGTGTGTATCTATCTTTGCTGATGATGGTAGCAAAAATGCCGTTTTTGATGAAGAAATAGATACTTTGCTTGAAGAAATAGAGGTGAAAGGTGAAAAAGACACTGAGGTGGAGACCTTCGAAACCAGACAGGTAAGGGAAAGTAACGCAAAGGATATAACAGAGGCTATAGAAAACATAGCCGGTATCTCTAAATTGAGAAAGGGTGGTATTGCAAACGATATAGTGTTAAGGGGTTTTAAAGGTGAAAACCTTAATGTGTTAATAGACGGAGTACGTATCTATGGAGCTTGTCCAAATAGAATGGACCCTAATGAGTTTCATATAGATTTTGCGGAAGTTGAGCGTGTGGAGCTTCTTAAGGGTCCCTACGATATTCGTAACCGCGGCAGCTTATCCGGTCTTGTTAATGTTAAAACTAAGACAATTGCGGAAGGATTTCATACAGATGTAGACACAGGGTATGGCTCATTTGATAGTGTTCATAGCTCTGCTACGGCATCTTATGGCACTAAAAGGTTTAGCATATTAGGCGGTGCTGCTTTTAAGTATTCAAAGCCATACAAAAGTGCCGATGACAAAAGGTTTACGGAGGTGTACTCCAGCACTGCGATAAACAGGTACCGTGATGACCGTATTGATGGCACTGCGATAAACATGAAAAGCGGCTGGACAAAGGCAACATATAGCCCTATTGATAACCACGCGCTTGAACTTTCATACACAAGACAGGAAGTAGATAACGTTTACTACCCATATTTATCAATGGATGCCGTTTCAGATGATACGGATAGACTAAATGCTACCTATAAAGTTGAAGATATTACAGAGCAATTTAAAGAGCTTAGTACACAGTTTTACTACAATGATGTACAACACGATATGGATGATAGCAACCGGTGTAGCTCAACGTCTAATCCTACTGAATGCACAAAAAGTATGTTTAGAGCCTATAGCATGAAAACCTATGCAGAAACAGAAACATCAGGTGGACGTATTGAAGGGAAGTTTTCCTTATTTGGAACAACTGCCTTTGGTGTTGATTACTATGTAAGAAAATGGGGGGCTACTACCACAATGTACGGCTCTACTCATGCAGACGGCGGCGGGCAAGACCTGCGCCACTACGCATACATGGACCAAAACTCCATACCTAACGTAGAAAGCGTCAATGTCGGTATATATGCACAGCAAAGTAACGACATAACAGATGCCCTAAAGGTAGTTTCAGGGCTACGATACGATCACGCATACTCCGATGCCACCATTGATAGAAGCAGCTTTTATAAACTCTACTTTAAAGACTACTCTCTAACCAATCGGGACGACGATATAAGTGCAAACGTGCAATTTAACTATGACGTAAATAAGGAATTAACTCTATTTACAGGCTATGGCCGCTCAGTACGCGTGCCAGATGCTACGGAGAGATACTTTGCCCTAAAGCGCGGCGGCACTAAAGAAAAACCAGACCGTGTCGGAAACCCTTCCCTTGCTAGTGTCAAAAATGATGAGATGGACATAGGTCTTAAATATAAGCTAGGACGTGCATTACTTAAGGGACAGTTATTTTACAGTTTCCTTAATGATTTCATTGTAGTGCGGGATGCGTGGAGCGGTGAGCGGTATGCCTATACCTACAAAAATGTAAATGCTGCAATGTATGGCGGTGAAACATCATTAAATGTGGCGCTTCCGTATGATTTGTACGCATATGCTGGGCTTGCCTATACGGTTGGTAAAAACGAAACCGATAGCACCTATCTTGCCGAAATCCCGCCATTAAATAGTCGTGTAAGCCTAAGATACGACAAAACCAAGTACTTTGGTGAAGTTGAGGGCGTCGTTGCCTCAGACCAAGACGACGTTGACGGTAAACTTGCCGAAGAGGGCACTTCAGGCTGGGGTATCTTAAACCTAAAGGCAGGATATAAGTACAAAGACTATACTCTTTATGCAGGCATTGCTAATGTCCTTGATAATCAGTACTATGAACACCTTTCATACTATAAAGACCCCTTCAGTAGTGGCGTCAAAGTGCCAGAGCCCGGTAGAAACTACTATTTTACACTACAATATAGTTTATAAACCAAGCGGTCTTACTCCCTATGTGGAGTAAGACCCACTAAAACTATGTGGATAACAAGCTTATTGATTTCATGCTTATTGCATGTCTTAATATTAGTACTGCTGTTGCCTTTTAGGTTTGAGCTAAAAAAGCCAAAGGAACACGTCTATATATTTTTCGAAAAAAAAATGCCAGTTGCTGTTAATCCTATTAAGCCCCTAAGCGAACCAATGCCTATAATTCCTTCAATACTGGATGTTGCACCACCTTTACCGTTACCTATAACTCCTATTATTCAACAAGTAAAACAAAAACCGCTAAAACCTCAAAAAAGGCAAGAAGTTACAAAAAAGATGATACCACCTAAAAGCCCTAAAAAAACAACAAAAAAGATAGAAACGGTTACTGAAAAACCAGACAATAGTAAATCAATTGATAGTGATGAAATAAATACAATAGAAAACCCAGCTTTAAATGGCGATAAACAAACTAAAGGTGAGAGACCTACAAGCAATAGTCAACGTGCTGTTAGCCAACATGCAATTGCTCCTGTGCTACAGACGATAGTAACCAGATTTGGCGCTTACGGTGGCCCCAGCTTTGCAAAACAAGTAACCCCCAAATATCCACTAATGGCAAAGAAACTTAATAGGGAAGGGATTATTCTGCTAAGGCTTACAATAGATGCGCAGGGAAGATTAATTAGTGTGGAAGTAGTCAAGGATGCTGGTTTTGGAATGGCTCAAGCCGCTATTGAGGCGGTACAACGGTCAACATTTATAGCAGCAAAGATAGATGGTAAGGCGGTTAAATCTAAGGCAATTTTACCTATTAAGTTTAGACTCCAATAAGTTAAGGAAATAGAAGAACTGGTGGAAACCATTTTTAAAAAGGGTTTTCCACCATTCTTCTTTTTTTCTTTTACCTATTTTTTCCATCTTTTTAAAAAAAATATTTTTTTCCAACTGCCATATCAGACTCCTTTATTATATAAAACTCTCCCTCCTCATAACCTTCTAACCTATAGGGATAACACCCACCTACTCCAACAGGGAGTTCTTCATATTGAACTTCCATTTGGCAGCTTTTACACACAATATAATCCTTTTGCGCTTTATAACCAAGTTGATACGCCCTGCACGTGGCACATATATTGAAAAAAGAATAAACTTTATTAGCAGTTTTTAACACAAAAAACGTTATCTTCTTCTTGTCAATTTGTACAACATAAAAGATTGGATTGTTGTTTTCAAGGCTTGATTTATTTAACATGAATTTTCCATCCACAAGATTAACAGGATTAAACTCCGGTGCATTATCGCAGCCATTAATAAAGATGAATAATGCTAATATTAGCCATCTCAAAATCTTAATCCCTCATCTTTACCGGCAGCTTCGGTGAGAAAGGCAACGTTTTTTCTTGTAAAAAAGCCGTGAAATCCTTCAAAGCGTTCCACATATTCCGTAACCCAGCCGGTTAGCTCTGAGCGTTTCATAAATATCTGACGCAATCCTTCAGCTCGACTACCTGTAAGACCACCTGGTGAGGTTTTGCCTTTTTTAGTCATAAAATTTATGACTTTATCAATATTATGGTTATCCGGAGCTGTTTCCTCGTCTTCTTTTATATCGTATGCAATATGATGTAGGCTTCTACCGAAGTTTATGCAAAATACCTCCGTAGGGTTTGGTTTTTGGGCTATGAATTGTAAGAAATCCCCGGTATTGCCGGCTGTAAAGACCTTTGCCGGTGAGTACTTTTCTGCCATGTGGTATACGTTTCGTGTCGGATTTGTAGAGCTATCCATTTCATCAATACCGTAAGCACCCCATGGGTAGTGATGCGTAAGTTTAACGATCTCAAGAATAGCGTCTTCGCGGTCTTGGTGAAAGATGCGTGTTGCTATATGGTCAATAGGTAAAAGAAGCTCATTTATACCGGCCGATTCAAGCTCTTCTTTTATTGATGCAAACTCATTGAGAGTCTCTGTTGTTTCTTCAACAATAGTGTCAGTGTTTATGTTAAATGTCTGATTGTTATAGTATTGTACGTAACGCACTGTATTTTGTGTATAGATGGACGTTTGGGTTTCTATCCATCTTAAGCCGTCCTTTTTTGAGCCTTGCACAGTGTTTGTAAAAAACCTTGTGCCGGCTTCATTTTGTATATTGAAAACATCATCTATATCGCTAACAAGATAACTTTCACCAATATACCGTTTTAAAGAACCTTTTCTGTTTTCAGCAGCAGTATTAAATAAAGCAAATATATCCCGTTGCTTATCCCCTTTTGGCTCACGTATTAAGATGGCAGGTACCTGTAAGTCTTTTTTGTATTCTAATACAGAGGTAACATAGTGTTCGTTTTCAAATGTATATAAGTAATCATAGGCTGCCATTAAGAGAATTTCTTTTATAGCCTCAACCCGTGTACCTATATCTACCTGTATGGTTATACTATCTATCTTTTTTATATTAGGTATGAGGCCTGTTTTTTCTCGCCAATCATATAGTTCTTTTAAGTAATACCAAAAGTAGTAGCTATTGGTTTTAGTACCATTATATTGTCCATAACGTATATCAATTGACGGAATTTCAAAATTTGCCATTTCTCACCTCATGATTTTTTAAAATTATAGCACAAAATTTTTACAAGAAAATTTACAAAACCTATCAAGCATTATAACCGTTTTTCCTTACCAATATTGTAAAACAAGCGCCATTGTCGTCATTTTCAACAAACAATTTGCCCCCCATATTGTTTTCAATAATGACTTTTGACATATAAAGCCCTATACCAGTGCCTTTATTGTCATGTTTTGTAGTAAAATAAGGCTCAAATATCCTATTTATAATATCTAAGTCAATACCACCACCATTATCACAGATACAAACTACAGACCATAAATCATCACTATCAAGCTTAATAGTAATCCTACCCTTTGACTGACTCTTAACGGTTTCCATGATAGCATCTTTAGCATTATTTATAATATTAAGTAAAGCCTGCTTAAATTCACTTCTAAAACTATAAACATACGCCCCCTCTTTATTATTATCATTGACGTAGAGTGCGATATTATGGTTTTCCAATTCCTTAGAAAAAAGATTAACAACATCATCAATGCTTTCCCTTATATTAAATAATTCCTTGTCCTTTGACGGTTTAAAGAAATTCCGAAAATCATCTATAGTCTTTGACATAAACTGTAAGTAATACTGAGACTGCCTAACAGCGTTTGTTAAATAATCGTTGTTAAGCTCTCCGTAAACGTAAGCATCCTTTAAATCAGTAAGTATTATACTAAGGGCATTAAGGGGCTGGCGCCACTGATGAGCAATAGAGCCAATCATCTCCCCCATTGATGCCAGCTTAGACTGTTGAATTAGAAGCTGTTCTTTTCTTTTTAGCTCAATTTCGTTTTTCTTACGTTCAGTAATATCAAAACATGCCCCTGCCATTGCATAGACCTTCCCTTCTTCATTTACGAAGGTCTTCCATACTTCATTAATCCATCGAATGGAACCATCCGGCAACACTATCCTGCAGTCAACGTTATCTTCCCCGTAACCGTTAAGAGAGTTGTTAATAGCCTCAGTAATTGCCGCTCTATCATCAGGATGAACACGACCGATAAACTCTTCTATCGGCTCAGTTGTCTCAATAGGTTGTAAACCCAACAGGCGATTCAGGTTTTCATCTATAGTGTTTTTATTTTCATCAACAATCCATCGCCATGTCCCCACACCCACAACCGACAGTGTTGCACTTAAGCGCTGTCTGCTATCTATTAGGGATTCCTGAATAGTCTTTAGTTCAGTTAAATCTTGTACTATACCAAACATCTTAATAGGCTCACCCGCTTCATTCTGTTCAATCTTTCCTACTGCATACATATACCGTATTTCACCATTTCTCTTAACTATCCTGTATTCATATGGTATACATCTTTTATATTTTATCCAAAAAAGGGTATTTTCATCATGATATGCTCGGTCATCTGGATGAATCCTTTCCATTAATAGTGCGTATGTCAGCCTTGTACCTGGTGCTATATCATATATTCTATATAACTCATCCGACCATGTAATGACATCATTAACAATGTCATATTCCCAATTGCCAATATGAGCAATTTGTTGAGCTTCAAGCAATTTTTCTCTATTTTTCTTAATGGCAATATTAGATACTTCAAGGGCATTCATGTATTCTCTATTTTCGATTTCCTTTGCTACAACGTTTGCCACATTTTTTAAAAAAGGCTCATAAAGCTTATACAACTTTATATCTTTTACAAATATAACAAAACAACCAATCTTCCCTTTCTTGTTTTTAATAATAATATGCCCAGTACCTACAGTTTCTTTACATATGTAACTATCCTCTTTATTCCAGCATTTATCGTTACAATTGATTTCTATAATTTTATTATCTGCCAACAATTGATTGTTTATACAAATATAGACCTTATCAATACCCGGAACCCCACTTAAGGCACTGGACAAATACTCTGCAATCCCCCTATTATCAGGCATTACGTCCAGTGTCTCTTGAATTACAAGCAATCTCCCCAAAATATCAGACTGAATAGTAACCTCATTAGACATTTGTCAATCCATTTTAAAATAGTTTTATAAGTATTTTGCTAGAAATTCCTGCGGCTGTATGTAATAAGGATTATAGACAATCTGCCCTCGTACGACCATCAATGGATGTACATTTAGTATTTTAAATAAGGTGCCACCATCAAATTTATTTGCATCATATTGACATATAGCAGTTACTGGATAGTCTTCAAATAAGATATTGAGTCTGCATTCATACTCAACCAAACGTTCTTTGCCATGTATATTATTATTGAGAGCCCAGCTCATCTCGCCAGTTACCCTTGAAAGAGAGAAGCCTTTTTCTATAGTATCGTTATAAAAATTTATCAGTGTATCTGTCATTTGTTGTGGTTTAAATTCCCCACTTGGGCAATAGGTGTTTACAGCATAAGTTAAAACTAACTGGTCTTTTTCTATATTTGCAGGTAATTCACAGCCAAGATTATTTACATAATCATTGATGTCATCCTTAGTTGCAATATCGGCAAAATATGCTACCCGTTCCCCATTTAATAATCCACTTTTAATATAATGAGACATTATTTTTCTGCGTTCTTTTTCATCATTATATATGTAACACATATGGATACCATTTACAAATTTTTCTTCTGTAAAGCCTAAGTTAATTTCTTTTTTTAATCTATTCATAATTAAAACTCCTTTTTTGCATTTTTATAATCGTATGAGAATCCTCAATGCAGGACGAAGAGGTAGCTCTATTGCAAGGTCGCATAACGTCGTCAATAGTGTTTGAGTGTCAGCCTTTCCTATTCATAATAGTATTTTACCAGAATATAAAAGCTATAACAAGGATTGTTATAAACATGTACAAGGGGTATAATAGTGTATATGAGGTTAACAGGAGGCTTTAACAAAGGCAACAAACTCAATACAAAGCTACTAAAGAAAGTGCGTCCAACGGCTTCAAAGGTGCGGGAGGCTATCTTTAATATTCTTGGAAGTGATATTGTTGATGCTCAGGTGTTAGACCTATACGCCGGCAGCGGGATTGTTGGATTTGAAGCCTTAAGCAGAGGGGCTAATAGTGTGATGTTTGTTGACATTAGTAAAAAGGTTCTTGAGGAAATTAAAAAAAACCATATATTTACACTTAACGCAAAAAATAAGACATTTCACGGCAAGGCTGCAAGTGTATTAAAAATATTTGCAGATGTAGGTGTTCGCTTTGACTTTATTTATATTGATCCACCTTATAAATCTGACGAACTTGAAACTGTTTTGCCTATTATTGGGAAAATAGATATATTAAATGATGATGCTACAGTCATTGTAGAACACTTTTATAAAACAAGAGTTCAAGAACAAAACGGATATATTTTCTTTAAAAAAAAATACATATATGGAGATACTGTCTTGAGCTTATTTATACATAAATAGTAGATGGGGGCAAATATGGTAAATGAAGCTATAAGATATTTAGAAAATGCTAAAGAAATTTTAAAAACTGCACCAATAGATGATAATACATACATGGACATTAAGCCAGTGCAAGAGGCTTGTGGCACAGCTTACCTTGCAATACTAAAGGCTATAGATGAATATCTAATTAAACATGGCGTGGATACCAAAGAATTACCACAATCGGTTGATGGCTATCGTAATATGATAAAAAAATATTTATCCATCCATAATGGAAAGCTTATAAAAGAATTTGATAAATTATATAAGCTTTTACATATAGCAGGATATTACAGAGGCTTACTTGGAGATACAAGAGTAGTTAAAGATGCCTTTATAGCTACAAGAGAATTTATTGATAAAATTAATTTATAAATATATCCAACTAAGTCAGGTTTACAAAGATATATAATATTTCTCCACATTGCAGACTAAAAGTTTTAGGAAGTACGTAGGCGCATTCCCGTAAGGGGTACGGGGTTGGGGAGTGCGCCTTCGCACCTTTTGCCTAGAAGGGTTACCCCCGTTCTTCTTTTTTTCTTTTACTTATTACTTAATAACTTTTCAGCTTCAACTGCCGGTACAGGCTTACTAAAATAAAACCCCTGCACTTCATCGCATTTGAGCTTTTTTAATAGTTCCAACTGCTCCTGGGTTTCTACCCCTTCTGCTATGACTTTTAAATTAAGATTATGCCCCATATCAATTATGGTTTTTGTAATTGCAAGGTCGTCATTATTAAACGTAACATCTCTGATAAATGCCCTATCTATCTTTAGCTTACTAAAAGGAAGGTGTTTTAAATAACTTAACGACGAATAGCCAGTACCGAAATCATCTATGGAAATTTTAACACCAACATTATTTAACTCCTTAAGGATTGATATTGTAGTATCTACATTTTTCATAGAAACACTTTCAGTAACTTCTAACTCAAGGTACTTTGGCTCTAATCCTGTCTCTGACAATATCCTTAAACACTCTTCAACAAAATTATACTGCTGAAATTGGTTTGACGATACGTTAACAGCCACTGTTAAACTAAGAAAGCCTTTGTCTTGCCACATCTTGTTTTGCCTACATGCACTATCTAATACCCATTCGCCAATGAGCGTGATGATACCTGTGGTTTCAGCTATTGGGATAAACTTGTTAGGCGGGATAAGCCCAAAAACTGGATGCTGCCATCTTATGAGTGCTTCCATACCAATTACATTACCTGTAGATAGTTCTATTTGTGGCTGATAGTAAAGAATCAGCTCGTCGTTTTCAATAGCATTACGAATATCATTTTCAAGCTTGTTGCGTTCCTTAAATTCCTTATCCATACTAGATGCGTAGAATAAATAACACTTGCCACCACCAAGCTTAGCATTATACATGGCAATATCAGCTTTTTTCAAAAGCGTATGGACATCCTCACCATCTACTGGAAATAGGCTAATACCTATGCTTGCAATAACTGAGCACTGCTGGTCCTTTATCTTGATTGGCTTACATATTGTTTCAATAAGTTTTTTAGCTATTTTCTCAATAGCTTCAACCTCGTCAACCCGTGTAATAATTATAAACTCATCCCCACCGCTTCGCGACACCGTGTCGGTGTCCCGTAATGCCTGCGATAAATTATTTGCTATTATCTTTAACATTATATCGCCCACGTCATGCCCTAATATATCATTAATGTATTTAAAGTGGTCTAAATCTATAAGCATAACAACGGTTTTCGTATTATCAATTCTTGAGTGTTTTAAGCTTTGTTCTAATCTATCGTATAAAAGAGTCCTATTTGGAAGACCTGTCAATACGTCATAATGAGCATAAAAATCAAGCTGCTCAGAGGTTTGTTTATGTTCAATAATTGATGCAAGCGTATCAGCAAAGGTTAATAGGAAGTGCTCCTCGTATGGTGAGCGCTTATGACCATGTTTGAGGTCAAGATTTATAACGCCTAAGAGTTTATCCTTGGACTTTATTGGTATACAGTAGTGCCCATGCGGTGGCATATCATCATACGTTATGCTGTGGCGCTCATCAATAGAATTGGCATATACCAGCTCTCTGGTTGAGGCAGCAAGACCGCATAGGCATTCACCAATTTGTACTTCTTTACATGGGTTTAAAAGTTGTTTTGGGAAATTCCGTCTTACGGTTAAGACAAGTTTATGACTTTCCTTATCATACAAAAATATGCAACCAACAGAGTTCACTGATAACCACGGTAGTGATAATAATAAATCAAGTGCAAGCTCTAAGTATTCTTTTAATAGCAGGTTTTTAAATGAGAGTTTAAGTACCGAACTTATCACATTTTGAAAGGCATGGTTTCTCTCTATCTCATTATACACCATTGCATATTCATTGAAAACCTTTTCCGATTTTACTAAAATAAATATTATTATACCAAACATAGTCGTACTTAAAAACATTGTAATGGCATTACTTTTTAGTATTAATCCTTCAAGAAAAACATGTTTTTCTGTGTAGTCATAAGATATTTCATAAATCCCGGTAAGTTTATTATTACTGATAAAAGGTACATAAACGTCAAGATAGACTTTATCGTGTGCCTTAACTGTAGAGTGTGATTTATGAACAACTTTGCTGTATATATCTCCTTTTGATAGAACATCATTAAGTAAATTCTCATCTATTTTATTTTTTGTTTGCTCATCTGATGTAGAAAATATGACATCCCCATTAGGGGAATAAACAGTAAGCCTTGCTATATTAAAATCATCTTGTATATCCATAATATCTTTGAGAAATTTATCGTTTATTCTTATTGATTCTTCTTCTGCATTTATATTCTCTGCTAAATGTTTTGTTATACTTAAAGATTCTGTTTCCACATATCCTTCCATAAGTTCGTGGAAGGAAGGAACCACATATGTTAAGTTATAAAGTGGAAATAATATAAGTAACGTTATAGCCACAACAACAATGTGTCTAAATAACTTTACTTCCAATATGCTTTTTAGTTTATCGTATATACTTTTAAACAAAAACCTTCCCTCCTCCCTTAAAGAAAAGAAAAAAAATGATAGAGCCTCCTCCACATCCATTACGTAGGGACGAACCTATGTGAGGGAGGGTGTGTAGGCGCACAGGGAGGGTGTGTAGGCACACCTCCCTGTGCGCCTCCGCATCTTCGCCATCAGTTTTTAGTATAACATCAAAAAAGAAAGTGCTACTATCTTTTTTCATAACCTATACGTTTACCACCACCGCTTTGGTGGATCGCCTTCTTTGTAGTGGAAGCAGTAGTAGATGTTCTTGTATCGTGCGCACCAGTTTTAAAAAATCCGATGGTGTCTTTAAGCACTTCTGCCTGAGAGTTAAGCTCTTGCGACGTTGATGCCAACTCTTCAGCAGCAGAGGCATTTTGTTGGATTATACGGTCAAGCTGCTGTATAGCCTTATTTATTTGGTCAACCCCTGTATTTTGTTCATTACTTGCTGCTGTAATTTCCTGTATAAGTTCCGATGTTTTTTGAATATCCGGCACAAGCTGAGTAAGCATTGTACCAGCCTTTTCAGCTACAGACACGCTTGATTGCGACAGTTGCGTAATCTCACCAGCCGCCTTTTGAGAGCGCTCAGCAAGCTTTCTAACCTCCGAAGCCACAACAGCAAACCCCTTACCGTGCTCCCCTGCCCTTGCAGCCTCTATGGCAGCATTTAGGGCAAGCAGATTAGTTTGTCTAGCTATTTCTTCAATTATAGAAATTTTGCCAGCTATTTCCTTCATGGCATCTACAGCACTGATTACAGATTTACCACTTTCACGCGCCTCGGTAGAGGCTTTTACGGCTATTTTTTCTGTTGATTGGGCATTTTCCGTATTTTGCTTAATATTAGCGGACATCTCTTCCATAGAAGAAGAGGTTTCCTCTATTGAAGCTGCTTGTTCTGTTGCCCCTTCCGAGATTTGCTGAGCACTTGCACTTAACTCACTGCTACCAGCCGCCACACTATCTGCTGCTGTCCTTACATTTCCCATTACTTCTCTTAACTTATTAACCATATTCTGTAAGGCAGACAAAAGCTTTCCTGTTTCATCACTTGTTGTAACATTTATAGCAACGGTCAGATTCCCATCTGCTAATTCATTCGATATTCTTACACCTTCATTTATTGGCTTGACAACACTGTTTATTATCCATGCTGCCAATATAAATGAAAAGGCTAAGCCTAGCACAATAGATATAATTGTGATTTTATTATTTGTGTTATAAATGCTCTCATTTGTTACCTCTAATTCTTTTGAAATACTGTGTTGTATTGCAACTAACTGTTCAGCGTCTTTTATAGTCTCGCCAAAAAGCTTAAGAACTGTCTTTACCACAAAGAGATTAGCCTCATCGAACTTGCCTTCTTTAAGATAATTTATACATGGCATAACCCCTTCATTGACAAATTTAACCCTTGACTCTGCATATTTAAGAGCCAGCTCTTTTTCTTCTGGTGTTAAATACGTAGCCATGTAGGCATCCCACAATTTTGTAATTTCACTTATGTTTGACTCAACTTTATCAGTATGCTTGGTAATTGGGTGATCAGCATTATGAACCTTACTAACCTCTATCTTTGGGTCATGAAAGGCAGCCAATAGGAGCTGCTGTACATTTTCCCGCATTTTATCACTTACCTGTGAAAGCTGCCCTACAGGAACCATCCTATCTGCATACAAACTGTCAAAATTAGCATTTATAGTTTTTGCAGCCTTGATCCCCACATATCCAATTAGCACAATAAGCACAGCCATCACCGCAACAAGAATATAAAGCCTTACCCCTATCCTTAGATTTTTAAACATGCCTCGTTCTCCTCTAAAATATTATTGTTTTACAAAAATGTCATATTATTTTAATTTTACTAAAATATAGTAAAACCACCGATAAATTCAAGAAAATAATTTTTTTCATAGGTTATAAAAAATTGATATATGTTTATAAATGAATGAGCGTTGACACTTATCTGTTATTAAGTAAAAATTTTTCAAGTATATGCAATAAATCTAAGGTCTTTTTGCCTTCCTTGGTTATAAAATAAAGTTTTTCGTCGTCTTGTTCAATAATGTTAGACTGCCTAAGTATTCTTAGATGAAAGACTATCTTTTGGTGTTCCTGCTTCATTCCAATGGCAGTTAATATTTCCATGAAGCGCATCTTTTGTTTTGAATAAAAGAGCTTTAGTATATCTCTTCTTATAGGATTAGCTAAAGAAGAAAGGATATGTTCAACATTAAGATGCCTAACATCTTCTTCAAAGTTGGCTTCTTCAATAACACGCCCTATTACCTCAAGTAGTTCACCTACCTTAAATGGCTTTGAAATGTATTCACTAGCCCCTTTTTTTATTGCTTCAACGGCACTTTTAATACTAGCAAATGCCGTAATCATGATTATCTTTGTCTTTGGCGTAATATTTTTTAATTCAACAACCGTATCAATACCAGAGCCTTTAGGCATAACCATATCAAGTAATGCAATATCAAAAAATCTCTCTTTAACCTTCCTAATGGCATCCAACCCACAACACACCGCATCAACCAAATACCCCTTTGACGCTAACACCTCAGATAGGTCGTCCCTTATTTCATCATCATCGTCTATTATGAGTATTGTTTTCATAACCTACCTATATTACATGGCAATTTCAATCTAACCGTTGTACCCCTATTAGGTATGCTTGATAACTCTATTGTTCCATTATGCTGACTTATTACTCCATAACAGATGGAAAGCCCAAGCCCAGTGCCTTTACCAATAGCCTTTGTTGTAAAAAATGGGTCAAAGACATTTTTTATATTTTCCGCAGATATACCGCACCCAGTATCTATAACTTCTACAATAACGCTATTGTCCTCATCAGTAGTGGTTATGTAAATATCCCCAGTATCATTTATGGCATCAATGGAGTTATTAAGTAAATTGATAAAAACCTGCTCAAGTTTTATAGGGTCTGCATATATATCAATCTGACTTAATAAATTCTTGTGTACTACAATTCCAGTTAGGCGATATTCAACGACAGAGATAGCCTCATATATGGCATCACTTATATTCATTAAAATACACTCAAGCTCACCAACACGCGAGATGTTCATAAGTTCTTTAGTAATGTTTGCAACCTTATCTATGCTTTTAATAACCCCTGTAAGTTTATTTTCAATACTGTGCCATGTGGAATTTTCATTTGCCATTAACGTTTGCAGCTTTATATAAGCACTCGTTAGTGGATTATTGATTTCATGTGCAACTCGTAAGGCAAGCTTACCAAAGGAGGCTATCTTTTCTGCCTGGATTAAACGCTCCTGACTTAACCTAAGTTGCGTTTCCATTTGCTTACGGCGTAAGGCATTTGTAAAAATATCGCCAAGCATGTTGAGCATTTCAATGTCCTCTGTTGTCCACGTCTTTTCCGTACGCACTGTATCAAAGCCAACAAAGCCATAAAGTGCATTTGCATAAATCATAGGAACCACAAGCAAAGATTGTATGTCCTGAGCCTGAAGGATAGTCTTTTCTGCCGATGCCTCTTTGGGTAAATCACATACCCGCGGGATATGAATACACTCTAAACGGTGCATTTTGCTCATCCACCACGGTATGGCTGTTGTTTCAATGTTTTGAAGATTTTGTATCTCCGGAGTTATCCCATGTGCGCACCATTCGTGGGTATTACTTGCCTTTTTTGCATTGTCATAAAAAATAAATATATAAGAGCGGTCTACACCAGCAAAATCCCCAACCTTTTGAAGCGCATCATTTATTGCGCTATCAAGCTTATCAACGTCAATGTTTATAAAGTCCTTCGATATGATAGAAACGAGTTTTTCTATCCTAAACCTATACAATAGTGATTCTTCAACCTGTTTAAGCCTTATTGCCTCTTCACGACAACGCCCTATTTCTTTAAGCAATCGGATAATTGTCTGTTTGGCATTGTTTTTTTTCATGTTTCTTTATTACTATAAAAATGTACTACAAAGAAATGTTAAAAGGCAAGAAGTTAAGAAAAGAGAAGAGCGGGGGAAGAACATGGAGGTGTGCCTACGCACCTTACGGGAGTGCGCCTACGCACCTTACGGGAGTGCGCCTACGCACCTTACGGGAGTGCGCCTACGCACCTTACGGGAGTGCGCCTACGCACCTTACGGGAGTGCGCCTACGCACTTCCAAAAACTTTTAGCTTGAAATTTCTTTGCTCATTCCTATTATCTTTTACTACATTTTTAACGTAATATTTCTTAACCATTTGAAATTATAAAAATCATTATGTATAATATAAAAAAAATGGACATAGAAAGTATTAAAAACACTACCAAACATAACTGTAACATATCAGATGCGAAGTATTGGGGCTATTATTCAATTTGTGGAATGTTGTTAGGGCTTCGGAGTTTATATAGGCATGAAAATGGTGTTTTACCGTGGGAAACAGTAGATGAAAAGGAAATACTACCATGGATAGCACAGCGTGAGGCTCTATGGACAGAATTAGAAAATGATGAATTTAAAAATATAAAAATAAATGGCATAGAGTATCCTCCCTTTGAGGCTGAAGTAATCAATATAAAATTAAAACCACATGGGTACATATATGGTGCTGGATACGGAACAAACCTTAAACCAACTTTTTTCTTAGCAACATTAGTTGAAGAAAAGTATCTACACGGTTGTACAATTAATTATATAAGTGAAGAAATCTGCCAAGACCTACATACCTCCCCTGCTATGATTCAAGGAAAATCCATATATATACGGCTTTCTCCACTTATTAAACTATTATATGAAACATTCATGGAACTACATGGGAAAAAATATAAGGATTCATTAAAAAGGGCATTTTCTCACTATGGATTAATAGATAAAAACATTGATGACTCCATACAGATTTCATCTACATTTAATAAAATAGCCATGGAGGTATCTAGTATATTGGCATTACACGAGATAGCTGAATCAGTTGAAGATGAAGGCTCAGACACATGGCTACAAATACTGAGAGACTGTAAAGATAGATATACAAATGTGTACCTTAGAGGATTTAAAGACCTGCTTGCAGACACCTCTTTGCATGGACCTTTGCAGTATATAATTGACAATAAAAATGAGACGTTGTTTGATTTTTACATTGTTTTATTAGGACATACCGTACGAGAGCTTTTTCCGGAAATATTACAAGCTTATAACGAGTTCTACGCTTCTAACGACTGGAGTGTAATTGAAATGGCAATAAAAAATGGATTTAATAAGGCTAAATGTTTTAGAGATGAAATTATCACTACATGGGAAAATAAAAAAACACCAAAGGCAATTAAAAACTATATTATGGAGTACTTTAAAACAATTACCCCAGCACAAAGGGGTTGGCAATAATCACGTTTTGTTATGGATGTTAATGTAGTAAAAGATAATAGGAATAACTAAAAAAATGACAGTCCATAAGTTTTAGGAAGTGCGTAGGCGCACTCCCGTAAGGTGCGTAGGCGCACTCCCGTAAGGTGCGTAGGCGCACTCCCGTAAGTGGGTGCAGGGGAAGAACACGGAGGTGCGCATCCGCACCCTTTTGCCTAAAAGGGTTTTCCCCCGCTCCTCTATCTTTTTATTATTATTATTATTTTATTTATTCTTTTTTATCGTGTTTACTACCGTTTCCTTCACCATGCTCGCTGGTCTTTTCACCGTGTTCATCATCATCTTTTTTATCATGTTTTGTGTGATCGTGCATTTCAGTTTCAGGGATGTCGGCTACCGTTACTTCTGAAAATTTCAACTGTTTATCACCTTTATGGTCTTTTATAAATGACTCAACCTTATCAGCGCTAACTGGCACAAGCTCCTTACCCATTGGACCCATCACATCGCTACCCTTAATAAAGACCACACTATTAGCATCAACCAGCTTTGTTGTATAATAGTCCGTTACATAAATACTTTCAATATCCTCTTTCTTTTTACCCTTGGTATACTTTTCCATATCAAGGTAAAACCTCAACATATCCTTTGAGCCATCGAACATTTCATAGGTTTTATCTTTAAATATTATCTGAGCAAGCCACTGTGGAAAAGGATGTACTACCATACCACACACCGGACACTTATCCTTTACAGCAGGCTTCATTGGCTCTGCAGCACTTACCATAGCAACTGACATAACCATAACTGCTACTACTATTAAAGCTAACATTAAATACTTTGTTTTCATTTACAACTCCTTTTAATAAGTTTGAGAGCACATTAGTCTCTCAATCAACGGTTCGTATTATCTTACATGCTTTTAGCAATCATGTCCATAAGTTCAGAAAACATGTAAGTAAACTCACCAAGCTCATTGTCATACCAGCCATATACTACTACTTGAGTTAGGGGTACTTTAATTATCTTATCTTTCAGTTTGCTTATAGTATCTTTGTCTATACCAAGCACCCTGTCAATGTCAATCGTAATTTCGGCACTGCGTGTATGGGTTTCGTGCCCTTCTATGATAGCAGCAGCCCTTGGCAGTGCAATTATATCGGAGGAAACGTTTTGTTCATCAGTAAACAATAGGTAGGGATTGTCGCTTGCCGCCTTTTCGTATATTGCATTGATTACTTCTTTATTAATTGTAATCCGCTCGCCCTCTTCTTGAATGTTAAGAATCAAAATTACAAGAGAGCCGGTTGTTGTTGGAATCCTTACAGACTCTGCCATAAAGCCGATTGATTTCATTTGCGGTAGTACTAGCCCCAAGGTATCGGCCGCCCCGGTGGTTGTAAGTATAATATTATTTAGGATGCTCCTATTTTTTCTAAGGTCCTTGTCCCCTTCTTTTGGTAACCTATCAAGTACTTCTTGACTACCGGTGGCAGCGTGCACGGTTGCCATTGAAGCAGTAAGGATGCGCTTTGCATCAAATTCATCAAGTATGGGCTTTATCATATGGGCAAGACAGATAGTTGTGCACGAAGCTGATGAAATCAAGTTGTGGCGCTGTGGGTCATAATCAGACTCATTTATACCCATAATGATAGTAACTGCCTCATCAGGCATACGAAGGCTTTTATCCTTAATTTTGAAAGGAGCAGAGGCAATAACCTTCTTAGCGCCAGAGGCAAGGTGGCCTTGTAAAGAGCCTTTCTTATTATCAGGTGCCAGTGTTGGGTCTAAAAACTTACCCGTTGTATCCATAACAAGTTCTACGTCATGGTTAGCCCAGCCAATTTCAGCAGGGTTTCTTGTCTTTCGGAGGATTTCTATCTTTGTACCGTTTATCTCAATAGTCCCCTTTGATTCATCTATCTTTTCTATAGTCTTGCCTTCTTTAAAACCGTATAAATACCGCTGTAACGTACCATAGGTCGAATCAGTTTCAATATATCTGGCAATATCGTGTACCGTCTTGCCAGCCTCACGGCCAACATTAATAACAATCTCCTTAAAGGTGCAGTTGGCTACATGATACCAAAGGGTTAGCTTACCAATCCTGCCAAGGCCGTTAATACCGGGTTTTATGTTAGTCATTCTACACCTCCTTTTCCAGATATTTTAACAGCACCAAGATAAATAGCCCCCTCAGTGCCATCTATACTGATAAACTCACCGGATAGCACATCAATACCCCGAATAGTCAAAAGCCCCTCCCCTTCATGACAAACCATATCGGCACAGCCAACAACACACGTCTTATCAAGCCTTGTAGCCACAATCGAGGCATGAGAAGTAGCCCCGCCACGTGCCGTTAGAAGCCCATCAGTTTGTGAAATTTCAACAATATCGTCAGGCACCGTATCTTGCCTTACGAGAATCAATGGCGTTTTAGGCTCAGCTATACGCCAATACTTAATATCATTAACGTTGAAAACCACCCGTCCAGCCATTGCCCCACCGTTTACGCCAACGCCATGGCCAACCAGTAGTTTTTGCTGCATTTCCATATCAAGTTCAAAGACCGGATAGGTTTTCTTCTGCCTTATGACGAGTTCCCTTGATTGTAATATATACACCTGATTTTCCTCAGGTCCTTCAAATGTGAACTCAATGTCTTGTGGACTCCACCGCCTATCAAAAATAAGAATTTTCGCTATTTCTCGTAACCTCTGATACACCTTTGGAAACTTTCTTTCAAGGCAGTACTCAACCTCTCTTCCTTCTTTATAAGCCTGATATATAGAAATCGGATAGGTATAAACCAACCCTGAAACCACATCATCACCTTGATTACCAAAGGTATAGTCCCCCCACGGTGTAAACCTGGTGGCAGAAACCTTAGGACTTTGGGTAAATAATACACCTGAGCCAGCATTTCGATTTTTGTTACCATACACCATAGCCTGTACCGTTACTGCTGTGCCCCAATCATCCGATATACCAAGCAGCTTTCTATATGTCTTTGCCTTTTTAGTATTCCATGAATTAAACACCCGCTCTATAGCTGTAAATAACTGCTCACTTGGGTCGTCATTTACGTTAATACCCTTTGACTCAACAAACGTCCTATAACTAAGAGCTGTTGCCTTCATTTGCTCTGGCGTAAGGTCTTTTTTAAATAACACCTTAGCCTCTTCCTTATTTTTACCTATTATAGCATCAAAATCATTACGCTCACAGCCAAAACTCATTCCGTAGGACTGCAAATACCGCCTGTAACAATCCCATGCAAACCAGCCATTGCCAGTTATTGCCGAAAGCCCGTCAACTATTTCTTCGTTAATACCAACATTTAAGTACGAATCCATCATACCGGGTTGAGATACCGTAGAGCCACTCCTTACGGAAAGTAACAGTGGATTTGACGGCCTGCCAAAACCCTTTCCAGTAAGGCGCTCAATATTTTTAACCTCTGATAAAATCATTGCCCTAAAATTTTCCATAGCAGGCGTATAAATACTTAAAAGCTCAAGACACCTGAAAACCTCCGTTGTAATAATAAACCCTTCCGGTATTGGTAGCCCAAAACTGTACATCCTTTTAAGGTTAAACCCCTTATTGCCAAGATAAATTATATTATATGCCCTTCTATCTGCCGGTTTTTCAATACTAGTAATGCTATCGTGAGGATTGTAATTAACAAACAGATAGTGTTTATCTTCCGGTAGTTTTTCCGCTTGCATATGAAGGGTAGTAAGTATTTTTGTTAAAAACAGATCAAGCGTCAAAATCCCCGGTGAAGCGGCTATAATATCACGTAAAAATATCTCAGACACCTTGTGGTCAAATTCGTCATTATCAATGATACCACCGTGCAGATACTTTGGCAAAAGCTTAAACCGCTGAACCTCTGAAAGGATTTCCTGTAGATTATCTTTATGTATATAATTAAAGTGGTCTGTAACAATATTACCAACAACTTGAGAAAGGGTTCTAAATATATCAAGAAACTGAGTAAATGAAAATCCTCTAATTTCAAGAGCCATCTCGAAAATATCCAATTGCCTGTGAAATTCCCTTACCGGTATACCCTCGATGTCAAGCATTTTTTGGAAAAGCCGCAGATAGCGGTAAATTTGGTAAAAAGTACTCCGGGTTATAAAGCTTAGGTCTACGGTATCCACCAAAGCTTCAAAAAGTGTATTAGCTAAAGCCTCTAACCGAAATGTAAGCCCAAGGGCATCAAATTTTACCTCGTGATAAGTACCATACATGGATGGGATTTCGGCTGAAATATGGCGTTTTCTATAAATATCTTCACGTATTTCAAATCTTTCTGCTGATAATATTAGTTTTTTTAATGTTTCTAAATAATTAGTAATAACATCTAATTTCTTATAAACATCCTTTTCTTGAAGTGCAATGATAAGTTCCTTAAAATCTGGAAAAGAAGTAGTTTGCACCTGTAAAATATAGCTTTCAATTTCGCCATGCCCTATACTGTATTTATGGCTAAGTAGCTTATACAGTGATATTGCAAGAGCTACTCGTTCAAAATCGTCTCGGTTTTCCTTCGGTATCTCCCCTGACACCTCAACAAAGTACTCATCCTCCATGGTTAAAATGTCTGGTATGGTTTTAAGCGTTTTTTTATTAAAAAAATAGTCCATTACCTTATGCACGCCATCTATGTATGGACCGCTAAGCTCTATTTGCTCATAAATATCAGGCGGTAAATATGGCTTAAGCTCATCCGTGGTCTTAGTCTTCCAAAACGTCAATACCGCCTCTATTAAAGAAATGATTTTATTAGAGCTTTCCACATGGCACTGTTTTCTCAAAAAATGTATAAGCTTATCTTTTCTAGCACAAGCCTCATCTATCCTTGTGGATATATCCCGTAACTGCCCCTCAGCACCTAACTCATTAAAATACACCGGGAAAATACGCATCAACTGCTTTACTAAATTGTACACCGGTGCTATTTCACTATTTAAAAACCGTGTTATTTCCCGCTGGAATAAGTCAGTGTCCTTTATCAAGACACCGGTTAATGACAGGTGTATAATAAGCGATGAAAGCAGCTTTACTGACCAGCGCGGATTCATACCAATAAGTGTTAACCACGTCCGAATATTTTCTATATGCCCTGTGTTACTTTGAATCTGCCAATCAGTAGTAACCCCTGCAAAGTCCGGCGATTGAAACCCTATACGGCAAAGCTCTTCATTAAAGAAAAGAACTAGATCACTATCCCTTGTCTCATACACACCCGTACCAAGATGCAAGATACACTTTAAAACTGTAACTGGATACTGGCTTACACTTTTTTTCAAAATACTAAAACTTCTTTGAATAAGAAGTCTTACATGTTGAAAGTCCTCATTACTAATAAGCCAAGTAATTTTTCTATTTATCTGGCGCAAAGACTCCTCGTGTATTGATGAAAGCCCAGATATGTTTAATGTATGAAATAGAAAAAACACCTCATAATTGTACTTAACCTTTTCATCTAAAGCCAAAGCCGATATTTTAGTTGGAATTAATTCATACTCCTTTACTATTTCACTAAATCCCGGAAATGTAATAAGCTCTTTTAACTTTTGGCCAAAATCCACATGTAAATGCCCAACCCTTTCACACGCCTCTTTATACCTTTTAAGCGTTTTATGGGAAATCTCACTGAATAATTCCCCAACACCATCGTCCCCAATTTCAACAAACTCATCCCCAAAACATGCAACCGTATCCTCAACACTTAACCAGTACTTATAAGAATACTGCAAATATTTCTCTAACATTAGCACTAATGGTTTAATAGGTCCGCGTTCATCAATTGTCTTTTTACAATAATCCTCAGCAAGCCGCCGTAAGCGATAATAACTAACCCCAACAATACTCATAAGCTCATCCGGAAACCCGCCAATACGGGTAAAACAATACTCAAGCACATTATAAAATTCCGGCATGTGCTCATCCGTATCATTAATAAGCCTCTGTATAAATTGAAACAAAGTGCTATAGGCGTCCTTTTTGACATTTTCTTGACGCGCCCTTTCTATAGAATCCAACAATATCTCAGCATACAGTAATGCCGTATCAGGCCCCTTTGGCTGGGTCTTTAATACATAAAAATAGTTAAGTGCATAGGTTCTAATATCTTTTACAACTACTGGCCAATTCTTATAAGGATGACACACTTCCTTTAAAAAGACAGTAAGCCCTTCCTGTAGCCCATGAAACCTTGACATTACTTCTTGTACTGGCGCATATTTTGCATCTATAGCAACATCTACGCTGTATTCAGCAATGTTTTTTTGAAGAGCCCTCGATGTTTCCTTTACTTTATTACCGTTATTTTCCATTTTGCATTTACCTTCTTAACATCTTCTTATTATACAATAATTTGTCGGAGAATTTTTTTAAGAAAAACTACTGTGCTCAAATAAGCAACTTGCAAAAAATTAAGAGGAATAACTATAGCACATCTCAATTTGATAAGGACACAAAGTGTAGATCATAAAAATAGTGGAGCCTCATGTGGCTCAATGCCATTAAGTTAAGGAAAAAGAAGAGCGGGGGGAAGAACAGGGAGGCGCACCTCCCTGTTCTTCCCTCCCCTTCCAAAATTTTTTGGTGTGCAGCTATGTTGTTATTCAAAAAAAATAGTGTCAATAAGCTATTTATTCTTGGCTTAAATCATATCATCACTGGAACTACTTGAAAATAAAAATAAATTTAAAATAGGGGCAGAATGTTAGTCATTGTCTCTATGGCATTTTGGGTCTTGTTTTTGCTTTAACAAAATGTTAATAATTAAAAAATAAAACTATTGAAGTAAATGGGTATTGATAGTAGGAAAAGATAGTATAACTAAGGAGCTTATACAGTAAATTGTATAAACTTAACTATGATATTTTAATTACGAGTAAAAATGATGAAGCCAAATATTAATGATATAAAATCTAACATAAAAAGAGCTATTGAAACGTGTAAGGGTAAATCTACTAATGATTCGGAGAAGTTTTTACTTATCTCTGGAGGGTTTTCAGGCATTCAAGATACAGTTTATACAATTACTTCAAAAGGTGCTTTAAAATCTTTACGCGCACGTTCCTTTATGCTTGAGTTTTTATGTGAGCATATTTGCTATGAGCTTGTATACAATTGTTTTAAGGATTATAAAAAATATTTAAATCATGTGATTTACTCTGGAGGGGGCAGCTTCTGCATTCTTCTTCCCAATAATGAAGAAAATATAAGCAATATAGATAAAATAAAAGAAGCAATAAATGATTGGGCTTTCGAAGAGTTCTCTGGAGCATTTTTTGTAACGTTGCGATGTTTGAAATTAACTGAAGCTGACTTAACAATTGAACGGTTTAGAGGAAAATGGATAGAACTTTCAAGGCTGCTTGAAGATGACAAAAGGAAAAAATTTGCATATAAATTAGATAAAATATTTACAGATGGTTTTGTAAAGAAGAAGATTTATCAACGGACTAATTCCCATGAATGCCAGATATGCCATAGGGATAATATTGATATGCAAAGTACACCATTAAGGGTTCTTGGTAAAAACAATGTCATTATAAAAACCATTGATGATTTAGAAAAACATAGTGAAGACTCAAATAATATTATAGCTCATGAAATGTGTTATCAGTTATATGTTTTAGGTGATCAATTAACGAATATTAGCTTTATAAGCAGAATAACTAAGCTTGAAAATGGAGCTGATGGTTATTTGCAATTTAAAACGATTGATAATAGCAACGTATTTTATACATTGGAAAATAATCCAAAAAACAAATGTTTGTGGAAAATTAATCCAGATACAAATGTAGATTACGTTCCATTTATGTTTGCAGACTATGTAACTAAAGTAGATGATTTACCACCAGAGGTGCAAAAAAAGGAAGAAAGCGCATATGAAGAGGTACATGGTAAAGAGGTACATGGTAAGAAGATGGATAAAAAAAGAACTACTGCATCATTTTTAGGCTTATCTAATTCGTCGTGCGGCGCAGATTTGCTTGGCTGCCTTAGGATGGATGTTGATGATCTTGGAAAACTCTTTACCAGTAAACTTAAAAACTATGAATTGGCTGTACTTTCATATATTTCAAGGACGTTAAATTACTTTTTTAAAGTTGTTTTAAATGATATATGTAGAGGCAATGTGTATGGAAAATATGAAACCACCGATTTAACAACTAAAGGCTACAAAGAAAGAAATGGTAGATATGTGTCAGTAATATATTCTGGTGGGGACGATCTATTTATACTTGGTGCTTGGGATGAAACAGCAGAGCTGGCTTTTGATATACAAAGGGGTTTTGATAGTTATCAAACTGAATATATAGGTAAAATTTATGAAGATATAAAGTTAACTATTTCAGCCGGATTGACTGTCTATAAAGATAAATATCCTTTATATCAGATGGCTAAGTTTAGTAAAGAAGCTCTGGAAGATGCCAAGACTTTTAAATATTCAAAAGAAGACAAATCACAAAAAAATAAAGTGTGTCTATTTTATTCTCCTATTTATAAATATAAAAGCAATAATTTAAATATTGAAGCTAAAAAAAATATAGAGAATAAACAAGTAGATTATTATGATAAATTTGTATATGCGCTTAAATGGAATGAAGATAATATGTTTTTAGTTATTAAAAGTTTACTTGATTTTTGCGAAAAGCAAGGTGATAAAATGGTTCTAAAAGATGTATCAAAGGGTTTGATTTATAAATTGTTTTCTCTGACTGAAACATGGTGGGTTAAAAACTCTTTATATGTTCCACATTTATTTTATATATTGGATAGATTCGATAATACTTCTTCAGATTTAGAAAATTCAAAGATTAAAAAACTAAGGGATTTGATAGTTAAAATGCCTTTGACTAATAAGCAGCCTGCTGAAAAAAGACATGAGGTTATAAAATATCTAAAAATACCATTAACTTGGTTTGAATTGTTATTAAGAAATAAAGGAGAATAATATGGGACGTTTAGATACCTTTAAATATGATATTAAGAAATCTACAAAACTAACAGAGATTGATTTGGATACATTAATTGATAATGCTAAAATTTTAGCGGAAGAACTTCGCAAAACGAAAACCCATCAGATAAGACGTTTTTTTGATGCCATAAAAAATATTAAAGTTGCAGTGGACACAAATAAAGCGCTTTCAGGCGAAGATAAAACAAAGCTATTAATGCTACGTCCACAGTTTGAGAATGCTGCCCAAAAACAAGCCGGATTAAGAGAATTAACAGATATTTGCAGTGCAATGATAAAAAAGATTAAAGAATCTAAGTTTGATGACAAAGAGTTTTTGCATTTTGCTAATTTTTTTGAATCTCTTGTTGCATTTCATAAAGTTTCTGCTGAAAGGTAGCAAAAGGAGGCATAGAAAATGAGTTACAAACCAGGATTACTGGGAAATATAGTAATAAAAGGGACAATTTGTGCCAAAACAGGGCTTCATATAGGAGCATCCAACGATACTGTAGAAATTGGAGGGATTGACTCCCCAGTCATTAAGCATCCCATTACAGGGGCTCCATATATACCCGGTAGCTCTTTGAAAGGTAAAATGAGAAGTATTATGGAAAAAATTGCTTTAGCTATGTGTCCAACTAAAATTGTTTACAATAGAAATTCAGGTTCAGAGAAAAATCACATTATGCAACACGTTTGTGATGATATAGATTCATTTGAATATGACAACAGTAAATTTGAACATAATAAGCAACCTATTCAAGGGCCTGGTGCAAAAAATTGTAAAATATGTAGGGTATACGGTTCAACAGGACAATCAAAAAACAATTCAAATAAAAAAAGGAATTTTCCAGCAAAAATATTAGTACGTGATTGCAATCTTACAGAAAAAGGAGAGCAGCTTTTAAAACCTGACAATATATTTGTATTTGAAGCAAAAATGGAAAATGCTATTGACAGAGTAACTGCTGCCGCACAGCCACGAACCTTTGAACGTGTCCCTGCAGGCGCAGAGTTTGGTTTTGAAATTGTATATAAGGTTCAAATAGATTATGAAAATGTTCAAATATTTGAGCAAGAGATAGATAATGTTATAATTGATATAAAGAATATTTTTTTAGTGTTAAGTATAATTCAGCATGATGGACTTGGGGGTAGTATTTCCAGAGGTTATGGGCGTGTGGAATTTTTGATTGATAAAAAGACAAGTAAATATTATAAAGTATCTTATACGTCTGATGAATTTTTACCAAATGTATATAATAATCTTGATACATTGAGACAAGATGGTTTTGAAAAACTTAAAGCCTTATTAAATAAAAATGTTAGTCAATAGAATATAATATTATGAAATATCTGATAGAACTAAACTTTAAAGGTGGTGTGCACTTTGGCTCGGATGTTGCGGGTTATGGGGTAGAACAAGTGCAGGGTTATGCCCACTCAGATACTATATTCAGTGCTATAATGAACACACTTGCAGCAATAAGAGATATATTTGCTAATAAAAAATGGGTTATAGATTTTTTAGCTGGTGATAATAATGTTAGTAAAAATATTCCTTTTAAAATTTCTTCCTTTGGTTTTGCAAATACTAATGTACAAAATAACGAATACATGTACTATATTCCAAAACCGCTGATTTCTCCAAATTTATTAGTAGATGAAAACTATAGATATAATAAGGATTTTAAAAAGAGAAAATTTATATCTATAAAAACATATTTGCAATGGCTTGAAGGAGAATGTCTTGATGTTAAAAAAATAATGAATGAAGAAATAAATTCATTTTGGCTTGAATATACTAAAACGCAACACTTGACTGATAGCCTAACTTCGGCTACAAAAATATATAGAACCGGTCTTATCTTTTATCCTGAGAATATAAAACCATTTTTTATTGTAGACATTATTGATGAAAATGTTTTTAGTTTTTGTGATTTTAAAAAAATATTAAATAACTTAAAATATACTGGACTTGGAGGAAGAATAAGTACTGGCTGTGGTTGTTTTGAGTTTTCAGATGAAGATTGGTTTTGTATTGATATAGATAATGAAGATGAACAAATAAAAAATAATCCAGTATATAATACAAAAAAAGAAGATATAAGAAAAATGTTTAAGAAAATATTTTCACATAAATCAAACACACATTATTTATTTTCTACTTACTTTCCTTCTAACATTAATAATATTAATCCAGTTGCATATTCTTTAGTTTTACGTAAAGGATGGTTTTTCTCTACATCAAGTTATTATCAACTTAAAAGACAAACTTGTTTTATGTTTGGAGAAGGCTCTGTGTTTACATCTGATTCATCCAATATGGAAGGCCTTTTAGTAGATGTTACCCCTGAAGGATTTACTGAACATAAAATTTATAGGTGTGGAATACCATTTACACTTCCTCTTTGTGAGGTTAAATAAATATGGATAGATATGAAACAAGAAAAGTGGAGTTAAAAACCCTATCCCCTATTTGTATTAAGGGTATGGAAATAGAAAAGTATGCTTATAACTTTGTTCGTAAAGATGAATATACAGCTTATGCCATTGACTCTGACAAACTTGGACTGTACCTATATGAAAAGACAAAGAACTTATCACTTATAGATATATTGATTAGTAATATGGAAAAAAAGATAAAAGATGAGACGAAGAATGATTTCAGTATAGAAAAGTTTCTTTCAGATAATAAGATGTATGATTATAAAAATAATAAAATTTCTGAAAAAGAACTTATCGCTAAAGGGGTTTTTAAATCAGTTGTAAATACGCCTCTGGGAGGGAGTTTTATTAGGAATGGTTTTGGAAAACCATTTATTCCTGGTAGTTCGATTAAGGGTGTTCTTAGAACTGCTGTAATGTATAAGTTTGCAAAGAATTATAAACAGCAAGGACATAATAATCCAGTAAAGAAGTTTATAGAAGAAATATCTGATAAACTTAAAGAATTTAAAAAATTATCCCAAAAAAAAGAACGGGAGAATGGAAAAAAAGAATTTTCTAAAGAAATACAAAATTATATATTTCAAGATGAAGAAATGAATCTTAGTCCTCATTGTGATTTTTTTAGGTATATTAATGTAAAAGATACACCGGAAGTATCTGGAGTTAAAAAACAAAAAGCAGTAGTTGTATATCTTGAAAAATCAAGTATATTACAAGTTAATCCAAGAGAAAATGAAGTTGATTTAACCAATAAGGTTGGCAGAATTGTTCCTTTTGGAGGGGCTGGATTTAAAGTTGAATGTATGGGAAACCAGTATTCATTTGCTAATAAAGCGGATAAAGAATATCGTGAGAAAAAAGCAAATCATGAGGGGAAAAATATTTTAATTAAAAAGATGGGATCAAATAAAATTAGCGAGTTTGATTTTATAGATAAAGAAGCCGATACCACAATAATTGGAGGTAATCAACAAAATGAAAAATTTAAAGCAAGATATAAAACAGATAAAAGTAATAATCCTTTGTCTATGGATATAGAGACGTTTACTGGAGTTACTAATTTTTATATAAGTATAGATAAAAAATCATTATCTGAGGTTAAAAATATACCATTTTCTAATATAAATGAACTTTTTGATGTTGTTAATGAATTTAGTAAAGACCTTTGGAGTTACGAAAAAAAAATGTTTGAAGCAACTACAAATGAAGACCTTAATCTCACATCAACCCGTGAGTTTTATAAACAAGTTCAACCAAACAAGTTCAGAATAGGCTGGGGGACAGGTTTTTTAGGGATGACGATTAATTTACTTTTTGACGATGAGCAACAAGTTGCTTTAAGAAATATACTTTTTAATAAAGAAGGTTATGGTTTTCCAGCACCAAAAACTAGAAGATTAATATACTCAAGCAACGAACCTACCTTACCTTTAGGTTGGGTAAATTTTACACTATTAAATGAGAAATAAAGGAGATAATCTATGACCATTAAAGGCATTATTGATCTTATTGGATATGGTTTAACTATTGTAGAAATAGTACCAGTAGTAATACTTATGTGTTTGGCAATAAAAGGTTTGTTGCCAGTTTTATATAGGTTAGGTATAGCACTTGCTAAAAGAAGAATTGCTATTTTTGCTTCCACAAAATTTGGAGATTTAAAAGATATGCTTATAGATTCCAAATTATTTAAAGAAGAAAATATAGTACAAATTCACAAAGATAGCTTAGATAGAGCAGCAAGTGAAACATTTTTTTTAGTTCATTGGAAGGATTATGCAGATAAAATAGATGAAATTCTTAGGCTTAAAGGAGATTCAACAGCACTGGTGGTTTATGCTCCTCAGGATGAAGGTAAAATAGATGATGGTAATTTAACTAAAATAAACCTTAAAAGAAATGCTCTTATAGTAAATTTGAGGGGCCGTCTTTTAAACGATATTTTTTGTTTTTTAATAACAACAAAGTAGCAAAAGATAGGAGGAATCAGTAGATAGATAACAGGCCAAAAGTTTTAGGAAGTGCGTAGGCGCACTCCCGTAATTGGTGCGGAGTTTGGGAGTGCGCCTACGCACCTTTTTTCCTTTTTTTTCAAAAATCGCCGCCATAAGCTGAAATCAATTGCCTGATATTTTCAGGAAATGTGTCCAGTTTTCGTGCCATTGAAGGCAGTACACGTTTTATTACAAAGTCTAAGGCGGTTTTTTCTTGAATATTTAGTATATCAAGAAAGTCATTTGAAAAAACGCTATACAGTGAATTTTCATCTACGTTTTTAATTGTAATATAGTTGTAGCAAATATGTGCTATGTGTAAGACAGCAACACCTTCTTTACATGTTTCAGGTACTTCCTTAGGGGAGGCGAAATCACAGTAATCTTGATATTCAATAATTTGGTATACGTTTTCAGGTATACTCCACTGTTTTAACACAATGGAGCCTATTTTGGCATGGTATAGCCCATCTATCAAGACATCCAATTTGGGGTAGTTTAGTCTTAGCATAAAAATTACGTATTTGCCTATATCGTGTAAAATCCCTATGGTACTCATTAGAACCGGTTTGGACATCTGTGTTAACATTGCTATTTCATAACATATAAAAGAAATTGCATTTGAATGATAATAAAGGTCTTGGCAATAGCTTTTATTTGGCATGATTTTCTTTATCCCACTATCTATAAGCAGTTGGTATATATGGTTAAAGCCAAGAAAAAGCACTGCATGTGAAAAATCTGATACCTTACAGTTAAGATTATAGAAAGGGGAATTAACGCTTTTAAGCACAAGCCCGACTAATATAGGGTCTTCACTTACAATACTTATTACGTCTTTTGCTGATGCCTTATCATCTAAGAGCATATTTGTCAATTTAGTAGTATAGGTAGGCAGTTTTGGTAGTTTTTGTATTACTGCATCCAAGAACTCGGATTCACTGTAGCTTTTGGTTTTTGATTGGTAGTCGTTTAGTATATATGTGGTAAGTTGGGCATTTTGCTTTTGGTAGTCTACTTCCTTATCAAAGGATTTGCTTATACGCTGAGAAATAACAGTGTTTAGGTTTTTAAAGATTGTGAGTTGAATATTTGCTGGGAGGGTTTCCATCCCCTGTTTATCAATACAAAGACATGTTGTTGGTGTTGTAGCAATGACAGATGCGGTTCTTTTTACTTGTTTGATAAGAGATATTTCACCTACAAAGTCGCCACTATTAAGGGTTGCAAGGTGCTGTTGTTTACCTCCTAGCGTTCTTACCACATTTACAGTGCCATAGACGATAAAATACATAATATCGCCAATGTCGCCTTCTTTTATTAGTACCTCATCGCGCTTAAAGTTTATGAGTTTACCAGCGCTATAAACAGCGCTAATATCCCTTTCAGTTAAGCCCTCAAAGGCGACTGATTTGTACGACAATGTTTGTTTTTTTCTAAATAGAGCTATGTTATACCCCTTATTGGTAGTCCTAATAGTGTCATGTCTTTACGATTGGCATGTTTTTTTTGCTTATCGTATAAACAAATTTTAATACCTCCACTACCGCTCTGTACAGTTCGGGAGGGATTTCTTGGTATAGATCAAGTGCTGATAGTATCTCTACTAAATCTCTATCTTCTTTTAGTGGGATACCGCTTTTTTTTGCTATATTCACTATTTTTTCAGCAACAGCGCCCCTGCCTTTAGCAATCACCTTGGGGGCTCTATCTTCCGTGTGTATGTATTTCAGAGCTGCTGCTTTTTTTAACAAGTTAGGGTTATCTTTCATGCTACTATGTCAAGCCCCTTTTCAACCCTTGCCTTGGAAAAATCTATTTTTTCTTCAAGTCCAATATTAAATGCCTTTAGTTTCAAACCAGCACTTGCAAAACCCCGCTCAAGTTCTTCTTTAGCAAGACCGATAAGCTCTTTTGTTTTTGCCGTTTCTGCTTTAAAGGTTACGAAAAACTCCCCCTCCATTACTGTTATTGATATTGATACCTTTCCTATGCTTAATAGGTCTAGGTTTATATCGCACGTGTATGAGCGTTTAGTGTGGTATTTGTTTTTTTTGAATATTAGCTCCCCATCCTTGAGTTCTTTCCATGAAAATGGTAAAAACGTAAATACCATATCGTGCATACGAGAGAGGGTCTGATAGTATTCTATATTATTTATTAATTTATCTATACTATGAGTAAGAGTATGGGCAAAACTGATAGTAATTGTATGACTTGTGGCTATATCCGTATGTTTTAGGAGTTCCACTACTTCATCACTTTTTAGTATATTACGAGCCTTTAATAATACTACCTTCATATCACTATCAATAACATGTTTAATTATATCTGCTCGTTTTTCGTTTAGCTCCACGAGTGGCTTATCAGCTTTTTGTATGATGGCTGATAGGTTTCGCTCAAGTTCATCAAGTCTCTCACTTCTATCATGGTGTTTAATAAGTGTTAAAAGCTCTCTCGCCTGTACCGTTAGTTCCTCTATTGTTTCTTGTATCTTTGAAGGTGGAGTGTTTATATCAAATGATATTGTTTGATGTAGTAGTTCTTCTATTTTGTCAAGTGCTATGTATAAGCTGACATTATCCTTTGGATTATAGGTTTGGTCAAGCTTAAGGCTTTCAATAATATTTAAAAGTTTAGGGGTATCCTCTTTAAACGAAGTTGCAGCTTTCATCGCAACATTTGTCAGGTCATTTAGCCTTTGGGTAATTAGCTCATTTGGAGTTTCTAATAATTTAATAAGCCCTTCATCACTGGTTAACAGATTTTTAAGCTTAGTTTCAAGAAGGATACCGGAATCATCCACTTGGATTTTTAATGAATGCGGGCTTATCTGCTCTATTTGAGGTAAAAGCCGTTCAAGACTTTTAAGTTCCGGATAAATGGTTTTTAGATTATCCGGTATTTTGCTAAATAACTGTTTTATCTCATGTAGGTCAGAGGCATTTAATTTTGAGTTTGATAACGTTGCAAGTTTCTTTTCAAGTTTATCTAAAAGTGTATTCACTGCTACATTTTCAGTACTATCTTCATCTGTTATTTTATTTTCCTTGTTTTCTATGCCAAGAAACTTAAATTTAATCTCTTTACCAGTACCAATGACTTTTAGGGAAATCCTATCTCCCTCTGATAAATGTATATCCGTATGAGCTGCAATAAGTTTCCCTTGCACACTTTCACGTTTTGCAATGGGTGGAATTATCTGTAAAGCTACCATACCACTTTCTATTATATCCATAACATCAGCGCTTATGATTTGTCCCACACGAAAATCAAGAAGCTTGAGGTCTGGTCTTTCAGTAGTTACCTGAAGATTGTTTGTTATTATAACGTAATTTTCTATCATTTGGTCTTTTTCAAAGATGTTAGATAGCCAATTTATGTTTTTTTATTAAAAACAGGTCTTACGTTTTCATTAACTATCTGAATACCTCTCATAATGTTTGCATTAAACAACAATGGTCCATTAATATTAGCAATAATCTTGCCATTTTCAACTCTTATCATTAAAAGAATAGCAAGCCCACTGTCGCTTTCATCAAGCTCAAGAAACTTCCTTATTACACCATCTATTTGAATTGAAAAATCAGGAAACATCTTATCCGGCTCAACAACAATGAAAGCCACATCCGGGTCATCTACGGATTGAAGCCATCTAATAGTTGTCCCCTTATAATCAATTAGTACATACTTTTTAGATTCAGGAAAGCCTAAAACACCATCCGGGAAATGAATGATCTTTTCTTCGTGTACTTCAAGCTCCCCAAATCTTGATGTATGAAATTTAACCTTGGTTTTGCAGTGCATCCTTAATCTTATCGAACTCACCTATGGATAATGACGATGATAGAATGTTTTCTGATTTAATCTTATCGTACAGTTCTTTTCTATATATGCGCACTATATCTGGTGCATCAATACCAACCCTGACCTTATTACCCTTAATTTCTACAATGGTGATTGTTATATTATCACCAAGTTGAATTGCTTCTTCTGACTTCCTTGTCAATACGAGCATCTTGCCTCCTATAAAATATACAATCCTATTAAAGGATATAACACTCACGCAGCAATTTTTTTTCGGCCTCCCTACCATTTTCTTTAATGGGATAAATACTAACACGCCTTATCTTAGCATATTTAGAAAAATTAAAAGGAAAAAAATAAGGACTTTTGGTATAGACACCTGTACAGTAGGTGCACCTTAACACCTTATTGCCTAAAAATTTTCCTATTCAAAGTAGTATCTTATTATTTTATTTTTGTACCTTTTTCACAACCTTATTAAGTATATATCCTCTGACATCCAGAGCAGCTTCATTTAACACTGAAATCAGCTTTTCCATCATCATAGCAGTAACCTTCCCTGACTCCACAATATAAAATGCACAATCAACATGCCGTCCAACAGTAATAACATCATTTGAAGCAAAAAGGGCTGGCGTATCCACAATAACTAAATCATATAAATCCTTAAGCTTGGTAAAAAGACTATCAAGGTTTACACTATCTGCAACAAAGGCATCAGAGGCACGGTTACCGGCTGTTAATATATAAAGGCCTTCAACCTTACTTTCCACAATACACTCATCTAAAGCAATTTTACCACCAACGACATCAAGTAAACCACCGTGGCTGGAGGGTATATTAAAAAAATTGTGCATATCTGGATTTACCAAATTAAAATCAACAATAAGCACTTTAAATCCCCGCATACAGAAAGTTACAGCTAAATTGACACACAGTGAGGTTTTACCTTCTAAAGCTAAAGAGCTTGTAATTAAAAAAGACTTAAAAGGCATTTCTTCTTGAATGTGTAAAATACCGTCTCCAACCACATTGATTTCCTTTAAAACCTGCGCTTGCGTAGGAGTGGAGCTAATGATAGCCTTGCTCGTTAGATACCGTGTGCGATGAATAGTACCAATTAAAGGGACTTGCCTTGGCTGAATTTGTGGTGGAACATGTCTTTGCAGCGCGTTTGCTGGTTCAACTTCCACAGATTTATCTTCCTTAATCTCCTCCTCTTCTTCTATTTTCTCTTTAGTTTTTTCTATCCGTTTCTGTATACTATTATCAATATAATCTATCAACAATGCTGAGACAAGTGCCCAAACAAGACCAAAAATAATGCCTAAAAAATAGTTTAGCACCTTTTTAGGAAAATATACCTCATCCGGCACATCGGCAGGCTCAACTATACGCAAATCCGAAAGCGCTATTGATTGGGCTATTGTAAGCTTTACTAAATACTTTTTTAGTTGCTCGTATAAATCCTGACTTTGTGTAACATTACTATTTAAAATAGTATTTTCTAATGTTTTAGCTGGAAGGGTTTTTAGGGTTTTTTCATAATCATCAAGCAATGTTTTAAACACCTTTCTTTTAGCCTTAGCTGCCTCAAGGTTTATAACGCTATCAGCCATTTTAGCAGCCAACTCTTCAAATAGTGGATGCATAACGTATTTTTTGGTACTTAAAACAACTTTAGCTTCTTTTTTCAACTTGTCCTTTACTGTTTCTATCTGTTTTTCAAGCTGTTTGTAATCTGGATGTTCCTTTGTAATATCAACGCTCTTTTTCCGTAGCTCTAAAGACAGTTCATTAAGTTTTTCCTTAAGCCCTTGCACAATCTCGCTATCTGCATACTCCTTTGAATCCTCTATTAGTGTTTTATGTTTTACAAGCTCACTTTCTGCCTTTGCCTGTTTAGCTGTGTATTCGGTTACAGCAATCTCATTTTCTTCATAACTGGTTTTGAGTTCTTGCATTTTTTCAATGAGTTCTTCCGTTTGCTTTGTTAAATCATAGACCCCCTCTTCCATTTGAAAGCTCTTATAATCATTTAGTGCCCCATAGTACTGTTCTTTATGTATAAGCATTTGGGTTTTAATAAAGTCTCTTGCCTTTTCATATTCCTTTGAAATAATAGAGATACGTTCTTCTATATATAGGCGTCCAAGGGTGTTAGCCATAGCAGCAGCTTCTTTAGCACTTGGAGAGTAGGCACTTATCTCAAGCATACCAGCTTCTTCATACTGTTTTACCTTTATAAAAGGCTGTGGAAACAGCTTATTTGTTACATAGCTGGTTTTTAAAAGCTTTCTTGGTGTTATTTCCTTACCAAATCTATTTTTTAATTTTAAAGCAATAATAAGTTTCTTTACCTGAGGAGTTATGCTTGCCATGGCTATATCAGTTTTAAAATCATCAGTAGAAATTTGCATACCTGCGCGCGATATATTCAATGCTAACAGTTCAAGGACATTTGTAAGAGATTCATTTTTCTCAAGTAGTACCAATGCCTTTGCCCTATAACTTGGTTTTACAACATGAGTAATAATCACTACTGTTAGAAAAAATAAACCAAAAACAAAAAAGATTATTCTTTTTCTTCTAAGAACCAAATCCCAGATTTTTAGAAATTCCATTATCTATAGTATCGGCTATTTAGCTTTTTACTATAATGTACTTCATTAAAAAAAAGAAATACAACGATAGACCTATTAAATTAAAAAACATATCCGCAAAAGAAAAAAACCTCGTTGGCAATAGAGCTTGCACACATTCAATGAAAAATCCGTAGCCTAAAAGCACAAGGATTTTATACAAACCCTCCATGTTTTTATAAGCAACATCAATTAAAAAGGCAAGTACAAAAAACGCTACTAAATGGTTTAATTTATCCCATATGCTAAAAACCTCAGGCAGAAAATCCGTATCTGGAATAACGGAAAAGAAAAAAATAACCGCTACAGCCACATAGAATGCCACCTTTCTTTGAAGTGGCGAAAACGCCTTTATAGCGTAAGCATAGATATTCATTAACTAAAAGCGCACAAGTATTTTTCCGTCCTTTCTATCGGTTGATTTCTTAATAGCCCCTAAAACATCACTTAAATCAAAATGCGACGTTATCACATCCCTTAGGTCTAATCGTTTAGATGCCATTAGCCTAATAATATTGTTATATATACCATATCCTGAATGTCCACGAACCCCGACAATACTATTAGCTCCAGAAACAAAGGTATTTAGTAGTATTGGGGCAACGGTTTCAGCCCTACCAAGATAAATAATCTTACCATTGACGGCCATAGAGTGCTCCATCTCTGGAATTGTAAAATTAGCAGCCCCTGCTGCCTCTATATTAATATCTGCCCCGCCACCAGCCGTAAGCTTAAGAACAACATAAGAGGGTAACACACCATCTTTTTTAAGATTATCTATATTATATACATAATCAGCACCAAGTTTTTTAGCAATAGCAAGCCTTTCATTACTTACATCAAAGGCTATAATCTTATTAGCCCCAGCAAGCTTTGTCAGTGCTACAGCAGCCAAGCCAATTGGCCCAACGCCGTAAATAGCAACATTAGCCCCCGGCTTAAACCCGCCGCCCCCTATAAATATCCCATTATAAGCACACCCCACAGGCTCTATCAACGCCCCTATCTCAAACGCTTCCTCGTCATCGTAGTTTTCACTAAAGGCGTTTATGCTCCAGCAGTGCCTCTCCTTTGCCCTTGCATACTCAGCCATAGCCCCATCCGTAGTAACCCCCGTCAGCTCCACATGCTCACACTGATTTAAATTACCACTACGGCAAGCCGTACATATACCACACCAATATATACTCTCAGCAGCAACCTTATCACCAACGTTAAATAGCTGAACCGATTTACCCTTTTCCACAACAATCCCAGAATACTCATGACCAATCACACACGGAAGCTTCACCGGGCCGGAAAATATAACGTACCCATCTTCGCTAGTTTCATATAAATGCGTATCACTACCACAAATACCGCACCGCTTCACTTTTATAAGTATCTCATCATGCCCAATAATTGGCATGGGCACATCCCTAACCTCAAACACCGGGTCTTTCCAGACAAGACTACCAATATTGGCCCGTTGCTTTTCTACCTCACACTCAGTAATCGGATATTCATCCTTTGGCTGCCATTTAGCATCTACTACCAATGCTTGCATATTTTCTTAACCTCCATTAATAGGAGAAAAATACTGATTTGCTATTTATTCCAGTAATAATCTATTTTAAAACATATATGAGCTATTATATTAACTATTATAACTATCCTTAATAGCCTTTTTGTTAATCTTACCACTTCCTATCCTTGGCATATCAGCAACAAACTCAATCTTCTTTGGTATCATATAATCAGCTATTTTATTCTTACAAAACTTAACTATGTCAAGTTCATTTATATGATGTCCTTCTTCTTTAATAACAAATGCAACAGGTATTTCCCCTCTTTTCCTATCGTAAGCACCAATAACGGCAACTTCTTTAACCCCCGGACACTTTAAAATAACAATCTCAACTTGCAAAGGATAAACCTTAAGACCAGCTATTTTTAAAAGCCCGCTATTTCTTTCCATAAAGTATACAAACCCTTCCTCATCTTTATAGCCAAGGTCGCCCGTTTTGTACCACCCATTCATAGATGGAAACTCTACCCCTTCGTAGTATGCCTCAATAACGCCCTGACCGCTTATTAGGATTTCCCCCGTTTGCAAAGGTGCCAATTGGCTGCCACCCTCATCTAATATCATTATATCATAGTAGGGACAAATTCTACCCATAGAGCCATCTTCCCTGTAGTTTTGTGGTGAATTAGCTATGGCTATACCAGTTGTCTCAGTACTTCCCCATACTGAAAGTACCGGGATACCGAAATGGCGTTTAAAATCCTTTATTATATTTGGCTTTGTATACATACCGCCGCTTTCTGCAATTTTTAAAAAAGGTAAAGAATAGCCACTACAATGATTGTTCATCATCTCAAACATCGGGGCAAGTCCCATCATACATGTGATGGATTTATCCAAAATTTCACGAGCCATCGTCTTTGGGTTAATTTCTTCAACTAAGGCAATAGCACCACCAGTGTAAATCGCCCTAACGAAAAGCTCATGCGGGTGTGCAAAGGATGCAAACATGCAAAGGTGCACATCTGTATTATCAATGCCCATAGTCTGAACAGCGCTTAAAGTGTTCCAATATATGTTGGCATGCGTTGCAACAGCTCCTTTTGGCTTTCCTGTTGAACCTGTTGTATAATTTAAATATGCTATGTCATTAACAGTAGGTGTTACCGTTTCTGTATTATCCAAAAAATAACATACCTCTTTCCATGGAATAAACCCAGTTATATCACTTAAGCCAACCAGCACTGTTTTTATATACGGATTTTGAAGTAGAGTAAGTATCTCATTATCCAAGGTTTTTAAAAGTTTTTCATGTACTATAATAACTGTAGGAGTAATAGAGCGGATAAACTCTCTAACTGCCGACTTACTCATTGTATAATTAACAGGCACAGGCACACCACCTGCCTTGAGTATGGCCATAAATGCAATTATAAGCTCAGGCACCCTTGGCAAGATAAAACAAACCCGTTCACCCTTTTTAACCCCACAACCACCAAGGAAATTACACAACCCATTTGATAAGCGCTCAACCTCCCTATAGGTATAGGTTTCATCTTTATGCAAGATAAAATGCTTATTAGGAGTTTGTCTTACACAATCATCAAATGCCTGATTAATTGTCTTTAAAGTTATATTAATATGCACCTTTTTTCCTCAAAACCGCCGGTATTGTCATTAAAAGAATCTTAAAGTCCAACCAAAGAGACCAGTTGTTAACGTAATAGGTATCATAAAAAATCCAATCATCGAATTTGCAACTAGCCCGTCCCTTAATCTGCCAAAGACCGGTCATCCCTTGTTTGACAGTAAGGCGGAGTTTTTTCCACTCCAAGTCCCCAGCCATCTCCTTTTCTTCCAGAGGTCTTGGCCCTACGAGGCTCATCTCACCTTTCAAAACATTTATCAACTGCGGCAACTCATCTATACTCCACTTTCTTAAAAAACGGCCAATCCGAGTTATTCGCGGGTCGTACTTTACTTTAAAAACAGAACCCTCCACCTCGCTTGTTAGGTGATACTTCAAAGCCTCTGCGTTATCAACCATAGTTCTGAACTTATACATATAAAACGCCTCACCATTTAAACCACAACGCTTCTGCCGAAAGAAAACCCCACCATTACTTTCGAATTTTATAAATAACGCTACAACTATAAATAACGGTACAAGCACTCCGATAATCAAAACACTCGCTATCCTATCAAACACATTTTTTATGTGTAATTCTACTTTCACGGTCTTTTGCAATAAGATAACAACTGATGATTATATAAGCGCATTTTCATATATAAAAAAATACTTAAACCTCTCCCTAAGACTTAGGTATAAATAAAACCACAAGATAAACTTCCTTTTAATATAGTACATATAATACGCACCCCTGTATGCGTATAAAAAACACCGCTATACTACAACATTTCAATTACGAAATCAAGAGAAAAATATAGATTATATATTAAAGACAGCAAAAACTACTAAGAGGCTCAGCCTTCTTTACCTGTAAGTACATCAACAATCTTTTTGGCCAAAACATCAGGCTGAAACTTAGCAATGAAACCATTAGCGCCAGCTTGCGAAGCCTTAGTTTCATTGGTAGGATTACTCATTGAACTATGAAGGAGAATATATGTATCTTTTAATTTTTGGGAAGTTTTAAGCATTCGTGTAAAAGTAAACCCATCCATGCCGGGCATTTCAATATCACATATTATCATACAATACCTGCGCTCAGCCTCCGGATCATTGTCAAGCGCCTTTAATGCCTCATAAGCAGAATCAAAACTCTCATATGTAAACCCAAGCTGTTTCAACACTGCTTCAATCATAATCCTCGCAGCCTTTGAATCATCAACAACAAGGACATGATGGGTACAAAGCTCTAAGTGGTCAAGGTCTGCCTTAATGGGTTCAGCCAACTTAGTTTCAATACCTTGAATTTCCACTAACATCTTTTCTATATCAAGCAACTGTATCATCTCGTTTTTATCATTATAGGTAATAGCCGTTAAATAACCATTATTATTAAGCACAGCATTAGGACTTTTAATGTCTGACCAACTTTTCGTTATAAGCGTATCTGGCATATTTATCAATAACCCCTGCATATTAGTACTATACTCACAGACAATGATATAGCTAAGCTTATTTTTAAAATCCTGTGGTACAAGTCCTAAAAAATCAGACACATCTATTACAATAACAGCCTTTCCCCTAAAATCAATAGTCCCCTTCACTGCTGCATGCGCATAAGGCAATTTAGTTACCTTACTTGGACATTCTAAAACCTCTATAATTTTAAACACATTTATGGCATACATCTGATTATCACTTAAAGTAAACACAAGCATTTCAATTTGATTTGAAAATGCAAGCTGCGTACGCTGTTGAACTTCTGAAAATAAATCCTTTTCCATTTGTATACTTCCTTATACGTTATTAATATTAACTCTATAAATAACTCAGCATAAGCCATAAAAAAAACCTTTTCAACAGCCTTAATAGTAAAATGCACCTATTGTAAAATAAAATGGTGGGCGATACTGGTTTCGAACCAGTGGCTTCTGCCGTGTGAGGGCAGCGCTCTCCCGCTGAGCTAATCGCCCACTCTATTTTTTAAATACATAACTATAATAAACATTGTATCATTAATCGAAAAAAATAATCAAGAAAAAATTCTCTTTTTGAGAGTGTAACATTTTTGTAATAATATAGGTACGGTGGGACTACAGTGGACCCCTTTGTCAAGACAATTTTTAATATCTTTTTGTTACTCTTCCTTTGAGTATTTGTTTTATATATTGCTCTGTTTCAGAGACCTTTTTCTCTGTCTTTATCGCTATCAGTACTAACAGTATAAGAAATATTATCTCTATTATCAATTTTAACTCCATTAGATTTACGCACTTTTTACGCATAATGCGTAAAAATTTGAAACTTCTTGACACCTAATGATACTTTATGATACTATCTAACCAGTTGTATTTTATATGTTTTTAGCTAAGCCGAAGTGGTGGAATTGGTAGACACGCAAGGTTCAGGGTACTGCGATTTTACTTGTATTTCTAATGAAATTCAATATACTGCTTGTTTTTTGCTCTCAAACTGATTCAGTAAGGCAGTTTTTCAATTGCCTTTTTAAGATGCTCTTTTGACAAGTGGGCATAAATTAAAGTGGTAGCATAATCTGAGTGTCCAAGCAATTCTTGTACAGCTCTCAACTCGACCCCTGCCATCACAAGTTGACTTGCAAAAGTATGTCTTAAGTCATGAAGTCGTATATTCCCAAAGCCAGCCTTTCTAAAATAATGTTTAAATTGATGACTCAATTGGTCTGATGATATGGCAAATATCTTGCCAACCCCCTTTTTATACTCAGCCAAAACCTCTCTTAACTTGCCTGAAATTGGAATTTTTCTAAAATTATAATTTTTTGATTTCTTGATAATAACAAAATCAGCTGTTACATCTGCCCATTCTAACCGTTTTATTTCATCCCTTCTTGCCCCTTTATAAACATAAAAAGCAAAGAGTAATCTATATATTTTATTGCCATCTATTACCTCAAAGATTTTCTCTATTTGTTCAGTTGTCAAATATCGAGGAATTTCTTTTTGATATTTAATCAGCGAGTAGCCCTTAAAAGGATTTTCCTTGAGGTATCCCCACTCTACCGCTTTTGTAAATGTAGCCTTCATCTGTCTTATCCCAGTATTTATCGTTACAGGTTTATTTCCAATTTTTCGGCAATAGTCAACAAAAACTTCCATATCACGCTTTTTTAGTGTATTTACCTGCCTATTTTTATCTATTGCCTCCATAAATTTATTTAATATAAAATGGGCTGTTTCATATGTTGAAGAAGCCACATTTTTACTTGCCCATTTCCCATATTCTTCAAAAATAAAGATAAGGTAATACTTTGCTGCTTATCTATTGCAACGAGCTTCCCTTGCAGCACCTCTCTTTGCAAGGCTTTGAAACGGATTTTTGCTTCTTTTTCGTCTTTCGTTTGAAGCGAACGCCATACCCCACGCTTGATTTCAACATACCAAGTGCCGTTGCTTCGCTTAAATAACCTCATAGATTTGATTTTAGCAATTTCTACCATACTATTTCACGCTTCTTAAAAGAGCCTTTGCAAAAAATTTATCCCGCTCCAGATATTCATCTATCACCACTTTCGTGAAAATATAACGGCTGCCCACCCGTTTAACCCTGAGTTCCCCAGAGTCTATAACCTTTTTCAGTGTATTCCAGCTTACTCCCAGATACCCGCAAGCCTCCCCTGACGTCAGTATCTGCTTGTCGCTTGGAGGTACAATTCTTTTTATCATGCGCTTAAAAACCGTGCCAAATTTGTATGTCTCTTCTGTACATTATCCCGCTTGATGATTTTAGGGATTTCATCCCTGTGTCCTACTAAAATACATATTTTCTTGGCACGGCTAATGGCTGTATATAAAATGTTTCTCTGCATCATGAACCCGCCGAATGATTTGTGTATCGGAATTATCACCACTGGCCACTCCGACCCCTGAGCTTTATGTATCGTTATGGCATATGCCAGTTCTAACGCACATGCACCACGTGAAATACTCACCTCTCTTTGCGGATTTTCAAAAATAACCGTTATAGTATTATCATTTAGCGCTTTAATTATTCCAATTTCACCGTTAAAAACCTGTATCTTATAATCATTATTATAATGGACTGAAGAATTTGGACAGGGAAAATGAAAAACGGTTTCCTTTCTAAACAAATAAAGTTTAGAGGGAAACTAAAAATAAAAAAAACGGTCTTGACAAATCAGTCCACCTTAATTTGTATTGAAACTTGGCATCCAGTGCACGAGGAGCACTGTGCCAATATTTTTTTGCTACGATTCGCAATTGCTCAGTAAGCCTCTTCAACTCCGCTTCCGCCATCCGAAACACCGCCACGCACACGACCCCTTCCTTCTCAGCCTCAGACACCTCGCTCCCCGCAAAGTCCAAGTCGGTATCATGCACCTCCGCTCTTGTGTCCGTCCCCTCATAAAACAGTACGTCGTATGTTAGTTTTAGTTGCATATGCTTTATTTAATGTTAGCAAATGATAACATGTTCAAAAAAATAATGAAGATGGCCATAACTTTATTAGTTAAGAAAAAAATTGAGCAAAAAAAAGTAAGAGACGCTGTATGGATAACATCTTTGACTTGAAGATTTTGGAGAACATTAAAGTATTGTGTGGTATAATATGTTATGGACAATCAATCAACTATAATACATAATGATAAAGCCACAGAGCAGTCACTATATGAGCGTGATTTCTATCAGTGGGCTATTCATAATGTTAACTTGATAAGACAGGGGAGGTTCACAGAGATAGACTTAGAAAATGTAGCTGAGGAATTAGAGGATATGGGTAGGAATAATAAAAGAGAGTTAGAAAGCCGATTAGCAGTATTGATAATGCACCTCTTGAAATGGCAGTATCAACCTAAAAGACGTTCACGGAGCTGGGATTTAACGATAGCTACACAAAGAACAGAGATAAAACGTCTGTTAAAAAATAGTCCTAGTTTAAAATATAACATAGAAATAGTTATAGATGAAGTCTTTGAAGACGCAACGCTATTATTTACAAAGGAAACAGGTATTAGCAAAAAAACATTACCCGAAATCTGCCCATACACCTTTGAGCAGTTAAGTGATTACGATTTTCTGCCTGAATAATAATTATGATAAATATTAGAGAGGTTGATTTGGAAAAGAATCGTAACCGTTCACACCCCCTTCGCCTTATGAAACAGGAATAGCAGCAGGGGTGATACCTTTTCTCCCAAGAGCGATTGTCTCAGCAATATAAGTCCAAGGGTCTTGTTTCCTCAATAAGCATGTTTCTATCACACTTAGCAGTGAGGCATATACACGACTTCCCTCATTTGTTCTCGTTCCAAAACTAATCCGACGGGCTATCACAGCATGTCTCAGAGCACG
>JAGYWI010000070.1 GCA_018606805.1 Candidatus Magnetomicrobium cryptolimnococcus
CTCTTTTACCCATACTCTCTATTTCCTCAGCAATATTCTCTACATCTATTTCAGTAAACCGTCCATGCCTTAACAACTCAGCATTATGAATAGCCCACTGATAGAAATCACGCTCATATAGCGACTGCCCTGTAGCTTTATCACTATCTATTAGAGTTAATTGATTGTCCATAACATATTATACCACGACGTGCCTGCTTTTGTTTAGAAAAAAACTTTAAATACTATTACTACCATAGAAATATATATTGGCTTTATATTGCCAAATTGGTAATATAAATTATAATGCAACTAAAACTAACATACGACGTTCTGTTCTACGCAGGGACGGACACAAGAGCAGAGATGCAGGAGGCTTCCAGAGCAATTGCGAATCGCAGCAAAACAATATTGGCACAGTGCGCCTCGTGCACTGGATGCCAAGTTTCAATACAAAAGAATGGACTTCAGCCCGGAGGTTGAAGAAGTACTGGGCTTGTAGAGTCAAAGAAAGGAGAGAGAGATGGAAGAAAATAAATTACTTAAAATAATGATAAATCACGCAACAAAGCGACTACATAACACTGATAATTACGATGAATACTGGAAAATACTTCAACATAGGCGTAATTGCGAACGAGCATTGACAGAGAATGAAAGCATAAGTACCCGGTGCGGCACGCCGTAGGAAAGGTCAGGATGTTCTGCCAGCCCCTGGCGCCCGCCTCGCAATGGGCGGGTAACTGGAAGAAAGGGCAATAGAACAAAGAATAAGGAGAGAAAATTCAAGAAGTAGTAAGGGTGTAGAGGTAGGTTTCTTCTTAAAAGCTGGCAAAGCTTATCCATAAATAACCCAATAAAGAAAGGAGAAGAAGGGAAATGATTGAATTTGTAATAGACGTAGGCGGGGTAGTGGCGTTTACGGTGGCGGCTCGTTGGCTTATTCTTAAGCTTTTCCCATATCTGGAGGTAAAATGATGAACGATAATTGCGTTTTTGCGCTGAAGTGGTCAACGGTTGGCGAATTGGCAATCTGCCTGAACTGCCAGCATGTTGAACTTGATGTGCAAAACTCAGGAGCGAACTTTTGCGCTAAAAAGGGACAAGCAAAAACCCAGACAATAATAACCAACTCCTGCCAAGACTTTGAGCTGGCGGAGTGTAGAAGGTAGAAACAAAAAGGATGGAATATAAGAGAGATGAAACCTAAGATTGTTGTTATAAATGAAATTATAGCTAAAACGGCAGAAGTAAGAGAGAACCTTAGCAAGGCGCTTGAGTATCTGTATGACATAGACGCTGATAATATTACTGAAATGATATACAGTATCACCGTAATGGTGGATGAACTGCACACGGATCTAAAAAAACTACAAGGAGTCGGCATATGCTGAGTGATGCTTACTGTGAGGGGAACAGCCTCACACGGTTCAAGGAAGTGGTGGTCGTTTGCGCCGAGTGCAACGGGAGGGGGTACAACACGGAAGTGGTGTTGAACAAAGTAGTGCGCATCAAATGTGAAGCCTGCGACGGAGCAGGGAAATTCTATGAAAACGTATAGAAAAGGAGAGGCTTAAGGTATGGATATAACATTTCTTGTAGATTACATGGGGTTAATTTTTGTCGTGCTGTTCTTAGTGTTGGGCTGTTTGTGGATACTGACATGGGCAGAAGGGTGCAATGGATAACACTGAAGACCAAAAGCCGTATCTCAGTTACAGCCAAATCAGTACCTATTTAACGGATGTTGGCTAACAAAAATATAAGCAATTAAAATAAATATTATAAATCAATTGGTTATGTAACTAAAATAATTGTGGTAGTGGGCAAAAACTATTTAAGCGGCTTTTTTAGGCTTAGGTAATTGTATGTTTAATAACAATACCGTTCGGCATAATTAGTGTATTCCCACTATAAGTTTAATAGTATCAGGATTAAATAAGTCCATAAATAAGTTTCTAACTGTGGTAAGCCAATGGATTCCTATTTTCCAGTATCGT
>JAGYWI010000071.1 GCA_018606805.1 Candidatus Magnetomicrobium cryptolimnococcus
GCCATTTTCTCTATACGATTCACGCAATAAAATCCTCGTGTGCTTTTTACCACTAGACGTTTTAACAGTTGAATAGTCAAGATACATAGTGGCTACTATTATACATAAATTAAAGTTAAAAGTCAAGTAGTTATATAGTTATAAAAAAATATTATAGTGGCTACTGTTTTTAGGCAAAAATTAACATAAGTCTATGTTTTTAAATGATTATCTTAAAATAACTATAAAATTGTTAGCCAACATCCGTCGCTCGTAATTCTGTTTCCGGTTTTTCGGGTTTGACATGAGCCATGCCTCCATCGTCCCGATTTGTCCCACGATGTCGACTGCCGGAAACGTCTCTTTCCACACCTCCATTTTTTTTACTGGGATTTGAAACTTACAACTACTCCGGTCGAAAACGACTTTGTCGTTTTCGACACTTTTTTTGCGGTCGGAGTTTTCGCTCTGCGCTGTAGTAGTATCTTTTTTTTTATCTGTATCTGTTATGTTATGTATAGGGGCAACCCCCGTTGGGAATTTGCCTGTATAATGCGATACCCAGTCGTTTTTAATTTGCTCTGGAAACCTTTCCACAGTTGCCAGTGCGCCTTTCCAATACTTATTGTTTTGGGCTTGATATATAGTATGATTTTTTATCCAAACAATTTGGTGTTGCTCGTAATAGACAACCTTATCTTTTAATTCATATAGGACTTCTTTTGCTTGCTGAACACTGCCCAATCCCGCCTCAAAGGCGAATACCTTCAGTGAAAGAGGATAGCACCCGGCAGCGTTGCAACTTTCGGTTGTCCACAGGTATATGAATGAAAGTTTTGCCATTGCGGACAAGTCAACAAACCACGGGTCTTTCCATATGGTCGTCTCTATTTTTTTGTACGCCATTTGTTCACCTCCTGCGGGTGCTCGGCTTCAGTTCTGTTTTTGTCATTGTTTTACGCACACCTCGTCATTTGCATCATTATTGAAAAATTGGTTCAATATGATACATCACGGCTTTATCTCCTGCGGTTTTGCCTGTTTCTGTCTGCCCTGCTTGCGAGTTTTTCTATGTACCGGCTCAGGCGGCGGGTCAAATATGTCCGGACGTAGTACGTGCGCTGGCACTTGCCCGTTGGTTAACCGATCTATCTGCTTTGCTCGTTGCGCAGACACTGTTTTTTTCCCAGTAGCTATTTGGTCGATCATATTTCAGCTAGTTTTTAATTGCTGAGATAAACGTATTCTGTTTACTTGGAAGAAATATTCTAAAATCATACACATATATTACCGTTTTAGTAACTATATGTTAATAGTATTTGACTATCTTAGGTTATTTAAAATATTACCGATAAGGGAATATAATTAATTATGAATCGTTCTAAAAGAGTTGCTTGTAACTTCAAAAGATTAATGGATGAAAGGGGGTTCTCAATTAAAGAAATTGCCGAACTAGGCAATGTGGGGGTTAGCTATGTATCAAAATTATTATCTCAAAAAATAGAAACTTCTTTTGGTGTAGAAGCTGAAGAAAAGTGGGCGAAAATTTTTCAATGTGATATAAGTGAATTTTATAAAAATTTTGAAGATAAAAATGATATGAATAATTTAACAACTGAAGAACGTGAAATGATAAATATATTAAGTGAATTTAACATAAAAGACCCAGAGGTATTGCGATTTATGTTGAAGGAGTATCCAAAGTTCAGAGATAATTTTGAAAATCTTTGGGGAGTATTTGGCAAAATGATAAAAGAAAAGAAAATTAAACCAAAGGAGTAACGATTGTCGGTAGGCTATTTATTATCATTCAGGTAGAAAATCATAATCACTCAATTGTCCAAATGTGTAAGGACAGATTTCGGGTAAAATATCCTTGCTAATTTTAGTTTGTTTTTCAAATTCAAACTTAGCATCTTTAAAGGCATCATTGATAATAATTTCTATATTATATTTTAGGCTTGGGCTATCTTTAA
>JAGYWI010000019.1 GCA_018606805.1 Candidatus Magnetomicrobium cryptolimnococcus
TGTGGACAAGATTGGACGCATACGCCTGTAATTCAATAGTAAACATTTAATATGTAGTAAAAGATAATAGGAATGACTAAAGATATTACAATCCAAAAGTTTTAGGAAGTGCGGGGGCGCACTCCCGTAAGGTGCGGGGGCGCACTCCCGTAAGGTGCGTAGGCGCAAGGGAGGTGTGCCTACACACCCTCCCGTAATGGGTGCGGGGGAATAACAGGGAGGTGCGCTGCCGCACACTTTTTGCCAAAAAAGGGTTTCCCCCCACTCCTCTATCTTTTTTTCTTCTACCTTTTTCCCCCGCTCCTCTTTTTCCTTAACTTAATGGCATTGGGGCAGAGTCCTTCCCTCTTTTTTTCTATCTTTTTCAAGGTCTCTTTTTCTTTTTTTCTTTATGGTATAATGATAAACCTATTTGGAGCTATGATGTATAAGAGGATTGTAAAAAACGTATTAGCTTACCTTAAGGTCTTGGTGTTTATCACTCTATTATATTTCCCACTTGTTAGCTCAGCATCAGCAGCGGAAATAGAGGGACCTATACTGTCATTTAAGGACAGCATATTAGAAGTGAGTTTTTCTCTTGCCCTTGATGCCAACCAGATACAACTGATAAAGATGGGAATAGAGAAGGAGTACATTTTCTATGTTGATCTTTTTAGGAAATGGGGGATTTGGCCGGATGAATTTATAGCTGGCTATAAGATTATAAGAAGAATAAAGGTTAATCCAGTTAAGGGACAGTTTATGGTAATTTCTGATACTGAAAAGGTTGTGCTTGAGAAACGGTTTATGTCGTTTGACTCGATGATAGATTGGGCTTTGACCGTCCGTGGGATGCGCTTTTCTATGAAGAGGTTGCCGGCTGATGGAAGGTATTTTATTAGGGTAAAGGTGGAGTCTATAAAACAAAAACCGCCTGAAATGTTGGGGTATTTTTTCTTTTTTATGGCGCAAAATGAGTTGAATTTGAAGGTTGATTCTTTAACGTTCTATCCTGAAAAGTAAAGTAATGAAAAAACTGAAGCGCTTTTTTGTTTTTCTGACCGTTATAAGTGCCTTACTCTTTCTGTTTATGTTTGAGTATGCGCTTTTTATTAAGGACAATTTTTCACCTAAATTAGTAATTTTATTAGCATTTAACGGTACTTTATTGATTTTAATTATAGTAATTTTTTTTGCAATAAAAAATTTAGCACGGTTATATCATGAAAATAGAAAAAAGGTTATCGGTTACCGGTTTAAGACCAAATTAGTAACCATATTTGTAGCTGTAACGTTTTTGCCATCGGCTATGCTCTTTATTGTTTCAAGCGGTATAGTTACAAACTATATTGATAAGTGGTTTGAGCCCCTGTTAACAAAGCCGCTCAAAGACGCGCTGATGCTTGGTAAAAATGTATATGATTTAATAAAGGCAAACACACTTGAAGATGCTGAAAAAATCAATCAAGGCATTCCAATTCCTGCAAAATACTCTATACGGCGCGTAGATAGGGCTGAGCGAGAAACCTCTGAAAGTCTAAGGACAGCCTTCGGTGGTGAAAAAACCGTAGAGCTTGTAACGAGAAATGGTAGGGACTTTGTTGTAGCCTTCATTCCCTTATATGAAAAAGACGAAATTTACGAAGTGATGCTTGTTGAAACAGTAGTGCCTATTGAAATTACTAATGGCGTGGGAAACATCAATAAGGCTTACAACGAGTACATTAATTTAGGTGAGTTCAAGCTACCATTTAAGGCAAACTATCTTATAATGCTTGGGGCATTAACGTTTTTTACAATGGCACTTGCCCTGTGGATTGCCTTGGAAATATCTAAAAGTATTACCATACCTATAGAAAGCCTTGTAGGGGCAACAAAAGAGGTAGCAAAGGGTAACCTTAATGTTATGGTACAATATGAAAGAAAAGACGAAATAGGGCTTTTAATTAATTCATTTAATGCCATGGTTGTTAAGATAAAAGATACGGAAAGCTCCCTACAAAAGGCATATAAGGAATCCGACAGGAGACGTCTTCTTCTTGAAAACATAATAGCAAATATTAACTCCGGTATAATATATTTAGATAATAATATGTGTTTGTTAACAATAAATGAGGCGGCCTGCGATATGTTAAAAACTAGGGCTAAGGACGTTATCAATAAGCACTACAAAGAACTTACTAAAACAATAAACTCCCCACAACTGACTAACTTCATAAAAGACATAAATCTATATTCTTTCTGGAGTAAAGAAGAACAATTAAAAATATCACTTGAAGGTAAAAGTATGGTAATACGCCTATTTGTTATTTTGCTAAAAGACGGATTTAATAAACCTATTGGCATGCTGGTTGTTTTTGACGATGTTACGGATATGATACTAGCCGAAAAGGCGCTTGTTTGGCAAGAAGTAGCAAAGAGGATAACCCATGAGATTAAGAATCCGCTGACACCTATAAAACTGTCAGCCCAAAGGCTTCTAAAAAAATGGCAGATGAACGATAAAAACTTCGATATTATTATTGAAAAGGCAACTAATACGATAGTAAGAGAGGTGGATGGATTAAAGCGTCTTGTGGATGAGTTTTCAAAATTAGGGAAAATGCCTGACATTCAACCTAAGATGTCCAATTTGAAACACCTTATAAATGAAGTTATAGAGCTATACTCAGAGTATGACAAAATAGCAATATCTATCAACTACAGCACATTTATTGAAGATATTATAATAGATGCTGATCATATCAAGCGTGTGCTTATCAATATAATAGATAACGCAATTCAGGCAATAGAGGAAAATGGTAAAATACAAATAGTTGTGAAAGAGTGGGGTAATAATAGGGTACTTATAGAGATTATGGATAACGGTAGAGGCATAAGGGTTGAGGACAAAGAAAGACTATTTCAACCCTACTTTTCAAGAAATAAAAACGGTACAGGCCTTGGGCTTGCTATAGCCCATAGGATAATCAGAGAGCATAAGGGGACAATAACTGTGAGTGACAATAAACCAAAAGGGGCAGTTTTTTCAATAGAGCTGCCTTGTTTTTAATAGGGGTTGAATTTTATGCACGAGATGAAAACGGTTATGATTATTGATGATGAGAAAGGTATAAGGGAAACCCTATCGGAAATACTCGAAGATGAGGATTTTAACGTAATAACATTCAGCGATGGGGAATCTGCCCTTGAGGATATGCAAAAAAAAGTGCCAGACCTTATCTTTTTGGATTTATGGTTACCCGGCATGGATGGTCTTGAAGTGCTTAATGAAATAAGAAAACTAAACCAGGTAGTACCTGTGATAATAATATCCGGGCATGGCAAAATAGAACAAGCCGTAAAAGCCACTAAGATGGGCGCATACGATTTCCTTGAAAAACCATTATCACTTGAACGTGTTATCTTAACAGCTCAAAACGCTATAGAAAAAAAAGAACTGCAAATGCAAAACGAACTTCTAAAGACAAATTTAACCCAAAAATACGCCATTGTTGGTAGTTCACGTGCTATTGTTGATTTAAGAAAAAATATTGAAATAGCTGCCAAAAGTAACGCACGGGTGCTAATACTTGGCGAAAGCGGTGTTGGTAAGGAAATGGTTGCAAGAAACCTACACTTGCTAAGTAATCGTGTAAATAAGCAGTTTGTTGAGCTAAATTGTGCGGCAATTCCTGAAGAGTTAATAGAAAGTGAACTCTTTGGCCATGAAAAAGGGTCTTTTACAGGGGCTTTTGAAAAGAAAAAGGGTAAGTTTGAGTTAGCCAACGAAGGCACCTTGTTTTTAGACGAAATAGGGGATATGTCCCTGATAACCCAAGCTAAGGTTTTAAGGGTTATAGAAACTCAGGAGTTTCAGCGAGTAGGTGGCAGTAAGAACATTAAGGTTGATGTACGCATGGTGTCAGCTACCAATAAAGACCTTGCTAAGGAAGTAAAGGATGGCAAATTTCGCGAGGACTTGTATTTTCGATTAAATGTTATTCCGGTTGTTGTTCCACCACTTAGGGAAAGGAGTGAGGATATTGAGCAATTAGTGCGCCATTTTATGGACATATTCGCTGCTGAGTACAGTAAACCGCCAAAGGTTTTTGATGCCGAGGCACTTAAGATACTGAAAAATTACGATTGGCCGGGTAACGTTCGGGAGCTTAAAAATACACTTGAACGTATTTTTGTTATGGTTGAGTCTAAAGCAGTTACAGTAAAGGATATTTTACTTGGTGAGACAACTACATCAGATTATTTTTCATATTCTACACTAAAAGAGGCTAGGGATAGTTTTGAAAAGGACTATATCGTTAAAAAACTGATTGAGTTTAAGTGGAACGTCTCAAAGACAGCCGAGGCCCTACAAATAGAAAGAAGTAATCTTCACAGAAAAATCAAAAGCTATGGAATCGAAGAACCTTAGAGGGAAACTAAAAATAAAAAAACAGTCTTGACAAAGGGGTCCACCTTAAAATGTCCACAATAACAGAAAGAATATGTAATCTTGAAGAATTAGTAACAGATTTTATAAAACAAACCAATAGTGCTATTCAGGAGCTTGTGAACTGTCATAAACAAAGAGAGATTGAATTGCAAAAGTTCAAGGACAATATTGAAGCTGAAAATAAAACATTTAAAAATAATGTGGAGGCTATACTTAGAAATTTTACTGAAAAGGCTGAAAATATACATCAACAAAACCCTATAAAACCTCAAAAACTTCCAGAGGTTCAAAAGCAAACAAGGCTTACATTGCAACAATCAGAAGAAGAAATAAAAGCCTACAAAGAGGAGTTGCGACTGGAAAATATAGAAACAAACCGTCAGTTGTGGAAAGCCTCCGATAAACTTGGTGATGTAATTGAAGACATTATATCTATATACATTTCATGGATTATTGAAAAAGAGTTTGGTGTGCAGTATGTACTTATTAAGACGAGATTGCAAAGACAATTCGAGGTGTATGAAACTGAGTTTGATTTATGTGCCTTTGCCGCTGGTTATGTTTTCCTTAATAGTACAACAAATATACTTAGAAACAGCAATGTGGATAGATTTATAAAAGACATAGAACTGTTCCGAATTATATATCCTGAGCATAAAGATAAACCACTTATTGGCATACTAGCTGCCTTGTACGTTAATGAAAGCGTGCTTATTTATGCAGAAAACAATGGCTTTATGGTACTTTCGGTTGGAGATAAAATATTGGAAGTTATAAACACTGAAGGGTTTAAACCAAAGGTTTGGTAACAATTACCACAATAAAATGTTTTTTTTTGTTAAAATACTATTAATTGTGAAGTGGGTAAATAAGGGGGAGGGTAATGTCTATAATATTAGAAGAAAGGGTTTATAATCTTGAGCATATATTGGCAGATTTTATTAAAAACACTGAGGATATGCACCAAAAAACCCAAATGGAGATTCAAAATCTTGTGCAGTTTCAAAAGCAAACAGAAGTTACTTTGAAGGAACTTGCAGAGGCTCAGAAGCAAACAAAGGCTGTTTTGGAGGAGCTTTCATCGTCTCATAGGGAGCTTTCAGCGTCTCATAGGGAGCTTTCATCGTCTCATAGGGAGCTTTTAGTGTCTCAGAAGCAAACAACGGCTGTTTTGGAGGAGCTTGCAGCGTCTCATAGGGAGCTTTTAGCGTCTCAGAAGCAAACAGAAGCTGCTTTGCAACGGTTTGAAAAAAAATTGGAAACTCACGAAAAGAAAATAGAAGCTCACGAAGAAAAAATGGAGGCTTACAGAGAAGAATCGCGGAAGGAAAACAAGGCAATCAACCTCAGTTGGGGAAAAATTACTAATAAGCTTGGCACTATGGTTGAAGACATGGTACTTCCAAGCATTCCACGGATTATTAGAGACGAGTTTGGGATACAACGCATTAAGATTAAAACTAGATTACAAAAACAATTTGACGTATATAATAAGGAATTTGACTTATGTGCCTTTGCCGATGATTGTGTTTTTATTAATAGCACAAAAAGTACGCTTAGAAAAAATACTGTAGATGATTTTATAAATGACATAGATATGTTTAGGATAATATATCCTGAGTATAAAGATAAAGCGATTATTGGCATAATAGCTGCCCTGTATACCAGTAAAACCCTTGTTGAATATGCTGAGGAAAAGGGCTTTATGGTACTTTCTGTTGGAAGCAATATCTTAGAGGTTATAAACACTAAAGGATTTAAGCCAAAGGTTTGGTAGGAAGTGTTATTAGAAAAGGATGGTTGTCCTACCAGGTGTTGGTATTAAGTACCTGAGCATAATTATTCTCATACTGTACCAAAATAAAAATGGTTTGCAAAAAATAATAGCTGTATTTTTTGTTATACCTCATGAAAATAGTGTTTTTGGGGTTCAAGGTTGTGTAGGCACACTTTACGGGAGTGCGCCCCCGCACCTGCCTGTGCGCATACACATCTTTGGCGGGAGTATGAGGGCAGCGCCCTCATTCTGTATTTGTTTCCTTTCCTTCAGTAGAGTGTTTTTAACTTTGGGGCTCATTATGCTCCTTATTACTATCACACCAATTTATAATAGCATTCACCATATCTTCAATAGTAGCCCGTTTAGGCATTATATCAACAGTAAGCCCAGTGCTTTCGATTGCCTTTTTCGTAACATGTCCGATTGCTGCTATTTTTGTATTACTTAAAAGCCTTAACACATCTCCGCCTATACTTATTTGCAGATTTTTAAAAGTAGCAGCACTTGTAAAGGTTATTATAGTGATTTTTCCTTCTTTTATGTATCTTTCAATGCGCTTGCTGTGAAACTCCGGGTTTACGCTTCTATAGGCTTGAGGCGTATCTATGTACCCACCAAGTTGTTGTACCATAGATGGGAAAACTTCCCTTGCCACATCTGCTCGTGGTAATAAAAAACGCATTCCCTGTATATTACCTGTTGTGCTAAAGCCATCTTTTGAAGTAAGGAGCTCTGAAAGCCCCTCGGCGCTGAAATCCTCCGGTACAAGGTCTACCTTTATCCCATAAGACTTAACAGCCTTTGCTGTTTTTATACCAATTGCACATACCTTTATGCCTTTTAAATCTCTTATATCGCCATTTCTTTCAATTATACGATTAAATAAAAATTTCATGCCATTAGCACTTGTAATAACTAGCCAATCATATGTACTTACATTATCTATACACCTGTCAAGTTCTTCATAACTTTCTGGCGGTAGTGGCTCAATCGTTGGATATTCAAAAATCTCAGCACCTAGCCGTTCAAGCCTTTCATACTCTTGTATATACCGCCGTGTTATAACAATACGTTGGCCAAATAGCGGCTTTTTTTCACACCAATTAAGCTCCTCCCTTAACTTTACCACATCGCCCAACACCATAACAGCCGGCGGCGTTATGTTATGCTCCTTCATCAAATCGGTAATATTACCAAGCGTACCTACAATCGTTTCTTGCTCACTCCTTGTACCCCATCTTATAACGGCAGTTGGGGTTTGGGCAGGTTTACCGTTTTGAATAAGTTTAGTTATAATGGTTTCCATATTTTTAACTGCCATTAAAAAAACCAGTGTGTCAAATCCCTTTGCAATGCCTTCCCAATTTATCGTGCTATCTATTTTAGTTTCATCCTCATTACCTGTTATAACGGCAAAGGATGATGACACCTTTCTGTGGGTTAAAGGTATGCCAGCATAAGCTGGTACAGATATTGCGGAGGTAACACCAGGGACTATTTCAAAGTCAATACCGTTTTGGTGGAGTATTTGCGCCTCCTCACCACCGCGGCCAAAGACAAAGGGGTCCCCTCCTTTTAATCTGCAAACGGTTTTACCTTCAAGGGCATTTTTAACTAATGCCGTATTTATTTCATCTTGGGTCATGGCATGATGCCCACCACGTTTGCCAGCGTATATGGTTTCAGCCTCTTCATTTATAAAATTTAATATCTGAGGATTTACATGATAATCGTAGACAACCACCTGTGCCTGTTGAAGACAACGAAGCCCCTTTAGCGTTAAAAGGCCAATATCGCCAGGACCTGCGCCAACTAAATAAACTTTACCCTTTTTTGTAGAATTCATCAAGTATTGCTCCTGCCCCTTCTTGTAATATTTCCTCAGCAAGCTCTTTGCCAGAGATTTGCGGATTTTGTGGATTACCAATCTTTTGTCTTCTAATTATCCTACTCCCTGTAACAGTGCCGACCAATCCCTCTATCATAAGCAGTCCATCACCATCCATAAATGCGTATGCACCTATTGGCACTTGACAGCCCCCTTCAAGCCGCTCTAAAAACCCACGCTCTGCTGCTACACAGGTGAAGCTTTGCATATCGTTTAAAGATGACACTATACCATTTACATAATCATCATTAGTCCTTGTTTCTATGCCGATAGCCCCCTGTCCAACGGCTGGGAGCATTGTATCATAGCCTATTATAGCCGAAATACTCTCTTCAAGTCCAAGACGCTTAAGTCCTGCAACTGCCAAAATGACGGCATCGTAGCTGCCCTCTTTGGCTTTTTTAAGTCGCGTGTCAAGATTACCACGTAGGGTTTCAACCTTAAAGTCTGGTCTTTTATTTATAAGCTGGCACTGCCTCCTTAGGCTACTTGTCCCAATCTTAATGCCCTGCGGTAGGCTCTCTATTGAATCTGCCTTGATTTTACTATTTAACACTAGTGCATCATGGGCATCCTCCCGTTTACATATGGCACAAAGTGAAAGTCCCTCTGGAAACACTACAGGCACGTCCTTCATACTATGTACAGCCAAATCACATTGGTTTGACAAAAGAGCTTCTTCAATCTCTTTAACAAATAAACCCTTGCCGCCTATTTTGGAAAGTGCCACGTCTGTTATTTTATCACCCGTTGTTTTTATTATGTTAAGCCCTACGTTAAGTCCTGGATAGCATTTGATTAGCTCATTCCTAACCCAATTTGCCTGCCAAAGGGCAAGCTTACTACCCCTTGTTCCTATGGTTAAAGTTTTCATTGCCATACTATTTTATTATATCAGCCCCCATGTAGTGTTGCAGTACCTCCGGTACTCTTATAGAGCCGTCTTTTTGTTGATAGTTTTCAATAATAGCAACAGCAGTCCTTCCTATAGCAAGTCCTGAGCCATTTAATGTATGGACATATTCATTTTTTTTCTTACCTTGACGTTTAAAACGTATCCCCATACGTCTTGCTTGAAAGTCCTCAAAGTTCGAACAAGACGATATTTCTCGATACTTATTTTGTCCGGGAAGCCATACTTCAAGGTCATAGGTTTTGGCTGATGAAAAGCCCATATCCCCAGTACACAAAAGCATAACCCTATAAGCAAGCCCCAACTGCTGTAAAATATCCTCGGCATCGGCTGTCAATTTTTCAAGCTCATCATAAGAGTCCTCCGGCTTGGTAAACTTTACAAGTTCAACCTTGTTAAACTGGTGCTGGCGTATAAGACCCTTTGTGTCTTTTCCATACGAGCCAGCCTCTCGTCTAAAACATGGTGTATAAGCGGTGTAATATATTGGAATGTCCTCTTCTTTAATGATTTCATCTCTATGCAGATTAGTTACAGGCACTTCTGCTGTTGGTATTAGGTACAACTCTGGGTCTGCTACCCTGAAAAGCTCCTCTTCAAACTTTGGTAACTGTCCAGTACCAGTCATAGTCTGACGATTTACTATGATTGGTGGAAATATTTCTTTATATCCCCTCTGTACGTTATGGTTTAGCATGAAGTTCATGAGCGCTCGCTCAAGTTTGGCGCCAGCGCCCTTCATAACGGCAAACCGAGCACCGGATAATTTAGCCCCCCTGTCGAAATCTATTATATCCAGTGTCCTTCCGAGATCGTAATGATCAGCTGGTGTGAAATCAAATACTGGAGGCTCTCCCCATCTTCTAACTTCCACATTATGCTCTTCATTGTCGCCAACCGGTACTGATTCATGAGGAATGTTTGGTATGTTCATGGCAATTGCATTAAGTTTTTCATCTAGCGTGCGTATATATTCATCAAGAGCCTTTATTTTGTCTGATACTGTCTTCATCTCTGAAATAAGCTCTGCAGAGTCCTTTTTCTGTTTTTTGAGTTTAGCTACTTCTTCAGATACAATGTTTCTTTTATTTTTAAGCTCTTCAGCTTCCTTTAAAATCAGACGGCGTTTAGCCTCTATATCTATTAATTCATCAATATTTAAATCATATCTTCTATTGTTCATAGCCAATTTAAAAAGCTCAAGGTTTTCAATGGCATATCTAATATCAAGCATGTTAGTTATGTGCTCCTGTAATTAACTCAATTTAAGGGGAAAACTCGGAGAAAGACAAAAATGAGGAGCCTCTTAAAGACTCCCCATCTTGCCTAAAAACCTTTCCATTATTATTACATTTTATCTTTTGGTGTTTCAGCAGGTTTAGCAGTAGCTGTCGGTGAAGGGGCAGGGGCTTCTTCATCTTCCATTTGTACATTAGGATTTTCACCAGTAGAGCCTTCCTCGACGCCGCCACCTTCTTCCATAACATCTGGTATAACATCTGGGTTTTCAATCATCATTTCCTCATTATTTTGAGGCTGCCCTTCTTCTTGTGGCATAACACCTTCTTTTGTCTCTTCTGCTGCATATGTGAAGTCCACGTTCGTACTAACAAGCACGCTTAAAAACAGTACAAGCAACAAATAAGTAACTGCTTTCTTCATCATTGTTTTCCTTAGAATTAATCAATAATTTTCTCTCGTAAAACGAGGATTATTAATGATAGCATAAGTCATATATTTTTTTTTGAATTTTTATGAGTGTGTTATATTTTACAATAACTTATTTATAGAAGGAAATAGGAGAGCGGGGGAAAACACTTTTCCTAAAACGTTTGGCCTGCTACCTGTTTAGTTATTCATCTTATCTTGTACTACATTATTTGGTAATAGTGCAGCCACTTTGTCTCGTCATGAGTAATAACTAAACAATATTATTGTCATCAATCATAAAAATGATTTCCACAAGAAAGTTTTCTCTTTATTTAAGGGCATTCTAAATGCTATAATTATGCGGTTTTAAAAAAGTTAGTTTTTTCTTAAGCTATAAAGATGCTCAACGTTTTGATGCTCAACGTTTTATTGTTATCTATAACAGGCACTTTACCTGGTTAACCAGGTTTTATAGGCAGTAAAAATTAGGAAACCAAAGGAGAATTAAGAGAATGGGTGAGGTTTTTCTGCTTTTGCTGATAATTCTTATCAGCGGTGGTGGTCTGTACGCTGCATACAGGTTTGCCAAATGGGTTGCAAGTAATGGCACTGGCACGCCTGAGATGCAAAACATCTCTAATGCTATAAGAGAGGGCGCAAACGCTTTTTTAAAGAGGCAAAATACCACTATAGGAGTTTTGGCCTTTATTTTAGCGTTTGTACTTTTTGTTGGTTATGGCATTATAAGGAAACATATGCCGTCAGACCCCATATCATCAAATATAGCGTTAGGGTTTTGGATAACCTTTTCGTTCGTTTTGGGTGCCATATGCTCGCTAACGGCAGGCTATATAGGTATGTGGGTTAGTATCAGAAGTAATATTCGTACGGCAGCAGCGGCAATAAACAGCGTAAACGATGCGCTACGTGTAGCGCTTCGTGGCGGTGCTGTGTCCGGTTTGATGGTTGTTTCTATGAGCTTGATAGGGGTTTGCGGCCTTTATGTGCTTGTGAAGATTTTTACGGATGTTCCATCAACACGCATACCATTTCTTATAGTAGGTTATGGGTTTGGGGCCTCTTTTGTGGCATTGTTTGCACAGCTTGGTGGTGGTATTTATACAAAAGCTGCTGACGTAGGTGCTGACTTAGTTGGAAAGGTTGAAGCTGGCATACCGGAAGATGACCCAAGAAATCCGGCCGTTATAGCAGATTTGGTCGGTGATAATGTCGGCGACTGCGCAGGCCGTGGTGCTGACCTATTTGAATCCACTGCTGCTGAAAACATTGGTGCTATGATACTTGCAGCAGTTATGGCGGAAAAGGTGCCAAATGCCTCACCCGGATGGGTTTTAGGGGTTATGCTGTTTCCTATGCTTGTCAGGGCTTTTGGTATTATCGCCTCTATTATCGGTGTTTACTATGTAAAGGTAAAAGACAATGAGGAGCCTATGCACGCCCTCAACTATGGTTACTATATAACAGTTGGAATAACTATTATAGGGCTTTTTATTGCATGCCTTTGGTTATTTTATCATGAAAGTGCCCCCTCTGGCTGGTTCTATTTCTTTGGCTGTGGTGTCATTGGAGTTTTAACATCGGTAGCTTTTTTATATATTACAGAATACTATACAGATTACAGATATAGACCTGTGAGATCAATAACAGAAGCAAGTCAAACCGGGCCGGCAACAAACGTAATAGCAGGTGTTGCCGTAGGTCTTGAATCCACAGCATTGTCGGCTATTGCCATATCTATAGCCATCTTATTTGCTTACCACCTTGGTAAAAATTCAGGTTTCCCAGATGCTGGTGTTTTAGGAACGGCAGTGGCAACAATGGGAATGCTTGGACCTGCCGCTTATGTGCTTGCAATGGATACATTTGGACCTATTTCTGATAACGCTGGTGGTATTATTGAAATGACCGAGCACTCTGAAGAGGTTAGACAACGGACAGATAAACTTGATGCTGCTGGTAACACCACAAAGGCGCTAACAAAAGGTTATGCTATTGGTTCTGCTGCCTTAGCAGCATTTTTGCTATTTAGCGCATTTATTGATGAAGTAAAAAACTACGGACACAAAATATCAAGTATTGATATATCTGTGCCGGAGATATTTATCAGTGGGCTTATTGGTGCAACCCTTGTATTTCTGTTTTCATCCCTTGCAATACGGGCTGTCGGAAGAGCTGCTTTTTACGTAATACAAGACGTACGCAATCAGTTTAGAGAAAAACCCGGCATTCTTGAACATAAAGAAAAACCGGACTACGGCAGATGTGTTGATATAGTTACAAGAGGAGCTCTCAAGGAAATGATATTGCCCGGATTAGTTGCAACAGTAACACCTGTAGCCGTTGGGTTAATATTCAAGTACTATGACTTAGGTCCGGAGTCGGTTGCCTCGCTTTTGATGGTTGGAACCATTGTTGGTATATTGATGGCCACGTTTTTTAATAACTCCGGTGGCGCTTGGGATAATGCTAAAAAGTATGTTGAAACAGGCTATATGGGTGGCAAAGGAACTCCAACCCATAAGGCTGCTGTTGTTGGAGATACCGTCGGTGATCCATTCAAAGATACCGCAGGACCATCACTTCACGTGTTAATAAAGCTGCTTTCTACTGTAACACTGGTATTAGCACCATTATTTATATAAAGATAAAATGATGTAGTGGGGGAAACACATTGTGAACAAGGGTTTCCCCTCTGCTCTTTTTGTCTTTAGCTAAAAAGAAAAAGACTAAAGAATGAGGGCGCTGCCCTCAAACTCCCGCCAAAGGGACGCGTCCCTTTGGAATCCCCTATCTGGACATCCATACTTTACTCATTATTTTTTTGCAAACCTAATTTATTTGAGTATATAATTATAAAATGCTTTTTATAATATAATCTACATCTAATAGGTTATTAACAACAAGATCAGCAGCTGTTTTAGAAAGCTCTGCCGTTGTATAAGGGCCGGTAGCTACAGCAATAGCCATTGCTCCATATAGTTTAGAGCAGCATACATCTCTGGGTGTATCTCCTATTACAACACAGTCAGCGTATAAAAAATCTAATGCGTAATTTTCATTAAATTTATTACATGCAATAGGTAGCAATTTATTTCTATCGTCATTATCACAGCCAAAAGCTCCTGTTAGAAAATGGTTGTAGATGCCATAGGCAGTTAATTTAATTTTGGCGCCATATTCAATATTTCCTGTTAATAGGCCTATGTGATGGCTCTTTGATAATTCCTCTATAAGTTCTAATACCCCCGGTTTTAAGCGTCCGTCATGAATGTGTATTTCTTGTTTTAAATGTGCTATATACTTTTCAAGGAGGATTGATATGTTCTCACAATTAGGATTTATTTGATGCACCCGGAGGGCTTCTTTTATAATTTGTGGGTCAGTTTTACCAGCTAAGCTCATACCGTGAAAGGCATCTTCTACAGAAAACGTATCAAAAAAAGCCTTATTTAAGCTAGTAATACCGGCCCCTCCTGTGTCAACCAACGTACCATCAATATCAAATAATATAAGTTTCATTTTTCTCTCACTTAATATTTGTTTTTCTAACGATGCCTATTACATTAGGTATTGGCCATGGCTCGGTCTGTATATAAAAACTGGCACCGTTGCCACTTAGCTCTATTTCCCTTGCGCCATTATCCACGTATAGGGATGTTTCTTTGCCCCCCTCCAAATACATTGCGTTTTTTATAGAAAGCGGTAGTTCAAGGAGTACGTTTATAAAGTCATAAACGGTAAAGGCAGTAGCAGTAAATATAATAAGCACATTACCCTGATTATCAGTGGCAAGGGCTGCCATACTCCAAGCATTTGCTTGTTTTTTCCAAACATTTTCGCCTTTACAATTGATAAGTCTTAGGTTTTGTACAAATGTTTTGTATTTATGCTTTAAAGTGGCAAAATCTTGACAATCGAGGTCTATTATTTGTGTATCCGGAACATCGTCGCTTAGATGATTAAAGGCAAATACAGCTTTATAGTTTTTAGCAATTCTCGGATTATTTACATGTTTATAATTTTTCATAAAACCAACGTTCGTTTTTTTATCTTCCTGATACATACCGGCATTTACTGTAGCAACCAGCTTATATTTTTTTGCCCACTGTTTGGCTGTAAGTGGTTGTTCGTTGAGCTCTGATGATGTTAACAGCCGAAAAGAAAAATACTGTGGATTGATTTTTAACACTGTTACTTTTGCTGCCCCGCCAAGATAAATCGCCTTTGGTATGTCAAAATTCTGTAGGTATAATCCTTCCTCAAGCTTTTCCCATTTACTGTTATCTCCATAAATATAACAACCCTTTAACAGTACAATAAATATTATAAAACAACTAATAATGACCTTTCGTAACATATGAGATTTTTTATTTTAACATAACCGCTGTGTACGTATTTAGAAAATCTCTTAACTCCAGAATCCTATTGTCTTGTGGAAGAATTGAAAGCGTATGAGCTATAAGTTGCCTTTCAAATAGCAACTGAAAGCTTGCCTTATAGTGCAGATCATATATCCACGAAAGACGCAACAGGTGATAATCGTTGACAGTAATGACACGATTAAGTGGCACAACCTGTTTATCCATTATAATGGTTATGATTTCTGGATTATATTGCGATGATTCAGGCAGCCCCAAAAGTGCGGCACTTGCCCGTTGTTTTTGTGGTATTTCCACCTGTTTTAGAAAAACACTCCATATGTCAAGTTTATCGGCATCGCGTACAAGGCGCAAAAACCGTTCCTCTACCTTACCAAGCCCATCTGGTACTTTAAAAACATTATGGTATTTTACCGTAAAAAGCACAACATCCTGAACATTTTTATCAAGCCCCATTAAGGTATTGTATTTAAGTAAAATCTCGCTACCTAAAAGCCCATGGTTTACTGATATACTGTCTTTAAATGTCTTATATCGTGAATATTGGGCAAACCTCCCAACATCATGCAACAGTCCACAAATCCCTGCAAGTACGGTCTCTTCAGCGGAAAACCCTTCAGCCATTGCAATAGAGACAGCATTTTTATAAACTTCCTCCGTATGCTCCTTTTTTAATACGTAGTTTTTTCTATCATCATCATCAGATGCATCAAATGTATTGTAATAGTCCTCAAACCAACCCTTTAGTCCTTCTAAGTATTCCGTATTCATACCGTCTTCCTAAATAAATAATAAAATAACACATTTAAATGTCAAGTGCAGATAATATATTAAAAACAACAAACGAAAGCACAAGAACCACCATAGATATGTAAGCTTTAAGCCTCCCACGTTTACCTTTATCAATAAAAGGTATCATCGCAAGCATCAAGATAAAACCCACTGGCATAACTACAGCCCCAATAACAGCACTACTACCCGGAAAATACTTTAATATTTCAAAAAGCCATAGAAAGTACCACTCCGGCTTTGGTTGAAACACTGCTTGCAAATTAATTTGCCTACCCAACTCTATTGGCTTAAGAAATGATAGCAAGAGTGTGATGTCTAATACAATGAAAATCACAACCACTATTTCAAACAAATAGTGTGGATAAAAACTCTTTTCTTCTTCCATAAACGTATACCACCTGATAATTTATAACCACTTGTAAATTATATACTAAAACAATTTAGGTTTGCAAACCATAAATGCTATTTTTCAATTGTGATACAGTCTGAATGACAAAAGGGGGATGCCGTAGCTTATCAAATCGAAATGCGCTATATTATTGAGGGTTACCAGCGTTTTTTCTTGCCGGATAATAATCTTATAACAAGCTCCAGCAGCTTCATCTTTGATATATCTATAAGCACAGGCAGGGTATGTCTTAAGTAATTTATATCGCGCATCTGTTTATTTGCAAAAAAAGTTATTACTGCCTTTGGAGAAGCAAGAAATAGTACGGCTGATTTGACTAAATCACCCAAAAATAAAAATATGAATATGGCCATTGCGGAGATTTTATATTTTATTTGTTTTCTAAGATTCATCATTCCCATCTATTGATAGATATTTACGGTGCTATATATTTACGGACGACAAAGGTGATTTCCTTTGCCGTCCTATTTTACTAATCATCTGTCTCTGTCGGAAATACATAAAAACTGATGCCTTCATAATCGTACAGTTCCATGTCATCTACCAAAATCTTTTCCTTGTCTGAAATTGTATAGAAATGTGAATCCGTATCTTTTTTGTAGAATCTATATAATGCTACTACATTACTAGCAGGAAATTTAAAGCCATAAAATGCAACCCCTTCATATTTGTACTTTCCACCGGGCGTATTATAAAGTGTTAAAGCCTCATCTTCTAAAATAGTAAACACATGGGTCTTACTTTGAGTATTAAGAAACCTGTAAACTGGACTTGTATTAGTTAAATCATCATTTAAAGCAAAAAAAGCAAACCCTTCATACTGAAAACCCGGATCGTTTTGTATAAGATTATCACGTTCCGACTCATAAGCTGTATAGAAATGTGCTGTAGTTTTAAAATTATAAAACCTGTACACCGCCGTTGTATGTTTTATCCCATATTGTGTAATAGTAAAATTACTCCCTGCTATTGATAAGGTAGCCTCACGTGAATCATAATTAAGGTTTTCCCCTACCTTATAAACAACCTTGCCTGAACCGATACCTGTTTGTCCGGACTCTATCGAAAGCCAATTAGCACTTGAAGTGCTATCAATGCTTGCTGCCCAAAAACAATTATCCTCAGTTGCTACCTCTACAAAACTGTCCCCACCACTTGAATCAAAAAGCGCCGAGCTAAGCATTAACTGATACGTGCAGGCCTCCTCTTTTGGAGACTGTACTATTAAAAAGGGTTTTTCACCAAGGAAAATCACCCCAACTCTCCTTTGCGCTGTTTGATTTTCCATAACCGTGTATGTAATCTTACCAGTTTCAGTGCCTGAACTTTTTGTATCTATTGTAATCCAATTATCATTTGTAGCTGCCTCCCAACTACACCCACCTTCCGTATAAGCCGAAATAGTACCACTGCCGCCTTCACCACCGAAACTTTCATTGATTGGCCAAATACGATATATGCACAGATTATTTGTCTGATTTACACTAAAACTCACCGGCGCAGCACTCGTTACGTTTGCAGCACTTATACTAATAATTCCATTCCTACTTGCTAACGAAGTAGTTTCATCTACCTTAAAACTGATTGTGCCAAAACCAACACCAGAGGTGTTATATTTAATCGTTAACCAGTTTGCAGCACTCGACGCTTGCCATGCACACAAGTCATTGCTTGCTGATATAGAAAATATTCCCTCGCCACCAATGTCTTCAAAACTATCAGAGCTGTGAGATAATGTGAATCTACAAGCAGAATCAGCACTTGCTGTAGATACTTGTAAAAATAATATAAATATAATAAAAACCTTCTTTAACATCTTAATACTCCTTACATAAATATTTTCTATTAAAAACTGAAGATATTTTAAAACCAAAAATATAGAAAAAGCAACTTTTTTAAAAAGATAGAAGAGCGGGGGAAAACCCTTTTAACCAGAAGAAAAAAGAAAAAAGTATAGAAGAGCGGGGGAAAACCCTTTTCGAGAAAAAGGGTTCTTCCCCCGCACCCCTTACGGGAGTGCGCCTCCGCACTTCCTAAAACTTTTGTCCTGACAATAAGTGCTAGATGTTGGACATTATGGCAGAATGACACGTTTATTTCCCAAAGCTTGTGCAGGCATAACGAGTAAATCGCCGACGGGCAAGAGTCTCCCCTATAAAAAAACGGGGATACTCTTGCCCGTCGGCGATTTGGCGCTAAAAGGGGGAGGAAAAATATCTCCCCCTTAAAACCCCCTCTCTGACTCTTTTGGAGCTAGCGCAGAGTCCTTCCACCTTTCTTCTATCTTTTCTTTTTTTCTTTTATTTTTTCTTTCTTTTTGCTATGTTTTTTTTATTCTAATAATATCCTAATAGTATATTTAATACAATCAAAAGCTGTATATCCCGCAGGTTTAATTTTTATTTATTTATTTATTTATTTCTTTACAAAAAAACTTGTATTTTAATTTTTTTTATTGTATTATATTTCATACGGTGGAATATACCACTGAAGTCCTTCCGACAAGTTTAATTGAATTTTATTGTATAGACACTTTTAGAAAAATTTAATAGATATATAGTGGGTGTTTATAGTGTTTTTACTACATCGTTTTTTTTAGTTCCTTAACGTCTAAAATTATAGTCTTTTCAAAGCGTTGTGATGTTATTGTTTTTTAGGAGTGATGTTTTTGTTTGTTTGATGTATCCATACTATTAGTTAGCTGTACTCAGAAAACCGAGGGCGGGTAGTCCTTGGAAAAATTAGGAGGTTTGTATGTCTAAGGGTAAAATATGTTGTTTAACAGAGTCGCATTTTGATGAAACGGAGTTTCGTGTATTTAATGAGTTTTGGCCTAAGAATGATTATGAGTTTGAGTATTTGTCCTACCTTTGGAATCAGCCGTCAATTACTTTTAAGGGGAATGATTACACTTCTGACTGTACGGTTACACAGTGTGTAACTAAGGTGGAGCCTACTGATTATAAGGCTATATTGATGATTGGTGGATATGCTATGGACCGTTTACGGTATGAGGAGCATCCGAAGGAGGGGCAGTTAAACAATTCGCCGGCTGTGCAGTTTTTAAGAAAGGCTGTTAAGGCTATGGATGAAGGCAAGCTCAAGATTGGTACTATTTGTCATAGCTTATGGTTATTTTGTGCTTATCCGCCGTTAATAAAGGGGCGCAAGGTAACGTGTGCTCATAACATTATGTATGATGTTATGAATGCTGGTGGCATTGTTGTTTATGATGGGGAGCAGAATAAGGATATTGTTATTGATGGGAATTTAATTACGGGCAGGCATCCGGGGGTTGTTGATCAGTTTGTAGAGGTATTTATAAAAGAGTTAGAAAAATAAGACTATCAAGCAAGGAGAATTATACTGAAATGAAACAGAGGGTTAATTATTATAAAGACTTATCGGCAGATTATTCGAAGCCCGGTCTAGTATCTGATGATATGAAGGCAAAGCTTATAGATTTAGCTATTAAGATAGTTGGTATGAAAGAGCTGGTGTTGCCGGTAGTAGATAGCTCGTATACGCTTGAGCAAATAGAAAAGGAAAACAAGGAATGGTGGCCTACTCATTGTGAAGCCTTGAGGCAGGGTAGGGGGGATATTCTTACTGGTGAGTATCGGGATGATTTAGTATATTTTTGTCAAGATGGGCCGTATTATGGTATAAGTGAGCAGAAGGAAAGGGAAAAGCACTGGTGGGCTTTAATAGCGCAGCCGGGGGTTACTATGACGTGGCCTATCGTTATGTTTTGGGGGGAGTTTGTACATTTTGAGTGGGCGTGTATGGATAACGAGACCAACGAGACTATAGCTAAGGGTAGTGTTTGTTGGGTACGTAAAGGGCACAGGGGGGCGTGTTATTTTAAAAGTGAGCAGTTGACTTTCTACCGTGATGTCTTTGCCTCTAGTGAGTTGTTGGATAAATTGGCTAAGGTATAATAAAGTTAAAAAAGGAGTGGAAATAATTATTATGGTAGGACGACACTATATAGCAAGACAACAGGATTATTCACAAAGGGATAAGGATGGTTTAGTTGCCTTTTATGTTCCGCTTTGGAAGAGAAACGGGATAACCCTTGAGCAGTATGATGAGTATTGGAAAAACGTACATGGGCCGGTGTGTTCACGGCTGCCGGGACAGTTTCAGTATTGGCAGTGGCATGTGGCACATAATGATGGGGGGATGTGGCCTGGTATAGAGGGGGTTTCTACCAGTTGTACTGAGGATGAGCAGTTTGAAGGGATAGCTGAGCTTACTTTTAAAAGTGAAGAGGACAGGAACATCTGGTTTAAAGCTGCTGCTATTTTGATGGATGATGAGCATAATATCTTTAGAAAGGCTATTGGCTATAATTCAGCCCCTGGGAACTCTAAGACCTTTGCTGATGCTATAAGAAATGGTGCTCCAAATGGTACGACAGCGCCTTTAGTTAAGTATCATGTGCTGCTTAGAAAGAATCGTTCAGCCAGTGTGGCAGATTTCCGTAAATTCATGTTTGAGGAGTTTGCCCCTGCGATGATGGCTTGTCGCTTTGTGTTGAAACTGCGTGTGCATCTTTTTGAAGAAATTGATAATTCAAGACCTGATGCCCCCGGTGTTAGTCATAACGAGCCGGAGGAAAACCAGTACCATGGGGCTTTTGAGATAGCTTTTCTAAATGGGCTTGATTATGCGGGTCTTTTTTACTGTGATGAATATTTCAATGCTGTTAAGAACTTGGGCAAGTACGTAAGGCAAATGCACCCATTTAGGGAAAGAACTGGTCATGCCTTTGTGTATGATGGGCGGATGACGCTTGCTGGATTAAGAGGGGCTAGGGTTGCCGAGATGATAACGGAGATAGGGGCTATGAATCAGCTCTCGATACCGGTAATAAACCTAATGCTTAGAGGGGAGCTTGGTATTGAGGATGGTAAATAGGAAAACGCTTTTTGTAAGGAGATATACAGGTGTCTAATATATCATTAAAAGAAAATGCTGTGCTTGGTGATGAAGAGCTTCAGAAGGCGTTAAAGACGATAAATGAGCGCTGGGGGGATTTAACAACGAGGGTCGCCGGTGAGGTATGGGGTTTACCCTTAATAGATCAAAAGACGAAGGCGCTCATAACGGTTGCCATAGATGTGGTTAACAATAACGAAACCGGGCCGGGTTCACCGTTTGAGGCTCATGTGGATATGGCATTAAAGCAGGGCTCTACTATTGCTGAAATGGAAGAGCTGTTAGTCTTTTTGTGTGTTTATGCTGGTTTTAATAAAGTAGCTGGGGCTTTTGGTGCCCTTAATGGTATTAAAGAAAAGGGCAAGACATTTTTAGGCACGAATGTGCAGTAATTTTAATTGTATGAAATACTGCCTTTACAATTAGGAGGTATGTAAAGTGGCTATTGAAATAAGAAATGGTAGTGAACGCGGTTATGCTAATTACGGCTGGCTTGAGACGTATCACAGTTTTTCATTTAGTACGTATTACGATCCAAATCATATGCAGTTTGGACCGCTGCGGGTTTTAAACGAAGATTTCGTTAAACCGGGGACTGGTTTTGGCACGCATCCGCACCAGGATATGGAGGTTGTTTCCTATGTCTTGGCTGGTGGTTTAGCTCATAAAGATTCAACAGGCGGGGAATCTGTTGTTCCAGCTGGTGAGGTGCAGAGAATGAGTGCAGGTACTGGTATAGCTCATTCCGAGTACAACGCAAGCGATAGGGATATGGTGCATTTCCTGCAAGTATGGTTTATCCCTGACAAGAAGGGGTATAAGCCCGGTTATGAGCAAAGGAATATCTCTGATTTTGATAGAAATAAGCTTGTGGCAGCGGTGTCTAATCGTGATGACCTTGGCGCTCTTAAAATCAATCAGGATGTTGTATTTTACGTATGTGATCTGGATAGTGGCAACAGCGTAGATGCTACAATAGAGGGGAAGCGTTTAGGGTATCTACATAATGCTATGTTTGGAAAGCTGAAGGTTAACGATATTTTGTTGGAGCCGGGTGATGGCTTAAGGATTACAGGACGGGAAGTGCTTAAAATCACTGCTGTTACAGATAGCCGCTTTGTACTTTTTGATATGGGACAGTAAATTAAGGATATGAATAAATACAAAAAGCACGGAGGTATTTGAATGGGTGTTCAATATGAGATTGAACGTGGGAGGGCTCATCCGTTAGGGGCCAAACCGGATAAGGGGGGTGTTAATTTTGCTATATTTTCCCGCCATGCCTCGTCCGTTGAGTTACTGCTCTTTGATGAACATGACGATCCTGAGCCGGTACAAATCATCAAATTAGATGAAAAACGGAATAAAACGTTTTTTATCTGGCATATTTATGTAAAAAACCTAAAGCCCGGTATGCACTATGCCTACCGCATGGATGGCGATAGAGATGTACATAATGGCCACAGATATAATTCTAACAAAATGCTCTTGGACCCTTACGCTCTTGGTAATACTGATAATCTTTGGGTTAGAGGGGATGCTGTTGGTGATAAGGATAATCTGAAAACCTCGATGCGCAGCGTTATTATAGATATAGCTGGCTACGATTGGGAAGGTGATGCGCCACTGAAGCGCCCAATGAGTGAAACTATTGTCTATGAGATGCACGTTGGCGGTTTTACGCGTCATAAGTCCTCTGGCGTTAAGTATCCGGGTACTTTTACCGGTGTTGCAGAAAAAGTGCCTTATTTGAAAAATTTGGGGGTTACTGCTGTAGAGCTTCTTCCGATTATGCAGTATGATGACAAGGAAGTACTAAGGATAAGTCCAAGTGGTAAACCGCTAAATAATTATTGGGGTTATAGTACCATAAGCTTCTTTGCGCCGCATCCGGCTTATTGTGTAGCCCCTGAAGAAGGTCAACATATAAAGGAATTCCGCGATATGGTTAAGGCTCTTCATAAGGCCGGCATTGAGGTTATCTTGGATGTGGTCTTTAACCATACGGATGAAGGTAATCATATGGGACCTGTTATTAACTTCAAAGGGATTGACAATAACATATACTATTACCTTGTTCAAAACGATAAGCAATATTATATGGACTATACCGGTTGTGGTAATACCTTTAACTGTAATCATCCGGTGGTTACTAAGTTTATAGTAGAGTGCTTGGAGTTTTGGGTTCAGGAAATGCACGTTGACGGTTTCCGCTTTGATGAAGGCTCTATTTTGTCAAGGGATATGAGTGGTGCGCCAACGCCCTATGCGCCGGTGCTTTGGCAAATCGAGTTATCTGAGGCTCTTTCGGATACAAAGCTGATAGCTGAGGCATGGGATGCCGGTGGGTTATATCAGATAGGTTATTTCCCCGGTTATAAGTGGGCTGAGTGGAATGGTAAATATAGGGATGACATACGGCGTTTTGTAAAGGGCGACCCCGGTATTATTGGGGCGGCTGCTGATAGGATAGCTGGTAGCTCTGCTCTATATCAGAGCTCTGGGCATCTTCCTATAAACAGTATAAACTTTATTGTGTGCCATGATGGTTTTACGTTATATGATCTTGTCTCCTATAACGAAAAACACAACTGGGAAAATGGCGAAAACAATAATGACGGTATTAACGACAATCTTAGCTGGAACTGTGGTGCTGAGGGTGAAACCGATGATGCCAACATCAATAAGCTAAGAGAAAGGCAGATAAAGAATTTTACAGCCATACAGTTTGTATCCCAGGGTGTGCCTATGATAGTAGCAGGGGATGAAATCAAAAGGACTCAAAAGGGCAGCAATAACGCCTATTGTCAAAATAATGACGTTAACTGGTTTGACTGGACACTGGTTAGTAAAAACAAGGATACGCTCAGATTCTTTTCTAAAATGATTGATTTTAGGAAGCGACATCCTGTTATACATCGTCCGCGGTTTTTTGATGGTTCGGTCAATGAAAGGGGTATTAAAGATATTGATTGGCATGGCGTTTTACTGTGTGCCCCGGATTGGAACGACCCACAAGCCCGTGTTCTATCCTTAACCCTTGGCGGCTTTGGCGATGAGCCGGATATGCACGTAATGTTAAATATGTTTTGGGAAACCCTTGACTTTGAGATACCAAAGGTACAGGGGATTCAATGGTATAGAGTGGTTGATACTTCCAAATCCTCGCCGGATGATATTGCAGAGGTAGGCACTGAGGTGCACATAACCGGTGATAAGTATTTGGTTGAGGGCAGAAGTGTTGTTATATTAATTTCTAAAAAAATATAAGCACAAGGAGGGTTATAACAGTGCCACAGATGAGCTTTGAATTTACGGATACGATAGCAGGGTATGTTACTAATTTTGATTTTAGCACCAATGTTTTTACTATGAAAACCAGTGATAATAGGGAGTTTCAGATTAAGATTGCTGCAAATACCTACGCTGAGCTAACTAGAAATCTCGGAGAATCATTTATTGACTGTACCGGGCAGATGAAGGATATGCTGGCACCGGGCAGATTTTTATTTGTCTATGGGGTGTTCTATCCAGAGGCTAATAAACCATTTGAGGCAGAACACATTATCTTTGCCGGTCGCAGTGAAAGCGAGTATGTCTTTGAGAAAAAAGACTGGTGGATTAAACAGATACAGCAACTGGGGAATTTTTATCTGAAGGCTCAGTTTGAAGGTGAGGATATAGATTACGTAAATTATCGGACAATGTTAGACCTATACGGGCATAAGGTAGATTCCTCAAGACAGGAAACTGATACGATTTCACGTCTGGTTTACGGTTTTGCATCAGCATATAATTTAACAGGTGATGATCGCTTTCTTGAAGCAGCCGAAAAGGGTACAGCGTACCTACGCAACCATTTCCGGGCTGTTGATGATGGCGAAAATATATGTTACTGGTACCATGCTATTGATTTTAGCGATAAAGGCGGCCGCAGAATCCTTGGGTCAAACATGCCAGATATACCGGGCATGAGACGTGGCTCTCTAAAGACTGTACGTGAGCGTAAGCTCTTTGCCTCGGAGTTTGGTGATGATTACGAGGCACTGCCAGCTTATGAGCAGATTTACGCCCTTGCCGGCCCCACTCAGACCTACCGCGTCAACGGCGACCCTACTATCCGTAAGGACATTGACCGGACATTAAACTTCTTTGACCGCTACTATAAGGACCACGTAAAGGGCGGCTACTACTCACACCTAGACCCAGTAACCTTTAGCGGCACAAGTGAGTCCCTCGGTCGTAACCGTGCTAGAAAAAATTGGAACTCCGTTGGCGACCATGCCCCGGCCTATTTAATAAATCTGTACCTTGCAACAGGTGAAAAGGCTCATCTTGATATGCTTACCGATACAGCAGATACAATAGCAGACCATTTCCCGGACTATAATGACAGTGCATTTGTTCAGGAAAAGTTCCACGAGGACTGGACAAAGGACCAGACATGGGGCTGGCAGCAAAATCGCGGTGTGGTTGGTCATAACTTAAAAATAGCATGGAATCTTATGAGAATTTACCATGCCAAACAGGATGAAAAATATGTAGCCTTAGCTAAGAAGATAGCTGAGTTAATGCCAGAGCACGGTATGGACCGCCAGCGTGGTGGGTGCTACGATGTTGTGGATCGTACTCTTGGTGAGGGTGAGAAGGTACACAGATTTGCTTGGCATGATAGAAAGGCTTGGTGGCAGCAGGAACAGGGCATACTTGCATATTTGATACTGCATGGGTCATTAAAAAATGCCGATTATTTGAAGTTTGCTCGTGAGATGTCCGCTTTTTATAATGCTTGGTTTTTAGACCACGACTCAGGCGCTGTTTACTTTAATGTACTATCAAGCGGTATTCCTTACCTACTTGGTACAGAACGTATGAAGGGTAGCCATTCAATGAGCGGTTATCACTCATTTGAGCTTTGTTTCCTTGCAGCAGTATATACAAACCTTATGATTACCAAACAGCCAATGGACTTTTACTTTAAGCCGTATCCAAATGGCTTTAAAGATAACGTACTGCGTGTTGCGCCGGATATATTACCTGCTGGTAGTATCAAGATTGAGTCCGTAACGATTAACGGCGAGTCTTACTCTAACTTTGATGCAGCAGGTTTGACCGTAAAACTTCCGGATACCAACGAAAGAGTTACCGTAAAGGTTACTATAGCACCAACGAGCGGTGTTGAGCATGTAAACATAAGTGCTGATATGGATGGCGATGTGGCAAAGATTGTACTGGCTGGAGAGCTTGATGCCCGCGCAATAGCCCCGCTTCGCAAGGCTCTTGATAACGTGATGCAGGCAAAGAGAGTTGTTATCGTTATGAATGATCTGAAGTACATGGCTTCTGAAGGTGCAAGGGCACTTATCTTTGCCAAACAGAAGATGAAAATTGAAGAGGATGTCTTTATTGTTGGTGCTAGTGGCCAGCCAAAGGAGCTGCTTGAAAAAGACGAGTTTACAGAAGAAGTAACTATGTCGTCAAGTTATGAGGCTGCAAAAGAAGGTAGAGCTTAACAACTAAAAGATAAAGAAAAAAAGAAGAAGAGCTGTGGGGGACAACAGAGAGGTGCATCTCCTATTGTCCCCCCACTCCTTATCTTTTACTACATTTCTAATGCAACCTTCCTTAACTTATAGCGCATTTCTATTTGATAAGAACACAAAATGACATTGATGTGTTTGCCCTTGCTGCCATTATGAATATTGTACATGATTTTTATTTAATTATATGTTATAATCATTTTTACATTTTATGATTAAGCTATATTTAATAATATTTGTAATGTTGATAGCCCTCTTTGCTTTGCATCCGGCAGTAGCTTATGACTTGGAAAATGTTACTATTGATATTGCTGCGCCATTTGGTATACATGAGGAAAGATACGCTCAGATTTACAGTAAATTAATAGAAAATGGTGTTAACCCAAAGCGCGTTAAAGAGATATTTACATCTGCAAAGGCAAAGCAAAGGGACTTAACACCTGTTAAAATGATGGCTACAAGAAGTAAAGTAAAGGTATTTAATAGTGCTGAAAAAAGAGCGACAGATGCTGCTGTAGAAAACATACCAGCCATCGTTAAACATCTTGCTCGTTATAAGGCGTATTACAATGTTGTTGAAAAACGCTACGGTGTAAACCGTGAAGTTATAGCTGCTATTTTGATGAAGGAAACGAGTCTCGGGAATTTCACTAACTGGAAACATGATGCCTTTGTTGTGCTTAATTCGATGGTAAGCTTTTTTGAAATGCCAGAAGAAGATGCCACTCAACGGCAAATAGCACGCACTAAACGACTACTAGGTTATGCTGAGGATAATTTAGTTGGGCTCATACTTTTTTGTGAAAAATATTCTATTGATATATTAGCTGAAAACATACCATCAAGTTATGCAGGTGCTGTTGGTATACCGCAGTTTGCCCCTATGTGGTTAAGCTATACCATAAGCGTTGAAAAAGGGGTACCGAATTTAAATAAAATGCCTGATGCTATAATGTCAACTGCTAATATATTAAAAAACCAATACGGATGGCCGGGGCTACTTGACTATAATAAAATAAACAATATAGATTCTGTTATCTCAGATTGGTATGATTTTAATATGCTTAAAGATGTTAGCTTTTCGGTAAGTACGCATCTGGATGGCTTTCCTTTGAAACGCTATGATGAAGAACATCCAGAAATTCCAAATGTTAAATACATTGGGGACTACGCACGCATTTTGATGAATTATAACTTTTCCTCCAACTATGCACTCGGTATTTTGCAGATTGCCTATCATACTCATCTGAATTACTAATCCTAATAGTGCTTTGTTACGATAAATTAATAACCGTTGTTTTAAATACAAATTAGGAGAACAGCATGAAAAACACAAAAAACTTTAACTTTACAGTTGTCAAGATGGCTTTACTGGTAATTTCTTTTACACTAATATTAGGTACCTATACTACCTCAGAAAGTGCTCAACCAGTACCGGCTAATGTGCTTAGACTAACCGAACCACTAACCATACCGTGCTCTAAGGGAATTAGAACACAGGTGGACTTTTGGATAGATATATTTGCAAAATATAATTCCTATGAGTCCGTTATCCATGATAACCGCTACCTTGACATAGTCTTTTCAGTAGTTGATGCCAAAGAACTTGGTGCCAATACTACAGAACTTGAAAAGGAGGCAGTTGAAAGCGAAATAGAAAAATACAAGGTAATACTGGACTCACTACAAAAGAAAACCAATAGTGGTCAAGCTAATTTCACAAAGGAAGAAAAACAGGTTTATAAGTTATATGAAACAGTGTCCGGGAATAATAAATTTATAGAGGCTAAGGAAAGAATACGCTCCCAAAGAGGCCAAAGAGACCGTTTTAGAGAAGCCCTTTCACGTTGTACGCTGTATATGAAGGATATGGAAAAAATATTCAAGGAAAACGGTCTGCCTGTTGAGATAACGCGCTTGCCTTTCTTGGAATCTTTATTCAATATCTCAGCAGTTTCCTCGGCTGGTGCTTCAGGTCTTTGGCAGTTTACTAAGTCAACTGGTAAAATCTACATGACAATAGATGAATATATTGACGAGAGGTTTGACCCTATAAAATCTACAAAGGCAGCTGCAAGATTTATAAAAAGTAACTACAACTCTCTTGACTCATGGGCTTTAGCACTAACGGCATATAACCACGGCACAGCCGGTATGAAAAATGCTATTGCACAAACCGGTACAACTGATATTAAGTACATAATTGATAATTATAAAGGGAAAGGCTTTGGCTTTGCATCAAGGAATTTTTATGCTGAGTTTATGGCTGTCCTTGAAATTTCACACAATTATCAATATTTCTTTGATGATATTATTTTTCAACGCCCACAGCCCTATGACACTATATACATAAAAAGCCCAGTTAAGCTGGATGCGTTTACAAAAAGCTGCTCGGCTGACTTTGGGCAAATTGTAGAACTAAATCCAGCGCTAACCGAGGCTGTGCTAAACTCTGAGCTGGCCCTGCCTGTAGGCTTTGAACTGAAAGTGCCGGCAGGAACTGCTAAAACTGCTGCAAGTACTTGTATGGCTTATATCGAAGGTAAAGAGAAAATAAGATAAGGCGTAAGAGTTTTTTAACCCATACGTTGAGCATAAGAGACGAGGCAATCCCTCTTGATAGGGAATGCTTCGTTTTGGTATAATAATTGTACGTATACATATAAAAAAGGTGGATATAATGAAGTTATTAGGGATGCCCGTTTTTATAAATAAGAAAAAACTTATATGACGTTTTCGATTATTATTCCAACGTATAATAGAAAAGAGCAGCTAATAGAGTGTTTGAATTCTATAAAAGAGATAGATTACCCAAGAGAGCTTTTTGAGGTAATAGTCGTAGATGATGGTGGTGTTATTTATCTGGATAACATAGTACACCAATGCAAAGAATATATTAATATAACATTAATAAAGGAAGCTAACTGCGGCCCAGCTAAGGCACGTAACACCGGGGTTTTTGCTGCCTCCGGTAAATATGTAGTTTTCCTTGACGATGACTGCATAGTGCCTCCTTCTTGGTTAAAATTGATAGATGCACACTATAAAAAATATCCGAATTCTGTTTTAGGCGGACGCACCGTTAACGTGCATACCAATAATGTGTACTCAACGGCGTCTCAAACGATAGTAGATTTTGTTTATAATTACAACATTAAACATAATAACAAGGCGTTATTTTTTGCAAGTAATAATTTATCCGTACCAATAAGTGCCTGTTATGCTATTGGATGTTTTAATGCCTCCTTCAACATAGCCTCAGAAGATAGAGAAATATGCCGTAGATTGCTAGCACATGGTTATACATTAATGTATGTCCCAGAGGTCATCGTATATCATGGACATTTTTTGACATTTAGGAGTTTTATATACCAACATTATAACTATGGCAGGGGGGTTTATAAATATCATAACGACTTGTTTAATAGAGTTAACCTATTAGTTAGTGTAAAACAAAAGGGGTTTTATTTTTACTTAATGTCCTACTCATTTAAGCTATTTCCTGTGAAAAAGGCAGTAATTGTAAGCATCTTGACTATGGTTGCACAGTTAGCCTCACTTGGTGGATTCTTTTACGAAGTAAAAAAAGAAATCTGGAAAGCCCTATGGCATATGTAGTTGAATCAGTGCTTGTGCTTGGTAGCAAACGACTATACTTATAGTAATGCCTTTGGTACTTGAGTTGCGTACATGTTAATGGCACAAAGGCCGAATGTCCTTATAGTAGATGATAAACCAGCTAATCTTTTAGGCTTACTGCTATTTTAGAAGACCTATCATCACGGCAGGTTCCGGTAAAGAGGCATTATTGCTCCTTTTAAAGCATGATTTTGCCTTAGTGCTTTTAGATGTATTTATGCCTGAGATGGATGGTTTTGAGGTAGGGCAATTTATGAAACGGTATGAAAAGACCAGATATGTCCCAATTATTTTTCTTTATATAGTTTGTACATAACTTTTGTATTTTAAAATTATCTTTTAACTTTTCCCCTATTTTTTGAACTGTAATACTTTTTGTTTTATTACTCCTTTTGCGACACAGCCTCAATGACAAATTTGTTATCTAACACTATCTATTCAGGACTACCAAAAGTTTTAGGAAGTGCATAGGCGCACTCCCGTAATGGGTGGGGAGGAGATAACAGGGGAGTGCGCCTACGCACCTTTTGCCTAAAAGGGTTTCCGCCCGCTCCTCTATCTTTTTTCTTTTTCTTTTTCCTTTTATCTTATGCTAAGATAAAAAACGAGAATGTACACATTACCAGAAGTAGCAATATATTCGGATGGGGCTTGTTTTAAAAATCCAGGTCCTGGTGGCTATGGAGTTGTCCTTATATCAGACAAGGGCAAACGTAAGGAGCTATCGGGGGGATTTCGCCATACAACAAATAACAGAATGGAAATACTTTCTGCAATTATGGGGCTACGGACTCTTAAAGTTAAGTGTAGGGTTACAGTATACACGGATTCACGGCTTTTGGTTGATTCTATAATGAAGGGTTGGGCTAAGCGGTGGCGAAAAAATAACTGGATGCGCAATAAGGATGAAAAGGCTCTTAATGCTGACTTATGGGAAGAGATGCTTACCCTTATAGACAAACATGAAGTTACATTTAAATGGATAAAAGGGCATGCTGGTCATGTTGAAAATGAGCACTGTGATAAACTATCAAAAGAAGCAGCGAGAGGAAAAAAATTACCGATAGACACTGGATATGAAAATGGAAATAATCACATGCCACACTAATGCAGACTTTGATTGCCTATCGTCAATGGTGGGGATTTCTAAGATATTTAAAACAGCCAAGCTAGTTTTCCCGGGCTCTCAGGAAAAACAGGTGAGGGATTTTTTACGTGCCTTTCCGATGGACATTGTTAAGCTAAAAGACATTGAGCTTTTAGATATAACGAAGCTTATTGTAGTGGACACAAATGATCCACAGCGTATAGGAATTTTTAAAGATATAGTCAATAACCGCAGCGTACAAGTGTTCGTCTATGACCATCACCCAAAGAGTAAAAATGGCATAAAGGCAGCGGTGGAGGTTATTGACGAAGTTGGCGCTGCTACTACACTAATTGTGGAGCTAATACGGGAAAGGAATATAAGTCTAACACCATTTGAAGCAACTCTTCTTTGTATTGGCATATATGAAGAAACTGGTTCTATGAAATTTCCGACAACAACGGAGAGGGATTTAGTTGCAGCCTCTTACCTATTAAGAAAAGGGGCTGATCTCAATGTTGTTTCCACATACATACAGCCGGAGTTAAGCAAAGAGGGGTTAGCGCTTTTAAATGACTTAGTGTCGTCTCTAACTGAGGTATTCATACATAGTGTTTGGATAAAGATTGCTATGGTGTACAGGGAAAAGTTTAATGGCGAGATAGCTTACTTTGCCCACTACATTATGGACATGGAGGACATTGATGCACTTGTGCTTATATTAAATATAGGTGGTAAGGTATTTCTTGTAGGCAGGAGTCGGACATCATCGCTAAATATAGCTAAGCTAATGGAGAGATTTACTGGAGGTGGACACGAAAAGGCAGCAGCAGCTTCAATAAAGGAAATGCCTCTTGACATTGTTAAAGAAAATGTTATTAAAGCCTTACAGGAGCTAATCCAGCCTATACGCACAGCCAAGGACATAATGACAAGTCCGGTTATCACGATTGCGTGGGACAATAGTATTAAAGAGGCTGAAAAACTACTCACTAAATATGAAATAAATGTGTTACCTGTCATTAAAAATAATGAGTATATGGGGTTGATTTCCCGAGAAATAGTGGAAAAGGCACTGTTTCATGGCTTTAAATTAAACAAGGTTATGGAATTTACAACAACAGACGCCTATACAGCCTTGTGGGACACACCGATACGGACAATAGAAAAGGACATGATAGAAAATAATCAGCGTTTTGTCGCAATTATTGACAATAAAATGCCCATTGGTGCAATCACACGGACAGACCTTCTAAGAAACCTTTATGAAGACTATATTAAAAAAAGCAGACTAGACATACCAACAGCCTATAAACAAAGCCATGACAGAAACATTGGCGCACTGCTTAGGGAGCGCCTACCGGCTTATGCGCTAAATCTGCTTATAACAGCAGGGGCGGCTGCCGATGAACTATCCATGCAGGCTTACTTAGTGGGGGGCTCCGTTAGGGATATACTAAGAGGGCAGCTCACATTAGATATTGACATTGTAGTAGAAGGCGACGGGATAAAGCTTGCGAAATACTTAAGCAATATCTTAGGCGGTAAGATGAAGACCCACGAACGATTTCAAACAGCAAAGATTATGGATATTCCAATACCGGGGAATAATCACAATAAAACCATGCACATTGATGTCGCAACGGCAAGAACTGAGTACTACGAAAGGCCGGCAGAGCTGCCAAGGGTTGAAACATCTTCTATAAAGAAAGACCTTTACAGACGGGATTTCACAATAAATGCCTTAGCTGCCAAACTAAACAAAAACGGTTTTGGCCATCTTATAGATTTTTTTGGTGGCCAGCGAGATTTAAAAGATGGCATTATCCGTGTTATGCACAATTTAAGTTTTATAGAGGACCCGACGAGGGCTTTTCGAGCTGTACGCTTTGGTGAGCGTTTTTCATTTAAGCTAAGTAAGCACACAGAAAACCTTATAATATCAGCACTTAAATTAGACCTATTTGATAAGCTCTCAGGAGCTAGATTATTCGATGAACTAACACTCATATTTTATGAGCATGAGCCGGAAAAAATCATAAAAAGACTCTCACGCTATGGCCTTTTATCAGTAATTCACCCTAAACTCAGTTACTCGCCAAGACTTGACTGGTTAATGAAAAACGTACGGGACACCCTTTCTTGGTATAATTTGCTCTTTCTTGGAAAAACTATTAAAAAAGAAAATGTTTATTTAATGGCGTTACTTGATTTTTTGAATGAAAACGACAGGGCAAGTGCCCTTGACAGGCTATTGGTACCTGAGAGTTTTAAATTTGAGATAATGTCAAACACATTACATGCAAGGCAGGCAAATAATACTTTAGAGTACTCGAAAAACGATGCAGCCATTATCTATAAAACCTTGAGGGGCATTAAAATAGAGGCACTTTTATTTCTTATGTCTATTTGTAACGACGAAGATAAGAAAAAGCCCATATCAAAATACCTGATAGAGCATAGAAACATTAAACCAATGCTTACCGGTAAAGAGCTTATTGCTATGGGCATTAAGCCGGGACCTATATATTCACAAATCTTTGAAAACATACTCTACGAGAAACTACGCGGCAATATCAACACCAAAAGCGACGAAATAGAGTACGTTAAAACCCACTACTCAGCCTTATTATTAATATAGTACTGCTGCGATATACTTAACACATTGCTAACCAACCAGTAAATAACTAATCCGGACGGGAAGCTAAGAAACATAAAGGTGAATATTATAGGCATAAGATTCATTATCTTGGCTTGCATCGGGTCCATTGTCGTTGGCGTCATCTTCTGCTGAATAAACATGGAAGCTCCCATAATAATTGGCAACACATAATAAGGGTCCTTCATAGAAAGGTCTTTTATCCAAAACATCCATGGAGCTCCCCTTAGCTCTATAGCAATAAACAATACTTTATAAAGGGCAAAAAATACCGGAATCTGTATTAAAATCGGAAGACACCCACCCATAGGATTTACTTTATGTTTTCTGTAAAGCTCCATAGTCTCTTTCTGCATTTTCTGCGGGTCTTTTTTATACCGCTCACGTAGCTCATCCATTAATGGCTTTAACTTCTGGAGTTTTTTCATAGACCGTTGCCCTTTATTAACAAGGGGGATAAACGGCACTCTAACAAGTATAGTTAGCGCTATAATGGACCAACCGTAATTCTTGATAAAACCATCTAAATACAATAAAATCCAAAAAATCGGCCACGCCACAATAGAGAAAAACCCAAAGTCTATAACATCTACCAACGAAGGAGATATTAACTTCAGGTCATCATATTTCTTAGGTCCTGCATAAATAATAAAATTATTAACTGCACGATTTGTCCTAAGAGCTACAAGCACATCCCCATCTTTTTTCCATGCTATAGCCTCATCATCATTGGAAGTTGGCAGTATTGCAGCACAAAAATACTTATCTTCTTGAGCAACCCACTTTATATTTTGCATATATGTCTTTACATCGTTAATGTCATCATTATCTTGAAAGTCAACCCTATCGGCTTCCTGTAAAATAACACTACCTACATGTGTACCTACACCCTCAGTACCAAATATACCAAAATCACTACCAGTTGTTATATAATACTCCCGAAGCCCTGTAGTATCATCCTTTAAATCAATCCTTCTGCTATTACCACTAAACTTATACGTCCGTCGGATGCTAACACCATTTTGTTCAAAGGTAAAAACCAGCTCAGCTGTATCGTTGTCTTTTAAAGTAATACTCTCAGCTGTCGTCTTAAAATCATATTTAGCAAAGACAAAGTCTCTGCTATCCCCCATAGCCAGAGCCGGCACCTTAGAACCAGCCCTAAGAAGGCTAATACCTTTGCCATTTTCATCTGTATAGTTTTTTAGCTCAAAGGAATCTGGTACCGCTCCCCTCGTTGTAAAAGTGGCTTTATAAAGAGGTGTTTCAATGGTAATAAACCTTGCAGAAGTAGCGTGCTCCGGTGGCGCTAATTCGTTTACCTTGTCAGTAGGTTCAGCAGATGTAGTAGGCGTTTCAATCTGCCGATTTGTTACTTCAGTTGCGTTTTGAGAAGCTCCATTACTTTTAAGCGTAACCCCTTCTTGCCCCTGCCCTTGAGATTCAAGCGTTACTATCTTTGGAGATAAAACAAAATATTGCCACGTAATCAATATTACAAACGACAATGCCACAGCTATAAAAGCTCTTTTTTCCATAATATAGTTAATTCATCCTTAAAATTTAATCTTTAAAATTTAATCTTTAATTTAGCATTAATCAACAGGATCATATCCTCCCGCTGAAAACGGCTGACAACGCGCCACCCTTTTCACAGTTAAATAAAATCCCTTAAAAACACCTTTCTTTGAAAAAGCCTCAATGGCATACTCAGAACAAGTAGGAGTAAACCTGCAACTTTGCGGAAACAACGGAGATATGAAATATCTATACGTTTTAATCAATTGAATAAAAACATGTCTCATTTATTCTTTTGTCTATACTCTTTACCGGCTAAGTAATTTAAGAAAAACCCCATATCTTTGTATATATCCGAAAAAGAGGCTGTCTTAGCACCAACTTTAGCAGCAACAACAACATCAAAAGTCTCCTTCAACACAATGCTCTCTTCACTAAAAAACATCTCCTGTACCAAAATACGAAAGGACTCTCTTACCGTTCGTTTTACTTTATTTCGGATAACCGCTCCACCAACCTTCTTACTAACGGAAAGACCCAACCTAAAAACACCTAAACGATTCGCTTTATAAAAAACAACGAACGACCTTAAACTAAAACGCCTTCCCGTTTTATAAAGGTTGTCAAACTCATAATTCTTCTTTAAACGGTCAACCTTTTCCGCCCTTTAGCCCTTCTATTTTTGATCACTCGACTGCCACCTTTAGTGCTCATTCTTTTAAGAAAGCCGTGTTTTCTCTTCCTTCTTCTATTGTGTGGATGATATGTCGTATAAGTTCCCATTAATATTCCCTCTACTATAAATTTTAGAAGAAATAATATAACTCGTTATAATATATCATGTCAAGTAAAAAAAGAAAAAAATACAGGGCAAGCTCATCTATACCCAAACAAATTAGGTTTGCAAGGCATTATTAAAAATAATAAGGAAACAAATACACAGTGAGGGCGCTGCCCTCACTCTCGCCAACGGTGCGGAGGCGCACCAGGGGGTGATAGTCTCTGCGTGGCTTCAAAGTAGAGAGGGGGTTTTAAAGGGGGAGATATTTTTACTCCCCCTTTTTGCGCCAAATCGGCGAATGGAAAGCCAACCCCCATTTTTTTGGGGGGGTTGGCTTTCCATTCGCCGATTTACTCGTTATGCCTGCACAAGCTTTAGGAAAAAAAGTGTCATTCTGCCACAGTGTACAACATTTAGCACTTATTGTCAGGACAAAAGGGTTTTTCCCCCGCTTTTCTAATCCTTTTTCTTTTATTTTTGCTCTTACTTAATTTGAATAGTTATAATTACCACTGCAGTTTTCCATTTAAAAGTTTATCATACAAGTTTTTTGTAATAAATGACCGTTCATGTATTTCGTCATCATAGTACTTAGTATTTAACTCATAGGTACGTAGACATTTGCGTGGGTCAAGTCCTTTAGTACTTACAGCAAAAGCCCACCAGTTACCCGGATAGGTGGATATTGGTGTTGTGTATAGGTCTACAAGTGGAAAGACTTCTCGAAACTTTCCCTGCATTTCAACAACTATATCCAAGTGGTGGTGTAGAGATTCTGTATGGGTTACAAACATACCGTTATCATTTAGACTGGTTTTTACATTAGTAAAAAATTCCTTTGAAAAAAGTGAGCGTGCTATGCCGATAATATCAGTAGAATCAACAATGATGGCATCCATATTTTGTGCATTTTTAACAAAATCGGCACCATCCATAATCTTAATATCAACACGTGGGTCATCTAACGCTGCGGCTGTTATCGGTAAAAACTCCTTTGACACATTGACGACAGCCTCATCTATTTCAACCAAGAATACCTTTTCAATAGACTTATACTTTAAAACCTCTCTCACCACTCCGCCGTCGCCACCGCCAATAACAGCCACTTTTTTAGGATTTGGCTGGGCACTTAATACCACGTGGGTTAGCATCTCGTGGTAAAAAAACTCGTCCCTTTCTGTAACTTGCACGACGCTATCCAGAAGGAGCATTTTACCAAAAAACTTGTTCTCAATTACTGCTATATCCTGAAACTTGCTCTTACCTCTATAGAGGACCTTTTCAACGCCATAAACATACTGTATGGGCGTATAAGGCTCTGCCTCATGAAAATAAATCATTCAATTGCCTCCTTCATATGATGTAAATATTTGGAATCATACAGCCATTAAATTCCGACGCATAGGAAACCGTGTAAGCGCCACTTGACAGGATTAGCACCATATCGCCAATTTGTGGTTCACGCAGCAGTATGTTTTTATCTATAACGTCAAAACTATCACAACTAGGACCTGCGATAACCCAGCTTTTCTCTTCACCTATGCCATCGTGCGTTTCGCTTACAAAACAGTATTTAATACCGCCAACACTTTCCATAAGACCGTTAAACACACCAACATCAATATAAAGCCAGTCCTCGTATCCACGGCGCGCCTTACCAGTTACAGAAGTAGCAAAAATCCCGGCCTCACCAACCATGACTCGGCCAGGCTCTATATGTACAATCGTGCCTTGAGGAAATCGCTCTTTTATTAATGTATTAATATTTGTCTCGATTTTTTGTATTGTCAACACATCCCTCGTGTACCTCACAGGGTAGCCACCGCCGATATTGATTATTTTTAAGTTGATACCTGCCATTTTTGCAGCTTCCCACAGTATTTTAGTTTTATCAAGGGCTATGTTCCAGTTGTAAAGGTTATTGCACTGTGAGCCTACATGAAAAGTGATACCAACAGGCACAAGACCTTTTGATAGAGCTGCTTGCATAAGTATAATGGCATCTTCAATTTCAACGCCAAATTTCTTACTAAGTGGCCATTCACTGCCTTCATTTGGCACTGAAAGTCTTAAATAGACAAAAGAGCCGGGGGCGTATCGGGCAAGTTTATCTATTTCTGCTATGGAATCAAAGGCATAGTACCGTAGACCGTATTCGTATGCGCTTTTTAGAAAGGTTATTGTCTTTACTGGATTACTGGAGATAATCTTGTCTGGATTAACATTTAACTCTCTTAATACACGCAGCTCACCTTCTGAGGAAATCTCAAAACCAACGCTAAGTGTATCCAGAAGATGTAAGATGTCTTTTGCTGGATTGGCTTTAACAGCATAAAAGACACTACTGTCTTGAATATCCTTACCGATAGTGAGGGCATTTTTTTTAATTAACTCACTATCTATAATTAGACAGGGGGTTTGTATATCGCCTTTGTCTATAAAATTTAGTGTTTTAAAAAAAGTTGACTTATTAACTATACCAGCTATTTTATGGTCTATTTTAAATCTCTTAATCATTTGGAATATATTATAATATTTTCCCTACTGGTGCAACAATTATTTTTGTAAACAGCAATTTAACTCATTCCATGTCTTTACCGATACTTTATATGTAGTAAAAAAATGTTATTATATATTAATGGGGGGTTGGATATTATAGATTAATAAAAGATGTTGATTGGCTGTTTGATATTGGGTAACTTTATTTAGAACTGAAACGGTAAATAGTTTTAGAGGTGGATTTATATTATGAAGAGTAAAGGCAATAAGGGTAAAAATGGTAAATTAAGAGGCCTAAAATTTACGCTTATCCTGATAGTTGCTCTTGGTTTGTATTTTTCTATTAGCAGTGCTGATTATAATTTTCTTAATAAACTCAATGAAACGGGTGATTACATAACGGCAATTAAACGTTTTATGAAACATAAGACGAATGAAACATCATTGCCCGGAAAGGTTATAAAGGTAATGGATGGCGATACGGTTGTTATATTTTCACATTTTTCGACAAAACCATTTAAGTGTAGACTGTATGGCATTGATTCCCCAGAGGTCGGGAAAAACAGGGTTATTGGGCAAAAATATGCTAACATGGCATATGAAGAGCTCAAAGGCATGCTCTTAAGCTATGATGTATCGGTTACGTTGACTGGTGAAAAGACGTACGACAGACAGGTGTGTATACTTAAAAAAGGAAATATGGATGTCAACCTTGAGATGATAAAAAGAGGTTATGCTTGGGCCTATGTGCATTACTTGGATGAGCCTTATAAGAGTATCTATATTGGTGCACAGGATAAAGCCAAAAGCGAAAAACTAGGCATTTGGAGTTTATCGTCTCCAGAGGCACCGTGGGACTTTAGAAAAAGGCTTCATGACACTACAAGTAAGGGATAGTGTGAAGTAGTAGGGGAGTTTACTCCTAAAAGAGTGTAAGGGTTTATTTAGAAGTAATAAAAGACGTTGGAAAACCAATATAGACAAAAAAGGGAGGGGTGCCCTGTCTAAATTGGTTTCCAAGTCTTTATTGACAGATATGCTGTAAAAAATCTATTATAGAATAAGGAGTTTTATAGGAAATAATAACAATCGGAGGTTATATATGATGTTAAAGTTGTTTATTGGCGTACTTATATTGTTATGTGCAGGGTGTGTTGTCGTTCCACCACCAGGTGGACCACCGTATCCAGCACCACCGCATCCGTGGTTTATCATTGAACATACCCCTGAAAACGGTACAATTGAAACTGTTAAGAGTAGTAGTTACGGTTATATAGAGACAACTAACTAAAGAATTTCTTTGAACTTCTATTTTATAAAAATGCTCTTATGAAGGTGTTACTCATTGAGGATGATGGTATACTAAGGGAAAGCCTAAAGGACTATCTTGAAGGAAGTAAGATAGCGTGTCATAGTCCTACGGATGAACGTGATTATGTGGATTTTTTGGCTACAAATAGTTATGATGCCATAATAATAGACTTAATGTTAAGATTCATAAAAGGGGAAGATATTTTACAAAAAATAAGAAAAGAAGGACTAACTACTCCTATTTTGATTTTAACAGCTAAAAACGCAATCGAGGATAAAGACGTGTGCTTTACGTTAGGGGCAGATGACTATCTGGTAAAACCGTTTGAGCCACGGGAATTACTCTTAAGACTAAAGGCGCTGTCAAAAAGACATGGGCAAACACTCATAAAAATAGGCAACGTTATTGCAGATATTGAAGGACAAACACTATATCGGGACAATGTGGAGGTTAGTATTTCAAAAAGGGCATGGAGTCTGCTTTATCTAATGATTTTAAATAGAGGAAAAGTAGTTACAACTGAAACTATTATGTCGTATGTGTGGGGTGATAGCCCTGTAGGAGATGAGATTATAAGAACATACATAAAGATATTACGTAAAATTTTACCAAAGGATACAATCACAACATTTAAAGGCAGAGGGTATAAGCTTACTATTTGAGCTATTAAACAAATTATATTTTTAAGGATTGATAAAAAAACAATGGACTTCCTACAAAAAATAAAGGCTAAAAGAGATATTAATTTTGTAGTGCTTGCAGGAACATATAATAATCCGAAGCGGTTTATACAAAACTCAAATATAAAAGCCCTCGTGCCTTACAATGGAAAACCTATGATAATACCGGTTATTGAAGCAATAATGCCCTATGCTCAGAAAATAGTTGTTTGCGGCAATGCACGGTTATTAGAAGAAGGAATCGTCAAACATATTAAAAAAAACGCTGATAAAATTGTTTTTGTTGATGAAACAGCTGATTTATATAAAAAACTTATAGCAAAAGACATTGGCTTTCTAAGATCAATCAGAGGTATACGTAAAACAGTTCAAGGCGATATGAACGATGCGTTGAATATCATTACAAACGCTATAAACGCCTCCATAATGTTAAATAGCGTTAATGATTTTTTCTTTGTACTAGGTTGCGATATTCCCGATATTAATGAACAACTCATGGCGACACTACTTGATGACTTTTCCTTCTGTCTTGAAAACGATATAAAACTCAAAGGAAAACCAAGCAGCTTTTATATTTCTTTGGGTAATATCGTCTTTGAAAATTACTATAATTTAAAAAAACGTAAAAGACCACCATTAGTATTAAATCAAAACTTACAAGTAAGAATCGGAAATATCCATCTACTAAACCTTGCAAACATATTAAAAACAGCTAATATTAAAAAGATATTTCATGCTATAAATAAGAGAAAACTAAAGGATCACCCATTTAAATCATTCTTATTCTCATTGAAAATATTTACGCTGAAAGATTATATTGAAGTTTGTAAATTATTATTTAATATACAAAAATACTACAATAATAATTACTTTCTGAAACCATTTAGTTATTTTAAAATAGAAGAAAAAAAGGTTCTGGCGGTTTTATCTAATTTCTTTGGGTTTGAGATACAGTTTGTACATACCGTCGGCTCAGACGATATAGATACTGATGAGGAATATTACGCAAAATTACAATCAAAAACAATAGGCTCTTCCGACTAAAACTACTGCACGAATAAACCCCATATTTATCCATTCTGACTTATATTTTGTACATTATTCCTCCCTTCCATCCTCTAAGTGTTTATTTCGAGAAATCTCAGTTAACGGATGTTGGCTAAAATTTTGTATGAATTTTAAAATAATATATAGCGCATTTCGATTTGATAGGTAACAAAAATTAAGGGCGAAGATGCGAAGGCGCACCTCCCTCACATAGGTTCGCCCCTACAAAAATACAGGCATCATAGGGGCAGACCTTTCGAGTGTCTGCCCCTTTTTTTCTTTTTCTTTTTCTTTTTTTTCTTTATTTTTTATACTTTATCTTGCAACAGGGAAACAAGTTTTGCTTTTGCTTGAACTATATTTCCTTTATAAGTAAAGCCGGCAGCGTTTCTATGGCCTCCGCCTCCAAAGTCTGCTGCTACGTATGCCACGTTTTTATTACCTTTTGAACGGAGGCTTACTTTCCATGAGTCTTTTTCCCTTTCTCTGTAGAAGGCTGATATATTTATACCGTTTACCATAAGCGGCAAGTTGACGAGGTTTTCTGTATCGTCGCGATTGGCGCCGGTTTTTTCAAACATATTAAGGGTTACCACAGAAATTGCGACACAGTTATGGATTTCCATAGTATTTAGCATTTCCCGCATAAGCAGAAATTTGGGTTCATTCCAGTTATTATAAAGTTTATCGGTAACATAGGCTGGTTCAGCGCCTGCCTTCATGAGTTCAGTGCCGATTGCCATAGCTTCGTGTGTAGTGTTAGAGTAGCGGAAGGTGCCGGTATCAACACAGATGCCGGTATATAGATTAATGGCCATATCGTGGGTAATTGCAACGTCGAGGGTTTTAATCAGCCGATAGATGAGTATAGCGGTAGCGGATGCTGTTGGGTCTATCCATCGTATGTCCCCATAGTTGCTTTGTGTTAGGTGGTGGTCAATGACAATCGTTTTATAAAAAGAAATGCCATCAAGCCCTGTTCTTTCGGCGTTATTAACGTCTACAAGTATTTGTGTTGAGTCATCCATTTTACCTGTATGTCGGTCTATAATTTCATCGCCTTTAACTCTTATGCTACCTGGTAGAAACATAAGAGATTCTGGAACTTTATGTTTATTATAAACAACAGCCTTTTTCCCAAGTTTTTCGAGGGCTTCGCACAGTGCCAGCCCGGAGCCTAGGGTATCACCATCAGGATATAGATGGGTTACTATCACGAAATTATCATTGTCCATCAAGTATGTTAATAATTTATGTGGAGGCAGATTCAAAACTATTCTCCTTTCGTCTGTTTAATCAAAGATTCTATCCTATTAGCATAATCTATAGAGTGGTCCTCGAAAAACTCTAGTTCTGGCATATGCTTTAATCGTACAATTGATGATAGTTCACGTTTTATAAAGCCTCGCGCACTGTTTAATATCTTTAACACTACCTCGCTGTCTTTTTTTTTCAAAACGCTAACATACACCTTTGCAAGTTTAAGGTCTTCCGTTATTTCAGTATCTGTTATAGTTATAAACCCAAGGCGCGGGTCTTTTAGTTTGTGTAGTATAATATCAGTTACCTCTTCTCGGATGAGGTCTTTCACCCTTTTGGAACGTTTATAGGGATGCATTACAGTATCTCCATTTTATAATTAAGTAGTTCTAATAGCGGTTCTCGTTCTACCATGTTTTTAACATTATCAAGAGTACTGTTTAGCAGCTGCTTATCGTTGGACACTGTTACGGCGTAAAGGGTTACTCGCTGCCACAGATCGCTACCTTCTTCAGCTATGGCTACGTTAAATTTTTTCTTAAGCCTATCCTTAAGAGACTTAAGCACATAGCGTTTAGACTTTAACGAGCCAGCCTCCGGTATATGCAGATCAAGCATGAGTAAACCTATAACCATAGCGTAATGTACACCTTTTTAAGCAAAGTTTCACAGTTTAGAAGCTATTTTTTCTATCTTATAATTTTCTAAAATATCTCCAATTTTAATATCATTGTAATTTTCCAGCATAATGCCACACTCATAACCGGTATTAACTTCTTTAACGTCATCTTTTACCCTTTTAAGAGAGTTAATCTTGCCATCATGTACAACAATATTATCCCGAATAACTCTAATGCCTTCACTTGCCCTTTGAATTACGCCATCTGTTACCATGCAGCCTGCAATAGTACCAAGACGTGATATAACAAAAAGCTGTCTCACTTCGGCAGTACCAAGGATAGTTTCTTTTATGGTAGGCTCAAGCATACCCTCAAGGGCTTTCTTTATATCGTCAATGGCGTCATATATGACGTTATAGAATCTAACATCAACGCCTTCTCGTTCAGCCAGTCGTTGGGCTTTAACATCGGCTCTTACGTTAAAACCGAGTATTATGGCATTAGAAGCAGACGCTAGCATAACGTCCGACTCGTTAATCCCACCGATGGCAGTATGTATAACTCTAACCTTTACCTCTTCGTGTTTAATGCCATCCATAGAACCCTTAACAGCCTCAACTGAGCCTTGAACGTCTCCCTTAACAATTATATTAAGTTCCTTGATTTCCTGTTCCTTTATCTTTGCATAGACGTCATCAAGGTTAAGTTTTCTACCAACAACGGCCTTTGAAGCAGTAACCTTAGAAAGCCTAGTTATGGCGATTTGCCGTGCCCTTTTTTCATCATCAACGACGGTTAATAGTTCACCGGCATTTGGTACGTCCGAAAAACCGAGTACTTCAACAGGAGTTGCAGGTCCGGCAGATATAATTTTATTGCCATCATCATCACTAAGGGCACGCACGCGTCCGTAGTTAAGGCCAGCTATAAACACATCGCCAATATTGAGTGTTCCGTTTTGTATAAGCACGGTAGCAATAGCGCCGCGGTTTTTATCCATCTTGGATTCGATAATAATTCCACGAGCGGCCGTATCCGGGTTGGCCCTAAGGTCCATAAGTTCTGCTTGCAGGATAATCATTTCAAGGAGTTCTTCTATGCCAATACGTTTTTTAGCAGAAACTTCTACAAAGATATTCTTACCGCCCCAGTCCTCTGGCACTACCCCGTGTTCTGCCAGCTCATTTTTAACTCGTGCAACGTCAGCACCGCTTTTATCTATTTTATTAATGGCTACAACTATAGCAACATTTGCCGCCATAGCATGGCTAATAGCCTCAAGTGTTTGGGGCATCACGCCATCATCAGCAGCTATTACAAGCACAACTATATCTGTAACCTTAGCTCCTCTAGCCCTCATGGATGTAAACGCTTCATGGCCGGGTGTATCAAGGAAGACTATTTCTTTACCTTTTAATTTAATTTTATATGCACCAATATGTTGTGTAATGCCACCAGCCTCTTTTTCCTGCACCTTTGTAGAACGTATAGCATCTAACAATGATGTTTTACCGTGGTCAACGTGTCCCATTATTGTAATAACAGGAGGTCTTGACTTTAAGTGTCCTTCAACAACATCGGCTTCCTCAACCTCAAAATCCTCAACGGTAGCCAGCTCTATCTTAGTACCAAAACTATCAGCCACCAGTATAGCGGCATCCATATCAACCGGCTGGTTAATGGAAACCATAGAGCCAAGCTCCATAAATTTTTTAATAACCTCCGGTAGTTTCTGTCCGATAGTTTTAGCAAACTCATTAACGGTAGTACCTTCTTGCACCTTGATAACCTTTCGTCTAGGCGCAGTTGGCAAAATAACTTTAGTTGCAACAGTCGGGGATCCCTTTTGTTGCATCTTATTTTTAGTGGATTTTTTAGTATAGCGCGTATCAAAGACCTTTTTAGGTTCCACCTTTCTTATAGACTGAAATGCTCGCTGCATACCAAGTTTGGGTTTCAGCTTGTCCACTTTATCAATTTCCACTTTTCGTTTAAAGCGGTCTAATATGGCAATGTCCTCATCAGCATAAGTGGGGATTTCCTTCGGTGTTGTTTCAACTAAGGCAACAGAGGGAAGTGGCCGTACGGGTCGCTCCTTATGGGCGGTGTGTGGTCTTTGCTGTGCTGTCTGTGGCTGTTGGGCTACCCTTTTTCTTGAATCGTCTTTGTTATATGACGGTTGTTCACGCCGTGCGGTACTATTGTGTTGGTCACGCGAAACCGGCCTGTGCTGGTCTTTTTGGTATGGATGGTCTCTGTGCGGCGGTCTTTGTCCTTTATTGTTTGAAGTGTAATGGTCTCTCTGTGGCCGATTTTGTTGAGTACCTTGTGGTCGATTTTGTTGAGTACCTTGCGGTCGGTTTTGCAAGTTACCTTGTGGTCGGTTTTGTTGAGTACCTTGCGGCCGGTTTTGCGGGTTATATTGTGGCCGATTTTGAGAGTTATTTTGAGAGTTATATTGTGGTCGGTTTTGTTGAGTACCTTGCGGCCGATTTTGAGAGTTATATTGTGGTCGGTTTTGAGAGTTATATTGCGGCCGGTTTTGAGAGTTATATTGCGGTCGGTTTTGCGGAGTATATTGTTGTTTTTTAGAATCTTGATTATCCCTTGGTTGATACTGCTGTTGTCCTTTATAACCGTGCTGTGTTTTACCATCAGAGGGTCTGTCTTTATTATCAAAACTGCTGGCCGGAGTTGTAACCTGTGCCTTTTCCTGCACATTGTCAGGGGTATCCCTAACAACATCCACTTTTTTAATAGTTTTTTTCTTTTCAGAAAGAAAGGTCTCCACCTTAGACGCTAAATCAGGTGATAGCCCTGAGGCAGGTCTCTTTCCCTCTATACCCATATCATGAAGTGCATCCAGTATAGATTTACTGGAAATATTCAACTTCTTAGCAAACTCATATATCCTTATTTCCGCCATCAAACAACGCCCCCAAAGGTTAATAACTCTTTTAATTCATCTATATCTATAGTTCTATTCTTAAATACTCTTTTCAAGCTCCTATCCTTTAAACACTTTTCCAAACACCCTCTGCCTTGACAAATATAATACCCTCTACCATTCATCCTTTTTTTCCTGTCATAAAAAACTTTCCCGTTTAGTTCAACAAACCTAAAAAGCTCAGACTTACTCTTCTTCGTCCTACATGTTATGCAGGTTCTTTCTGGCTCTTGCATCATTTACTATAAAATGTTATCATATTTATTCTTTTTTTTGCAAATCTATTGTGTGTTTTGTTATCTTAATAAGTGATTTTTTTAGTTTTCAATGAAAAAAAATTTTTAGGAGGTTATATAAAATGGCAAGTTGTCATGTCTGTGGCAAGAGGAAAACATCAGGTAATAATGTTAGCCATGCTAACAATAAGACAAAGAGGTGGTTTCACCCAAATCTGCAAACTATAAGGGCTATAACTGACAAAGGACCAAGAAAGGTCTCCGTCTGTACAAGGTGCTTACGCTCAGGAAAGATAGAAAAGGCTATATAAAATCATGCTTAAATGCCAAAAGGCTATTAAATATTATTTTATATGAAAAAAATCTTTCCGTTAGTTGAGGACTTTGCAAAAGAGTGCGGTTTTGAGGAAAGCCTCATGCTTGGAAAAATACAGTGTTTGTGGGAGGAGCTTTTTCCCCCGCCTATTTGTTTATATGCAAAGCCGGTTTTTTATAAAAACGGCACTCTTTTAGTCAACGTAAGTTCCAATCTGTGGTTAACTGAGTTGCACTATCAATCAGCTAAGATGACTGCAAAACTGCAAAAACGTTTTTATTTAAAACAAATTAAGTTTAAAGCAGGTGAGGTTCTTCAAAACAACACTATATATAACAAAAAACCTACTAATACATGTATTAATCCAGTTCAGAGTGCTCAGTTCGTTGAAGAAACAAAGGCATTTATTGCACGCATTAGCAATACTGTAGAAGACAACGACCTAAAGCAAGCACTTATCAAAGCAATGGAAAGAACCCTTTTATATGAATATACAAATACCATAAAATAAGGCTATAAACAAACGGTTAGTTCAATAAAGATAGAAAATATCTAAGTAAGAAAAAATTCACTGGATTATTTTATTGTGATTTGTTATTATTTATATAATTATTCATTAAAGCAAATTTAAACAAACAAAAGTGAAATATTATTCTTCAATGTTAGTTTTTTATTATAGTACTGATTTCGGAGCTTAGATAAAATGTGTATGATTGATATGGATAGCTATAAGAGGAACTTGTTTAGCTACTTCAATAATAAAACAACCTTTAATTCTAAAGATTAATGTCAGTTGAATTTATAGTAATCTTTCTGTTTATACTACTCAATGGTTTTTTTGCAGGTGCCGAGATAGCCGTTGTAACGGCAAGGACATCAAAGATTGAAGCATTGGCAAAAGAAGGCAGTAAGAGTGCAAAGAAACTGTTAAAGCTGAAAAATAATGCTGATAGGTTTCTAGCAACTGTGCAGATAGGTGTAACAATAGCCGGAGCCGGGGCGTCAGCCATTGGAGGTGCTGCGGCTATTGAAAAATTGGAGCCTTTAATTCGCACGTTGCCGATACCTTACATTTCTGAGTATATATCTGCATATAGTGGTGCAATAGCACTTGCGATAGTGGTAGTGTTTCTATCATATATATCCTTAATATTTGGTGAGCTTGTGCCTAAAACAATAGCCTTAGCAGCACCGGAAAGAATCGCCATGGCAATAGCAGGACCTATCTTGTCTTTTTCGAAAGTAAGTTCCATTTTAGTAAGTCTACTAACATGTACAACCAATTTTATATTAAAGCCATTCGGGCAAACCACCTTTACAAATAGTTCACTAATAACTCAAGAGGAAATCAAGCTCCTTGTGAAGGAGGGTAAGGAAAATGGTATCTTTGAAGAAACGGAACAGAAACTTATTCATAGCGTTTTTGAATTTACAGACATTGCCGTCAAAGACGTCATGGTACCGTTAGGTCAAGCAACAACCATTTCACTTGAAGTCCCATTTGAGCAAGTACTTTGGTTAATATCCGAAGAACAGTACTCACGTTATCCGGTTTACCATAAAGATAAAAATAATATAAAAGGCGTATTGTACGCTAAAGATATATTTAACCTAATGGCAAAAAATAAGGAAGTAAACATACGGAAACTACTAAAAGCACCGTTTTACGTGCCTGATACTATGAAGATAAGCCACCTTCTTAAGGAAATGCAAAAAAAACACATGCACATGGCTTTTGCCGTAGATGAGCACGGAATGATTACCGGGATTTGCACGATAGAGGACCTTATAGAAGAGATAGTTGGCGAAATCAGAGACGAACACGATGTGGAAAGACCTGTTATTGATATTGGAAACAGTACATATATAGTGTATGCCTCCATACACCTGCGGGATTTAAAAGAAGATTATAATATAGAGCTACCGGAGTCGGAATTATACGATACACTGGCAGGGTTTATCGTTACAACGCTGCAAAAAATACCCGATGGCGGTGAGGTTATAGAGGTTAAGAATTTACGCATAGCAGTCCTTGAGATGGTGCATAAGAGGGTTTCTAAGGTTAAAGTTACAGTGCTTGAACGAAGCTCCGAAGAAGAACACGAAAATCTAGCCACAAACAAAGATGACTATAGTTATGATGATGACGAATAGTAAAGCATGATAAATGCAACCGCAACTTTTAATGGGTAATGAGATTTTATCTTATTTTGTAATTAAAAAAGCATGAAGGATAAATTTTAAAATATGGGAGAATTTAAAAATAATAGTCTTTTGAAACTTTTAATTTTATCTATACCATTGGTTATGATATTTTTGTTATCTGCTTGTGTAACAACTGGGCTTGAAACTGGCCAATTGCAACCGTATTCCTTATCTGGTACAGAGGTGCAGGAGCACGTTTTAAATAACGGTCTTAAGGTACTAATGATAGAAGATCACAAAAGCCCTGTAGCCACATTTCAAATATGGTACAAAGTTGGCTCAAGAAGAGAATCTGCCGGCAAAACCGGTCTAAGCCACTACCTTGAGCATGCTATGTTTAAAGGAACACCTAAGTATAGTTCTAAGGAATTTTCAAAGATTATACAACAAAACGGTGGCATTGATAATGCCTTTACAACAAAAGACTATACAATGTACTACCAAACGCTAATTTCTGATCGCATAGGCCTTTCAATAGATATGGAGTCTGACAGAATGACAAATCTATTACTTTCACCAAAAGAGGTAAGCGCTGAAAAAAATGTCATTATGGAAGAAAGACGCCTACGATATGAAGATGACCCGCAAAGCCTATTATTTGAAAAGGTAACGGCAGAGGCCATAACAGTGCATCCATACGGTACACCCGTTATCGGATGGATGAAGGACATTCAGTCCATAGAAAGAGACGATCTGTTTAATTACTATAAGACCTTCTATTCACCTGAAAACGCCTTTATAGTAGTAGCAGGTGATATTGACCCACAAACTACAATTGCAAACATAAAACAGTACTTTGAAAAGATACCAAAGGTGGAAGTCCCACAGGCATCAATACCACAACAACCAAAACAAACTGCTTACAAAGAATTTACTCTAAAAAAACAAGCAGAACTACCATTTATACTAATAGCCTATCAAGCACCGTCCATACCCGATAAGGATAGCTATGCCCTTGAGATATTAACAGCAATCTTTTCAGGCAAAAGCGGCAGGCTATACCAAAGTCTAGTTAAAGACAAGGAACTAGCCCTTGACTCCTTTGCTTACTATAATGGGTTTTACAAGGACCCATACTTATACTATTTTGGCGCAACAGTCAAGCCCGGTAAAGACACCCAAGCACTAAAGGCAGCCTTATTTGCTGAAATAGACGCCATTAAATCTTCACCACCTACTGAAAGAGAGCTTCAAAAGGCAAAAAATAAGATAACATCTGACTTTATAATGGGACTTGATTCCACGTTTTTTCAAGGACAAGTGCTTGGCATGTTTGAAATCATCGGGGATTGGAAGATGAAAGATACCTATATTGAAGAAATCAATAACGTTACGGTTGCAGATGTCTTACTGGTAGCTGATAAGTACTTTTCAAAGGATAGTAGCACCGTTGGTATACTTATTCCTACATACTAAAGGAGAGCTTTTTAATCATGTTTAAATATAAAAATATCTGTCGAGGTTTTAACTATATGGATACTAATAGATTTAAAAAATGTTTATTTATACTGCTTTTTGTAATAGCCATGATAGCACCGCTGGAAAGTGCTTATTCAATAGAAGTCAAGAGGGAAACTCTTGAAAACGGACTGGTAGCACTCCATCTTCAAAGACATAACTTACCAATAGTTAAGATTTCGCTGCTAATAAAGACCTCATCTTTAGACGATCCAAAGGACTTAGCTGGCCTTAGTTATATGACAGCCCAGATGCTCCTTGAAGGCACCACTACGATGACATCCAAACAGATAAGTGAGGAAATCGAGTTTATGGGGGCTAGTCTTGAATCAACATCAAACGTAGACTATACGGTAGTATCGCTTTCTATATTAAAAAAGGATATAGAGGCAGGTTTTAAGATTTTTGCAGATGTATTGCTAAACCCTATATTTTCAGAAGAAGAGCTACGGCACAATAAGGACGTGGTTAAAGGCTCACTTAAACAGGAAGAGGAATCCCCTGGCTTTGTAGCAAATAAGGCATTTATAAAGGCAGTATACGCCGACCATGCCTATGGCCGTCTGCCAATGGGAAGTGATGAGACTATTGATAAAATAACACGAAATGACCTTATAGATTTCCACAGCAAACACTACGTACCCGGACAAAGCATCTTGGTATGTGTTGGTGATATTACATATGAAGAGCTTAAAGAACTTACAGCCAAATACATGGGGCAGTGGCAAAACAAACCCGTACAAACCAACAATAGCGATAACGTGTACAACACTAAACCCAACAAAGTTATAAATATAAATCGTGAAATAACCCAAGCAAACATAGTGGTTGGGGCAAAGGGTATCAAACGTTCAGAGCCGGACTACTATGCCGTAAGCGTTATGAATTACATACTTGGCGGTGGTGGCTTTGCTTCAAGGCTTATGGAGGAAATCAGGGACAATAAAGGCTTTGCCTACGACGTACACAGCGCATTTGAAACCTATAAATACGGTGGACATTTGGAAGTTGTAGTGCAAACTAAAAACGAATACTCTAACACTGTCATTAACGATATATTGCAAGAATTTGACCGTATGAAAAAAGACATGATAAGCGATGATGAACTAAAAAACGCTAAGGCGTATTTGACAGGCAGTTTCCCAAGAAGAATAGATACTATGGACAAAATAGCAGTGTTTTTAGCGCTAAGCGAGTTCTACGGATTGGGCATGGATTACGACAAAAAATACCAGCAATACATAAATGCTGTAACAAAAGAAGACATCTTAAGGGTTGCACAGAAATATCTGCCATCTGCAAATGAATACGTAATGGTAATAGTTGGCAATCAAAAGATGATTAAAAATAAAAAAAGATAACAATATGGAAATAATTACCCAACCGCCTCTAATGCAAAGGCGTACAAGCGCACTTAATAGAAGAGGCATAGGCTTTGTCCCAACCATGGGGGCACTCCATGATGGCCACTTGAGTCTTATCAAAAAAGCCAGAGACGAAAACCAACTGGTAGTTGTGAGCATATTCGTAAACCCAACACAATTTGCCCAAGGTGAGGATTTCGATAAATACCCAAAAGACTGCGAAAAAGATAAAGAGCTACTGGAAGCAAACCAAGTGGATATATTATTTATGCCTGAAGCTGCTCAAATATATAAACCAGGACACAACACAGTTGTTACCGTTACAGGGCTGTCAGATAAACTGTGCGGCTTTTATAGGCCTGGACATTTTCAGGGGGTTGCAACCATAGTGCTGAAATTGTTAAACATAGTATGTCCCGAAAAGGCATACTTTGGCCAAAAAGACTATCAACAAGCGCTCATCATAAAACGCATGGTAGAAGATTTAAACTTAAATGTGGATATAGTTGTCTGCCCCACTGTACGTGAGACAGATGGTCTTGCACTCAGTTCAAGAAATAGGTATCTTTCAACAGAAGAAAGAAAAGACGCTAGCTTAATATATAAAGCTATGATAGCAGCTGAAAGGGAAAAAAACCTTGTAGATGTACCTAAGGTGTTAAGGCAAGTATTGAGTACAACAAAACATATAACGGAAATCCAATATGCCTCAGTATATGACCCATTAACTTTGGAGGATATAACGCATCTGTCTTATGAATATGAGGGGAAAGAGGTGTTAATGGCAGTAGCCGTTAAGCTTGGTCAAACAAGGCTTATAGATAATAAAAAAAGAATTAAAAATGAAAAATAAAGAATAAAGAATAAAGAATAAAGAATAAAGAATGAAAAATAAAGAATAAAGAATGAAAAATAAAGAATAAAGAATGAAAAATAAAGAATAAAGATAGAGGAGCGGGGGAAAACCCTTTTCGAGAAAAAGGGTTCTTCCCCCGCACCCCTTTTCCTAAAACTTTTAACCTGTAAGCTATGTATAACCCCTTAGTATTAGTAGTTCGGCGAACAAGCTTTTTCTTATTGTTTTTTTTTACAAACTACTAAATCACAAGGAACATATGGTAATCTCACGGGGTTACCACTACATATCATTTGTAGGGGCGAACCTAGGGGCAAGCCCTTGTTTTGTTTGTAACGGTCATTCGACCCAGTAAGGTGCGCCTACACACTCATTTTTTTGTGTGAGTTCATTACAAAAATCATTATTAAAGCATCTTCAATAGGGTTAGTATAGTAGTTTTTCCTTAATGAAATTGTGGAAAAACCAACTTCCTTATATAAATTAAACGCAACCGTGTTAGACTTTCTCACTTCAATAAACAATTTTGCAACTTTTTTAGCATAAAATTCATCTATTTCATTATTTAAAAGTACCTTACCTATTCCTTTTTGTTGAAATTCTGGACGTACTGCCATATTGTATATATCCCCGGTATCAAGGCTATATAGTCCTGTAATGTAACCAACGATAGTGCTTTCAAGTTCTGCTACCTTGCACACTGAGTAAGAATTTTCTATTAATATTGCATATGATTCAATGGACCAGCAGTTTTTTAGACATAAGGATTCAATATATAAGACTCCGCTTAGGTCATTATGTACCATTGGCCTAATTTTTAATAGCATTGGCCACTTTTACTTCAGCTTGCGACTTTTTTAAATATAATGGGCTTAGTAACTGCGGCTCTTTCACGAATTCGCCATTTGTTGCCTTCTTTAATCCAAGAAGCGACAGTGTTGAAGGACATATCCCTATTTTATCATATTCAGCTATATAGCCACTATTACCCAGCATTGTCTTTATTTTATCCATATAGAAAACAGCGCCAGTACCTGTAAAAATAGTCTTGCCTGATACGTAAGTATTCAAAAATTCATCTATATTAATAACAATAGGTTTAACTCTTACCATAAAATCGTTATCCTGCCAGATGTAAACCGCTGCATATACCTCTTGCCTGCCAGCATCAATAATTGTGCACACTGGATACCTAGCATAAGGAAAATTCCAAGCAAGGGCATCAAATGTGTTAACACCTACTATAGGTTTACCGGTTGCAAAGGCAAACCCCTTAACTGTGCAAAGGCCAACTCTAAGGCCAGTAAATGAGCCAGGCCCCATCACTACACAAAACGCATCTACTGCTAAAAACAGATAATCTGTTGCCTTTAAAAGATAATCAACATGTGCAACCAGTGTTTCAGAATGGGTACGTCTTTTAATTTTATTACCTAGTTGAAACTCAAGCTGCCCTAAAACCCCTGACATTCCAGAAATCAGCGAAACACTTCCGCTAATCCCTGATGTATCTATCGAAAGAACCAACATTTGGTGTTTACATTATACCAAGCAATATGTAAAGAAAATTATTGCAAAACAAGTTTTTTAGTTTGGTATACAAAAAACTACCTTCTCCTTTCGTAATTATGTTTGTTTATAAATAATTAAAAATATTGTAACACTATAGTTAAAAATAAAAAAAGCCTTATTTTCTTTTAAGTAATACATACGTAGCCCCAGCCCCACCATCTACTTGTCTGGCTGTTACAAAAGCCACAATGTACTTTCTGCATATGCCGGTAAGCCACTCTTGCAAGGCATCTTTAATTAGCGGTCCACGAGGTGAACGCAAACCACGCCCGTGTATAATTTTAACACATCGAATACCGCGCATTGTACAATCTTTTAGATATAACCTTGTAAATTCTTTGGCATTAGCAACAGAAAAACCATGTAAATCCAAATAATCCTGTATGGCAAAACCTCCACCGTGCAGTTTTTCTATTATAGATAACCCCAAATACACACTAACAGTAGGATTATACCAGTAAATATATTCTTGCGTATTTCTAAGGTCAATTCTTTCCTTCCCCTTTACTATAAGTTCTAAGGTGCGGAGGGCGTCATCATCGGACCTTGTGTTTTGGTAAATAGGTTGTAGTTTTTTTTGATTAAAGGGGATTTCTCTGTATTCTTTAATCTCCCTGACGTGTTCCATAGCCTCTTGAAAACACAACGCATCATCATCCGTACTATTATTTAAGGATTTTGGACAGCTAAAGCCCTTTGGTTGTAATCCAGAAGCTGCAATTTCACGACGCCTTGCAATTGTCTTTAGCTCTTCAAATGGCTTATATGATAAAGATTCAGACATAACACATCTTCACCTCCTTAAAGATGTAATATACATTGATTATAGCATTTTTTCAGAGGATATAGAAATAAGCTTTGGTAAACCTATGTTTTTTGCCCAAAATGCGATAGCGCCATCGTTTAGTTTATACAGATTTGATAACTCAATACAACACCCCATATCGCACAGCGAACAATCCTCTGTTTCTACGTGCCTAACAAGGCAGCCCTGTATCTTTTTGCCATCACTTGTTACAGTTGTCAATAGCCATGGATACAGGTGCCCCTTATCAGAGCCAATACCTTTTAAAAAAGAATAAGAATTTAATACCTTTTGAGGATACTTTTTCTTTAATAGCAGGAGTCTTTTGCCAACTTCTTGGCGCTCTTCGTTATTAAGCGTGTTATGTTTTATATTCGAATATGGATAGATAAAATTAAACATTAAGCCATATACTTTATCATGTAAAAAGTTACATAGTGCCTCAATGTCCCGTTCGTTTTCTTTTGATATGGAAGTAAGTGTTATCAGTTTTTTATCAGTATTAGCAGCCAAAGTGTTAACTACCTTAGCGAAGGTTCCCCTGCCACGTATACTATCGTGTGTTTGAGCCATAGCATCAATAGAAACCCAAAATACATCCGGCAAAAGCCCATTTATATCCCTTGTGCCATTGGTAATGATAATACAGTAAACCCCCCTATCCTTGATATATTCTACAATGTCATGAAGGTTATCATAAAGTGTGGGTTCTCCTCCTTCAATGGCAATAACGGTAACTCCAGATGCAATTAGCTCATCAATAATGTTTTTCCAGCTGTTAAGGCTAAGGTCTTTCATTTGATGGTTTTTGTGCCATGGACAATGTGTACATTGCAGATTACACCTCTGGGTTATCTTTATTGATGCGCCTATTGGTGAGCAATCTCCAAAGAGCCTCCATTTCAATAGCCGATAGTAATAATATGGAGCTGTTTTTTTAAGTTTTATTAGATTGTGCATTTCTTTTATTTAAATATCTAACCATTTTGTGATAAAATGAGTTTTAATATCTTCTATACCAATATTAATAAATCACGTTGTATTATATAATATAATGGAACTATAATTAAAGTTCGCAATAAAAATTTTATTTTGTAAAAGGTTTGAGGCAATAGTGTCGGTAATAGATGAAGAGCTAAGAGCACTTAAAGAAAGTATTTTGAAAATGGCCTCTTTAGTGGAGGTTTCCATAAGAGATGCTATAAAGGCGCTTATGGACAGTAATAATGAGCTTGCAGATAAGATTATTAAAAACGATCATATGATTAACATGTACGATGTCAAAATAGATGAAGATTGCGTTAGGTTAATTGCTAAACGGCAGCCAGTTGGCTGGGATTTACGCTTTATAACAACAGCTATGAAAATCATTACCGACCTTGAGCGAATAGGCGATTATGCTGTAAATATATCGGAAAGGGCAATGGAGATAAATATTGGGCTTATGCCGTATTTGTCTTTAGCAGATATTCCGAGGATGAAACAAATAGCGCAAACTATGGTTAAAAACGCTATAGATTCTTTTGTAAAAGAAGATAAAAGCCTTGCTTGGGATGTCATAAATAAAGATGACGAGGTGGATGATATAAACACCCTTATAATTGATGGACTTATAGCACAGATGAAGGCATCGTCTGAGACTATTGTTACAGCCACTAAATTGATTAACGTATCAAGAAACATAGAGCGTATAGCAGACCACGCCACAAATATTGCGGAAATGGTTATCTATATGATAGAAGGTAAGATGATACGCCACATGCATGATGCCGGTTAAGTAACGGAAAGTACTTATACTAAATGGCTACCTTGCCTCCTTATATATTTTTAGCTTCTTAACTCACATTATAAAAAATAAAATCAGCAGTTTTCTTGATTTTCTGTGCTAAAGCATAACTTTTATGCGCTATTGTCTTTTCGATATTCGCATTAATATGATAATCAGCCTTAACTCTATCGTTTTTTAAAGCATAGAGTTGGTTGCCTAATCTTTGAATTGCACTATTTCTATCGTCTCTTAACTTCTTTATAAAAGCTGAATGACTAATAATCTCTATTTCATTAAGACTCATAAAGTCACAATACCCTCTTTGCACATAATGATAAACTCCATAATATGCTCGATTAATAGCTGTTCTCAATCTTACTTCCTCAAGTTCATCACTCTTATTCGTATTCAACATCTCTTCCGCAAACATAAGATAGTATATAGGCTCTATCACGACAACACCTCTAAATAAAAAGATATTTCCTTAGTATACTGGTGGTCAACTTCTTCATAAAATTTCTCCAATAACTTATCATACGAATCAATAAGTTGTTCCATATCAACATTATCTTCTACCTTCAGTATAATAGAAATATTGAGCGATTTATACACTGGATTTTCAGGATCAATGTACAACTCTTCTTTAACATCAGCATCAGGAAAAAAAACACTTATCATTAGTTTTGCTTCTTCAATGGCTTTTCCCAAAGAAAATCTATGAATAAATTCTTCTTTGTTTGTTATAGATACTTCTATAGTAGTATTAGGATAATTTTTAGTCACACATTCTCCACATCCATAATGTTTTTTCTATTTTTAATTATATATAACAATAATTATAAAAATAAACAAAATAATTATAATACTAAAATTAGCTATCAAATACTATCTTTTATAATTTCAATAAAACTGTCTATCTTAAATGGCTTCAAAATCCAAGCTTTAGCTCCTACGCTATAAGCTTCCTCTTTTCTCTTCTCATCATTTTCAGTGGTAAGTATTACAATTGGAATTAATTTATAAGCATAGGTTTTCTTTAATTCTCTTATAAACGCAATACCATCCATACGCGGCATATTCGCTTCACTAACAATTAAATCCACTTTGCTTTCTGATAACTTTGCAAGCGCATCTATTCCATCTGAAGCCTCAATCACGTTATACCCGCTACTTCTAAGGGATGTAGCCACAAACCCTCGCACCGAAGCAACATCTTCAACTATCATTATAGACGGTTTAGTAGCCATTTCCTCTTGTTTAAGACTTCTTGAATTTTTTAATGCTATAAGTTCTTGTTCAAGTATTTCAAGTCGCTTGAGGCTTTCATATTTTTCAGCCCTTAGCACTTCTATTTCAGCTTTCATAGTTTCTATCAATGTTTCAACAGGCACATTTTCCGCTTCTGGCTCAGCTGCTTCTTCACTTGCAACAGCCTCTTCACTGCTTACCGCAGCTTCTTCCTCTGCTACAACCGGTTCAGCTGTTTCTTCTAATAAAGCCTCTTCTGCTTTTTCTGGCTCAGCTGCTTCTTCACTTGCAACAGCCTCTTCACTGCTTACCGCAGCTTCTTCCTCTGCTACAACCGGTTCAGCTGTTTCTTCTAATAAAGCCTCTTCTGCTTTTTCTGGCTCAGCTGCTTCTTCACTTGCAACAGCCTCTTCACTGCTTACCGCAGCCTCTTCCTCTGCTACAACCGGTTCAGCTGTTTCTTCTAATAAAGCCTCTTCTGCTTTTTCTGGCTCAGCTGCTTCTTCACTTGCAACAGCCTCTTCACTGCTTACCGCAGCCTCTTCCTCTGCTACAACCGGTTCAGCTGTTTCTTCTAATAAAGCCTCTTCTGCTTTTTCTGGCTCAGCTGCTTCTTCACTTGCAACA
>JAGYWI010000001.1 GCA_018606805.1 Candidatus Magnetomicrobium cryptolimnococcus
CAATTCTTCTATTAAAAACCGCTAACACTACCTTTATCTTTCAATTTTATAACACATAAACTCCAGCTTTATCCATTTTAGCATACATTTTTGTACTCTATCCCACCCCTCCATCCTCTCGATTTTCATTTCCGAGAAATCTCAGGTAGGCTAAAAACTATTGATAAGTTCTACGATATTGACTTGCCTAATGTGTTTCAATTCCTCATAGGTAGGCTAAAAACCTATTATTGACATATAGTATCACCTATGATTTTTAAGTTTCAATTCCTCATAGGTAGGCTAAAAACAAACAGTTAAAGAAAGCAAAAAATGTTCAATTATAAGTTTCAATTCCTCATAGGTAGGCTAAAAACGATAACCCGTTGAATCTAAAGGTGTAAAATTAATATGTTTCAATTCCTCATAGGTAGGCTAAAAACCAAGAATATGAAGTATTATACATATGAGGATTTGGAGTTTCAATTCCTCATAGGTAGGCTAAAAACTGGTGTATCTTCTTCAGTAACTCTTGAATATTACAAGGTTTCAATTCCTCATAGGTAGGCTAAAAACGAGCAATAGAATTTATAGGGGATAACAGATTACGGAGTTTCAATTCCTCATAGGTAGGCTAAAAACTTAAATTCAACGTATTGTAATAAAGTAGATGTTAGGTTTCAATTCCTCATAGGTAGGCTAAAAACTTACAACTGCCAAGACATTGGCTGTTATACTTGTTATGTTTCAATTCCTCATAGGTAGGCTAAAAACGGTCCAAATAAACGTATATCATCATCATATGCGTAGTTTCAATTCCTCATAGGTAGGCTAAAAACTCATTTACAACGCCCACAAGTATTATTAAAAATATTGTTTCAATTCCTCATAGGTAGGCTAAAAACCATAGTGCATGAGCACTACAATAAAATTAAAGTGAGGGTTTCAATTCCTCATAGGTAGGCTAAAAACGATCAGAGCATATCTGAATTATCTCTGGATAAACTGGTTTCAATTCCTCATAGGTAGGCTAAAAACATACTTGACAGGGTATACAGGCTCAGGTTTTTTCCAGTTTCAATTCCTCATAGGTAGGCTAAAAACATCATCACAAACAACAAATAATTTAATAACTGCATAGTTTCAATTCCTCATAGGTAGGCTAAAAACTGCTGACACAGGTTGAATTGATTTGATTGCATGACGGTTTCAATTCCTCATAGGTAGGCTAAAAACATTTCAAAAACTTGAAAACTCTGACTATCTTTTACGGTTTCAATTCCTCATAGGTAGGCTAAAAACTCCAAAACGGAGAATTACATTGATAGGAGTTACAAAAGTTTCAATTCCTCATAGGTAGGCTAAAAACGTATTGATGTTCCGTTAGTGTTCATATCAAGTAAAAGTTTCAATTCCTCATAGGTAGGCTAAAAACTCGTAGTCTTGTTCTCTGAGCGCTTCTTGAGATTCATGTTTCAATTCCTCATAGGTAGGCTAAAAACATACTTGACAGGGTATACAGGCTCAGGTTTTTTCCAGTTTCAATTCCTCATAGGTAGGCTAAAAACGTGGAGACGGTTAGATCAATGCTAGCAGTGCTAGGAGGTTTCAATTCCTCATAGGTAGGCTAAAAACATACATAATGGGGTAATAAAGACAAAAAGATAGCACGTTTCAATTCCTCATAGGTAGGCTAAAAACATTGTTTTTTTTGCTCAATACTAATCTTTCTTTCTGGTTTCAATTCCTCATAGGTAGGCTAAAAACGAAACCCCCTCTATAGTAGAAACCCCCTCTATAGTAGTTTCAATTCCTCATAGGTAGGCTAAAAACATAGTGTAGATACTTCCTAATAGTGTAGATACTTCCGTTTCAATTCCTCATAGGTAGGCTAAAAACTTACAACAACAGTGTCTTCTGTAGTACAGAAGAGTGAGTTTCAATTCCTCATAGGTAGGCTAAAAACACGTAGTAGGGTACATTGGACACATTCACTCATACTGTTTCAATTCCTCATAGGTAGGCTAAAAACGCACACCAGGCTCGCCCGTTGCCCATGCGTTATATGGTTTCAATTCCTCATAGGTAGGCTAAAAACCAATATTTGCAATAACACACCATTGATTTTTTCTGTGTTTCAATTCCTCATAGGTAGGCTAAAAACTTTTAATAACCATATGTTTTCAGGGAGGAAAATATAGTTTCAATTCCTCATAGGTAGGCTAAAAACTCTATGATGTTTTTTTGGAGCTGGCGTTTGATATTGGTTTCAATTCCTCATAGGTAGGCTAAAAACGGTCTTTAAAAAACTCATATTGTTCAAAGATTTTCATGTTTCAATTCCTCATAGGTAGGCTAAAAACTCTACAAAGTTGACCACTGTACGATGGTCAACTTTGGTTTCAATTCCTCATAGGTAGGCTAAAAACGGTGCCATCATTTCAAACCATTGCTCGAATATTGGAGTTTCAATTCCTCATAGGTAGGCTAAAAACGGGGCTACTCCGTGAGATAGATTCACTTGTTTATTAGTTTCAATTCCTCATAGGTAGGCTAAAAACTGCTAATACCCCTCAAGAAGTGGGGAATGGGATTTAGTTTCAATTCCTCATAGGTAGGCTAAAAACCAACTTACTGGTCTTGAATTTTTGGGGGGAAAATGGTTTCAATTCCTCATAGGTAGGCTAAAAACCAGAAACAAAAAATGGAATCATTACCCTTATCTAATTGTTTCAATTCCTCATAGGTAGGCTAAAAACATTTTTTAAATTATATTCATCTATCATATACGCTAGTTTCAATTCCTCATAGGTAGGCTAAAAACCAGAAAACGGTAATGGAAAGTGGTCCCTTTGAGTTTAGTTTCAATTCCTCATAGGTAGGCTAAAAACTTAGCAGTATTAGAGCAGGTCAAAGATGATGCTTTATGTTTCAATTCCTCATAGGTAGGCTAAAAACTAAGAAAGGAGGAATTATGCGACATGAGAACAACAGAGTTTCAATTCCTCATAGGTAGGCTAAAAACCCATTTTTGCCTTATAAAATAACACTTTTTATCAAAGAGCGTTTAACCATTGAAATTATTATAAACTATAATCTCTTGATTTGCAAGAAAAATTTTTGCGTCGGTCTCCAGTGTTTTTTACGCTATTGGAGGGCGACGCATTATAATATTAGTTGCTCCCCTCCCTTTTGTATACCTATTACCTCCTTATCACTATACATCAATGTTCTAAATTTATATATTATCACCGAGTCCTCTTCTTCCTTTACTTTCTTTTTAAGCTCCACTTTCAATTTTTCCAGTTGGCTGTTTGTTATTTCTCCTTCAAATACAGAGTTTTGTATCCAATTCAAATACTTTCTACATATTTTTAAAATCTTTGTTACACGTTCCTGTTTTATATCATATACCAATATCACATACACTTTTATCACCAGCGACCTATATAAGGCTCATAATCCTGAGTTCCCATTAAATGTTTTTCTATTTTATATAGTTCAAGTCTTATTAGTCGCCTATACGATACGTTTTTGTCTAAATCGCTATGGTGTATCGTTGTTTTCAGTCTATTATCCATTTCTGACACAAATATTTCCTTCCCTTTTTGATTTAAAATTATACCATCCAACTTTTCCTCAAAGTGTTGAGCCTTCAGCATTCCTTTATTAAGAAGTGTAAAGATTACTCTATCTACGATTATCGGTTTAAATATCTCAGCAACATCAAGATTTAAGCTAAATCGCCGAAAGTTTGTTGTATGCAGGTAACCAATTCTTGGATCAAGGTGTGTTTTATAAATCTCGCTTAAGGCTGTTGTATAAATAATCGAGTTGCCAAAGCTTATCAGGGCATTTAATCTATTTTGGGGCGGTCGCTTACTTCTTTCTTCAAACATAAAATCCTTATTTTTTATAATTATATCAAAGGTTTTGTAATATTGCTCTCTTATATTGCCTTCTATTGCCATAAGTTCTTCTGTAGTTTGACAGGTATTTATTTTGTCTTTTAATATATCTATGCTTGATATGTTTTCACTTAGAGTGCTTCCCCTATTTTCATAATAGCTAATAACCTTATTTATATTAGCAACAGCGCCATTTACAAATTTTTGTGCCAAAGCTAACCTTTGCTTTTCGTTTAAATAAAACTCCGCCTGCTTCAAAGTCATATACCCGGAGTTTAAGTGCTCCCTCGGATAATATGAACCTACGTAATAATCATAATGATTAAAAAAGTGCATTATTATTTCTGCCTTTGTTAAAAACTCCAAAAACCGTTTATTGACAGTTACCTCACCAAAAATCATTATCTCAGCAGTAGTTTCAACTGGAATGAATTTTCTCCCGCCCTCTTCTGTTTCATAGTATAACGTATTATCTTTTCTTTTTAGTTCACCATCGGAAAAAATGTATATCGTATTTTTCATGACCAGCACAGCTCCCCATATCCACAGTTTTTACAGTAATGTATGTGCTGTCTTTCTGGCACCTTCTCGTTTGTTGCTATGGATATTATTTCTGCCTCCACCACCTCTAACTCTTTTTCTAACTCCTGCGTAAGTGTAACCTCTATGGTTTTCTTCTCCTTTGGAAATAAAAGCTCACCTTTAACAACTACCCCACTTTCTTTAAGAGTCTTTAAATAAAAGGCTAGCTGCATGGTTGCGCTTTTTACAAATGTGGAGCTTTTCTTAACCTCTCCAATCACTATTTCACCGTCTCTTTTTCTAAGCACATCTATGGCAATATTGCCTATCATTATTTCTTTTTTCTCACGTTTATAGCTTTCTTCCGATATAAGCCGCCCTATTTCAATAAAAGGATTATCTTGCTGTGGCTCAAGTTTGCGTGCCATAAACCACACCTCGCGCTTACATATGAAATAGTACCAAATAAGTGTACCATTTATACTTAAATCTACCAAATAGCAAGTCCCCCTTCTGTTTTAAAGCCTGTCGTTCCGTCATAGTATTCGCTCAGTTGGCTACCACCTATATACATTATATCATTAACCTTTGGAGGCTGATTTTTTGATGCCTTCAATATAGAGACTGATATTACAAATTTCGCAAACTCACCCTTTATACGAGCAAATTCCTCTTTTCTTTTCCACCTATCGCTTATTTCATAAAGCTTGGTATACGTTTGCCACACTTCCTGCGCCTCTTCATTTATCTCTACAAAAATGTCTACCTTTTCATACTTGTCCTCTATTAACTTAAACTTAGCAATAGACTTATCCCCATCATCATAATTAAGCTCATAGGTTGCTTTAAGGATTTCTTGCTCCTGATACACCTTTCTTTCTAAACTATCATAATATTTTTGCAATATTTTCAAACAATCCTTCTCGCAAAACTCCTCTTTTGGTATACTATCTTTGGTAGCCTTCATTAAAACTATATCATAAATAAAGCTAGAATAGCGCTTACCTTTATCATCTACCATATTAACAATAATGACTTTACCTATTTTTTGAGAGTCAGCGTTTCTATTGCACCTACCAGCGCTTTGCATTATGCAATCAAAAGGCGCTAGGTCCCTTATCACAACGTCAAGGTCAATATCCACACCTGCTTCTACAAGCTGCGTTGAAATAACCAGTTTCTGTCCATCGTATGTCTTGATTTCCTCTATGCGCTTGATGCGTTCATAGGGAGTTACGTGTGTAGAAAGGAAAAAAGTCTTTATATCTACCACTAACGATAACTTGCTAAAAACATTGTCGGCAGCCCCAATCGTATTCAACACAACAAGCACGGATTTATCTTCATCAATTTCGGCTTGGATTATTTCAATAATCCTATCTATCCCCTGTGGGTTTTCTATATCTGGTACAACCATATATCTATCCATCGCTTCAAAATACTTGTAAGGTGAGTTTACAAGCTCTGTACAATTCTTTGCTATCATCGGTCTTGTCGCTGTTGATAACACTATATAGCAATGAAGCCTTTCAGAAAGGTACTTAAGGGCTTCTTCTATTAAGCGCCAATACCTAACCGGTATTGCCTGCACCTCATCAAGTATTATGATGCTGCCAGCAATCTTATTAAATTTCTTAAGCATTTTATTTTGGTAGCCTATTACAGTATGAAAAAACTGAATAAACGTTGTAACTATAATCTCGCTGTTCCACCCCTCAATAAGCAGTTTTTCTTCACCAATTTCGTATTCATTTTCACTATCGCTACCGGTCTTATAAGAAATTTCACTTAAATGATGGTGCTTTAATAGTTGGTCAGTTGTAGGAGGCGTATTATCACCCCAAAGCCGCTCAATAACATTGTAATTTTGCTCAATAATGCTTAAAAAAGGTAGACAATATATTATTCTTGGCTTTGGTAAAGGCATTGTTGCTCTCAAGGCTTCGGCGAAGGCAAATGTAGTAAGGGTTTTACCAAGCCCTGTTGGCACATTTAAAGATAATATAGAAGGGGCATTAATAGTGCAGACCTTAGATAGCACTTCCTCGTATACCTCATTACGCAGTTTATTAATGTCTGATGTAGGTATATCAAGCCCTTTTTGCTGCCTATAATGTCCCACTAAATTTGACGGAATCTGCCCCCTTTCTGGCATACCGCCGGTCTTTAACCCAGCATCGCTTTTATCTGCATCTATTAGTATAGAAAACGCTAAATTTAATCTAAAAAAATTATCCATATTATTAGGATTTATTAGCTGGCCCTTTGCACGTTTCAATTTCTTTAAATCATCAAACGCTCCCTCTACCCCTTTTTTTAACTCATCAACAGTAACGTTTATTTCTAAAGCCAAAAGTAATTTAGCAAGGTAATTATCATTAATACAATCCAATTGTTGATTAACTGCATCAATATCTTCTTTGTCAAAGATTAAGCTGTCTTTTAATTCTTTTAAATTCCCATGGTGATGTTTTACACAGAAAAATCCACAAAATGCAGCAAACGGCTCTTCTGGATAGAGTTTTCTTATCACCCAATAAGTAGCCAATGCAGATAGTAAAGAATGATTCGTACGCATGTCATTTTTGAGCCTTGGTTTATTTGCAGGACTTGCCGACAAATAGTTTTGAAAAAACGTTGTTGCCTTACCTAAATCGTGCAGTTTAGCGGCAATAATAATAGCATCTTTCATATTATTACCAGGTAAAAATACTGGCACAAGCTTAGAGGCAATCTCACTTACTGCCAAGAGGTGCTCAACTAAAGGTTTATCGGGGTGGGAAAAAATATTACTAAGGCATGAATAAGAGGTTTCGTTCATCGCTTGTCCTCACATATTTGGAAGGTCTACATTTTATTGTTTGACAGTTTACTTCAAAGATGACATCTTCATACTGAGTAACTTGCCTGTTTTCAGCCATTTTTATAGGGATACGCTCTTTTGAATATTTCTTGCCAGACTCAAAGGCTATACCATTTGGTTTATCAGAAAGGGCAAACACCGGCAAAACCGAGTCAATCTCTATATAATCGTCCCCGGCGGATAAGACCTCACCCTCAAGCTCACCGTCAAAACAAAAACTGGCAATACACTCAGATATACCAAGACAGGGCGTGTATATACACCTTTGTACTTTAACAAGATTAGCAAACTCTGTTAAAAAGCTCTCATCCTCAGCAGTTATAAAAAGCGTATAACATGGGTTCTTTAGATATTCAAGCCTAATTTGCGTACGTTCTTTTATTAGGTTGAAGCCCGGTCCTTTTGCATATTTTGTCTCTATCCAATTAACACCCATCCGAAATTTTTTAACCCTATTTTTCAATACTACAGCAGCCTTAAGGTTAGCAGAATTTAGACGATTAATATAACTATCTTTAGAAAAACCTGCCAAAGCGCCAACAATGCCGTACACAGCAGTAATCGGCGGTATTGAAAACGTAATCGGGGATGCTGTTGTATAGAATCTCTTAAAGTGCCCATAATCAGCCCATATATCAATACTAACTATGCGTATTTTCATTGACCTTAAACTCTATTTGTTCTAATGTAACGTCCTCTCCACCTTCAAACCAGCCTTTAAGCTCAACCCTATCATCTTTAATTTGCCTAACCGTTTTGATGCGCCCTTTTTCACGCAACAATCTCCCTTTAAGAGTAGACATATCAAGCGCTACCTGTGAAACATCCCTTATAGCCTCATCACGCAGTTGAGGGTCTTTTTTTTCAAGTTTTACAAGCTTATCAACCTCACCTATGTGGAAATTTTCACCTTCTTTATATATTATTTCAAGTAATAGGCGCGGCATCTGTCCTACCTTTGAACGTGAGATAAGGTTTTTTGTCCCCTGCCACATCGCTTCAATCAATAGTTCAATGTCGCCGTCAGTCAGTTTTGTATGAATAGCAGCATTTTCATTCACAACACCATAAAAACAAATAAGTGAGTATGGCAGCAAATATTCCTCTCTAAAGGTTGCCTGTGATTTACCTTCACCTGATGCAAAAGCACCAGTACCTTTAATCAGCATAGTATCCACACTATGTAAAGATACACCCATTTTAAACTGTACAGGGCCTGTATGGGTAATTGAGCCTTTATGTGTGTTGTCCTTTTCGATTGGCAAGGTTACACCAAACATTCTAATATCAATACATTCATTTAACACATTACCGTTAATAATATTTATCATATCATTTAAAGATTTTATATCTTTTTTAGCAAGAGTTTTCTTATTTTCACCATATAAAAAATCTTCAGCCCTCTTTTTGGCATCTTGAATTTTGCCGTCATCGTCTCCGATTTCACGTACAAAGATTTCCTTCCTTTTGAAATTATAAAAATAGTCCCTAACTGTCCTTTTAAGCCTAACATCAGTAACCAAGTTCTTGCCGCTTTCCTCGTCAATCCTTGGCTTATTGTCATCCACAGGGTCGCCGTTTGGATTTGCATTAGACACATCATAAATAAATAATAACTCCCGACGGTTTTTAATTGTTTCATTCATTATCTTTTCCCTCTTCTTGCCCTTTCTTATTTGATTTAAAAATAAAGCTACCATCTATAGCAGTTGCATCATACAAATTCATACCAAGTACAAAGTAGTAGTTAATTTCATCAACAGACATATGCCAATCCTTCCCTGCATTGAGAAAATAAAACGATATAATTGATTCCAATTGTTTATAGTAATTCTTCCCATACTCTTCAAGTTTATTTATTATTTTCGGTAAAAGACCGCATATATCATCTTCTTTCATCTTTAATCCTTTAAGTTGCTTCCTAAATGGAGTAGAGCTTCTATCTCCACCTTGAATCTGCAAAAGTAACTGAGTCAAAACCCCCATCAAAAACACAGCACGCATTGAATAACTACTAAAGGCATCTGAAAATGAATTAAAAAATCCATCTATTTTTTCATTTAATTCTAAAGCACTGGGCATAACTCTCTTATCCATTTTAACCTGTTTTCCTCCATTAAAATTTAAAAGACCAAAATGATTAAAAAATAAAAGACAAACAAAAGACTGTAGAGCAGAGATTTTTATATAGTTATCATTAACAAATCTATCTCTAATATATTCAATAAACTTACTAATAACAAAATCATAATTTAATGGTATCTTTTTAAATATCTGTTCAGTAATATTTAAAAACTCTTTTATAGAATTAAAAAAAACACGCAATACATAAAAATTAAACAAAATATCTTTAGTATCTTTTTTTGAAAAAACTATATTTTTAAATATTGAATAATCTTCTGCCATAGATTTGGCGTTAAACATTTCCATTAATCTACTTGGATATATGTCTTCTATTAAAAGATTGATTGCAAAACGACTGTTTGATTTTTCATAAAATAGAAAGGTGAATACAAAACTATCATTACAGTCTTTTATAATATATAATATATCATCCTCATCACTTAATAGTCGCTTTCTATGTTTTTCATCAATAGCGATTTTTTTTGTACGAAAATCGTTATAAATTGTTAACACACCTGTTAGTGCATCTATATTATTAGTTATAGAGCGTGGAATGAGATAGTAGCTAAGTTTGGCAAAACTAAATGCCCCAAGCGTGTCTTCAAGATACTGCCTTCCCTCATCAATCAATAAAACACACTCTATACATAATGGAAAATTACGCCATCCCTGTTTATCGTCAAAACCACCTGCAACATATCCCGGTTTATCTAAAGTATAAAACGTATAAGGGCTAGCGTTACCAAACACCTCCTCCCTTTTTCCACATAATGAGCACACACCATCTTTAGTCTTTACTTTCCCATACTTGCCCTTAACTCCTTCTATCAAAATATCTTGCATTACATTAAATTCATTCAAGTATTTACCATCAATTAATAAAGTAATTAAAAATGTCTCTTTAGAATAACTATTGAGCTCTTCTGTTATTTGATTAACAATTGTATTCATATTTTGCACAAAACTATTACCTATCTGTTGTATAGTTACATTGCCAAGCATACCTTGTCTACCTTTAAACCAAGGAATAAACCTATTGTCAATAGTTTTTTGTACATTATCCGTTAATTTAGCACTGGGGGTAAAATTTGGTCCATTAGGCGCCTTTCTTCTGTATAAATACTTTATATAATTCCCCTTCATATCCTCAACATCTACACCATCATACCGCACCTCCCCACTATCTGATTTAAACTTAATAAGGATTACTTTATCAACGTTAGGGTCTTGCACCATTATCTCAAGTTCATTAGCAGTGCTCCTTCCCTCACTCTTTAAACTATACAAACCAAGCTCTCGCAGTGCCTCTATCATTTAATCTCCCATAAACCTCTTATTACCGCACAGTTCAAAGCACCCAAACCCTTGAGAGTTCTTACTACCAATCCCAGCATCATATGCAAGCCCAATTAATTCCCTATCCCCCTTTAACCTATACTTTCCCATCCATGCCTTTGTAACAAACCCCTTGTACTTGACTACCTTTTCATGATTTTTTGATACATTCACAGGCTCTATTTCAAACCGTGAGTAATCTGGGTCCCTATGATAATATGCAATATACTTCTTAATTATATTATCTTGTATCTGCTTGGTAAACTCTTTTTCAAATGGACTATAATAATACGTTTTACTTATACCTTCATAATTTTTAAATGTACTATACACAGTAACTGGTGAAACCATGTAAACGCTTACCTCTGATAACATGTCTGGTTTACTGTATACATCTACCGTATCCACATACAAAGTATTCGAACCTAACATTACAGTTCTTTTTTTCAAAACATTATCCGAAAAACTTTGCAGTATCGGCTCAACCGGCGACGACACAGTTAAATAACAAGGCGTTGCCATGTACATAGATTCGTTAACAATTTTATACTTGCCAACAAGCCTCGAAAACGTAAATAGCTTAAAAACCCTCTTTTCATATAAAAAGCCCTTATTGTGTATAAAATCACTTACAGAACAGTCTAAATTGCCATATATAAACCCCTGAATCTGATAATTATAGTCTATTGGCAATACAACTATCTTTTTTGAATCAAAAGTAAATGTTATTCTCATTTTTCAAATTCCTATTAATCCAAATAGTATTTTTTTTATATTAAAGCCATTAAATAGAAATGTAAAGACCCAAAATGCCATGCAAAATTAAAGATTTTTAATATTGGCTTTTTTGGACATATAAAAAAGCCTCCTGTATACCCAACTATATGACAAAAATGCCTTGAAGTAAATTATTTTTAAATTTTTATAATCCAGTTGTTTTATTTAAGGAAAATATTTTGTATACTATATTTTATCCCAAAAAACGGGAGGACTGAATGCTTATTAAATGTTGGGGAACACGAGGCTCCATACCGGTGTCAGGTCGCCAGTATATAAAGTACGGCGGCAGCACGACGTGTTTTGAAATAAACACTAAGGATGGAGAACTCATAATAATAGATGCAGGTTCTGGAATAAGAGAACTTGGTATAAAGGTGGCTGAGAATAACCACTCAAAGATTAACTTGCTCCTAACCCATGCACACTGGGACCATATAATGGGCTTCCCTTTCTTCAGACCAATCTACACACCAGGTACCAACATAGCCGTCTTTGGCTGCTCCTTTACAAATAACTCCATCAAAGAAGTACTCGCCAATACAATGACTAAACCACACTTTCCCGTTAACTTTCAAGACATAAGAGCAACCTTTACCTACAATAACGTCTGCGACAAGATATTTCAAATAGGCAACATTACAGTTGCAACCATACACCTAAGCCACCCTAACCAAGGCCTTTCTTTTAAACTAACAGAAGATGATAAAAGCTTCGTATTCATGACCGATAACGAATTGACCTTTAGACACATAGGAGGCCTTGATTACAACGATTATTTAGAATTTATAAAAGGCGCCGATATACTAATGCACGACTCCGAATATACACAATCAGACTATACCATAAAAAAAGCATGGGGACACTCCGTTTACAATGACTCCCTAAGACTTGCCCTTGAAAGCGGAGTTAAACAATTTGGCCTTATTCACCATAACCAAGAAAGAAGCGACGATATGATAGACGAAATCGTCAATGACTGCAAACAAATAATAAACGAACACGGCTCAACACTTGATTGCTTTGCCGTCTACGAAGGTATGGAAATTGAACTTTAAAAGAAACGACAATACAAAAATTTCTGAAGTGTAATCATTTTGTGCTTGCATTTTTAAATAAAATTTAATATAATTTAAGGATGGTCTTGGCAATCGGGGCGTAGCGCAGTCTGGTAGCGCACCTGCCTTGGGAGCAGGGGGCCGGAGGTTCGAATCCTCTCGCCCCGATTTATGTTAGCTTATAAACTTACAACTGCGCCTGTAGCTCAGCAGGAAAGAGCAACTGCCTTCTAAGCAGTGGGCCAGGGGTTCGAATCCCTTCAGGCGCGTATTCTTCTTCCTACTTTAAAATGCTTGAAAAAGATAAAAAATCAATACCGTTTGGCATAATATTGATTGAATAAAGTTTCACAAATTTATAGCATATTTCGATTTTGATAAGAACACAAAGTGTAGATAATAAAAATAGGCCTGCCCCTACAATACATGTATTTTTGTAGGGGCGAACATAGGGGCAACCCCCTGCTTTGCAACTATAATTATTGCCGTAAAGCCTCTGCGCTAGATCCAAAAGAGTTAGAGAGGGGGTTTTAAAGGGGGAGATATTTTTCCTCCCCCTTTTAGCGCCAAATCTGCAATGGAAAGACAACCCCCGTTCTTTTTGGGGGGTTATCTTTCCATTGCAGATTTACTCGTTATGCCTGCACAAGTCTTGGAAAAAAAAGTATATCCTGCCACAGTGTACAACATTTAGCACTTATTGTCAGGACAAAAGTTTTAGGAAGTGCGTAGGCGCACTCCCGTAAGGGGTGCGGGGGGATAACAGGGAGGTACGCCTCCGCACCCCTTTTGCCTAAAAGGGTTTCCCCCCGCTCTTTCATCTTTTACATATTAAAGGATTTCCCGCACAAATTACATTATTTTATTTTTCTAACACCGACATTTTTATGGCACTTATTACAAAATGCCTGAGCTTGTTGATGACAGCCTAAACACTGATTAATATTCACATTAGCAAAGATTATAGCATCATCGTGATTGAAAACCCATGTTTCAAGTGGATAGTGTTTCATAGGCGGCTCGTCTGGTGCTCTAAGAGATGGAGAGAGTTCAAGCTTTAAAAATTCCTTCTGTGATTTATCAATTACAATATTTTTGACACCAACATATTCATGACACCTGTTACAGAATGTCTCTGGATCGCTATGACACACAATACAGTTAGATAAGGTTACTTCACCTGAGTTAAACTTATCCATGTGAACATTCCGCCATTCCTTAATAGGTCTGTGCCAGTAAGGGATAAGATCAATGATTTCCTGTGATTCAAAAGCCTTAATATTCTCATCTGTCATTACGGGGTTTTCTACTTCAACACAACCCGTGTTAAACACTGGGATTAATAGTAACAACAAAATTAGCTTAACGAAATTTCCTCTAATCATAGCTACCATTATACTCCCTCCTTAGCACCAAGTACTATAGCCCTACCAACAAGTTGATGAATACCGCCAACTTCTTCCATAGGATAACCGTACGTGGGGAACATTTTACTTAATTGTGCCTTACATATTGCGCAGATAAGGGCTATGAAGTTAACCCCATGAGCTTGTTTAGCAGCCGTATAAGCTTGCATTCTAGGAATTGCACCTTTAACTCTTGTTGGAAGCATATCATCGCCAAGGAGTCCCTGACCAGCACCACAACAGAATGTCCTCTCCCTTATAGTATCTTCTGGCATATCTTGGAACTTATCACAGACGTACCTTATAACAGCACGAGGGATTTCAAATTGTCCATACTCAGTACCGCCCATTTCCATACCTCTTGCTATCTGACAAGAATCGTGCATTGTTACAATAAACTCATCATTAGCGCTCTTATCAATCTTAAGGGCTCCACGCTTTAGTAGATTCAATGTAAACTCGCATATATGCTCAGGTATTGGATAGCGCTGATCAAGCCAATCAAAAGGTCCCCACATTGTATTACTATAGCTTGACAGTATCCTCCACATATGCCCACACTCACCACCGACAACCCTTTTGACTTTAAGGTCTTTAGCTGCCTGCCATATGCGTTTGTTAATCTTCTTCATATGCTCGTAGTTGTGGATAAATAAACCGAAGTTACCACCTTCTGAGGCATAGGTACTCATAGTCCAGCTAATGCCGGCCTGATGGAATACCTTAGCGTAGCCATACAGGGATTCAATATGTGGAGAGGCAAAAAAGTCAGCCGATGGGGTTACAAATAGTATCTCAGCGCCTTCTTCATCAATAGGTATACGGATATTATCAATACCGGTTTCCTCTTGCAGATCGCTTTCAACAAACTCAAGGGCGTTTATTACTGCGTTTTTCTGCATACCAAGGTTATTACCCATAGTCTGAGCGTTATTTATTATCTGATGGAGATATTTTTGAACAAGCCCAACGCTATTTAGAATCTCTCTAGCTGCCATAGTAACTTCAGCGGTATCTATTCCGTAGGGGCAAAACACCGAACACCTGCGGCATTCTGAGCATTGGTAAAAATATGTATACCACATATTAAGCAGTTCAAGGGATAGCTCCTCACCTTTAACCATCCAATTACCAAAGAGCTGACCAGGTACTGTAAAGTAGCGACGGTAGACCTTACGCATAAGCTCTTGTCTTGCCATTGGCATATTATTGGCATCCCCAGTACCGATGTAGTAAGGGCACTTATCAGCACAAGCTCCGCACTTGACGCAAATATCCATAAATACGCGCACGGATTTGTACTTTTTAAGCATTTCATCCATCTTTCTAAGAAAAACTTCCTTCCAGTTATCTACTAATCCGTCCGTGGGGTAGCCCAAGTTTGCCAAAAGTTTCTTATCAGTCAGGAGTTGTGGTTTAATGTGAGCAAAACACTTATCCACTGGTTCTGTAGGAAGAATAATTTCACCGGTCAACTCGACCGTCTGATAGTCAATCTTATCGTATTTGAGCATTGCCTGAATCTTATCATTATCAGTCGTTGCTGCAGCACCAGCAGTTACTGTCTGAGCTTCTTTATCAGCCATTATTTTGACCTCCTTCCCCGCTTACTGTTAGGTTTCCGGGCTCTTTATCCCACGGATTAACATATCGCTTAGTTCTTGGATTGTTAACCATATACCGTGTTGGGCTGAAGAAATAGCCCCCCATGTGCATAAGCTTGCTGAAGGGGAAATATATAAGTAAAATAAATACTAAAATAATGTGGATAGCAAACATATAATTAGCTGGTGCATGAGGTGGATGCAGGGTCAATAGTGAAAATGCAGTAACAGGGTTCACAAGCTCAAGCATTAATCCCTTAATGCCAACAATATCAGGCCGAAATGGAGCATATCTCATTAGTAATCCAGTAAACACTATACAAATCAGCAATAAAAGAACGAAATAGTCAGATAAGGAAGAGACAAAAACCACTTTTTTATCTACAATCCTTCTAATAAGCAAAACTACAAGTGAAAGTAATAACACGAAGCCTATAAATATGGCAACATGACTAAACCAAACAACGACATCAGGCACCATCGGCAGGAAATAGCGTAGATGTCTTATACCGGTTACCAATAAGGTAATATGGAAAATCCAGCCAGCAAAGAACAAAAGTGTAGTACCTTTGGATAGGCTGCGGAAAAAAAGGACATCCCCTGCCATTCTGAAAACAACGCCACCAACGTTTACAGGTTGAGGGGTTTGTGGAATTTTCAGTGGTTGAGGGGTTGAATAGTACAGGCTAACTCGGTAGATAAAACCTGCCAAAAACACAAAAACGCTCAAATAAAACAAGGAGCTAATTGCTATACTGGTTAAGAAGGTCATGCCTCCCATTAATAAAATACCCCCTTTATTTTTTTAATTACACAGTTTATATTATTTTTTTAGATATAAAACGCCCGGCTTTACTACCCGGGCGTCTTTTTTTAAAACAACCTAACTCTTTTAAAAACAACCTAATGATAACTTGTTTAATTTAAGGCCTTAACTAACATCCTATGTTAATTATTATACACAACCTGTTGGTTTTGGTAGCCCAGCATAACGACATGCCTGTTTAGCAGGCCCATCCGGAAACAACTGGTACAGATACTTAGTGTTACCCTTATCAGCGCCCATAGTCTTTTTGATTTCCTTAACCAATATCTTGATCATAGGGGCTATCTGGTACTGCTCATAATAACTTCTCAGAAAGTTGATAACTTCCCAGTGTGCCTCTGTTAAAACCAGGCTATCCTCTTTTGCTAAAAACTCTGCAACATCCTTAGACCACTCACCTAAGTTAGTCATATAACCATCTTCGTCAAGTTCAATCTGCTTGCCAGATACTTCGATACTACGCATGCTAATCCTCCTTATTTAGTTGTTGTTATATATTTATGGGGGAAAAATCCCTTTTTTATTATATTAGTTTTTGTTTAGTATTAAAAACTAATATAGATTATGTATTATCGTCAAATTATTTATATTTATAACTTAATAACAAAATACTATATAGTTTATTAAAAATCATTTGACTTTCTTAATTTAACAAAAACCATATTACCCATTTTTTCATAGAATGTCTTTGCCTGCTTAATAGAAATACTATGGTTGCGCTCCACATAACTCATATATACATCATCATAGCCCTTCCCTGCTTCTAAAGACATGGCATAATCCCAATCCTCTTTACAGGCATATACGAGGGCATCCATGAAGGCTTCACCCATATTTTTTGATGAGGCATCGTACACATAAACTGCCCCACATTTACTACACACGCCTCCACTAAAAAATCCAAGCGTTGTAGATACCTCCGCAGGTGGTAAAAAGCACTCACGACAAAAAGGACACAGCGGCGCTGTTAAAACACTCTTATCTTCTCTTTCTCTTATGCCAAATCTACTCATATTATTTTAGGTGTATAACCAATCTTATTTACGTTTGTATATTATACTATCTCAACATATACTAAAGTCAAATGTTCATAACAGAAAAAAACAAATTAATTACAAAAATTTACAAATATACTTAAATGCCCTCTACTGCAAAAACACATGCTGCCTCCCAAGCTCTATTTTCCCTTTATACTTTACATACTCAGTAAAAACCGTGCTATCAAGTAAACCAGTATCTTTGCCGTTATTTTTACCTTTAAATAAGTCATAACCGTCCTTACCACGGGCTATATAGGAGTTAGTAACTAATGTATAGGTTTTAGATGGGCTCAATGGCGTCCATTTCCCATTAGAGTCTATATCAATAGCAGTAATATTTACAGTTTTATCAACATTTGTCTTAGCATAATATCGAACACCACTTACATATGGAAAAGACCCATAGGTACTACTACTTTGGAACGTGTGGTTAAGCGCTTGCTCAAGCACAGTTTTTATCTCTTTACCGGTTAGCTCAAATGTATACAAGGTGTTTTTAAATGGTAAGATTGACTTAACTTGAGCCTCCGTCATATTGCCTAATTCAATATCAGCACGTATACCACCAGCATTTTGCAGCGCTATACTAACATCTCCATACAGCAAACGGGTCTTCCAAAGCATGGCATCAGTTACCACAGTTGCCACCTGACTACCGGTTGGATTTGCAGGTGTCGGTACATATATATGGATAAGCTTTTCTTTAGCCCAGCCTATTACGTTTTCACTAAAACCCCTGACCTTCTCCCTGTAAGGTTTGAGATAATCTGTTAGCCCATAATCTGATACCGTAAGCTCTATAAGTGGATTTTCGGCAATTTCTTTCCTTACCAACTGTGTATCCAAAGCACCAAGGGGTTCATTCATCTTATTAAAAAACGGCTCTGTCGTAACCATAACCGGTCTTGCCTTGTACTTAGTAACATTGCCACCTTTATCAAATCCCACATCTATAACCCCAAGCACCTTCCCCCACTTCCACGCCTGCACTATCAACACATTAGCTCCCCCCTTATCCTTAATAACGGTAGGATAAGCTCCCTCAGGCGAAAGCCCAAGCGCCCTGAACTCCTCACCAAGAAGTGTGTGCGAATGGCCACCAATAATAATATCAGCACCCGTTATTGACTGCGCTAACGCTTTATCTTCATCGTAGCCAATATGGGTTAAAAGTATTATATTATTGACCCCCACCTGCAAAAGCTCGTTAATATATCTTTGAGCTGTTTGTATATTGTCTAAAAATTGAACATCCTCACCGGAAAAGGATATTTTTGGCGTTTCTTCTGTAATAAGCCCAATAATTCCAACCCTTTGGCCATCATATTCTTTAATTACATATGGTTTGATAAAACCGTTTAAGTGTTTATCATTAGTAAAATCAGCATTAGCAGTTACCACCGGAAACAAAATCCCCTTAAGAAACTCAGCATAGCCTTCCGGTTTTCTGTCAAATTCATGATTTCCAGTGGCAAACACCTCAAGGTCCATGTAGTTAAATACGCAGACATTTAATTTGCTAGCAAATTCATTGTAATACAACGTACCTTGCGCCATATCGCCAGCGTGCAGAAAAAGCGAGTGCCTTACACCTTTGCGAATCTGCGCTATTTTAGTTGCCAGCGCTCCAGCCTCTCCAATATTTACAACCACATGCCCAAAGCGTGGTAGCTTTATATCTTCCTTCGAACCATCAATGTACGAATGTGTATCGTTTAGATGTATTATTGTTAAATTTAATAAAGAATCTGTCTCAGCACTGACAACACCAGCAGCCAAAAAGAACAATATAATAATTACTTTTAAAACCGTTCCAGCTAATTTCATAAAAATCCCCCAAATTTACCGGGTTATTATCTCAAAAACCTTTTCTCTTATTGAAAAGACATCCTCTTCATCAATACCTAAATCCGACATAATTTTAGCCCATCGGCTATCAAAATCTATCGGATTATTCATTAAAAAGCTATCAAGAGTTCTACCCCACGACGGCTCTATCTCAAAATTGCCTGCATTTTGCTGCATACTGCCGGCATACACAATGGTCTCAGCCAGTATAAGTGTTGAAGCTAACTTCCTTATTTCAGGACTTTCATATATGTCAATATCTGGGTAGTGGTGATACTTTATTGCATATGATACAGGTTTAGGTAGGTGCCATGACGTAGCAATAACAAATCCAGCAATACAGTGGTCGGTTTTATAAATATCATTTTCAATTTCAACAACCGGATAGTTAAGCCTTAATGCAAGCCGAAAAACTTTCAAATAACCATCAAACCTTTTTATAAGTAACGGCACAGCACAATCATGAAAAAGCCCTGTCATGTAGGCATACCCCTCCGGAGCACTCCTTGTCCGCCTTGCTATATATGCACACGCAGCCGCCATTAACTCCGTATGAGACCAAAAAAACTCAAAAAACTCTTTATCTAAATCCTTCTCCGACATAGCTTCTTTAAGAGCCGCAGCCAATATTATACTATAAAAATTATCAATGCCTACCATGCGCAAGGCTTGCTCAATTGTCTCAATACGCCCACCTGCAAAAAACGGCGAATTAGCCACCCTAATAAGCCTTGCAGATAAACTAACATCCTTCTCTACTATATTAATAATATTGTGGAAATCAGGAACTTTCTTACTAAACTCTTCTTGTAAAGATAACAAAAATAAAGGCTGGCTTGGAATCCCTATACTTTCTAATATCTTTTTCGTATATTCTGTTTTTTGCATAAATACTTACCTAAATTATCCTTCTGCGTTTGCTACATCATTTATAGTGTGTGGAAAAAAACTAAGCTATTTTAACATTATAAAATTGGTAGTTATTTCTACCTGCTGCCTTTGCGTTATATAGTGCAATATCTGCTTTTTTAACAAGAGTATCTATGTTTTCACCATCTTTAGGAAATATACTTATGCCTATACTTGTAGTAATAGACATCTGAGTATCACCAAGTAAAAAATCTGTCTCCAGTGTTTTTATAATCTTCGATGTAACTGATTTAACATCTTCTCTGGAGTGTATATCGGCAAGTAGAAAGACAAACTCATCCCCTCCCTGTCTTGCTACCGTATCGCTTTCCCTGATGCACTGTTTAAGACGTTTTGCTACTTCTTTTAACAGTTCATCACCTTTATCGTGTCCGAGCGTGTCGTTTATATCTTTAAAGTGATCAAGGTCTAAAAACATGAGTGCAAATTTCTTATTTTGTCTTTTAGAGTAGGCTATCGTTTGTTTAATTCTATCACTAAACAAAAGTCGGTTTGGAAGCGTTGTTAATGGATCATGGTATGCTAAAAACGATAACTGTTTTTCGTTTTCAAGGAGTTTTTCTTCAACGCTCTTTAACTGTGTAATATCCCTTGATATTCCCATAGTCCCGATAATGTCTCCAGCCTTATCACGCCATGGCAGTTTATAAACAGAAAGCCATACCTCATCACCATTTTTGCGTGTATGGCGTTCTATTTTATTTTCAATAGTTATGCCGTTTAATTTCACAAACTCATCATCTTCAAATGATTGTTTGGCGTCTTCTTCTTTTAAGAAATCAAAATCGGTTCTTCCAAGCATTTTCTCCGGTATCGTACCTGAGTGCATTGCCTTTGCCTTATTAACCTTGACAAACCTATTATTCTTATCTTTAAAATATATAGAATCTGGTATGCTATCTATTAGGGTTTGCAGTAGCGTGTGGGAGTGTGCTAGCTCATCTGACACCTTGCTGCGCTCTATGACGCCTGCTATAGTGTTTGCTATTGCCTTAAGAAAATCCTCTTCCTCTTTATTGTAGAGATGGCTATCTTTAATATAAAGATTAATAACGCCTAAAACCCTTTCACCATAGATTATAGGCACACAGAAATGGCCATGTGGCATCATACTGTCGTATTTGATTTCATGGTCCTCATCTATATGATTTGAAAAAACTATACGTTTTTCTTTTGCTGCCATACCACATAAGCATCTACCAAGTGGTAGGTTTGCACACCTATCCAATAACACAGGGGATAGGTCTTTTTGCACCGTCATATTAAGAGTTATACCTTTTTCATCAAGTAAAAAGATAGCCCCCTTACTTTGAAGAGAAAGCCACGGTATTGACAGTATAAGGTTTAGGGTATCTTGCAAGAGTTCTTCCAATGAAGATGGCTGTAAGGACATACTAAGCACTGAACTTATTACGTTTTGCGTGAGATAATTGCGGCGATTTTTCTCTTCTGCCTTTTTTCTTTCCTCTATTTCATCAAGGAGCTTTCCGTTTGTCTCCCATAGCTCCTCCGTTCTTTCTATAACCTTTGTTTCAAGCTCTCCTTTCGCCTTATTTATCTCTTCACGGTAACTGTTTATCTCATCCATCATGTGCTCAAATCTGTTTTCAAGCACTAGCAATTCATCACCAAGTTTTACCTTACCCGGTTTAGTTCCAAAATATGACTGTGTATAATTCACTATTTCTATTGTCAGATGCTCTATGCGGCTTGTAATCCAGTATATTATAACAATAAAGGAAGCTATTACTATTACAGTTATTATGGAATTATCTATCCACTTTTTTCTTATAATTGATTGAATCAGCGGGTCATTTTCATTTTTAGGAAAAAGCGATACAAATCTAAGTGGTATAGCCGGCGGGCTTAAATCGTGTAACAGGTGTTCTTCTAAATAGTAATTGTTTGATAAAATACTCAGTGGCGTACCATAACGTATAAGTTGAGGCATATTGCTTGCAACAGATACCGGCTCATTGCCGGCAAATATTGCTACGATATGGTCCTTTGTTAGATTTTCATGTGCAAATGATAAAAACAAATCATTTATATGACTTGCAAGAACTATATGTGCAACCGGTTTACCTGCGCTATCTTGTAGTACACCATAGGCTATCAACAGCAGCCTGCCATCAACAGTTGCAGTATATATTTGATTTGTACTGTTTCTAAAAAGAGATTGTTGTGGCTTTAGCAGGGAGTTTGGTAGTTTTTCTATAGAATTTTCATATACTTGTCGCGGCAGCCCCTCTTTATCAAAAAGAATCGCATAATTTATAACTGGATAGTCTTTCAATAGCGATTCGCTTGGAAACCATTCAGGCTGAGTAATTGAATATTCTTTAACACTTAATGTCGGATTTAACCATTCACTACTTTGCATATACTCATAGAGACTTTTTTGCGATAGCGTTATCGTTACAATTTGTAGAAACGACTTAGCATATCGTTCAAAATTGTGCTTATCCTCCTGCCCTCGAACGTCTATCATACGCTCTTCTTGGTTTGCAAATAAGCTGTGCAATATTTGCTTGTCGTACTTATTTATCAAATAAAACCCTGTCATACCCACAAGGCTCGTTATTATAAGCATTTTTAGGGTTAAAGGAACCCAACTAAAAAAACGGTCTATCGTCTTTAGCATATATCACACTTTTTATCTGTATCTTTAGTCATTATAACAAATTATTTATCAATATTAAAATGTAAATAAACCAAACGCTCTATACATTTCAAAATAAAAAGTCTGCACACAAAAAAAAGAAGGAAATACCAAACATGACAATTTTTTTATAAAACTATTTAATAATTATAATAACTTATTGTATTATATGTGATATAATGGTTTTGCTATTTTTTGATAAATGTTTGATAAATATACAGGTTATAGCACATTGATGTTTATTTAGGTTAACAATTTATTTATATACGGAGGACGCGTGAATGGTAGACAACAAGCTAAGGTTTGCAAAAACAAGTATATGTGTTTTAATAGTATTCATACTATCGGTAACTGCTATAGAGGCATGGGCAACCGATCAGGTTTATACCTATTCATATGAGTTTGGAGCTTCGGGCAACTCTGACGGCTTTTTCAATTATCCAAGGCGGTTACTTATTGACTCTAGCAACAACATACATGTGCTGGATGGCACCGGTAGAATACAGGTGTTTGACCTAAATGGTACATATATAGCCACGTGGGGTAAGGGGGGCGCTAATGATGCAATACTGTACTCACCCTTAAACATGGTTGAGGATGCCATTGGTATGTTTTACGTTACAGATAGCTATAAGGTTAAAAAATATAACGCCCAAGGTATTTATATTGACAAATGGGGGTCTCAAGGTATAAACCTAGGACAATTTGAAATAGCATGGGGTATTGCCATTGACTCACAGGGTTATATATATGTTTCTGATTCAACTAACTTACGTATGCAAAAGTTTAGTGCTTCTGGCAATTATCTATCTCAGTGGGATGGCTCCCAGTATTCAGGCGGCAAGTTTACTAATCTTGAAGACTTAGCATTTGATAGTTATGATTATTTATATATAGAAGACGGCGATAGTATACAAAAATATACTACGTATGGCGACTTTATAAAAAAATGGGGTTCTACCGGCTCAGGCGAGGGACAGTTCCAAAGCATCGGACAAATCACTATGGATGATAATAATTACCTGTGGGTAGCTGATGAAATAAATAATAATATACAAAAATTTGACACTGAAGGTAATTTTATAGCAAATATTGGAGGTACGAGCGGTCTTGGAGAGGGACAATTTAGAGGATCCCTCGGTGTTGAAATAGATACCGAAGGCAACATATATGTAGCTGATGCCGGTAATAACCGTGTACAAGTGTTTTCACCGACAATACCAACCCCTCTACCAACACCACCTCCAACGCCAACCCCTACCCCCACACCTATTACCCGCCCTTATGCCTATCTTACACAGTGGGGCAGTGCTGGCTCTAACGACGGACAGTTTAACCACCCAGACGGTCTTGCTATAGACTCCACTGGCTATATCTACGTTGTTGACACTGGCAATAATCGCATTCAAAAATTTGATTCAGCCGGTAATTTTATAAGCAAATGGGGCTCACAAGGCAAAGACGATGGGCAGTTCCTAAACCCATTTGGCATTACCATTGACTCAAGCAACTTAATTTACGTAACTGATACTGGCAATAACCGAATCCAAAAGTTTACACCAACCGGCGTATTCATATCACAATGGGGTGGATACGGCACAGACACCTCTCAATTTGCACAACCGGGGGATGCCGCCGTGGATTCTTACGGCAATATTTATATAGCAGATACATTTAATAACCGTATACAGGTGTTTACCTCTACCGGTACTTTTATCAGAAGCTTTGGTTACAAAGGCTCTGGCGATGGACAGTTTTGGCAACCCCAAGGCATAGACGTAGACCCGGAAGGACGTGTCTATGTGGCTGATACAGCCAATAGCCGCATAGAAGCACTAAATACTAGCGGCACGTATATTGCGGCATGGAGCAGCTCCGGCGCCACTAACGGCGCTATGTCTTGGCCATACAGCGTAACCATAGCAGGCGCTAATGATGTCTACGTAGCTGATACACTTAATCACCGCATCCAACGATACGACAGAAACGGTAGCTTTGTTGCCTCGTGGGGTACTCAGGGCTCCGGAGACTATCAACTGTATAATCCACGGAGTGTTGTTGTTGATGCCAGCGGCAAAATCTACGTAGCCGACACATACAACAATAGGATTGTCGTTTATGATAAAAATACAGCAGCACCAGCAATTACATCATACACACTTACAGTTAACCCAACCGGCTCTGGCTCTGGTAAGGTTATAAGCTCCCCTACAGGTATCGAATGCGGCGATGATTGCTCCCAAAGCTATGATATAGGAACTACCGTAACACTGACGGCAACTGCCGACTTAGGCTCTACATTTAACGATTGGGCAGGTGCTAATTGTAGCGGTAACACCTTGTGTACTGTTACTATAGCTGAAGATACCACAGTAGAGGCTAATTTTTTCGGTAGTAAACCAGTACAAACCTACACGGTGTCTGTCTCAAAAACCGGCAATGGCACTGGCGCCATTACAAGCTCACCATCAGGAATTTCCTGCGGGGACATTTGCTCACGCTCCTTTGCAGCTGGAAATATCGTTACTTTGTCAGCCACCCCGGATTTTAATTCAGCATTTAATGGTTGGAGCGGTAGCGGTTGCTCCGGCTCTGGCAACTGCTCGCTTGTTTTAAACGCCTCACTAAGCGTTATTGCTGACTTTAAACCTGCCGACTATGTACCTCCTGTTTTGCAACCAAGCTTCGTTGGTGCATTTAATAGCGGAGTAGAATTACATTATAGTGTTACTGGCCTTGATATACTCAATCAGGTTTGGTACACCATGGACTTAAATAACTGGCGTAAAATCTCAGGCGCCCTAAACCATATGTTTACAGCAGATATTGACGGCAATGGTGAAGATGAAATACTCGGTTTAACATCAGATGGCCATATATATTATTCAACTAACTTGTACGATTGGAACTACGTAGACGGAGTCTTAGCACAAATGGCAGCCGCAAACCTCGATGGCGCCGGTAACCTTGACCTTGTTGGCCTATCCATCGATGGAAATATATGGTATACCGTAGACCTTTCTACATGGCAGCATATTCAGGGTGCTCTGTCTTTCATAGTACCAGCTGACTTAAATGGTGATAGGAAATTTGATATTGCAGGCTTAAGCCCCTCCGGTGAATTATTCTATACCACAGATTTAGGAACTACATGGATTGGCACTTCCAAGATATTCAAATCACTAAGCGTTGGCGATCTTAATAGAGACACCATAGCAGATTTTATCGGCATAGATACAGCAAACCAAATATCCTACTCAATAGATAAATCCACATGGAATCAGCTAACAGGCGTCTTTGCCCAAATAACTATCGGGGATATAAACGATGACGGCAATGATGATATTATTGCGTTAGACCCAATAGGACAAGTATTCTACACATCAAATCTGTCTACTTGGGTACAAATACCAGGTACATTTTTACAAATAGCAGCCGGTGATATTGAGCACGACGGCGACGATGAGCTATTTGGTCTTACAAGTGGCGGGTTTATATGGTATACAAAAAACTTATCAATATGGACAAATATACCGGGCTCTCTTAAAACTTTACAATAAAGAAAAAAGATAAAAAAGTAGAGATAAAAAAGTAGAAGAGCGGGGGAAAACCCTTTTAGACAAAAGGTGCGTAGGCGCACTCCCAAACCCCCGCACCCCTTACGGGAGTGCGCCTACGCACTTCCTAAAACTTTTGGCCTGTAACTTGTTTAATTGTTCCTCGCAGCTATGCTTGCATAACAACTAAAGCGTCTATTGGGGAAAGCACGTTTTCCACAATAGACGCTTTGGTGTAATCAGGGGGAGAAAACACTCTCCCCCTAAGAAAAGACCCCCTCTGACTCTTTTCTTTTTCTGGTGCGCAAGCGCACCAGAGGTGCTTTACAACACTCCTTTAATTAAAACAAAATAGAAAAAATCAGTATAACACTAAGTATTATTAGTACTATAACAGTTGCCCACGCTATAACATTATATACTTTTGAGTTAGTATACTCACCCATCAACGATTGTTTATTTATTAATAATATAGCATAAATTAAAACAAACGGCAGCAGTATACCATTTATAAACGATGCTGTTACCATAAGAGAAACGAGGGGCATACCGGGTATGACAACCATCAGAGCTGCAAAAAATATTGTTACCGTATATATCAACATAAACTGCGGTGCTTCTTTATATGTTTTACCTACTCCTGACTCCCACCCCATAGCCTCACACATATAATAAGAAGTCGCAAGCGGTACTATTATAGCACCAAGCAAAGAGGCATTTGCTAAACTTACAGTAAATATTAACGTTGCGTACTCACCAGCAAACGGCTTTAGCGCCATTGCTGCCTCAGCAGCTTCATTTATCCTTATACCATGTGGATAAAGCAATGTCCCGCAAGTTATCAAAATAAAATACCCTATCGCTATAGTTATAATGCTTCCGACAATAATCTCTATGCGTGAAATATGAAAGTCTTCTTTTCTTAATCCCTTTTCCACAACAGATGATTGTAAATAAAACTGCATCCATGGTGTTATCGTTGTGCCAATAACAGCTATACTTAACATTATGTATTCTGAATCTAATTTAACAACCGGCACTATCGTATCTTTTAAGACCAATTGCCACTGAGGTTTCGCCATAAAACACGACACAGCATAACCTACATACACAAGGCAGGCAATTAAAAGCACCTTTTCAACAAATCTGTAATTGCCCTTACTAATAAGCATCCACACCAAAATAGCTCCAAGTGGCACTACAGCGTATTTACTCATATTAAATATCTCAAGACTTGCCGCAAGCCCTGAAAAATTAGCAACAGTCGTGCCAAGATTTGCTATAAATAGACAAAACAGCATAATGACTGCCGTCTTTACACCATAGTTTTCCCTAATAAGGTCGGATAATCCCTTGCCAGTGATAACTCCCATACGGGCGACCATCTCCTGCACAACAATTAGCGATATGGCCGTTGGAATCATAGTCCACATCAAGGCATAGCCGTACCGCGCGCCAGCTACCGAGTATGTAGTTATGCCACTGGCGTCATTATCTATCATTGCCGAAATAAGACCAGGTCCAAGCAGCGACAAAATGATTAAAAGCCGTCTTAAACGCATTATCGCCTAAATCCTCGTTCTCTTCCTTTTAGCCCTTGGCGGCAATATACGGTCTAACACATCATCCACTGTTACCATGCCAAGCATATAACCGTTATCATCTACAACCGGAATCGCTACAAGATTATACTTGGATATTTTAGCAGCCACTATGTCCTCATCATCTTCCGGGTGCACACACTTATAATTTGTAATCATAATATCAAAAAGATATTTATCTGGCGGCGACAGCAGTAGCTCCTTTAAGGAAAGCACTCCGGCAAGCCTTTCATCCTTGTCCTCCACATAAATATAGTAGATAGTCTCAACCTCTGCGGCATCAACCTTAAAGCGTTCAAGCGCCTCACCTACTGTCATCGTGGCTCGATAGACAAGGTACTCATTTGTCATGATGCCACCTGCGGAATCCTCCTCATGACCAAGGAGCTCTTGTATGTTTTCAGCCTCCTCACGGTCAATTTGGTCAAATATCTCTTTAATCTTATTTTTAGGCAAATCCGGCAACACATCTGCTGCCTCATCCGGCGGCATCTCCTCTATTATGTCTGCCGCCTTGGCAGTTTCCATGCTTGACAATATTTCAACCTGTGTCTTTGGCTGCAATTCCGAAAGTGTCTCAGATGCTGTCTCAACATCTAAGGTACTGAAAAAATCTGCCGCCTCTTTTCTTGGCATAGAGTTAATCATCTCGGCTATATCTGCCGGGTGCATCTGTTTTAACATCTGTTGGGGCATTTTTAGTGTTATGGCCTTCAATCTAGGCTCTAACGGCTGAAGGTAATCCCAGCTTATCAAAGTAACCGGCAGCGATAACTTAATAAATCGTAAAAACGATTCCGTTTTTTTCTCAATTCCAAGTCGTCTCAATATACCCCTTACACCAATGTCTATTGCCACAAACACTGCACGGCTTAAATAGCCCTCTATTTTTATATCGTTTACACGCACAACCTTAGCACCATTTATATCCACCACCTGTTTGTCTAAAATATCACGCACAGCTAATAAATCTGTTTCGTTAAAATCGTAAATGGCTAGTTGGTCTTTTTGCAGCGTTGTTGTAATTATCTTTCTATTGAATATGGGCAGACTTTTATAGTGCAATCTATAGAATTTTTTTTTATCTTCTATTAAAAGAGCTTCTATGCCCGGCAGAGTTTCATCTTTTATAACAACCACATCTTTTATGGTGCCAAAAAACTCACCTTGCTGTCCGTAGACCGATTTATTTAAAATCTCGCTTATAAATATTTCGCCAATTAAAGGCATTTTCTCATACGCATCTTCATATTATTAAACAAGCTACTATGATAGCACATCTTTATTTAAACAATATTAAATTATAATTAAATTCTACTCTAACTCTTTTTATAGATAGTGCGAAGGCTTCACGCAAGAAGTTAAGGAAAAAGAGGCGTTGGAGAAAACCTTTTTCTCGAAAATGGTTTTCCCTCGTTCCTTTATCTTTTTTATTTCTTTTTTTTATTTCTTTTCTTCTTCATTTTTCACTTTAACAAATAGCAACTCTATTTCGACCTTCGCCTTTTGCCTTATATAGAGCATCGTCAGCTTTTTTAATCATAATATCTTCTGTGATACCATTATCACCGAAGGCAACGTTAATACCGATAGAAACCGTTAACACATCAGATATATTGCTTTTGGCATGTTCTATATTAAGCACTGCGATTTTTTTTCTGATGTTTTCAACAAAATTCAATGATTGTTGAACATCAAGCCCGACAAACAGTGCTCCAAACTCCTCGCCTCCCATACGAAACACATAGTCGCCCGGTCTTTTAAAATGCTGTTTTAATATTGTTGCTACCTGTTTTATTGCCTCATCACCTGCCTGATGGCCATAATTGTCGTTATATTGTTTAAAAAAGTCTATATCGAGCATCATAAAAGCAATATACCTTCTTTCTCTTTTAGCGCGTTCAAGCTCACGTTTAAAAAATATCTCCATAGAGCGCCTGTTATATAGACCAGTCAGAGGATCGGTTAAGGACATTTCACGGTTTAGGTCGGTTTCTCTTTTCAGTTTTAAAGCTGACTTTACACGTGCTATGAACTCCACATCATTTATTGGTTTTCTTATGTAGTCATTAGCGCCGGCATCAAAGCAGTTTTTTAGTGTTTCAGTGTCAACCTTTGCTGTTATCATTATAATTGGTATAGATTTAAGCCTATCATTTGATTTAAATTCCTTACATGCCGTAATACCGTCAATTTCAGGCATCATGATATCCAGCAGTATAAGGTCTATGTTTTCCTCAACTAACACCTTGCGTGCCTCTTTAACGTTAAAGGCTTCCTTAATATTATAAAACCCCTCTTCCTCCAAAAAGGCCTTAGCCAGTTCTAGATTATCAGGTGTATCATCAACAATCAGTACCTGCATGGCTGCATAATCGTTATTTGGAGAGTTCATATCTTTCCTCTTTTTTAGCAAAAGTACTTTTAATAACATTCATTATATCATCTTTAGCCGTAGATTTAGAAACAGATTCAACGGCTCCAAGGGTAAAGGCTATTTTCTCATCAGCCACTACACTTATTATAATAACAGGAATATGGGAGGTAGCGTGCTCACTTTTTAATGCCTTTAAGACCTCCCAACCGCTCATATCTGGAAGCAGTATATCTAGTAGTATCAAATCAGGCTTAAAGGCCTTTGCCTTATTAAGTCCATCGGCTCCATTTTTTGCTGTTATTAATTGATAGCCACAATCTTTCATATACTCAGTCATTATCTTTCTGCTATCATCGTCATCGTCAATTTGTAAAACATATATTTGGTCATTAGTAATTTCACGAATATCCGTAAAGTGGCTTTTATGTTCTTCCATATCCACCACTTCAGTAATTTCAGGGCACAAAGGGAAGGATAAAGTAAAGGTTGCCCCCTCACCATATTTGGACACAACATCAATTTTACCACCTATACGTTCTGCAATGCTTTTAGATATAGTTAAACCAAGACCAGTGCCGCCATATTCCTTTGTGCTACTAGAGTCCACCTGTGTAAATGCTTCAAAAATAGCCGCCTGCTTATCCTCAGGTATACCTTTGCCATTATCTTTTACTGAAAAATTTAACCCCTGTTTGTCATTTTTTTCGATAATAACCTCAATCTTACCAGTTATGGGTTCAACAAATTTGATAGCATTGCCAATTAAATTAATCAGTATTTGTTGAATTTTCTGCTCATCGCTTTCTATCTCAATGTCCTCATCAAGTTTATTTATAAGTTCAATAGAGACGTTTTTGTTATCAGCTTGTGGTCTAAGCATATCCACCGTATTTGACACAGTAGGTATAACAGAAAAGCGCCCTTTATCTATTTCCATTCTACCGGCTTCTATTTTAGACAGGTCTAGTATATCATTAATGATTTTTAGTAAATGTACACCATTTCGGTTTATCTTTTCCAGATAGTTAAGAGATTTAGTCCCTAATGAGCCTTCACGATTTTTTAATAGCAGGTTAGAAAATCCTATAACTGAGTTAAGTGGCGTACGCAGCTCATGTGAGACATTTGCAAGAAACTCACTTTTTAGGCGATTTGCCGAGGCTAACTCCATGTTAGCAAGCTTAAGTCGTTGCGTTTGCATTTGCACTGTTTGGTATGATATAGCATTATTTAAGGCATGGGCTAGCGTATTTATATAACCTTCAAGATATGCCCCTTCCTCTTTTTTATCTGATATGGAGGCTATGACAATGGCACCGAGCTTTTGTTTTTGAAATATAATTGGTATTGCCGTAACACTTTTTATTGGTATTTTAAATAATCCCGTATCTATTAATGGCATTGAAACATCACTGGTAATATCCTTGACGGTAAGCCACTGGGCAGAATTTATAGCCTTTAGTGGAAGCCCTTCGGAAGACACGCTGAAGTACTCTGAAGCTAGTGCCTTATCATCAATGCTGACGCTTGCTATTAGCTCTAATTTTTCTTCAACATACCGATAAAATAAACCTATCTGCGAGTTAGTAGCCTCCACAATTTGTTTAATAGTGCGGCTAGCTATATAGTAAATATCCACAGAGTGTAACGTGGAAAGAAACGTTGTAAAGCTTGACAGGCGGTCTCTTTCTTTTTGCAGTTTTTCATTTAGCTGTTTTTGATACACACTGAAACTTTCAAGTTCCTGTTGATTTGCACGTATGTTTTGCATTATGGGGGTTGATAGCGCTATTATAAAAAATGCAATAATAATAATTGTATAAAGCAGGGCTTTACCGGTACGAGAAAAAATAGAATTAGCCTTATTTTTTTCAATTTTAGCAGAGTTATATTCAAAGTCAATGAGCTTATTTATAACATTAACAGCCGGTTCTATAGCCGTGTATATTTCCTCATTAGTTATTGCCTTTATAGAGGCAATGTTTTCAGATTCGTAGTAACCAAGCACCATATCAATAAATCTATTAGCAGCCAGCACTAATAAATCGGCTGCCTTTCTATCCCGTTCTTCTTCAGGCGTATAGTATGTCGCTGTGTATGCGTCCCATTTTTTATTAATAACATTGCTTGCATATAGAATTTTATTTTTACCATCTTTAATGCTTAAATGACCTTCTTTTGTCTTATCAATTGTTTCTATTATATTTTTTGAATACATGGTTGTTATGGTGTTAAGATCGCCTATTGGTATCATATTGCCAAAATATATAATATCCAAACCGGACTTTATCTTTCCCATATTTATATATGATGTATACCCAGTAACAAACAATCCAGCCACTACTATACAAAAAAACAATGATAACTTCCATGCAAGAGACATTTTGTTAAGTAATTTGGTCATAATTCCACACTCCTTTTATGTATGAGTTTTTCTATGGAATTTAAAAGTAGACTCTCATCTATTATAGGTTTCGATACATAGCCATCAAAGCCTATCCGAAGATACCGCTCCCTATCGCCTTTCATAGCATGTGCCGTTACGGCAATGATGGGCATTCTTCTTAAAGATTTATCCTGCTTAAAGCGTCTTAAGATTTCATTGCCATCCATTTTAGGCATTGAAATATCCAAAAGTACAAGTGATGGCTCATTTTCTTTAGCCATTTCCACTGATTTAGTTGAATCCGACGTCTTAATTACCGCATACTTGCCCTCAAGTATTGCCTCAAGTAACTCCATGCTGTCTAGATTATCTTCAATTATGAGTATTGTCTTTTTTTTCATAGTGCGCATATATTAATTTCGTTAATATCTACGTATAACTTTAATTATAGCAGATTTTGGTAGACATTAAAGAAAAGTAGGGGCTTGCCCCTATGTTCGCCCCTACAATAATGGATGTTTGGATATTATATTTTTTGCAAATCTAACTTGACTAAAAGGGTTTTCACCTGTGTATGTCTTTCATTTTTAGCATTAAGTCTTACACGTTGCAATGGAAAGCTTAAGCTGTGTTGCCCGTGAAGCTAATTCTTCTGCTGTTGATGACATTTCTTCTGCTGATGATGCATTTTGTTGTATCACTTGGTCTAACAGGTTCAAAGCGTTACTAATTTGCTCAGCCCCTGAGCTTTGCTCACTACTTGCAGTTGCTATTTCTTGGACTAGTTCAGATGTCTTTTGTATCTGAGGCACTAATTCTTGCAATAGTTGTCCTGATTTATTAGCTAGTCCTACCGTACTTGTAGACAACAGGGTGATTTCCCCAGCTGCCTTTTGGCTTCGTTCAGCAAGTTTCCTAACCTCCGAGGCTACTACGGCAAAGCCCTTGCCGTGTTCACCAGCCCTAGCTGCCTCGATTGCGGCATTTAAAGCCAGAAGATTTGTCTGCCGTGCTATTTCTTCTATAATAGATATTTTTTCTGCTATGTTTTTCATTGCATCTATTGCTTCCATAATAGATTTCCCACTGCTTTTAGCGTCATCGGCTGCCTTTACTGCAATTTTTTCTGTCTGTTGGGAGTTGTGCGAGTTTTGTTTTATGCTTGACTTCATCTGTTCCATAGATGATGATACCTCTTCAATAGATGCAGCCTGCTTGGTTGAGCCGTCAGATAACCCATAAGCAACCGATTTCATCTCTTCACTGACTTGTGCCACATGATCAGTTGTTCCTTTTAATTCGCTAAAAAAACTGCATAATTTATCTGTCATCATATTGATTCCTATAAGTAAATCGCCTGTCTCATCCTTTGTTCTAACCTTAGCCTTATGGGTCATATTACCTTCTGCTATTAGGTAGGTTGTAGCAACCGCCTCTTTCAGATTTTTGATAATTCCATAGGCAATTATAAAAAGTACCACACATACAACAGCACCTGTTAATACTAGTGTTGTAAAGAATATCCACGTTATTCGGTCTTGCATTGATTGATGGTAGGATTTATTTACTTTAATGAGTTCTTTTACATCGGTTTTCAGTTCTAATATGATAGGGTCAAGTGCTCTTCTGCTGTCTATCATCCCTTGTAAATAATCGTCGTTATCTTTGGTTGCTTTTGCAAAGGCTGTAAATTTTTTATAGTATTCAGTTATCTTTGTTCTAATCTCATCTTTAGATTGTTGTTGCATTTGGCTTGTCTGTAGTAATACGTCAAAATTCTTTATTTCATTATCCATTTTGTCAAGTGATTTTTTATCTTTACGGAGCATATAATCTTTTTCATGACGACGCAAATATAACATAGAAATCATAAGTTTTGGCTCATTTACGTTTTTTAATACCTCCTCGATGTCATGAACAGCCTTCCGTAAACTACCCAGTAAACCACTTTCTTCATTAAGTCCTATAGTGATTTTTTGCTCAGCAAGCTTTACAAATTGCTCTTGATAGACCTGTATTATATCCGATAGTTTATCAATCTTATTTTTTAATGCGTCACTTTCCAATAATACCCTAAGGCTTTCTGCAAACGTTAATGTTTTTTCAATGTCTTTTTTCAAATTTTCTATGTATTCAGGCTGATTTCTTAATAAAAAATTCTTTTCATCTCTGCGAGCTTGAGCGATTGAGATATTTACCTCGCTAATATATTCAGTAATTTGTAGAATTTGGTCATCTTTTTCTTGGCCAATCTCTCCAATGTGTAAAATATACGCATACGTTACCCCTAACCCTACAAATCCTGTAACTAACAATAATGCCAAAACTATCATCTTTTGACTAATTTTTAGATTATTAAACATAAAACTCACCTCGTTATTTCTTGTATGCGGCATTAACCGTTTGTAAATGTGCCGCCTTTGGGGTGTCATCCCTTAAACACCAAGAGAGCCATTTTACATAAGTAATGATTAAAATACAACTATTATTTTTACAAACCATTTTTATTTGGGAGGCAAAGCGGGGAATAACCTTTTTGAAAAAGTGTTTCCTCCTAACGTTATCTATATAAATACTATTACTCTTTCTGTTTAACTATGAAATCTTCTAAAACAAGATAATCTACCTTTGTATTTAAAAAGGTGGTAATAGCCTCTTTTGGTGTACAGACGATAGGTTCTTGTACATTAAATGATGTATTTAAAAGTAGTGGAATATTGGTTATCTTTTCAAATTCCTTAATAAGTGCCCAAAATCTTGGATTAATATCTTTGAAAACCGCCTGCGGGCGAGCTGTGTTATCAATATGGATGGTTGCTGGAATTTTAGCGGCAATATCATGTCTTACCGGAAAGGCGAAGTTCATGAAAGGAGAGTTATAGTAGTAGTCGAAAAACTCTGATGCCTTTTCAGCCAATATGGAAGGTGCAAACGGTCTGAAGTGCTCACGATGCTTAACTCGTTTATTTATAATATCCTTCATCTCCGCAATCCGCGGGTCTGCTAACAAACTTCTAGCCCCAAGAGCCCGTGGTCCCCATTCCATTCTGCCATGAAACCAAAATAATAACTTCCCATTTGATATGATTTCAGCAGTTTTTTTCAACAATTCACTTTCTGTGTATCTTTCATACGGTATGTTCATCTCATTAAGTATTTTTTCACACTGAATGGTTGTATATGATGGTCCTAAGTATACACTTTTAAAGATATATTCTCTGTTATTTGGTGTATTTTTGGAGTGTTCAATATATAGTGGAGCACCAATAGCCCCGCCAGCATCCCCTGCCGCAGGTTGCAGGAATATCTTCCTAAACGGTGTATGTGCCAGTAGCTTACCAGCCGCAACGCAATTAAAAGCTACACCTCCTGCAAGACAAAGGTTGTCAACCATAGTTAACCTATAAAGGTGATTAACCATATGAAAAAAAGCCTCTTCAATTATTGCTTGAGCACTGGCAGCCACATCGGCGTGTCTTTGCGTGATCTCCTCTTCCCTTTGGCGCTGTTTTCCAAAAACATCTACTGTAGGTTTAAGGAAAAGCCCCTTTCGTGCAAGGTGATAATCTATAAAATATGGGTCTAAATAAAACGTTCCATCTGTATGGAATCTTATAAAATGTCTCTTTAAATGCTCTGCATAAAGTGGCTTACCAAGGGCTGCAAGCCCCATGACCTTGTACTCATCGGCTTGCACATTAAAGCCTAAAAAGGCCGTCACTGCTGAATAGAATTGCCCTAACGAGTGTGGCAGTTTTATAGCCTTAAGCTTTTTAATGCTCTTTCCCTCTCCAAGCCAAAACACTGTTGTTTCAGCCTCGCCCGCTCCATCAACTGTCAAGATAGCAGACCTATCATACGGTGAACACAAAAAAGCCGATGCTGCATGGGATAGGTGATGGTCTACGTAGTGTATAGTATACTTACCTTCACCAAAGTATTTATTTAAAAGTTGTCTTAGACGAAAAAGCTCTGCCCACTCATTGTACATTTGTCCCATGCCTCTTTCAAGCTTAGCTTTAAACATGTAAGAGGACTTATAAAAACTCTTAAACGCTTCTATAGCACGCCTTCTAAGCACCCATGGCCTCCACGACGCGCATACAGCATCAATTTCACTAATTTTAAGCCCACTATTATCAAGGCAAAACCTTATTGCATTTATAGGTAAGCCATGCGCATGCTTTATGCGCGTAAATCTTTCCTCTTCTGCTGCGTTAATGACATGTCCATCTACCACTAACGCACATGAAGCATCGTGCATGTTATTTATGCCTAATATCTTCATAATTTAAACATATCCAAGGTCGCGTAATTTTGCTTTAATGTTTTCCGACTCCTCAGTACTGAAAACCCCACTGTCTGTGCCTTTACGTTCAGTATTATCATCCCCGTATATAACACTACTTGGCTTATTAAAAACCTCCGCTAATACCTTACCATCCATATCCCTAGGCACGGAAAGCCCCATTGTGTGTAAAATAGTTGGTGCCATATCTGTAATGTTAGCACCCTGTATAGTTTTTCCTGACACTACACCGTTACCATTTATAATGAAAATCCCATCCATTCGATGGGTGGCAGAATTTCTATTATCAACACCAAACATCCCCTTATGATACAGCTCCGGATGGCTAAGACAAGTAGCCCCTCTCATTAGGAAAAACATATCAGGTGCATTACGCACATGCGGTCCTTCGTAAAAGTCCTCTTTTTTGTGGATTTCATCAAAAAGCGGTTTGCCAGATTCAGGATCAATAATGCCCCTTAGTTTGCTAATTATATAATCCCTAAGAGCCTCATACTCATCCCCTTCTTGCACTGTACCGTTAGGTTCACGCCCCTTTAAATTTATATAAATCCCCTGCTCCGTATGGTTTGCAGCATAGGCTTTAGTTTTAGACCAGTCAATAAAATACGTGGTTTTTAAACCATCGCGCGGGTCCACCACACGTTTTAAGGTATTATATAAAGCCATCGGTATTGTCCAAGCCACTCCTTTATATCTTAACTTATTAAGTATCTTAAAAAAAAGATGGGGCGGCTTTAACCAAATAAAAGGATATAAATCTCTTTTTATGTGAAGTAAGCCCTCTTTCCTAAGCCAAGTGTTTAGATAAAATGCCTTATGCTCAGGCCCCATTCCATGGTCCGATACTACCATAACCACCGTAGAACTATCCAGTTTATCAAGAATACGGCCTATAGAAGTATCTATTTTTTTGTAAAATGTCGGTATAACATTAGCATATTTTTTAGCATTAAGAGCGTCATAATGTGGGTGGTTTTCATCATAATATTTCCAAAATCGGTGCTGTATGGCATCAATAGAATAAAAGACAGCCATAAAAAAATCCCACTCATATTCATCCATAAGGGAAAGTATCACCTTTTCCCGAATATTATGCAAAATCTCCCACTGTTTTATATAATTGTCAAGCTCATGGGAATATACTCCCATTAGATTGCCATAAGCAACGTCATATGTCCCAAACTTGGCAAAGATTTTATCTATTAAGTTGGAAGGATAAGTAAAATTGTCCTTTATATCAATACCATATTGAATGCCCGGCACTATAAATCCATTAACCCTCTCAGGTGGATAAGTTATAGGCACATTAATAACCCCAACCTTTTTACCCTGCTCAGATAAAATAGCCCACAGCGTCTTTGCCTTGATATAATTTGCATTTAAAACGGGTCTATCATATCCATACATAGGCGGGGCATAAAAATCAAAAACCCCATGCTTGCCCGGATTCTTGCCTGTCATAAACGAAACCCAAGCTGGCGGGGTTACCGGCGGAAAGGTTGAATGCAAAGCCCCCGAACAACCATTTTGAACCAACTTTAAAAGATTAGGCAACTCACCCCTTGCCATAAGAGGATTTATTACATCAAAAGTTGCAGAATCAATTCCTATAACAAAGACTTTATTCATTGTAGAAAATAAAACACAACTTCAAAAATCATTGAATTTTTGGCTATTAAGCATATCTTTTACTCATTAATTAAATGTTGTTGTCCAATTGCTTGATATAATTCATTCAAAGACTCAACCGCTTTTTCAACTAGATAAAACCACTCCTTTTTTTGTATACAAGATGGGTGATTAAGTAAGAATTTTTCAATAATGTTTGTAACAAAAGCTGTTCTATCCAATAATTCATGACAGCCAAAAGAACCTGGCTTGTACTGACTTTCTAACTCTGTCCCATACTCATTAATCAGATCTTGTAATAATCGCTGCCGTTGTTCTTCCATAACTATTGTTTTATTTGAGAATACCTGTACACTCATCTGTCTATTCCTGCTTGTTTAAAAATGCTTTTTAGCATACTTATCTGTAAATCATCAGCCAGCTTACCTGGTACTGTTACTTTACCTTTTTTTACCAAATGTCTAAACTGTCTATGGCTACCTTTTTGCGATATCTGTAGCCATCCATCTTCTTTTAATAATTTAATAACATCACGTACTTTCATAATACTATCGAAACTATGAATAAGTCAAGCAATCACTCCTATTCAAGATAAATATAAGAACTCTATTTGTAACATTAAAAATGTAATAGCCTGCAAGTCAAAAGTTTTTGAAAGGGGGTGCGGGGGAAAACCTTTACGGCGGGTGCGCCTTCGCACCTTTTTGCCTAAAAAGTTTTCCCCCGCATCCTCTATCTTTTTTCTTTTCTTTCTTTTTTTTATTTTTCTTTCTTTTCTTTTTTTTTATTTTTTCAAAGAATTCATTAGATATGTAAATACAACATCATATCCAAATTTTTCATTTATTCTTTGTCTTATTTCTTTGAGTGGTATGTTGTTTCCGTTTTCTATTTTATCAAACAGATAGCTTGTGTTTTGTAGTAAAATGTTTTCGTCTAACACATTTTTTTCAAGGCCGAGGGTTACCATTATTTCTAATGGACCTGAGTTACTCAATACGTATGTATTTGGATTAAAAAATAATGATTCTAAGACTGTTAATCCGAAGCTTTCAAATTTACTTGGTAGGAATACTGCTTTGGCTGATTTTATGTAACTAAATAGGGTTTTTGTACAAGCTATATGTCCTTTGAGCTCTACCTTAGTGGAAGTAATATTGTTTATGTTAGAAAGTTGCTTGGCAAAGGAGTACATATCTTCACCTATAAGTATTAGTTTATATGGTTTATCTTTTAAAAAATCACAGCGACAAAGATGTAGCAATAAATCGGCTGATTTTCTTACTTGGAGTCTGCCAAAATATAGTATGTAATCGTTGTCAGGGGCAGGATTGTTGACTTCTATGTTATTCATATAGAAAGGGTGAGGGAATATTTTTATCTTTGATTCAGGGATGTTCCACAGAAGCCCTGTAAGTTGTTTGATACTAATAGTGGGGGCTGTAATTAAATCTGCATGGCTTGTTACGTATTTTTCTATGAAGTTTAAGGGAGTTAGTAAGATAGGTTGTTTTTGTTCGTAATAATTAATGATTTGATGGCATGTATGAAGCCTAACGTGGATAAAGTTTTTTCTTTTTTTTAAAAGCCATTGGTATAAAAAAGTGCTGCCATCAAAATCGGTATCTTCTACTACGTCAAAGGTGTTCTTTATAAGGAAGCGGAAGACTTCCACATACCAGTGTAGCAGTAGGGGTTTACTGAGTTTCTTACGTATAACTTTTATGTTATCTTCCTCGTAGACCTTGTCTATCTCCATAGAATAACTAAAGACGGTAACCTGAATACCCTTTTCAGATAGAAGGTGTGCCATGTGCCAGACATAGGTTGCTATGCCACCAAATCCGGTTTCTGTAGGATATTCCCTTGTTATAAAGCAATAGGTATTAATATTCATTTGTTAATAATACCTCTACAGCGTTAAAAACCTCTGTTACGGTTATTTCGCTTAAGCAGCGGGCGTGTTTACACACAGGTAGTGTTTCATACTGATGAACATAGCAGGGGGAGCAGGGCAGGTCTTTTTTTATGACGTAGACGTGCTGATGGGAGCCGATTACTTGGACTGGTGAGGTTGAGCCAAAGATGGCAACGCTTGGAATCTTTAAAGCGAGGGCAAGGTGTAGTGGCCCTGAGTCGCCGCCAATAAAGATACTTGATGATGATAGCAGGTAATAAAGCTCTAAGAAGGTAGTTTTGCCTGCCATGTTAAATAAATTTTTATGGTTAACACCTGATTCTATTGTTACGCTTAAGTGTTGTTCATCTGGTGAGCCAAGTAGTAGAATGGTTGCGTGTAGTTTATCTATAAGCATTTTAATAAGTAAGGTAAAATTATCTGTTGGCCAGCGCCTTTGGCTAGTTGCCCACAATGTGCCGGGATGTACAGAAATTATAGGGTTTTTATTAGCTCTAATTTTATCTATCAAATTACTATAAGTGGAAAGTGGAGGTTTTGCAAGTGTGATTTCATCAGTAGTAATGTTAAGCCCTCCTACCCTTAGAAGTTCTATATTTTGTTGAAGCAAGGGTGTATCAAACTTAAGCTCAGTTTTTATATTATTACACTGTCCAACCCAATCCTTATAAAACCCAATCCTTAATTGTGCTCCTATTAAAAGCCACATTAATGATTCCTCTACCATTCCTTGTCCACGTTTAGGTAGATATACCAAGTCAAAACGCCTTTTTCTTAGAGTGCTTATTAAGCGCCATTTAGCAAATAGTCCTTGGTGTTTGATAGAGGAAGGGGCATAATACATGACTTCAAAGGATGGCTGTTTTCTTGGAAAAAAGGATAATAAATCTACAGTACGTGGGGAAATCAATAAGGTAAATAAGGCTTTTGGAAAATTATCCATAATGGTTTCAATGGCTGGAAAGGTGCGGAGTAAATCCCCTATGCCACCGCCTTCAATTATAAGGATGTTTTTAATACCTTCCTTTTTACCTATATTGTTAATTAATTTTTTGGAGTATAAAAATGGTAAAACATTTTTTGAAATAAGCTCAAATATGATTTTAATCAATTTGCTATACGTTAACAATACGATGACCTTTTCCATAACAAAAGTATTATAGAAGTAATATTAAGGGAGCGCATAGATTAATGCCAAACAAAACGTGCACTTTTTTATCTTTATGGCTACATTTATGTCTTTCTCAAGTACTGTGTTTAAATGACAAAACAATAGCGTTTTATAAAAAAATTACCTCCAATTGTTAGGACAGCTAAGTTTTTGATTGTTGCCAATATCTATTTCATAATCAAAAATACTTGATTTTATTTGTTGTTCATTCATTTTATAATAACAATCTGCTACTTGTTTAAGATGTTCAGAACTTCTTCCAATAGGTAAGACTATGCCTATTTTTTTAACCGAGAACACTGTTTTAACTGCTCTTATTGCTGGTATTAAGTCTGTATCACCTGATATTATAATTGCAGTATCATATTTATCCTGAAAGGCCATTACTAACAGTTGAGTTGCAATATTTATATCTGTTTGTTTTTCTTCGTAGGATTTATATTTCTTTCCACACTCTCTGCAACGCTTCTCTTTTTGTTTAAATGCCCCATAAATTACTTTTATTCCGCTATGTTCTAATACTTTAATGTATAATTTATGTCTATTAACTTTATTTTGATCCCATGTTACAAGTGCAGTAAAATAATATATATTTTCTATATTATCTATTTTTCTTACATAACAATTACATAATTTATCTAGGTTTAACCATTTATACTTGCGATATTGTACCTTTTCATCAAGCGCATGGTAAAGATTAAACCCGTCTATAAAAAAAATAACTCTATTCATTTAAAAAACAAAAACCCGAATGCACCGGCATTCGGGGCCACTAACATCCAATATTTAGTGGGATGATAAATTATTTATATCATATATAAACGGTGTTTGTCAAGTAAATATTTTTTTAAAGCTAAAATCTAAAGATTTTCTTCTGTTAACTATTTTACTTCATAAATACTATGCGGCATTGCAAGGTCTCTTTAATAATATTTGATGCCATATCTACCCTATCTTGCCATGTCCAACTATAAGCGCGTTGTATAAACTCTTGCTTACATGCCTCATCCTTACTATCAATAAGTGCATATTTAATATTTTGCTCAAATTCCTCATAATTTTGTGATATACGAATTGCCTTTCCATACCCCTCGTATTCTGGTATCCAAGAGGCAACAACAGGTTTTCCAAGGGCTAAGTACTCAAATGCCTTACCGGGTTGACTACCCCTCATAAAATCTTCCCCTTTATAGGGAATGAGGCAGACGTCAAACCCCTTTATATATGCTGGTAGGTTTTTATAGGGCTTAGGACCTAAGAATATAATATTTTTTTGTTGTAGAATGTCTAACGGTGGTGTATCGCTAAGTGGACCTACAAATACAAAAGTCCAAACAGGGTATGATAGGCTTAGCTGCGTTATCCATAGCCAGTTCATTTTTGAATTAGCCATGCCGCCTACAAAGCCTATAATTGGCCGATTTAATTTATGAAGCTCATCGCCTATTTTATAATCGGATGAAAGCCCCTCCTTAAATATCTCAAGGTCTATGCCAGAAGGTAGCAGATGGGTATTAGGATTATCCTTTTTTCGTAATTCATACAGAAACGTTGACGTGGCAAATACCACTTGTGCTTTTTTTGTAATAGTACACTCCATAGCATTTAGTTTGTTGCGTTTATTAAAATGTTCAGTAAAGAAAAATCCGACATCATCGTTACAATCATAAACAACAAGCTTTTCCCCAAAAAAGCCAGATGGGGTTATGGCATACGGGTGATATATCCAAAGAATCGGTCTATTGAAGTTAAGGTGTGTTGCTATTTTTTTTATAGCCATTGCGGTACAGTAGTGATTTAATTTATCCATTATATTGAAATGGCCGTATTGGAGCATTAGCGGCGGTGGATAATATACATAAAGATTTGGATTAATTTGTTGTACCCCTTTTAACCAGCGTATGGTTTTAAGGGCATGTCCTTTAAAAAGCGATGGTTCAATGAGTAAATTACTAAGGGCAATGGTGGGGTCAACGAATAAGACCCTGTTGTCTTTTGCCAATATCTTCATTGTGTGGTGCATCACTAATGGGATTGAGTCCCATAAAAGCCACGATAGGCAAATTATATCTTCTCCTTTTAACATAAATTAAGATTTGGCACTTTGATAAATTTGCTCAACTGTTGATGCAATGTGCTGCCAATTATATTTATCGTTTACCATGCGTTTTCCCCATGTGCCCATTGTTTGACGAAGGTTTGGATTATCTAAAAGTAATAAGATAGCATTTGCAATATTTTCAGGCGTTGGTTTTATGAGCACCCCACCTTGTCCACCGCCACTTAGCTCTCTAATGGGTGGAATATCGGCAGCTATTACAGGTTTTTTAAATGTCCATGCCTCTAAAAACACTCCGCCAAGGCTTTCAACCACAGATGGTATACAAATAATATCACTGCTTTTTAATGCAGAGGACTTATCCTCAGTTTCCAAAGGACCGCATAAGATTATACGACTATCGGCATAGTGTTTAAAAAGCTCCTCAACACCAAACTCCAATGGACCTGCAAACACAAAGTAAACATCAGGATTTTTTTGCCAAACAAGCCTTGTTGCGTTAAGAAGCTCTTCAACGCCTTTATCCTTATTATTACGCCCAAGGAATAGTACCATGAATTTATCCAAAAAACCGTATCTTTCCTTAAAATCGCCTGTAACATTAGTTGTAACAATAGCCCCAACTCCTGTAGTATATACGTTTGTATTGATTTTATTTTTTAGAAAAAACTCTCGTTCAAAATCAGTCATAGTTATAATGGCATCAGCCTGATAACATGTATTTAGCCATATTTGATTAACAGGTCCCCTTTCAGTAAATGGTAGCTCTTTTATTGTAATATGGGCTATATATGTTGCATTTTTTTTATATAAATGTGAAAGAGCTGTGTAAATAAAAGGTATTTTGAGCCTTTTAGCTAAATGTAATGCTGCCATATCAAACCATGCAACCCCACAGTGTACGGCATGTATAATGTCGGTTTCACCGATGATAGAGGCGAGTTTTTTGGCATATAGATTTACTAATAATCTTAGTGTTATTTTTTTTATAGGTTTTGGAATTTTATTAGTTTGTGTTTTTACTAAAACAAATGCAAGCCACCTTTCATAAACAGTTAACCCCAATTTTGTAATAACAATGTTACCATCGTGATAAAATTTGTTATGTTTAGGCGCACACAACACACCACCAAACCAAAACTCCCCTCCCTTTTCTTTATCTTTTTGGTTATCAAGGAGGGTTATAACACGAACTTCATGACTGTACCCAATAAGATTAACTAAATGCCGAGTGTGTAGCTCGCAGCCACCAATGGCAGGCCAGTATATTGGTAAAATATATGTTACCTTCACACTTTGTCCGTACTTATCTAATTCTAAGGAAACAAGTACACAGTGAAGTCACTGCCTTCACACCCTTGAACCCCAATTACAATCTTAACTGGTGGAGGCGGCGGGACTCGAACCCGCGTCCAGAAGCACTCCTCCCAAACCACTACATGTTTAGCCATCTTTTTTATCTTCGAATATAAACACGCCAAGTGGCAGGCTTGCCTATATTCTAGTCCCCTTAATACACCGATTGGCGGGACCACAATCGGCGGTTATCCCCTTTATGACGCTTACCCTAAATAGGAGATATCTTCAGGGAAGCGGCTGCTTAATTAATTAAGCAGCAACTGCCAGTTCGTCGTTGGCGTTTGTACGTTTTACCGCGTTTTTACATGGCCACGGCGCCATGACATGCGTTTTGAGCCTCATAACCCCTGTCAAATCCATACGCCCCCTTTAATGTCTCAACGCCCTCTCTATTTCCCTTTTAGCCTCTTTTTCTTTTATTGCTTCCCTTTTTTCATATACCCGCTTACCTTTTCCTAATCCTACGGATAGTTTTATATAGGGTCCTTTTAAATATAGCTTTAAGGGTATTAAAGAGTAACCTTTTTGAGAAGCCTTACCCTCCATACTTACAATTTCTTTATAGTTTAATAACAGCTTTCTTGTCCTTAGAGGTTCATGGTTCATTCTGTTACCATGCGTATATGGGCTTATATGACAATTTATTAAAAAAGCTTCCTTTTCTTTTATTATAACATAACTGTCTTTTAAATTTGCTCGTCCTTGCCTTATGGATTTTACCTCCGTACCTTGTAAGACAAGACCAGCTTCTAAGGTTTCTTCTATAGTATAATCAAAATATGCCTTTTTGTTTTGTGAAAATACGCTCATACTCTATAATAGCATAATTTCTTTAAAATTTTAATATTCATTCAAACATAAATGAAAATAGCTTTGACCTTATTAAATAAAAGCGCACACGCAGCACTTTATCCTTCAAATGCGATATATCATCAATTCCCTTCCACGTTACTGGCTTAAAAAAGGCATCTCCTGAAACCCCATCACACTCATCAAGTGCAAACCCCTCAACTACCACTGTTTCAAGCTCCGGCTTTACCTCTATAAGTTCCACCTTAATTTTCCCGCCTGAGTGCGAATAGGAATTTAGTAAAAGCCTACTACCATCAAATTTGCACGGATAGGTATAAAACTCCCCACGTATCTTTGCCTCAAGCCCGATAAATCCATCCTGTCTTATTGTTGCTATGTGCATACCCTGCGGTATTGAGGTATATTCGTTATGCCCTCGCGGTGAATAATACACCGGAAAAGCCCATTTGGTCTTTTCATAGGGCACAAGCCCTTTACCTACATAAAAAGCAGATGTTTCTATCTTATTAGTATTTGAAATAATAGGTTTTGCCTGTGGCGTGTACCAATGTACAGCATCACGGCTTAGAAATAAGTGTATGTCTAAAGTATCAGTGTTTCTATCATAAAGGGATGGCAGCATTATGTGTGCCATATCAGCGTTTGGCCACTTGTGATAGGCATTTGTATATATGTCAGTCGAGGGCTGCCATTGCACATCCGGTGCTAAAACCGTTTGCGGCAATGAAAACGCCCCAAATTGTGGCGACTCACTACGTTTTATAACCCTTCTACCACCACTACCGTAGCGGTTTGCAGGACTCCAGCCACGTAAGTACATAACATATTGCGCTGTCTCTTCATCGTAGAGCGCTACAGTTTGCGTATCGCTTGTGTGTTTAATCAAAGGCTCCTTCACTTTTGTCCAGTTAATGCCATCTGGTGATATAGCACCATAAACCCAATTGTAGGGTAACTCCCCTTCCGTGGCTTGCCCAAGGTACACTAACTTGTAACGCTCACTATCAGGGGCTTTAGGGTCGCTAAACACGGTAGCACCATGTGCTCCTGTAAGCCCTCCCTTTGCCTCTGGCCCAGTACCATACACTATATTGTTTTCAATTGAAGCCTTGTGCTCTATTACATTTAATACCGGCCGCTTCCAGTTAATCAAGTCCTTTGACTCCATGTACAAGATTATAGCCCCCCTATCACCCATATTAAAACTGCCATCCGTTTCATACCAAAAACGATAAACACCTTCTTCATATAATAAGGTAGAATAGGCGCGCAAACCACCCGATGGGTCATCAGATAAAAACGGAGTCCTTTCTATCTCCGGTTTATTTACCACAAGCTCTACACCATATGGACTAAACCACGGGTCTGTCCCATATTTTAACTGATAAGATTTCCAAAAAGGCATACCATAACCCGCCTCAACAAACCACCAGTCTATAAAGACGTTTCGTTTGCCCTTTTGAAAATTAATAGGAAGCGATATTTCGTTTTCATACATATGTTAAATGTCTTGCCATATTGATAGTATTTAATATATTATAATCGAAAAGGAAGTTTTTTTCCCATATTTTGTAATAGATTTCTCAAAAAAAAGAAGGAGCCCTAAAAAATGGAAAGAAAGGACTATGAGGCCAACCTGGAGACTGCCGTTTCCTATATGATGGCTAACCAGAGGGCTAATGCCTTATCGTCACTAAAAATGGCATACTCGCAAGTGCCAGACAAGGAAAAAACATCGGACAACGTGGCATATCTGCGGATATTATCGTTTTTAGCAAGGTTTGCACTGGAAAATGCTGAGCATATTCAGGCTATTAACTATATTAACGAAGGGATCAGCCTCAATAATATGCACGCTGACATGATCTTTATGAACGTACTTATATACAAGGCTACTAACAGGTTTCCGGAAATGTTGACTGCTATTATTAACTATCTCATCGCTATTGATTTACCGGATAGGGATAAGTACGCATATGAGTTTGTAAATACCGTCGCTTTAAATGAGCTATACGTAGAGTATTTACCTGTTGCATACTCAAACACACCTAATCATACGCCGATTTTGTCAATTGTGGAAGAGACCATTGAAAAACTAAAACAGATAGCATCGGGTGAGTTCCTTGAAAAGGGGGCTCGTATTATGAAGGCTATTGATAGTACTAATAACTGATGAACGCTAACACTCTTAATAATAGAGTATTAATGCTTGCTGGAGATATTGATTTTCAATCAACAGCCGGACGGCTTATATACCTTGCACGGTCTTTGACACAAAACGGCTTCGACGTAGACATTATGACCTATAGCAAAAGTGTGTTTAGTTTTTGTGATAAGTTTGCTAAAAACTTAAATGTTAGGATAAGGGTATTGTTAAGGGTACCACAGATTTTACCCGTTGAACACACAGTTACCCTTGTTAACTCATACATTAAACTTATATACGATATGGAGCTTCCACAAACCGACCTGAAACTATATAAGGTTACGGCTTTTGACGATTTTAGAGGCCATCTCGTGAATTTTACCTACACAGATATTGATATAAAGCCCTATAATGCCATCTTGCTGCCTATGATAACCACCGAAACACCACCTATGCCGGATAGCGATATTTTTTATTCAACTATATGTTTTTTTGCTAAGGAACTGTCAGTGCCAATTATCGGCATTAATATTTTCCCCGTAATTCAAACCCCATCACTTTTGTATTGGATTATTGATTACTTCATCGTAAAAGATAAATGGGAGAAAACCTACCTGCTTAACTATGGGGTTGAGGAAGAACGAGTTCTAATCCTTGATTATAAAATAGATGCCTATTACATTGAGCCAATTGAAGATAAATACATGGATTACATATTAAATCCTGGCATAAATTTTTCCAAAAATGAACTTGTAATCGTGGTTGTTAATCACCCAAGACTTCGGTTTTGTGTAACAGATATATTGGATGTTATACATAAATTAGAAGTGCCTAAGTTTATGATATTTTTAAAAAGGAATTTTTTCGTACGTGAACTTTCAGAAGATGATGTATTAAAGGAATTTTTCCTTGAAGATATTAAAAATATAAATGGTCGCTCCATGGTGCTTGAGCCAGAAAGTAAAACCGTTGCCCTTATGGCCTGCGATATTATAATATCACCATCGCATTTGACAACCCTTGATTTTGTAGCCAGATACAATAAGGATGCCGTTGTTTATAATCCGCTCAATATTGAAGAAGATTTAAATATGAATATCTCATTTACAAAAACTAAAGAAGAGCTAATGACAGCGCTTATTAAGTGCTATGAAAAAAAACAGGCACTCATGGGCATATCGGATATCGTAAGCAGAGTGCTAAATAGGATACAATAAAATATGAAAGAATCAGATGAATTTGACACTTCTAAGTGTGGGTGCAGTAGCCCAGCTGAACAGGTAGAAGAGGCTCTTGATTTATCGAAACTAATAGGGTGTCCATTTTGCGGTAAACCTGTTGCTGATGAAAGAGAGCTGTTTTCACATATAGTAATTTATCACAGTTGTTGAGGAAAAGACTGATTGCCGTGTGCAATCTTTTAGTTAAGGAAAAAGAGGAGTGGGAGAAAACCTTTTTTGGCAAAAAGGTTCTTCCCACACACACCCTTTCCAAAAACTTTTAGCTTGTCATCTTTTAAGTTATTCCTTTTATCTTTTACTACATAAATATAGTGCATTTCGATTTGATACACAAAGTGTAGATAATAAAATAGGGCAGACACTCGAAAGGTCTACCCCTACAATACCCGTATTTTGGTAAAGGCGAACCTATGTGAGGGAGGTGCGCCTTCGCATCTTCGCCCTTAATTTTTGTTACCTATTAAATCGAATTGCACTATAAATAAAAAAAATTTTTTATTAGTTTATATTGATATTGCTCTACCAAAGAAGTTAAACTTAGTAAGTAGTTGAGTTATTGGAATTTATAAGATACGTTGGGGATTGAATTGAATATTAACGGTTTAGAGGCAAGTTTAAACAAAAAAGCAGAATATGAAAAATTAGTATTAGAAGTATCCTCAGACATGGTAAATTGTGGGGTTGCCAGTCTTGATGATGGAATAACAAGTGCATTAGAAAAAATCGGTCAATATTGTGGTACTACGCGTGCCTTCATATATTTGTTGTCTGAGCAGGAAGAGGGTTTAAAATTAAAATATGAGTGGGAGTCGAGTGATTATCTTACAGGTAATCGTCTATCATATGAGCTTAGTTTAACGCAGTACCCGTGGTTTATGGAGAAACTACAACTCTTTGAAATGGTCTACATAAAAGATGTTGCGACACTTCCCGACGACGCTGCTATAGAAAGGGAAGCCCTCATTACAGCTAATGTACGGTCTATTATATTATTTCCTATTGTATACAATAATATGTTTATTGGCATTATAGGGTTTTGTTTTCAAAAAATCAAGAATATACCAGATGAGGATAATATAAATCTTTTTAAAATATCAGTAAGCGTTATAGTAAATGCAGTTGTAAGAAAGATAGCAGAGGATTCCCTTATGGAACAAATTAGGTTCCAGCAGGATTTAATAGATGCAATACCAAACCCGCTTTATTATAAAGATACGAAGGGCACGTATATTGCTTGTAATAAGGCATTTACTGAATTTATAGGTATTCCTCTTGAGTTAATAATAGGCAAAGATGACTATAATATATCCCAAAAGTATCTTGCTGATCTTTATAGCAAATCAGATAAAGAGCTTATACAAAACCCCGGAGTACAGACCTACGAAGGTTACATATATAGGGGAGATGGGACATTACATGATGTAATCTTTTATAAGGCAACTTTGAAGGATAAAGACGGTAAGCCATATGGTATAGTGGGCACTTTTGCAGATATTTCAGAACAGAAATGGCTTGAAAAAAAGTTAAAGGACCAGCATGAAAGATTCATAGCTGTGCTGGAGGGGCTTAATTTTGGCGTTTATGTTGTTGATATTGAAACGTATGAGATTTTGTTTATAAATAAGTATCTAAAAGATATGGTAGGTCCTGCCGTTGGTAGTAGTTGTTGGCGTTCGCTGCATAAAGGGTTTGACGGTCCGTGTACATTTTGTCCAATTGGTACATTACTAGCACATAATGAAGAAGGACAAAACGTACATGTATGGGAGAGGGAGGAAAATGGCAAGTGGTGGTTTTTAAGTGATAGATTAATACGTTGGGTAAACGGTAGGTTGGCTAAACTACAGTTTGCTATGGATATTACACATATAAAACAGATGGAGGCAGCCCTTAGGGAAAGTGAAGAGTTATTTAAGACCCTTGCTGAAAATTCTTTTACAGGTGTCGGGCTTTATAGGGAGCACTTTATATATGTAAATCCTGAGATGGAGCGGATTTTTGCTATCAGTGAAGATGGTTTAAAAAACTTAGATATGACAAATAAAACCATTTTTGACGTATTTTCTATAGACAGCAATATTGCACACCGAGAAGCTACCGAAACCAAAGAGTGCAATATTGGCACTAGTTGTACGATTGAAACTAAGGGGATTAGGGTAAAGGATGGTACGGAAAAGTGGACTCGTATTTATTCTACTATAGTTGACTATAAGGGGCTTCCCACCAATTTGATTAATATAATAGATGTAACCGATAGAATTCAGTATGAACAGAAGCTTCAAGAACAGAAAAATGAGCTTGAACAATTAAACAAAAAGTTAGAAGCACTTAATAAAAATCTGGCAATAGATATAAAACATGAGGTGGAAAAATCAAGACAACAAGAGCAGCTTATGATTCAACAATCTAAGATGGCTTCCATGGGCGAGATGCTTGGCTCTATAGCCCACCAATGGCGACAACCATTAAATGCCCTTGGTCTTATTATTCAAGACCTTCAAGATGCCTATGAGTTTGGTGAAATAGACTCCGACTATGTTAACAAGGTTGTTAATGAATCTATGGAGTTGATTTCATTTATGTCAAAAACTATTGACGACTTTAGAAACTTTTTTATTCCTACGAAGGAAAAGAAGATTTTTAACGTTATTGAATCGCTCAATGAGGTCTTATTGATTGTTTCTGCTCAATTGAAAAACAGCTTTATAGAAATAGAGGAAAGGTATAAAGATAAAAAACCCATTGAGGTAACCGGCTACCCTAATGAATTTAAACAGGTAATACTAAATATTATATCTAACGCAAGGGATGCCCTTATTGAAAGAAAGAAACGAGATATAATCGCTAATGGCGTTATATTCATTGATGTGGAAGAGGTGGATGACGTCGTTAAAATAATGGTTGGCGACAATGGCGGTGGTGTACCGTCTGATGTCTTACCATATGTTTTTGATGCTTATTTTACAACAAAGAAAGATAGCGATGGAACAGGCATAGGGCTATATATGTCAAAGGTTATAATTGAAAACAATATGGGCGGTAAACTCTATGCTGAAAATATACAAGATGGGGCTCTGTTTACTATTATTTTAAAAAACACATGAAAAATCTATGGAAACATCATTAAAATACTCATCATAGCAGTAGACCAAGCAATATCAACAGGTAGTTGACGCTCACATGATTTATCAAAAAGTAAATCAGCCCTTGCAGGAAACTCATCATCTTGTAGCCACAAGATTAACGCCATATATATACGTGGAAACGGACTTATACCTATAGAACAATCCCCATAAGTTAATATAGAACCACCAAGCATTTGCCCTTTCTTTAAAAACCCCTCCTTATTATTACCATAAACATTTGCTAACTTATGTAATGGTAGGACGTGTGAACCCCTATAAAAAAGCTGCCCCTCACGTAAGTCTTGAGGGTGTAATAATTCATTAGTAAAAGGTATGTTTTGTGCGTTAGTTAAATACCACAACGAAGACAGACGAAAAAAATCCCCGTATCTGCTTAATAGAACCTCCCCCTCTGGTTCAATGCTTACAATGCTACACTTTTTTGTATAAAACACAAAGCGCCACCCAAAAGAAGTTAACACATAAGCCCCTTCCTCTTGATTATAGTTAACACCTGCCCCCTGACAAACACTTTCTGGCGCTAATCCATTTAAAATTTCCCATCTTCTAACTTCACCCGATATCATAATATTTATGCTATATTATAACAAACATCCAAAATATTTTCCTCAAAATACAGCATTTTCAATAATTAGCGCATTTCGATTTGATAAGGACACAAAGTGTAGATAATAAAAATAGAGCAGACACTCGAAAGGTCTGCCCCTACGATACACGCGTTTTTGTAGGGGCGAACCTCGGGGCAAGCCCTTAATTCTTGTTACTTATTTAAGCCAATTAATTGCACCTTCAAGGTTATTATGAAACACTTTATGATTTTGTGAAAGGACAAAAGAAATAGACGCCATAAAAGCGGTAGTAGCTCCTGGAACTACGGTAGCGCTTTTTTGCACTTTTTCCTTTATTTTAGCGTCAAATGATTGCATCTCTATAGCAAGTTTCATAGAAGGAACAGACATATCTAATGTATTATAAAGAATTTTTGATGTATCGGATTCATCAAGAAGCCTTTCTATTTTAGCCTGTGCTTCTTTAATCAATTCTACATTCATTTCTCCAACATATTTGGCAAAAATAATCCCCTCTATCAATTCCACATTTACATAACCAGGCATTAAAAATCCTCCTCTTTGCTTATTTCATAAAAAACTGTTTAGGTACAACGCTACCATTGCTATGATTAGGTTTAGAATTACCAGCACCATAACCATTTACTGCTCTGCTACCGCTATTACTACCACCACTGCCACCGCCTTCAAGCTTCAGCTCTTCTATGTTAGTTAAAGGTGTGCGCTGAATACTTTGAATACTAGTATATATAAGTATACTAATCCTTCTATTTCTAGGGTCTAGTGGATTTTCTTTAACAAGTGGCTCTGTATCAGCATAACCACTAACCTTTTTTATATTATTAGGCATAATTCCATTTTTTTCTAGCTCCAGTCTAGCGGCAGATGCCCTTGACGTAGATAATTCCCAGTTTGTATACTGTTTACCAGCATATTTTAAAGCATCCGTATGACCCTCTACAGCAATTTTAGCATCAGTCAAGTCGTTTATGCCCTCTCCAATAACCTTTATTATACTGCGAGCCTTCTCCGTAAGTTCGCTGCTGCCAACTGGGAACATTGGTTTACCCTCTTTATCTACAATCTGTATCCTTACTCCCTCTTCAAACACATCAACAAGCACTTGGTCTTTCACATCCGAGAGTTTTTTTTCAATTTCCTTGACGAACTTCTCCTTAATCATTTCCTTAGCCAAGGCAAATGCGGTACCGCCACGTGGTAAATCAATAATATCCTCTGTATCGGTTATAGTGTTATCAAACGGAGCTGCCCCGTAATCCATAAAAGAAATACCCATCTGTTCAAACACTGTTACGTTTTGAAAGTAATTTTTAAGAGATAATTTCTTTTTAGGAGACGTCATAGTAACAAGCCACATAAGAAGAAAGAAGGCCATCATAGCTGTAACAAAGTCAGCATAGGCAACCTTCCATGACCCACCATGTCCGCCTTGATGGGCTTGTTTCTTCCTTTTTTTAATTATTATATTTTGGCCTTTCAATACTATTTAACCTCCTAATTTGGTTATATATAAAGCAAACTATTTTTTAACAGCCTCTTCGAGTTCCGCAAATGCCGGTCTTTCAAGATTAGGGATAGCCCTTCTGCCGGACTCTATAGCAATCTGCGGGGCTGCACCACCAACAAAGGACACTAAAGACACCTTTATAACAGTAAAGTAAACCTCCCCTTCCTTCGCTTTTAATTCCAAATTAGTAGCCATAGGCCCAACATAGCCATAACACATCAAAACCCCTAAAAACGTACCGGTCAAAGCCGCACCAATATGATAACCAAGCACTGTCGGCGGTGCATCTATATGACCCATCGTAATAACAACCCCCAAAACAGCAGCTACAATACCAAGACCGGGCAGCGCATCTGCCATTTTCTGTAGCGTATACGATGGGAGCATTTCTTCATGTGCACTCGACTCTATATCGGTACTTAAAAGTTCGTCAAGCTCATGGGTTGGCATATTGGTAGTTATTATCACTCGCAGATTATCACATATAAAGTTAAGCGCCTTTTTATTATCCAAGACACTTTTATATTTAGTAAATATAGGACTTTTTTCTGGCAACTCAACATCTGCTTCGATAGAGATTAAACCTTCTTTTCTTATTTTTGAAAAGATCAAAAACATTAAGGACAACAGTTCTAAAAAATCTTCTTTTTTAGCGCCTCCTGATTGGAAAATACGTTTAAAATTCTTAACAACTAGCTTTATCACTGCAGGTGGTGAAGATAATACAAGCGAACCAAAGGCAGCACCCAAGATTATTAAAAACTCAGCCGGCTGCACTAACACCGCTAAATTACCATGGGCCATTAAGTAACCACTAAACACTGCTGCCGTTACAATAACAATACCTATAATCGCCGTCATAGTTTTTTTTGCTGGAAGCTCTCTGCTATAAAACCTTAAATAACTCCCTTACTAATGCTTTAACCCCCTTTCTTTCCTAAAAATCTCTCTTTGCCTTTTTAAGGTATACTGAATAATTTCCTCTCTAACACTTTCCTCTATATCGGCAAATTGTATAGATACCTCATAATCGTTTTCAGCATATTTTTTAACCCAAACAACTATCCCATATACAGCGAGCCCTACCGGTGGAGATGCCGGCAACAGCAGCTTTACTTCTACAAAATCGCTTTTTGATAACTTGTCTATTACTTTAAGCCTTATACCTGAAGCACTCAAGCTTACCTTCTTATATTCTGTATCTATCAGCCCTTCATTTCCAAGGGTAACTTTATCCAGCAAAAGGCTTAACTTAGTATTTATATCTACAAGCATCTTCCAAAGTCTTGGACTTATATTTTCATCAGGAACATCTACACCATAGGCTACTAGATTGGGCATATCATGCCCATACTCTGTTATAACTCTAGACCGATACGGTGAAATATCGCCCCCTTCTATCTTATTGACAATTACTGGCATTACATCATCTATTCTAAAATACTCGCGCCGTTCCTCACCAAAACATTTTAAGATAAGTGTGTCATCCTTTTCATCTACCACATCTGCAAAGTACTCCACCTCACCTGCAAAAAGAACAACATTTTGACCCTTAAAAAAATGATGTTCCTTTTCCATATCCTTTCTTAAAACTATAGTATCACCATTTATAGAAACGATATTTGTCTTATATTGTTCATACTTAGGGAGTAATTTGCAAAATACAGTATCGCCTATTTCTAAAGACATCTTCATAATTCCTTACGCTTAAGAAGCTAACATACCATAATAGTTATTGTCAATCAAAAACCGTGCATTGCGCACCATAATAAACTCTTAAAAAACACTACTAAATACTTACCAGTATTGTAATAGCAACAGTCCTATATCTTTTGTTATTTCCCGCCCAAACACACTCTTATGTAATCATCGGAAAGCATTATTCTTTCCCTTATTAAATTTACAGCTATAATTGTTATCTTTTATTAATTTGCCTTAACATAGTATCTTTGAGATGACAATTCAGAACTTGGCATGGTTTGCCGTATTTCTTGCCATGCACTTCTTAACGTCTTTAAAAGGTCCTGAATATGATATACCTTATCCAGACTTTCAGAGGTATGCAACCTTGCAAGCTCTATTAACATATAGGTATAAAGGTCTTGAAGATTCTGTGCAACCTCACCACCCTCTTCCACTTTCAAAGAGTTAAGCAACTCCTCCACAATAGCCCTCGTTTTGTTTATGTACTGAATCTTCGAGACCTTATCCTTACCTTTAATAGCCGTTGCCACTTTATTGAGAAAACTTATAGCTCCGTCATATAGCTTTATAACTAGTTCTAATGGTGACAAACTACTAATACCTGTCGTCATATACGCATTATGTACATACGCATCTATCATTGACTCCTTGACCTCCTCCTCTATTTTTTTTATGCCTCTATTTTTCTTATGCGTTTAAATTAGACAACGAATCAAGCATGCTGTTACCTGACTGTTGCAATTCTCCAATTGTTTGTTCAAGTAAACTAAATTTTTTCGTATAAGACAACTCCTTAAGCTCTAGTATATACTCTAGGTTAGTTATCTTATCATCTGTGCTATCTACAATAGCCTCAAAGGTATCACTTCTACCTGGAAGCATCTCATTTATCATGTTTTTCAGTGTTGTATCAAAAGAAGTAGCAAGGGAATTCAATGTATTAGTAAGTCCACTTTCCCCATTTGCTATGGCCTTTTCCAGCTTACTTGTATCAAGCTCCAAATTATCATCATCATCATGGGTTATCCCATACTGGGCTAAAGTACCGGAACCATAAGTAGTTGTTGTAATACCTCTTAATTGGGTAACTATCCTCTTAACAACAGAATCGTAAGCCAAATCCCCATCTTTATTTGATAATTCCTTAGCCTTTTGCATAGCCGTATTATACGTATCTATGAAGGATTGTAAATTCTCAGATGCTGCATCCGCATCAAAATTAACACTAATTTGTACAGGAGTTTCCGAGGCACTATGCAAACTAAGCTTAAGACCACTAATGGCATCTGTTATTTCATTGGAACTACTTGTAACAGTTACGCCATCTATTTCAACAATAGCATCCTGTGCGGACTGATAAACGGTTAATGAACCTTCCCCGCCATCTGTTGCAAATGCGCTCAAACTATTAGCTGCTGAGGAATTATCTTGTGTTGTTATTGTCAGAGAGCCTGAACCACCAGTATCTGCACTTATAATCAGCCGATAGCCACTATCTCCATGTATAATAGAAGCCTTCGCTGCTGTACCAGAAGTGTTTATTGCATTTTTAACACCTTCAAGCGTACTATTAGTATAATTTATACTAATGTCAGTAACCGTACCATTTAGATTGATAGAAATAGTTCCACTATTAAAAACAGTAGAACTCGAACTGAAATCCTGCGATTTTAATTTTAGCTTCTGTGCCACCTGATGTACTGTAACATCATACTCCCCTGATACTGCACTACCCGTTGACGTAGCAGTCACAACATTAGCATTAGAGCTAGAAGAAGCATAGGCGCTTGGCGAACTACTTGTAGCCGAAGACCCAGAAGTGGATGTACCTATCTTCATAGTCTTCAGCGCAGTCCTTAGCGATGATATAGAAGAAGATAGCTCGCCAAGAGCGCTAATTTTCGTATTATATTCATCTTTCTTCTCTTGGAGTTGAGTCAACGGTTGGCGCTCTATCTCCATAAGCTTTTCTACCATCTCGTTATAATCTATACCTGAAAAGGCACCAATTCCCGTCGTAATACTCATTTTACACCTCCAAGTGAAATAGGTTTTTCACACTTTCTTTCATTCCTTCCACCATCTTAATATAATCCTCTGGTGGTATCTGTTTTATTACCTCACCATCGTTACTTACTATTTTAATCACAACGTTATTATTTTCGTCAACATCAAAATAAGCTTTTTGTGGCAGCTCTATTTCCTTACCCTCTTGTGTATCTTTATCTTCAGCGCTACTATCATCTTTTTTCCCAAAAGCATCTTCTACGTTGGTGTTACCACTACCTATACCAGCTACTTCATACAAACCAGCATCTACACTAAAGGCACTTGTCACACTATTAGCAGGCACTGAATATTTCCCCTCAACCTTTTCAGCCTTCAAATCCACGTTACTAAAACGTCCAAGGTTTACGGGCTTAAACGCTACTTCATAACTACCCACTGCCAGTTCATTCATGCTCACACCTCCTTATGGTCAGTAAGAGGCAGAGAAGATAACCTTATCTTCCCTGCCTCTTTCCTGTTATCTCAATAGGGCTAAAATATTCTGTGGTATAGAATTAGCCTGAGACAGTACAGAAATACCTGCCTGCTGGAGGATGAGAGATTTGGTTAACGAAGCAGTTTCAGAAGCAAAGTCGGCATCCATAATTCTTGACTTTGAAGCTGTTGTCGTTTCTATCTGATTATCCATATTTCTTATAGCTGCTTCCAACTGATTAGCCTTTGCACCAAGATATGACCGTTCCCTTGTTACTGTATTAAGCACTGTATCTACAACTAATATTGTATTTGAGGCATTGCTAATAAATTGCATACTTTCAGCCTGTAACGAAGAATCATACACACCGTTAGCCTGCATAAGTGATAACGGACCGCTAAACGGATTAGTGGAACCACCACCTTTTATGGCATTAAGGTTACCCCAAAAAGCCGAATTATACACATAAGTCAAATTACCATTTACATCAATAGCCGAAGCATACCGATGCTGCGTTATTTGAGCACCCATATTAGAAGCATTATATATCTGGCTCGATGATAAGGTTGTTGCTGCTGCTGCTGTACCAGGCGTACTAGACATAGTTACAGTTACAACGGTAGCCGTATTTGCATGTAAATACCTATTATTAGTACCGGTAATCTGCATACTAGACACTGACAGATTGATCGGGCTATCGGTAGCCTTATAGCTAACATTCAAGTTTATATTGAAGTAGCCGTCAAAGACCTTCTTATTATTGAATCTCGTCTGATCTGCCGTTCTACCAATCTCATCAATAAGGGCATCTACTTCAAGCTGCATGTACTGAACATCTGACGCTGAGTACTGACCGCTTTTTGCCTGCAAGGCTAGCTCTCTTATTCTTTGTAGATTGGTTACCATCTCGTCAATAGCACCTTCTGCCGTCTGCACCATTGATAGACCATCATTAGCGTTTCTAACTGCCACAGTTAAGCCTCTAATCTGAGTAGTCATCCTTGTTGCAATAGCCAAACCCGCTGCATCATCCTTAGCTGAGTTAATTCTCAGGCCTGAAGACAACCTCGTCATAGCCTGCTGTAATGGGCCTTCAGTTTTACGTAACTGCCTCTGAGCTACCTCGGATAATATGTTTGTGTTAATTACGAAACTCATAACTTACCTCCATGTAATACAATGATTAATCATTACTTATGGTCGGACAGCGTCCGGCTATACCGGCCATAATTCTTTGGACATAATGTCCATACCTTTATACTCAACTTACTTTGTTTCACCTTTTATAACCAACTTAAGTTATTTATCGGCTATACAATAGTAAACTTTAGGCGTTTTTTAAAATTTTTAATAAATTCCATCAATCATCTTTCTTAATAACTGCAAGGAGTGCCTTATCTTCTATGGAGTCGGTAAACTCAATGGCAATTAGCCGAAAGCGCTCCTCTATTTCTAAAAAGGCATCAACCACTTCCGGATCAAAATGTCTGCCCCTACCCTCTCGTATAATACTAACGGCCTTTTCGTGTGATAGTCCGGGCTTATACACCCTACGGCTTATCAGAGCGTCATACACATCAGCAACAGCCATAATTCTACCACTTAAAGGAATGTCCTTGCCTACAATACCTCTTGGATAACCGCTACTATCCCACTTCTCGTGATGCGTATAAGCCATCTCTTCTGATATTTTTAAATACTTAACACTACCAAGCTTTGCAATAGCTGTCTGTATTATTTCCTTTCCATATACCGTATGCTTCTTCATCTGCGCAAACTCTTCCTCAGTAAGCTTATCAGCCTTTAATAATACCCTATCAGGCACACCTATTTTCCCAACGTCATGCACAGGCGCACACCGATACATAAGCCCTATCGCCTCATCATCAAGCTCTGTATTAAACTTTCCCTGTTTTTTCAGGTGCAATGCTAATACCTTAACATACTCTTTTGTACGGTTTATATGACCACCTGTTTGATTATCCCGGCTTTCTATAGCGGAGGCTATCACATCTATTGTAGCCTCCTGCGTTATGGCAAGCTCCTTAGTACTATTTAATAACCTCTTTTCTTCACGTCTGTATTTTAAAAGTGTAAGCACCGTGTAATTACACAATAATGTAAGCATTGGATACAAGCCTGAGATATACACCCCAGAGGTTTGTATAAGTTTAAGCGAACCGACAAAACATAAAAAAACAAAAAAAAGCACAACCAAAGCCCCCATTAAGGCATGAAACCTATATATAATGAACGACGACACCACGCCAACAAGTAAGACTATTAAAAACTCTACTCCTTTTGCCCATGACGGCATTGTCAGGTAATCGTTTTTTAATATATTCTCTATAACAGTTGCGTGAATTTCCACCCCAGATGATTTTGGATTTAACGGCGTTACACGAATATCCTTTAACCCGGCAGCACTTGTACCAACAAGCACGATTTTCCCACTGAGTTTCTCAGGCAACACCCGCCCACTCATCACACTTGCAGCTGAAACCCGCTCAAAATACTCATCACGCTTATAGTACCGCACAAGCATATTGCCCTTATCATCTAAAGGAATATGCGTATCAGCTATCTGTATAGAATCAATAGCACCAGAGATGGTATGCAAAAATATCTGTTTTTCTGAAATTGCTAAAAGCAGTGTAGCTAGAGATAGGTTTGGATAAATCTGCCCATTATAAGAAATAATAAGCGGTACCCTTCTAACAACCCCATCTTCATCAGTTGTGCTATTAATAAACCCTGACACTTGCACCGACTCACCAAGCTTTTTCAAGTTGCACAAGACCCCAGAAGCCTTTAATAGTTCATTGTCGGCTGTCTCCGATACCCATACAACCTGCAACGGGTGTAATATGCACCCCTTACCGTCACTATTTTCAAACATGAATTGATATCCCGGCACAAACGGACCCCTTCTTAACGCTACTGCCAATAGCGTATCATTATCTTCATACCCCTCAGGCACACCGGAAATATGTACATCAACGCCAAGGTTTTTTAATATCTCCTCCTTCACTACAGATAAAGAGGTACGGTCTGGCTCAGGAAAAAACATATCAAGCCCCACACCCACCGGCCCAAGGGCTAATATACTTTCAAGTAGCTTTGCAATTTTATACCTTGGCCACGGCCACTGCCCATATTTCGATAAACTCTCTTCATCTATATCAACAATAACAGGAAACCCCCGCCCACTATCATCCATCGCCATTAACAACACATCATAAATCTTGTTATCCATAAGCGTTAGAAACAGCGGCTTATAAACCACAAACACCGCCAAGACTATTGTTATAAATAGCCCGGTAAATACTATATACCTACCATGCCGCATAATTTTAACCAACCAAATAGGGGATAAAAGAACGGGGGGAAACTTAAGCTAAGGAAAAAAGATAACGGGGGAAAAACCTTTTCGAAAAAAACGGTTCTTCCCCCACACCCCTTACGGGAGTGCGCCTACGCACTTCCTAAAACTTCTGGCCTGCTACCTCTTTATTTATTCTTCTACAAGTAAACCTTTATGACCACTACACTGATACACCTTCTCTATAGATAGATAGTTTTTATAAAAGTAGATGCTCGGATTGGACTATTTTTCAGGACATCAACATTAATTACTACAGGTCAATAAAACATGGTGTCACAAAACTTGGGCGTTTATAAGCTCACTAAATTCCGACACGGTAGATGCCTTTTTAATGCTTTCTTTTATCAATTCTATTTTAGTTAAATCATCTACGGCTTTTATATTTTCTATTACAGTAAGCCCATTTGGTCCAAACTTAACCTCTATGGCTAATTTTATACCTTCCATCAGACCTTTATTAAACAATCTCTTGTACATTTCTTCCTTTCCATCTCCAAGCCCCAGTTTTAATCCTTCTTCAAAACCCTGCCTATACCTATAGTCTTTTTTTATGTCAAAAACTAAAGCCATGTCATCTACCTCCTTACAAAATTCGTCTTGTACACCCTTTAATATAGATAATGCTTCTGCTATTTTTAGATATTTACTCAAAAGGATATCTTCATCTGTTTGTGGTGAAGTAGTTGTTGGCTCATCAATACCACAAACCTCAACTACCAAAGCATCTGCCGCTTCGTTAATGGTCTCTTCGATTATCTTATCGTATTCGTCTATCATCTTTATTTTATAATTATACCATAATTATAAATGCCTGCATAAAATAATTATATGTAATTATGGATGGGTAGATGCAAATTTTACGTAACATATTTATGTTATTGCAAGACCTGACCAGTCATAGCACTAAATAATAATCACTAACAACAATCAGCACTATCAAAACCGTTGAAATAGCCGTAACCAACGTTTCGCTTAGCCCCTATCCCAAAACACCCAATAATGCGCTTAAAAAGACAGCACTTTTGTTCAGCAGTAATCTTCTTACCCCCAAGCAGTATACTGTCATGCAACTTAAACTGAAAAGTAAATTGTACGTTAGGGGCAATCTTTAGAAACCGTATAGGTGTTGGATTTTTAAGAGGGTTTTTCCCGTGTGGCGTGATGTAGTCTTCCGCAAATATTTTTCCATCGGGTACATGTGATATAAAGGCATCGTAAAAGACATCGTTTTTACAAAATAAATCCTCCCAGTTATCCTCACCAATTCTAACATCTTTAATATCTTCTTTTTCACATAATTTATTAATTGTACAAAACATATCATACATTCTTAATATGGCAAGCTCTTGCTCCTCAGGCTTTTCAGGCTTTGCATAGCTATCTAAGCTTTTTTTAGGAAACCGTGCCTTTAATATTCCTTTTACTGTAGAGCCCGGAATAACAGGCATTCCAGACGTGTGATCAAAGTAAAAACCAAGCTGAAAATCACTACTATCTACTTTAGTAGCTTCTTTGTCATCATCTTTTCTGGACGGATGATTATAACCTATTCCAATGATTAGGCCCGGATATGTGGTAGTTAGGGTAAATTTATGGTCAGTTTTAATCTCAAAAAAACTGTCTGCATCACCGCAACAAATCATGTATGGTATACCATTAATTTTAGCACTACTATCTATATTACCTTGTACATTAAGAAGTTCCTGAACACCCTTTTCCTGAAGACACTTTCCATAATTATTATTTATATTGTTTATATCTTTATATTTATAATATATAAAAGAAGCGTTTGTTAATTTAGTACCCATATCACAATCATTTTGTTTATAACCTTGCTTTTCTTTATTTTTTTTCATTTTTTGAGATTTATTTTTCTTCATCTTTTATATAAACGTTCTCATAGCCAACTTGCATGCAGTTACTGCTTCAAGAACAAAATCTTTTTCTAATTGAATTGTCTCTGTTAGATAGCCTTTAATAAATCCGTCATATTCTTCTTGAGAATTAATTGCATGAATTTCTTTGTCTTTCAAAATCTCAAATAACAGTTTATTGATTTTCTTTTTATTTTCATCTCCATTATTAAACGCCATAGTCCTCAGAAGACCAGCTTGAATTACAGTAGGACCAAAAGATGCTACATAACCCCTATATTTTGAAGCAATTTTATTACCATCTTCTACTATACCTATACTCTGACCTTTCTCAGTAAGTATTCTCATAGCTATAGGTATCATCTTTTCAACTCTTTTTTTATTCACTGGTAGCTTCCTTGATATATGCTTGATATTCTTGTAACACCGTAGCCAATTGAAGCATTTGCCCCAATTTGAATTAAGTCGTTTATTAATTTATTTTCAAAGTTTTCATAGCATTGCTCATCAACATATTTTTTATTGCGTCCTAACATAAACCACAAAGTTGTTTGTCTCGGCAAAACCTCTTCATAAAAAAGATTTTGACTAATACCTTGTTCATCCAAAGAATTACGAGCTATAACAGGAATAGATGATTCACAAATTTGCTTAAATAAGTCATCTTTGAATACAGCTAAATTATCAAACTGAAGATTGCATAAAGCTTTAATAGACTCTCCTAAACTTTCAATGCGTCCATTACATACACAACTCTTTTCAAAGTCCTCAATTATAGGTCTATTATTCTCACCAAATACACAAAAATCAGAGCTATCTTTTTTCTCAAACTTATTCTTTATATCTTTAAATAGAGTCTTAAGTCCGTTAGTATCATCACCAGTTATACCAAAAGTACTCAAAGTTTCCAAAAAATCTAAAAACACAAAAGGAGCAGTTGCATTATGATACACTAAAGTTGAAGAACGAAGGGGAAGCGCCAAAAGTCTTGCCTCATAGAACTTAACTTCTCCAGCACTTAAATTTTCACTTTTAGTTTTATTTCCAAAGATGAGTTTCAAACAATCTTTGTCTAAAAATGGTTCAGCCTCCATATGCTCTCTCAACGCTCCTTTAAGGCTTGAGGAATGGAAAACCGGCAACCTTCTAACTGGATCACGTTGTATTAAGTTATCAACAATGCCAAACTCCGTATCACCCGCCCCAACATGCGTATTAGTTAATGTTTTAATTATATATGCTTTGTGGGTAAACATTTTTACTCCCTAAGTATCTATTTTAATAACTTGATTATAGCCTATCTTTTCTAAGACTTTATAATTAGCATCTTCAGAGTCATACCCATTTATTTTTTCTGATGCGTATAAAACAGAACCAGCAGGCAACATACAATATGCCTCTGACTGCCTAAATTTATTAACGTCAGTTCCATCTTTACAATTACCAAACATACTCTTTAAACTTATTGACTGTATTGAACCTATTCTTGCAAACTCAAAACGGTCAAGCAGCCATTTATCAAGCATGAGAGGTGATAGAGCAATAATTTTACAATTTTTTTCTATATTATTAACAATACTGCTGAAATTTGTGCAATTGTCATAGATGTTTTTTGCCACAGGATGTATTCCTACAAATATCTCAGGAATATCTTCTTCTATTTTTGCTTTTTCAAGTCTAAATACTGACCGCTCACCACCAAGAATGACAGTTTCACTAAATTCCGGCATATCATTATCATCAAAGCAAACAACTACACCAAAAGAAAATCCCTTCTGTAATTTATAATCAAACTTCGTATAGTACATCTCATCTTCGGTTATTCTATTTTTTCTAGCAATTCCGACATTTAAAGCTTTTTCAAATATTGTATCTTCTTTATAATCACATGAGAGCGGTTTTAACTCCTCTGACTTATAATAACTATTCCAAAACTCTTTTCCAGCCCAAAACGAAGGGACTTGTTTTTTTGGATCTTTTTCAGAACAAATAGCATAATCTTTTTTTACACCAGAATAACAAGATATTGCATTTTCATGTTTTTCATATGTGAGATACTTAACTTTCTTTTCTTTTTCAATATCCATTTCAATATCTATAGGCAATTTAAAGAGTATATCCTCTATTTTATTACTACTACCATCAACACACCTTTTTACTAAAAAAACAGGAGAAATACGTTTAATAACTCCAAAATCTTCATCTTCTTCATTGAGACACTCCATTTTAGAAGTACCTGTTAATTTCTTAACTGTATCATCAATGTTAAATGGCTTTTTTATGTATATCTCTTTGCTTGCGAGAATAATATACCTAAGACATCCCAAAATGGTAGTTTGTTGGGGATATTTCATTGATTCCACATAAAACCCCTCATGAAAAGAAAAAGATGAACCCAAAAAATATCTATCAACAGGAGTAAAACATAAAAGATATTTGTTAATCACTCTGTCTCTCCCCGTAAGAAATTAACAAAATAGAGCTTATTTAAAAAGTTATCTATTTTGCCATCCTTCTCATCATGCTCATAAACCAAGACTGATTTTTCAAAAATCTCTCTCACAAATTTAATACCTTCATAGAATTTACTGTGCACAGACTCATTAAAATTATTATCAAAAAACGCCTTTAATCTTTGGTTATCGTCTTTTGTTATTTGGTTATCATCTTGTGGTATATTCTTAAGAACAGTTTTAGACCTGCTAAGGTTATGGTATATTGTACTTGGTATATCTACAACGCCAGAATATAATTTTCCCATTAATTCACTAAAAAGCCTTAAATCTGAATCATTAAAACCAAAATCTATATTTATTTGAAAACCTGAATGCTTTGTTAGACTTATTGCAAGACAATTTTTCCCTTCCTTTTTCTTTGCCTTGTCAAAAAGCTGCCCTCGTGCATTTTTAAGAGCAGTTGAAAGCGGAAATTTATTGTATGCTATATTAATTCCAACAGATAAAGTTGCATCTAAACTTCCATTACCGACAATCTTTATATATTCTTCAGAAAGCTCACAGGCTAAATCCATAATTGTCTTTAAACAAACCTCACTTATATTTGATATAACAGGCACAAAGGCAAGCACATCATCACCGCCTATAAAAATCGGTTCACCTCTATAAGCTTTAATTATCTTTTCAGAAACACTTGCAAATTCAAACAATCTTTTTGAAAGCTCGTTTGAAAGCTCGTCGGGTTTTGTATCACCCGATATTAATTTACCAAGACTATCACCATCAGCCTGTAACACTGCATAATATTTATAATAATTTTGTATATGTACTTTTTCATTCTTCTGTTTGCCTTTGTTGTAATAAGAAACAAGAGCTTCAAGGTCTTTAAATTCAAATTCTTCATCCTCTATATCTTTCCAGTTAACTTCTTCCTTTTTTAACCTTTTTGACCATGCACTTATTTTAGGAATATCATAAAAACCTCGACAAGCTATGGCAACAACAGAAGGGAATCTGATTTCTTTTTCTTGCGGAGCAACCTTAGTCTGTAAAGAAGTACTTTCATTACAAAAAATTTTCAAATAACACAATGGACAAAAACACCTTTCTTTATCTTGTTCTTTATGACTTTCAACTTGCGTTAACTTTCTTTCAGCAACACCCGTCAACATTTTACACCTAAAGCACGTATTATCAACAGCTCCAAGATTAAAAATACGTCTTTCTTCCATAGCATCAATATAACGTTCAACAGATTTAACTTCATTCTTATCATCAATGCAAGAAGCATCAAGTACTACAAAGTTCCTTTGTATATAATCTTCCAGAATTTCTTTTACATTATTTTTACCTAATATATACATATTCTGTTTTATAATTTCGTCTATTAGATTAACAAAACATTGCATAGTTTTTTCAGACGCATTTTTTATTCTCGTAAAAAGCTCCTCTTTGACTAAGCTTGATTTAAGTATAAACCTGTCATGATATTTCCCAACCATATCATGGCTTTCTTTTATGGGTTTTTCTATATAAGGCACAATAAACTCTATCTCACATTCTGAAAGTGCAATAATCATTTTCTCCATATACCAAGAAAAAAAGTACGAACCCAACCACACTTCCCGTGTCTTTTTTACATGAGTCAACACTTCATAAATAGGTCCTATAGTAAACCCCGCATATGATATATATTTATCATTATTCATAAAACACAACTTATTTTAAATTTATCAGAAACTTTCAATTCTTTATAAATTCGTTCAATTACCTTATAGTTCTCATGTGTCCTATAACGAGATTCAACTTGTTCATTTATACCAACTCTTATAGCCCAGCGTAAATAAGCTTCAATATCAAATTCACTTGGGGTTATTATTTTAAAACACTCAGGTTCACTATCTGTTCTCTGGTTATCATTTTTAACTATTTTACTAACCTGAAATATTTGATTAAACATTCCTTTTTCGATAGGATTAATTATTAAATAAACATCAAATTCTCCGTTCTTAACCTCTATAGGCTTAAATATAATTGGAGATTTATACCGTTCAATACAACATTCTTCTGTAGAATCTTCAGCACAATAATGCTCAATCCTAACTGTAAATGGTTCTCCTAATTCATTATATCTTTTACTGTTATTTATATTAACTTCTTTTCTGGATATTGATGGTACTGTCTCTTTATATCCTATATTTTTTAAACCTTCTTTTAATGAGTTAAATCCACTCCCTTTTTCTTGTTTTTTTTGCTTTTTTCTATCTTCTGTATTTATATTTTTATTAATTTTATATTCTTGTAATGAGGCATGGCCTAATAAACTACGAATTAAATATTCTTCTTGACCCTTGTTTACTGTATCAATATCTGAATACTTTTTTCTTTCTTGCTCTAATATTTTTTCATGCACAAAGTTAGATTTAATAACCTTCTTATCCCACATCCATTTTTTTTCACTCTTTGCGTAAGAAAACAAAAACGACTTAAAATAAAACACTGTATATCCATCTCTATTAACTTCATTAATACCACTTCTTAATGTTCGATAAAACAAATCAATTACAGAAAACAACCTTTCATATTTATTTTTATCTTTGTATTTTTTTATTCCCTCAAACAATCCATCATTAACTGTATACTTATAATATTTTTTGAGCCAATCTATATTATTTCTTAAATCGTTATTATATAGATAAAAAGAGCCAAACCCTTTGGACTGTCTTGCTCCAAAATTATTACTAAGTAAGAACTTGCCAATATTAGATTCTATAAGAGTCTTAATGGCTTCGTAATAAAAATCAAAAATCAGGATTATATGGCTTTCAACAAACTGAGCTTTCTCTTTATATTTGTTTTCTTCGCTCCTCATATTTCCAAAAAAACACGGAAAGTTATCATTGATTGGAGCTACGGTAGATTTTCCATCTATTTTTATCTTTAAACTGTATGGTAGGCTTTCACCGTTACTTGCCTTTATAACATACATTCCTTTCAACTCATCGCTCATTATTTTAATCAAAAAGGCGTCAAATCTCGGTTTAAACTCACTAGCCCTAAGAGTTGCGCCATTTTGATTAGGCTGAAAGTGAATCATTGGCGTATGTTGTTTTAGTTTTATTTCTAATCGCAAATCATTTTACCTTCATATTCATTATTGTAATAATTATACACAAACAATAAATATAAATGCAACAACTAAAAATAAAATCCACCAAATTATATTATTTTCTAACATTATATATTTTAAATTTTTACATTTTAAAAGCCCTTCAATTGCAAATTTATCATCATTTTTCATAGTATTGTTAAGGTTTATAGCAATTCTATAGGATATTATAACAGATATAGCAAAAAGCCCCAAAGTGAGTATCAAAATACATAATTCTTTACAAATATGTCCATTTTGTTCATTCAACTCAGGTGCAAATAAATTAATAAAAAATAAATTCATCCCCCATAAACCTGTTACAACCGTTATTGGTAAGAACATGAAGACAATTTTGTTTAGTTTTTCCATTTGATTATTTCTAAATTTGGCATAATTTAGTTCTACAAATTCATAAAGTTCTTTCATTTCTTCTTTTACGGTAGCTACTTGTTGCTTCAAACCCATCACATCCACTGCCATATTGTACATCTCAATGCCTTGCTCCTGCGGCGTTACCTCAGTAAAACAAAGCCTGTTTGTAAATCGAATGAATCTTTTGTTAAGTTCTTTGATTTCTTGGACTATCTCATCAAAGTTATTTTCCTTATTGTCAGATGCCTTATCTATTTCTTCAAGCCTTTCTGTGATTTTTGATATATCTGAAGAAAATTTTAATATTGAAGCACGCTGGGCAAGCGTAATAATGGCTATCTGATAATATTGTTTCAACATGTGTTTTCGAGATACAAGAAATCCACTATTTGTCAAGCACATAAGACTATACCTAGTTATTCCATAAAATGTTCCCCATTCTACCCACCTTGCATATGTATTTTTCTTTATTAATTCCCTCTTCATTGTATTATTTGCTACACCAATAGAATTACCATCTATAAAAATAAATTTATACCATTCATCACAAGATTTATAAGCATTTTTTTCTGAAAATTCTTTACTCCAACTATCATTACTATACCAACAAACTGTATACATTCTATCATCTATAGAAGGAATAAGTTTAAAATTAGTGTACAATTCATCACCTATTAAATGTCTAATATACTTTGCAATTTGCAGTTTGCTATCATGAAACCTACTTTCAGCAAAATCTTCTATTATTTCATGTCCATTACAATTAAGTATAATTTTATCAGCTAAAAAAACACCTTTTGTTGAATCTACCGGTAGAAACTGAGGGTATATTCTTCTGCCAAAATCGTTTATCTTTAATATATCATCAATGCTGTCTTTTTCATGATTAAAGAGAACTATTGTTAAAATGCCAACACCGGTTTCAAAAATACGTAAAGATATATTTTCAATATCTAAATCGTATCGTATACTATCATTTTCTATTTTTACAAAAATGCTCATTTTATATGTCTGACATTTATCTTTTTCAAAATAATATGAAACCACGCTTTCCTGCTTATCTTTAATATCTTCATATTCTCTAATATCAAAAATAGCCTTTTGAACATAATCATGAAAATAAAAATATTCATTATAGTAGCAAGTGCTTTCTTTAGGATTATAAGCTTTGTATATCCAATCAGGTGATTTTATTGTATCAAGGATAGCCTTTACAAAATCTGTATGCTTAGTGCTCTTAGCCTTTTTTTCATCTAAAAAATCAATCCTAAATGGAAATAAAAAGATATGCTGCGATTTAACTATTTTTTCATCAGTCATTTGTTTTCTCCGTTATTTTAGGTGGGGGTACTATTGCGGTTTTATACTTCTAAACTAGTATACAAGTCAAAAGTTTTAGGAAAGGACGTGTAGGCACGCCTTCCTGGGGTGCGGGGGAAAACCCCTTTTGCCTAAAAGGGTTTTCCCCCCCAAATCTTTATCTGTTAATCTTTTAATCTTTTAATCTTTACTTTTCAAAGAGTTCTTCTGCTTCTAAAAGGCTTTTATTAACACCAAATATTGACTCATCCGAATCTCTTTTTACATAGGTATTTTTAAATTTATCCATACCCGTACCACATGGTATTATTTTCCCCATTATGACGTTTTCCTTAAGTCCTCTAAGCTCATCCACATTACCAATAATAGCGGCATCCGTAAGCACTCTTGTGGTTTCTTGGAAACTTGCTGCCGATACCCAACTGTAGGTTGTTAGAGATGCCTTAGTTATACCCAAAAGAAGCGGCTTACCCTGAGCTGGTCGTTTTCCTTCCGTTATCAACTCTCTGTTTCTTTCTTGGAAAATAATACGGTCTACCTGTTCACCTATCATAAATTCACTATCGCCTGAGTCCTCTATCCTAACCTTTCTCATCATCTGGCGAATGATTATCTCTATGTGCTTATCATTGATAGTAACACCCTGGAGCCTATATACCTTCTGCACTTCATCAACGAGATAGCGTTGAAGCTCAGTGGGCCCCAATATATCCAAAATACTGTGTGGATTAACCGCCCCATCCATAAGCGCCTCACCGGCTCGCACCCAATCGCCCTCGTGTACGGTAACGTGCTTACCTTTTGGAATGGAGTATTCCTTAGTAATATCCCCGCCTTTAACACGCACAACGCGTAAGCCCTTTTGCGTTGAGACAAAATCCACCACACCATCTATTTCAGACACAACGGTAGGCTCTTTCGGTTTACGTGCCTCAAAAAGCTCAGCAACCCGTGGCAAACCACCCGTAATATCCTTCGTTTTAATAGTCTCTCTTGGTATCTTTGCTAGTATATCACCTGGGGCTACTATATCATTTTTTTCAACTAACACGTTAGCTCCAGCAGGCAGTATATAACGAGCAGGGGCCTCCGATGACAGTTTTAAAGTTGCCTTACCGTGCTCATCCTTAATAGATATTCTTGGACGCATATGGGCTGGGTAGTCTATTATAATCTTATGGGAAAGACCGGTCATTTCATCAACTTGCTCTTTAACCGTAACCCCTTCTTCAATATCTCCAAATGCTATACGTCCGCCAATTTCCGTCAGTATTGGCGTTGAGTACGGGTCCCATTCAGCTATCTTTTGTCCCAACTGTACCTTATCGCCTTCCTTTAAAAGGAGCTTTGCGCCATATACGATAGTATGCTTTTCCCTCTCACGGCCTGTCTCATCAACAACCGTAATAATGGCATTACGATTAAGTACAACCGGAAACCCTTCACGGTTTAACACATAGTTAAGGTCACTAAACTTAAGAACCCCCGAATGCTTTGTCGTTAAAACCGCCTGTTCGATTATCTTAGTAGCCGCCCCTCCTATGTGGAAGGTTCTCATCGTAAGCTGCGTACCCGGCTCACCGATAGACTGGGCTGCTATAATACCTACCGCCTCACCAATTTCAACCGGTTCGTTTCTTCCAAGGTCGCTTCCATAACAGTTAGCACAAAGCCCAAATCGCGTCCGACATGTAAGCACCGAGCGTATCTTAACCCTATCCACACCCGCCTCTACTATCTTTGACACCGTTTCCGTATCAAGGGATTCGTTACGCTTTACTATGATTTCATCAGTCATCGGGTCTCGTATATCTTCGGCGTTTAGCCGTCCAAGAAGCCTTTCTTCAAGTGGTTGAATCACCTCACCACCTTCAATAAGTGCTGTTATGATTATCCCATCGGTAGTGCCGCAGTCTATTTCGTTTACAATAACGTCTTGGGCAACATCCACAAGCCTTCTTGTAAGATAACCGGAATTAGCCGTTTTTAATGCAGTATCGGCAAGACCTTTTCTTGCCCCATGGGTTGATATAAAGTACTGAAGCGGTGAAAGTCCTTCGCGGAAATTAGCCGTTATGGGGGTTTCTATTATCTCACCGGAGGGTTTTGCCATCAAGCCTCTCATACCGGCAAGCTGTCTTATCTGAGCAGCCGAGCCTCTGGCGCCTGAGTCTGCCATCATAAAAACACTATTAAACTCCCGACTGCGCGCTATAGCCTCCGGCGTTTGCTCCGTGCTATCATCAGCACCAAGCTCATTCATCATCTCCTCTGCTACCTTTTCCGTAACGTTTGCCCAAATATCTATAACCTTATTGTATCGCTCCCCTTGGGTTATCAAACCATCCGAATACTGTTTATAAACCTCAATAACCTCTTGCTCAGCGTTTTTCAATATATCCGGTTTCTTCGATGGTATGTGCATATCCGATATACAAATGGAGATACCGGACTTTGTAGCATAGTCAAAGCCAAGTTTTTTTAAGGCATCCAAAAAGATAACCGTCTTTCTCTTACCAGCATGTCTATAGGCATAGTCTATAACCCGTTGGACCTCTTTTTTAGTCATTACCTTATTAAAGATATGAAAAGGCACTTCCTGCGGCACGATTTCCTTAAATATGACTCTGCCCACAGTAGTATCCAAAAAAGACCCATCTTCCTGCCGCACCTTTACCCGCGCATGTTCACCAACTACGTCATTATCATAGGCAATCCGTACTTCTTCAAATGAACCAAAGAGTTTCCCTTCACCAACTACACCGGCACTTTCCTTTGTCAAATAATATATGCCAAGAACCATATCCTGCGTAGGCAGCACAATAGGTTTACCGCTAGCGGGTGAGAGCAGATTATTTACAGACATCATGAGCACCCTTGCCTCCACCTGAGCCTCTATGGAAAGAGGCACGTGCACTGCCATTTGGTCACCATCAAAATCAGCATTATAGGCAGTGCAAACGAGCGGGTGCAGTTTTATAGCCTTACCTTCAATTAAAACCGGATCAAAGGCTTGAATACCAAGTCTGTGCAGAGTCGGCGCCCTGTTTAAAAGCACTGGGTGTTCCTTGATAACGTCTTCAAGGGCATCCCATACCTCTGAGCGTTCGGATTCTACAAATTTCTTCGCCTGTTTTATTGTAGTAACGTATCCATTTTCCTCAAGTTTATTAAAAATAAACGGCTTAAATAGCTCAAGCGCCATAAGCTTTGGCAGTCCGCACTGATGGAGCTTAAGCTCCGGTCCCACAACAATAACCGATCTACCGGAATAATCCACGCGCTTACCAAGTAGGTTTTGCCTAAACCTACCCTGCTTACCCTTAATCATATCACTTAATGATTTAAGCGAACGCTTGGTTGAGCTTTTTGGCACCTTCGTCCCCTTTGTGTTATCAAAAAGCGAATCTACAGCCTCTTGAAGCATCCGCTTTTCATTTTTAATGATAACACTTGGTGCTTTTAAATCAATAAGCCGCTTAAGCCTATTATTTCTGTTAATTACCCTTCGATACAGGTCGTTTAAATCCGAGGTAGCAAAACGCCCACCTTGTAAAGGCACAAGCGGTCTCAAATCCGGCGGCAGCACCGGCACTACATCTAAAATCATCCAATCCGGCTTATTATTGGAAAGCTTAAACGCCTCTACTATCTTTAAGCGCTTCGTAAGCTTCTTTTTAATGCCAACCGAATTAGCCTCCTCAATACCGTTTTTCAAGTCATAACTTAACGTGTCAATGTCCACCTTACGCAAAAGCTCACGAATAGCCTCAGCCCCCATCCCGGCTTTAAACTTACTGCCATACTCTATGTTATATTTCTTAAACTCATCCTCACTTAAAACCTGCTTTTCCTTTAAAACCGTGCCAAACCCCGGGTCTATTACCACATAACTTTCAAAATACAAGACCTTTTCGAGGTTTTTCATGGTCATGTCTAATATCATACCAATCCGACTAGGCACTCCCTTTAAAAACCATATGTGAGCCACAGGCGTACACAACTCTATGTGCGCAAGACGCTCCCTACGTACCTTTGCCTGAATAACCTCAACACCGCATTTATCACAAACAACCCCTCTGTGCTTCATCCGCTTATACTTTCCACAGATACATTCCCAGTCCTTTACAGGTCCAAAAATCTTCGCACAAAAAAGGCCATCCTTTTCAGGTCTAAACGTCCGGTAGTTTATCGTCTCCGGCTTTTTGACCTCTCCAAAAGACCACTCACGTATCTTCTCCGGCGAGGCTAACTTAATACGAATAGCCTCAAACTCCTTAGCAGCCTTTTGTTTTTGAAACATATTATACACAATGCTTGTAGACAAATTAGCTCCTCCCTATGCTTTTTTCTCAAGAAGCTCTACATCTAAACATAAACTCTGCAACTCTTTAATTAACACCCGAAAAGACTCCGGTACCCCCGGCTCAAGTGTGGCATCCCCTTTAACGATAGCCTCATACATCTTAGCACGCCCAGCAACATCATCACTTTTAACCGTTAAAAACTCCTGCAACGAATACGCTGCCCCATAGGCCTCAAGCGCCCACACTTCCATTTCTCCAAGCCTCTGACCACCAAACTGCGCCTTACCACCCAACGGCTGCTGCGTTACAAGCGAATATGGGCCTATTGAGCGGGCATGCAATTTATCATCAACCAGATGGTGCAATTTTAATATATACATACAACCAACCGTTACTGGTCTATCGAAAGGCTCACCAGTCCTACCATCATATAATATAGTCTGTCCACGTTCAGAGACACCGGATTGCGTCAATAGCTCCTTTAAGCTATCCTCCTGCACGCCTTCAAACACCGGCGTTGCCACATGTATCTTCAACATCTTAGCAGCCAGCCCCAAGTGCGTTTCAAGTATCTGCCCTACATTCATTCTCGATGGTACACCAAGTGGGTTTAACACCACCTCAACTGGCGTTCCATCTGGCAAATACGGCATATCCTCCTCTGGCATAACCATAGCAACAACTCCCTTATTGCCATGGCGACCTGCCATCTTATCTCCCACTTGAATCTTTCTCTTCATTGCTATATATACTTTAACAAGCTTATTGACCCCCGGTGGCAGCTCATCACCTTTTTTCAAGCGCTCTATGCGCTCATCATACTTAAACTGCAACTCTCGCAAATAGCCTTTTACCTTACTGTGCCTTTGCTCAATTTCAAGCATCACGTTTTCATCTTCAATACGTATCTTATTGAGTCTCTTATCATTAATCAGCTCAAGCTTTTCTTTATCCAAGACCTCGCCAGCCTTACATATAATAGCACGGGTTTCGTGGTCTCTTATTTCCTCCTCTGCCACATGTCCATTTAATAGAAAACGCAAAGAGGCATACATCTCCCTATATATTATGCGAGTTTCCTCTTCAAGGTCCCTTTGCAGCCCGCGTACCTCTGCATCTTCCAGATACTTAGCCCTTGCATCTTTCTTAATCCCACGCCTCGTAAACACCTTAACATCCACAACCGTACCTTTAATCCCCGGCGGCACGTACAAGCAGCTTTCTTTAACCTCCTCAGCCTTTTCACCAAAAATAGCCCGTAAGAGCTTTTCCTCCGGCGTCAACTGGGTCTCCCCCTTTGGCGTAATCTTACCAACCAGTATATCCCCGGGTTTAACCTCTGCTCCAATATATATAATACCGCTTTCATCCAGATTAGCCAGAGCTTCTTCCCCGACATTTGGTATATCCCGGGTTATCTCCTCCGGTCCAAGCTTCGTATCCCTTGCTTCAACTTCAAACTCCTCTATATGTATTGATGTAAACACATCGTCTTTCACTAATGCTTCACTTAAAAGTATGGCATCTTCAAAATTATAACCACACCACGGCATAAATGCCACAAACACATTGCGCCCTAAAGATAGCTCCCCTAAATCAGTCGAAGGCCCATCGGCAATAACCTGCCCCTTTTCAACCCTCATATTGCGATTTACAATAGGCCGCTGATTAATACATGTTGCTTGATTTGAGCGTGAAAACTTCACAAGTGAGTATATATCAACACTGCCATTATCTGCCTTAACAACTATCCTATTAGCATCAACGCTTTCAACAACCCCGGAGTTTCTGGCCATAATAATAGCCCCTGAGTCCCGAGCTGCCACCATCTCCATACCCGTACCCACTATCGGTGCTTGTGTCTTTATCAAAGGCACTGCCTGCCTTTGCATATTAGACCCCATAAGCGCACGGTTAGCATCATCATTTTCAAGAAACGGTATCAACGATGCCGACACACCAACTATCTGCTTTGGAGACACATCCATGTACTGTATCTCCTCTGGCGCAAATATCTTTAAATCACCCCCAATTCTTGCCGATATGGCCTCCCCTATAAGGTATCCATCCTCATCATAAGGTGTTGTTGCCTCTGCTATGATTCCCTTTTCACCTTCTATCGCTGAAAGTATCTCAACTTCAGCTGTAACGCGTCCCTCTACTACCTTTCTATAAGGAGCTACCATAAAACCATACTCATTAACCCGCGCATAGGTTGCCAAGGACGTAATAAGCCCGATGTTAGGTCCTTCAGGGGTTTCTATAGGGCAAATACGACCGTAGTGAGTGGGGTGCACGTCTCGTACTTCAAAGCCTACCCTTTCACGGGTAAGACCCCCAGGACCTAGGGCTGAGAGCCTTCTTTTGTGCGTAATCTCTGAAAGTGGATTCGTCTGGTCCATAAACTGACTCAACTGACTTGAGCCAAAAAACTCCTTAACAGCCGCCATAACAGGTTTAGCATTTATTATATCGTGAGGCATTATATCGGTCATGTCCGTTATCATCATCTTTTCTTTAATAGCGCGCTCCATTCTAACAAGACCTATCCTAAACTGATTTTCTAAAAGTTCTCCGACACTTCTAACACGGCGATTCCCCAAATGGTCTATGTCATCCACCTCACCAACGCCAGTTCTTAAGGAAAACAAGTACTTAATTATTTCAATAATATCTTCATCTGTTAAAACGGTTTTATTTAAGTCTATGTTAAGCCCAAGACGTTTATTTGTCTTAAGGCGTCCAACAACCGACAAATCGTAACGCTTTTCATCAAAGAAGAGACCATCAAAAAGCATCTTTGAAGCTTCAAGCGTGGGTGGTTCACCTGGCCTTAATTTCTTATAAATTTCAAGAAGAGCCTCTTCCTTTGTCGTTATCTTATCCATTAAAAGCGTGTCCCGCAACGATGGCAGATAGCGCACATTATCTATAAATAAAAGCTCCAGATGTTTAATCTTTAATGCTATTATTTTTTCAAAGTTTTCAGGGGTTATTATCTCATTGCCCTCTATTATAATTTCACCAGTATCTGGGTCTACTATATCGCTTAAGCTAATCCTGCCGATAATCTCTGCCTTAGTTATCGGTATTTCAGTAATGTTAGCATTCATAAGCTTACGCAGGGCAACCTTTGTTATCTTACCGCCTTCCCTTACAATAATATCACCAGTTGCTGGGTCAGTTATTGCTAAAGATGCCTTAACACTAGCTAGCACGTTTGACACCTTACGTGTGTGTGTGTCTTCGTCTTTAATATCTATGTGTTCAACCGGATAAAATATCTTTAAAAGGTCCTCATTGGAATACCCCAGTGCCTTCAACACAATAGTAGCAGGCAGTTTTTTTCTCCGGTCTATTCTCACATAAAGAATATCCTTCGTATCAAACTCAAAATCAAGCCACGAGCCGCGCGACGGTATTACCCGAGCCGTATACAGCAGACGACCACTTGTATGAGTCTTTGTCTTATCAGTATTAAAAAACACCCCGGGTGAGCGGTGCAGCTGGCTCACAATTACCCTTTCTATCCCATTTACGATAAAAGAGCCAGTTTCATTCATTAACGGTATTTCCCCTATGTATACCTCTTCCTCTCTGGCTTCTTTTAGTTTTTTATCACCATCCTCAGTGGTATCCCACAGATTCAGCTTGACCTTTATCTTCACTGGAGATGAATAGGTCAACCCTTTATGAATACACTCCCTATCCTTGTACTTCGGCTCAAGAAGGACATACCCCAAGTACTCTATAGATGCGGTTTCATTATAATCTACAATGGGGAATACACTTTTGAAGGCAGATTCAAGACCAACATTTTTTCTTTCTAATCTATCAACGTTTTTCTGCAAAAAGGTCTCGTACGATCTAAGCTGTATTTCCGTTAAAGGTGGTACATCCTGCACATGTGGTACTTTGCCAAGGTTCATCCTCTCTCTTAACGGTTTAACCATGATTCTCCCTTATTTGAAAAAGTAAAGGCACCGAGCGCAGCGAGTGCCATTAAGTTAAGGAAAAAGAGGCGTGGGGGAAAACCTTTTTTGACAAAAAGGGTGCAAAGGCGCACCTCCCTGTTTTTCCCCGCACCCCCTTACGGGAGTGCGCCTACGCACTTCCTAAAACTTTTGGCTTGTTATTTCTTTACTTATCATTGATACGTTTGCTATACCCTAACTCAATCTTTCTTAACTTAATGACATTGCCAGAGGCAAACCTCCATATTATCCCACCGTACCCCAGACAGACATGTACACGTCTTTTCCTAAAACTTCTATCTCGCTGGCTATTCATAAGTACTTAATAGTACCTCTACATTTTACTATATTTTTAATGTAATTTTTCTTAACTTAAATGACTATCAATAAATCCACTATAACGGAACTAAAGTTTTTAAAGGGGAAACCATAGGTATGTGCGCATTCACACAGTTTCACCCAAAAGGTTTCCCCTTCAATACTTCTCTTTTGAACTTAAACTTACTAATCAACATAAAAAAAGAGCACTATTTAATTTCAACAGTAGCCCCTTGTTCTTCAAGTTTGGCTTTAATAGCTTGAGCCTCTTCCTTTGTAACACCAGTTTTAATCTCTTTAGGTGCATTATCAACAAGGTCTTTTGCCTCTTTAAGACCAAGTGCGGTTATTTCTCTAACTACCTTAATAACCTGTATCTTTTTATCACCAACAGAGGCTAATATAGCATCAAAACTAGTCTTTTCTTCTTCCTTGGGCTTTTCATCCTGTCCACTATCCATAGGTACAACTGCTGCCACTGCCGTAGCTGCTGCCGTTACCCCGTATCTTTCCTCAAACTCTTTTATAAACTCCGACATCTGCACAATTGTCATATTGTCTATAAACTCAAAAACCTGTTCCTTTGTTATTCCAGCCATGAATAAAACCTCCTTAAAATCAATATAGAAAGAATTCTTTCTCTATAAAATTATCAAGCAGCAGTCTGCGCTGCTGATTTTTTCTCTTTTAAAGCATTCAACGCATATCCAAAGCGAGCCACGGTCGCATTTAAGACAGTTGCCAATTTAGTAGCAGGAGCCTTCATAACGCCACCTAACTGTGCCAACAGTACCTCTCTGCCAGGTAACTTGGAAATTTTTACTAAATCATCCTTCGAATATAAATGCCCCTCTATAACACCGCATAAAACCTTTAGTTTATCATTCCCCTTTGCAAGTACAAAGGTTTGTTTGGGAACTGCCACTGGGTCATCAAAGCCAATAATCAAACCAATCGGTCCTTTAAATACATCCTTGGCTACTGCTATAGAGGTACCTTCCGTAGCTCTTTTGGCGAGGGTATTTTTAACAACCTTATATTCTATATTGGACTGTCTAAGGGTTAGTCGTATCGTCGTTAATTCAGCAACACTCATCCCCTTATAATCCGTAAAAAGAACAGCCTTTGCACCTTTAAGCTTATTATTAAGCTCGTTTATCAACTCTTCCTTACGTGCTTTATCAAGCATCTACATCTCCTTCAAAATAAATCGTATTACAATGAAGACAAGCGCCGCCACAATGCCTGAAAAAAACACCCTTTTCCTTAGAAGAGGTATTTTTTATATATCTGATTCTCAAGAATGCTCAAAAAATCTTTAAAAGTCTCGAGAAGCCTCGGCAGGCCGGCCTTCACCGTTTAATTAATGATAAACCTGAGTCTTTGACTTAAAAACCACCAACATTACTATATAATCTATTTTTATCTTTGCATTTTTATATAACTCTAAAACACACCTCTAAATACAAGTAAATAAATAAAGCCTTAATATATCTAAAGCTATCTTACACAACTTAAATCTTTGTGGATATAACCGAACCCAAGTCAATCTGTAATCCGGGTCCCATTGTTGAAGAAATAGTTATTTTTCTTAAATATCTACCTTTGCTGGCTACAGGCTTGGACCTAACAATAGAATCAACGGCGGTCTTTATATTATCAATAAGCTTTCCCTCATCAAATGAAAGCTTCCCAACAGGCAAATGCACAATACCGGCCTTTTCAACTTTATAGTCCACCTTACCAGCCTTGATTTCCTTAACCGCCTTTGTTATGTCAAATGTTACGGTGCCTGTCTTTGGGTTTGGCATAAGTCCCCTTGGCCCTAAAATCTTACCAAGCTTTCCCACAAGCCCCATCATATCAGGAGTTGCCACAGCCTTGTCAAAATCAAGCCATCCTTTCTGTATCTTCTCTACATATTCATCAGCACCAAAATAATCAGCCCCAGCCATCTGAGCCTCTTTTTCCTTCTCACCCTTTGCAAACACTAAGACACGTACCACCTTGCCTGTCCCATGCGGTAAAACAACAAAACCCCTTACCATCTGATCGCTCTTTCTTGGGTCCACACCTAAATTGACCGCTATGTCAACGGTTTCATCAAACTTAACGTACTTTTTCTCTTTAAGCAACCGTATGGCATCATCAAGGGAATACTCCTTTAGTTTATCCAAGGACTCTATGACGTTATCATATTTTTTACCCATTTATATAAGTACCTCCATAACTACCGAGCTAATTTAGCAACCTATCCAACAATATCAATCCCCATACTCCTAGCAGTACCAGCGATTATCTTAATGCTTTCTTCAAGGGTATAGGAATTTAAATCCGTCATCTTTGTCTTTGCTATTTCTCTCACCTGCTCTGCCGTAAGCTGTCCAACCTTATTCTTATTAGGCTCACTCGAACCCTTAACAATACCAGCAGCCTTTTTTATCAACTCCGAGGCAGGCGGTGTCTTTGTAATAAAAGTAAAACTCCTATCTTTATATATGGTTAAAACAACCGGTACAATAGTGTCGCCCATGGCCTCAGTTCGTGCATTAAACTGCTTACAAAACTCCATAATATTGATACCATGTGGACCCAATGCCGGCCCGACAGGAGGAGCAGGGTTAGCCTTACCTGCTGTTATTTGAATCTTAACCTGCGCAGTAACTTCTTTTGCCATTGTATGTTTACCCTACCTTCAAAATTAAGTTTTTTCAACTTGATAGAAGCTCAACTCTACCGGGGTTTGACGCCCAAATATACTAACCATAACCTTAAGCCGTCCGTGGTCTATATCTACTTCATCCACATAGCCATTGAAATTCAAAAAAGGCCCATCCGTTATATGCACACTTTCACCTTTTTCATACTGCATTTTAATTTCCTGCGTGGGTCCTTTTTCATACTGTTGCAGTATAATCTCAACTTCCTCTTCCGGTAGGGCAAAGGGTTTAGTCCCTCCTACAAATCCAGTAACCCGCGGTACACTTTTAACAATGTGCCATATTTCATCCGACAATTCCATCTCAACTAATATGTATCCCGGATAAAATTTCTTATCACTTTCCGTCTTTTTTCCTCGCTTGAGCTCAACAACCCGCTCCGTAGGAATCAGTATTCGTGAAATCCTATCCTCAAGACCATACAATTTCACTTTATCCTCGACTGAAGATTTCACCTTCTCTTCATATCCAGAATAGGTGTGAACAACATACCACTTCTTTTCCATTACGGCTTCACCATTTAATTACTTCACCTTAAATCACTTCACCAAGTTTTGTACTATCTTGGAAAGGCCAAAATCCACAACTCCCAAGAACACCGCAAAAACAACTACAAATAATATTACAATTTTTGTAGAGTCTATCAATTCACCCTTCCCCGGAAACACAACCTTTTTTGTCTCAATTTTAACTTCTCTAAAAAAAGCCTTTATTTTATTCATAATATGATTCACCTACCCATAACAAACAAAAAAATGGCAGGCTAGGAGGGATTTGAACCCCCAGCCCTCGGATTTGGAGTCCGGCGCTCTGCCGTTAGAGCTACTAGCCTACTTTACTTATGTTAGAGTCTTTTAAGCCTTTGTTTCTTTATGTTCTGTATGCCGTCTGTCGAATTTGCAGTATTTCTTTATTGTAATCTTACCTGTAGTATTTTTTTTATTCTTCATTGTGGCATAATTCTTATTTTTACACTCAGTACACTGAAGCAGAATTATATCCCTCATCATAGCCTCTCTTTCTCTATACTTCTCTCATACAATATTTTAGTTATCTATTGCAAAATCTCTGTTACTGCAAAATCTCTGTTACTGCAAAATCTCTGTTACAACACCAGCACCAACGGTTCTACCACCTTCTCTAATTGCAAATCTCAACTCTTTTTCCATTGCTATAGGCGATATTAATTCTATTGTAACACTAATATTATCCCCAGGCATTACCATCTCTACCCCTTCAGGCAGCTCCACTATCCCTGTAACATCTGTCGTACGGAAGTAAAACTGCGGTCTATAGCCTTTGAAAAACGGAGTATGCCTTCCACCTTCTTCCTTTGTAAGTACATATGCCTCTGCCTTAAACTTCGTATGCGGCGTTATACTACCCGGTTTTGCAAGTACCTGCCCTCTTTCTACTTCCTCCTTTCCTACACCTCTTAAAAGCGCTCCTATATTATCCCCCGCTCTACCTTCATCAAGTATCTTTCTGAACATCTCAACACCGGTAACAACCGTCTTTCTCGTATCTTTTAGCCCTACGATTTCCACTTCCTCACTGGTCTTCACTATTCCACGCTCTACCCTGCCAGTAACAACCGTACCCCTTCCACTTATAGAAAACACATCCTCTATTGGCATCAAAAACGGTTTATCTAACGGTCTTTGCGGTTCAGGTACATAACCGTCTATGGCATCCATAAGCTCTAATATGCACTTATACTCTGCTGCATCTATGGCGCTACTAGCACTTTCAAGCGCCTTAAGCCCACTACCTTTCACTATTGGAATATCATCACCCGGGAAACCATACTTACCCAAAAGTTCCCTTACCTCAAGCTCCACCAAGTCCAAAAGCTCCACATCATCAACCATATCCACCTTATTCATAAACACAACAATGTAAGGCACACCCACCTGCCTTGCAAGTAGTATATGCTCTCTTGTTTGAGGCATAGGACCATCTGCCGCACTTACCACAAGTATTGCGCCATCCATCTGTGCGGCACCAGTTATCATATTCTTAACGTAGTCTGCATGCCCCGGACAATCCACATGTGCGTAATGGCGCTTAGCCGTCTCATACTCAACATGAGCTGTAGCTATCGTTATACCTCTTGCCTTTTCCTCTGGCGCATTATCTATCTGATCGTATGCAGTGAACTTAGCCTGTCCACGCAGGGCAAGCACCTTCGTTATAGCCGCCGTCAGAGTAGTCTTTCCGTGGTCTACATGGCCTATGGTACCCACATTTACATGCGGTTTCGTTCTTTCAAATTTTGCCTTTGCCATTTACCCTCCTTAATTTTTCCTTAACATGAGAAATATAGATCATCCGGATTTAACTTCTATACTAACTACCACTACACTCAATAACCCAATATCTAATTTCTTAAATCACAACAAGCATTGCTCATACTTTAGTTATCTACAAAGCCCATGACCGGAATCGAACCGGTGACCTCATCCTTACCAAGGATGTGCTCTGCCGACTGAGCTACATGGGCACAATTTCTACCCTAATAAACTAAAAAGCCTATCATATTTTCTAAAACCCAGCCTTCTAAAACTATGGAGCGGGAAACGGGATTCGAACCCGCGACCCTCAGCTTGGAAGGCTGACGCTCTACCCCTGAGCTACTCCCGCATTACACACTCTCTTCCTCACCAGGCTTCCTTAACCAACACACATAACATCAATACACACACCGACAAGCACACAAAATGGAGAGGGGAGGATTCGAACCTCCGAAGGCTTCGCCAACGGGTTTACAGCCCGTCCCCTTTGGCCGCTTGGGAACCTCTCCATACTAAACATCCTACATTACCGGCACAAAATCTATAATACTACTTAAAGCCACCGAAGGGATTCGAACCCCCGACCAGCTGATTACAAATCAGCTGCTCTACCTGCTGAGCTACGGTGGCACTAAAATCTATCATATTGAGATAGTATAATAATCAATTTAATATATATTTGTCAAGAAAAATTTCAACATTCTGTAAATTTACAGAGTTGTGAAGAAAACACTCTTGAAAGCAGGTAAAAGTATATAAAAAAACAGGGAGGTGCACTTCAATGCCATTAAGTTAAGGAATTTTTAGTTAGAGTATAGCAAACGTAGAAGTATAACTAAAGAGATAACAGGCCAAAAGTTTTGGAGTGCGTAGGCGCACTCCCGTAAGGGGTGCGGGGTTGGGGAGTGCGCCTACGCACCTTTTGTCTAAAAGGGTTTCCCCCCGCTCCTCTATTTCCTTCCCTCTTTTTCACTTTGCAGGACTTACAAGTCTAAAGCCAAAGAAATTATCCTTATAATCATTAGCAACATCAAAACGTGCCAAACAACGTAGCTGCTTTGAAAAACCCTCCAAGCTACCACCTCTTATTACTCTATCAGCACTAGCACTTTGTTTAACAATCGGATTTTGCTGCCCATAGCTAGCATAAGCATCATACACGTAGTCATCTAAGACAAACTCGCTGACGTTTCCACTCATATCATAAAGCCCAAGACTATTTGGATTTTTAGTACCGACCGGCTGGGTTTCATAGCCTGAATTTTTAACATACCACGCAACCTCCCCCAATAAGTTTTCGGATTTAACACCAGACCACACATTATCCTTACCACCTTCACGACAGGCGTATTCCCACTGGGCCTCAGATGGCAGGGTGTATTTATTATTAGTTTTTTCGTTTAAAAGTGCTATAAACTTAGTAACTTCACTAAATGTTACAGTTTCTACCGGGTGATTAGCAGAGCCTTGAAAATATGCGGGATTTTCCCCCATAATCTTTTTCCACTGCCCTTGCGTTACCTCATACTTACTCATATAAAAATCATCAATACAAACTTTATGAAGCGGTTTTTCATTCTCCTCACAACTAATAGCCCAATCACCACACCCCATATCAAAACATCCACCCTTTACTAACACAAAATATAGCCCTATTTCATTATCTTTTATGTTTTCAACAAGCCGCTCAGGCACCGTTTGCACACTACTCATGCAAGATGTAAAAAAATATGCTGCCACCAGTGATGCAAATATCAGACGTCTCATTACACTAAATCTACCCGGCAAAGAAGCTCTCCTTCTATTCATATATAAATAATCGCCTCCTTAATATTTAAGCTTTTTTATATCTTGCAGCCATTTCCCGTTGGCGCTTACATTCAAATAAAAACACACCACAAGCCACCGATACATTCAATGACTCCACCTTCCCATACATAGGCACATGTATAAGTTCATCACACATTTCCTTTATAATGCGCCTCATACCACTTGCCTCAGAACCAAATACAAAGGCAACCGGCACAGTCAAATCCACATCCCACAAGACACGCTCCCCACCTTCATATGCACCATATACAAAAACCCCACGTCCTTGTAAAAACCGTATCGCATGCTTTACATTAGATACCTCACAGGAAGTTACTAAAGCAGAAGCCCCAGCCGACGTCTTTCCAACAACATCCGACATACCGGCTTGCCTTACCGATTGGTACACCACAGCACTTACCGCAGCACATTCAGCTACACGCAGTATAGCACCAAAATTCCTCGGATCTTCTATCTCATCCAAAATAACAAATAACGGCTGCCTCCCCTTTCCACTGACTACAGCCCTTTCATATACCTCAGCCACCGTAATCGCCCGCACACCTTCAACCAACACACATACACCTTGATGCACATCACCTTCAAAGGTATTAAAAAACTCAGCATCAACCTCCTTAATCAATAAATTCCGCCTCCTTGCTATGGCTGCAATCTCCGTTAGACGCTTATTCTTACTACCTTTAAGCACATACACACCTTTTACCGTGTTTGACGCATAAGTCAACACCTCTTTCACTGGATTTATACCATAAACCCAGTTTAAATGTGAGGCATCATCGCCTTTACGCCATGGCCTTTTAATGATTTCTTTATTACTCAAAATCCGGGAAACACTTTTATAAATAGTTTTTGTCCATTTTCAAGCTTACACTGGGCTGATAAAATCCCGCCATCAACATAACTAAGCTCAAAACACCCATAGCCTCTGTACACAAGCCCCTTTGCATCAGCCGGGCAACCATGCTCACAACCAGCCACCCCCTTTATCATACTTTGAATAAGACCACCGACATCCAGCTCTTTAATATTCACGCCACAACTTTTACCAAACCCATCTATATCTCCCATAATCTTCTTCATATCAATAGTATAAGGGTTTTCAATATCTAAAGCCATAGAGGCATCCCCTATCGTTACGTCTATTTCCATGAGTTTCTCCTATTCAAAATATTTTGCCCTTTTATATCTACGATACACACGCCAAAAATAAACCCCCATAAATCAAGTGAAATATTTTATCATAAAAACATAGCAAAAAATGAATATCACCATTGACTTTTTTGAAGATTTTACAATATTTTTAAACAAGTTTAAAATTGCATGTCATATATATCGGAATACTTAAATAAGTTATTAAGGTCTTTGCAATATTTCACTGAAAGACAACGGCACTCTTTATCATTTTTCATTATCATTTTACTTGTTATTGTACTAATTTCAGTATCCATTAGGTATAAACAGGCCTTGGAGGTAAGAAAACATCCGGAGGCGTTTTTTGTAAACAACACCCCAATGATGACTACACTGGATGCCTATTTGTGGTTAAGGTATGCAAAAGAATTAAAAACAGGCAACTATAAAGGTAACGATAACCTACGATTTTATCCATTTGGCACTGAAAGATTAACACCAGCACCGCTTTTAAGCGTTATGATAGCTAAGCTATCTTATTTTTTCGATGGCAACTTACATAAAACAGGTGCATACATGGTTTTATTACTTTCAAGCCTGTTTCTAATCCCATTTTGCGTGTTTTTCTACAAAATAGGTTATCCATCATGCGGTATTGTTGGAGGGCTTACAGGTTCGCTTAACCTCATCTACCTAGCCAGAACCTCTATTGGCAGGGTTGACACGGATGCTCTAAATTTGTTTTTTCCATTTTTAATATGCTTATTTATCATGCTCTGTGCCCTTGCAAAGACAAAGGGCAAAACATTTCTTTATAGTGCCTTAGCCGGTATTACAGTGTTTGGCTTTTCTTGGTGGTATTTTAAAAAGGAATTTATATCTATATATTGTCTATTTTTAGCAATAACGCTCATTTGGCATAAAAAAGATGCATTAACTGTATTTTTAGCCTGTATGTTTTATACTATCACAACCGCCTTGCCATATAGCATAATGTTTGAAAACACAACTGCTAAGTTTATCCTATACTGTTGTTTAATATTAACTTGTATCTACTTATTATTATATAAGCTATATAAGAACAAAACCACTACATTAAAGAAGATTGTTTTTATAATTACATTAATAGTTGTCTTGCTAATAGCAGGATTTAAAAATAACATCCTACAAGAAATAAGTAATCAGATAAACCATATCTATTCATTTATATGGGCAGGTGGCACAACTGCTAAAGCAAACGTATATTCAACAGTAACAGAACTTGGGAAAAAAGATATTAAGGATATTTTGTCATATATAACAACTCCATATTATATTAGTATAATAGGTCTTATTATGGCATTAACATTTTTTATTTTGCATCTAAAGAATACCTTGGTATTATTACCATTACTCACACTTGGGCTATTATCGTTTTACGGATCTAGCCGATATGTTATCTATTTAGCACCGTTTATTGGCATAGGATATGGCTATATAATAACAATTATTGCACATATTATTGTACTAAAACAAATTAGCCGTTATGTCTTAGGAATGCTTGGCTTAGTTTTTGCTCATATCATAAGCAGCGAATTATTTGATAAAAACATCATTATTTTTTCACTATCAGTCATAGGATTTTTCATGGGTATTATCTTAAACTATAAACTTACAAAGTTTAAAGATAAGCCACTATTTTACGATATTTTTGTATATAGTCTAAGCATAATCTTTTGCGTATTTGCACTACACATACCACAGTTAATAAACCTAACTCCAACAGCTGCCATCCAGCCTGAGGTATACTCAAACTTCAAAACAATTAAATCCAAACTACCACCAAACTCTGCTATATTTACTTGGTGGGACTTGGGCTACGCCATACAAGATACGCTCGAAGCTGCCACTTTTAATGATGGCGGCCTACAAGATAGCTACATAACCAACTTCACAGGCAGGGCATTAATATCCCACAGTCAAGAGGAACTATATAATATTGTAAATTATCTCTGTGGTAACACTTCAGTCATCAATAACATAATGATAGAAAACAACGAGGCATCACAAACAATACTTGGCAATATTAATCGTGAAAATATTTATATACTATTTACAAACGATATGATTGACAAATATTCAACTATATACTATGCAGCATATCCTAAAAAAGATAAAAAACCATGGCATATTATGAAACAATCGGGATTACTAGAAAACTTTGCAAAACTTGACTGCTCATCATTTACAGAAGACGAGCAACTGAAATGCTCAAATGAAACGGTTACCTTGTCAGACGGCATTATCCCCAGCATAGGCTATCTAAAGGCATCCATTATTATAAGTAATGGTACTATAATTAAAGAGAAGCATTACCCATATCAATCAGGTTATTATCTGGAAATAATCCTTGACAATAACAAAAATTTTATAGGTGCATACTTAATAAATGAAAACATATATTTATCTAATTTTAACCAAATGTACATACTTGGCCATTATAATAATCAACTCTTTGAAGAAATAATAAACACCTATCCATATTCAAAGGTTTTTAGAATAAAATGATATAGCAGATTTTGGTACATTCAAATACAATTTTTAAATTTAACCCAAATATGCGGTCTAAAAATTTTTAGAAGTGCGTAGGCGCACTCCCGTAATGGGTGCGTAGGCGCACTCCCGTAATGGGTGCGTAGGCGCACTCCCGTAATGGGTACGTAGGCGCACTCCCGTAATGGGTACGGGGGAAGAACAGGGAGGTGCGCCTTCGCACCCTTTTTGCCAAAAAAGGTTTTCCCCCCGCTCTTCTCTTTCCTTAACTTAATGCCATTGGAGCAGAGCTGCTCCCTCAAAAAAAAAGAATTACTCAACCTTAGCTAATTTAGCATAGGTAATTGCAGTTGTTCTGTACACAATATGAGCAAGTTTGGAATATGGTAAATAGGCTATTATGAAAAAGACAAAAACTAAATGTAAAAAATATACTGGATATGCTAAAGCTGCAATATCTACAACCCTTAAAAACTCTGCTAAAATACCAGTTATAGCTAAAAGCAAGATTACAATAGCAAACACCCAGTCAAAAGGCGAGGAAACACTAACAAAGCCTTTCGGTTTAGTTCTATTAGTAAAAATAATAATAGCACCAGCAAGCAAAGCGAGGGCGCTTAAGTTACCAACCAATTTAAAGCCGGCATAATACAATCCAACTAAAGCCTCTGAGCCAAAGAGTTTTAATATATGCGGATCATCAATATGATAAGGCGTATGCCACCCAAGTACATACATATTAAAAACAGCCACATTCGTTGTTATGAAAAGCCCTATAAACCCAAAAACCACCAATCTATGAGCAAGGGTTCTATCCTTATTAGCACCGCACTTGTCAAACTTGGTGTGCAAAATCATTTCCTTTAGCGTTTCATAAAGATAAGGAATTACCCTTCCGTTTGCCATTAACCTGTAAGGATTGACGTTCATACCATCCCAAAAATTTTTAATACTTACAGTAAAAAATAATAGAGAGATTATGGCAGCACTAATAAAAATAGGGTCTATAAGATGTACAGGGAAAAAGTGGTCAAAAACGACCGGTCCGTCTGGTATGTGTAAATGGCCAAAAGCCCCAAGTATTACCAGAAAAAGCATAATAGGCAAACCAAAGGCAAATACTAGATAGTTATGGTCGCTGCCAATTCTCCCCATAAATTTCGGAAAGGCATTTTCCATAATAACAGTCTGTCTAAGAACGCCTAAGACATCACCGGGTCTTGCCCCCCTTGGACAATACTTGGTACAGTCATTGCAGTTATGACACAACCATATGTTAGGGTCCTTTACCAGCTCCTCTTTTAAACCCCATTGGGCCATTAACATTTCCCGACGAGGAAAAGGACTTTTTTCGGTAGACAACTCACAGACAACAGAGCAGGTGGCACACTGGTAACACTTCTTCATAGTTTCAGCCCCTGCCTCTTTCAAGCTCCTTACGAACTCTACATCAGGGGTAAAGACTGTTTCATCAGCCATATCTCTAATACCTCCAGTGGATACTTTCTATTTTTAACATAATTTAGAAACCTTTATATGGGTTTGGCCCAAACTCTTTAACTTTATCTGAAAACTCCTGTAGTAATTTAGGCAACTTATCCCACTCATTTATAGCAAGCTGTATTTGAGCAACCCTGCCAGATTCAAGCATAAGCCTGCTAAGAGTTTCCTGCACCTTACCAAGTCTTTCACTAGCCATCTGACTACCCTTTACAAAGTGGCACTGGTAATCATCCCCGTACTTACAACCGATAAGTAACACACCGTCAACTCCGCCAGATAGTGCATCAGCTATCCACACTAAATTAGTACCACCAAGACAGCGCAGTGAAATAAACCTATAATTTGGATTCAAGTTTAATTGATTAATACCAGCCATATCTATGGATGGATAGGCATCGTTTTCACATATCAGGGCTATTATAAACGGTTCATCTCCTTCTGATGGCACTTCTACGGATTTTATCATGGCAGAAATCATATCTACGCTATAATTTTTGAATGAAATAATTCTTTGTGGACAAGCCCCCATACAAACCCCACACCGTCTACACCTGTATGGATTTTCCCTTGGCGTACCCTTTTCATCCTCATCAAGCACACCAAATGGGCACTCAACCGTACAACGCCTACACTGGGTACAGGATTCAAGCCTAAATTCCGGGAAGGTTTGATCGCCTGAGCGTGGGTGCACTGCCTTACCTTGGGCGGTCAACTCAATACACTGTATAGCCTTAAGTGCAGCACCAGCACCGTCTGATGCCGACTGTACAGCATCCATCGGGTGTCTTACAGCACCTGCCGTATATATACCGGTCCTTCTGGTTTCATACGGAAAGCATATAAAGTGTGAGTCTGGAAAACCATATTTCAGATGTGGCAGCTCAGGTCCTTGCCGATACTTAAGGTTCAACACCAACGGCATAGGCTCAAGCTCCTCTATAGTACCGTCTGTCGTCTGTCTTCTAACAATATTGCCAATATACTCAGGGGTTAGGTTATTAACCTCCATATTTTCAGGCACAAGACTTGAAACCATACCGGTAGCCAAAACGACAATATCTGCCTCGATTTTCATCTTTTTACCAAGTAGCTGATTATCAAATTCAACGAAAACAGAGCCATCAGGAGTACCATCTATAGATAGCACTTCGCCTTTTGTAAGGAATATCCCCTCATCATCTTGTGTTGCCTTATAAAAATTTTCATACTGTCCTTGAGTTCTCATATCCTTATAAATAATAAAAGCACCGCTTTCCGGATTTGCATCTCTAACGTATTTGGCCTGTTTTAGTGAAACATTACAACACACGCTTGAACAGTACGGTAAGTGTTCTGGGTCTCTTGAACCGGCACACTGGATAAAAACAACGTTTTTAGCAACCTTTCCATCTGATGGTCTTGTTATCGTACCACTAGCAGCCAGCGATTCCATTTCAACATTAGTTATGACATTTTTAAATTTTCCATAACCAAGATGGCCAAGCTTATTTGGATCATATGGGCGCCAACCAGTTGATAAAATTATAGTACCAATTTCGATTTCTTCCACATTACCGTTTTTCTTAAGAGTAACCTTGTACCTACCCGGCTCACCTTCTACCTTATCTATCTTAGTACTTTTATGTACCGTTATATTGCCGTGATTATTAACTGCCTCGATTTTGGCATCTATCCTTGATGGCTCAAGGTCTGTAAAAGGAGCCTTCGTTGGAAAAACCTTTGGCGACTTCATCTTTTTTGCCCAACCGCCAAGCTCGTTTTCCTTTTCAACAATAATCACCTGATTACCGGCATTTGCTGCCTCAAGTGCTGCCGTCATACCGCTGACCCCACCACCAACTACAAGTATTGTCTTTGTCAGTGTTTCATCAATCTTTGGCACCGGACAACTAGACTTTTGCGCTCTAGTAATACCCATCCGAACATAGTCTGAGGCCATAGCCTGAGTCTTTTCATCCTTTGCTGGCTGCGTCCATACAACATGTTCTCTTAAATTAACCCTCTCGGTAACATACTTTAGCGGGTCAAAATCAAAAATATCTGTATTAACCCTGGCTGAGCAGGCAGCTATAACTACCTTATTAACCCCTTCATTATTTATATCATCTTTGATTAGCTTAACCCCGTCTTCGGAGCACAAAAATTCATGGGTTTTACATACCGGAACCCTCATACTAGTAACAGTTTTTTGAAGTCCCTCTATGTTTAAGGCGTCCCCTATACCACAATCAGTACAAATATAAACCCCTATTTTGTCCGCCATATTATTGCCTCCTCAATATAGACTGGATGCCCTTAAGCGCTTGAGCAGTTGCATCCTGCGTTGATGTTGTTACATCATAGGGCCTCTTAGCCACACCTGTTGAATATATGCCAGAAAGCTGACCTTCTTCCATAAACCCATTATCTTGCAACGCAACAGCACTTAACACGGCCTGCCCCTTAAGAGAGGGTTCCATACCAGTAGCAAGCACTACCATATCAAATCTCTCATTAAGCTTCCCACCACCTAATATGTCTTCAACCGTAATAATAGGGTCGCCCGTTGTCTCATCTTCAACAATCTTAGCCACCTTACCCTTAACGGTCTTTACGTTTTCATCAGCCGAGATTTTATTTAAAAAGTCCTCGTACTTACCGGGAGTCCGCAGGTCTATATAATACATAACAGCTTTCGAGTCCGGCACCCGCTCACGCAAATATGTTGCCTGTTTTAAACTAGCCATGCAGCATATAGCCGAACAGTGTGCTAAATGGTTTTCATCCCTTGAGCCTGCGCACTGCACAAAAGCTACAGTTTTTACAAGCTTACCGTCCGATGGACGTTTAATCTCCCCTTTAGTTGGGCCACTTGGGGCTGCAAGGCGCTCCATCATAACGTTTGTGATAACGTTTTTGACCTTACCAAAGCCAAGGTTATCCATCTTGGTAGCATCATAGGGCTTCCACCCTGTAGCGTATACAATACTTCCTACTGTCATATCTATAGTCTTTGACTCCATACTCAAATCTATAGCATTATATTTGCACACCTCTACACATTTATTACAGCTGTCCCCTGTGCAAACCTTCTTATCAAGAACATACTTCATAGGAAATGACATTTCATGAGGGAGATATATTGCCTTTGTTTTATCCATGCCATAATTAAATTCATTAGACCGTTCAACAGGACACACCTTAGCGCATTCACCACAAGACGTACATTTCTGGTTAACATATCTTGGATTTATGCGTATTTTAACATTAAAATTGCCTTCACTCCCACTAATGCCCTCTATCTCTGATAATGTATAATAAGATATCTTCGGATTTTGCTTGATACGTCTGAAATTTATTTCAAGACCACAATATGGCGGGCACAATTTCGGGAAATACTTATATAACTGGGCGACCCTACCGCCCAAATAAGGGTTTTTCTCTACAATAATGGTTTCATATCCTGCTTCGGCAGCTTCTACGGCAGTTGTTAAACCGGATATCCCACCTCCTACCACAAGGATGCTACCACTTTTGCCTTCTGACATATATTCCCTCCGCTTTGTTATTTTAAGTGGTATAGAAATTAACGGAGTAATAGAGGCTAAGCTCCATTACTCCTTCTATTTTTAACAATAATGTAAAAGCACTTAATTTACTTAATACTAATCAGGAATGAGCTGTACGTAGTCTCTCTTGGAGAAGTCCCATTCACCTTTTTCAGCGTTCCACTTAGATATGGTAAAGCACTTCCAATTAGCATCGTCAATAGCCCAGAAGTCGCCTCTATTGTAGTAGCCAGGATACCTGGACTCTTCCCTAAAGAGTATGTGTCTAGCGTGGGATTCACCAGCCCATATTCTGTGCAGATTTTCCCAACATCTCATAAGCTCATGTAGGTCTGATGCTGCCATTCTGTTAGCATCTTCTTTTAACATTTCAAGCTGCTTTAAGCCTGAATCAAGCAATGTCCTCGAGGTAACATACCAAGTGGATACACCAGCAACGTACTCATCCATGATCTTCTGGAGTCTTGCCTGTAACATTCTTGGTCTTATGTAATGTGGGTTGGTGTTTGGATCGGTGCTGTAGTTCTTGTATTTTTCATATATCTCAAATGGTAAATAGATATCAGCTATAAGCTCGTCGGTAGTTCTGACAATTTCTGGCTTAAAGCCCTTATTGTCAAGGACAAAGGCAACCATAGCCTTAGCAGCCATTCTTCCTTCTGCATGAGAGCCAGAAGAAAACTTATGGCCTGATGCGCCAACGCCATCGCCTGCTGTAAATAAGCCTTTAACTGTGCTCATTCTGTTATAACCCCAACACCACTCAGCAGGAGCTCCTAAATCATCCGGTCCACTTACCCAAATACCTGCACACCCTGCATGCGAACCAAGCAAATATGGCTCTGTAGGCATAATCTCAGAAGGTGACTTATCAGGTTCAATGTTGTTGCCAGCCCAAACGCCAGCCTGACCAATACACATGTCAAGGAAGTCTTCCCATGCTTCTGCTTCAAGATGCTTAATCTGCTTAGCATCCATGGTCTTACCAAGCTCTTGCATAGCCAAGTCGGTTCTCATAAGGATTGGTCCCTTACCAGCCTTCATATCCATAATCATCATGTAGTTTCTGATAGCTGTACCGAGCTTATCTGCATACTTGCCATACCACTTCTTAGCATCTTCAAAATTTGTTGCGCAATAGTCTTCACCAAAGGCATTAGTAGCCTTTGCTTTAAAGAATAAAAACCATGCACCAACAGGTCCATAACCATCTTTAAACCTTGCAGGTACGAATCTGTTTTCCATAAGAACCAACTCAGCACCAGCCTGAGCTGCCATTGCATATGTAGAGCCCGAGTTCCATACTGGATACCATGCACGTCCCTGACCTTCTGCCACACTTCTTGGCCTAAATACGTTAACCGCACCACCGCAAGCCAATAACATAGCATTGGTCTTAAACAGATATGCCTTATTCTCTCTTAAACTAAAACCAACTGCGCCATTTATTCTATTTGGTTCATTTTTATCAACTGTGAGTTTTACGATGAAAATCCTCTCAAAATGGTTCTGAGCAACCCCTGTGTACTGACGATTGTACTCAAGAGCCTTCTTAGCAGCTTCAGCAACTATAACTTTATAGGATTCACCATTTATCATTATCTGCCATTTACCAGACCTTACCGGCTTACCACCTTCTGTAAGCTTTGGAGCAGGCTGTGCGCCATCCATTGTATGACCATCATCAGCTCTTTTCCAAACAGGAAGTCCCCATTCCTCAAAAAGATGCACTGAATCATCAACGTGCCTTCCGAGGTCATAAATAAGGTCTTCCCTTACGATACCCATAAGGTCGCCTCTTACATAACGAACGTAATCAGCAGGATCATTTTCACCCATATAGGTGTTAATAGCACTAAGACCCATAGCAACAGCACCACTTCTGTCGGTGGCAGCCTTGTCAACCATGGTTACTCTTAGTTTATCTCTCTCAGCCCATTTAGCCGCCTCATAAGCAGCTCCACAGCAGGCCATTCCACCGCCCACTAATAATATATCTGTTTCATGAGTGATAATGTCCGGTCTCTGACAGTATGAAAATGTACAAGTTTCTAATTCCATGAAATCCTCCTTATAAAATTCTTATAAATTTTAAAAACAATACTCTTAAAAATAATCAAACAAATATAAATTATGAATTATAATTTTTTAACATCCGGCTTATTAAAGAAACCTGGTTTTCTAAGATCATCAAAGTTTGGTTCCGGTTTACCTGCATATGGATTAATAGAACCTTCAGATGTCGTCCTGATGGGGAATTTAAACCGTTTTAAAGAACCGTTCCTAAACTTAACTGTCCACATAATGGCATCTGAACCCCTTAAAGGAATAACATTTCCGCCAAGTGGTATAAAATCCTGATAGCCTCTCACTTCAATTGCCTGCTGAGGGCATATTTTTACACAATTGTAACATTCCCAACACTGCTCTGTCTCTTGGTTGTAAGCCTTCATCCTATCGCGATCAAGCTTCATAAGGTCATTTGGACAAATGTACATACAAGCTGTCCTTTCCTGCCCCTTACAACCATCACATTTTTCAGTAATAACAAAACTAGGCATTAAAAACTACCTCCTTGCATATTTTTATATATTGGCTTAAAAAGCCTCTTATTGATTTATAAAAATCCAATTTAAAATTGGAACACGACCTCTCAAGCCTTAAACTAAGCACCAGAGGCATGCGAGTGCATCTTAATCTCGACCTTCTCAGTTAAGCCAGCATAGTACTTCTTTAATATTACCAAAACCTCTGGACGGCTAAAATGAGATGAAACCTCCTCACCCTCAGAAAGCATTTTACGTAGTTTAGTACCACTTAAAAGCATTCTGTCTGCCTTATCGTGTGGACATGTCTTCATAGAAGCCATACCATCACATTTTCTGCAATGGAATGTCCAATCTATCTTAAGCGGCTTTGTCTCCATAGCATCGGCAGGTATTTCATCAAAAATCTTATGTGCATCAAAAGGCCCGTAGTAATCGCCAACGCCGGCGTGGTCTCTTCCAACTATCAGATGACTACAGCCATAGTTCTGCCTAAAAAGTGCATGCAATAATGCCTCTCTGGGACCAGCATATCTCATATCTAGCGGATAGCCTGCCTGTATACAGGTATCTTTCACAAAATAGTTCTCAATTAAAACATTGATACAATCCCTTCTAACCTCAGCCGGTATATCGCCCGGCTTTAACTTACCTAAAAGCTGATGCACTAAAACCCCATCACATATCTCTATGGCAATCTTGGCTAAATACTCGTGGGACCTGTGCATAGGATTTCTTGTCTGGAAGGCTGCAACAGTGCTCCAGCCCTTTTTCTCAAAAATATCCCTAGTCTGGGCAGGAGTCATATATATATCGCCGAAATCCTTTGGAAAACGCCCTTCACTTAATACCTTAACTGGACCTGCGAGGTTTACCTCTTCTTGATTCATAACAACAGCAACGCCCGGATGTTCCTTATCATCTGTCTTAAACACCTGCTTACACTCATGCACCTTATCAATGGTATACTTCTCCCTTACAACCATCGTACCCATGACTTCGCCTGTTTCCTCGTCAACAAGTGCCACTTCTTCATTATTGCTTAGGCTATCAGCCTGCCCCTTTGTCGTAGAGAGGGTTATTGGTATTGGCCAAAACACACCATCAGCTAACTTATACTCATCACACACACCTTTCCAGTCGTCATAACCCATAAAACCATCTAACGGTGTAAACCCACCGATACCAAGCATTATAAGGTCTCCAACCTCTCTGGATGACAATCTTATCTGAGTCAAACCCTTAGCCTTTTCCTTCTCAGCGTGCAGGGCGTCTCCTTCAAGCAACAGCTCTTTTAACACCTTTTCCTTTCCGTGGGGTTTTACTAAAGCCATTATACTACCTCCTAATATTATAATTATTTTACGATTCCAACATGGAAGTTATATTATTAAATATCGCATTAATATCGCCAATACCATTGACCCGCTTAATTATCCCCTTACCGGCATAATAATCAATCAAAGGCTCTGTCTGGGCTTTATATACATCAAGTCGCCTTTTGATAGTTTCCTCTTTATCGTCATCACGCTGATATAATTCACCACCGCATTTATCACAACTACTCTCTTTTGATGAAGGTGAAAAGTACACATTATACATCTGGCCACAATTTTTACAAGTACGCCTACCGGTAAGCCTCTTCATAAGCACATCAAAATCCACATCCACACTTAAGGCAACGGTTAACGGCATATTCAAATCTTTCAAAACACCATCGAGGGTTTCAGCTTGAGAGGTATTTCTCGGGAATCCATCCAAGATAAAACCTTTCTTACAGTCATCCTGATTGAGCCTTTCTTTAACAAGACCAATAACCACACTATCAGGTACCAACTCCCCCTTATCCATGTAGCTCTTAGCTTCTTTACCAAGTGGAGTTTGATCAGTAACTGCCTTTCTTAATATATCCCCTGTAGATATTTGAGGTATCACATATTTGTCAATCAACTTCTTGGCCTGAGTACCTTTACCGGCACCAGGTGCACCAAGCAACACTATTCTCATGCACTCCCTCCATTTCTCTTTATATGTGTACTGATTGGGTTCTTTATATTCTTATTTAATTTTTATTAAAGAACCAAAAGACAAATTATAGTATATAAATCAGTTGTATATTGTCAAGATAAACAATATGTATCATTTCAAATATGCAGACATTATCAACTATTATTTTTTATAAGTCAATAGAAAAATTTTATAACAACATTTTTTTATAATAAAATAGATTAAGGCACTATTATTTTTTAATCTGAACCGAGTAATTATCAGCACTTGAGCCAATATTGGCAGGTATTGTAGTTATAGGCAGCTTAACTGTAAAAGTAGTACCTTTATTCATTTTTGTATTAACACTGATGTGCCCGCCATGTTTTGCTATAATACCCTGCGACACAGATAATCCAAGACCAGTCCCCTTGCCCTTTGCCTTTGTAGTAAAAAACGGGTCAAATATGTGTTGCAAAATATGATCCTGTATACCTTTACCATAGTCAGTAACCTTTACAGCTACAAAATTAGGTTCATCCGTACCATACTCTACACTTATACTTATCCGACCGCCTTTAAGAGTTACATAAAGGGCATTTAGTATTAAATTTAAAAAAACCTGCTCCAACTGGTGTCTATCCCCATGGATTCTAGGTAAGTTTGGCGGTATATTTAAATCCACAAAAACACCAGATAACTTAATCTGACTGCTTGCTATTTTCATAGTTTCCTTAACAACCTGCCCTATGCAAATAGGCTCCATTATGCTTTCACTTTCCCTTGCAAAGTCTAACAGATTTCGAACTATCAACCTAGCCCTACCGGCTTCATCAATAAGGTCGCGTATCATATCCACTCTTTCTTCATCGCATATATCAAAATAATCTTCTAATAACATGTGGGCAGTCAACATTATATTATTAATAGGATTATTCAACTCATGGGCAATACCAGCCGTTAATGTACCAACAGCACGAAGTTTCTGAGATTGGGCAAGGACACTTTGTTGTCTATCAAGCTCCTTCATCATCTGGGTTATGGAGGTCTTCAGGTCTGAAAACTCATCACTAAATGGTCTATATGGCAAGGAAATATTAAAATTCCCAACAGCTATAGAACTTGTATAGGCATTTAACTCCTTTATTGCCCTTAATATCCGCACACTTAACAGATGTATTAAAGCAAAGGCTAAAATAAACAAAAAAACCAACACATACACATTTATTACATAGAAAAAGAGCAAGGACTTCTCCATTGACTCATTTATGTTTTTAACAAGGGTATCAGCAAAACTATTTATCTTAATACCGTAATAATTAAGTTTACGGCTAATTTTTTCTTTCTTAGTAAGATATTCAGAATAATTCTCAAAATCCACAGATGAGGACTTGCGCACAGAGGACCCCTCTTCGGATTCCATGTCTTTTAGTATAAAAAGCTGCCGTTCATACTCTTCCAGATTGCCTATTTCTATACCATTTTTTACCTCACCAGCAAAGCTTGTATAGTTTTCAATTAACACCTTTTTAGCCTCACTCACCGCTAATAGAACATTATCAAGCCCCTTAGATGTTATAAAATAATCCTTTTCATACTGCCTTGCCATACTAATATTTTGAAAAAAAGCATTAGCCCCTTCCAAGTTTTTATAATTTTTACTCATTATAAACATTGTAAGGATAATAGGTAAGGTTATTACTAAAAAACCGGAAATAGAAAACACCAAAACATAAATTATATGCTTTTTAACCGTAAAACGCTTAGGCTGTGGCTTTCGTAAAATACCATCTTGTTCACCACCAACCGGTTGCTCAATACGCTTTTCTATAAACAAATACAATCGTTTAAGAAAACATCTATACCATACATCTAAACAACCCCGAATACCTGCTGACCTGCCCGCTGCACAATCTCTAATCTTTCTTGTATTCACAAAAACAACTATGTCTCCTTAAGTTTGATATTTAAGGATTCAGCAGCCTTTCTAACAACTCCCCTTAAATCGTCAGGCTTAAACGGCTTAGCTATAAAATCAAAAGCACCTTTTTCCATAGCCTGCCTAGCTAATTCCATCATAGCATAACCAGTTATCATAATAACCCGCGTCCTTTTCGACTTATTCATCACATGCTCAAGTATCTCCATCCCATCCACATCATCCATCCGTATGTCAGTTATAACAACATCAAAAACCTTTTCTCCTATCCTATCAAGTGCCTTGCGCGGCTCATTAAAAACCTCAACCTCACAGCCCATTTTTACTAACGCCGGCTTCAACCTCTTACCTACTATTAACTCATCATCTATAATTAACACTTCCAAACTATACACCTCCTAAAACACAAAAAAATACCCCTTCCCCATTCAATATAACATTATAATCCAAATCTTGTCAAAAAATTGAACTAAAATAATAAAAATATAGAAGAGCGGGGGAAAACCCTTTTAGGCAAAAGGTGCGTAGGCGCACCAGGGGTGCTACCCTGTACAATAGTCCACTTGGTAACTGAACATAGGTCTGCCCTTACGATATACATATTTTGTAGGGGCGAACCTATGGGCAAACCCTTATTATACAACACATAGTTAGTTGTAAAGTTTCTACGTGGCTCCAAAGTAGTGAGAGGGGGTTTTAAAGGGGGAGGTCTGTTTTCTCCCCCTTTTTGCGCCAAATCGGCGAATGGAAAGACAACCCCCGTTCTTTTTAGGGGATTGTCTTTCCATTCGCCGATTTACTCGTTATGCCTGCACAAGCTTTGGGGAAAAAAATGTCATCCTGCCACAGTGTACAACATTTAGCACTTATTGTCAGGACAAAAGTTTTAGGAAAGGGGGTGCGGGGGAAGAACCCTTTTGCCTAAAAGGGTTTTCCCCCGCTCTTCTATATTTTTTATTTTTCTCTTTATTTTTTTTCTACAAAATCTATCAATTCTATAACTTTATCCACAATAATTTGTAATGCTTTGTGGCCTTTTTCAGCGGTAGCCTTTTTAGGGTTACCCCAAACCCCGCCGGGCCAGTATCGTACTTTATCTTTTACGCTAAAAGGTTTGGGCAAGGCTGGGTATTCTTCATCGGCAAGACCGTTAACAAGTTCTGGTTTTAGCGCTAACATTAGTGATGTTTCAAGTTCGCCGGCGTGGGCGTCGTTTTTGGTTTCGCAGATTTGTGAGAGTTCTTTGCCTATGACTTCATAGGGAGATACGGCTGCTATTGATAGCTCGTCGAGTTCTTCAACAAGACGTTCGGCAACTTCCTTTAGGGCTGCCATGTGAAGACCGCCGCCGTGGCCAGACAGTAAAAGTACGTTTCTAAGTCCTTTGGCGTACACAGAGCGCACGATGTCTTCGGTTAGGAGGCGGAGGGCTTGAGGGGTTATGCTTATGGTTCCTGGGTGGTTTTTCGTTGTTGTGCAAACGCCATAGGGAATTGTTGGTGCAAGGAACACTGGGCGTTTTTTAATCACTTCCTTTAGGGCTTCATCAATAATAGCCACATCTGTATTTAATGGCAAGTGCGAGCCGTGCTCTTCTATAGCGCCATAGGGAATCAGTATGGTTTTGGTCACATTTAAGTGTTTAATGAACTGCGGCATTGTCAGTTCTTGTAGTATCATAAGGAGAATCTCCTTTTGTTTCAATAAGGCTATATTTTTCAAGTAATGAGTTGAATAATTGCACGCTTACAGGTTTAGTAATATATTCGTTGCACCCTGCGCGGTAGAACATTTGTATAATACTTTGCGGTGTACTTAGTGCAGATGTTATTATTATTTTAACTTTGTTTGGTTCAGTTATATTTCGTTCCTTTTCCATGCGTCTGATATTTTTTAAAACCCTAAGACCGTCCATTTCAGGCATCATTACATCAAGTGTTATTAGGCTATAAGGTTTATTTGCCGCAAATGCCTGAAAATAAGAATCAATAGCCTCTTTACCATTAACAGCAGTATCGCATTGGCCGTAGGGAGCCAGAAACCTCAACAGTATTGTTCTACTTAAAGAATCATCATCAACAACTAATGCCCTTATCATAAAGCGCCTCCTTGCAAGTGTAATATTTAACTCTTTTTTTGCTCATAAAACAGGCCGTACAAGTAATCACGGGCTTCACGCAATGCTCTATTTAGTGAATTACGGTTGTAAACGCCAAAGGCAGCGTAGAATAGTTTAAACGATATGAGTTTGCCAAAAATATATCCCCATGAGTAGAAATTCTTCATAGCCTTAAGGGTTTCTGTGTGGAGTTCTTCCGGTTTTATGTGTGTTGGGTTAAACACCACGTGGTGAATATCGTATTTAGTCCAATCTGTATGTAAAAGCCTGCCTGCTTTGTTCATTTCGTTAAATAAAGTGGTACCTGGCAGTGGAGTTAGCACCATGAATTGAATAGAGTCAAGCTGCATATCTCGTGCAAAATCGGTTGTCTTTTTAATAGTATCAACCGTATCGGTGTCAGCACCAAAGACAAACATGCCGTGTATTTTAACACCGTGTTCCTTAAGTGCCTTTATACAGTGGATGTTATCTTCGAGGTCTTGGCGTTTTTCATAAAACTTAAGAGCCTGCGGATTTATTGATTCAAAGCCGATTGATGCTGTAAAATCCCCCGTTTGACTTAAAAGTTCGAGTAGTTCTTTATCCTTTGCTATATTAGTTCTAACCATGGCAGACCATTTTGGGGTAATACCCTCTGCAATCATGGCTCTTATCAGTTCCTTTGCCCGTTTACGGTTGGCGGCAAAATTATCGTCTACAATAAATATAGGTGAGCGTGATTTACTTGTAATGTCCCTTAGTTCTTCCATGACTTTGGACACTGAGCGGTAACGGTAGTGTCTGCCAAACATTGGAGATACTAGGCAAAAGCTACAGTTATAGGCACAGCCTCTAGTGGTAGACACTGGGTGTATGAATGAAGAGCGCCATTTATGTACTAAGGCAAAATCTGGCGTTGGCAGCTCATCGAGGTCTTCAAGGTTTGGGCGCACACTATTATGAATACATGAGCCATCTTTTCCTTTATAGGATAACCCCTTGATTGTAGATATATCAGGGCTGCCTTTTTCAATATAATGTATAAGCTCAAGAAGTGTTTGCTCGCCTTCGCCCCTTACCACATAATCACACTGTCCGAGTGCTTCTTCTGGGACAAACGTTGGATGAGCCCCACCCATTACTATTGGTATGCCTAAGCGTTTAACCCTTTTTGCTGTTTCGTAGGCTTTATTCACTGTTGAGGTGATTGTTGATATACAAACTAAGTCGGAATTTTCTAAATAATCCCAATCAAGTGGTGCTACATCTTCAATAAAAGCCTTAACTTCATAACCATTATTTCTTAAAATAGTGGAAAGTAAGACAGCGCCCACTCGCGGAATTGGAAACTTCCGAAAAATATAAGCGTCTGTTGACCTAGTTTCAATAAAAGATATTTTTTTAATCTGCACGTTTATCCATCCAGTAAAAACAACTCCCTTACATTTTCTTTACGTTAAATACGCTCACTAAATTAAGAACATCCAGCAGGTTATACAACCTGTCATCTTTAACATGCATATTTAGTGTTATATTGTTTTCATATACAAGCTTAAGAAAGTACCCAATGACAGATGATGTTATGGATAGGGAATCTGGTATATATATAATTAAGAGCTTGGAGTTACCATCAATAATACTATTCATAACTTGTTTAACCTTTTGGTAATCTTCAATGGTTTTAATTTGCCCTGATATAGTGATTTCCTCACCGCTGACCTTCACTTCCATGTAGATTAACCCTCCTTATTAAGGTTTTTAATCAATAAAGCTTCGTTGCCACAGGCGTTGTATAGTAAAATATCAGAAAGAGTTTTAGCAATTTTCAATCCCCTGCCACTGAACCTTCTATTATTATACACTTTTTCATTTAATATGGAAATATCAAACCCACTACCTTCATCCTTAACCGTTGCCATAATCATGACCTTGTTGTTTTCCTCATTTACAGATAAACGGGTGATAATCTTTTTATCTATACCTTTTTCAGTTTCAATGAGGTATTTTTCGTAATTGCCGCTTTCCGTGAGTTCTATCTTTTTAGCTGAATCAATGCCAAGGTTACCGTGCTCATATGCGTTCATAGCTATTTCAGTTAAAGAATTTAAAAATGGTATAGCCGCTATCTCGCCAACGCCCCTTGCTGCTAGATGTTCTTCTACCATCAAGGTTAAATTATTTACCTCTAAAAGGCGTGTACCAAGCGTAAATTCGGTGCTACTTTTTTCATCATGATTGATTTTATTTAAAAATATAAATGTAACATCATCATCAGGGGTTTTGACCTTCTCTATTAGCTTATTGTAGAGTTCATCTTTAAACCCAGAGCTAATGAAGTCCTCCTCTACATAGTCATTGTAGATAGTGTTTGTTGACTCAACGCTTCCTTCATTAACGCCGTCGCTCATAATAAGCATCTTTCTTACATTTGATATATCAATTCTATCAATGACTGGGTTATTGTGATGCCTTATTATAGGAATATTGTTGCTCTTAATCCGTATAAGGTTGTTATTTACAGTGTATGCCAGTATTGGCGGCATGGAAAAGCTGGCATATTCCATAAATTCTTCAATAAAGTTAAGATAAATAAACGATGCACATATAATCTCTTCGCCAAGCAACTCTTTTCTTATAAAACTAGTATAAGCATTTAATAGTCCTTTAAGGGAAAAGTTATTTTTTTCAATCATCTCATCAACTGTATGGTTAATAAACGATGTAGTCAGTATTGATGTAACGGATGCAGAAAGCCCCTTACCCATAGCGTCGGTTATAAAAAGTAGTATTTTGCCTGCCTCTGTTTCCCTTATGGAATAACTATCTCCACTTAATATGTCTAGTGGCACGTAACATATATCCATAAACCATTGGTTTATATTCCCGTTTTTATTGACAACATCTATTTTTCTATTTAGCAAGTCGTTTTTTATTATCTGGAGCTCCTTCATAAAAGCCATTTCCTGCTGAGTGGAATGGTATTTTTCCCGATAGCGCAAAAGCTCTAATTCTTGTGTTTGCATAGTTTGAGCTAACTTTTCAAGGACTCCCTGTTGGACAGCTATTTCAATAGCCTTCATCAGGTTTTTAACCATTATGGGCTTTGTTACAAACTGAGTAACCCCTAAATTAATGGCCTCTATTAAAAACTCTGATTCTATATACCCAGTTATCAAAATTATAGGAATCTCTCTGTCTTGTTCCCTGATTTTTTTAATAAGCTCAAGGCCGTTCATTATTGGCATTAAATAGTCGGTCAACACAATATCTATAGCATTATTTTCATCATTTAGCTTATCCCAGCCTTCCTTACCGTCGCTTGCTACAATTACAGCCTTAAAAAGCCGCCGAAGCCTTTCTTCAAGCTTAACTGGCCTTTCATCTTCCACATATAAGACTGTCAGGTCCTTTGTTATTTCTAATAATTCTTTAAAACCGCTCATATCCTCCATATTATAGAATATAACTACTATAAAATACCAATAATGTGATTTAAGAATTTAAGAAAACAAGTTTTAAGAGCAAAAAAAGTTAAAAAAACACTATAGCCTATAAATTATCATTTATGTTATATTGGAATTTGGAGTCGCTTATGAAAGAAGTATCGTATGGTATAGTACCTATCCAAAAAGGTGTTGATGGTTATAGTTTTCTATTAATCCAGCACAATGCCGGACACTGGGCGTTTCCAAAAGGGCATGGTGAGGAGGGAGAGACTCCTGTTGAAACAGCGCAAAGGGAGTTAGCTGAAGAAACCGGTATAACTGATTTTGAGTTACTTCCGTCGGTTAGCCCGGCGGTTAATTTTGAAGAACATTATACGGTTACAAGACAAGATGGGGTTTATGAAAAAACAGTAATCTACTTTCTTGCTATTATTGCAAAAGATACCAGTGTCTCCATTCAGGAAGAGGAAATCAAGGATTATAAATGGCTTGACTTTAAGAGTGCTATTGATATTATTACCTTTGAAGAAAGTAAAAATATACTCAGAAGATGTTATCGCTATATACAGGAACATGGTATTTAGTATAAATTAAAAAAAAAGTTGAAATATATTATCATGTTTGGTTATATTATAGAAAAAATCTAAGATAGAGGGTGGTAAAATTAAGCTTATAAAACAAGATTCAAGAGGTGATTTAATAGAAGAATCTTCTTTGGACGATATAGTCAAGAAGGTCAAGAAAGCCAATGCTGTGGCTTTAAAAGTAGGCAATAGTTACATAGATATTTCGGCCATTTACGAATTGGCGTCAGATGCTGAGGTTTCCCTTATAACTGCTGATTCAAAAGAAGGGATAGAAATATACCGGCACAGTACATCCCACATTATGGCTCATGCTGTAAAAGAGCTTTTTCCTTCTGTGAAGGTTACGATAGGCCCGGCTACAGAGGAAGGGTTTTACTATGACTTTGATTCAGAAAGACCCTTTACACCGGAAGACCTATTGAGCATTGAAGAAAAAATGCAAGAAATTATCAAAAAGAATAATCCTTTTATCAGAAAGGTAGTCAGCAAGAAAGAAGCTATTGCATTTTTTAGTGAACAAAAGGAAGCGTATAAGGTAGAAATAATAAATGAAATAAAAGCCGAAGAGGTTAGCCTATATGAAGAAGGCGGGTTTGTTGATCTGTGTAGAGGGCCGCACATACCATCCACAGGGTACATACAAGCCTTTAAGCTTTTAAGTATAGCTGGTGCTTACTGGAGAGGCAGTGAAGAAAACAAAATGCTCCAGCGCATATATGGAACGGCTTTTAAGGCTAAAGATGAGTTAAAAGACTATCTAAAGCTTCTTGAAGAGGTTAAAAAACGAGACCATCGGCGACTTGGTAAGGAATTAGACCTATTTAGTATGAATGATGAAATAGGGGCGGGCCTCATACTGTGGCATCCAAACGGTGCCCTTATTAGAAAAACGATAGAAGATTTCTGGCGTAATGAACATTTAAAGGCTGGCTATCAACTGTTGTATACGCCACATATTGCCAAGATAGACTTATGGAAAAAAAGCGGCCACTTAGATTTCTACAGCGAAAACATGTACTCCCCTATGGACATAGATGGCATTGATTACGAACTAAAACCGATGAACTGCCCATTCCATATTTTTGTCTATAAAAATGCCATAAGGAGTTACCGTGAACTACCAGTTAGGTATGCGGAGCTTGGCACAGTATACAGGTACGAACGGTCAGGGGTTTTGCATGGCCTTTTGCGTGTTAGAGGGTTTACGCAAGACGATGCGCACATATTTTGTAGGGAAGACCAGATAGACAATGAGGTTTTTAATGTGCTGGAGTTTACATTATTTATACTGCAGACCTTTGGTTTTGAAAAATATGAGATATTTCTATCAACGAGACCTGAAAAATATGTGGGGACTCCGGAGGGCTGGGAGCTCTCTACAAACGCACTGAAACGAGCACTTGAGCTGAAGGGGCTTCCTTACGAAATAGACCCGGGTGAGGGGGTTTTTTATGGGCCAAAGATAGACATTAAAGTGAAGGACTCGCTTTCAAGAAAATGGCAGTGCAGCACAATACAGGTGGATTTCAATAATCCAGAGCGCTTCGGGATTATGTACAGGGGAAAGGACGACAAAGAACATATGCCAATAATGATTCACAGGGCTTTAATGGGCTCCTTGGAGAGATTTTTTGGTATACTTATAGAGCATTACGCAGGGGCGTTTCCGCTGTGGCTGGCTCCTGTGCAGGTGTCGGTTATCACAGTGGCTGAAAGACATATGGAGTACGCCTTAAAAATAGCTGGCTTTCTACGCACTAATAACATTAGGGTGGAAACCGACCTTGGAGGTGATAAGGTTAGTTATAAAATCAGGCAGTCTACTGTTAAAAAAGTCCCCTATTCGGTTATCATTGGTGATAAAGAAACAGAAAATAACACTATTACAGCAAGAAAAAGGAGTGGTGAAAATATGGGTTTTGATAGTATGGAAAGTTTCCTTGAGTATTTAAACATTGAAGTAACAAAGAAGAGCACGAAAGAGCAGGTGTAATGTATGTCTTATAACGACTCATCAGCAAAAAAGAACAGGGTTAATAATCAGATAAAGGCAGCTCAGGTGAGGCTAATAGATATGGACGGTGCACAGTTGGGTATTGTGCCAGTGAAGGCAGCACTTGAGAAGGCGAAAGAAAGAGGGCTAGACCTTGTAGAGGTAGCACCGGGTGCGGAACCTCCAGTTTGTAGGATTTTGGACTATGGAAAGTACAAGTATCAGATGAGTAAGAAACACACGCACAGAAAGACTATTGATGTGAAGGAGGTTAAGCTGCGTCCACGTATTTCTGAGCATGACCTAGAAAGAAAGATTAATCAGATGGTAGAGTTTTTGAGTGATGGGGATAAAACTAAAATATCAATGTTTTTTCGTGGTAGGGAGGTCGTGCGCCCTGAGCACGGTATGGCTATCTTTGAGAAGATTGTCGAAAAACTCGAAGGGAATTTTAACATAGAAGTAAAACCCAAGCTTGACGGTAAGAGTATTACGATGGTGGTAGCACCTAAATAAAAGATTAAGAAATAAATTCTTGCCTGAAATGTTTTTTTATATTATAATGTCTTCTTTTGCTTATCGGTTGTTAAATATGCACTATTGAGGAGGTAGCAATGCCCAAGCTTAAAACACACAGAGGGGCAGAAAAACGGTTTAGAAAAACCAGTAGCGGTAAGATTAAAAGGAATAAGGCGTATAGACGGCATATATTATCGCACAAATCTGCTAAAAGGAAACGCGGGCTTAGAAGCGCTGCTTTTGTTTCTGATTCAGAACAGAAGAATATTAGCGCCTTGATACCCTATCTGTAATCTAATATCTAAATCAGTAATAGCGTTTTAATTTGATTAATACAGGAATTTGAAACCTGCTACGAGCGTTGAAGGGAAATAATAAGGAGGTTAGCAATGCCAAGAGCCAAAGGTGGCTTTAAGACAAATAGAAGAAGGAAAAGGCTGTTAAAAAAAGCCAAAGGGTATTATGGTGGCAGGAGCAGGCTTTTTAGAGTAGCTAGTGAAGCTGTAGACCACGCCTTAAAACATGCCTATGCTCACCGGAAAACTAAAAAGCGTGAGTTTAGAGCACTGTGGATTGCAAGGATTAATGCTGCGGCGAGAAGCCTTGAGTTAACATACAGCCAATTGATAAATGGTTTAAAAAAGGCTAATATACTTCTAAACAGAAAGGCACTAGCCCAGCTTGCTAGTGAAGAGCCAGAGGCATTTGCTAAAATGGCTGCTATTGCAAAAGAACAATTAGCATAGGATATTTTTATACTATAGAATGGACACCATATCTTTTTCAAAAGAGACTTTTTTACATGAACTGAGCCAAGTTACCTCCACCGTGGAGCTTAACCAGTTTAAGGCCAGCTATATTGGTAAAAAAGGTATCATTACAAATAAACTGAAAGAACTTGGCAAGCTGGCCAACGAAGAAAGAGCTGCTCAGGGGAAATCACTTAACGAGGCGAGGGCATTTATAGACGAACACATTAGAGCACAAGAGACGGTGCTTTATAAAAACGAACTAAAAAAGAAACTTGCCCATAAGAAATTGGATATTACACTGCCTGGCGCCTACTTAAGTAAAAAACCGGGCGGCCGTCACCCAGTTACTTTGGTTATGACCGAAATATCAGAAATATTTATATACATGGGCTTTACAATTGAAGAGGGACCGGAAATTGAAACTGATTATTATAATTTTGAAGCCCTCAATATATTAAAAAATCACCCAGCAAGAGACATGCAAGATACGTTTTATGCGGAAAACACAACTACCACCGACACACTAGTACTAAGAACCCATACTTCTCCAGTGCAAATTCGTACCATGCAAAGGCGTAAACCACCACTTAGGTTCATAGCCCCCGGTAAGGTTTATCGCTGCGATTCTGATATATCCCACACACCAGTTTTTCACCAGATAGAGGGCTTAATGGTGGATAAAGGGATTTCGTTTTCTAACCTGAAGGCTGTCCTTGAGGCATTTATACACAGAGTGTTTAGCCCCCAAACCCCCGTACGATTTAGGCCGAGCTTTTTCCCATTTACAGAACCATCATCGGAGGTTGATATTGGCTGTATCCTGTGTGCTGGTAAAGGCTGTAGGGTTTGTAAGGGTACTGGATGGATAGAAGTACTCGGTGCCGGTATGGTTAACCCACAGGTGTTTAAAAACGTGGGCTATATTACTGATTTGGGGGATTTTAACTATAGCGGCTTTGCCTTCGGACTTGGTATGGAACGTATTGCCATGCTTAAGTATGGTATTGACGATATACGACTTTTTTATGAAAGCGATATGCGGTTTTTAAAACAATTTTAAAGTAAAAGAATAGGCAAAAGAAAAAAATGCACTAAACAAAAAGAGGCAGGGGAGAACGCTTTTAGACAAACAGGTGCGAAGGCGCACCTCCCCTAGCCCTTCCCCCGCACACCTTACAGGAGTGCGCCTCCGCCTTCCTAAAACTTTTGACCGTTATCTCCCATATGCCTTATATGTTTTACTAGTGCGTCTGTAGTGCTACGAACATATAACTCTCTATTATTACTTTTATTATTACGTTTACTATTACTATGAGAAGATACGTTCCCAAGAGCAAGACGATATATTTTGTTATTCTTCGGAATGATCTTGAATTCCTGCAAGCGCTTAATAGCATCTTTTATTTGTTTATCAGCACCTTCAGTACTGCCCTTTTTAAGCTCAATGAAGCATATAACTTTCTCTTTATTTTTCTTAATATATACTACCATTAAGTCACATCTTTTTCCATCATTACTGCTTAAAAATGTATTTTTTTTGCATCCATCTAAAGCAAAAAATATTATTTTTTCATCTTTTTCTAGTTCCATATTAAATGTAACGTCCACATCTGTATAAGAAGTTCCATATAGTATAGTATCAAATAGACACTCACATAGCTTTTTTTTACTCATGTTCGTAAACTACCTCATCAAAATCATATGAAATATCAGACAACTCATCTGCTACTATAGCAAGACTTTTCCAATCAATAAAATTGTGTTCTCTATTTACAATGTCAACCGTGTTGCCTTTCTCATCAAAATAATATGCTGAAACCATATCTGGGTGGATAAGTGCTTGTTCAGGGATTGTATACTTTTCTAATAAATCTTTGGTTACCTTTTCATCCCTTTCTATACATATTTTAGCATTCATCAAATTATTAACGTGGTCTATAAAATATGGGCTATGAGTGGTAATTAATACATAAAGTCCCTTATTAACAGCCATAGTTACAACTTCTAAAAGCCGCATTTGAGCTTTCGGGTGAAGATTAATTTCAGGTTCATCCATAATGAGAAGCTCTCCCGGCACTGCCCGCTCAAGATATAACTGAAGGGCTGTAAGGGATTTAATACTAGATGAAGCAGTATGAATAGGTATACGCATTTTATTATTAGTTGAATCATTAAAATCATAATATATTGACGGCATTCCTATATCATGCAATTTCTCTATCGTAATTTTACCCTTCATAACTGTACTATTAAGGTATGTAATTACTTCTTCAAATATTGAAGTAAGTCTGGCCATATCGAAATTATACATAAAATCAAGAAAATCAATAATCGGTTTAGAATATAAAGCTACTTGTTCCTTTTGGTCTTTAAAAGACATATCAGCTCTCTTTTTATATATATCACGATAAGCTAATGTTAGAGCTGTTCTTTCACCAGGTATAACGAAAGATGAGCCATAAGTAAATAGCAGGTTTATAAAAAAATCATAAATCAATTTTGGTATCATTGAATCAATCAATCTAATATCGTTTTTACTGATACTAATATCTTTATAAGAGGCATATATATATTCGGAGCTAGTTTTTTTCTCTATCTTTACTTTTCCAATAAAATCAATGTTAAATGTACTGTTTTTCAAATCATTTATGAATCTTTGTTTTTTTACTTTTAATACTGTCTTGATATTATTAAGTTCTTCACTAGTATTAAGGACATGTCTATTAAATAACACTGCTATATCACTTAGATTAATTCGAAAGAACTCATCATTCTCATCTTGTGGCTCATCTTGTGGCTCATCTTGTGGATATAAATCGAAAAAATAATCAAATAAAGAAAGAGTACTTTCTTTTTGCTCATGTAAATGGCGTAAAAACTTATTTTCTGCAATAAGCAGATTAGGTGTTAAAAACTGCTGTGTAATTTTTGAATCTCTCAAAAATTGTAGCAAATAAGCTAAATATGTTTTACCGGTGTTATTTGGTCCAATGAAAATAGTAAGAGGGTTTAAACAAATTTCTGCTTTTTGAATATGATAGAAATTTTCAACGGTTAATTCAAACAAGCTTTTTTCAGTCAATTTTTGCCTCCAAACCTATCGTAATAAAATATTATAGCACTTTTTAAATAAACTTTGGTTAAAGTATAGTAAATGTACAAAGATAATATAGAGAGATAACAAGTCAAAAATTTTAGGAAAAGTGTTTTCCCCCGCTCTTTTTTTCAGGATTTTTATCTTTTATTTTTTTCTAATAATTGGATAATTTCATCAAGTGGCACTGGTTTACTAAACAAAAATCCTTGTGCCTTCATGCAATTCATTGAGCGAAGCAAGTCAAGCTGGGCAGTTGTTTCCACACCTTCGGCTATAATGTCTATATCAAGATTTTTAGCCATTGCTATGATTGTATTTACAATTGCCATATCATCTCTGTCTTCTGGTAGGTCTTTTACGAAAGACCTGTCTATTTTCAGTTTATCTATAGGGAGGTGTTTTAGATAGGTCAAAGAAGAATAGCCAGTACCAAAATCATCAACTGAGATACAAATGCCCATGTTTTTTAGTTGGTGCATGGTTTCAATAACTATTTCTTGGTTTTTCATAAATATGCTTTCAGTAATTTCAAGTTCAAGAAACCTTGCATTAAAACCAGTTTGCTTTAGTATAGTGCGAATGGTTTCAACGATTGATAAATTAAACTGATGCATGGATATATTAACAGCCACCTGTAGGTTTGTAAAGCCACGCCTATTTAGCTCAAGGGTGTCAAGGCAAGCCCGTTTAAGCACCCATTGGCTTATGGTGTTGATAAAACCTGATTCCTCAGCTATAGGTATAAACTTTGCTGGCATAACCATCTCTTTTACCGGGTGCTTCCATCTAAGTAGTGCTTCCATTCCACAGTAAGAATTATTTAGCAAGTTGATTTGCGGCTGGTAATAAATTATAAACTCATCCTCTATAACAGCATTTCTCATATCCTTTAATAACTCCATCCGCTCAAGGGCTATTTCGTTCATTGAATAAGTAAAGAACTTGTAGTTATTTCTACCACTTGCCTTTGCCTCATACATGGCAATTTCCGCATTTTTAACTAACTCTGTCACATCTTTACCATCCGATGGATACATACAGATGCCCATACTTACTGTTACATAAAGCTCATGGCTATCTATAATAAAGACATCGCTTACCCTTTTAAATATCCTATCCGACACGGTTATAATGTCATTAATACTGTTTACGTTGGTAACTAGAAGTACAAATTCATCACCACTTATGCGGGCTACTGTGTCCTCTTCACGAATGCACTCTTTTAGTCTGATGGATACCTGACTTAAGACGTTATCGCCAACATTATGTCCAACCGTATCGTTTATGTCTTTGAAATTATCCACATCTATTAGTATGATAGCTAAACTGATGTTTTGGCGCTGGGCGTGTGAAAGCGCTATTGATAGTCGGTCGTATAGTAGCACGCGGTTTGGTAGACCTGTAAGTGAATCGTGCAAGGACATGTATCGTAAACGTTTTTCAGCCTCTCGTTTTTCTGTAATATCCTTAACCGTCGTTAATAGTTTTTCTACTTGGCCTTCTATGTTAAATACTGGGCTTATCGTATATTCATAATACTTAATAATCCCCTCGCCAGCCAAAAACTCTGTTTCTTCCGTAATAGGCAAACCGTTTTTAAAAACAATCTCCCTTTGAATGTCAAAACGCCGCATAGCCTTTTTGTACAGGTCTAGCTCTTGCCAAGTTTTGCCAATAATGTCTCCTACTTCTCGTCCTATAGCCTTTGCATACACATTATTTACGTAGATAAACTTCCCTTGTTTATCAAGCATAAATATCTGATCCGGCGTATTTGATAGCACATCATCAAGCAGTGCATTTTGCTGTTCTATCTTTAATAAAAGCGTTTCTTTTTCCTTTTCTACTGCCTTCCAATGGGTTATATTTTCCGTCATCTCTATAAAATATAATGCCCTATCCGTTTCATCCTGAATAGTAGATACGGTCAATCGTCCCCAAAACTCCTCACCGTTTTTCGTTATATAGCGTTTATCTATCTGATAGTATGGAATTTGTCCTGCTTTTAGTAATTCCGAAAGCTCCACATATTGCCTGATATCCTGTTCATTAGTTATATCCAATTTATTACAAGCTTGCAGGCCGCTTTCTGTGTACCCAAGCATCTGACACAGCATGTTATTAGCACTAAGTATATTAAAATCCAGATCAACTATGGCCATTCCGATAGAGCTTTCTTTAAAAATTTTACTAAAGCGATGTTCACTACTTTGGAGGTTTTTTTCAAATCGTATGCGGTCGGCTATCTCTTCTTCCAATTCTTTGTTAATCTTTACAAGCGCCTCTGTGCGTCTTTTAACCATTTGTTCTAAATTTTGTCGGTAATCCTGAAGGGCTTCTTCATTTTTGGCTGCCAATATTACTATTGAATAAAAAGAAGCCAACCGTTTCATATCTTCAATATCTTTTCTACTATAAGGTTTAGCAGGATTTGCTAGTAATATCCATCCAACAAGACACTCATCGCCATAGGCTGGGTATACCAGTATAGATTTAATGTCTATAAATGCCTCATTTAAGAGCACTACTTCATCTGGGGCATTAATATAAAAACCACCCCCTTTTTTCATACAACTGCAACTGACTTGATTCATTGAAAGTACTGGTAAAAGTGTCTCTTCAAGCATACGTAAGCGATGCCTAAATACTTGCGTGTATGAAAGCGTTTTAATTTGACCTCTTTGTGTGTCAGTTTCACACACGTACCCGTCTCTACTTTTGGTTATTTGCAGGGCGTGTTTTAAAACCTTTTCACCTATGCTTTCAATGGATATGGTATTGGAGATGATCGTTTCTGCTAGCTCAAGGAGCGCTGTATGAATCATTAATTCACGGTTTTTGGATGTATCTATTACACTTATAATTAAACCTCTTTGTGTTTGGCTATCATCTAAAAGCGGCGCTATCGTGGCTGCTGCATACAAGATGGAGCCGTCTTGGCATAATAAGTGAAAATCGTTTTCTTGTTTTAGACCATTTTTAAAATCAGGGAGTTGCGCCCCCGTACCAGGAAAGTGCGCCCCCGTACCAGGAAAGTGCGCCCCCGCACCAGGGAGGTGCGCCCCCGCACCTTTGAAGTGTTGCATACAACATAGAGCAGTATTTTGGTCTATAAATGAAAAAACCTTCCTCCCAAGCATAAAACCGACACTGTATCCAATCATGTCAGCCATTTTAGGGTTTGCGTATATTAGCCTGTAGTTATTGTCTACTACCCATACGCCTGTATAAGAACACTCTACGAACTGGCGACAGTTCCTTTCACTAAAAATCAAAATATTTAAATCCATGTTTTATATATTATAGTTAATTTTTAGTAATAGGGGTATATTTATTACAAAATTGTTTGCCTACCCTGCCATTTGCTATTATTATTCGTTGCTTTTATTATTATTAAAGGCATAGGCTCTGTTCCTGCCGTCTTCTTTTGCCTTATAGAGTACCGTATCTGCAAATTTCAGGCACTGCCAAAACTTCCCCGTATGCGTAGGAAACTCGGCAGCACCTATGCTGACTGTCTTTTTCAAAACCCCGCCCGGTATTTCAATTGTTTCGTTTTCTATTTTTTGTCTGATTTTTTCCGCTATTCCTATCGCACTATTTTTTTCAATATCTATCAGTAGCGCTAAGATTTCTTCGCCACCATAACGTATGACTATATCAGACGTACGCAGCGTGTTCTTTATTATCTGACTTATCCGCTGCAACACCTTATCGCCAACGTCATGTCCGTAGGTGTCGTTTACCTGTTTGAAGAAGTCTATATCTATCATAAGGACACCGAGCGTTGTACTTCTGCGTGTAATTTGAGCACACAGGTTAGAGTAGGTCTCCTCTAAGTATCTCCTATTATAGAGTCCTGTTAGTTGATCTACTAATGATTGCTCTTTTAACATTTCCATAAAAGTCTTGGCTTCAAGTACCGGCTCTCCTTCTTGCAGATAACTTAACACATATGGAATGTTTAAAAACGTACTTTGCATGGTTTCCTTATCAAACACTAATTGTACAATTAAGCCAACATGCCCACCTATGTAGACCGGTATACAGTAGTAGTAGAATTGCATTATATCGTTATACTGAAAAACAAAGTTTGGACATATGTTTGGAAAATCAAAGCAGTTGACAATAACACCAGTGCGCATGGCACGACACTCATTAGCATTAGTCATTATGGTATCACAACACCATGGTTTATTCGTGCAGGCTTGATTATTGGTTAATTTTTCAACAATATCGTTTGACATTGACTGAGACACTGTTAATAGGGAATTATTGTGTTTTTTTACCTCGTAGATAGAATAGTTGTGTATATTCATATCTTCAAGGATTTGTTCAAACCGTGTGTATATATCAAGTTTTTTGGTATCTTTTTCAATAGTCCTTTTAAATTTGTAGATTTTAACCAAAATATCCACGTTAGAGGCTGTGTCTTTTATGTCGTTGCCGGTTTTAGCCATTTCATGCCCTATCAGCAGAGATACTTTATTACTTATACTGTGTAGGGTTTTTGATAGGTTGTCAACCATATTATTATAACTATTGGCAACATCACCAGCCTCATCTTTTAATTTAATGTCTATTTTACAGCTAAACACCCCATCTTCTACCTTAGCAAAGCTTTTACGCAGTTTTTGAAATAGTTCCGTATACGGTCTAAAAAACACATATATTATGTATAGCGTACTTAAAGAAAATATTAGTGAAACTGCTACCATATAGGAAAGAGAAGACATGCCCTGCCTTCTTTGCTTAGTTAAGTCCATAACTAGTGAAATAGCCCCAAGCACCTCATCTTCCTTAGCCTTGTGGCACGACAGGCAGTTAACATGCCCACTGCTTGTTGCCTTATAAGGAATAACCAACTCAAAGTCTACGTTTTGTATGTTTTCGGTTAATACGCTTTTAACTTCCCCTGTTCTTAACACTTCATACTCTAATGCGTTTGGCATACTGTGCTTGCTATCATCAGTCAAATTATCTTGAAACTGTTCTAAGACGGGTTTACCTTTTAATATTTTAATGCTTTTAAGACCATACGTATGCTTTATTTGATTAAGAAACACATCTTGCTTTTCCACAACTTGCAAGACCATTAGCGACGTTATAGCGTCGCGCACAAGCCCAGCTATCGTAAAAGCCTTTTCCTTGGAGTTTTCTATAGTTAACATTCTAAAACTGTAAAACGCAATCCCTTGGAAGGTTATAGACAGTAATATGAAGGATATAACTATTCTTATGATAAGTTTTGTTTTTATTGAGCTTATCATTTTTTTAATGTTGTTTTATTTAGAAGAAAAAACACCACACACCTTAAGTTCCTCCAAACAATAAATCAGCCATATACTTCTACATAAGGCCGTATAAAAATTTTGGTATATAATATTTCCTTTTATTAAGGATAGATGAAAAAATAGTCCCACCTGCACTTTCAAGCTTTGTTTTAGCCGTCTGTACAACCTCCCATTTTACCTTTTCACACTCAATAACCATAAGAATACCATCAAAGTGCTTTGCTATTATAGTAGTATCCGATGAATCCAGTATAGACCTGCCATCATATATTATGTAATCATATTCATTTCTTAATGTGCCAAAAATACCCTCTAAATTTTTGTAATTAGTATTGATAACAGTGTTGGCACTTTTACTACCAAATGGCATTATATACAGATTATCTACATCCGTACTATTAATAGCAGAGCTATAATTTATATTACCTGCTATTATATCCGAAAGTCCCGGATCCGGTTCAAGCCCAAAAAGCTTATGTATTAACGGCGATTTAAGACTCCCATCAACAAGCAAAACCTTGTCTTTTGAAAGGTTAGCAAGCGTATAAGCTAAACTTAACGACGACATGGTCTTTCCCTCTCCTTGTGTGCTACTTGTTACCATAATAACCTTCATATCTGCCTTTGGAGTCGTGCTTAACAGGTTGCCTTTTATGTTAGAAAACTCGGCAGTATTTTTGCTTACAAACTTCTTAAGTACAGGCAAAAGCTTGCCCTCTTTTGCCTGTACTGCTTTTTTTTCTCCTATCATCTGTTGTATACCACCTTTTTAATAAATATATAAAATATCTTTACGAATTATCAACATAATGATATAATTTTGTCAATCATTTTATTACTTATTACTGTTATAAAAGGATAGAAGAACAGGGGGAAACCCTTTTAGATAAAAGGGTTGTCCCCCCGCACCCCTTTCCTAAAACTTTTAGCCTGCAACCCATTTAGTTCCTCTATACTTCTGCTACATTAACTTAATGATATTGAACTATGTTTACATTTGTACTTACATAACAACTAAAGCGTCTATTGGGGAAAGCACACTGACCTCAAAGAAAGCCGAAAAGATGGCTTTCTTTTACGGCAGCGCCATTTCCCCATAGACGCTTTGGTGTAATCAGGGGGAGCATGAAGCCTCCCCCTGAGAAAAACCCCCTCTGAGTCTTTTTTCTACTGGTGCGCAAGCGCACCAGATGTGCTACCACTGTGCAACACCATATCCACTCAGTAGCTGAACACAGGGCAGACACACAGGTCTGCCCCTACGAATTTTTGCTAGGGGCAAGCCCTTTGTTACACATAACTTTTATCATGTGGAGTCTCTGTGTGGCTCCAAAGTAGTGAGAGGGGGATTTAAAGGGGGAGATATTTTTCTCCCCTTTTTTGCGCCAAATCGGCGAATGTAAAGACAACCCCCGTTCCTTTTGGGGGGTTGTCTTTACATTCGCCGATTTACTCGTTATGCCTGCACAAGCTTTGGGAAAAAAAGTGTCATCCTGCCACAGTGTACAACATTTAGCACTTATTGTCAGGCTAAAAGTTTTAGGAAAGGGGGTGCGGGGGGAAACCCTTTTGCCTAAAAGGGTTTCCCCCCGCTCTTCTATCCTTTTTCTTCTATCTTCTATCTTCTATCTTTTTTCTTTTATATCAATTACCTGTGATTGAGTCCTCTTCTATTAATATAGATTGCTACCAAGTTATAACCTTATCGCTTGACACTACTAAATCAATTATTTTATCGTAATCTTTATCTACGTTTAAATCTATAACTGTAACGTCTGCTATCTGTTTTTGTCCTTCTATCAGTTTTGTAGCAGTTTCATTTGGTGTTTCTTTCAAAAGATATACAACCTTCATTTTTCCTCCTAATAGGCTAAAATATTATCGTACTCAAGGAGCTTTTTAGAAATCTCTTCAGTAGACAAATAGGTCATTCCGTCAATACCTTGTACGTTAGTGTACACTTTTAAGTCCATATCTTGTAGCATTTCCAAGTTCATGTCGTTTTCTTCATTAGATGCTATAGCCTTATCAAGTACAAATACTTCAATAATATCATCCATAACAGTGATACCAATGCTCATGCGCAGCGGCTCGCCCTGTCTGTCCCTTACAAGAACTGCTATTTTTTTAGCCATTTGTTTGTGCCTCCTAATTATTTATATTAATATAACCCTATCAGCATCCTGATTAAGCACTGCATTTTGGTACTGGCTGCCGGCTGTAATACCCTTTGGTATCATATCTTCCGTTATCTTTCTCAATTTAGCGCTGTGGTCGCATAGACTCATCTCCACATCTTTAAGCTCCTTTAATGCAACAACGTCCTTATCCTGTGAGTGTCTTGTGCCATCGTCCATCATGAAGATGATTACCTTATGGCCCTTCTTCAGTGCTGCGTTTGTTAAACCAATAATGTGTTCCTTGTACTTATCTCTTGTTACAAGTAAACCTATGGTCATTTCATATCCTCCTTCAATTATTTATTTTATGGATGTATTGTCCTTTACTTGATATTATTTCATAAACGTGTGTAAAAGATAAATTTCTCAGGCAGTGTAAGTCGTGGCAGGTTTTTAAAAAGCATGGGGAGCACTTGGCGTTCGTTGTAAGTACCCAGGAGTGTTGCCCGTAGGGACCGGTTTTAAAGGCGGCGGTTGGACCGAAGATGGCAAAAACGGGTACGCCGAGGGCGGCGCCTATGTGCATTGGGCCTGTGTCGTTTGTAACCATAAATTTAGCTCCCTCTATTAATTTAATAAGTTCTTTCAGTGTAGTTTTACCGACCAAATCTACTGCGTTACCGTGTGCGTACGTCATAGCCTCATTTGCTATATCTTGCTCAGCGGCACTACCTACGAATATGGTTTTATCGTTAAACATTGCAGCAAGGCGTCCAAAATTCCAAGCAGGCCATCGTTTACTTTGCCATCTAGCCCCTGGTACCATCACTATGTACTGTCCCTTTGTAAAGTGTTGGGTTAGTGGGGTAGGTGGTATGGCCGGTAGTGGAAAACTTACATTTTCCGTGTTACAACCAAGCGCTTGTACCAATTGTAGATACCTATCAACGGCGTGTATATCGTTTTTTGTCTTAACCTTATGGGTGTAAAATAGCGTGCTTGCCTCGCGAGCATTAGCAAACCCTATTCGCACAGGAGCCCCTGTTATTTTACTGATAATGCCACTTCTTAAAAGCCCCTGTAGGTCTATTACCACATCAAAGCGCTCAGTTTTAAGTGCTGTTGATAGACTTTTTATTTCATGTATGGTATTTTTCAGTTTACTTAGTTGTTTCCACTTGTCCTTATCAATAACCCATGTGTGTTGAACTATGGTGTTATCGTTTATTATATCTTCAAGTCCTTTTGCTATGACCCAGTGGATTTGGCTATCTGGAAACTTGTCCTGAAGCGGTTTTAGGACACAAAGGCCATGAACGACGTCTCCCAATGAGCTAGGTTTTACTATTAGTATCTTCAAGCTTACCTTTTTGATACCGGACAGCAAGTTGGTAACGGCAGTGTTTCTTCATATTGTTTTTCAAGTATTTGAAGAATATCAGGCACCATTGGTTCTACCAAAAAATAACAACGGAGCTTTCCGTCTATATAAAAATCAACAATATTATGGTTTCTAAGTAGTGTAAGATGTTGAGATATGTTTGGTTGGCGTTTGCCCAAAAATTTCTCAAAATCGCTTACACATTTAACCCCTTCCATTAGCTCGTACAGTATCTTAATCCGTGTCGGGTGTGCTATAACTTTTAATAACTCTATTTTGTCATCAAGAGGTCTCATTTGTGCTAACGGTATTTTAATATAAAGCTATTGTTTTTTTCATCTTTTTTGAATAGTTGATGTTTTTTTCTTTCTGTTGTTTTTCTTATAATATGTAAAGGAGGATGGATATAAAATGGTAAGAATGGTTTTGACAGTTATGTTATTAATTAGTATTATGATAATAAACGATGATAGCGCTTTAGGATTATGTGTAGAGGCAAGTGAGGCAAATCTCCGAAGTGGTCCAAGTGAAGACAGTGCTAAGACGTGGGTGGTGTATCAGTATATGCCGTTTGAAAATATTGAAAAAAAGGGGAAGTGGTTTCGGGTTAGGGATGTAGATGGTGATGAGCATTGGATATTGAGTGCCCTTGTTACTTCACGTATGAAGTGTGCTGTTGTTAAGGTTAATAAGGCAAACGTACGAGTGAGGCCGGCCGACAATGCTGATATGACTAATATAAGTCCTGTAAATAAATATTATGCCTTTAAGGTATTAAGAATAAGTAATAATTGGGTACAGGTTAAGGATGAAAATAATAATGCAGGGTGGATAAATAAAGAGCTTATCTGGATTAATTAATGTTATAATACGGATAAATAAATTACTGTTTAGTTGGTTTGTATTCATTATTATGATAAAAAAGAACTCATTGGCCGAAAGCGTATTTTCAAGTTCACCTGATATAATAGTTATAGTGGATGAAAGACGCAGGATTATTGGTTACAATAAAAGTGCTGAAAATGCCTTTGGCTATACCACGGATGAAGTGTTTGGCAAGCATGTGGATATATTATACGCCAATGTAGCTGATGGTGAGAAAATCAATAGCACAATTAAAACTCTTGGATACTTCTACGGAGAGGTTACAAATAGGCGCAAAAATGGTCAAACCTTTGTTGCCTCTTTGTCGTCATCAAAGTTGCTGGCAGATGATGGCTCTTTAATTGGATATATGGGGATATCAAGGGATATTACCCACTATAAAGAGGCAGAGGCTCTTTTAAAAACATCGCAGGAAAGACTTAAGGAAAGTGAGGAAAAGTATCACAATCTATTTAAGATAGAGTCTGCTTCTATTGTCATATTTGATACGCTAACAGGCCTTTTTCTTGATGCTAACGATGCGGCATTTATGCTTTATGGTTATGATAAAGAGGAGTTTTTACAGCTAAATTATACAGATATAATATACCAAAAAGAAGACATACTAAAAGACATTGAAAGTGTTGTTACTGGTATGTGCGTACATGTACCTTTTTGTAGACACATAAGAAAAGATGGTACTGTATTTCCAGCAGATATGGTAGCTGGTTCATATGTTTACAAAGGCAAGAAGGTCGTTTGTGCTATCATTAGGGATATTACACTTAGAAAACGTACGGAAGAGCGCCTTCAAAAACTCAATAAAGTGTTTTTAAAACTTGGGACAGATTACGATAAGAATATAAATCTATTTACTGAAACGTGTGGGGAGCTGCTTCGTGCCATAGAGAGTTTTTATTGTAGGTGTGATGATAATACCGTTAATATCATCGGACAGTGGAGTTGTACACGTGATAGACAGCAGATGGACACTATTCACCAAGCCATTTGCCAAGAAGCACTTAATAATGAAACGCAGACGATGAAAATTCTTCGTAGAAGGCAGTGTAGAAAGAGGCTTGAAGCTTATACGCATGAGAAACTGGAGTATGATACGATTGTAACCTATCCGGTACGGTGTTATGGTTCAGTTGTTGGGGCTATCTGTGTATTGTACGAGGTGGATTATGAACTTGACGAAAAAGACAAGGAAATACTTGAAATAACGGCAATAGCCATTAAAATAGAGGAAGAGCGTAAGATTACCCATGATATTCTTAAAGAAAAAACGCAGTTGCTTGGGTTAATCAATAAAAACCTTGAAGAAGAAAGAGGGATTTTCTACGGCGGGCCAGTTGTTGTTTTTAAAAGAAAAAATGAAGAGGGACTTCCCGTTGAGTATGTTTCATCCAATGTGGAAGAAATACTTGGCTATACGGTAGATGATTTTCTGTCCGGAAGGTTACTTTTTTTGTCCATTATCTTTGTTAATGATATAAAACACGTAAAAAAAGAAATAGAACGTGCTATAAATATTGGGACATCGCAACTGGATATAGAATATAGGATGGTTAGTAGGGATAATAGAACCTTATGGTTTCGGGATATTATTACGCTTATAAAAGATAAGGATGGGCGGGTTACACATATCTTTGGATATATTATAGATATAACAAAGACAAAAGAAATAGAGTTGCTGTTTACCTCAATTTTTAAAAACGCAGCGGAAGGCATATGGGTAACCAATAATTATTATGAGTTAATTGACCTAAATAGTGCAATGTGCGATATACTTGGTCTTCAAAAGAAAGAAGCCGTAGGGCAGAGTATATACAAATACGTTGATGCTAAAAGTTTATTAACGTTAAAAGAGGCAATTATAAGCAGTCAAGAAGGGGTCAAGCGCCAGTTTGAAGCAGTATTAAAAAATAAAAATGGCAGGCAAATAGAGTGCCTTTGTAATACCGGCATTTTATATGATATTTCGGGTAAAGTTTCTGGCTATTTTACGTTTTTCAACGATTTGTCAGAACGTAAGACTATAGAGACAGCTTTAAAGGAAAGCGAGGAGATGTTCCGCACGCTTGCCGAGGGCTCTTTGGCAGGTGTTATCCTGTACCACGAAACATTCGTTTATGTTAATCCTGCCACTGAAAATATAACAGGCTACAGCGCTGAAGAGCTGTTAAAAATGTCTCCGTGGGAGATTTTACACAAAGATTTTAGGCAAAAGAGCAAAGAAATAGACATCAAAAGAATAGAAGGGGCAAGGCTGCCGTATCTATATAATAATGCCAAAATAGTGCGTAAAAACGGTGAAGAGAAATGGGTGCAGATGTTTACAAACACTGTAGAGCACAAGGGCAAGTATTTAGGGCTTGGTACAATAATAGACATAACAGAGCGGGTTAAGTTTGAGCAACAACTACAAGAGTTAAACAGCAATCTTGAACGGCGTGTTACGGAAGCGGTTAAAAAACACCGGGAAAAAGAGGAACTATTAATACAGCAATCGAAGTTGGCCTCTATGGGGGAGATGATCGGGGCTATTGCGCACCAGTGGCGTCAGCCTCTAAACATCTTGTCCATCTTAGTGCAAGACTTAGAGGAGGCTTTTACTATGGGAGAGCTTGATAAACACTATATAACTGAAACAACAAATAACTGTATGGAACAAATCACGCATATGTCAAAGACAGTGGATGATTTCCGCAGGTTTTTTGTCCCATCTAAAACCAAAGTAATCTTTGATGCTAAAAAGGCTATAGATGAGGTGCTTTCACTTATTTCTATTCAACTAAAACAGTTTGCCATTGAAATCCAATATGATGTAAAAGCCCCCTTGCCATGTAACATATATGGTTATCCAAATGAGTTCAAACAGGTTATTCTTAATATTTTAAATAATGCTAAAGAGGCTGTTGCAAATAAAACAAAACGTAGAATCTCTATAGAGCTGACTACGCACGATGACACCACTATTATAGAGATATGCGACAGCGGTGGTGGTATTAAAGAAGATTATATAGATAAAATATTTGAGCCGTACTTTACAACCAAAGGCAAAGGACACGGTACAGGCATTGGCCTTTACATGTCTAAAACTATTATGGAAAAAAGCATGAATGGGCTAATCTCCGTTAGTAATAAGGGAAATGGGGCACTCTTTACGCTTAAACTGCCAAATAAACTAAGCAACGAGGTTAATAATGAAAGATAATAAAACTTTTCGCTTGAAAAATAAATCATCTAAACCAAGAAAGGTCAAATCCGATAAACCGCTTGAAGAGATAATAAAGGACCTAAAGACAGGACAAAAAGGCGACAGCTCCAACTACCGTGAGCAATCACTAAAAATTCATGGCCTTATCTGTGCAAAATGTGGCAGAGAGTTTGACATTAAAAATAAGTACATGTTAACAGTCCACCACAAAGACGGTAACCACAGTAATAACCCGCAAGATGGCTCTAATTGGGAAAATCTCTGCTCATACTGCCATGACGACGAACACAGTAGGGCAGTGCTCGGTGATTACTTGCACGGTGAAAGGGGCTAATTTTATTATGAAAGCTTCTGTGATAATACCGGCATATAATGCACAAAAAACTATAGGTATGTGTTTAGATGCCCTAATGAAGCAAACTTACACGGATTACGAGGTAATAGTTATAGATGATGGTTCATCAGATAATACGGCAAGTATAGTAAATGCCTATCCAGTAAGATACGTAAGACAAGAAAACTCAGGACCTGCTTGTGCTAGAAACCGTGGGGTTAGCCTTTCAAGCGGTGAAGTTATCCTCTTTACTGATTCAGACTGTATACCATCACAAAACTGGATAAGCGAAATGGTAAGCGTGTTTGAAGCCGATCCAGAGGTGGTTGCTATAAAAGGTGTATATAAAACCAATCAAAGTCAGTTGATAGCGCGCTTTGCGCAGGCTGAGTTTGAGGAACGATATGATATATGCCAAAAGTCTAAAACCATATCTATGGTAGATACTTATTCTGCAGCATATAAAAAGGACATATTTACGACAGCCGGTGGGTTTGATGAGTCTTTCCCCACAGCAAATAACGAGGATACGGAGCTTTCATACAAGATGTCATCTAAAGGCTACAAAATGGTATTTAACCCGAAGGTAGTGGTGTATCACCTTGGACATCCATCAAGCGTGTGGGATTATATGAGGAAGAAGTTTTGGCGTGGCTACTGGCGCATGGTTGTTTATAAAAGATTCCCAGCTAAGATGATTAAAGATGCCTATACCCCCCAAACCCTTAAAATCCAAATACTGCTTTTATTTATGATTTTGATAGCAGTGGTGGGGCAATTGGTAGTTCCTTCAATGTTATATCTGACAGGGATAATAGGTGTAGCGTTTTTTCTAACAACTATACCTTTTATGTTGAAAACAATAAAAAGAGACCTGCTTATAGGTGTAGTGTCCCCTTTATATTTAGTACTAAGGGCGTTAGCTATTGGAGGGGGCGTTTTTTACTATTTTGTAAAGAAAAAATTAAACGATTAAAAAGTAAAAATGAATAAAAGATTTTTGAGATGTAAACCTTTTATAGCGCATTTCGATTTGATAGGTAACAAAAAATTAAGGGCTTGCCCCTAGGCTCGCCCCTACAAAAATACATGTATTGTAGTGGCAGACCTTTCGAGTGTCTGCCCTATTTTATTATCTACACTTTGTGTCCTTATCAAATCGAAATGTGCTATAAATTTGTGAAACTTTATTTAGGCAATATTTATGCCACACGGTATTGATATCCAATCCATATAATTAACAACTATACCAATATTCAAAGTTTTATTAAATCTTATACTGTCATGTCCTCTAATATTTTGTTTGCTGCTTCAACAGGGTTATCAGCCTTGAGTATAGGCCTTCCAACTACTATGTAATCAGCCCCTAAGGCAATAGCCTCTTTTGGCGTAGTTACCCGTTTTTGATCATCCTTTGTAGACCACAAGGGGCGTATGCCTGGTGTAAGGATAATAAAATCTTTGCCACAATTATTCCTTATTGCCTGAATTTCTTGTGGAGAAGCTACAACACCATTTATCCCTGAGTGTTTCGCAAGATTAGCTAAATAAACCACATGTTCCGTTAGCTCTCTTCTAACGCCAAGTTCAGTTGTTAACATGTAATCATTTATGCTGGTTAACACCGTAACAGCCAAAATTAAAGGTTTAGCTGTACCTAATTTTTGTGCCTCTTTATTTACAGCCTCTACAGTTGCTTGCATCATCTCAGAACCTCCGCTTGCATGTATGTTAAACATGTGTACACCTAACTTAACAACCTCTTTAGCTGCGCTTGCTACAGTATTAGGAATATCGTGGTATTTTAAATCTAAAAATACCTTTCCTCCTATATTTATTATTTCCTTTATAACCCTAGGTCCTTCTTTGGTAAACAATTGCTTACCAACCTTAAATATCCCCACAGAAGATACCAGCACTCTTGCAAGCCTAATAGCCTCCTCTATATTGTCTACATCCAGAGCGATACATAATTTTTCTTTTATGTCATATGTTACCATAACTAAATTCCCTCCAATTATTATGATAATATCTTAAATTTATCATAAATAACGATATAATATCAAGATATTATGATGAGAAAGTATACAAATAAATAGACAGACTACTTTTTGGGCATTTATGGGAAGGGTAAGCAACAGAACTTCAACTTGTTTAATCTTCACTATGGTTATTTGTAGCTCACTTCTTTATTAAAAAATGAAAGTACCACGCCAATGAAAAAGCCAAGCCCGAACATACCGTGCGTCTTTAGTTTTGTGTTAACTGGAATAAATATTTGTGGTAAGTGTCTCATACCGTTTAAAAGTATCAAAGACCATACAACGAATGGGTACCTGTGTCTAAGGTTACCAAAGGAAAGACCAACAGCTTTTGCCTTATTTAGACTATTGAGTATATACGGCGGATGGTAGTATTGAATGAGCGAGGTATAAGAGTGTTTTTTGCCAGCTGCTATAAAACGTATTAAAAACTCTACCTCTTCTTGTCCAACTATGTTTGAAACAAAACCACCAAGCTCGGCAATAGCCTCGCGCGTATAGCCTGTGCAGCGATTTGATGGAAAGAACGGGTCGTGGAAATCGTACCTATCTTTAATTGTGCAAAAGCTGGCACTTCCACGTGGCACTACTGAATCAACACCGGCTTTGGCAAATTCATTTAGGAAAAGGCTTAGGAAATCTCTTTGATGTATTAGTGTATCGTCATCAAGAAACAGTATATATTTGCCGCTACTATTTATTAAACCGATGTTTCTTGAGTATCCCATTTTGCCAAAGTTATCCAAAAGTGGTACATATTTTATGTTAAGTTTATCTTCTAATTTTTGAGCAAATTTTACAGCTGTCTTTTTTCCAGCCTCTGTACCGCCTCTGTCTTCTATAAGCACAACTTCAAACCTACTTTTGTCTAAACTTTGGGAGCTTAGACAAAACAATATGCCTTCCAAGAGGTCTATCCTTCCGTAGAAATTAATAATACATGAAAGCTCTATACTGCTATCAACGGTTGACAATAGATTTGCGTCTGCCTTTAGTGGAAATGGAAATACTTTATATAGAAACTGAAGGATTTTTTTTCTAATATCCATAATTTGTTCACATTCTCCTTATTTAATCAATTGTATCTTATTATTGCAACAAGTGCCATCCACAAAATGAGTGTGATTAAAAGCCACTTGTCTGAAAAAAGGGCATCTGTTGGGTCTCCAAAGCCGATTTTTGAAACCATTAAATAGCGAAAAAGCCCAAACGTAGCTACTGGCACTGTATATATTAATTGAGGTGATTCCTCAATTGTGTACAGGGCATAGGCTATTAGCGACGAGGATGAACTAATGACAAGAATTTCCTTTAAGGTGCTCTTTGTGTACTCACTGAGGCTTTTTCTGTGTACATCGGCATTAACAGTTAAAAGATACACCTCACCAAGTCGTTTGCCACTAGCAAGCATTAATGAAACCATAAACATTGTTAGCAGCAGCCAGTTTGATACGACAATATCAAAAGCAGCCCCACCTGCCATAACCCGTATTACAAATCCAGAGGCTATAGCAAAGATGTCAACAAGCGCCCTGTCTTTTAAATAAAATGTGTAGCCAGCCTGAATTACTAAATATAAAAGCGTATAAAAAAGAAACTGAAGCCCCATCATATATGCAACAATAATGGTTAACATAAATAGCAATGCTGCTAAAACAAGGGCTTCTCTAATGCTAACGCAGCCGCAGGCTATGGGTCTTGATTTCTTTTTAGGGTGAAAGCTGTCTTTTTTTCTATCCACAATATCGTTTATAATGTACACAGTGCTTGCGCACGCACAAAAGGCAAAAAACGACGGGATAGCATGAAATAAAGAGCGGCTTTGGAAAACTACACCTGCAAAAAATGGGGCCGCAAATATGAGCAGGTTTTTAATCCAGTGTTTCGGACGTAAAAGCGTTACATACAAGGTTATCTTGTGCATGATTTACATAGTACTAAAATCTTCCTCTTGTGTCAATTTGTTTTCATAAGCGCAATAGAGAAAACACGCTACTGTTTCGTTGCTAATACGCCAGTTTCTGGGTCATACGTATATAGATTGCTATCAAGCTCTATTCCCGTAGATTCTGTAATCTCAGCAATATCCTTCGGATACCTGCCCTCAGCACTTTTAAACATGGTAATAGCCTCTTGAAGCCTTTGAATATCCACCTGCTTACCAAACTGTTGCGTACCTTTATATTTATCTACAACCGTATCACTGTATTTTTCAACGGTATTTTTATTACCTTCATCACAAGAAATCATTAGTAGCATGGTAGTTAATAATATAATGTATAATTTCATATGTTAACACCTCCTTAATGTTATTTTTCAAATTGATTTTACTAAAACTACTAATTAATTGTTATAATAACATTTTATAAAAGAATGTGCAAAAATGAAAAAAATATTTAAAAGAAAGATAACACTCACCGAGGTTCGTGATGCTGGGATGGTGGTGGTTTTTATATTGCTGATTATTGCATATTGGCAGGGCAGTTTAGTGTTAATACCATATGCTATTTTCTTTTTGTTTATTAACATGCTTTGGCCAACTGCCTATAAGCCAGTAGCAATATTGTGGTTTGGCTTAGCAAATATATTAAATATAGTAATGTCGAAGGTTTTGTTAAGCATAGTGTTTTTCGTATTAGTTGTACCGGTTGGTCTTATAAGAAGGGTTATAGGGGCAGATAGTCTACAGTTGAAAAAATGGAAAAAGGGAGACGTTTCAGCCTTTAGTGTACGTAACCATAAGTATAGTGCTACTGATATGGAAAGGCCTTACTGAGGGGGGATTGTAGTGGATTTTTTACGTGATATATGGGGGTTTTTAAGGGTACGTAAGAAATTTTGGCTTTTGCCGATGATAATAGTGCTATTGTTTTTTGGTCTAATTATTATTTTTGGTGGTGGCAGTGCTGTAGCACCATTTATATATACGCTTTTTTAGGTGAACTTGAAAAAAGAGGCTATTTTAGGCATATCAGCATATTATCACGATAGTGCAGCGGCGCTTATTTGCGCTGGTAGTATTGTGGCAGCAGCTCAAGAAGAGCGCTTTAGTAGGGTTAAGCATGATTCGTCATTTCCGCTTAACGCTGCACGCTATGTGTTAGAATACGGTGGGGTCAATTCAGCAGAGCTTATATGTGTTGCTTTTTACGATAAGCCATATCTTAAGTTTGAACGCCTGATGGAAACTTACCACCACTTTGCCCCAAAAGGGTTAAATAGTTTTTTGCAGGCAATGCCTGTGTGGATTAAAGAAAAAATCTTTATGCGGAAGATTTTGAAGGAAGAATTATCTAAACTTGGCTTAAATAAAGACATTCAGATACTTTTTCCTGAACACCACCTATCCCACGCAGCAAGTGCCTTTTATCCATCTCCATTTAAAGATGCCGCTATCTTAACGGTTGATGGTGTTGGCGAGTGGGCAACTACTACCATTTGCCACGGCAAAGGTAAAGATATTGAAATACTGCGTGAGTTACATTTTCCGCACTCATTGGGGCTTTTATACTCTGCCTTTACATACTACTGTGGGTTTAAGGTTAATAGTGGTGAGTATAAACTTATGGGATTAGCGCCATATGGAGACCCTTTAGATGAGCAAACGGCAAAGTACACCAAAAAGATACTAACAGAGCTTATTGACTTAAAAGAAGATGGCTCGATGATCTTAAATATGGAGTATTTTAATTATGCAACTGGTTTAACCATGTGCAATGACAATAAGTGGTTAAAACTCTTTGGCGTGCCAAGGCGTACCCCTGAAGGTGAGCTAAGTAGTCCATATCTAAATATGGCATTAGCTATTCAACAAATAACCGACGAGGTGGTGCTCCGTTTAGGTAAAACGGCAAGCACTTTGACTGGCTCTAAGTACTTGACAATGGCAGGCGGGGTTGCATTAAACTGTGTTAGTAACGGTAAACTGCTGAGGGAAAAGGTTTTTGAAGATATATGGATTCAACCAGCAGCTGGGGATGCAGGCGGGGCGTTGGGAGCAGCCCTTGCCGCTTGGCATATATGGAAAGGCAAAGAAAGAAACACAAATCCACAAATTGATGCAATGCACGGTGCACTCCTTGGGCCACAGTACGAGCGAGCAGATATTTTGCGTTTAGCTAAAAAATATAATGCCCCATACGATGAATACTCAGACTTTAATCAGCTCTGTAGTGATGTTGCCAACCTCATTGCAAGTGGGAAGGTCATCGGCTGGTTTCAAGGAAAAATGGAGTGGGGACCACGTGCCCTTGGTAATAGAAGCATAATCGGCGATGCCAGAAACATGGAAATGCAAAAGACCATGAATCTTAAAATAAAATACCGAGAAGGTTTTAGACCATTTGCCCCAGCAGTTTTATATGAAGATAGCACTCAGTACTTTGATATTGAAGCCCCATCGCCATACATGCTTATAGTGTGCAACATAAAAAAGGATAAACAAAAGCCTTTACCAAAAGCCTATAATAAATTACCACTTATGGAGAAACTCTACCATGTACGCTCTGCAATTCAAGCCGTAACCCACGTTGACTACTCCGCAAGAGTGCAAACAGTACATAAAGAAACTAACCCACAGTTTTGGCTCTTGATAAACACATTTAAAAATAAAACAGGTTGTCCAGTCGTAGTAAATACGAGCTTTAATGTGCGTGGTGAACCCATTGTATGCACCCCTTTGGATGCTTATAAATGTTTTATGAAAACAGAAATGGATTATTTAGTTGTGGAAAATTTTATATTTAATAAAAGTACTCAACCACCCTGGTATGCGACTCATGAAAAAGATTATATTTTAGATTAAGTATGGGCATTATATGTACAACATAATAAGCTTGTGTGGCATATTTGTTTTAATGGCAATAGCGTGGCTTTTTTCACGTGAGCGCCAAAATATGAACCTGCACGTAATAGTAGCCGGACTTTTAATTCAGGCAGCATTTTCAGTATTTATATTTATTTTTCCGGCAGGCACGTGGGTTTTTATGGTTATAAATGATACTATTGTTAAAGTAATGAATGCCTGTACCTCTGGGGTCGAGTTTGTTTTTGGTGTGTTATCAATTCCACCAGGGCAAATTAGTGATAGTGGCCAAAAGAGCCTTGGCTTTATTTTAGCCTTTCAAGCCTTTCCACTTCTAATATTTTTTAGTGCTCTTATGTCAGTACTATACTATCTAAAAATAATGCCAATCATCATAGGTTTTTTTTCCCGTATATTTACAAGATTAATGAAAGTCTCTGGTGCTGAGTCCCTTTGTGTTGCAAGCAATATTTTTGTAGGCGTTGAATCAGCCCTTTCAATTAAACCATACATGCGGGATATGACCCATTCCGAGTTTTGCACTATTTTAACAGGTGGCATGGCTACTATTTCATCATCAATGCTGGCTGTATACGTCTTTGCATTAATAGATTACTTTCCGCAAATAGCAGGGCATTTAGTTTCCGCTTCTTTTTTATCGGCACCGGCTGCCCTTATTATGTCTAAGATAATCTATCCAGAGTCAAAAAGCCCAAAAACCTTAGGTATTACTGTAATACCTTACCAACAGCAAGAAGGTAATATGTTTGAAGCTGTAATTAATGGTGCAACCGAAGGCGGTAAGCTGATATTTGGCATAGTTACGCTATTAATAGCAGTCCTTGGGCTAGTATCACTTACAGACTTGTTTCTTGACATAATCGGCAAAACCATCAACCCAAGCTTCAATTGGAGCATTAAATTATTTTTGGGATATATATTTTACCCGTTAACACTGATTATAGGAGTACCTTTTTCAGACGTTAACTCAATAGCACAAATCATTGGTGAACGCACAGTAGTGACAGAAATGATAGCATATCAAGACCTAGCAACACTAATAAAAAATGGCACAATAACAAGCCAACGTACTATTGTAGTAACAACCTACGCACTTTGCGGCTTTGCACATATAGCCTCGATGGCTATTTTTGTTGGTGGCTATGCAGCCCTTGCCCCTGAACGCACAAGGGATTTATCGGAGGTAGGCTTTAGAGCCCTGTTAGCCTCAATTCTTGCATGTTTAGAAACCGCATGCTTTGCTGGTTTGTTCTTTTTTGACTAAATATAATAAATGTAGCAAAAGATAAAAGGGATAACTGAGCTATTACTAAATTTAAAAAAACAATGTTACAATACGTCAAAAAGAAATCACTCATAACAACAATGGAAATAGACAATAGCCATAATATTTTAATAGTTGATGACAAGCCCGAAAATCTATTGACGCTAAGGGCCATCTTAGAGGATTTGCCAGTAAATATAATAAGCACCACTTCAAGTAAGGATGCCCTTATATTGCTACTTCAGCATGAATTTGCATTAGTTATACTCGATGTACTTATGCCGGAGATGAGTGGATTTGAAGTGGGTCAGTTGATGAAAAGATACGAAAAGACAAAGTACATACCAATCATATACATAACAGCACTAAAAGACGGTCAAGAATATAAATTTAAAGGATACGAGGTAGGGGCCGTTGATTATCTAATAAAACCCGTAGACCCTCTTATATTAAGAAATAAAGTGAAGGTGTTCCTTTCACTATATATGCAAAGAAAAGAGCTTGTAGTGTTGACTCAAAGGCTTGCAAAGTCAGAGGAAAAATACAGAAAACTCATAGAAACAACCATAGATGCTGTCTTTATAACCGATACAGATACTGGAGTTATCATAGATGCCAATCAACAAGCAGAAAATATGATTGGATTTCCTAAAGAAAAAATAATTGGTATGCACCAAGAAAACTTATATCTGGTAAATGAAAAAGAAAGATACGAACAGATGCTTATGGATATTGTAGAGGGTAAAAAACACATACACAGTGCCCTATCCGTGGTACATAGAAGTGGCCGGTCAAAATCAGTGGACGTGTATTCAAGTGTGTTTGAGCTTGACGGTAAAATGGTAATGGCAAGCTTCTTTAGAGATACCACGGAAACTAAAGAAACGAAGGAGGCATTAATTAAAAAAAACACCTACCTTGAAAACATCCTAAATACTTTTACAGATATGGCTATAATTGCCGCAGATTTAAACTTCAACATACTATATTATAATCCAATAGCAGAAAGTATGTTTGGGTGTACAATCAAATGCCTCAAAGAGTTAAAACTAACAGATATATATAATATAATAAATTCAAGCAATATAGATTTTAATAAGGCAATTGAAATACTTAAAAAAAATGCCGTATATACTTTTACAGTAGAATACAAACAAGAACAATCCCATCATCTGTTGATAAACGCAAAATTAACAGCCATTAGAGATAATAACAATAAGATGGCTGGCTATCTTTTGATATGCAACGAGATAACACCGCATATAACACAAAAAAACAGCCTTGACAAATAAGCCCGCTATATATAGACTATTTCCTTATATATTGTAACACACTTTTAACAAACTCTATACGGGAGGCATAAATATGAAATATCTTTGACTACGCTATAAACCAAGATTCAACTTAAGTCAGGATTGGTTCTGTTTGAGAAAAACCCTCTAAAATCAATAGGTTAACGACATACTATCAAAACCCTTTACCTTATTGATTTGAGAGCAACTATGCCTATAGAACTATACCTATGTGCTACAATTATACTATTAATACTATTATTGGAGCTAAACAATGCTCTAATTCTTCTTCAAAGAACAATGTGTAATGCTAACATTTTTGTCTAACATTGTCAACAAAAAAGTAAGGGAGGAATATTTAGTGGATATTATAAAAAGGCTACAAATCAGATACAAACTACTTGCTGCGTTTATATCAATAGGCCTATTGGCAATCCTAAGCATAGGCACCGTTGGTTACAATACAGCGCAAAATTCACTTAAACAAGAACACTTCAATAAGTTAAGGGCTATGAAAGAGATAAAGGCTAACCAAATAGAAGATTACTTTGAACAAACTCGTAACCAAGTACTTACCCTATCACAAAGCACAATGATAGTAAACGCTATGGCAGAATTTAAGCAGGCTTTTAATGATGTGGAAAAGGAAGTGCCCCTTGCCAAAAACTACATTGAAAATGACAAGAGCCTTGTAGACTTTTACGAAGGGCAATTTTTGCCAGATTTAAATAAAAATGTTGAAAAACAGGTTTCATTATCAGAGGTATATCCAAAAGACAAACCAACAAAGATTCTCCAGCATATCTACATATCTAATAATTCAAACCCCAGAGGCTCAAAACACAACCTTGATGACTCAAAAGATACAAGTAGCTATGCTAAAATCCATGCCAAATACCACCCTATTATAAAGGAATACCTAAACAAATTTGGCTACTACGACGTATTTTTAGTAGATATAGATACCGGCTATATTGTATACACCGTCTTTAAAGAAGTAGACTTTGCTACCTCCTTAACAACAGGCGTTTACTCCAAAACAGGCATAGGAGAGGTTTTTCAACAGGTAAAATCCTCAACTACTAAAGACTACGTTAAACTTGTTGATTTCTCCCCGTACTATCCATCATATAATGCTCAAGCATCTTTTATAGGGGCGCCTATATTTGATGGCTCACACATGATAGGAGTACTCGTATTTCAAATGCCCATAAATAAGATAAACAATATAATGACATACAATAATCGGTGGAAAGACGTGGGGCTTGGTAATAGCGGTGAGACATACATTATAGGGAGCGATTATACGCTAAGAAGTGAGTCGAGATTTTTTCTTGAAGACGAAAAGGGATTTTTTGATGCCCTTGAAAAAGCCGGCATTGCAACAATAAATAAGATTAAGGGATTTAGCAGTGCACTAGGTTTACTGCAAATACATACAAAATCGGCCAAGGAGGCTCTTGCAGGCAAAGCAAACGACGAAATCATAAAGGACTATCGCGGTGTACCCGTATTATCATCATATATGCCATTAAACATAAAGGATATGAAGTGGGCATTAATTAGCGAAATAGACGAGCAAGAGGCCTTTGATAATATCTATTCCTTAAGAAATAAAATATTTTTTTGGGCATCAATTATTCTTGTAGCAATTTTTGTAGCAGCTCAATTATTTTCTAAGACAATAACAAATCCATTAAAAGAAGCCGAATCTGCCGCAGATAAAATAGCCGATGGCGATATGACAATACGATTAAAAGTACACACTCAAGACGAGATTGGTTCATTGTGTATATCTATGAATATTATGATAGATAAGTTGTGTAATTTTATGAATGAAGTAAAAAAAGTAGCACAAAACGTTAGAAACTCAAGCCTCGAGCTTACCCAAACAGCCCAATCTCTATCGGAAGGCTCCACGGCTCAGGCTGCCTCTATTGAACAAACCTCGGCATCTATGGAGGAAATGGCATCAAGCATAAAACAAATTGCTGCAAACGCCGCAGAAACCGATAATATTGCAAGCAAATCCACAACTGACGCAGCCGAAAGCGGCCAAGCTGTAACAGCCTTAGTAAAATCTATGAAAGAAATAGCACAAAAAATATCTATTATTGAAGAAATAGCCAGACAGACCAACCTTTTAGCCCTAAATGCCGCCATAGAGGCAGCCAGAGCCGGTGAACACGGTAAAGGTTTTGCCGTTGTAGCCGCAGAGGTTAGAAAATTAGCGGAGCGTAGCCAAAAATCAGCAGCCGAAATTAACGAGCTCTCAAGCACTAGTGTTAAAATCTCAGAACGCGCCGGCTCCACGCTTGAAATTCTCCTACCAAGTATAGAACAAACTTCTAATCTCATACAAAAAATCTCAGTAGCCACAAAGGAACAAAACTCCGGCGTACAACAAATAAACGATGCCATTCACCAACTAGACCAAATAATACAACAAAACGCCTCAGCTTCACAAGAGATGGTCCAAACAGCAGAACACCTATCAACGCAAGCGAGCGCTCTGCTTGACTCAATAGCCACATGTAAAACTACGCAATAACAGTAAGGATAATAATAAGTGCAGAAACTTCATATAAGTAGCACCAAATGAATAAGTTATTGCCAGTGATAACACCCCTGTAGCGCTTGCGCACAAGTCAAAAAGAAGAGTCAGAGGGGGTCTTTTTTAGGGGGAAGGACAGAGTCCTTCCCCCTTTTCTTCTATTTCTTCTTCTTTTTTTCTATACAAAAGTTATAAGTGATGGGTCGTATTCTTGTGGTTTTTCATAACCAAGGAGATTACATATAGTTGCAGCAACATTACTTAACCCGCGTTGTGATAGGTCTGCCATTTTGTACTCTCCTTTATACTCTGGGTCTATAATTACAAAAGGGACTGGATTTAGTGTATGTGCTGTTTTTGGAATCTTTTTCCCCTTTTTTAACTCAAACATTTCATCTGCATTGCCGTGGTCTGCTGTAATAATAGTAATACCGTCAAGGCTATTTACCTTTTCAACAAGGCGGCCAACACACTCATCAACGGTTTCAACTGCCTGTATTGCTGCCTCCATAACGCCTGTGTGTCCAACCATATCGCCATTGGCGAAATTTATACGTCCAAAACCATAGTTACCTGAATCAAGCAGTTCCATTGTTTTTTCTGTTATTTCGATAGCTTTCATCTTTGGCGCTTTATCAAATGTTATTCTATCTGACGGAATTTCTATGTATGTTTCAAGCTCCTTATTTATGTAACCGGACTTATTGCCATTCCAAAAGTATGTTACATGGCCGTATTTTTGTGTTTCTGATAAAGCAAACATCCTCATATTTTCACTGCACAGGTATTCGCCGACAGTTCCGTTTATTTGCGGGGGGTTTACTATAAAATTTTTGGGTATCTTGGCATCAGAGTCATATTCCATCATACCAGCGTATAGCACCTCTGGGATACGCCCCCTGTCTATTTTAGTAAATTCTGCTCCACCATCAAAAGCCACTGATATTTCAATAGCCCTATCGCCACGGAAATTAAAAAATATGACGCTATCGCCATCTTCCATTTTCCCCACTGGTTTACCCTCGTCATCTACAATAACAAAAGCCCCCATATACTGATCGTCGAGGTTTTCCTCATAGAAGGTATTGACGGCTTCCTCACAGCTTTTAAACTGACGGCCTATGCCGTTAACATGGGCATCCCAGCCTCTTTTAACAATATTCCAATCCGCCTCGTACCTATCCATTGTTACGTTCATACGTCCGCCGCCGCTTGCCACTACGTAATGGTAACCTTCATCGTCTCTGATTTTTTTCAGGCGCTCTTCAAGCGGTATGACGTACGTTAGTGCTGAGCGTGGCGGAACGTCTCTACCGTCTAAGAGTGGATGGACTCTCACCTTTTCTATACCTTTTACGACTAACTCATCAATCATCTTATATATATGGTTTATGTTAGAATGAACGTTGGCATCGGAAAATAAGCCTATAAAATGTACAGCGCCACCTTTTTTGCCTCTTTCTACGATGTCGTTCCAGAGTTTACCTGAAAATACGCTGCCGGAGTTAAAGTCCTCATTTACGCGTTTTGCACCTTGAGCAAAGACTCTACCAGCGCCAAGTGCGTTGTGCCCGACCTCGCTATTCCCCATATCCTCATCCGATGGCAGCCCAACGGCCTCGCCATGGGCTTGAATAGCTGAATATAGCTCGGTTTTGAATAATTTGTCAAAATTGGGGGTTTGCGCCATGTATACGGCATTAGAGTCATCAGCCTTCCCTATGCCTACTCCGTCCATTATTATTAATAGTAATGGGCCTTTACGACCTGAAAACTTTTCTAACCGCTTTAATCCACTCATACCTATAACTACCTCCTTTTCTTTATACTATCATAGCGCCATCTACGCCGATTACCTGTCCGGTAACATATGTTGACAGCTCAGATGCTAAAAATAGTGCACAATTGGCAACATCTGTAACGGTACCAACACGGTTCATTTTTATGGTATCCACCTTTTCCTTATACTTATCCTCCGGTAGCGCCTTTACAAGATCGGTTTCTATAAATCCGGGGGCTATGGCATTTACACGTATGTTAGATGGGGCTAGTTCTTTAGCGGCTGCCTTAGTTATGCCGATGATGGCAGCCTTAGAGCCACTGTAGACAACCGTGCCTTCGGCTCCGTTTACGCCAAGTATGGAGGATATGTTTATTATGCTGCCTGATTTCTTTTTCATCATAATGCGTGCCCCTAAGTGCATCATGTATAGAGTGCCAAATGTATTGGTTGTAAACGTTTTTTGGATATTTTCGCTACTTATCATTGTAAGTAATGAGTTATCCATTATACCGGCGTTATTTACGAGCACATCTATGTACTTTGTTACCTTTAAAATCTCTTTGAAGGCGTTTTTTACTGCTGCAAAGTCCGATACATCAAAATATAACGGTGTACTTTTTTCCATATTAGAGCACATATCATCTAAAGAGCCAGCAGTCCTTGCAGTTGCAATAACGTGTGCCCCATTTTGAGCAAAACACTTGGCAATAGCGCTGCCGATTCCCCTATTGGCCCCTGTTACTACGGCTACCTTATCTTTAAGCAGCATCATAATTAAAACTCCACGTTGTACTTTTTCAATATATCAATAGCCTTTGCAAAGGAGCTCATATCTATAACGTCTTCGGCGTCAAGCATAATATCAAAGCCATCGTCTATGGCAGCCACAAGGCGCATATGGGCTACCGAGTCCCATTCCTGTATGGTATTATACGTAAGGTTGTCTACAACTACAGCCTCGTCAATGCCAAGCTCGCGAGCAAAGAGTTTTCTTAGTTTTTCTCTGTTATCCATCAGTTACCTCTCCATAGTTAATAGTATTGAATCTATGACATAGCGCACTTCACTATCAGTCATTTGTGGATACAGCGGTAAGATTAGCGTGTTATCTGTAAGCCGTTCCGTATTAGGGAGGCTTTGTTTATAGTGGCTATAACATAATTGCCTATGTATTGCCATAATACCGGCTCTTGTGGCAATACCCTTTTGAAGGAGTGCTTCCATTAACGAGTTTCTATCAATAGGGGCGTTTTCAAGGACTTCTACCCAGTAGGATTGATAATTATGAAAGACCGTATCCGGCTCCTTTGGTACTCTTAGGTATTTGCTCTTTGATAGTGAATCGTTATAGAGTTTAGCAATATCCCTGCGTCTTTGAATTATATACGGCAGCTTTTCCATCTGACATATACCAATAGCTGCCTGTATGTCTGTCATCCTGTAGTTATATCCAACGTCAATGTATGACTCTATGATGACCTTATCAGCACTGTGGCGCTCTAAATCTGATATGGACATACCGTGGTGGCGAAAGCGTCTAAGATGCTCAGCGTAGATGGGGTTATCCGTTACCACCATGCCACCTTCGCCAGTTGTAATAATCTTTCTTGGGTGAAAACTAAAGCAAGCGATGTTGCCATGGCTGCCGATTCTCTTACCCTTGTAGGCTGAGCCGATAGCGCAGGCGGCATCTTCTATTATAAGGAGCTTATGCCTTTGTGCTATAGCTGTAATTTGGTCAAGCTCAGCAGGCATACCCATCTGGTGCACAACAATGATAGCCTTAGTGTTTTCCGTTATTAGTGGCTCAATGGCAGATGGGTCAAGGTTACAGGTATCATCAACATCCACGAAAACCGGCGTAGCACCTGCATGAATGATGCTGTTAGCACTTGCTATGAAACTCATCGAGGGAACTATTACTTCGTCTTGTTTGGATAGACCGATGCCAAGTACTGCTATGGCACTATGAAGCGCTGTTGTACAGGAGGTAACAGCTATTGCGTATGCTGCCCCTACGTACTTTGCAAAGAGTGCTTCAAAGTGTGCAACCTTTGGCCCCTGGGTTACCCACCCGCTGCGTATAGCCTCAGTTGCGGCAGTTTCCTCAGCGCTATCCATGTATGGTTTAGCTACTGGTATTTTCATTAATTATCCTTTTAAAATAGGGCTTAAATAGAGAGGTGTACCTATCACCAGCAAATCCCAAAAACGCTATAGTTAATTTCTATTGCCAATTATGGGTTATATCTTTTTTAAATAGTTCTTTATAATCATACCCCTGAGAAGTAAACCACTCTATGTATTTATTAATGCCTTCTTCTATAGAAATTTTGGGTGTATACCTGAAAAGGCGTTTTGCCTTAGTTATGTCAGCCACGTGGCGGATAACATCGCCAGGCCTTGATTCATCATAAACAGCATCTATATGCTCTTTAGAAAGCGCTTTTTTTATTATATCAAGAAGGGCATTTATGCTAACCTCAGAGGCCTTTGCAATGTTTACCACATCGCCAATGAGCTCATCACACTGTGCCGCCATAAATATACCAGCGACCGTATCCGATACGTATGTAAAGTCCCTTGTCTGCTTGCCATTACCAAAGATGATAGGCTCTTTGTCATTTAAAAGTCTAAGCGTAAATTTAGGAATAACTTCCCCATAAGCCCCTTCAAAGTGTGAACGCGGCCCGTAGGTATTAAACGGTCTAACTATCATGGATTCCAGATTATATGTTTTATATGAGGACAATGTGTATAACTCCCCGGCAGCCTTAGAAGCCCCGTAGATAGTTGTTGGCAACAGTGGATGTACCTCGTTCATCGGTGCATACTTAGCGCTACCGTAGACCTCGGAGCTTGAGATGTATACAAAGCGCCGTACCCAGTTTTTAATGGCAGCAAGGCATAGATTAAGCGTACCGGTTGCGTTAACCTCATGATTGATTTCCGGGTTATTGATTGATACGCGTAGGCACTGGACAGCTAAGTGAAAAATCACATCAATGTCGCGGGTTATACTGTAAACCAAGGACTTATCGCATACGTCGCCTTCTACAAGTTGTATTTTATCAAGGCAATGGCTAAGATTTTCCCGTTTGCCAGATGTATAATTATCTAAAACCGTAACCTTATTGTTTGTCTCAAGGAGTTTATCAACAAGATGGCTACCAATAAAGCCGGCCCCTCCGGTTACAAGCACTTTAAGATTTGTTATTTTCATATATAAAATCCTTTCCCTTACATTTTGTAAAATTCTCTAATACACTCACAAACATACGCAATGTCTGATTTGGCAAGCTCCGGGTACATCGGCAAGGATAAAATCTCACCGCATATAGCCTCTGTAACAGGTAAATCCCCCGCTTTATATCCATAGGGTTTACACGCCTCTTGTAAATGCACTGGGTTTTTGTAGTGAATCCCGCTGCTAATGCCACATTGTGTGAGGTGTTTTATCAACTCATCTCTTTCTTTACACCTAATCACATACAGATGATAAACATGCTTATTGCCGAGTTTTTCAGCAGGCAAACGTAGCGGTAAACCTGATAACATCTCATCGTACATTTTAGCAATTTTACGCCTTAGATTGTTGTACTCATCAAGGTGTCTTAGTCGGATACGTAATATGGCAGCTTGCAGTTCATCAAGCCTGCTGTTGTGCCCCATGAGCGAGTGCTCAAACTTAGAGCTATGCCCATGGTTTCGCAGTTTTCTGGCAGTGTCGGCTAAAAAGACATCATTTGTAGTTATAATGCCGCCTTCACCGTATGCGCCTAGATTTTTTGTATAATAAAAACTAAAACAGCCAGCAGCTCCAAACTGTCCACAGTTTTTCCCGTCATACTGAGCGCCATGGGCTTGGCAGGCGTCTTCTACTATATGCAAATTATGCGCCTTTGCTATCTCCACAATAGGCATCATATCTGCCGTCTGACCGTACATGTGCACTGGAATTATAGCACGCGTATTATTAGTGATTTTTTCCTTAATAAGCCTTGGATTAATGTTATAAGTATCCGGGTCTATATCAACAAAAACCGGTGTAGCTCCGGCGTGATAAATAGCCTCGGCTGTTGCAAAAAAGGTATGTGGGGTGGTTATCACCTCATCGCCTTTTTTTATGCCACATGCAGCAAGTGCTATTAAGAGAGCCTCCGTGCCTGAGCCAACGCCAACAGCGTATTTTGTACCTATGTAGGCAGCAAATTCATCCTCAAGGGCAGTAACGTTTGGTCCAATATAGAGCTGCATAGACTCCAAGACATCAGAAATGGCCTCTAATATTTCGTCTTTCAGGGGATAATACCCAGCCTTTAAGTCTACAAATGGGATGTTTTTCATTCTATTAAATCCTTTTCAACCGAATCCTTATCAATGTATGGAGGCCACAAATATGGCCGTTTGAAAATACCAGGGGGACATGTTAAGTCTGCAATTTTTTTGATAACCCGTGCAGGGTTGCCAACGGCAACACTATACATAGGAATATCCTCAGTAACAACAGAGCCTGCGCCAATTAGCGAATGTTTGCCAATTCGTACCCCTGGCAATATAGTTGAATTAGCACCGATTTTAACATAGTCCTCTACAATAGCCCCACGCTTACACCGTTTGTACTGTGGGCACATGGGGTGAGGGTCATCCGTAAAAGCCACATTTGGACCCACAAAGACATATACCCCAATGGTTGTTAACTCCATAAAGCAACCGGAGTGTACCCTTGAGTAATTGCCAATGTTATTACCTATTTCAAGGACAGAGTTAGTGCCTATGCTTACGAAATCGCCTATACTGTTGTTTTCCCTTATGGATACACACTGGCCAGTTTGAAAATTATTTCCCATCTGCGAACCAGCATAAATAGTTGTAAATGGTCTTATATGAGCATTGCTCCCAATCGTTAATACCAATTCGCCATCAAAACTGCCACGCGGCGGTTTACCAAGCACAACTGGCTCATCAAGCGTACTATCTGCCCCTACGTTTACATTTAAATATATATTATTAGTCATCCTAAGTATACCTATTTATTCAAAAAAGTGCTAAGCTCTTCTATTGATGCTGCTTTTTTTAAGAGCTCTTTAAAGGCCTCTAACTTTTCAAGAGACGTAACAGCCTTTAATCCATTTATAAGCGTACGTCCTTGTTCTTTGTATTGAAATTCAATCAAAGCTTCTATGCCTTCAACTAAGCCTTCTTTCTTACCCTCAACTAAACCTTCTTTCTTACCCTCAACTAAACCTTCTTTCTTACCCTCAACTAAGCCTTCTTTCTTACCCTCAACTAAGCCTTCTTTCTTACCTTCAATTAAGCCTTCTTTCTTGCCTTTAATTATTCCTTTCCGCTCACCAACAACCAATCCCTTCTTTTTGCCTTCAAAGAGTCCCTTACGCCGCCCTTCCAAATACAGTTCGTCTTTATTTATATCTATTGTTATTGGCATCTGTCTTTCCACCTCCTCTTTTACTAAGAGTGTAATACCCCTAAGCCTTGACAGGTTTAACAATTTTTCTACATAGTCTTTTCTGTCCTTCTCCCCTAAATACATGAGCCGTCTAACTATTTCTTTTACCGTCTTTTCTGTATCATTCATCCTACATAAAACCGACAGCAGCACATCTTCTGGCTTTGAGCTCTCAAGCAATTTAGAACAATCTATCTCGCGAATATCCTTTACTTCATATACGTATTTTAACTTTTTTAACTCTATCTTACCTGACATCCTTAATGGCTTACTTCCAACATAAAGCAACACCTGCTCCGGCTCTTTACCGTAATACTCATATATATAATAAAAATACTGGAGCATACGAAGACATATGAGTCTATCATTTATTGACTGTAACTCAAGATGAAATATTGTACCATCTGGTAATTCTATTAACAAGTCCGGCCGTCTATGCTTTACATCTGGAAAGTGAGTATCTATAAATTTACCTTCACGATATCCAGTCAGTAATTCTAAAAACACTATCGGGATGTCTTTTATTATATCTTTTAATGTTATATCGTATAATTGCCGCATTGATTTATCCCTTAATTAGTTGAAGTGTTTATCTCTACGTATGTTTGATGTCATAGTTGTTAAATGTGCAAAATATACAAACAATAATACTGAAGATAATAATACGAAAATTCCAGCTCCCCACCACCCATAAACTGGAATAACAGTAGTGGTTGATTCACTACTTGTTCTGAAGTCTTTTATTGTAGAGTAAGAGTTATTTAATGTTGAGTGATTATCAGCCGAGTCAACGGCTGTAGTTGGTTGTCCTGTGGTTTTACCATAGAGGGTAATGTCTGGGTTAGACCAGTAATTAACCCTTGGACAGGAAGTTGACCCGGTACAACTGTATGCCATAATAGTGCGGTAGGGGGTTGAGGCATTGGGACGCTGCTGGCCGTGTGAGTACTCATATAGTCCCGAACCAGATTGATTTCGGTCATGGGCAGCCCCCATGTTGTGTCCCATTTCATGGGCAAAGGTGTAATACCCTGTGGCACAGTCATATTCCACCACTGAAAATGCATAGACCTTAAACGAGTTAGACAGGCTTGTCATTAAATATGCCACGCCACAGTATGCTGTTGATGTAATGTCTGTCCACAAGCTGACGAGGTCTGCTGCATAGGTGTTACGCAGGGTATGTACTTGGTCCATTTTTTGGTCAGATTTATTTTGCAGTGCCAATAGCACGCTATCCATACTAGATAGGCTATTTTCATCAAAGCTGAGTTCCTCCGTGTGTACTACGTTAATGCGCTGCGTTATATTGCTATTTTCGTAGCCTTCGTTTGTTTCTGTCTCACCAAGTGTTATTAGATTTTGCATAGCAGTAGTGCCACCAACTGACTTGCGTGCATTTTTAGTATACACAACAAGTACATCTATTGTTGTAGCATTATCAGAGCTATAAGAGGGAGTATCCATCTCCTCTTTATCATTAAAATAAACCGGTATGGGAGGGGCTTCATTTGGAAATTTGGACTGCTCTAGTTCACGCGTTGAGTGGACGTTGTCTGTTTCATAGCGTATTTGATACGATTTACCAGCATTTAGTGTAATATTGCCAGATAGTATATTGCCTGTTCTTACAATAATAACACTACTTGGAGTCTTATCTTTTACAGTACCCATCATAATAGTACTTTTGCCATCTCGTGAAAGGCTTATCTTATTTATAATTACCTCGAAATAAGCATCATCAAACAAGTTTAAGGCAAGCACCTGCTTACCTACAAAATCAGTCGAACGGGTTGGTATGTCCGGTAAGTTTTGAAAATTAACCTCAACATATCTCTTTCTAACTACTGCTAAATCATTTTTTGTCTGCACTGACCTTATATCACCTTCATATGCAATAAAAAGCTCTTTAACAGCCATGTTATTTTCAGCAGCTAATCCTCTGTCTGATAAACCTACAGATAACAGTATAGGTGATAGTATGACTAATATAACTAAATATAGAAAAACTATTAAACCTTTGCCAATGATTGGTACCCATTTAAACATGCTTCCTCCATAAAATACTTTCCTTAGCAAACTAAATTTAGAACTTTATTTATAAAACATACTCCCACTACTTGAACCCATAAAAACACCCTCTCGTTAAATTATAACAAAAATATTTGTGTATTTATACCGTAAGCAAAATGATAAACAAATAAAAGACTTAGGACTGAATGGAGTGCAGCTGACACTACTTATAATAATATCCACTTACAGCAACTTATGTAGTGGCAGTCACGTTATTACTTTAAGCACTGCAAAGAATCTCCATTTTAAAAATACGAGATTTTTCACTACGTTTAAAATAACAACGCTATTGATTTATAAATCTACCACTACATCTTTAGGACTACTTAACAAACCAGTATTAGGTATACCATAAAATTGCATAACCATTACAAAAGCTTCTTAATAACCTCGTAAATCTCCTCAGCGTTCATGATTGCCCCACCCGGCCGACCGTAAAACTCCACAGCCGTTTTACCGTTAACGGCAAGCCTAACGTCTTCAACCATCTGTCCATTATTTAGTTCAATGGTAAGAAACCGACACCTTCCTGCCTCTGCCAACTCCTTAAGCCTAACCTCTGGAAATGGAAAAAGCGTTATTGGACGAAAAAGCCCCACCTTCAGCCCTTCCTTTTGCATTTGCTTCACTGCACTAAATGCTATCCGTGCCGCACTACCAAAGGCTACCACTATTAACTCGGCATCCGTTGTATCAGTTTCATCGTATAACACGTCGTTTTTTTTCATTTTATCGTATTTTGCCTTAAGCTGGTAGTTACTTTGCTCAAGCTCACCATCCCCCATGTATAGCGATTTTATAACATTTGGGGTTCTACCAGCACAGCCATTTAAAGCCCATGTCTTTTCCGGTAGTTTTGGTCTTACGTATGGTGTTGGATAGAAAGGCTCCATCATTTGCCCTAAAATCCCATCACCAAGCAGCATTACGGGGTTTCTGTACTCATCCGCCTTATCAAAGGCAAGCATGGTAAGGTCCCACATTTCTTGCAAATTGTAAGGTGCATACACTAATAAGCGATAATCACCGTGCCCACCACCTTTTACTGTTTGAAAATAATCGGACTGCGAGCCTGAAATATTACCAAGCCCAGGTCCCCCTCTTTGTATGTTTACGATGACTGCCGGCAACTGCGCCCCTGCTAAAAAGGATATGCCTTCTTGTTTTAAACTAATACCGGGTGAGCTTGAAGACGTCATTGCCCGTACCCCCGCAGCTGATGCCCCATAGACCATATTAATAGCTGCTATCTCGCTTTCTGCCTGTATAAACACCCCACCTACTTCTGATAAGTGCTCAGACATATACTCCGGTATCTCGTTTTGCGGTGTTATCGGGTAGCCGGCATAAAACCGACACTCACTTGTTACCGCTGCCTCTGCTATCGCCTCATTTCCTTTCATAAGTATCTTTTTCATATATTTCGTACATCCAAGACTATTTTTTCATCCTTATGTTTTGTTAATATTATATATTACACTTTTACTTTGATAAACTAATACATTACTATTGTAACATATTTGGCAAAATATTTTTGCCCTTTAACCAAACGAAACATAAAAGGGCTTAAATATTAAAAAAAATTCATATAAAATTAGGAGGGTTGGTTTGTATTTTCAGGACCTATTTATAAATTTAGAAAAGTATTGGGCAAGCCAAGGTTGTGTTATTTTGCAGCCGTACACGGTTGAAGTCGGTGCTGGGACATTTCACCCGGCAACTTTTTTTAGGGTGCTTGGCCCAAAATCATGGCGTACTGCATACGTACAGCCTTCAAGAAGACCAACGGATGGTAGGTATGGCGAAAATCCTAATAGACTTCAGCACTACTACCAGTATCAGGTAATACTAAAACCCTCTCCCATAAACTGCCAAGAGCTCTTTCTCGATAGCCTCGAAATGCTTGGTATCGAGACATCAAAACACGACATACGATTTGTTGAAGATGACTGGGAATCTCCCACGCTCGGTGCTTGGGGGCTTGGATGGGAGGTTTGGCTTAACGGCATGGAAATTACACAATTTACATATTTTCAACAGGTAGGCGGCATTGATTTAAAACCAGTCTCGGTTGAGATTACATATGGCCTTGAGCGCATTGCTATGTATTTGCAAAATGTTGATAACGTTTATGATTTGCGTTGGAATGAGACATATACATACAGAGACATTCATCACAGGGATGAGGTACAGTTTTCAAGCTTTAACTTTGAACACGCGAGCGTGGATATGCACAAAAAAATGTTTGACGAGTTTGAAAACCAATCCGTAGCTTTAAATAAAGAATGGCTTACTTTACCAGCCTATGAATTTTGCCTTAAGTGCTCCCATGTGTTTAACATACTAGATGCCCGAGGTGCCATCTCCGTTGCAGAGCGGACGACATACATAGCACGCGTGCGGGCTCTTGCTCGTATGTGTACACAGGCATGGATTTTACAAAATACTCAGCAGCAACAGCAAGAACATGCGGAGGTGATTAAATAGTGCCTAACGATAAAGAAACAAAATCAGCCCTTATGGAGATAGGCGTTGAGGAAGTGCCAGCCCGTATGCTTGCCCATGGCATTGAAAACCTTAAAACTATTGCCGAAAAGATTTTTAATGAAAACGCTATTCGATTTTTTGAAATCAAGACCTACGCTACCCCCAGACGCATTACACTAATAGCCCAAGGTATCCAACCCTATCAAGAAAGTAGAGTGCACGAGGTCTTTGGGCCACCTGCCAAAGTAGCCTTTGACTCAGATGGTAAACTAACACAAATTGGCGAAAAATTTGCACTCTCACAATCAGTGGAACCCCACACACTTAAAATAAAGTCCAAGGGCAAAGGCGAATACGTCGTTGCCGTTATAGAGGAAAAAGGACAACCGGTTTATAACATAATTGGCGGCATCTTTAATTCAATAATATCAGCCATAACGTTCCCAAAGGCTATGCGGTGGGCTGATTTAGATATGAAGTTCATAAGACCAATTCGGTGGGTTACCGCTATATACGGCGACAAGCCGGTTGTGTTTAAGCCAGTGCAAGGCTCTGATATGGAAAGTGCAAACGTTACCTATGGACACCGATTTTTTTCAAAAGGAGCTATTGTCATCAATTCCGTAGACGAGTACTTACAGGTTCTTATGGATAACTACGTGGTTGTGGATAAAGAAGAGCGAAAAAAACTTATAAATGCCGAAATTGAGGAAATATGCAGCACGGTTGGCGCCATATTAGTGCAAGATGAGGAACTCTTAGAACACGTTAGTTTTCTCGTTGAATACCCCAGATGCCTTCTTTGCACATTTTCAGAAGGTTTCCTAACCCTGCCTCGAGAACTTCTCATTAGCGTTATGAAAGACCACCAGAAATTTTTTGTCCTTGAAAATGAAGCAGGCTTACTAATAAATCAGTTCATAGTGGTATCCAATACAAAAAGGGAAAATATAGCAAACGTGCGCGCCGGGGCACAGCGCGTCGTTAAGGCACGCCTTGAAGATGCCAAATTCTACTTCGATGAAGACAGAAAAAACCCCCTTATGGCTAAATACGAAGCCCTCGGCGGTATCGTTTTTCATGAACGCATTGGCACCATCTCTGATAAGATTACAAAACTCTCTGAAATAGCAAATGTTTTCTACACTAAGCTCTTTGAACAAAATCAACAACCCCTAACTACCGACCTTACACGTGCCGTCAAGCTTTCCAAGTGCGACTTAGTAACAGGCGTTGTTAAAGAATTTCCAGAACTACAAGGCATAATGGGCAGGCACTACGCCAAACACGACGGTGAACCCGACGAAGTCTCTCAGGCAATATATGAACAGTACCTGCCAGCCTTTTCAGGCGATAGCAGGCTACCCACTACAAATATCGGCATAACTTTAAGCCTTGCAGATAAATTTTATGATATTGTATCCTTTTTCGCCGTTAACCTTATACCAACCGGCTCAGAAGACCCATTCGCACTAAGAAGACAAGCCTTTGGCATAATCTCTATTCTCACAAGCGGCGCATTTAAAGTCAGCCTTAATGAACTCATCCTTGCCACTTGTGAGATTCTCTCAAAACCCACTGAAAACATAAACGGATTTTTCAAACAAAGACTTGAATGGCTATTCATATCAAAAGGTTTTACCACAGATACAGTACACGCCGCTATGGATGATTTCATGAACATCCCACTCACATACCTACTAAACCGTATGAATGCCCTAAAAGAACTCAGAGCAAATGCCGGCATCGAAGGCTTTCTTCTTGCCATTAAACGAGTCTATAATATACTACCAAAAGGAACAAGTTTTAATATAAACGAAAACATAGAACTCATACAATACGAAAAAAACCTCTACGACCACCTTAATACGATCGCTCCTATAATTTATAAAAATGTTAAAATAGGTAACTATAAAGAAGCTGGCGAAATAATTAAAACCATAATAGAACCAATTAATAATTTTTTTGATAATATCCTCGTTATGGATAAAGACGAAAAAATCAAACATAATAGACTAGCTATATTAAGTAAAGTATGGCAGGCAGTGGTTATAATGGCTGATTTTTCAAAAATCCAATATTAAAGGAAGAAAAGAGGTAATCCTGAATAGATAGTGTTATACCAAAATAAAAATGGTTTGCAAAAAATAATAGCTGTATTTTTTATTATATCTCATGAAATAGTGTTTTTTGGGTTCAAGGTGTGTCTTCACACCCTTGGCAGGGGTGTGAGGGCAGCGCCCTCACTGTGTATTTGTTATTTTTTTTGTATTTTTTATATTTCATGTTATAATGAAACATGAAATGCCCTTCTTGTAAAACTGAGATACAGGCACTCAAAAAAGAGTGTCCGGCGTGTGGGGTTTCTTATGGTGCTAATTTATATGCACGGTTTTCCCTTTATTTTGATTTAAAGAAAAAGTATGAAAATCTTGTAAAAATCAAAGCAGAGCTTTCCGATGAAGTAGAAAACACAAGAAGACAGTTTTTATTTTATGAAGGCATATTAACAGAGGAGCTTAAAACGATAAAACTGCCTATTAAGCCACAAGCTTCTGAAAAAGAGGAGACTCAGCCAACACCAAAAGGATCTCAAGGACAACCACCACCACAATCCCAAGTGCAACAAACGGAAAAACCGCCAGGGCAAAAGCCTCTAAGTAAACCTAAGCTGCAGCCAGCGCCACCACAGTTGGGCTCACTGGAGCTTCGCATAGGGCAACGGTTGTTGCTTATTGTTGGGGTTATATTTACTATTATAGGGGTAGCGTATTTTCTTAAGTACTCCTTTGACAAAGGCTGGGTTGGGCCTGCCGGCAGGGTAGCACTTGCCTATTTATGGGGCATTGCCTTTCTTATACTTGGACAATGGTTTAAAAATAAAGACTATACCGTATTTGGTTTATATATTTTTGGTGGCGGTCTTGCTGTTTTATACTTTTCCACTTTTGCAGCATTTCATATCTATCACCTATTTAGTCAATTCACCTCCTTCTTTCTTATGATACTAACAACCGTACTTGCATGCAGCATGGCTGTTGTTTATAACACTAAATGGATAGCCGTATTAGGCATAATTGGCGGTTTTACAACCCCACTACTCCTTAAAACAGGGATTGACAATCAGCTATCCCTTATGTCCTATATGTCTTTGTTAAACATAGGGATTTTTGCTATTTCTTTTTATAAAAGGTGGAATTTATTAAATTACCTTGGCTTTTTCTTTACATATTTTTTGTATACTATATGGTTTATTTTTAACTATTCAAGCACAAAGTTTTGGCCATCCATTTTGTTTTTAACATTTTTCTATCTTATTTATAGTGTAGTACCATTTGCCTATCAATTTCTCAAGGCACAAAAAGAAAGCCTTAAGGGGTTTATCATAATAACACCAAATTCACTCATAGCCTTTAGCTATAGTTATTTTATGGTGGCTGACTTTAAGTCAGTTGAATGGGTTAGTGTTATTTCACTGTTTTATGCCTTTTCGTTTCTTTCAATGGCATATTTTTTATATTTAAGACAAAAACAGGATACAGAGGCGTATGCCGTCTTGATTGGTAAGGCAGCTCTTTTTCTCGTGATAACGATACCAGTGTTATTTTCAGATGAATGGGTAACCATCTTTTGGATAGCACAGGCAGCAGCTTTAATATGGTTAGGTACTAAACTTAACAAAGGATGGATGGTTGTCAGTGCCTATATCCTGCTTTTTATATCTATCTTTAAATTTATAATCTACGATTACCCATCGCTATTTAAACTGGATTATGATAATTTTATCATATCAAAAACTGCTGGGTTTGATTTAGGTATTGCCCGCATGATAACATCCATGAGTGTGCTAATAGGTATGTATATTGTTAGCCGTTTGCTTAACAAATCTAAAAGGTTTATAGCACTTACACGGTTTTCGTATACCGTATTTGGCGCTTTGTTTTTTTTGGTGCTCAATGTTGAAGTATCCAACTACTTTTATCATAACTTGTCGGAGGCTCGATTTGCTGCTATTTCTATACTATGGGGGCTTTTTTCCATTACACTGATGATAATCGGTATCGCTTTTAAAGTAAGCCCTGTACGTAAGGTTTCATTTGCATTATTTTTTGTTACTATTTTAAAGGTTTTTTTAGTTGATATGGGGAAATTTAGTACTCCTTATCGTATACTTTCTTTTATAATACTTGGACTTTTACTTGTCATTACATCCTATCTTTATCACAAACATAAAGATAGAATACTTGGGCTTTTTAATGAAAAATAATATTATCTTATTACTCATACTCTTGTTATTGAATATCGCAACTTCTTACGCCTATGGCGATAGTGAGACAGTTAGACCTGAAAACTTTACATATAGTATTAAACTAACAGATAACTTTACACCCAATATGATTTCACGCATACACTTAAATGCTAATATACTAAGCAAATGTTCCTACAACTGTAAAGACATGCGTATTTTTGATGATAATTCAAACGAAATCCCATATGTTATTATTAAACATAAAATAACACAAACTCCTAACCCCATATTACCTATGAATATTACGGTATACGAATCCGATAACGTATCGGTTTCTATAACTATGCAATTTAAAAAAGAGCGTCTAATTAATGAAATTACATTAAAAACCACTAATACTAACTTCAATAAAATGCTAACTCTCTATGGCAGCACAGACCTAGCAAACTGGATAGAAATTACAAAAGACAAAATATATGATTTTAGCGCACACGTTGAACTAAGAAAAACCGCCATTGCACTAAATGAACCCGTAGCATTTCAGTTCTATAAAATAGAACTAACCGAGCAAGAAGACCAAAACATCAATGAATCGCTAAGACTTAAATACGGCGACCTTGATTTTTCACTAAATAAAAGAAACGCCTATCAAACAATACCTTTTAAAATCAATGCAATTACAGCTACATTAAAGGAAAATAAAGCTCCATCTTCAATCTATGATAGTATGGTCTTAATTCCAACTAAAAAACAAGTAAATCACACGACAGAACTCTCATTTGAGGTATCCCCTCCTGTTGACAATATTATATTTGACATAGACTATCCACCATACTATAATCGAGTGGTTTCTGTATATTATAAGTATAAAGGGCTACCTAATTTCTTCTTTTTAGGAAACGATAATATCTATAACTTTCCAATTGCAGATGTGTGGAATAAAAAGACCTCTATGACAAGCGATGAGCTACAGCTGTTTTACCAAAGTAACACCTCCCCAACTATTAGACAGTACAAATTAGTTATATGGGACAATAACAATCTACCTGTAAACGTTAACGCTATTAAAATTGAATGGTTACGGCGCTATATATACTTTATACCCAACAAAAAAACCAAAGAATACACCTTATGCTTTGGTAATGGCGAAGTTAGCTTTCCTAAATACGACTTAGAAAACTTTATAAACCAAGATAACTGGTTTCGCCATACTTATAAAGAACCGGCAATTACTAAAATTATATTTAATAAGGATTTCAAGCAAATAGAAAGACCAAAGGACAGTAAAGCCAAAATCGAAAAAACCATACTAACAATAGTGGTGATTTTACTGGTATGTCTGATGGGGTTTTGGCTTTATAAGCTTGTAAATGTTAAAAATAGTAATGTTGAAAGGTGAATCGCTTATTTAGCATTTTAGAAAGTGCATACCACGCTGTTAAGGCATATAAGATAAGAACGTTTTTTTGCCTTTTAAGTATAAGCCTAGGTATTTCATCCATAACGCTAATAGTGGCAAGCGTTGAAGGGGCATACCAAAAGGCTTATGAAATCATTGATATGTTTGGGCCAGATGCCGCAATGGTGTTTGGTGGCTCACTAAGTAAACGCGCTGTTGGAGGCAGAGAAAAAACCCTCACCCTAGCCGATGTCCAAGCTGTAACTGATGCCTTCCCACAAGCCTACCTTGTTGTGCCAATTGACGTAAAAGGTGGCATGCCCGTATCATTTAGACAAAATAAACATAAAACCTTGGTGGCCGGCTCATCGGCTGACTACAGCGTAACAGCTACATGGCCAGTCATTGAGGGCAGAGACCTGTCCACTGAGGACATAAAGGGGCATCGAAACGTCTGTCTTTTGGGACAAACTGTAATACGTAAGCTCTTTCCAGAGGCTAACCCTGTTGGTAAATTTATTACCGTTGAAAAGATAGTCTGTCAGGTTGTTGGCGTTCTTTCTGAAAGAAGTGCCTCTCGCGTTGGTCATGACCTAAACGACCGTATAATAATGCCAATAACAACAGTTATGAAAAAACTGCGCAATGAACGACAATATATCTCTGCAATGCGCCTGCGCTTTACCAATACCCAATACCTCACACAATGGATTGCAGAACTTAAAACCTTCCTGCGCTATAGGCATAACCTAAGAAAAGACGAAGAAGAAGATTTTCACATAATGTCCTCTAACGAAATAATATCCTTTCTCGTAGCCCTAACAGGCTCTTTAGTGCTATTCCTTGGCATATCAGGTATAGTATCTCTGATAGTGTCCGGGTTTGTGCTAGCTAATTTATTCTTGCTATCCGTAAGCCAACGCATAAACGAAATCGGTATAAGACGGGCAGTGGGTGCTAAAAAAAGTGATATATTTATCCAATTCGTACTGGAAGCAACCCTTATAACAATGGGAGGTGGTATACTTGGGTATCTTATTGGCTTTGTAGTATCTAAAATTTTAGTAAGCATAGCAGAGTTTCCCATGAGCTTTTCTTACCGGGGCTTCCTTACAGGCCTTGTTTTAGCAATATGCGTTGGTATCATATTTGGCGTACAACCAGCAAGAAAAGCCGCAAACCTAAGCCCCATCGAGGCTATTAAATGATAGCTTTTATTAGAAATATCATTTTAAATATAAAAATCTCAATAGAGTCTTTTTCAAATTTTAAACTAAGAACAGCCCTTGCCGTATTTGGCGTAGTGCTTGGAACACTTTCACTTATAACCGTTGCAAACGTATCAGACGCCCTTAGCTTTAAAACCGAACAAGAAATAGCTAAACTTGGTAAAAATCTCCTGATCGTTAAAAGCGATATACGGCACTTTGGACCTAGAGTATTCAGCGACTCAGCTAATCTAACCATATGGGATGCCATTGCCATAAAGGACTTCGTACAAGGTGTCCAAGTAACACTACCGGTGGCTAATAAAACCTTTCCCGTTAGATATAAAGACGTAGTATTAAAATCAAGCCTCGTCATGGGTGTTAACCAACACTTTTTTAACGTAAGAGGACTACACCTTAGTGAAGGTAGTTTTTTTACAAAAAAGGAAATAGATAACTCATTAAAAACAGTAGTCATTGGTTCAAAAGTCGCCGATACACTCTTTGGTACAGAAAACCCTATTGGTAAATATATCTATCTATATCGAGCCCCTTTTATAGTTATCGGTACTTTGGAATCAATCGGAGTTGATCTTGCAAATGTAGACCAAGATAATATTATATATGTACCATTAACAACCTACCTTAGACGACTAGTAAATGATATAAAAATTAATCTAATATACATTCAAGTAGTAGACAATAAAGCAATGCCCAGTGTGCAACAATCTATAGAAAAGCTCCTGCAAATAAGACACAAGATAAAAAAAGGCCTTGAAAATGACTTCTCTGTGGTAGACTTGAAAGACGTAACCTCTCTACAAACCCAAGCCATGACTATAGTAAAAACCCTCGGCCTTATAACCTCCTGTCTGTCTTTTGTTATAAGCTCCATAGGTATACTATCAATAATGGTGCTTATCGTAAACGAAAGAAAAGTGGAAATTGGAATAAGAAGAGCAGTTGGTTCAAGAAAACGAGACATAGTATGGCAATTTTTAACCGAGTCGTCATTTATATCCCTACTTGGCGCAATAGCCGGCCTTATCGTTGGCATACTCCTAACCGCCATAATATCAAAACTGGCATCTATTCCATTTATAATATCCATGCAAGGTATAATTGTAGCATTCTTTGCTTCACTAATAACAGGAATTTTATCAGGTATATACCCATCTAAAAAAGCTATAGAAATTCAACCAGTACAAGTGCTTAAAAAATAGAAGAAAAAAGATAGAAGATAGAAGAACGGGGGGAAACCCTTTTGAAAAAGGGTTCTTCCCCCGCACCCCCTTTCCTAAAACTTTTAGCCTGACAATAAATGCTAAATGTTGTACACTGTGGCAGGATGACATTTTTTTCCCAAAGCTTGTGCAGGCATAACGAGTAAATCGGCGAATGGAAAGACAACCCCCCAAAAAGAACGGGGGTTATCTTTCCATTCGCCGATTTGGCACTAAAAGGGGGAGGAAAAATATCTCCCCCTTTAAATCCCCCTCTATAACTCTTTTGGAGCTAGCGCAGAGACTTTACGTAAGTATGATAAATAGTCATGATTGCACAGTGGTAGCACACCTGGTGCGCTTGCGCACCAGAAGAAAAAAGAGTCAGAGGGGGTCTTTTCTCAGGGGGAGATATTTTTACTCCCACTGATTACACCAAAGCGTCTATGGGGAAATGGCGCTGCCGTAAAAGAAAGCCGTCTTTTTAGCTTTCTTTGAGGTCAGTGCGCTTTCCCCAATAGACGCTTTAGTTGTCATGTAAGTATAGTGTGTAAGACATCCAATCCACATATACATCTAAAGCAATAAAGTAGCAACTAATGTAAATCTAACAACCAGATAAGCACGTAATGGGTCAAGGGGTCATTCGACCCCTTGCAGGTAGGGGTTAAAGGGGAAGGACAGAGTCCTTCCCCTTTTCTTCTATCTTTTATTTTTTTATTCTATTTTTTTCTTCTTCTATAAGAGCCAGATTCAGTTTAAGCACATTAACAACGGGTTCACCTAAAACGCCAAGCTGTCTTTGCTGTGTATAAGTGTCAACAAGGGCATATACCTTACTTTCGTCTATACCGATACTTTTAGCCACACGTTGCACCTGATATTTAGCGGCGGCAGGGCTAATGTGTGGGTCAAGACCGCTACCGGAGGCAGTCATTAGGTCAACTGGTATATCTGCAACTTTAATGTTTTTTCTAAGGTTTGAGCCTGATGATAAGGAGGCGTTGTAAGGATATGGTGTTGTAGCTGAGGGGCGTCCCCAGAAATATTTAGGCTCGCTAAATGGTTGACCTATTAAAGCAGAGCCAACTGCTTGACCGTTCTTAACGATAATGCTACCATTTGCTTGAAACGGAAAAAGTAGCTGTACAATACCAGTAATAGCTAAAGGATAGATGAGCCCTGTGATTATGGTAAAAACGATTAATATGGTAATTGATGTACGTATCATAATAGAAATTCTCCTATGAGCGTATCAATTAGTTTAATACCGATAAATGGTGTAATTAGCCCGCCAAGACCGTAGATTAGCAGGTTATTTCGCAATAAAATATCAGCACCGAGTGGGCGGTATTTAATACCTTTAAGGGCAAGCGGTATTAATGCTATGATAATAAGGGCATTGAAGATAACGGCGGACAGTATAGCGTTTTGTGGGGTAGACAGGTGCATAATGTTGAGTACTGATAGTTCCGGATAGATGCTAAGAAAGGCGGCTGGTAGTATTGCGAAGTATTTAGCTATGTCGTTTGCGACACTGAAGGTTGTTAGCGTACCGCGTGTCATTAGAAGCTGCTTACCGATTTCGACGATTTCGATAAGTTTAGTCGGGTTGGAATCAAGATCAACCATATTGCCAGCCTCTTTAGCTGCTTGTGTACCGGTATTCATGGCAACGGCAACGTCGGCTTGGGCTAGAGCTGGGGCGTCGTTTGTACCGTCACCGGTCATAGCTACTAATTTTCCGCCGGCTTGGTATTGTCGTATCAGTTTAAGTTTAGCCTCCGGTGTTGCTTGGGCTAAGAAGTCGTCAACGCCGGCATCGGCTGCCACTGCTGCTGCTGTTAGTTGGTTATCACCTGTAATCATGACGGTTTTTATGCCCATGCGTCTAAGTTGTGCAAAGCGCTCCTTGATACCGCCTTTAACGACGTCTTTTAGGCGGATAGCGCCAAGCACACGTTTACCCTCAGCTACAACTAACGGAGTACCGCCTTCGCGAGCTATGCTTTCAACGGCCTTTTTAATGCCATTGGGGAAAGTACCGCCTTGTTTTTGTACGTATTCGTCAACGGCATCGGCGGCTCCTTTACGTATTTGGCGGCCGTCTTGGAAATCCACACCACTCATGCGTGTATTGGCAGAAAATGGTACAAATTTAGCGCCAATGGCGCGTATATCGCGCTCCCTGATACCGTACGTTTCCTTAGCAAGTACAACAATACTACGCCCCTCTGGGGTTTCATCGGCAAGGGAGGATATTTGGGCAGCATCGGCGAGGGTTTTTACATCCATGCCTAATGCCGGAATAAACTCTGTAGCTTGTCTATTGCCAAATGTAATAGTTCCAGTCTTATCAAGAAGGAGTACGTCAACGTCGCCGGCTGCTTCTACGGCCTTGCCGGACATTGCAATAACGTTTGCCTGTATCATCCTATCCATGCCGGCAATGCCGATAGCCGAAAGTAGTCCGCCTATCGTTGTAGGTATTAAGCAAACAAGGAGTGCTGTAACTATTGTTATTGTAACTGGAGTGCCCTGAGCTGAAACTTTTGCGCTAAATATTGAAAATGGCACTATTGTAACTGTAGCCAACAAAAAGACAAGTGTTAAGCCAGATAGTAAGGTATTAAGGGCTATTTCGTTAGGAGTCTTTTGGCGTTTAGCGCCCTCGACCATTGAAATCATTTTATCCATGAATGTTTCACCGGGGTTTGCCGTTATAACGATAACGAGCCAGTCGGAAATCACCATAGTACCGCCAGTAACAGCGCTTCTATCGCCGCCGCTTTCCCGTATGACTGGAGCACTTTCACCAGTAACGGCGCTTTCATTAACAGAGGCAATCCCCTCGATAACCTCACCGTCGCTTGGTATGGTGTCGCCGGCTTCTACTAAGACGTAATCCCCGACTTTTAGCTTGGATGATGCTATGTAAGTAATTTTGCTATCGCGACTTGATGTCGTAAGTTTTTTTGCCTGAATATCCTTACGGCTGCTACGTAAGGTTTCGGCTTGTGCCTTACCGCGTCCTTCTGCCATGGATTCGGCAAAATTGGCAAAAATCAGTGTAAACCAAAGCCACAAGCACACTTGCAGTGTAAATGATGTAGACTCGCCGATTGGCACAAAAAAAGAGTATACAAGCAGTGCTGTTGTAAGCGTGCTGCCTACCTCTACGACAAACATGACCGGATTACGAATCTGGTAGCGGGGATTTAGTTTGGTAAAAGACTCTATGATAGCTATACGTATTAGTGGCCATCTAAACAGGTTTTGTTTTGTTTTCCTCATAAATTATATGTACCTCACTATTTAATGGATTTTAAGTGTTCTGCTATGGGTCCGAGGGTAAGTGCTGGAAAAAATGTAAGGCCACCTACGATTATTATCATACTTGTTAAAAATAAAATAAATAGGAGACCGTGCGTTGGTAGTGTGCCGGAGCTAACGGGTACGTGTTTTTTATCAGCTAAAGCCCCCGCCATCATCAGTATTGGAATAATAACCCCAAATCTACCAATTAACATAGAAACGCCAAGTATCGTATTGTAAAACGGGGTATTTACCGAAAGGCCGCCAAAGGCACTGCCGTTATTGTTGGCTGTTGAGGAAAAGGCATAGAGGATTTCTGAAAAACCGTGTGCTCCGGGATTGGCTACCCCAGCAGTACCACTATCTGTTGCAACAGCAATTGCTGTTCCAACGAGTACGACTGAACATGGTATAAGGATAACGAGCGTTGCCATTTGCATTTCAAAGGCCTCTATCTTTTTGCCGAGGTACTCAGGCGTGCGGCCAATCATAAGCCCTGAAACAAACACTGTAACAATGGCAAAGGCAAGTATTCCGTAAATGCCAGAACCCACGCCACCAAAAACTACTTCTCCTAGTTGTATTAGCAATAAAGGCACAAGACCACCTAACGGGGTAAAGGAATCGTGCATGGAATCAACCGAGCCATTTGATGTGGCTGCTGTGGCGGTAGCCCACAGGGCTGAGTTGACAACACCAAAGCGCGCCTCTTTGCCCTCCATGTTGCCGGCACTACCAATATCTTGCATTTCGCTATAGTAGCAAAACATAAGAAGCGGTATGAATATTATAAGCATGGCAGCCAGCAGTGTACGCCCTTGGCGTTTATCACCAACCATAGAGCCAAAGGTATAGCAAAGAGAAGCTGGGATAAGGATAATGGCAAGAAGCTCTAAAAAATTGCTAAGCGGTGTGGGGTTTTCGTAAGGGTGGGCTGAGTTGGTATTAAAAAAGCCGCCTCCGTTTGTCCCAAGTTGCTTAATGGCAACTTGCGAGGCTGCAGGTCCACCGGGCAGTACTTGTTGTGTAATGGAAGAATCGTTATAGGTGAGAGGCTGCATAAGAGGTACAGAGCGGTAGGCATTGAAATTTTGAATAACCCCTTGTGAAACAAGGGCAATAGCCAACAGTATTGAAAGAGGCAGCAGTATATACAAAATGGTGTGCGTTATGTCAAGCCAAAAATTACCAATAGTCTTAGAGTTGCGCCTTGTAAAGCCACGAATCAAGGCAACCATAATAGCCATGCCTGTTGCTGCTGATAGAAAATTCTGCACACAAAGCCCCATCATCTGCGTTAGATAGCTCATCGTAGCTTCACCACCATAGCCTTGCCAATTCGTATTAGTTACAAAGCTTACGGCTGTGTTAAAGGATGAATCAAAGCTGACACCTTTAAAGCCTTGTGGATTTAAAGGTAAAAACCCTTGAAAAAGCTGCAATAAAAAAACCACCGCAAAGCCAGCCACACTAAAGACGATAACAGCACTTGCATATGTCCTCCAAGACATTTCCTCTTCGGCGTGAACACCACATATGCGATAAATCAATCGCTCCAAGCGACTAAGACCGCTTATCTTAGCGTCATACACTAAAGCAATATAATTACCTAATGGCTTTGCTAATAGCCCAACAACAGTAAGGAATATGGCAATTTGTAATAACCCATTTACGGTCATGACAAAACCTCCGGCTTTAATAACGCTATTAACAAATAAACAAAGAGCCCGACGGCAAGAATACCGCTAATCCAATAAAAAATTTCCATACATACCTCCTTAGATAAAATATAACATAGCAGAATATAAAGTAAGTATTAAAAAAAAAGCAAAAGTATTAAAAAAAAGCAAATAAAGTATTGCGAGATTTTATTATAGATTTTATTATAATGGACCCATAAATTTAGACAGTATGTTAAGTTACAGAAGGTTTAGATTTCATATTAGTATGTAAACCTGATAGCCATAAAACTTTATATGAATGGGTTGTAGGCTTAGAAGAAGGAGTAGATAAATACACAGTTACTATTAAACACCGTTGTGGAAAACAGATACAAACGTAATAGTTCAGCCCTCCTGTCTCGTCATTGCGAGGAGCGTAAGCGACGAAGGGTGCGGAGGCGCATCTTCCTCACATAGGTTCGCCCCTACGAACGGATGTGTAGTGGTAAGACCTCTGGTGCGCTTGCGCACCAGTAGAAAAAAGAGTCAGAGGGGGTCTTCTCTCAGGGGGAGAGCTTTTTTCTCCCCCTGATTACACCAAAGCGTCTATGGGGAAATGGCACGGCCGTAAAAGAAAGCCGTCTTTTTGGCTTTCTTAAGGCCGCGCGCTTTCCCCAATAGACGCTTTGGTTGTTATGTTAGTACAAATGTAAGTATAGTTCAATATCATTAAGTTAATGTAGCAGAAGTATAGAGGAATAACTAAATGGGTTGCAGGCTAAAAGCTTTAGGAAAGGACGTGTAGGCACGTCTCCCTGGGGTGCGGGGGAAGAACCCTTTTAGAAAAAAAGGTTTTCCCCCGCTCTTTTCTTTCCTTAACTTAAAATATATTACTTTTTATGACATTTAGCACATTCTGTAGCTGCAAAAGCAACCTTACCATTGTGGCAAGTACCACAGAATTTGCCTTCGTTGATGTCTTTCATAGTAATTTTATCGTCGCCTTTTTTCATCTTGAAGATATTTGTATGGCAGTCATTACACTTCTTGCCAGCATCAGCATGTTTTTGACCATCAAAAACGACCTTACCACCGGCTCCACCTTCAAACTCTACAGTCTTACCACCTGGAACTGCCATTGCTACACCAGCAAATGCTAACACTACTATTAAAGTTACAGCTAAAATCCTAAGCTTCAATTAACATACCTCCTTTCATTAAAATAATTAATTGGTAATATTATACTAATTATTCAATTAATGTCAAGAGGCAGAAAGTTTTATTTTAGTAATAAAAGAACGTAAGTACAGCCTAACTTCATTTTCCATAGATATGAACTCCGCTCCAAACAAACAATGCTCAAAGATTTCCGTAGCATTTCTTATTCTAAACTTAACATTTTCAAGTGTCTTGTTCATAAATCTAAAGGTAATATAATAATCTTGATTCAGCTCATAACCTTTGTTCATTGCCTTTGTCATACGAATAAGGCAACCAGCGCGACTCATATTAATAATGTTTGCATCTGAGGTAATAACCCGCCTGGCATCAAGGATTTTGGCCGGAATATTCGTTTGGTATCTAATATGTTTCCTCTTAGTAATCTTCTTTCGCTTAAAAATCCCATATCCCCACAGCTGATAAAGATTAACATCAAAAATAACCTCTTTCGGGTACAAAACCTCTTTAATCTTATAAACCCTTGAACTCGTATCACGACGCAACGGAATAACTGTCCTTCTACCATCTGCCTTAAAAAGTATATACACAATAGGACAATACACCTTTTCACCACGTTGTACAACAATCCCTATTTCATTATTATTAAGCCTCACATAAGTACCAGCAGGATAAATTCCAAGATGCTTTATTAAAACAAGGGCTATATTGCTATCCACAGTTCTTTGCGTGTCCATATACAGCATATTCATAGCCACATTCGGCATCAATCCAATACGGTAGCTCCTTGGTGAAATCCTTGCACAATACACATCAACTAAAGAAAGCACCTTAGCCAACGAAATAATGTCTTTTTCCGTAATACCATAAGGATAACCACTGCCATCAAGCGCTTCATGGTGCTGCAATACTGTTTTAAGCCACAACTCATCATTAACACCAAGTTTTCTTAAAATATTGACCGCTTCCTCCGGATGCCGTCTTATAAATTGCCTTTCACTATTATTTAACTTACCGTTTTTTCCATAAAACTGATTTTGACATTCAAGCATTGATATATTCATTGAAATAGCCGCACACAGTAAAGTAAGACGCCTATCTTCCGGCCACCCTAATTGTTGAGCTAATATTTCACAAACAATAGCCGTTTTTATTGGATGCGTTATAGAATAGTCTACATCACTTGACATATGTATAGTACCAAGGGCAACATCCTCATCTTCATGACAAAGCATCTGTAATATCGTACAAAGCTCTATAATTTTAGAAGTAAAATCCTTGCATAACTCCAGATTATTAAAAATCTTATATAACTTAGCCTGTACAAGCGATATTAGCTCAAACGGAGCATCTTGAAGCACCGTACCTGCATTATTATATTCAACATCTTTACCAGCCCTTTGGAGTGGTAAATCAATAGTATAATATTTTGGTCGAGAATCAATCACTTCCGTCTTCATCAATGCTATACCTATCGGTTAGAATAAAAACATCTTTAATTATATGTTAGCACATAAGTGCTAAGACTGTGCTAACAACAGATTTATTGGATGCTACTTTGCGTAAAGTCTCTGCGCTAGCTCCACAAGGGTTTCCCCCCGCTCTTCTATCTTTTTTCTTTTGCCTTTTTTCTTTTGCTTTTATTTTTGCCTAAAGGGAAAACTTTTTTCAAAAAGTTTCCATCTCAACATGTTAAAATGGAAGGTATCACATCTTGGGAAGAGGAGGCACGATTTTCGATGTCGAAAAAAACAGAGCGTTTAGCTGAAGAAATATCCAAGCAAACTGGGATTGACTTTAAAAAATACAGAAATGAAGAAATTATTGAGCAGATACAAAATGTAACTTCATTTATTATATCTCCTGCTTCAATAATACCTACAATTATTAAACCGTTAATATTCATATTGGCTATTTTTAATATTACTGCCATTATTTTATATGCTTCAATTAATGATACAAGTGTATTAGGTATGGTGATTTTTTTAGTTATTGGCAATATTTTAAACATTTTGATAGGTATTACGCTTGGGGTTCGTTTATCTATGAAGAGTATTTTAGACGATACAAAATCAATAGTTAATTATACTATTGAAACATCCAACAAGTTGGCAAAGGATTTTACGGTAAATACAGAGACAATTGGGGATATAATTCAGGGTGTTAGTTATTGTATAATCATACCATCTGTTGAAAAAATCATTGCCGATAAATTTATGTTTCTTTCTAGACCTATTTCTTTCATAGCGTGTAACAGTATTTACCATTTTACAAAAAATTTATCCCATTACGCAAGTAAGTTACCGAGGGATAATAGTACTGTTGATGCTCCTATATCTATTTTTGAAATAGTTAAAAACCGTATAGATATTGCTTCCGGTCTTGTTATTCCGAAGCTGCTTTTCCCAACTAACTTACTTTTATATATTTTATTAGTTATTGACAGCGTGGCTTTATTTGTTATTTATAAAGTGCTTATATAAATTTAAATTTCTTTAAAGCAAACATAAGCATTACAAAAAGAATACTGCCGTGTTTCCATCTTGAAATATTAGTTTCTCCGTAGTTTCTATTGTGGTAGGGGATTGGAAGCTCAACTATTTTAAAACCAGCCCTTGCTGCTCCAAATAAGAGGTCAAAATCACCAAATGGATCAAACTCACCAAAGTATTTTCTGTGTTTTGCTATCTTTAAATAGTTGTCACGACTAAGTACCTTTGTACCGCAAAGCGTATCCTTGAAACGTTGTCCAAGCAAATATGAAAAAGCCAGTGCAAAGAATTTATTCCCTAAAATATTAAAAAACTGCATAGCCTCATCTTCCATCGGGTATACAAGTCTGCTTCCATTAATAAATTCCCCTTTACCGGAGACAATGGCATCGTAGAATTTTGGTAAGTCTTCAGGGGCTACGGTTAAATCGGCATCAAGAATCATTAGTATATCCTTTGTAGATAGCGAAAATCCTTTCCTTACAGCATCGCCCTTGCCTTTACCGTCTTGTTTAGCGATGATTATGTTTATTTTGTCTTTATACTTTGTATATGCCTCTTCTATCTTATACCACGTATCATCAGTGGAGTTACCCTCAACAATAATAAGTTCATCATCAGGCCCCATTTTAGGTAAGCGATTAAACAAGGCATCCACGTTGCCAGATTCATTTCTTGCAGGCACAACTACGCTTACGGATGGTTGCCGTGTAGGTTTTTCCTGTAGTAAAGGTCTTGCAATCAATACATTTACCATAGCAAAGATGTTAAAAAAAGGAAGTGGCGCTATAAAACGATTTAATAAATCGCTTACAATTGGTATATAAATTGGGAGCAGTACCCAACCGTCTCTTCTTATAGGTTCGAAGCCGGTTAAGTGGAGTAAATTAGTAGTATCTTCATGTGAAAGCCAATTAGCCTCTTCCGTCTTTGTCCTTATGCCAAGCATGGAGGCTAACTTAATTAAAGGTTTCCATAGGGTGCTATAATATATTATGATAAGTCTTGTGCCACTGGAAGCTTGGCTTTTTATATCTTTAAAAAGTCCATATATGTTTCTTTCATAGTGCAAGAGACCATTTAACAAAATATAATCGGTATCTATACCTTTAGAGTCTATATTTCTATCCAAAATAGAGTAGTTGGTTAATTTTCTACCGATATAGTCATTAGCAGGCGCCACCTCAACCACACTATCTTCCGGCATTATATATAATGATATATACTTAAACAATAAGTTATAAAAATATTCTTTTAACATGGTTGTTAGCTTAACACATACGTAAAAGGGAAAGAAAGAGTCTTTTCCTATTTTTTTACAGAATTTCTTATAGAAGTAACATCAAATAAAATAGACTCCACATCGGTTAATTTAACCATATTAGGTCCATCACACAGGGCTTTCTCCGGCATGGGGTGTACCTCCATAAATAATCCATCAACCCCTACGGCAGTTGCTGCCCGTGCCATAGCTGGAGCAAACATGCTCTGACCACCGGAAGTACTACCGTGCCCACCGGGTAATTGCAGGCTATGGGTTACATCAAACATAACCGGATAGCCAAAGGAACGCATAATCGGAAAGGCTCTGAAGTCCACAACTAGATTATTATAACCAAAGGTAGTACCACGTTCCGTAATAATAATGTGATTGTTACCTGTAACGGTAAGTTTTTCAAGCACATTTTTCATATCCCAAGGGGCTAAAAATTGTCCTTTCTTTACGTTAACAGGTTTACCGGTATTTGAAGCAGCAAGCAGCAGGTCTGTCTGTCTGCAAAGAAAAGCCGGTATTTGAATAATATCAACCACATCCTTAACAAGTGCTACCTCTTCTATGTCATGCACATCGGTAGTTATAGGAACGTTATACTTTTCTTTAATATACGACAGAGCCTTTATACCATCTTGTAACCCCAGCCCCCTGTACGAACTTAAAGATGTCCTGTTTGCCTTATCGTACGAACATTTAAACACATATATAATACCGTATTGCTTACAAAGCTCATTTAGTGTAAAGGCAGTTTCTTCCAAAACCTCCATATTTTCTATCACACATGGTCCGGCTATTAAAAAAAACTCTCTTTTTTTAAATATATCATCAAGCATATAAAAGTCCTCTCTTAATATATAGCGCATTTCGATTTGATAGATAACAAAAATTAAGGGCGAACACATAGGTTCGCCCCTACGCAATGTATGTGTAGGGGCAGACCTATGTGTCTGCCCTATGCTTATTATCTATACTTTGAGTTTTCATTAAATCGAAATGCGTTATAATAAAAAAAAGGGTTACAGCTTTATCAGGCAGTAACCCTTTTTTAAGTTTAATAGTTAATCAACAAACGTTCTTTCTATACTTTACTTAGAACTTAAGCATGATACCATTTGCTACATAGTAGGCATCATCCTTACCAGCAACTGGGTACTCATAGGCATCACCTACGAACATAAAGCCACCCTCTATAAAGTAGTTGAGATTCTTAGCAAAGTTATAAGTAAGTTTACCGTCAATTTCCCAACCAAGCTCATGTGATACATCAGAGCCATTATTAAGGGCTACTTCTTCAACAGCTCTCAACCAGAACAAATTAAGCTGTCCTTTTAATATTTTCGGCATTAAATCAGTTTCAGCACCGAACTTTACATATCCAGTGTTAGAAAGTCCTGAATTAGTAACTCCAGCAGCTGTCTTTAATCTGTATTCATATACATATGTATAGTGTGGGTCTGTAGAAAGTGATGTTATATATGTTTCAAGGTCATCATCATTAGCATCATCATCACCAGTACCAATAGCGCCTTCCACGGTTATCTTTGATGGACCAACCTGCCAATCAATACCAAGCAAACCAGCATAGGCATCAATATCCATATCCTCATCACCATCAGCCCTTGGTGTTATTAGATCAACTTCACCCTGCTGAGCTTCGAAATCGCCTCTAAACGTAACAGGATTTAACTTAACATCGCCCTGTACACCAATGTTCCATATGTGCTGATTTTCATAAGCAGTGTTTAATGGTTCCTGATCATCAAGATAACTTATATCACCGCTTACACTGTAGTTACTACCCTTATAAGAAGCAAGACCTACATAGAAGTTTGTGTTGTCGCTTCTAAACTGATCGTTTTCAGTAAACCGCGAGTAGAGGAAACCAAATAATGCGTATTTTGTTGGCTGTGCATATATTAAGATAGCATCATCACCAAACTTTGAGTGGTCAAGATATTGACCGCCACCAAGTTTTACTAACTGGTGACCAACCTTTAAGCCATAACCGTATCTATCATAGCCAACCCATGCTTGACGAATCCAAAACTCACCTGTTGCAAAGTTACCTTCCTTATACAGTCCAGTAGCCTCACCATTGTTACCATTATTACCCCATACGAGATTTTCAGTGTTATTGGTACCAGTCTGCAACTCTACGACACCCTTTACAAACTCACTAACCTGTGCTTCAAGCTGTAATCTTACACGTGTATCAAACCATGACCTGTGGTCATTAGTCTCACTGCCGGTTGTAGCAATGCCAGCTTCATCTAATTTAGAGTCTTCAAGCTGATATTTAGCATCATGCTCATATCTATGCCTAAATCTAATCTCACCACTTATCTTGATTTTAGTCTCATCGCTTGCTACAGCTGCTGTTTCTGAAGGCAGCTTTGTCCCATACTTAATCGCAGGAACATCACCTGCCAGTGAAATAGAAGCCATACTGAACACTAACAGCATTGCCAGGGTTATTATTCCAATCTTCCTCACCATTTATCCTCCATAAAATAAGAAAAAAACTTTACTCTGCCAAAGGCAGAAATTCAAAAACTATTTAACCTAAACTATTTAGCCCAAACAAAATACCTATCACGACCTTACTTAGCTTGTAGCTATCACCTCCTTTGTTTTTCTGAATAATCCATCATTAACTAAACACCATCACACTTATCGTTACCATCTCTATATCTCATTGCTTATGATACTTGTCTCTATTTTAAGTTCTACAATAATAAAGTAAATCTATAATATGATATAGCAAATTCCATACCATATATGTAATAGATAAAAAACGTTGAATTTCTATAACTTACACAATTAAGTTACCCACAAACATGTTGTTTTTTTACAACGATATGTGCGCATGCGACACAGAAATAAATAACGCCGCTTTATAATCAAAAAAATCTTTTGTTATTACAATAAAAATATAGCATTTATTAAATAAATCATATATGATATTAAGCTTGAGGATAGTTTAATTTAAAATCTATTACTACCAACATTGATTATTGAGGCATTCCTTTTGAAAAAGCTCTTCAAATTAAATATAATTGAAAGATATATAATAAAAGAGATATTACATAACCTGATTCTGAGCATATTAGCTATAAATATGATTCTCATGATGGAAAAGCTTTTGCGCTTAACAAGACTTCTTTCAGGTATAGGTACAACAATATCTGATTTTCTCCATATAATTTTACTAATTCAACCCCAACTCACCATACTTACACTGCCAATGTCATTAATGACAGCTGTACTTTTTACATACTCAAGACTACACATTGATAACGAACTCATTACGTTAAAAATAGCCGGTGCATCCTTTGATGAAATAATCCGACCTGTTCTTTTCCTAAGCACAGGCTGTTTCATCGTAGCCATACTAATTAGTTTTTATGTAAGCCCAGTTAGTGCAAAAAACCTGCGCCTAAAAATCACCAACATAATTTCATTTAAAGCCCCACTTGCAATTAAAGAACGCACCTTCCACACTCTATTTCGAGATATGGTAATCTTTGTCCACCAGAAGGTATCCAATAACCTCCTACAAAACGTTTTTATATATGATAAAAGAGACAATTCAAGACCGTGGTCTATCTTTTCCAAATCAGCACAGATAGTGTACTATGACGACTTAAGCGCTGGTTTTATACTGAAAAACGGTGAAGTATTCTTTGCAGAAGAAGAAAGTATCACGAAACTATCCTTTGTAAGTTATAATCTAAAGATTAGAATAAACCCTGAAATAAATCCCAAAATGAGCGAGTTTACCCCAAAAGAAATCCTCGAACAGGCCAAAACCGCCCCAAACGACGACAAACCCTCCATGTATATAGAGTTCCACCGACGTATTACATTTCCCCTAATGGCACTCCTTGTAAGTATACTTTCACCGTGCCTTGCCCTAATCAGCGGCCAACGCGGACGTCTTGGCGGATTATCTATGGGGATTTTGTTTTTTATATTCTATTACAGTATACTGACTTACAGCGAAAATCTTGCCAAATCCGGCAAGATTTCAACACTTATAGGCGGTTGGACACCACTATTTATCACCTTAATCATGGCAATATTCCTACTTAAAAGACAACAGAAAAGATGAAACTACTGCAAAGACTTTTAATAAAGGATTTTACCTTTGCCCTTATCCTTGTAACTGTAGGGCTTTCTACAGCAATGGGACTTTTTGAGCTAATTGATAAGATTGACGACCTCATGAAAACCAATCCCTCTGTTACCACACTATCAATATATTTACTCTATGCTACACCAAAATTTATAAAATATCTTCTCCCTCAGGCTATATTGATCTGTTCCTTTATTGTATTTGGCCAATACGCCAAAAACAATGAAATCATAGCATTAAAGGCATCAGGGGCTAAATTAAAAGTAATGTTTTTACCTTTTATCGTACTAAGTTTATTACTTACATTTGCTGATTTTGTAGTTGCAGAATTTATAGCTGCTCCACTTACGGTTAAGGCAAACGACATGTTTTATTTAATAGTAAAAGGACAGGCAAGATTGAAAATTACAAAAGGGGATATCTGGTTTATGGAAGACAAAGGGATGCTTGTTAACGCACAAATATATGAACCACAGAAAAAGGAAATGAAAGGACTCAACATCTTCTACTTTGACAATAATCAACTAACAAGTATGATAAAAGCTAAACGCTGCTTTTTTGATAATAGCAAATGGGTACTTGAAGATATTAAAAAATATGACCTTAAAAATCTAACTATCACATCTTTAAATAAAGATACTTTAAAGGAATTTAAATCCCTAAATATACACGAAAATAGCCAAATCGTTACAGATGAAATGTCTTTTTTTGAAATCTACCACTACAATAAACAACTGATAGAAGCAGGCTATGAAAATCAGAAAATTGCAGTAGATATGTATGCCAAACTATCCTATCCACTTACATGCGTATTTACAATGCTAATAGGCATATTCTTTTCAACCAGATATAAAATAGGCGGCAATATTATTAATGCCGCCGTAGCCATTACCATAAGCTTATTTTACTGGATAACCTATACAATGTCCCTCTCACTTGGCTACTCCGGCGTATTAAATGCCCAACTTGCAGCATTCATAGTACCTATTGTATTTAGTGCAACAGCATTTACCCTATACCTAAAGATTCACGAATAAAACCCTTCTTAACTATTTGAATCAAGTGATAACAAAAACCCATCCAAGTATTTATTATCCTTATCGGTCAAGTCTACAAACTTGATAGACATCTTAAGAGAAGTCGAACCTTCGAAAATATCCGAAACCTCAATCCTAAGTATAGTTCCATGCACTTCAAAAACCATCGGCTGATTTTCATACTCAAGATTGATTATTACCTTTTCAAGTATACGGGGAAACGTATCTTCAAAAATAAATACCCCATAAAGCCCCCCCATACTTATATCTATCAACTCCCCATCGGAAAAACTGGAACCAAATTTAAGCAAAACCGGATTGTTAGCCTTACACCTGCCAAACTGCCTTCTATCAAGCCGCTCATTTATTACCATTATCTTTTGAATTAATTTATCAACACTAAAAGGCGCTATCAAATAGGCATTAGCACCATATTTAATAGAATTTACTATACCATCCTTATCATCAACATCAGTAAAGGTTATTAACGGCATATTGCACTTAATAGGGTGGTCCCTTATCCACTGTATAAGCTCCTTCCCCTCAGACGCCCTCCACTTACATAAAATAAGTTCATAGTCGCTTTGTTCTATCTTGTCTTTAGCATGCGCTATATCTATCAGCTCATCAACAATTAAAGCTTCACAATTTTTTTCAAGACTGTTTTTTAAAAACACCCTGTCTTCCATTAAATCATCTATTATGAGCAACCTGTACTTTCTCATTCTAAAATCCCTTCAGCTAATCACTCCCCAGATTTACCACTATCTTCTTTAGTAACAGATAATCCATAAACTGATTTAACAGCCTCAAGCAAACCACCAAGATAAGAAACAGTTTCATCAGTAAGCTCTAAGCCTCGATTGTTCAAGCTAGCCAAAAACTCTTCCCAATCACTATGGCTCCATACACCATTTTTTTGTTTTACAAAATTAACCACCTCATCCTTAATCTTATCCATTACAGATTCAACCCCCCTAGTGGCTGCCAATATCTTATAAAAATCCTTCACAGAATCAAAATAAGCACTCAATTGAGATTGAAACTGCGCATTAATATCATATCCAACCTTTTGCATATTCAATAAAAAATCCATCCATGAACTATTATCCCATTTACCTTTTTGCAACTCCATATACTTTGCAGATAAATCCACTAAATCCTCAAATTTAAACATGTCTACACCCTCCTTAAAATATAAATTAACTGGTTTGGTAATTATACATTATAACAATAAATAAATTCATATATTTTTATACACTGGCAAAACAAATTTTTATTAAAGAGGGAGCATAGACAGACACATGGGGCTACTCCTACGCATCTATTTTATAGGGGCATATAGGGGCGAACCGATGAGTTCGCCCTTGTATGGTTTATAAACCTAATTTGTTTGGGTATATATTTTATACCACTTTACAAATCTACTAATACCTTCTTCAATATTAATAGAAGGTTTATAGCCTATATCAGCAAGTAGGTCATCAATGTTAGCATAGGTAGCCTGCACATCGCCTGCCTGCATGGGCAGCATATCTTTTATTGCCTTTTTGCCAAGGTTTTCTTCCAAAACTTCTATGAAATACATAAGTTCAACAGCATTATTGTTACCTATGTTATACAGCTTATATGGGGCATAGCTTATAGCTGGGTCTGGATTATCTCCATTCCAAACAGGATTAGGGGTTGGAATTTTATAGCTTATTCTAAAGACCCCTTCAACTATATCATCTATATATGTAAAATCTCTTCTCATCTTACCATGATTAAAAACCTTTATTGGTTTAGCGTCTACGATTGCCTTTGTAAAAAGAAAATAAGCCATATCTGGACGTCCCCAAGGACCATACACTGTAAAAAACCGTAAGCCAGTGCAAGGAATTCCATAAAGGCTTGCATAAGTGTGAGCCATCAGCTCATTGGATTTCTTTGTAGCAGCATAAAGTGATACTGGATGATCCACATTATAGTGAACAGAAAAGGGCATCTTAGTATTAGCCCCATACACTGAGCTTGATGAGGCAAATATAAGGTGCTCTACGCTATTATGTCTACAGCCTTCAAGTACATTCAAAAAACCATATATATTACTGTTAATATATTCGTATGGATTTATAATCGAATACCTGACACCGGCTTGGGCGGCTAGATTTATTACAATATTAAAATTTTCACTTTTAAAAAGGGCTAACATCTGCTCTTTATCTGACAGATCAATCTTATAAAATGTAAAGTTATCTATATTTTCCAGTTGCTTTAGTCTATCCTTTTTCAAATTTACATCGTAGTAATCATTCAGGTTATCTATGCCGACAACCTTCTCGCCAGCTTCTATAAATTTTTTACATACGTGATAGCCGATAAATCCAGCTGCTCCTGTTACTAATATCTTTTTCATATCAAAACACCCCATGTTACATATTGGCCTTTTCGCTTACTGTATCCATTGCCTTGCATGCAGCAGCACGTTCGAGTTTTAGCGTCTTAATAAACGCCGGCAATACTACTAACGTACATATTATTATATAACTGATACAAAGTGTAAGTAATAACCCCATACTTGCCGTTCCTCTATGTGATGAAAACAATAGACTACCAAACCCTGCTATCGTTGTCAATGCGCTAAAAAGCACCCCTCTGGCCGTACTTGTATGCAAAACAGTGTCTTCTGTTTCTGAACGGAAACGGTGCACAAGATGTATCCCATAGTCTACACCTGTACCCATCAATAACGGCAGTACTATTATATTAGCAAAGTTAAATGGAATATTCAATAACACCGTAGTTGCTGCTGTCCACACCATCGCTATACATAGAGGGAGCATTATTAAAAACACTTCCAACAGGTTTCTAAATAAAACTATTAAAAGTACCGTTATGGCAATAGCTGCAAATATTGAAGCACTTCTAAAGGACGTAACAATGGCATGTCCTGATTCCAGTATTGTAACCGGTGCATCTATAGCCTTAGGGGTAACACTTCTTACTGCCTTAACAAATTCTTCAAGTAAGTCTATATCATTTATATCCTTACGTGGAAACACCTGTACCCTATACTTATTATCATCAGAAACGTACCGCTTCTTTAACGCCTTTGGTATGTCAGATTCGCTGATAGTGTCCGCCTGTACGGCGTTTTCTAAATTTTTTAACACTATAGATAGGTTTTCAACTATTGATGTTTCAAGGATTTTTAACTCAACGTCGGGGGTTTTACGACTAACTATAAATTTAGTAAATCTATTGACACTATCGTATAATCTTCTGATAGAGGCAGAGAGGTCTCCTGTCGTTTTAAGTGATACAGTTTTAAGTGTTGCCTTCAGACTTTCCATAGCCTTTATAGTTTGTTCGTAGTCAATTGGCTGATTTTTTGTAAAACTACCTACAGGTGGCACAAATAACGCCATATCTGAAATTATTGATAGTTTTTTGTCCTGATTTTTTGGCACAAAATCAAAATATGTTATTACCTCTTTTACTTCCTTTAGATTTTGCAATTCTTTGGAAAGCCTTCGTGCCTCCGACTCATTATCAGCAAGCACAGATATTGTCCATGGTGAGGACATCTCACCTTTGAATAGTTCCTTTGCCGTTATTACAGACTCCGCATTTGGATTAGATAGATTTAGCGGATTGTAATCAAAAAACATTTTGGGTAACGTAACTACAGATATTAAAGAAAAGATAATAGTACCAACCACTATGGCGGTTGAATGTTTAATTGGTAAGTTTACAAGTGAGGCTTTAACTGTGAGGGGCTTTACCTTAGTTGTATCAAAGGGCATCCATTTTATTAAAGGAGGCATCAACGTAAAGGTTATGAAGAGATTTATAAGCATACCAGTACCAGTAATAATACCTAACTCAGACGCCCCAGAATAAGCTGTTGGTATAAACGCATAGAAGCCTGTAACGGTAGTCAACGTACAAAGCAAAAATGGTAGTCCAACCTCTTCTACTGTTAATTTCATGGCATCATCGTTTGTAACCCCTGCCCCCACCAACTCTCTGTATCTAAGGCTAAATTGAATGCTATAATCTATACCAAGTCCTATAAAAATAGCAGCAAAGGCAACTGAAATCATATTAAGGCTACCTACAAATCCTATTGCAAAACCAAGCGTCCAGATAAGACCTACCACTAATGATACAAGACTAACAACAACCAGCCGTTTAGACCTGACACCAATAATGAGTAAAACTGTTACCAAGATAAAAGAAATAACCGTAGATAGTCCAATGCCCTTTTGCACACTAACAAGGTCATCATAGTCTAAAACCACGCCACCGGTTAAACGTACCCTAACACCTTCCTCATTACTAATACCAGTAGTGGTTACAAGGTTTTTAATAAATTTAATAGCCTTTTTAGCAGGATACAAGTTGCTGTAGTCAAGTATCGGTCGTGCAACAATAAAACGCCGCAAGCCACTACTTTTACCTTCCACCATTTCTTGCCATGAAAATTTATTTTCCTTTCCCTCAAAGGCCATGTTAATAGCACCGTTTATACGGTCAAGTACTTTAACCAGTTTTTCAGTGTTTTTACTTAATTCATCTGCTGAATTTAATATGTCTTCAAGTGAGGAGAAAACCCCAGCAAGGTTCAATTGTCTGGATAGTAACGCTAAAAAAGCCTGCGCCCTTGCAAGGTTACTTGCCAAGTCATCAAGTTTAGTCTCATTTAAAAATAAAAGACCATTTTTCTCAAAAAACTCACCCCCCCCGGGCACAAACACCATTTCAAATATATCGTGTCGCTTTCGTAACTCATCAGCTATCTGTTTTTGTACTTTATAGGTTTGCTCAGGGGTTGGGGCATCTATAACAATCGCTATATTATCAGATAGCTGGGGAAAGGCATTACTAAACTCTTTATCTAACTTGCGAAAGTCCAGCTCTTCTGAAATCATATCCGTCATATCTGTGTTAATTCCAAAATTACTAATAGTATAGTAAAGTATTACGCCTGTTAGGAAGAATATTATAAACACTACCTGCACGGCATTTTTTTGTGTCATATTAACCCATCTTGTTAGTAGGTTTATTAATTTTTTATCTGCATTAGCCATAATTTAGCATCATCCTTAATATTTCATTAGTATTTAGTAAAAGGTAGATAATTCTAACATAACGATTACTGATAATCAAAGTATGTTGCCTCAAAAAAAATTATAAGTTTAGACAGCCTAATGCTATAAATAACAATAAGCTTTATGGTTATCAACGTAAGAAACTTTATATTATTTGTCCTTAACTCACTTAATGAAAAATATATTTTGCATAATTTGTAGTTAAAGCAAATTTTAAATTTGAAAAAAACTATAATATCCATTAATATTATTTTATTGAAACTTATGTAGCTAAATGATATGGAGGGAGTAAATGAATTTTTCAGAGCAAGAGGTTGAAAGATACAAAAGACAGGTTATGATGGATGGCTGGGGCGAGGAGATGCAAGTTAAACTAAAAAACTCCACAGTGTTTATAGCCGGGGCAGGCGGACTGGGTTCTCCTGTTTCCATATACCTTGCAGTATGTGGCATTGGGCATATAAGAATATGTGATTTTGATAGCCCGGATATGAGCAATCTAAATAGACAAATCTTGCACGATGAAAGCAGAATTGGCACCAATAAAGCCATCTCTGCAAAGATGACACTTGAACGCCTAAATCCAAGCATAGAGGTAACAGCCATTACGGACAAGATAGAAGCTCACAACGCTGATGCCATCGTTGGAGATTCTGCTATAATACTCGATTGCATGGACAATTTCCCTACCCGCTATGTACTAAACGAAACAGCTATCAAAAAATCAATACCTTTGGTTTATGGCAGCATTTGGGGAATGGAGGGTAGACTTTCATTTATACAATCCCCTGAAACACCGTGTTTGCGCTGCTTATTTGCAGATGCACCACCCAAGGAAGTCTTTCCTGTTGTTGGAGCAACCCCCGGCGTTATTGGCACATTACAGGCTATTGAAACAATTAAATATTTAACTGGTATTGGCAGAAACCTTAAAAATAAAATGCTGGTTTGGAATGGCACTGCCATGGAATTTAATACATTTAAAGCAAAAAAAGACCCAAACTGTATAACCTGTAGTGGGAAATAAATAAGGAAATAAAGAAAAAAAGAAAAGAGTGGGGGGATAACAGGGAGGTGCGCTTACGCACCTCCTAAAACTTCTGACCTGCAATATATGTGATTATTCCTCTTATCTTTTACTACATTTAATAGGAAAAGTACCTTTTTCAATGAAATAACTTTTCCGCTTCTGAAGTTCTTAAAAAATTAATAACAGCCTGTAATTGTTGATTTGGAGCGCCTCTGGTAATAATACTCAAAGGTCTTGATACCTCATTAGTCTTTATAATTTTAGTATCCTGCGGACTATGCTGTATAAAATGCCCTGAAACAATACCAATAGCTCCTTTAAATGAACTTACAAAGGCTACCATCTCTTCATCAGATTCTACTATTTTGGCATTTCTAGTATAAGAACGTTTATTCATAACAATATCATTAAATACCTGTCTTGTGTATTCATCTTTTTTATAAGTAACAACAACTATCTCTATGTCATTACCCGATAAATTTTTCCAATTTGTAATATTACCACGACTTATATCAGAAAGTTGCTCCCACGTTAGTGCATTTACTGGATTATCTTTATTTACAATCGGTACTACAATATGCTTGGTAATCAAATATTCTTGATACTTATTATTATCATTGCTAAGATTTCCTTTATCTAAGATATAACTAAGACTTACGGAAGCAGCACATACATCCAATTTTTCTCTAACAAGCTTAATAATACAATTAGCAGTATCCGTAGGACTGGCTTTCACGTCAACACCAGTTGCGGATTTAATATGAGGTATGGTGTACGTTAATATTCTGTTGCTAAAGGTATTAGAACCTTCAAGCACTATTTCATGCGCACACGTAACATGTTCAAACAAAAAAGTCCACATTATTGCGAAAACAAGTATCAAAAACAAACGATTCCAGTGTTGTTGCCAAAAATCCAAAACCACAACCAATCCCTCCGTTTTATCACAATCTTTATATAGTTATTGTCGTTTAGGATACAATAATATATTTTATTTTGACAATAACATTACGTGGTACAATTTAACCACTGTGCAAGCACACTATAGTACCTTTGCACACGTATAAAGATTTCCGAAGGCATTGATTAATTTGATATAGCCATTTTGCCAACTCAGCACATCTATAAACAAATATAACCAGTAAGCAGAACAAAAGTTTTAGGAAAAGGGGTGTGGGGGAACAACCCTTTTACCTAAAAGGGTTTTCCCCCACAAATCTTTTAAAATATGTTACCGTTTAAGAGAAAGCACTTCTTGCAACATATCATCCACTGTAGTAACTGTACGAGAGTTAGCCTGAAATGCCCTTTGTGCTGTAATCATATTAACAAATTCTTGTGCAAGGTCAACGTTACTGGATTCAAGGGTTTCAGATAAGATTCTGCCAAGACCACTTGTATTAGCTGCACTAACAACAGCCTGACCTGAATCTACCGACACTTGGTAGATATTATTGCCAAGCTTTGTAAGCTGATCGGGAGCTCCAAATTTAGCAAGGGCTATCTGCCCAAATATCTGCGTTTGACCATTAGTAAACGTAGTGCTTACTATACCATCTTCATCAATACTAACACTTTTAAGTGTACCGGGAGGATTACCATCTTGGGAAACATCAAGTACCTGGAAACCATCAGCAAGTTGAGCAGTAGCATCCTGTCCAGTGCCACCTTCTATAACACTATCACCGTAATTAAAGGTTATTGGTTGAGTATACACCACATCAGTGCCAAAGTTGAAGTACACCGTTGGCTCTACATAAACACCTGTAGAGGAAAGAACAGCATCACTGGTCAACTTACCGTCTTGATTAAACGTCAATGTTTGTACATCTGTTGCAGTACCTATACCCGTGCTATTACCTATGCTTGCCATAGTGTATACACTTGAATTTGATGAATCCTGTGTTACGTAGTGAACCTCCCACGAATTACCAGTAGTAGAAGATTTCTTAAAGTATGCAGTTACATCATGCCCACCACCTTGCGAATCATAGACCGTTAAAGTGGTTGAATAATTATAATTAGCCGGGTCATCATTTACACCATCACCGTTACTGTCAAGGGTAAACGCTGCCGTAGTCGTAGTAGCTGTTGAAACAAGGTTTACCCGAATATCCACATCAGTAGTGATCTTAACTGCATTAATAGATGGGTCTATCTGCAACGCCTGCAAAGTTCCATTGATATTTGAGGCATTAAGTAATGTTGAATTTCTATCAGTAGCTATATATGCCTGCAATCTTAAACCAGTTGGCGTAATTATATAACCATCCTTATCCATTGAAAAGTTGCCAGCCCTTGTATAATAGCGCCCACCTGTCGTTGGGTCGGAAACAACAAAAAATCCGTTACCGTCAATAGCCATATCCAAACTATTACCTGTACTTAGAAAAGAGCCTTGGCTCATTATAGGTGCAATGTTTTGTACTAAAGCCCCACGTCCCGCCTGACCGCCAACGGTCAAACCGCCAATGCTTGCACTTAAGACATCTCCGAAGTTAGGTTTACTCGCCTTAAAAGCCGTAGTGTTCAGATTTGCTATGTTATCACCTATAACCTCCAGATAGGTGCCGTTTACATTCATACCGCTTACAGCAGAATACATTGATGATAACATTCATTACCCTCCTTTAAAAATTAGTCTATAATAAAATATAAAATATTTAGCCTATATTTACTAAATTAACCCCTATGTACTAGATGTAGTACCATTATAAATACTTGTTAACTCACTCATCATAACCTTCTCGCCACTATCCAAGCTCAGATAGCTAACGCCGTCTTCAAAGGTAATACCTGTGATAACCCCTGTAGCACCATCTTCTGTGGTAACGCTCTTACCTATCATGTTTACACCAAAAATATTATTAAGGGAGTTTTCATACTGGATCATCTCCTGTATGCCATCGTTAATATTGGTTAACTGTTCAAGGCTTGAAAACGTTGCCAGTTGAGCAGTAAATTCAGTATTATCCATCGGGTTGAGCGGGTCTTGGTACTGAAGCTGTTTGGTAAACATCTCAAGAAACTCTTCTTTACCCATTGAATTAACATTTTCTTCAGTAGAAGCTGTATCTGTCTCACTCATTAGGCTTGTTATATACTCATTAGTTGTTGCTACGTCCATACCTTATCTCCTTGTTATAATCTATCATCTTAAACAAATATGCTTACCATTCCACTACCTGAACTTACCCGAGTGCGCTGTCCTACACTTTCAACACCATTAGTACGCCCCTTTGCATTACCTGAATTAGCACCATTAGGCTTACCCGTACCGTTATAACCATCACCTTTTTTATCTTTTAATGCTACCGAAAACCCTCCTACATTAAACCCATCCTTTGACAGTGCTTCAAGTATACCTTGTAGGTTTTTTTCGATAATTTCTTTCGCTGCCGGGTCTATTGCGTTGATTTTTGCACTTAATATACCCTTATCAATATTTATATCAATTTCAAGCTTACCAAGACCGTTTGGTTCTATTTTCACTTCAATTGAATGTTCACCCTTTTTTAGTACACTAAAGGTATGCTCCTTTACTTGAAAAAACCGTTGTTCCGTCTTTGTCTCATTACTTGATTGTGAGCGTGTAGTTAATTTAGACAAAATAGCTTGTTCGTCATGGCTTTTTACCGTATTTGATACTGCTTTGACGCTGCCGTCAGCCTCAATTATTTCAGCGTTAGAGGCATCTTGTACCTTAACCTGCTGCACCTGTATTGATTCACTGGTAGCCTGTGTTTGATTTTGGGCAATAGCGGTGTTTGTCGTAGTGCCACTACTTTTTATGTCTTGAATTGCTGTATTGTACAAACCATTTGTATTCACGGGTTTTGTTGATTTTGTACTTGTATTTATATCTCCCTTATCATCCGCAACTGTTAACTTGCCGTTATATTCCTTGTTATTATGTTTGAGGTTATGGTCATTTTTAGAACCATTTTCAGCAGTACTTTTATGCTCATCACCTTCCTTACTTTCAATGCCACTATTGGTGTCCACCAAATCCTCAACAACCTTCAACCCGTCATCTGATTTTATAGTTTGCTTTACGCTCTCCTTCAATCCATCTGTAGGATTAGCACTACTATCTTTAACTACCTCTTGTACGTCTAAACTACTACTATTTTCATTAGTTTGAACAGATTTGGAATTATCATCTTTATTTAATAACGATGCCATTACCGTATTTGACTTGATGTCTTTTGTGTCTACGTCAGGCGTACCAACCACCTGCTCGGTTGTTTTTTGCGTATTATCCCAAATCCCCTCAATTTCACTATTTGTGTCTAACACCTGAACATCAATCTCTATATTTTTCCCTTTGGTATTATCATCATGCTGAATACCTACCACATTTGGTTTATGGATTGGTTCAGTTACACCTTCCAAAACACTATCTTTACTAACTAAAGTACTATCTGGCAACTCCATATCATAAACGGTCTTTGCATCTACAGCTGACTTCATTTGCTCAACTACGCTATTTACATCTGTAGAATACACCACAGATATATCCGAACCAGTTAAAATATTCCCATTAGATAGTAAACTATTTAGCGAATTCGTACTGTTCATTACGCCTGAGTTAAGCACTAAACCGTTTAGCCAATTATCTACTAAACCATTTACATCTTCACCGTCCACAGCACCAGCTTGAATACCGTCAAGAGCCTCTTTTTGTACATTATTGCTGATTACGCTACCTGTGGTAGTTACGCCATTTTGCACGTTACCGATTGTTTGTTTCTGTTGCCCATCTATTAAATTACCACCTAAATTACCACCTAAATTACCACCTAAATTACCACCTAAATTACCACCTAAATTACCACCTAAATTACCGCCAACATTACAACCCAGTAAATTACCGTTTGAGTTACCATTTGCCGAGTTACTATTTGCAAGCGCTAAGTTTATAACAAGATGATTAATACTTTGCCAGAAATTATTAACTAAGCTCTCACCCTCAATAGTGCTGCTGTTATCTACCTGGTCACTGTCCCCATCATTTAAAAGCACCCCTTCTTCACTGACACCTTGTAAGTTATCACTATCAGGGTTATCAACGCCTCCCTCGGATACCCCTTTTTCGTTTATACCTACCACCCCTTCATTTGATAAATCCTGCTGCACTTCACAACCGTTAGAACCAGTCGGTTTAGTGGTATGCTGTGCTTGTTCATCAGTAGTATCTTTTGCTGGTTTAGGGCTTACACGTTCATCTTCCTGTTTCTTCACCGATACTGTATCAACCCTTTCATCTGATGGTTGACTACTATCAGTGCATTCCTCCGCCTTAGTATCCTCCGTATTACCATCTGTATCTTGATTTTGTACTTGACTCTTCAACTGTCCTTTGGAATTGTTCATAGAATCATTCAATATACTGTCAAAGTCATCTGGGCGTGAAAAATCAGTTGTCCTATCCGTGTTTACATCACTTGCTGTTGTAGGTTTTACGGACATTGTCTTAAAAACATTCAATATACTTATGCTCACCATATCATTCATACAATTATAATTATCAATATTCATGCCAAATATAAAAAATGTTTTCACTTCAAATTTTGATTTGATTAAACGTAAAGTACCGAAGGTGCATAGGTATACATCCTTAGAAAATGCAACTAATCACTCTATTGACAAACAAACGTCAATAATAGCCAGCGGGACAAAAGTTTTTGAAGGGGGAGTTTGAGGGGAAAAACTTTTTGCCTAAAAAGTTTCCCCCTCAAAAGTCCTTTTTAGAGGGAAAAAAAGTTTCAGTTTACGGGAAAATTTTTCGTCATATCAGACATCTTTTCAGTAATAGAAACAGCCTTCTTTGTACCCATACGTGCTAAGGCTTTACCTGCTTTACGTGGATTCATCTTTAAAAGTATATTGGCAGCCAGTTGCTCATCAAGACCTGAAAGTTTTTGAGCGGCATCCTCTGCACCCATAGCCTCGTAATCCTTAACAACGCTCTTCATGCGTACAGCATTCATTTCTTTAAAACCTGAAACAAGACCTTCTATTTGGCTTAGTATGCCTTGATATTTTTCTACTTTCTTATCAATATCAGCTTGCAGCTCCTTTAACCGTTCCTCTTGTGCCTTAAGTTCGTTTTCCTTTTTAATGAGTTCTTCGCGTTTGATTTTAATTAAAGATGCCGTATCCTCCTCACCATAAGCCTGAGGATAAATTGCAAGCACTAACACAAAAGACAAAAATACTCCTTTAACTATTTTATACCTTCTCATTTAATCACCTACCCATGCGAGACAAAAATAGAAAATCCATTTCCTTTTGCGCCTTAGTAACTTCCTGTCTTTGTTCTTCAGTAACAATCCTATTCATTAGTTTTTCAACGGTTTTCACTTCCTTATAAGCCTCCGTAAGCTCATACCGCTTTTGGTCTAGAACAAACGTCTTATCTTCCACTATTTTATGCTGGCTGTTTATTTTTAAATTAAGATAATTCATATAATCATAAATAAATAAAAGCTCATTGTGATTGCGCATTCTACCAAGCCCAACCTCTCCAAGCCTGCAAAGACAGCCATCATAGGCTTCATTAAAATTTTTTAATTTTTCCTCTTCAAGCTGCAACTCCTGAAAGGCCTTTTTTACTTCCAGTTCCTTTTCCTCTTTTTTCCTTTCCCTTAGGGAAATAATCCTTTTTAGTGTCTTAATATTAGCCATCAGCGTTGTTCTCCAAAGAGACTATAAAGCCCCTTTAAACTTTCCTCATAATCTCGCTTTTCATTAATTCCTTGCACTAAGTAACGTCTAAAATTTTCTATCATCGAAACAGCATAATCCACCTTATGATTAGCCCCCTCTTTATAAGCCCCAAGATTTATCATATCTTCAAACCGCTTATAAATAGCCATAGTTTCCATGAATTTAGCTGCACATTTGCGCTGTTTTTCATCAATAATATCTGGCATTACCCTGCTTATAGACTGTAAAACGTCAATAGCCGGATAATGGTTTTCCATAGCAAGTGCCCGTGAAAGCACTATATGACCATCTAAAATAGACATTGAAGCATCAGCTACTGGATCAAGTAGGTCATCCCCTTCAACAAGTACTGAGTATAAGCCAGTAATACTGCCAAGCCCCTTTTTAGTGCCGGCACGCTCAAGCAATTTCGGCAACAGTGCAAATACCGAAGGCGTATACCCTTTAGATGCCGGCGGCTCACCAACAGCAAGCCCGATTTCACGTTGCGCCATAGCCACCCTTGTCAGTGAATCCATAAACAAAAGAACATCTTTTTCCATATCTCTAAAGTACTCTGCTATTGCAGTAGCCGTAAATGCACACCGGACTTTCGTAACAGGCGACTGATCAGACGTGGATACTACAACAACAGAACGCTTTAACCCCTCCTCACCAAGGTCTCTTTCTATAAACTCGCGTACCTCCCTACCCCTTTCACCAGCCAGCGCTATAACGCTAACATCTGCACGCGTATAGCGCGCTATCATACCTAAAAGCACACTCTTACCCACACCAGCGCCCGCCATTATACCAATACGCTGCCCCTTCCCTATCGTTAAAAGCCCATTAAGAGCCCCTATACCTAAATCTATCGGCTCCCTTATACGCTCTTTATACATAGGATTTGGTGGATTTGAATATACGGAAATATCCTCACCATGGATAGCTCCCTTACCATCCATCGGCCTACCTGCTGCATCTATAACCCTGCCAATAAGCCCCGGACCTACTTTAATAGACACCTTTTTACCGATAGAAAACACCCGACCTCCAGGCCTTATACCTGAAAGCTCACCAGTTGCCATTAAAAGCACCTTCCCATCTTTAAATCCAACGACTTCAGCATCCACCACCGGCCCATCTTCCGAATACACCCTGCAAGCCTCACCAATACTAGCCCTCAACCCTGTTGCCTTTATGATAATTCCGGTTATCTCTACAATCTTACCATAAACCCTCAGCGGCTCACACCGCTGCACCATATCTATATAAGGGGTCAGTTCAAGCGTCCTCATACTGTCCTATACCTGTATCTTCTGATATATTTCTAAGTAGCTCCCTGTAATCTGTTGCTATAATCTCCTCAGCACTTATAACCACAGCGCCCTCCGGTGGTGTTGACGGGTCTATGTCAAAAATAATATCCGGATAATTCACTAAAAACTCATCCTTCTTTTTATTAAATAGCTCATACAGTAGCGGATTTACCTTTATAGTAATTGGTCCAAGCTTTTCAATCCTGCTAATAGCCGCCTTCACGATAGAAACAATCCGCTCTGTATTACTTTCCATATCTTCAACAATAACCTTCTTTGCTATCTCAAAGGCAAGCCTCGACAGTTGAGGCTCTACACCAGCAAGCATCGTATGCCGTAGTGCCTTAAGCTCCTCTATTATCTGTGCAAACTCATCAAAAAGAGGTGCTGCCTTTTCCTCTATCTCAAGCCTTGACCGCTGCGATGCCTCTTCATAGCCTTGAGCAAAGCCTCTATCTTTGGCTTCCTGTTCAATAGTAACAGCGTTAGCCTTTACAGTTTTTTCTAATTCCTCAAGCTCCAGTTTTCTTATCTTAATAAGTTCTTTTTCGCGCGCTAAAGCAGCACACTCTTCCCGACGCTTAATATCCTCCTCTGACTCCACCGCCTCCTTAACGCCATCTACCACTTTCACCTTATCAAAGGAAGGCATCCCGTAGGGTACAACAACGCTTTTATTTTTTAATTTCATAGGGTTAGACCAGTTGTTCTTCTTCTGCACTACCCGGCAGCACTATCTTACCTTCTTCACTTAATTTACGGGCAATCTTTATAACATTTTGCTGTGCCTTTTCCACCTCAGAAACCTTCACCGGACCTCGTACTTCCATATCCTCTTTAAGTATCTCGCTTGCCCTTCTTGACATATTCTTAAATATCTTATCCTTAAGCGCATCCGTAGCCGTCTTCAAGGCAAGAGACAGCTCCTCCGTCCCTATCTCCTTCAAAACAAGCTGTATGCTTCTATCGTCAAGTTTAACAAGGTCTTCAAAGACAAACATATACTGCCTAATGGAATCAGCCAGCTCGTAATCCTGTCCCTCTATGTTTTCAAGGATAAGCTCCTCTGTAGCCTTATCAGTTTGGTTTAGTATCTGAGCTACCTTTCTAATGCCACCAACCTTTACACCTTCACCACGCTCAAGGTCTAATTCACTTTTTAAAACATCCTCTATTTCCTCTATAGCATCAATGGGAATCCCCTCTGTGGTAGCCATTCTAATGGCAACATCCACTTTGAGAGACTTTGGCAGTGTTGAAAGCACCGTAGCAGCCTGCGTTGGCTCTAATAAACTTAAGATTAACGCTATAGTTTGCGGGTGCTCCGTAATAAGGAAATTAGTTAGCTTCTTAGCATCCACTTTCCTTAGCGATTCAAGCGTGCTTTCTATTGACGCCTTTTCAAGAATCCTCTTAGCTGTCTGCTCATCAAGCCCCTTTATGAGCATAGTCCGCACATATTCATCCCCGGTAAAAATCATATCCCCGGACGTCATCTTTTCATTGGCATCTTTAAAGACATACTGCATGTCTTCTTCCCGCACAGATTTCATCCGAGTCATCCGGGCACTTATCTTACCAACTTCTTTTAGGTCTAACTTCTTAACTATCTCAGCAGCAGCATCTTCCCCAATAGCTCTAAGGAAAATAGCCGCCTTATCATAACCATCTAATTGTGGTTGTGCCATAATACCCCCACTTTAAATATATTTTTACCATTTAAAAAAGAAAAAGACGGACGGCGGTAAACCCTTTTAGACAAAAATGGTGCGGAGGCGCACCTCCTAAAACTGTTGGCCTGCCATCTATCTAGTTATTCCTCACATTTTACCATATTTTGCACATAATAATACCTTATCTTAAGCTTCTTGTTCACCTTCAATCTCGACCCATTCTTTTATCAAAATAGCCGCTTGACTTGGATTTTCCTTAACCCACAAAGACCACTCCTCTATTTCTCTTTGTAAATTATATTCCTCCTCCGGCGGTATAGGCAATGCTCGTTCTGCCCCAGGCAGTCCCTCTCTCATCTCACGCTCCAAACTTGCTATATCCGGTATGGGGACATCTCTACCTGCTGGCGGCTGACTCGTCATAGAGCGCATAACAGGTCGTACTATAAAGAGGAAGAACAACAACGCTAACAGCAATGGTGCTATATATTTTAAAGCCTTAAGCACAGCATCCACATAATTAGTCCGCATATCCGGAAGCTCTTTTTCCGGCAACGCCTGAAATGGCATATTTACTACCGTGATTTCATCCCCTCTGTCTGTCGTAAAACCAATCGCCTGTTTTATCAGCCCTTCATATTTTTTAAGCTCATCATCAGTTCTTGGCACATATACGGCACTAGCATTTGACGATTTACCGTTAGCCTTATCAGGTTGCTTATACGATCCATCAACTAATATGGCTGCCGTTAACCGTTTTACCTCACCATACGGGTCTACTATCTTACTTGTAACCTTACTAACTTCAAAATTGGTTGTTTCAGTCGCCTTCTGAGATTCCGTTGTAGATTGTGTAGATGACTCATTACCTGCCTTTTGAGGCACATTCGACTCAACACCGGGCACACCACCGGGGCGCACCCCTTTTGACTTTTCCGTCGTGGATTGCTCACTGCGTGCAACTTGACCGTCAGGGTCATACTTTTCCTCTGTCTTTTCAGTACGAGAAAAATCCAATGCCGTTGACACCTGAGCCTTTACCTTACCGCTACCAACAACTGGCTCTAATATTCTAATTATGGTTTCTTCAACCGCCTTTTCATACTTCCGCTTATAGTCAAGCTGATTAGTAGTAAGCGCCACAAACTCATCCATCGGACGAGTCAACAAATTGCCATAACTATCTACTATTTTAACACTACCGGGCTCAAGCCCCTCCACAGAGCTTGACACTAGATTAACTATACCTAATATCTGATGCTCCGTAAGCGTATTACCTTTATATAACTTAACAAGTATTGATGCACTGGGCTTTTCCTGGTCCTTGACAAATAAAGAGCGTTCAGGCAAAGCCAAGTGCACACGGCTTGACTGGATTTCCGATAACGTATTAATGGTCCTTGCTAACTCACCTTCCAAGGCACGCTTATAATTTAGTTTCTGTACAAAGTCCGTTGTCTGAAAATTCATCGTATCAAATATCTCAAAGCCAATAGTACCACCCTTTGGTATACCCTCTGAGGCCATCTGCATACGTAAATCATACACCTGCTCTTTTTCCACCATAATACTATTAGAGGTTACTTTGTACAGAACATTCATTGATTTTAATTTTGCGACTATCTCCCCTGCATCGCTTTCAGACAAATTGGAATAAAGTACTGCATAATCCGTTTGGCTTGACCACGCAAAAACCAACACCATAAAGGCTATAGAAACCATTAATACTGTTAATACTATAATCTTTGTCCTCTTGGACCACCCTTTTACATAATCAATAAGATTAGTTTGCACGGGAGACTCCCTCTCTTTTACTTAATTTAATATAGCTTTGTTAAAATACATAAATAAACATTGCAAAATGTATGATACAAATCATACATTCATCCTCATAACCTCTTCATATGCACTTAAGAGCTTATTTCTAACTTCCACCATCAGTTGAAAAGACATGTTAGCCTTTTCCATAGCAAGCATAGCAGTAGTAACATCGCCGCCAGAGGATAAGCTCTGAACAGCCATATCGGCTTCCTTTTGCATGGAATTTACCTTGTTAATAGCATCTTTAAAAGTCCTGCCAAACTCCCCCTCTTGACCTTTGGGAATCTCTAACTCTTTTACCGTCCTTTCAAGACCAAAACCACCATCTATACGCTCCACATCTGTCTTTAACAATGAATCTATACCACCTATCTCACGCATAACTACCTCCCTAATTCCAACGTCTTTAAAAACATGGCCTTAGAAATATTAAATGCCGACACATTTGCCTCATACACCCGAACCGAACTCATCATATTAACCATCTCCTCCACCGTATTAATGTTAGGCATCTCAACATACCCTTTATCATTAGCATCAGGGTGTTTTGGGTCATATACAAGCATAGGCGGTCCCGGGTCTTGCACAATTTCAGCCACTTTAACTCCATCGTACAGACTATTATCCTCAAGGTTTGTTGTCTGAAAAACCACATCCTGACGCTTATACGGCCCACCTTCTTCAGTCTTTGTGGTTTGCTGATTTGCAAGGTTTGAGGCTATCAGATTCATCCGGTATCTTTGAGCCTCCATTGCTGATGAACTTACGTGAAACACACCAAATACGCTCATGCCTTATTCCCTCTTATTGCTGTTTTATACATAAGACTCTTTGTCTGTAAAAGCCTAATAGCCGCCTGCCCCAATAATGCGTTTTCTGTCATCTTAGCCACCTCTACGTCCATAGACACATTGTTTTTATCCCCCCAATAATATGTCTGCTCATCATCTAAAAGCGTGTAAGGCTTATCCACAGAGGCAGCCTCTATGTGATTTTTATCTGTCGTATCTAACCTAAGTTCCTCATCTGAAAAGGCCTTGCTAAAGCTTAGATCCTTGGCAACATAATGCGGTGTGTCTGCATTTGCTACGTTAGATGCCAAAACCTTATGTCTTTCGTTTGTATACTGCATCATTGACTTTAATGTTTCAACACCTATATCCACTCTTACCTCCTTAACCTATACATAATATTATTATAACCTCTTACCAGTACTAAAGCAATAAGCATACCCTTTCGGCATTTTGATACAACACTTTAATAATTTTTCTAAAAAAACGTTTAATACCTTATTATTAATATATTTAGTCATGCCTATACTCCATACAAAACTCTCCCTACAACCAATAAACATCATATTTCTACCACATCCGTCGTTACCCATATGTAAGTTTTTCCCACACACTATTATGAATCCGGAAAACTTTTCCCATACTCATTTAGCTTATTTCTAATAGTTCTCACAGTAACCCCAAGGATTTTAGCAGCCTTTGTCTTATTGCCATCTACCTCTTTTAACGTCTTTAGTATAAGGTCCCGCTCCATTTCCTTTATTCCCTTAGCAGAAGGTGCATCATAGGACTCATTAGTATCACTATCAAGCATAAAATCATCCGCTCCTATAAGCTCCGCACGACAAAGGAGTACAGCCCTGTGTATAACGTTTTCAAGCTCTCTAATATTACCGCGCCACGTACGCTTTTCAAGAAACTCTCTAGCACCTGTCGTAAACCCATTTATATTCTTAGCCAATAGCTTAGAATACTTCTTTAAAAAATAATCTGATAGTATTACAATATCCTCATGCCTTTCACGTAATGGCATAATATGTATGGGAAACACACTTAACCTGTAATATAGGTCCTCGCGGAAGTTACCCGCATGACTTTCTTTATACAGGTCGCGGTTTGTCGTAGCTATCACACGTGTGTCTATCGGTATAGTCTTTCGACCACCAACCCTATCTATTTCCCTTTCTTGCAAAACGCGTAAAAGTTTAGCCTGAAGCGGAAGCGACATCTCGCCTATTTCATCAAGTAAAATAGTACCCTCATGGGCAAGTTCAAACTTACCGAGTTTTTTATCTGAAGCCCCCGTAAATGCGCCCTTTTCATGTCCAAAGAGCTCCGACTCCATTAAGTTATCCGGTATCGCTGCACAGTTAACGGCTACAAATGGCTTATCCTTCCTAGTGCTTTTTTTGTGTATATACCGTGCTATCAACTCCTTACCCGTGCCACTTTCCCCGTACACCAAGACAGTCGTATCACTGGTTGCAATATCTCCCGCTATTTGAAGTATACGCTCCATCTTCGGATTTGCCGTAACTATCTCCTTACCCGTAGTCTCTTGCGTAAACTTCTCCATAATGGCATTAATCTTAGCCCGCAGACTATCAAAGTCAAAGGGCTTCATTAAGTAATCACACGCCCCCTCCTTCATAGCCTCCACCGCATTTTCCACAGTAGCAAACCCGGAGATACAAAGCACCGGCAGATTACCCACCCTTTTACGTATTTCCTTTAAAAAAGTAAGCCCATCCATCCGCGGCATCTTCATATCAGTTATCACCATGGCAAACGGGGTACTCGACATCCTGCTAAGCCCATCCTGACCATTTTCCGCTATCACAGCATCAAAGCCAAGCTTATTTATCGCCTGTTTAAGCGCTGCCCTCATTTGCGGGTCATCATCTACTACCAGTACCGGTTTCATCTTCTACCAGCCTCTTTTAATTGTACCTTTATATCATCACTATCCATCACAAGTGGAAAATATAACGAAAAGGTACTACCATTTCCCAGTTCACTAGCAACGTTTATAGCCCCATCGTGTGCCTGTACTATTTTCGTCGTTATGGCAAGACCTAAACCAGTGCCATTTTCCTTCGTACTAAAAAATGGATCAAATATCCGTTCTATATTTTCCTGCTCTATACCCTCTCCCTCATCACTTATCTGCACAACCGCATACCCTTCAAGCCGTCTTTGTGCTATTTCAATAGTGCCTGCCTCCGGCGACACCTGTATAGCATTTATCAAGACGTTCATGAAAACCTGCTTTAGTAGCGCACAATCACCAAGTATTATCAAATCATCCGACTTTAACCGCTTAAGCTCTATGCTGCGTGAATCTATCATAGGCATAAGCATCATAACGGTTTCATTTATAACCGCCTCCAGTTCCAGTTCTTTTAGTGCCGGCTTTTGCGGCTTTGCAAAAAAGTGCATATTCGACAGTATGTTATTTAAACTACGAATCCCAGTTGAAATCCCACGCGCTAATTCACTAGCGGAGGTATTTTCTACCTCCTTTTCAAGCATAGTTGCATACAACTCTATACTACAAAGCGGACTCCTTACCTCGTGCACTATCGTTGCGGCCATCTCCCCCATAGCTATCAACCGTTTGTTTCTCTCCTGACAAGCCTCAAGCTCTTTTATTCTAGTAATATCTTGCAGCAACAAAACCTGCCCACGAATAGCCCCGCCAGCATCCAGCACATTTGAAAGGGACGTAAACACCTGATACCTCCTGCCATTAGCACAAAGCACCGTGTCCATCCCCCTATGCTCTATTGCCACATCCAAAGACCTAAAGGGCTTACCAAGAGCCTCCACTATATTTAACCCCAATAAGCGCTCAGCAGCCCTATTAAACATAGTAATGCGCCCAGACGTATCAAGCACTATTATAGCTTCCCGTAAACTTTCCAGTATTTCCTTTAAATAATCCTTAACCTCCTGAGATTCATATAAGGCGTTTTCAAGCTCCTTATTTTTTTTCTCAAGCTCATAGGCTAAATACTGAACCCTTTCTTCCAATTTCGCATATATTGACTCAAGCGACCTAGAAGCTGCCATAAAATCTACAAAGGCATCATTTAAAGTACCCACATCTTCCATAAACAACCTCTCATTTATAATCTTTTAACATCTTTTCTATTTCCTGTCCCTTCACTATAGACTTTGAAAAATTCCCTATAGCACTACCCGCAGCCCCTAGTTTTTTAAGCATCTCAGCCGCTTCCTTCTCATCGGCTGTTAACTTATATATACTATAAATAGCCCATTCATCAGCGGGATTTTCTTTTAATATGAGCTTATCATACTCAATAGCCTTTTCCTTATCACCAAGCTTAATGTATATTCCTGAAATAATTCGGTAATCCTCAACCGTCCCACCAAACTCACTAACTGCATTTTCATATACCTGCACATCCATAGCTACATTATTTGACGCCCCAATGGTCTGTCTAATTAACTTAATATCATCCTTTTCAAGCTTAGCAAGTTCAAGCGTCTTTGCTAAAGCGCCCTGAAGCTCACCATTTTCATAAAGTATACGCGCCTGCCGCCTAAGTAGCTCATCACTTTCCCCCCTAAGCTGCCCAACAACCGAAAGATACTCCAAGGCATTTTTACTATCGCCCAACCCCTCATAAATCCGAGCAAGCTTATCTATAGCCTCCACCTTTGCCTCATTCGAGCCATTTTTTGAAAGCCAAAATAAAAGCTCCAAATAGGGCTTACCACTTCCCTCTAACGCCTTCACTACATTTACAACCACCCGCTCATTTGCCGCACTCAAAATATAAGGACTCGTCTTTGCCCACAAACTGACCATATCCCCCTTAACACCACTAATAGCAGCCTTATCCACCGCCTTTGTCATAAAATCTATCGCACTTTTAGCTAATTTCTCATCCTTTACGTACTTAAGCATCGTATCTACCGCCTCAGCATACTTCCCATCATTTATATTAACCTCCGTAAGTAAAAAATCCACTTCCATCTTCGTATCATTAGAAATAGACTGTAAATACAAAAGAGCTTTAAGACTGTTTCGGGCATTTTCCAACTTGCCCGTCTTCGTATAAAGCCTCGCCATCAGCATCAAAGCCCGCAACTTATCCTTCTTAACATTAGTCTTCGAGGCAGATTCAAAATACGAAATAGCCCTTTTCGTATTGTCCTTGTCCATCTCTATTAATCCAAGGCTTATGCGCGCCCTCGAACGATATACAGGCCCCTTAACAGAGCTAAGATACCCGGCAGCCTTATAAAGGTCCCCACGCTTTCGCACATTTTCCCCGTAATAATACAACGTCTCATCCGATGTCCTATAATAATTGTCAACATCCAAAGACACCGCCTCATCATAAACAGCAGCAGCGTCCTCCACCCTGTCAAGCATCTGCAATACATTCGCCTTACCATACAACACATCAAGATTGCCACCACTTTTTTCATAATACTGCAAAGCCTCTTGCAACATCCCCATATTGGCTAACGACTGCGCAATACCAAAGTTAGCCTCTTCAATATAATTCGACTGCGGAAATTCCGCCAAAAACGCCTCATACACCGGCTTTGCCTGTCTGTATACCCCAAGCTTTATATATATATCCCCCCTTAAAAGCATAGCCCTTTCCTTTAAACTATGACTGTCAGAATAATAATACGCTAACCTATAATGCTCAGCCGCCCGCAACGGCTTATTAGATTTTTCCAATATCTTGGCAAATTCAAAATTACACGCCGAAAACAACGGCTTATCCTTCTTCGTTATCGCCTTATTACATACAATAAGCGTCTGCCTCGCCTCCTCCAACTGCCCCGCCTCTATCAACATCCACGCCTTCTTCAACTCAGGCGTTATCAACACATCCTTCAAATACTCACCATAAACATCTACACTCATTAACATAACTATTAAAACAATAATTTTTCTCATTTGATTTTCACTCTTATATCAATATTTTTTGATTATAAAAATGCAATTAATATACCAAGTATAAGTATTTGATTTTATTATATATTTTTATATAATAATGTCAATACTCTGACACCCCGGCAAGTGTATGACAGAAAAAAAGAAAAAGAAAAAAAAGAAAAAAAAAGAAAAAAAAAGAAAAAAAAGAAAAAAAAGAAAAAAAGAAAGATAGAGGATGCGGGGGAAAACCATTTTAATCAAAAAAGATTACCCCCGCACCCCTTTTCCAAAAACTTTTATACCTCAGGCTAGTACCTACACTTGTGTACCTTTATGGTATAATAAAGAATAAAAAATACGTCTAAGGATTGCTTATGGTTCAAACATTTCATGCGACTGTAACACAGAAAGAAAACATATATATTGCTCAGTGTCTTGAAGTAGATATTTTTGGTGAAGGGGCAACTAAAGAAGATGCATTGATGGATTTACGTGAGACATTATTTACATATTTTGAGGAACTAAGGCCTTTTATAAAGATTTATTTACAAACAATAGAGACTTAAGAGTTGATAGAGTGAACACACAGGTTCGCTCCTACAAATAGGTCAACCTTAGCCTTCGGTGATAGTTAGACGTGTAGTCTCAACCATTTTGCGGTGCTTTTCTGGTGCGTTTCGCACCAGTAGATAAAAGAGTCAGAGGGGGTCTTCAGGGGGAGGGCTTCTTTCTCCCCCTGATAGCACCAAAGCGTCTATGTGGAAATGGCGTGGCCGTATAAGAAAGCCGTCTTTTTGGCTTTCTTTAGGCCGCGCGCTTTTCTCATAGACGCTTTAGTTGTTATGCAAGCACAGAGGCAAGTATAACCACCCTATAAGCACGTAATGGGTCAAGGGGTCATTGACCCCTTGCAGGTAGAGGGTCTAAGGGGGAAGGACAGCGTCCTTCCCCCTTTTCTTTTATCTTTGTTTTTTATCTTTGTTTTTTATCTTTGTTTTTTATCTTCGTTTTTTTATCTTTGTTCTTTTATCTTTTTATATCAATAATTAGTAATACTATAGTCTTTTATTTTAGTAAGCAGGGTTTTATAGTCAATTTCGAGTTGTATAGCTGCTTTGGATTTATTACCACCATTTAATTTAAGAGCTCGGCGTATTGCCTTACTTTCAACTTCTCTTAGAGCCTTTGCTGTTACATTTTTAAGGGGTAACACTTGTGGTTCTTCATCGCCTTTCTTTTTGGATGTAAGAATATTTTCAAAGTCTTTTCTAGAAATTTCATTTGTATCGCATTCAAGAACGGCTCTGCGCACCACATTTTTCAGTTGTCGTATATTACCGGGCCATTCGTAGTTAAGGAGAAAGTCTGTTGCGCTGTCGGCAAAGTATTTTTCACGAAGTCCCAACTCCGAGCAGGCGTCGTTTAGGAAATCATCGGCAAGCGAGGTAATGTCTTCTTTTCTTTCTCTAAGTGGTGGCAGCTCTATGACAAATTCACTTAGCCTATAATATAGGTCTTCGCGTAGTTTGCCGCTATCTGCTTCTGCCTGAAGGTCTTTATTTGTAGCGCACAGTATACGTAGGTCCACTGTTACAGACCTTGAACTGCCTATTGCGTAAAATCGTTTTTCTTCTATAACGGTTAACAGCTTAATTTGAACATTATTAGTCAGGTTTTGCAGTTCATCAATAAAAACAGTGCCTTTGTTTGCATTTCTGAAAACACCTTTTCTTTTATTATCTGCCCCTGTAAAAGCGCCTTTCTCGTGTCCGAATATTACGCTTTCCATGAGTGTTTCAGGTATAGCTGAGAGGTCTATATGTACAAAAGGCTCTTTGCACCGAGGGCTTAGTTCGTGTATAGCGTGAGCTATTAATGTTTTACCTGTGCCGGTTTCTCCTTCAATAATGACAGAAAAATCACTCATTGACACTTTCCGGATTTTATTAATAACTCGTTTCATTGATTGGCTTTCAGAAATCAGCTTTTTGTAGTAGCTTGTGTATATAGGAGTCTTTTCGTCAACTTTACCGTATTGCCCGCTTTCTATAATTGAGGGATAGTACGTTACCGAATCAATGTCTTCACCACCACCACCTTTTCTCTTGCGTCTACGTCTGCCGGTACTTAATAGCGGTTGGTTTAAAAACTTCAATAACTTGTAATGCTCCAGTGTTATTTTTATTGATTTTTTCCTTCTTCCCATAATCCTACTTTTCTCTCCATTGCGTTTATTAAATTTTTTTAATAATAGATACCTTACTTTTCGTTGATTCATTATAACACAAAGAAGAAAAGATTTTTCACTTATTTTCAACAAGTACCCACTTAAAGTTTTCCACTTATAATTGTAGAGTATTTTGTAAATCTAAAGCTACTCTACATAATAATATCGAATTAACTCTTTTAATGTGAGCACTAATTGGTCAAAGGAAAAAGCAATCACTCCCAAAAAGTTTTAATACTCCTTGGGAGTATCAATTCATCATCATAGGCTTAAACAAAGGGTTCTATGTATAATACGGCGATGATATTTCAGAAATAGACTGGCGTATTTCTTTCAAAGAATTTTCGAATTTTCCACCCATTGGCAAATCTATCTTACCATGTTTCCTTAAAGCCAAAATCAAACAGTCTATATATTCATCTTCGGTTATTCCCATTTCGTGCCTTTCAGTCGGTTCAATCACTTCACTTTGCTTCATTTTGATTCTCCTTTACATAGTTTATTACAGGGCATATAACCCGTTTTTGCTATCACTAAACTATCCATTTCATATCAAAAAATATGCCATTATGCCATTATGCCATAGTCGCTATGATTTTGGAATATTGTACTGCCATAAGTGTATCATCAACAGGAAATATTTTCACTGAAAGGAAAAACTTGCCTATTTTGATACTACTTTGTTAAACTCCACCATGAATATAGTTACGCATAAAAATATAAAACTATCTCGTATTCTTTGGCAGAAACTTTACCAACTTATTATAGTACGCCTTGAAGGCAAACTCATTAATACCCAGAAATACCGCGATGATATTCTTGCATTAGTTGAAGATGGTATAGGTGGCGTAATTGTCTTTGGGGCTCAGATAACACCGCTGAAGGAGTTTATTAAAGAAATTCAAGCAGCAGCAGAAATACCGTTAATTGTAGCCTCTGATATAGAACGCGGAGTGGGTCAACAAGTGCAAGGGGCTAATCATTTTCCGGGGCAAATGGCGCTTTGTGCTGCTCTTAGTAGCGGCAGCAATGAGGACATCGCATTATTGCACGACACTATTGATGCCATTATTTGCGAGGCTATTGATATAGGCATAAATATGCCGTTAATTCCTGTTATGGATGTAAACCTTAACCCGTCGAATCCGATAATTTGTACAAGGGCATTTTCCGACGATCCAGCTGTGGTTTCGTGGTATGGATGCCAAATTATAGAAAGAATCGAAAAGGCATTTCTAATAAGTACAGCTAAACACTTTCCGGGGCACGGGGATACAGCAGTGGATTCTCATATAACGTTGCCAATCATTAATAAATCTATTAAACAACTTGAAGGCGTTGAACTTGTACCGTTTAAAGCTGCCATCAAACAGGGGGTTAGCGCTATCATGGCGGGACATCTGAGTATACCTGATATTGATGATATGCCAGCTAGTATTTCAAAAAATGCACTTACGGGGCTTTTACGTCAAGGGCTTGGATTTGAAGGGCTTATCATTACAGATGCCCTTAATATGGATGCGTTAAATGGAATTGGTGGGCTACCAGTACGATGTTTAAACGCTGGTGCTGATATTATACTTCATCCGTTAGATGCACATAAAACAGTTAAAGAACTCTTTGGGGCTATTAATAATGGCGTGTTAACAGAAGATGTAGTGGATAGGGCACTTTTTAGGATTTTAAAAGTAAAAGAAAAATTCAAATACATACAACCAAAACCACTTGATATACAAAGGCATGCTACGCTATCAAACTATATTAGTGGACGTTCAATTACCCTTGTAAATGGGCACCACACCGGATTTCTTACAAAAAACGCCAACCTTATTCTTGTCGGTGAGGGTGAGCACTATGAAAAAACGCTCCTTAGAGGTTATTTTAACAAAATTTATACGATAGCTGATATATTAGACCAACAGCCGTTACCTAATGAAGTAATAGTTTGTGCTGTGTTTACAAGCGTGAGCGCTTGGAAGGGTTCGTCCGGCCTTTCAGATGAGCATATAAAGATAATTAAAAGCTTACTGCAAAACTCAAAGAGTTCAATGGTTATATCCTTTGGCAGTCCTTATATATTAAACAGTTTTAAAGAAGCTGATTCGCTGGTTGCAGCCTACGAACCATCACAAGGCGCACAGATAGCTGTTATTGAATGTTTAAAAGGCAATATCACCCCACAAGGAACACTACCGATAAGGCTATCATAGCAGTTTGCAAAGGAAAGAAATGTACGGGGGAAAACCTTTTAAATAAGATTCCCCCCAAACAAAATTATAGTTCATACGGAGGATTTTGGCTTACAAAAATAGCAGATAGAACTTTGAGCTTCTTTTCGTTAAGCATGATGGTTGTTTAATTTCACTTGACAACCAAGTTTTTTTAATATAAAATGATTGCTCTATAAAGTAAAGCCGGTGTGGTGGAATTGGCAGACGCGATGGACTCAAAATCCATTGGGCTTCACGCCCGTGGGGGTTCGACTCCCCCCACCGGCACCAACCAAGATGCTATAGGTGTGTTATTTAGAAGAGGACTACTTATTAGATCAAACTGACATTATTTGGAACTCGTTAGCAGTCTTTAAAATATGTTTGTAATGAGGCATCCCTCTATAACTTTTATACCACTACCTTACATATAATCATAAAGCGTATCTGGGCAAAAATCCGCCCCTGTAGGCCACACTACTGTACCTAATTGTATATCTACTTTGAAATCTCTAAATTTTTCTATATCTCGTAATGGTTCAAAGACATCGCCAAACAGATACTTTTCAAAATTAATACTTTTTCTTTTACCATCCTCAAATTCTATTTCTAGAATATAACCTGTAATATATTGGACATTTTTTACTTTGTGCATAATTACACCAATGGCTCTATCCAAAACAAAGGTTTATGCTCCTTTGCCAATTCCCATTCCTTAATTAATTCATCACGATGCAGAAAAGCCCATTCAAGAACAATAGAAAGAACTCTTATAGGTAAATTACCCTTAATAATACGAAAATCAGTTATGGAAAAAACTGCCTCATGACTACCGTACATTGCATGAAAATGTGGTGGATTATGATCATCATAAAACATAGTAATTATGATTCCTAAAAATTCACTAATCTTTGGCACAAGCCCCCTTTTTCTAAATAATAAACCAACCCTTCTTTTTTTTCAACTATTATTTGAATCAAAATCTTTCATTATTTAGAATAGTTACCCTTAATCTAAAAAAAATATTGACAATCAAGACATAATAAAGCGATAATAACTCGTTATGATTAAAATATATGATAAAAATGGTTTTACCCTTATTGAAATACTAATAGTTGTTATGATAATAGGGTTAATCGCTTCTATAGTAACGCCAAACCTGTTAAAACAGCATGGAGAGGCTAGTATTAAGCTTGCTGCTGCGCAGGTGGAATCTCTTTCTTCTGCTATACAGGCATTTTATCTGGACCTCAAAAGGTGTCCAAAGGACCTTAAAGAGCTTATTTCCGCAGATGAAAAGCAGTGGAAGGGACCATATTTGCAAAAAGAGGAAATACCAAAAGACCCATGGAATCGAGACTATGTGTATAAATGTCCGGGTGAACACGGTATCTTCGATCTATACTCCCTTGGTGAGAGCGGAAAGGTTGATGACAACATCATAAAAAGCTGGTAATTCCCCGGTGCTTCTTGGTGAGATACTTTCCGATAAATTTGACTTAACCTCATCGGATATTGAAAATGCACTTGAAGTGCAGCTGGAAGTTGGCGGTTATTTAGGGCAAATACTAATTAACATGGGGCTTGTTTCAGAGCAACAGCTTATGGAAGCCCTATCCATGCAGTTGGGTATCCCTCTTTACGATAAACAGCAACAAGAGGTACATGATGGGCTGCTTATTAAAAATCTGGAATCGCTTATTGATGTCGAGTACATTTTAAAAAGGAATTTTTTCCCCCTTAAAAAACAAGGGGATGTACTTTTATTTATTACAAATGATCCACTTAATAACACAGTCCTTGATTACCTAACTAAAACACTCAACAATGCCTATAGTCTCTTACTTGCAACAGAGCAAACCATAAACGAGCTATCTCGTGCATTCAGGGATGACCGCAAGGGTGTGGTGTCGCTTAGTTTTGATGGTAGTGCTGAATCTTTAAAGGAAATGGCGGCAGAAGCGCCTGTTATTAGATTTTTAAATAATCTGCTAAATAACGCAGTTGAGCTTCATGCCTCTGATTTACACCTTGAGCCTTCTGAATCACTAAATCATATAAGATTTAGGATTGATGGCGTTATGCACGAAATTGACGCAATAGATGAAAAGCTGTTTTTATCTGTGATATCAAGGGTAAAGCTCCTTGCTGGGCTTGATATAGCTGAAAAGAGACTCCCCCAAGACGGCAAGTTTAGTACAAAGATAGCTGCAACCCTAATAGATGTCCGCGTGTCATCTATCCCCTTTGCTGTTGGCGAGGGGGTTGTTATGAGGCTTCTTTACAGACAACGTCTTACCTTTGATATTACCAAACTGGGTGTAGAGCGAGACGTTTTACCTACCCTAAACTCACTAATTAACATGCCTTACGGCATACTCCTTGTAACAGGACCTACTGGTTCAGGTAAGACCACATCCCTATATTCCATGATAACAAGCCTCGATAGAAGTGTTAAAAAGATAATAACCGTGGAAGACCCGGTTGAATACAAACTTGATGGCATTAACCAAATTCAAGTAAAAAGCGACATAGGACTTACCTTTGCCTCCTCACTGCGCTCAATCCTAAGACATGACCCGGATGTCATTATGATAGGTGAAATACGGGACCCTGAAACTGCCCAAGTAGCCGTTCAATCGGCACTAACGGGCCACCTTGTGCTTTCTACATTGCACACAAACGATGCCCCCGGCAGCCTCTATCGCCTTGTTGAGATGGGCATAGAGCCATATCTTCTAAACGCCTCCGTCATTGGCATTATCGCACAACGGATAGTGCGCAGGAGCTGTCCATTTTGTGCCAAGCCACACGATGTATCAGATGAGATAAAGCATGCCCATAACCTATTTGAACTTTTTGAGCGCTATACAGATATATTTGAAGGGACTTGGAACTTTACTAAGGGAGATGGTTGCAGGCGTTGTGCAGGAACCGGGTATCGCGGTATGATAGCCATATTTGAGACATTTAAATATACGGAGGACTTAAAGGAGGTGTTTTTAAAGGCACACAACGTGGATGTAATCAGAACACACCTGATTAAAAATCATCGCTTTCGGCGTCTTCGTGAGGATGGTTTTATAAAGGCTATAAAAGGTGTAACCACAATTGAGGAGGTACTTCGCGTTACATGAAAAACTATAAATACCGGTGTGTTGAACAAAGCGGGAAGGAAACCGCCGGAGAGGTGGCTGCTGAAACTATTAACGAAGCACGGAGTTTATTAAAGGCACGGGGGCTTAAGATAGTTTCGATTTCAGAGGGCTTGGCAAGGAAGGGCAGCGTAGGCAACAAACATTTATTTAAGAAAAAAAAAATAAAAGATATTGATATTTATAATATGGCAAAGGAGATGGGCGTTTTATTAAAGGCAGGGTTACGCATTGATAAATGTCTTGAAATTATAGGAGGCTCCGCTAGGAATGAGGCAATTGCCTCTCACCTGATGGCTGTGCTAAAAGACGTACGGGCAGGGGTTAGCGTTGCTGAGGCATTTAATAAAACAGGGATGTTTAACCCTCTGATGGTTTCTATACTACGTGTGGGGGAAAGTGTTGGAGACCTTAATATGTCCTTTGTCCATATAGCAAGGCACGTGCAGTTTCAACTGCAGTTTAAATCGGAAATCCGAAACGCCCTTACCTATCCTATATTTTTAGTGTTTGCCAGTATGATAACCTTGCTCGTTATATTTCAGTTCATAGTGCCGCGTTTTTTTAGTGTGTTTGGTGGTGAGCGCCAGCAGTACATGCCATTTATTTCAAAGTTATTATTTAAGATGGCAGCCTATACGAATATGTACACGATTTTTGGTGCAATTATAGTAATTCTACTTTTTATCAAAATAGTCAATGTAAAGCATATATTTTTAAGGTTATACTCCTCTTCCCTATCATTTCCAATAGTGGGGACTATTGTGTTAAATTTAGAGCTTTCACGATTTTCATATTCCATGTACACGATGCTTTCAAGCGGTATAGAGTTTATTAGGTCGCTTCGTCTATCTACGGAACTTGTACAAAATAAAAGAATTAAAAACGCCCTCGAACCTGCTATTACATATATAAGAGAAGGTAGAGGAATAGCCCAAGTAATGGCAGAAATAAGTGTGCTGCCAGATATAGCTGTGAATATGATAAGTGTTGGTGAACAAAGTGGCAATATGAAGGAGATTTTTTTAGAGCTATTTCAAGTCTTTGATGACAATTTTAAAGGGGCTGTTAAAAAGATAGTTGTACTGATAGAACCTGCTATTATTACAGTAATGGGTGGCATTGTTGGTTTTATCGTAATATCATTAATATTAACTGTGATGAGTGTTGGAAATATAAAATTTTGAAAAAGCACGGCTTTACTATTATAGAGCTTATAATAGTTATATTTATAATAGCTGCGGCGTTAGGTCTTGTACTACCTTTTTCTATAAACATGTATAATAGATATAAGGCATCGTTAGAAGCTGAAAAGGTATTAACAATAATGCTAACAGCCCAGCGTGAAGCCTTTTTACACGGCAAGTCTAAGGAAATGACATCAAAAGACGGCACACTTTATGTTAATGGAGTGCCAGAAGAGACAATAACGTATCCAGTAACCATAAAAAGCCCATTGATGTTTTTTTCAAATGGTACGTCCTCAGGTGGCATCGTAGAAGTGGAAGTAGATGGTTACGGGTTTGAAATAGTCGTGGAAAAACCGCTTGGTAAAATCTCTTTAGAAGATACTTTTTATAATTGAAACTCTTTTAAAAACACTGCTATAAGCTCCTTGCTATTTAGGATAACAATAAGTTATATTTAAGTTAGAGTAATGTTGTAGCTTTAATTAAAGACATAAGTGTTAAACAGTATAATTGTAATAAATCCATAATTATAAAGAAAAGTTTACCCCATAATAATATTTTATTTTTATAATGTGGGCAAGGAGTATGGAAGAAGAGAGAGTTTGTGAACATGATAACGCTAATGATTTTGAAAAATGCGTAATAGAAGAGTTAAAGCGTGTTACCTTTCGTAATGTTGAATTAACCAAAAAACACAATGATGATTATGATATTGAAATAGCCTCTTTAACGTCTTCGTTGTCAGTTGCTATTCAAATTAAATTGCTAAATAGACCAGCAGGTATGAAGGAAGTTACCAAGTTTCTTAATTTTCTGGAAAAACCAATAGCCAGCCGTTTTAATTTTGGCTGCTTCATATCTGGTAGTAGTTTCACAAGGCAAGTGTTATCTTACATTTCAAGGGAAAATATACGCGGTTTTTATCTAGGCAAATTCGAAAAGGGTGTTCTTTATTGGTTAAAAAACGGTCATTGGTCAAGGGAAATCCCCTACGGTATGACAGACAAAGATAGGGTTTTTTATGATGATGACAGTAGATATACACAAGATACAACCAACAATCATATCAAAGAAATCTACATAGGTGTGTTTACGTGTAAGGGTGGGGTTGGCAAAACTACGGTAGCAGCTCATCTAGCTGGGGCTTTTGCAGAAACCGGTTACAATGTCATCTTGCTTGACCTTGATAATGAGCGGAATTTGAAAAAACTGCTTGGTAATGGTGTAAAGGTTCCTTCATATGATGGTAACGACGATGGTACAGCGGTTAGCGTATTGAGCTATGAAGAGTGGCTTGAAAAAAAAGGTACTTCTGATTATAATATTATAATATGCGATTGTAACCCCAATTTTGAATCTAACCCGATGGAAATGATTAAGCGTTTTAACTACTGTATTGTCCCTACAACTTTAAATCCACTTGGTGTCCAGAAAAATGCAGATGTAATACTGCGTACATTTCGAAATATACGAACAGTTAACACCCTTGCAACAATGTTTGTCCTTATTAACAGCTTTCACCGTGAACAAAGTATTAGAAATAAGCAGATGAACAATTACCTTAAATTAATCCTCAAAAAAGCCACCCGTGATAATCCCAAATACCACTATATAGACCCCTCGGATGTTGCCATACGATATAGTCTGCAATTGGTATATTGGGGTTATGAGCATCTTTTTTTAAAAAAAAATCCTGAACTGGCATTTAACAAGGTTGGTGGTCGGTCATACCCAAGGGAGGATTTTTTTTCTTTAGTTGAGTATCTTATGGAAAACACTGACATTGACAAAACGTCCCGTTAAAGATAGACATCATTACTATCCCGTTGCCTGCTTTATGTGTAGATAAACTTTATCCTCTAATTTTATGTCATATTTAGTTGAAGCGCTTTCTTTATACACAAAAAGCTCTATATAATCATTACTATTTATAATAGCATATAGGGCATCATCATAGGCATTGGCATAAGCATTCTGGAATTCAATGACCATACCTTTGTAGGTAATGAAGAGCGAGTGTTTGTCAGAAAACTTATCGGCAAAGAATGATAACTCAATGTTTGTAAAGGCATTGCCAAAGCTATCAATGTAGATAATTTCCCCTTCAATATAATGTTCTGGATAGTTTTCTACATGTATAGTTGGCAAAGGAATATCAAAGGTAACAGGATTATGAATAACATTGCCAAAAGCCTCAACCGCTATACCACGAGATAGGTGTGCAGCAACAGGGGCAAATATATCCCTTCCGTGAAAGGTTGAACTTTTTTCCTTATAAAAAAAGCTACTATTTGTAATGTGATACACCGTTACACTTTGCTGGTGCTGCCTGTAAATAAAACTAAAAATCCCGTTATCTGGTCCAACAAACCACTGCTGCCTTGTCCGTACGATAATCGGTCGCCTACCAAAATACCCAACCCCAGGGTCCACCACTGCCACATGCACCGTATCACAAGGAAAATACGCATACGCCAACCCCAGCGCAATAGCCCCCCCTCGTATATCAAACGCCCGCACCTGATGTGTTATATCCACCACATTGGCATCAGCATTTATACCATAAATTACACCCTTCATCTGGGCAACAAAGGAATCATTTACACCAAAATCCGTTAAAAGCGTTATTACCCTCTTAGTATTGGCCATAAATAGCTTTTCGTCTTATAGTTTACTCAAACTTAATACTAACAACCTCATACGTAAAGGTTTTACCGGGTGCGTTAACTATGACCTCATCACCAGCTTCTTTACCAATAAGCGATTTACCCACAGGCGATGTAATGGAAATCTTCCCTTCCTTAACGTTAGCCTCCTCAGGCCCAACTAGCGTATAGGCTTTTTCTTCACCAGTGTCAACATCACACAGATTAACTGTGGCACCAAAGGCAATTTTATTTTGATTTACCTTCGATGGGTCTATGACTTGTGCCCTTGCCGTTTTTTCCTGCAGCTCCTGAATCCTACCTTCTAAAAACGATTGCTTTTCTCTTGCTGCGTGATATTCGGCATTTTCTGACAAATCGCCATGTGCCCTTGCTGTTGCAATATCTTTTATATTTTGCGGTCTCTCTACCTTTAAAAGTCTGTCTAGTTCTTCTTTCATTTTCCTATAACCTTCAGGTGTCATCGGAATTCTTTCCATATAATGGTCCTCCAATAAGAAATATTACTATATTATGTTATATTATTACTACGATTGTTACAATGTAAAAAACTTTCCCAAGATTTATTATATTACGAAAGGCAAAACCTTTTCAAATGTTTTTGATATAAGATATAGTCAATAGCCAGCGGTACAAAAGTTTTTGGAAAAGGGGCGCACCTCCCTGTTCTTCCCCCGCATCCTCTATCTTTTTTCTTTTTTTTCTTTTTTTCTTTTTATCCTTTTATCCTTTAAGCATTTGTCTTTTTTTAGTCATCAATTCTTCCACATAACCGCACAGTATTTTTTCATCAGTTGTTGACTGTATTTTTTTTCTTAATTCAAGCTCGACTCTTTTCCTTTTTATTTTATTGATACAATCAGAGACTGTCTTAGCAAGTTCATCATCGTCAATGGCTGGATTTATTAGTGGGTTATTAATATGTGCAGTTAAGCAAGCAAGTTCGGTTTCAGATAAATAATCACTTAAGGCATCAAAAGATGGTAAGCTATTTTCATAAAGCTTATTAAAAGATTTTTTAACTAGTGGATTATCAAATTCATCTAAGGATAAGTTTATTTTTATTTGTTTGAAGCACTCTGGATAGTTTAAAGAAAGCATAAGTAAGTACTCTTCCTCCGATGGTCCAGTCCATGATTTCGGCATAGTGGCTATTTTCCCATACTTAGTCGGTTTTTTTACATTTTCTCTAATTATAGATTCTGAAATCCCGGCTCGTTCAGCAAGTGTGGTGGTTAGTTTACTTTTTAGGATTTTATCGCTAATATTATTTATAATAGTGTAGATGGCTTCGATATTTTCTGTTGTTTTGCCGGCTATTTGCAGCATAAAGTCAATAAAATCAAGGCTTTGGTTTAAAAGTTCTAAAAATTTATTTAAGCCGTTTTTTCTTAAGAAACTATCCGGGTCATCACCCGTAGGTAAAGACAAGACCTTAGCCTCAAGTCCATGGGCATATATTATGGCAAGTGCCCTCTTTGCTGCATTTATACCAGCCCTATCACCATCAAAAATCACCACTAAGTTTTTTGTATAGCGTTTTATAATCTGCACATGCGAATCTGTTAATGCCGTACCAAGTGGAGCTACCGCATTTGTAATGCCATACTGATGACACATGAGTGTATCCATATAGCCTTCAACGATTATTATATAGTTAGCCTTAAAGATAGTATCTTTTGCCATATTTAAGCCGTACAGAACGTTTTTCTTTTTAAAAACAGCGGTCTCCGGTGAGTTCAAATACTTAGGAGAGCCCTCGCCCGTTAGTCGTCCACCAAAGGCAATGGGTTCAGAGTGCGTATTGAATATTGGAAAGGTTATTCGTGAGCGGAAGGTGTCGTAGAAGCCGTGTTGTTTGGCAGCAAAAAGTCCACAGCCGCTTATGGCTGATTGTGTATAGCCCTTTGTCCTAATGTGTTTATACAGCATATCCCAATGTTCAACGGCATAGCCAACGCCAAAGCGCTCTATAGTATTATCATCAAGTCCTCGTTTTTTTAAGTACTCTAAAGCATTTGATGTGTTTTTTAAGTTATTAATAAAAAAGTCCATAGCTGTCCGTTGTATATTGAGTATTTCCGTGTATTGGCTGTTTTTTGTTTTGTTGGTTTCACTTATGTCTACATGAATACCTGCCTGTTTGGCAAGTTTATTAATGGCATCAAAGTAGTTGATACCATCCATCTTCATTGTAAAGGTAAAAATATCGCCCCCAACACCACACCCAAAACAATGAAACATATTTTTCTGAGGACTTACGGTAAACGACGGAGTGTTTTCGGCATGAAAAGGGCAAATACCTGAAAAATTATTGCCCTTTTTTGTCAGATTAACATAATTTGATATGTATTGAACAATATCTAACCGTTCTTTAATTTCTTCCCTGATTTGTGTGTAATCCATAGCACATGAGTATTTATCTTACAAAGCGTCTAAAACCAGCAGCTTGCATAATCTCAATGTCATAGCCTCTAAATATTTGGTCTAAAAGCAAGTTAATACCAAGATTATCACTTGCGATATGGCCGGCGATGACAACATTTACATGATACTTTTGAGCCTTTTTTCTATGTTCCTCACTTTGGTGCATACATACAAGTGTATTTATACCGCTAAGTGGGAGTGTTTCATATATATCTTCATGTCCTTCAGTGCCGCCTGTCATATCCACATATATGTGGCCAGCTCGCCTATTACCATCTCCAAGTACTATCTTTGGCCCGGCACCATTTTTCATTCCTTCTTTATATTCATCAATTTCCATAAGTAAATCTATTATATCGTCAAGCATATATGGTTTTTTATCATCAAATAACCGTTGCAAATATGTTTGCACCATATTATCAGCTGGCGTATGTATACACATAAGGGAAATCCCAAGAAGCCTAGCGGCATCTACTGATTTTGTGTGATTGTATGGCATTATCTTTCGCTCAACCTCTTTCATACGTTCATCCATGATGCTTTCAACAACATTTATGGGGACACCGCTTCTACTAAACAAATCACACTGCATTTTCATAACATCATATAGCTTAGCGTATGCTGTTCCTTCTGGGTGATGAGCTATTATAAGGTCAATTGGCTGCTCCATACGTGAGTTTAGCCTATCGGCAAGTAATACCTCAGCTGTATCAACGTCTATGGCACACAGTATCTTTTTAATCGGCTCTCGCCCGCTATCATAGAGTATTCTTGTGTCTGAGTATGGATTGGTTAAGCATTGCTTATCAAAATAATCTTTACAATCTTTATAATCTTTGTGATATTGTCTGTCATATTCTCTACATTTTGAGGTAACATACTCCGTTTCCTTAGCCTTTAAGGCTAACTGAACATTTTCCCTACCCCTTGGGTCATTTATTATACCAACTTCAACAGCCCTATAATATATTTCTTCTATATCCATAGATTTATATTTGTCTTATTTTTCTATAAATAATCAATATAACAAAGCCCCGCAACCGGAAAGCTGCGGGGATTTTTTTATTTTAAAACCTAAAAACTAAGGATTATAAACTACAAAAAAGCCTACCTATTTAGCTCTTTTCCTGTTAGCTCTTTTTCTGGTTAGCTCTTTTCCTGACGCACTACCAAACAACATCTCGTTTCTTCCAAATATCACTGATATACAGCCATACGCCTTGCGGCCTTCTTTCTAGCGGCAATAACCTTTTTCTTTTTCTTGATGCTAGGCTTTTCGTAATGTTCTCTTTTTTTAATCTCGGATAATATACCTTCCTTTTCACATTGCTTTTTAAAGCGCTTTAAAGCAATCTCGAAAGAATCACTATCCTTCACATTAACTGTGGGCATCCACAACCCCCCTCTCTATAGTTAAATTTATATTCATATATATTTTATTTTCTTTTTAGTATTAAGTACTATAACATACAATACTTGTATTGTCAAGCAAAGGATAATAATTACAAGACAAAAGTTTTAGGAAATTGTGGTGGTATAAGAGCAAATAGGATGCCTTTGCACCTTGTTTCTTAAAAAGATTACACTACAGTTTTTACTTTTTACTTTTTTTTTAATTTGCTTGTATGTTAGACTATTTAATTAATTTATATTTTAAGGAGTGTATGGTTATGCAAATAATAACACCGTTTGGGGTGCAAGCGTTATGTAAAAGGTGTGGGGAGTGTTGCGAAAAGGGTAGTCCCACGCTTCATATAAGTGATAGCGAGTTGATTAAAAATGGTACATTAACATACAGTGACCTTTTTACAATAAGAGAGGGAGAGCTTGTTTACAATAATATTGATGATGAGTTTGTTACAATTGACTACGAATTGATAAAACTACGGGAAAAACCATCGGGGCGCGTATGTATATTTTACAACGAAGATAGTAAGGAGTGCCCTATATATGAAAATAGGCCTAATCAGTGTCGAGCTTATGAATGTTGGGATACTCAAAAATTTATGACTTTTTTTAATAGTGAAGAAAAACTAACGCGGGAACATATTATATATAATATGGGTTTTCTTAAAGAAATTGTTAATAAACATGAAGTTAAGTGCAGTTATGCAAACCTATCAGACATTGTTCAAAGAATACAAAAGGGGACTGACATGGTAAGCGAGTTGTTTGAAATCATTGAATATGATAATACTCTTAGACATTTTCTTACAGAAAAATCCGGTATTCATGAAGACCACTTACCACTGCTACTTGGTAGGCCTATAATACAGACAATAATTATGTATGGTTACAGAATTGAAAGTAATGACGCTGGCACATATACGCTTGTTGCTATATAGGAAATTTAATCAAGAATTAAGGATTTGCCCATAGGTTTGCCCCTACGTAATGGATTTGTAGGGGACAGACCTATGATGGTTATTATGCTTATTATTCTTCAAATATATCTTTTATATCTACTTCAAGATGTTCTATAACGTTTGATTTAACTATACCTTCACCTTCAGCTATAGAAAAAAGTTTATATTTATTCCCTTCAATTGTCAGTATTTCGATAGTTTCAAATTCAGGTAACACTATCCAGTATTCAGGGACATGGTAGCTTTCATATATATCTTTTTTTGTAATCGTATCCTTGCCGATAGTTCCCTTTGAAACAATCTCGCAAACCATGTCTGGAACACCACGTACCCAATCTTGCGCTATAATCAGATTGTTTGTTCGAATAAATAAAATGTCAGGTTGTAACCGCTGCTCTCCTTCTTTAAAAATGACATCAAGGGGGGAATAAAAAACTTTACCTAATTTATGTTTTCTTACATATGGACTTAAAATATTATAAAGATTACTGCTAATTATTTGGTGTTTTATAAAAGGACTTGGAGACACAACTTCCACTCCATTGATTATCTCTGTTAGAGAGAATTCTCTTTCTAAGCCCCGAATGCTCATTAAAGTTATTATAGATGGTGCAGAAGGGGGGACTCGAACCCCCATGGGTTTCCCCACACGCCCCTCAAACGTGCGTGTCTACCAGTTCCACCACTCCTGCAATATGATATATATTATAATATAAATTGGCAGAATTTTACAATGGGTGTTAAAAATAAATTTTGTTAAAAGGAGTGTAGTAAACGATAAAAGGAATAACTAAATATATGACAAGGCAAAAGTTTTAGGAAAGGGGGTGCGGGGGAAGAACCCTTTTTTCTAAAAGGGTTTTCCCCTGCCATCTTTTTCCTTAACTTAATGGCATTGGTGCGTAGGCGCACATCCCTGTTGTCCCTTTCCTATCTTTTTTTTATTTAGGAAAAGAAAATATCTTTCTAAATTCATCAGTTATTCTAGTTGTTTCCTCAACATTACTCAATATCCTTGGTGTAATAAGTATGATAAGCTCCTTTCTGTCAACGCTTTTTTGTTCTGTTTTAAATAAATATCCAAGTACTGGTATATCACCAAGAAATGGCACTCTGGTGTCAGATTTACTAAAATTCTTTTGCATCAAACCACCAAGCACTATGGTTTGGCCATTACCTGCAACCACGGAGGTGTCAATACGCCTTTTAATTATAGTTGGTGAATCAATAGAAGAGGTGCTCGTTTTTTGAGCATCGCTTACTTCTTGGAATATTTCAAGTGTAACAAGCCCTTGAGAATTTATCGTTGGCCGTATGCGTAGTATTATACCTGTACTTCTATATACAATATTCCTATCAACTGAATTTTGAATATCAGTGCGTGATATTTCACTTGATATTGTCGGTATTTCATCACCAATTTGTATAGTTGCTTCCTCGTTATTTAGTACCATCAAAGATGGTTTTGATAGTATTTCAAGTCTGTCATCTGAGGCCAAATGGTTTATGATAATAGCCAGTTTTTCGCTATTGGTGGTTAAATGGTACAAAAGCCCTTCAGCCCCAAGTTTACTAAATGGGTCTATGCTTGCATCACTTGTTGAACTAAGGGAAAACGGATTATTAAACATTTCATTATTTAAATACCATGCAAAACCATAACTTATTGTATCACCCCATGACACCTCAGCTATCATGGCTTCTAACAGTACCTGTTTAGGTGGGGTGTCTATTTCTTGTAAAAGATGTAAAATATCCTCATACTTTTTTGGTGTTGTTACAACTATAACAACATTTCTTCTATCATCTGCCGTTATTTTTAACTCTTCAGCTTCTGTTTTTAATGTACTTTTAACAGGCTCGTTTGTTGCTTCTTTTGTTTGCGACTTGGTTGGTTCTTTTGTTGCGTTTCTGGTTTCTATTGTGGGGTCTTTTTTGGTACTTTGCCCGGTTTTTAGTTCAACTCCTGATGAAATACCATATACAGACTCAACCGAAGATACAAGCTCAGAGGCCTTTGCAAATTTAGGTGTGTAGGTATATGTGTTTTCTTCAACCCCTACCAAGTCTGCTGTATCAAGACGCCTAGCCCAACTTGCAACGAAATCAAGGACTCCTTTATCCGGTGCTACCACTAACACGCTATTTATATGGTTTACTGGGATAAACAGCACCCCCGGCTCATTTGGCGTATTGGCCACATTTATACCAGTACCTGTTATTATTGTGCTTAATTGTTTTACGAAATCATCCGGCTTCCAGTAAGTGAGGGTAAGCATAAAGAGTTCCTTACCCTCTATATAGGGCACGTCCATCATATCTATGAAGGAAAGTACATCCTTCACTGATGACGAAGGACCATCAATTATTAATGAATTCTTGGCATCATAGGTAGATACAGCAAGGCTTGGCTCAAGTTTAGTAGCATCGCTACCAGCCTGCTTATCAAGTTTATATATATAGCCAATAAGTGCCCTTATTTCAGCTGCCTTTAAATACTTTAGAGGCACTATCTGTACGACCTTTTCAGGCGTGTAACTAGCAGTGCGCCCTATGTTTATATTTGGTGGCAAGTTTACACTCTTATCTATCAATATGTATAAACTGCCGCTTTTTTCACCAACAATAAGTCCCTTTTGTCTTAGTATTTGAACAGAAATCTCAAAGACCTTATCAGGTGGCAGTTTTTCTGCCATTTTCAAAGTAACCGGGCTATTAACCCCACGGATAGATTCATCCAAAAAAAACGGTACCTTTAGCGTATCCCCTACCGTATAGACTATAAAGTCATAAAGAGGCATCCCCTCTACATTTATTGAGACACTGTTTGTTGTCTTTGTAAGCCCTTTGATATTTATTGGATTAAGGGCTGATACCTCCTTACCAACCTTTTTCTTTTCATATTCGGGCAAGGCTATTATGTTGTCTTCTTTTTTTTGTAAAACCCCTGTATCTTTTTCATCTACCTCCTGTAATACATTGCTAGCACTAAAATCTTCTGCTACCACTGCCGTATTTGCTGAAGCATCTGTACCTGCCGATATAAACCGCCATCGCTCTTGTTCGGCCTTATCATTATTACTACTAGCACAGGCATAAATCGTTAAAAGCACCAACCCTATTAAAGCTAAAACCAAAACCCTTCTTTTCATCATTAATTCACTACCCAATAAATGGATTTATCACGATTCCAAAGGTGCGGAAGCACACCTTCTGTGGGACTAGCCCCCTTGGTGAGAGTTTGAGGGCAAAGCCCTTATGCTTTATATCTTTATTTTTTATCTTTATCTTTATTTTTTATTTGAAAAATTTTCAATATATTTTCCACACTACCGTGTTTAAGTGTTACAGACACATCGTGTATGCCTTCAACAGTGGTATCATTTATATTGCTACCATCTTTAACCTTAAATATCGTGCCTTTGTCATCAACCAGTATAGCAGTGCTTTCTTGACCTAGTATAGTGCCAAGCAATTTATAGTTACTAATAGGCACAGGTGTAGGGGTTATTGACGGTGCAGCTGCTTGCCCGCTTGGCACTTGTTCGGGTGTTGGCGTTGGCGTTGGTGGGGCTGGTTTATCTTCTGGGTATATGCCATCTGGAAAAAATATGGCCTTTTTTTCTATGGTACTATATTGACGATTAAGGGCATCTTTTAAAATTGTAGCTGGATTTTTTTGAATCTCTAATGCCTTTTGCGGCTCTGATACTTCTACTTTACTACTTTTTTCTATATCTTTTATTATCATAGTTGTAACGATAGTAATTATAAAAATCATCAAAATATCTACTTTCCAACTACTAAAGCGCTTTTTTATAAAACCTAAAGACACCTCAACTGCCCTCACACACTACATCGCACACGTTGAAATATTTAACACGTACGTCATGGGATTTGTTACTGTATCAACGGATAGGCTTTCAACATTAAAAAGAGGCCGCTGATTGTGTAGGGTTTCTAAAAGCATAATAAGCCCCTTTACACTTCCCTGAAGCACCATAGAAACTGTTGGCACTCTAAGTGCCCCTACGCTATCACCCTCTATAAAAGAAAAATTAACAACACTTAACCCACCTTCCCCTGCTGTCTCTGATACCAAGTCTACCATCTCTGCTTGTATCTCCGTTACATTTTGTTCTTGTGCATAAACAAGCTCTTTAAGGTTTTCGATACTGTCATGATTTTTTTCTTCTTCTTTATATCGTAAAACGAGGTTTTTTTTCAATAAAAGCGTTTTTTGTTTTTCCTCTATTAATGATTTCTTTTCGCTTATTTTATCATTTAAGGGTATAACAACTATACGAATTATAAGTAGTATAAATAGTATACCTATAATAGCCTTTTTTTTATCCATAACTACTAATATCTTCTGCAAACTCTACGTTTATCTTAAATCCATAATTATTATCACCTATCTTAAACGGAGTGCCGGACAGTTCAACCTTCTTGACCCCTCCCATTAGACTAATCAGCTTTATAGTTTCAAGCGGACTAGCAGACTCCATATCCACAGTTGCCGCACGCCCGTCTATGTTTATCTTACGTACTACAACACCCACGGGTAGTGTTTGTGCAAATCTGTCTAAAATATAAAGTACAGAGGGCGTTTTAGCAAACTTACTGGCAAGTGCCTCTACCACATCTTTTGACTCCTGCTTGGCAGCCATTGCAGCAAATGAGGCTATTTCCTTATCAACCTTACTTATCTCACCTTCAAGCCCATTTATAGTTGAATTTAATCCTTTTAAACAATAGAAATTAAACACAACGTAGGCAATAAAGCAATAAAGGCTAACCCTTAAAATCAATGCCGTGTTTATATGGCTAAGCTTACTTGTAATTTTAAATTGTCTCCACTTTAAATGCCTAAATCCTGCCGCTGATATAGGCATTGAGCTATTATGCTCAATAACCTCAAGGCCTTTGGTTTCTTCCTTAATAGAGTCTTTTAAACACCCAGCATACAGGTTTAGCTTATTTATACCCTGACCAAAGACGCCAAGACTTCGCATAAATAGGATTATGTCACTGCCTTGTGGCATACTCGTAAAGGTTCTAGAGCCAAGGAAACCATTTTTATCATGGGCAACTATGTGAAAAAATTTCCCCCCACGAAAACACGTAAGCTCAGCATGCTCTGAATAAAATAAAAGTTCCTCACACACTACATAGCTATAGTTAAAATGTGGCTTTACTTGCTCAAGCACACTTTCCTCAAATGCCCAAATATCTATCATATAAAAATTAGTGCCTTTTTTTGCTATCTTATATTGAAAAGTTGGCTCCTTTAGCATAGGAAACAAATCCGGTACATCATTACTTATAATTGCACGAATATTCTTGTCAGCAGCAGGTGGGTACTTTTCCCTAGCGTGGTACGTCAGCTCCTTACTTACAATAAGCACGGCTTTGCCAAACCCTCGATTACTCTTACCACTAAGTTCAACTAATATACCGTTTTTCTCTTTAAACAGGGTAAAAAACTTATCCTGATATAAAAAACAAACCTGCAAAGCCATCAACCCTCTTTCCAGTAGTATATTTGATACGGATATAGGTTAGTTTCAATAAGCCCAATACCCATATTTACACTATATAGGCTGTTACCAGCCCCATCTCCGTACCGGACGGTTAGTACAAGATTACCAGACATCGTACAAAACTCCACCGCCTCATCTTCTGCATCAATGTTAAACACACTCCTAATCGTAGCACAAGGTGAAGTGCGATATTTCAGCATAGTCTTTCTATCTATTTTAAAAAATGCCATCATTAGCTCATCAGAGGCGGCCTTTGGGTTAAAGCCAGTGCTTGGCATTGTTGTCAAGTACGGTTCAAGTTGCCCGAAAATTTGTCTATTCATACCCCTTATAAGTAACAGTTCCTCAAGGTATTCAACATTTTTATTTCTAGGCCAATACTCTTTATTCATTGACGTATAGTAGTTGTTTTCCGCCCCTTGTGCCTTCTCTATATTATCACTATCTACCCAATCGCTTACACTATCCGAGATTTCTTTATAGTTGGCTATTTTTATCACCTTCATCAAGTTCTCAAATAATCCAACATCCAGATTATATAGAGAGACCATCCCATTAGTGTCTTGTACGCTAATTTCCACCTCCTTCCACACAGTTAATGGCCGGTTGTTTGCCCCAATACCACTAATGCCAAGTAAAGACCTGTCTGAAAACTCTATCCCGTCTGCCGTTTTCCTCCCTGTTAATATAACATATGTAAGCGTATCAATGGCAGAGTATACCTTCACCATAGCCCGTGATTTATTTTTAAACCCTATTGCTGTTTTAACGTGCTCCTTAACAAGCCAGTTAAAACCAATAGCAACGGTTATAATTATAGCCGACAGAAAAATTGACAGTAACACCGCAGAGCCACTCTTATTATTCCACATCCGGCTCTTTAAACCTCGAATTATTGCGCACATTGAAAATTATACTGTTGCGCTTATCCGGTCCATTATAACTTAACGCTATAAACTCCGGCAAAGTCCGCCCGCTTATTGAATTATACACATTAACCCAAGCGCTCTTTGCCGTATTTAGGTCCATTACATACACCTGAAAGGTTGCCTTATAAATGTTATCTATAATAATAGCCCTCGTCCCGTCTTTATAATGGCCAGATTTATAAAGCTTTTCTATATCTTTAACCCCTCCAGTATAAATTGGCATCTCATAGTACACTAAAGAGTACCCCTGTGTTGCACTTTTTTCTTTAATAATCCAAGCAATAACAGGCCCTTCATTTGCCAAAGGGGCGGTTGTAGCATAACTTATCACGTTAGCATCACAATAAAAATACGGCACTGCGTTTCTACCGTCAATAGAAATATAGTAATCAAAAATCGAGTTAAAACTCTTGACAAGCCAAAACCCCTTGGCATAATCCCAAAATCTCAACCCATCGTCCATAACAGACTTATATTGCTTAAGCGCCTGATTTAGTGTAATAACACAAAACACACTCATAGCCGTAAATATGGCAAGCGCTATGATAACCTCAATAAGCGTATAACCACTATTTGTCCGCCTTAGCACTAAAACGTATCCCGCCGTTTATAATTAAAGACGTTCATTTCAAAGGCTTCTGATAGGTCATCCACAGAAAGTGTAAAGGTAACCTTATAAAGGGACACTTCAAAAGTTTCACTAGAAGTACCAGTGGTGATGATAGGGGAGTCAGACCTTATAAATTTCGACTTCCACTTAAGTGTAACGCCATCGCCAAGGTCATAGCTTTTCTTTTTTTTGATGAAGTTACCACCCCGCACTATACTGACAGCTATGGGCACTTTTGAGGCTAATATGTTGGATGTTTTAGCCCTGTGCAACACATCAAAGCCAACACGGAAAAGGTACATGGAAGCAGCTATGCTTGTTGCTATGATAAGGCCAGATATTAAGACTTCGATGAATAAAAACCCGTCTTCTAAGGTAAGGGGGCGAGATCTGCTCTCCCCCTTAAACCCCCTCACGCAAGGGAGATAGACCTCCCTTGACCCACCATACCGCAGGCTATTTACAACACCCATATATAAGACTCAATCCAAAAAATATCAACACTTATATTTCCCAAAATATTTTTGTAATAATTCTTTAATGATACCTGTAAATATATGCTCCATTTTAAAATCTAAAATAACGCTAATTTACTCTCTTGCTCAATAAGTGGCTCTTCAAAACTTCTTAGCTCTTTAACCAACGTTTCCCCGTTATATTCATTTTGAATTTCAAGCCTCCGCAAACCAATTTTAACATAATCTTCCTGCAGCTCAATTCCTATTGATCTACGTCCCAATTGCTTTGCTACAAATGATGTTGTAAAAGTTCCTGAAAATAAATCCAAAACTAAATCACCTTTATTAGAACTCACTTTAATGATTCTTTCAAGTAAGGTAACTGGTTTTTGTGTTGGATGATTTTCATATTCTTCCATTCGATACCTAACTCTTGGAAACTCCCAAACGTTACCAGGTAATTTTTCAGAATTATAAACTTGTGGAGGATTTTTTCTATAATCAATCAGTTTTCTTTTGGCACCTGTTTTGGCTTCTATTAAAATATCCTTTGCATTAAAAGTATAACTATCTTTATCTTTAACACAAAACAAAATTGGTTCATACAATGAGCCAAAATATTTTTTAGCTTGAACACCTGAACTATCGTAATACCAAACTATTCTTGAAAGAATATGAATATTTTCTCGCAAATAAATATCAAAAAACGGCATAAACTGAGTAGATGTCATTACATAAAATGTACCGTTTGGTTTTAGTTTTTTTATACAAAGCAGAAGCCACTTGTAACACCACTCTATATAATCCGCATCTTTACTCCACTTATCTTTATACCCATTAAAATTTTTACCTATGTTGTATGGAGGATCGGCAAAAATTAAATCAATAGAATAATCCTCTATTTCCTCAAGAGAAATAACAGCATCCCCCATTATGATTTTATGCTCTTCATTACCAAAATATTTTATATCAGCTATTTTCATTAAATTTTATATATTTTAACTAAGGTTTCTCCAAATACAGTAGTCGTTCATTCTAACATAAAGCACTAACCATGCGTCAAAGTATCTTTTTTGGTAAGTGGCCACATTTGTCAAAATGGTTTTTCCCCATAACTATTTTAATCTTTATATTTAATCAAATAAAGCTTCCACGAATTCTTCCGGTATAAAGGTCTTTAAATCCTCAATACCTTCTCCAACCCCTATCATTCTAACAGGCAAGTTTAATTCGTGCCTTATGGCAACAACAATGCCGCCCTTTGCTGTACCGTCTAACTTTGTAAGTACTATGCCGGTAATGCCTACAGCCTCGTTGAACATCTTGGCTTGGTGGAGGGCATTTTGGCCGGTTGTTGCATCAACCACCAAAAGGGTTTCGTGTGGGGCTCCTTGCATGGCTTTGTTAACAACCCTTTTAATCTTTTTTAGCTCTTCAATCAGTGGTGATTTAGTATGCAGACGTCCTGCTGTATCTATTAAGACAAGGTCTATGGAACGGGATTTAGCTGCTTCTATGGCGTCAAAGGCAACAGAGGCTGGGTCTGAGCCTGCCTGGTGTTTTACTATTTGGGAAAGGGAGCGGCTTGACCAAATTTCCAGTTGTTCTATAGCAGCAGCCCTGAATGTATCGGAAGCAGCAAGGATTGTACCATAACCTTCATCTATGGATTTTTTAGCTATTTTACCTATTGTTGTTGTCTTACCAACACCGTTTACACCAATACACAGTACCACAAATGGTCTTTCCTGATATAGCATAAACGGTTGGGGAAGGCCTAGTATGCTTAGGATTTCCTTTCTTAAAAATATTTTAACGTCTTCGTATTTTTTTATCCTCCCGTCGCCATATTCATACCGAAGCGCATCCATTATCTGTGCGGTTGCCTTAACACCCAGGTCGGTTGAGTACAATAATTCTTCAAAATCATCTATAGTACTTTCGTCTATTTTTTTACCTGTAAAGACCGAAAGCGAGCCTATCATACTGGTTTTGGTTTTCTGTAGACCTGCTTTTAATTTATTTACTAAGCCCATAATTTAATATAACCTCTTAAAGTTTTTCACTCTATAGTAACAGCCAGACAATAAAAAGTAAAACACCAAATATTGCTGTAAGGACAACTGATATTACTGAATATAGTATCTGGCTGAAAAATAATCCAAAAATATGTTTTTTAGTAATTGGGCTCTCATCAAGGTTTATATTCAAAATCCGTCGGTAGATGGACCTTATCCTTAATGAAAATAAAAATACGTTGGTAAAACCCTTTCCACTTAAGTTAGTAACTGGAAGAATTATTTCATCAAAAGTCATCTGTTTTAAAAGTGGAGGGAGAAATAAACAATTGAAATTTCTTTTATATGTATAAATTAAAACCTGCTGTGCTCCAAAATATTTGGAAGCTATATCTTTGCCGTGTTCATGGGTCAATATAAAGACTTTTTGAGGTAGCTCTATATTTTGGTTGATTTTTTGGACTACCCTATCCAATTGTTGAAACCCAACACTTTTTATTATTAATACTGTCTTCACATACACCTATTTACCTGTACATCAAAAAAGGAGACTCTAAGTGTATTCTGAGTTTTTTGGCAATGTGGCGTTTGACGGGCTTCCTTTTTTTCCGTATGGTCATATAATTTTTAATGGCATCTAATAATGCCACTATATATACAGTGGTTTTTTGGTCAAGGGTATGATAAAACACATAATATAAAACCTGCAAGGTCTTAATCCACATCATATCAACCGGGTAGTGTTTCCAGATTATGTAGAACAAGTTTCTAGTATAGTAAAAAGGAGCCCTTTTTGAATACCTATTTACATGGGAGCTTTTGTGAAAGGCGATAACATCTGGAAAAGACTCTATCTTATATCCCTCGTTCCAAATACGAAGTGCAAGGTCTGTTTCATTAAAATAGAGAAAAAACTCATCCGGGTAGCCGCCAAGTTTTTCAAGTATTTTCTGACGCACGCCAGCTCCAGCGCCATGAAACGACATTAAGTAGTTTTGTAATTGCTGTGATTGATTAGTTGTTTTTATTGTATACGCTTCGTTGTAGTCCTTGTAGTCCTTAAAATCCCGCACATCAAATGCCACAACGCCAAGAAGAGCGTCTCCTTGAAATTTTTCAACCATAAGCTCTATAGCACCTTTTTCTGGATAAGAATCATCATCTAATATGATAATATACTCACCACTTGCCTTCCTAAATCCAAAGTTATATGCCGAAACACCTATATTTTTATCCATACAAAGCACATCTACATTAGGAAAAGAGTTTTTTACCATTTCAACCGTCCCATCGGTAGAGCAATTATCTACGAAGATTACCTCAAGGTTTGGGTACGTTAGCTCTGAGATTTGGCTTAAACTTTCCCTCACAACGTCTTTTCTATTCCAACAAATAGCAACTATGCTTACAAGTGGATTTTTAATTGGTATCATTGTAATTACTGCGGGCACAATTCACAAATATTATTTGAATAATTATAAACCACACTCTTTCTAAACTCACAGTACTGGTCGCTAAACCATATATCTATTAAATCTTGTGTATATGCGCTACCAAAATTAAAAAACTCCGGGTGCATCCTTATACAACATGGCGTAACCAAACCATCACAGCTTATGAAAAGTCCAAAAAACGGCCACCAGCATTTCCCTTTTCTTTCAATTGGAGCGGTATAGGTAACATTTATACCGTAGTTGGTGAGGCTTTCCTTACACTTACTCACCTTTTGTAATATACTACCCTGTTTTTCCTTGGCTTTTTTCACATATTCGTTCATCGTAGAAAATCCGTCTTGACCGGGTATTAACCAGTTTTCAACAAACTGAATGTGTAATTCGTCCGGTTTGTACTTTGTACAAAATGTTACCAAGTCATTCATTTGAGTAATATTTTCACCTGTTATAACAAAATTATAAACAAGCTTTAGGCCATGTGTTCGATTGCCATTGATTATACGATTTAACGCCTGTACGGTATTATGCTCACGTTTTTTATTGTAACTGGTATTGGCGTCAAGGTCAAGGGAAACTATCAGTTTATCTAAGTAGTTAACTATGCCGTTATCTATAGCCTCATCTAAAAGACTTCCGTTTGTTGTTATGGATGTGTTTATAGCCTTTTGTTTTGCATATTTAAGCATTTGCAAGATATTTTTATTTAATATTGGCTCACCAAGCCCTTGTAGTTGCAGTCTTTTTAGGTCTGTAAATTTATCTATTATTGTAATAAATTGTTCAAAAGTTAAATCCACTGCTTTACGTTTAGATGGCAAAGCAACCCGTGTACAGTTATTACATGCAAGGTTACACTTTGTCGTTGGCTCCAGTTGTAGAAAAAAAGGCTGCCACACCACGTCACAAAATATATTTAAGTAGTCTATATTAAGACTTAATAGAGTATCCACCGCATCCATATAGTCAAGTGTAGCTATAATTATTTTATCATAATTACATGTCTTTAGTCTTTCAACAGGTTCAACGGTATAGTCGTATATTTTAGTTCCCACCCTTTTGCTATTGTCTACAACACAAGCAACACTATGTCGAGCCTTGCTTAATCCGTCAAGCACATGCACTGCAAGCCCTAAAGAGCCGTATACTGCTAAATTCACTTTTCCTTACACCTTTGTTTTTAATAAGAAATAATATAATAAATACATTAATAAAGCAACACCTGCCACACAGGTGCATTAAGATCATAAAGGGGTAAGAGCGTTGCCTTAGAAGATAAATGCTTTATGGCTTTATAAATACTAGCCCCTGAATTGCCAGCAGCTATTACAATTAGCTCAGGCTCTAAGCTTTCTATATCATCATACTTATATACCGGATAACCAGATACAAAGGGCTCGTTAACACTTCTATCAATAACACCTATTACGTTTACATCACTATTAAAATGTTTCAAAAGTAAAAACACATTATCTGCCATAACCCCCCTGCCCCCATAAATTAACACACGCTCTCCGGTTCCATTTAATAACTGAAAAACCCTCGATAGGAGTTTTAGGTACTTTGGGGTAAATATAGCAGCAGGCCAGTTGTGTTCATCTATGATGATGTCATTTACGATTAAGCCGCTGTAGCATATTGGTAGAGCGTCAAAGTCTTTAATGTTATTTTCTAAAAATATACCTGATACTTGTTCTAGCATATTAGATGGTAAGATATAATTAAAAATTGGTACAAGGTATTTTTCATCTTCAAGGCATGGGGAGTGTTTTTTTATATAATCTACAATTACATTATCAACTAAGCCTTTGTTGATTTTTTCATTAAGCAAAACGCCTGTCATATTTTCTTTTTTTCTTTGTAACCGATTATCGTGCAAAAAGCTAAGCTGTAGAAACGTCCGTACACCAATAATATGTACCTTTTCTTGCAACTCTTTTTTATTGATGACGGTATAGTTGATGTCTTGAACCTTAAAGTTATTTGGGAGAAAATGTATGTAATGACTGTTGTTATTTACATGATTATCTTTATAAAAGCTGGGTATATCTTTAAACGTTTTTAATGTAATACTAATATTTGTAGGAGTATTACTTTTACGGTTAAGTGGAAAAATAGTATTTGCGTAATTAAAAAGTGTTTGTAATCTGTCTTGAATCTTATGTTCCGATAGTGCCCGCCTCCATCCAGCAAGGGCAATCTCTTGGCGTTTTTTATCGTTTTTTACATAAAATAATAGTTTTTCTTCAATATCTTGGTCATCATTATAAAAACAAATCTCTCTATCTGTGTCAAACAATTCGGCAAGTTCACTGTTATAATTTACAAGCTGAAAAGCCCCACATCCAGCTACTTCAAAATGGCGCAATTTGGTTTGGCAAAGTGCGCCGTCATTATCCGCCGCAAAGCCGGGATTAAATACCACCTTAGCTTCATTATATATGCGCACCATCTGCTCATTGGAAACCATACCGCCTGCGCATTCCTTTAAGATTGGGTGTCTTTCCCATCCAGGACCAAATAGTTTAAATTTAAATTGCTTTTTCTTACATATATTGTAAACGGTACAAAGCGTTTTTTGACGTATATATCCATCTCGCAAATATAACTCTGGATTTTCACGGCTTACCAGATTTTCTCCAATATAAACTACGTCATACATTTGCGTGGTATTTTCTATCTTTTTAAATATTTCTGGGTTAAATCCCCATGACAGATATAGGAAATTACCGCTCTTACCTGCCTCTTGCCTACGTTTTAAGCCCTTTTTTGAGTGTGTAGCAATAAGTGAAAACCGATGGTCATAAGGTTCATTTTGTTTATACCATATCTCCGGCTCGTCATCTGCATAAAATGTAATTATGGGAATACCAGACTTTTTTACTGAATAAAAAAAATCATCTGTAAAATCAACATTTATGGCATCTGCATAAAAGAATAAGTAATCAAAACGTCGATTTTTTATAAGCCTCTTAATATAAGCTTCGTGAAAACCATTACTATAAACACTAAGCATGGGTGATACATCCACAAACGTACACTCATACATTTGCCTAAGTGGTTTAACCCACGAATCATTAATGTATTTAATGGACAATGCCCCTATCATTAATATTTGCATACTAACTCTCAATTGGAGATGGTATAGGTAATACTTTTCCTTTAGCTTTATATGTTTCAATATGCAGTTCTTTAGCTATATTTATTTCTTTTATAACCTCTTCTTCTGTTTTACCAAAGGCTGAACAGCCGGGTAAATCAGGTACTATTGCAATAAATCCCTCATCTTCTTCACTGTAAAATATTTTAATAGGGTAGTACATTTAACCCTCCAGATTGTACTAATTTGTAAAATATGCCTACTTAATAATACTACCATCTAGCGTAACACCAGCAGCGATATTACCATCACATGCCTTGCGCGCCACCTGTTCCACTTCCTCATAGCCACAGCCGTTTGCATTACTGTAGGGCACTACGGCTGCATCAAATGCGTGGTTTTGCCATAAAGTGGAAGCAAAGTCTTTTAATAGTTCATACTTGAAATCCCCCGTGTTATTAAACACGTGCAGCCTATCCTCCTTAAGCAAATGGCAAAAGCGCTCAACAAATCGCTCGTGCAGCATTAGGTGTACATCGTAAGACATTTCCTTAAGCTGTCTGATGAGTTCTTGTGTTAGACCGTAGTTGGCACACTGAAGCACGAGTATTTTTGCACTCTTATTAGGCAGAGCAGCTTCAATTTTAGCCTTAAACTTTTCATGAAAACCGGATTCATTTAATCGCCTCCTAATTGAAGCATCAGCCCATCTGGTGTACGCCTGATTGACATAACCTTCAAGCTGGCTTGCCGTAAACCGTTCTGTGCGTGCTACGGCACTTTTTGAACCATCGTACAGGCGCCAATCTTTTGAATTAATCCAACCCTTCTCGTCGTATATGTCAAACATCTTGGTACCGGGAAATGGTGTAGCTATTGAAAACTGCACTGTATCAGCCGGCAGGCTTGAGGCAAGCTCTATAGTTTGTTCAATGCCTTCTATTGTATCACTTGGCAGCCCAAACGTAAATGTTAGGTGCACCTTTATACCAATATCTTTTGTATATTGTATTATGTGTTTTACACGGTTTAAATCCAAACTCTTTCCTATTTCATCTAAGACCGCCTGATTTGATGACTCAACACCGTACTTTAAGCTATAAAGCCCAGCGTCTTTTAGGGCATTTAAAAGCCCTTCATCCATAAGGTCTGCTCGTGCCATAATCGCCCAAGGGATTTTATCTAACCCCTGTTCTTTCATTAATCTTGCTATTTCAAATACATTTTTGCGATTTACGTTAAACGTATCGTCATCTATGTAAATACTTTCGTAGTTATGTTTTTTTACATTTACAGCTATTTCTTCAACTACATCTTTTGGGTCTCTCATACGATATTTATTGCTTTTATAAATTATCTGAGGCCAAACACAAAATATACACTTAAAAGGACACCCTCTTGTTGATGTCATCTGTAGCTGTGGACGTTTGAGACCACACACGCCATCGTAGTAGTTTTCATAAGGTAAATCATCACGTTCAGGCCAAGGTAAGTTTTTTAAATCAACTAAGGGACCGCATTGATTTTTTATAATAGTGCCGTCTTTTCTATATAATACGTTAAAATTCCCAGCCGGTTCATTCCCACTGTTTAAACTAATCAGTAAGTCATTAACCGGCTGTTCGTATTCCCCGTAGATTGTAAAATCTACCTCATTATTGGCATACAAAAATTCCTCGTTTTCAAGTTCAAAGTGCATTCCAGTAAATATAATTTTAAGTAACCCATTTATTTCTTTTAGATGTTTTGCTATTTTTAGATCATTATAAAGACTGGGGGTTGAGGTTTCAACAATAACCACATCTGGCATAAATTCTTTGACAAAGTTGTAAAATTCGTCATAACTTTCCCCCATAGCGATGGAATCCCGTACACGCACGTCAAAGCCGTTGCGCTTTGCCAAAGCTCCGGCGGTTGCCAAAAAAAACGGAAACGGCATATAACCGCCAATCATATCCTGCCCATAACACGGCATAGTATGCGGCCATCTAGAGCCTGCCTTTATGCCGCGCCAGCCATGGCCTTTTTCATTTATTTCATTCCACGGTGCATTTGAAAATAATACACGCATTTTTTTTGCCTCCTTATAAAAAAACAGATAAACAAGGAAAGAGATGCTTGGGGGGATAACCCCCTTTCCTAAAACTTTTGGCTTGCCATATACTTAAGTAGTCCCAAACATGTAGAGTAGATTCATTATTAACAAACCTACCTTATTAAAAAGCTGTTTCCAATGGTTGACTGCCTAATTCATAAGCAGGTATTACACACATATGATGTCCATCTTCTACAATACTTTTATATATTTCCGGTCCAGATGCTGTAGCAGCTACAATAACTACATCGGCATTTAGGCTTTTAAGGGCATCACTGGCATAAACAGGGTATTCCTCGATTTTTTTACCTGCCATAGCGCGGTCTATAAATCCTAAAAGTGTTACGTTACTTTTCTTGATTTCTTCAAAAATTAATGGTGCCAATTCCCCTCTAGCTCCGTATATTACTACCTTTTTATCTAAAGCGGAAAGATTTTTGCAAATTTCACGCAAATTAGTCTTAAAGTGAAAATATGGTATTTCCGTTTCCGGTTCGCCATTTATAAATAACTCATTTACTATAACGTATGTGTTTATTATTCTAAGGGACTTAATACTTCCAGTCTTTACAGCATTTAAAAAGTCTAACAAAAATGCTGGCCTTATAAGAAAGTTAAACAAATATAGGTTTTGCCCTTCTTGCGTTTTTATTGGTAGTAGGTATTTTTCAAAGGAGCGCTCGTTGTCAATATCCAATGGATATGTATCAATATCGTTTGCAAGCAACATACCGTTATAGTTGTACCTATGCACTTGTATGAAATTTTTAGTACCAGGGGCGCTATAGCAGATAGAGCGCATGGAAAGTATATCAGCCTTTGTATCATTTTTTATAATCTTAAAAAGTGCCCTGTAATCTGTACTAATAGTTATGTTATTTGTGTTGCATGTAAAAATTTGTATATAGTCAAAGTTACCGTTTAATCTTGGTGCTTCTTCATAAAGTGCTTGGAGTGTTGGAAGCACAACGGTATTTTCATTATCATTTATATCAAGACTCAAATTAGCAGAGATTAAAATCCTTCCTATATTGGGTAGTTTATTTTGTTGGTGTTTTTTATTTAAAGGAGGAAATGCTTGGGCTACCATATCAAAAAGCGCTCTTAATCTGTTATCTGTAGTGTGGTTTGCTTGTGCCCTTTTTAGGGAGTTTAGGGCAATTGTTTCACGGTTTTCGGCATTTTTCAAATAGTATAAGATTTTATCAAAGAGTTCTTTTTTGTCTTTGTAGTAACATATTTCCTTATCTGTTTGAAACATATCGGCAAGTTCGGGATTTTCATTTGTAATTTGAAATGCCCCACACCCTGCTACTTCAAAGTGCCGTAGTTTAGTCTGGTAGCCAGTGTAGTCTTCATCTGCCGAGTATGCCGGATTAAATACAATGTTTGCCTCGTTATATACTTTAACCATCTCATCGTTAGTTAAGACACCGCCATATGCCTTTGCAAGATGCGGGTGTTTGTCCCATCCAAAGCCAAAGAGTCTAAACCGAATTCCGTTACTTAAACAAAAATCATAAAGTTCACTTAAAAGCGAGTTCCGTTGAAGGCCATCTTCCCAACTGTTGCCGTTTTTAGTATCAGATTTGCATTTACCAATGAAAATCACATCGTATTTTTTATTTATATTTGGAAGTTTACAAAACACCTTCGGGTTATATCCCCATGGCATATAGATAAGCCTTTCTGGCTGCCACCCCTCAGTAAGCCGCAGCTCATAGGCGCGCCTTGAGTGTGTAGCTACCACGTCGTATCTGTGTTCAAATCGCTTATTCATATTGTACCACAACTGTGGCTCATCATCAGCATGAAAGGCTATTACCTTTATACCCTTATGTCTTGAGATTTGAAAAAAGTTATCTGGGTTTACTAAAGTAGTGTGCATACCGTCTGAATAAAAAAATATATAATCAAAAGACCCATTACGGACGAGACTCTCAAGATACTTGGTACAGTATGAGCTATCAAAATGCCGTCCCAAGACAAGCGGTATAACATCCACTATATGGGCATCGTATAAACGTTTAAGAGGCTCTACCCAACTGTCTTTTATATAAATACTACTAAAGTTTCCAATTGATAATATTTCCATTTTTTATGATGCCTTTGGAAACTCTGCTAAAACACTATTATTAATTAACATATTGGCTAATTCCCGTGCACACCAATCCCCACAATGCCCGGTAACCCCGTTTGCTAAATGACTACTCGCTTGTAAAAATTGCTGGCTTAACACCCCTTGTATTCCGTTCATAACGGTACCGTTTTTCAGTATTGTTACAGTTTTAGCACCAAAGGTGTATCCTGCTTCTTTAAAGTTAATAAGTGTCTGGTTTTCAGAGGAGGATACTATTGCTATAGTATCAAAGCTAAATTTCTCATATACAGATTTTAATAACTCTGTGCTTCCTTCAAAAAAGAAAAAGCCCCTTTTTTCAACCATATCGGCAACCTTACTATCTTCAATTAAAAACCTAATGCCAGCTCCATATTCGTTCATTAGTATGTTAGCTGCTTCCATTATGCTTAATATATTATCATAGATAGCAGGATATTCCTTTAATACTACAAAAAGAAAGAGCCTTCCTATGTCATATACTTTTTTTTGATAAACACCAGAATTTATATTTTTTAGTATTGGGTTTTTTAGCAATAGTTCTACAGTATTTTCAAGTGTGAAGTCCACATTTACGTTTTGTAGGTTATTATAAATGGTGTTCATAAACTGTAGGTCAGATGGCGTATCAACAGAGATTCTATGGTGTACTTTATAAAAAACCTCTTCATCTTTAAACTTGAGTACTTTAACGTTTTCAAACCTGTGTGGGTACACATTGTGTAAAAAAACTGGGAAATGGTGTTCTCGTAAATATGGTGTATCTGAGTATTTTTCTGCCTGTTCCCATACCCATAGTCTTGAAATGACAATCCCTTCATGTATAGGTGTAGTGTCATGGATACTATCAAAGGTTATGTGTCCAGCATCTTTATTAATTTTCAGCATTTGTATCATTTTATCTATTGTTGTTGTTGATAAAAGTGGACAGTCCCCGCTTGCTAATACACATATATCAGCATTATACTTTCTGGCTGCAGACGTAAGCCGTCCCACAACATCATTTGTATCACCTTGATAAATATACAACTCTACACCACTTTCAACTGCCACCTTCCCAAGCATTATACTTTCTGATTCATCAGGGGCACAAAGCACTATTAAATCTATTAGTTGACTACTTTTTAACCTATGGATAACCCAGTCAAGGACAGTCTTTTTGCCTATTAACTTAAAGTGTTTACATGGAAGTCTCTTTGATGTTAAACGCACAGGCACTACTGCCACTGTTTGTAGCTTATCATCCTGCTTTTCAAGCTGCTTTTCGATGTTACATGGCATATTTAGTTATCTTTCTCCTGACACTTATTAATTCTTAATATAATCTAAACACAAAAATTCTCTTTTTCAAATAAGTCCCTCATTTCCTGCACTGTAAGCCAGCTATCGTTAATATCGCTTCTAATAGTAAACCCCGGCGGCACTATCCTATTGTGCTTATATTTACTTGTAGCCCTCGATTCAAAATGTATATCTGGCAGTATTACAAAGTAGTCTCTGCCTGATAGGGACACATGTACCGTTGTGCTAGCCTCATCCATTGAAAGTAACGATTCATGGAGTTTTTCACCAACTCTTATACCAACAACCTTTAATTTACACTCCTCACATATAGCATTTGCCAGATCAATTATCTTCATACTTGGTAGCTTAGGAATAAACACCTCTCCACCGTGGGCATGCTCAAGCACATGGTGCACTATTTCAACCGCCTCCTCTATCGTAATCCAAAACCGTGTCATTCGCTCATCAGTTATAGGTAATTCCTTAGCCCCCTTTTTTTTCAAACATAAAAAAAGCGGTACAACACTACCCCTGCTGCCTATCACATTACCGTACCTTACTACTGTAAAAATAGTATCCTTCCACCCCGCATATGAACTCGCTGCTACAAATATCTTTTCCATTGATAGCTTAGTCGCTCCATATAGATTTATAGGGCTAACCGCCTTATCCGTAGAAAGGGCTATTACCTTTTTGACACCCTTATCAATAGCAGCCTCTACAATATTCTGAGCACCTATTATATTGGTTTTAACAGCCTCAAAGGGATTATACTCAGCAGCAGGCACATGTTTTAAAGCCGCAGCGTGTATCACATAGTCAACACCGTCAAACGCCCTAAGCAGACGGTCTTTATCCCTGACATCCCCTAAAAAATATCTTATAGGATACTGCTGCCTACTAAATACCTGAGACATCTCGTACTGCTTAAACTCATCACGGCTTAGGATTATTAATTTCCTTACCTTGAAGTTTTTTAATATGTACTCAGTATACTTTTTGCCAAAAGTACCCGTACCACCAGTTATTAGGACTGCCTTATCATTAAACATTTAAATTCCTTTCCACCGACTCTTTATACAATGGTATTATTTTTATTCGGTTGATTTATTAATTTGTTTAAACTTATATTTTGCAAAAAAGCTAAGGACAACATAACAGTTTTTTTTTGGATTACTTTCATTGATATTAGACGATACTATATAATGTAGGCACTGTTTAAACGATATGATAGCTAAAAACATTATTAATAAAGAAAACCCACGCCATGTCCCTTAACGTTTCACAATATAAGTGACTAAAAAAACCATCACCACTTCTACAACTTAAGAAACATATACAATTAACAACTCTTTGGCTCTTTTTTTAACCACGCAGGCACTGCAATCCCCTTTGCTTCCATCTTAGCAATTATACGCTGCCTCACCGTAGTCTTTGGCGCACCACAAAACAGCTTACTATAACCAATGCGCAGATTTATAGCCGCAAGAAGATACACTAGCCCCAATGGCGGTATCAAAATAGAGATTATTAGTAAAAATTTATTCATAATATATAAATATTATAAAACCAAACCAAACCGAAAATCAATAGAATTTCTACATTTTTACACATATACCGTCCACTTTCCTGTTTTTAATAGACTATAAAAAAATATTATAGCAAATTCAGTTTGCGAAATTTGTTTTTCTAATGTATAGTTTTATGTGTAGCAGTTGTTATATTACATGGCGTTGTTTTATTTACAATATCTCAAGGCAATTAATAGGTCATGATTATTGCACAAATATTGTTAGGATAGCTTTTAAGATGAAAGATGAACTAAAGAGTAAGAAACAATTAATTGAAGAGCTAAATAAGCTTCGTAAGCAAGTTACAAACTTGACACAAGGTAAAGAGCATGAGGTAATACAATCAGTAGATAGTTTGGAGGTTTCCCGTGATCTATTTATTAAAGGCTGCCCTGCCGTTATCATTAAGTGGCTACATCAAAACACATGGTTAATTCACTATGTATCGTCCAACATAACACAGTTTGGTTATACAGCATCAGACCTTATCGCTCAACATTGTAGTTACGTTGACCTAGTATATGAGGATGATTTAAACCGTGTAGTATCACAACTTAAATACTTAAAGGTTACTAAAGCGGATTCTTTGAAACAATCTTTTCGTATGAAATGTAAGGACGGACAACTGCGCTGGATTACTAACTATATAAACGTTGTCTGTGGAGTAGATGGCAACGTTATTGGTTACAATGGTTATATTTTAGATATTACCGAACAAAAGAATTTGGAAGATGCTCTTATAAAGAGCGAAGAACGACTTAAAACTCTCATTAGTAGCACTGAAAACATAATTATTATGTATGACACCCAGGGTAGACACCTTTATTGTAATGCCCCTGCCCATTATGGTATCAAAAGTGGCACTATTATTGGTAAAAAACCTTATGATTTCTTTGACACCGATACCGCCGACAGCATTATGAATAATATCACGGACGTTATTAATACCGGAAAAAGTAAAACCATAGAACAACAAATCAAGTTATCAGACCAAACTTTGTGGTTTTTAGTGCACATGGCACCAGCATTTGACTACGAAGGCGATGTTATTGCTGTAACATCCTATTTGCTAAATATTACGGAAAGAAAAAAGGCGGAGGTTTCATTAAATGAAAGTGAAGAGCGCTTTCGCATTATGGCAGATACAGCACCTGTTATTATTTGGATAGCTGACGAAAATAGCGTCTTTAATTTTCTAAATAAACAGGCATTAGAGTTTTTTGGTAAATCGTTAAAAGACATAATAGATGCTGGCATTGATAGCCTCGTCCATGATGACGAGCGTACGCTTTTTACAGATATGCTGCAAAAGGCATACATAGAACACATCACCTACAGGGTGGAGGTTCGATATAAACGCTACGATGGTGAGTACAGATGGTTTTTAAATACTGGAGTGCCTCGGTTTGATAAAAGTGGTCTATTCGTTGGATTTATTGGCTCTGCTATTGATATTACTGACCGAAAAAACATCGAAAAACAATTACTGGAAAGCCGAGAACGTTTAAAGCTTGCACAAAAAATGGGCAAAATTGGCTACTGGGAATATAGTTTACAAGATAAAATCCATTATTGGTCAGAACAACTCTTTCGACTTTTTGAAAGAAACATTAACCTTGGACATCCAAGCCTCACCCAAAGCCTTTCCTACTATAATAAAGAAGATGCTGATAAATTACGCGATTTGTTTCATAAAGCAACCTTTGATGGTCTTATATCTGAAACTGATGTTAGCATTAAACTTCCAAGCGCTCGACACGTCTACCATCACTGTCTAATATCACCCGTAAGAGACAATAGCGGTAATATAGTAAAGGTTATTGGTATAAATCAAGAAATAACAGAAAGAAAACTGTATGAAGAAAGAAACGTACTAGCACTTAAGCAACAAGAATTGCTTATTTCAGAAATGCACCACTGGGTTAAAAATATACTCCAAGTCATATTAGGTCTTTTTATCTTGCAATCTCGATATACTGAGGAAAGCGTCTATTTCTCATTATTTAAAGAAAGTGAAAACCGAGTAAAGTCTATCTCATTAGTCATTGAAAATATTAAATATGAAGGAGAGAAGGCCAGGGTTGATATGAATACATACGTTAAGCGCTTATGTGCAGTCTTAACCGACTCATATAATAAGTCAATAGAAATAAACTTAAACGTAATGGACATTCTTTTGGATATTTATAAGGCAATACCCTGTGGACTTATTATTAATGAGGTAGTCTCTAATGCGTTTAAACATGCCTTTGGAGATTCAACAACAGGGTACATTTCAATTAACTTCGTATATGATAAAACAGCACAAATCTATACACTTGATATAAGCGACAATGGAGTAGGCTTGCCCCAAGTATTTGACATACATAGCTCAGACACCATGGGCTTTAAACTTCTATCCGTTTTAGTTGAACAACTGGAATGCGATATGACGGTTATATCTGAAAATGGAACATCCTTTACCTTTTTGTTTAGAGAATAAAAAAAGCAGAGAAGAATAGAAGATAGACAATAGAAAAAAAGAACGGGGGAAAACCCTTTTACCTAAAAGGGTTTCCCCCGCATCCTCTAATCTTCTTTCTTTTTCTTTTCTTTTTCTTTTATTTTATTTTTGAGTAGGAGGTCTTTTCAACAGTATCTCTCTCTTACATCTATTCAAGGCATTTATAAACTCTTCACCTGTTTGAAACCGTGTATCTGCATCCTTAACCAAAAGCTTATTTATTATATCTGCTATACATTTTGGCACTTTAGACTCGTAATCCTTTACATTTGGCCTATCTGCACTCGTTATATTATACATAAGTGTGGCTATACTATCCCCTTTAAAAGGTTTCTCTCCACACAGTAATTCAAAGAAAACAACCCCCAGCGAAAACAAATCAGTGCGGCCATCAACCTTTTTACCCGCTATTTGTTCCGGCGACATATAACTCGGTGTACCTAACACTGCTCCGGTTTGCGTTTTAGATGACTCCATAACCCGTGCTATACCAAAATCCGTAACACGTATATCCTTATTATCAAGAAGCATAATGTTAGCAGGCTTTATATCCCTATGTACCACCCCATTTTTATGTGCATAATTAAGCGCATCAGCAACCGAGCTAACCACTTTTAAGATTTCACCAAAGGAAAGACGTGTATTTTTCGAGCAAAATTTTATTAGGTCTGTACCATGCAATAATTCCATAGCCATATAAGCTATCTCTTGATCCTCACCCACATCAAATATCTTAACAATGTTTGGATGATTAAGCTTACCTGCTGCCTCTGCCTCTCTAAAGAAACGCTCCTTTATCTCTCGCAACTGCTCATCGTCTATTTCCTCGTATCGCAGTGTTTTAATAGCCACATCACGATTAATCTTGGGGTCCTTTCCAAGATACACGATACCCATAGCACCGCGTCCAAGCTCTTTAAGCACTTCATATCTGCCAAGCGTTGGTCTTGTTTCATTAGCCTCCATTAAAACAGTAGATTCCTTTCTACCCGAGCCTCCGATAACCACAGTTTCACCAGCAGTTTTTAGCTTCCTAACCTTTTCCTCTAACTCTTTATATGGACCAGCACTAAGTATATGCTCATACACCGCTGTTGCCTTATTAAACTGCCTTTTTCTTTCAAAATCAAGCCCAAGATTATACAGCACTTCCTTTATGGATTCATCCTCGATAGGGCATTTTCTGAATTTGTCAAATGCCATATCAAGCATACCCTGTCCTTGAAACGATAAGCCAAGCATTTTGTTTGTCTCAATACTATCAGCCTCCATAGCCTCCGTCTGTTTTTCACTTAGGAAATACTTCTTTGTAACTACAACCGTGTAGCCTAAGACTATTAATATGTCTGGGTAAAATATCTTAAGCCATAACCCATTTTCCATGAAAAAATATATACCTGCGCCATTCCATACAAGAATCAACACTATAGATATAAATGCACTGTGCCTGCCTTTTAATTTAGGTATCAGGAAAGAAAGATAAAGCCCAAATAGCAAAATTACCAAAATCTCCATATAAAACGCCCACCATGGACGCATGATATGATTACCACTTATGATATTATCTATAACGTTCGCTGTTATTTCAACTCCAAAATGACTCCCTAACGGTGTTATGCTAAGTGTAGCCACACCAGCAGCAACTGGTCCAAGGATAACCACTTTATCTTTAAAAATCTGCGGTTGCAGCTTTCCATTAATTAAGTCAAAAAACGAGTAATATTGAAACGTTTTAAACTTACCATTGTAGCTTATTAAGAGCCTATGCTTGTCATCTGTCGGTACTTTGAGCTTTGCAACAGTTATACCATCGGAGGCAACCTTTATGTCTTTTGAATCCACCTTTAGTTGTTTTATTGCCATTTGCAATGCAAAAGACGGATACAGGTTTCCCTTGTAATTGATTAAAAGTGGCTCACTACGGAGGACTCCATCAACATCAGTATCAATATTGATATGCCCAAGGGCTAACGAGTTTTCAGCAAATTCCTTTATTGGCATAAGTATGTTAAGTGCACGTTTGGAGTTATCACCTTTTGGAGCACTTATAGAGTTTTTCGTTAGGTATGATGGCAAAATCGCCTTATCATCATCCACCATCGGCTCACCAAGCTCAAAATAAACTGGTAGAATTACATTCGTAGCCGTCCATATTGACTCGGCAAAGATGGCATCATTATTTAATATCTGTTCAAGTTCTGTCAATGAGTCAAATATTTCCTTAACGGTGTTATTTGACTTTATAAGGGCTTCTTCTGTTTTAAGCTTTTCAATTACGGCGGAAATACCATTTAGGGCAGTATTATCGTCTTTTTCAGAATAAAGGACACTTATGCCGATAACCGAGACACCATATTCTTTTAATATATTGATGGATTCACCTATGTAGGCACGTGGCCATGGCCATCTGCCTATTTTAGATATGCTTTCTTCATCTATAGCAACAATCACAACTTTATTATCCGTTGGCTTTTGCCGCAACTGGGCACGAAAGTCATACGTTATGTACTCCAGTACTTCAAACGGATACCATGACGTTAAATACACTATTAAAATAAATATCGTTAAACCAAAACCTAATGCCCAATTTGGTATTTTTGTTCGGATTCTTTTCATTTCGATATTATATTATTCCTTGTTTTTTTATTTCAATATAAAAGATTTTTACATTTTCTTAAGATTATACAATAATTTAGTAAAATTATGTTCAAATATTTCTTTTTATTATAGCTATATATGGTAGTATAAAATAGTGAGCAGTATTATTACCACCTCATAGCTATACAATAATAAAACATTGTAAGACTATTTATTTATGATGGTAGTTTGCGGCTTGGAAACATGAGTGGGGAAGTGTTTCCTGTTGCTTGTGATACTTACATAATCATAATAGTGGTGTAAGATACTTTTAAGTAAAGACAAAGAGAAGTTTTAGCACATAAAAAAAGTAGCCGTGCGGGGTATTGCAATTTTACTATTTTGCTGTATTTTTTTTGCAACACATTTAATCTTGTAAGACAACGTGCTATTACTGGCGAATGAGTAGAACTTCAAGGTCTTTTAAACAAAAATACTTTTGGCATCTATATTGCAAGAATATAGTGTTGCAGCGTTTTTTGTAGTAATAAAATTATAAAGGGGGTTTATAATGGAAAGCTATAGAAAAGAAATAAAAATTGTATTGCACGACGATTATAAAGTTTGGTGTAAACAAAAGGACTGTCATATTACGACACAAGTATGTAATGACTATCAACATGAAAAAGAATATGATTGCTTCTGGTGTTCAAATTTTAATATTATGATTATGCAGGGAAACGGATAAAAATACTATGGAGTTTAAACAAGGCAGGTGGTCGTTAGATGAGCTGTTGCCACCACAAAAAATAGACGAAACTGCAAAGCTTCTTTCTGAGCTTGAAGGGGATGCTGTAGATATTGAATCTTATCGCACAGCGCTATCACCATCTATAAAAATAGAAAAATTTGTTGAAATATTCAAAAAAATAGAGCATTTTCATGAAAAAGCCTATGTTTTGATAAGCTATGGACAGTTGTGGTTTAGTGAAAATACGCAAAATACCGAAGCACTTGCATTTGTAAGTTTAGTAGAGCAAAAAATGTCAGAGCTGTATAATCGGATACTATTTATAAGCCTTTGGTGGCAAGATTTAAACGACGAAGATGCTACACGGCTAATGTCTAACACTAAAGAGCTAACTTACTATTTAAAACATCTAAGGAAATATAAGCCCCATACGCTAAGTGAAGATGTAGAAAGGATTATCAACATAAAAGATGTAAACGGTTTAAATGCCTTAAATACCATATATGATATGGTAACAAGCAAATATGTTTTTCAACTGGAAGTTAACGGAGAACAGGTCTTGCTAACAAGGGATGGTCTTACTGCCTATGTAAGAAACATGTCTGCGACCTTACGAAAAGAAACCTACCGTGAGTTATTTAATATTTACGAAAAAGACTGGCCGGTCTTATCACAGATATATATATATCAGGTAAGAAATTGGGGAAGTGAAAAGGTTGGATTTCGTGGTTATAAAACTCCGATTTCTTCAAGAAATCTCGACAATGACGTTTCAGATAGTGTAGTTAATACTATACTTGAAGTATGCAAGGAAAGGGCAGATGTTTTTGGCAGATACTTTCAATTAAAATCAAGGCTGCTTGGTGGTAACGAATCACCTCTTAAAAGATATGACCTTTATGCACCAGTATTTAAAAAGACTGAAAAAAAAATCCCATATAGTGATGCACTTAATATGGTTTTTGCTTGTTTTCGTGAATTTTCAGAAATATTTGAAGCTAAGGCAAGACTTGTTTTTGAAAAAGCACACATTGACTCTGAAGACCGCCCGGCTAAAAGGGGAGGCGCTTTTTGTTACAGCGTATTACCAAAGCTTGTACCATGGGTGTTAGTAAACTATACAGGAGAACCAAGACAGGTATCAACCATAGCGCATGAGCTTGGGCATGCTGTGCATTCAATGATGGCAGAAGATAAAAGCATCCTTACGTTTCACCCTACCCTACCACTGGCTGAAACAGCATCTGTATTTTCGGAAATGCTCTTTCTTGATTATCTACTTGAACATGAAAAAGACTCAGCTGTAAAGATGGAACTTATCGCTAATGCTATAGATGATTCATACGCTACAATACTAAGGCAGAGTTATTTTGTTTTGTTTGAACAAAAAGCGCACGAGGCTATTGCCAAAGGCAAATCGGCAGAAGAAATTAATGATTTATACTATACCTTGCTTAAAGAGCAATTTGCCGGGTTTGTTGATGTGAGCGCGGATTTTAAATACGAGTGGATAACCATACCACACATTTATCACACACCATTTTACTGTTATGCTTATAGTTTCGGTAATTTGCTCTCCTTAGCCCTTTACAGAAAATATAAGCAAGAAGGAAAGAAATTTGTTCCTACTTTTTTGAAAATCTTATCCTACGGTAGCTCTGAAAGTCCGGAGTTTATTTTGAAGGAAGCTAATATTGACATTAATGATAAAGGATTTTGGCTTAAAGGCTTTGATGCTATTGATGATATGGTAACAAACCTTAGAGCTTAAAATAGCTGCAAGCAAAGGCACACCAATGATATTATTGACATTATTATATTTCTACGCATTTACGATTACAAATTAAAGATTGACTTCTGTTTTTAGTGATTTTATAATAAGCAAATATCCAGCATTACGGAACACGGTGTAAATCCGTGACGGTCCCGCCGCTGTAATCGGGGACGGCCTCTATGGTGCGAAAGCAGGTCACTATCAGGGAAACCTTGGTGGGAAGGCTGTTAGAGGTCGGTTGAACCGAAAGTCAGAAGACCTGCTGGAGTGGTTTATTAATTAATGGAAGCTGATGGTAAAGGGTTCTGTGGGCAATATGTCTGCAGAACCTTTTTTTTTATTAATCTAACATAATAAAAGGAGTAAAGCTATGAACCAAAAACCTATCAAAACAATTATTGCTGTACGTAAAACCTGTAAAACCGATGGAGCAGGACTTTCTCACTATATACTAATGGATAGGGCAACAAAGAAGTGAGTGTTGCGCATAGTATGCAAGGAGGTGTAGTGTCATCGCGAGGCCGTATGCTAAATACCGGTAGTGGTCCTTCATTTATGCCAGTAGACATTAAACATCCTGACTATGTGTGTCTTTTGGAGCCAAACACTGCCTTTTGGTCTTTAGTTAAAAAAGATGCCCTTGCTCAAACCCTGCAAGATGAGACGTTTATTGCAGCCTATATGGCAAAGGCAAAGGTCTTTGCTGATGAAATGGCAAATCTACGTTTTGGGCTTGGTCTTTCGGCTGTTTATGTTAATCCAACTGCTCGATGCAATCTAAACTGTACCTACTGCTATATTCCGGAGGATATGCGCCAAAGAGGGGCACGTATGAGTGCCGAAAATCTGCATAAAGCTATGGAGATACTTAAAGATTACTTTAAGTCAAAGCTTCCACAGGGGAGGATTCCACAAATCATCTTTCACGGGGCTGAGCCAATGCTTGAAAGTAAAATAGTCTTTTCCGCCATCGAGACATACAAGGATGACTTTCGTTTTGGGATTCAAACAAACGGCACTATGCTTGATAGTACTGCTGTAGAGTTTATCAAAAATGCCGGCATAGGTATTGGCCTTTCCTTGGATGCCTCTAATGCGGCCATTGCAGATAGCACACGTAAGACATGGCAGGGTGAAAGCGTCTTTGCAAAGACTCTTGCAGCTATGGAACTCTTGCAGGGATATGAGGGGATGAATGTCATTTGCACTGTTACTAAAGAAAACATGGCACAGCTTGAAGAAACAGTAAACTTTTTTCACAATAACAAGGTATCAACAATCATGCTAAACATGATTCGTTGCACCCAGCCAGCATCACGGACCATCAAACCAGTGGATGACGAGGTGTTCCCATACTTTGAGAAGGCTATAAGGCGTACACAGCAATTGTACCATGAGACAGGCCACAAGGTAGTTGTTGCAAATTTTGCTAATATCCTAATAAGCATACTTGCCCCGACGGCAAGGCGTCTGATGTGTGATATTTCGCCTTGTGGCGGTGGGCGCGTGTTTTTTGCACTTGGGCCAGAAGGTGGCATGTACCCTTGTAGCGAGTTCATTGGGCTTGAGGAATTTTGTGGTGGCAATCTGTTTCACGATGATATTGATGACGTACTTAGTTCAAAAGCCTTTCGTATGGTTACTGGGCGTCAGGTTGAAGACATAAGCCCATGCAGACAGTGCGCCATCAGGCACTTCTGCGGAGCACCTTGCCCGGCTGAGGCGTATACAATGAACGGTGGCATGGATAAGACAGGTGCTTTTTGCGAGTTCTACGAAGAGCAAGTTCGTTTGGCCTTCCGCATTATAGCGGAAGAGGCTGAAAATGACTTTCTATGGGATGGATGGGATAAAGGTACAACAATTCTGTTTGATGCCGGACAATTATAAAACACACTAAAGAGATTGCTTCGTTACCAAAAGCACAAGCAAGGCGAAGCAATCTCGCTCTTTTACAGCAAGTGCGCCTTAACTATACCAAGTTACAAATGTCATAGTATAGAAAAAATTTCCTTAAGAAGAAAGTTTTTTCCTAAATAAACATATGATTAGTACTATCCTTTTTTTTATGCCACGAGTGTAATACACTACCTGTGTATCAATAAACAAAAATCCTTGTCTATAATCTTAATGGTATGTATTTTGAATATACTTTACAAGCAGGCCTTGTTGGGCATTTTTGGAATGTATAATTTAGAGCTAGTTATGCAAATAAATGTATGTAGATATAATAGAACTATCATCAAGGATAGAACGTGGAGGGAATAATTTATGTCAGGTATTGTTATTAACACTAATATGATGTCGTTAAATGCTCAAAGGAATTTGCGCAAAACTCAGGCACCGTTACAAACAGCGATGGAGAGATTAGCATCTGGGTTAAGGATTAATTCAGCAAAGGATGATGCCGCAGGCCTTGCCATTGCAACAAGAATGACATCGCAGATTAGGGGGTTAACCGTAGCAGCTAGAAATGCCGCCGATGGATTATCTATTGTACAAACTGCTGAAGGTGCATTGGATGAAGTTGTAAATAATCTCCAGCGTATTAGAGAGCTTGCACTTCAAGCAATGAGCGGTCAATATAGTGCTTCAGATATTTCTTATATGCAGTTTGAAGTTAATGCCCTTGTTGAAGAGGTTAATCGCATTTCAGAGCAGTCCAAGTTTAACAATGTTACTCTTTTTAATGGGTATTATAATGTACGCATTGTTTCAAGTTACCAAGCTAGTGAATCACCTATTAGTGTTAATATCAGTAATGTCAACATATATGACAGTAAAGGGACTTCAAATAAAGCCGGTTATGTGCAATCAACCTCAACTAATCAAACTATCCTTGCAGGTACTACGTGGGGCATTAATGATTGGACAACCACGCTGACGAACAATATAGCCACAGAAAGGGGCATACTTGGTGATGTTAGTACTGATATTGCTATTGACAGATCAGGAACGGTTACCTATGGTAAGTATTCGCTCCTTCGGCTTAATCCGGATTATGATGCCACAAATCCTAGCGGTGCATCATATTATACCAGTAATGCCTCTAACACGACAGCTATCATAGACGGCTCTCTAAATGCCGTAATAAAACAGAAGTCTTATCTTGGTGCAAAGGCTAATCAGTTTGATGCTGCCATTAGAAATATTGATAACGTCATCGAGGCTACCACAGCATCACGCTCAAGGATTATGGATGCTGACTTTGCTAAAGAAACAGCCGAAATGACTAAATCACTCATATTACAGCAAGCTGGTATCTCCGTCTTGGCACAGGCTAACAGTATTCCACAAAATGTTTTATCACTTTTGCGATAGAAGGAAAAAGAAGAACGGGGGAAAACCCTTTTTCTCGAAAAGGGGTGCGGAGGCGCACCTCTCTGTTCTTCCCCCGCCATCTTTTTCCTTTAATCTTTTTTTTTTACCTATGTTCTGTCCAATTGGATTCGCAAACTTCTCTTTCCCTATTTTGTACAAGCCTACCGTCTTCCCATATTCTTTCTCTGATTTTTCTACACCTTAACGTTCCGCGTTCTTCATCTCTAAAGTAATACTGTCCGGTGGGCTCTGCCTTATAGTAGTCTGTACCATCAGTAGACCTGTACTCTACAGTTCGGTTTTCAAGTGCGGCTTGTTTAGCCGATCTATCGGCTATATCGCCAGCAACAAATCCGAAGGCTGCACCAAGTCCAGAACCTATTATGGCCCCTGTAAGTGGATCGTTTGCTAGCAAGGCTCCTGCAACACCTCCGATGGCAGCGCCTGCACCAGCGCCTCTTCCTTGTGGTGTATCACAGGCGGACGCTATTAACATAAGACATATTAATACTGCTGGTAGAAATTTTTTCATTTCTTCTCCTTTTTATTTAAATTCTGTTAAGCTTTTAAGAAGCGTCGGTTCACCAAATAGCTCCTTAACTTCACCAACTGTATAAAACGAGCCTGTTACCACAATAAGTTCCCCAGACTCATAAATTTTATCCAATAGACACATGGCTTCTTTTACGTTATTAGTTACGTAGGATTTGGTATCAACGGGCAAATTTGCTAAATCTTTAAGTATAGCCGGGTTTTCAGCCCGTCCGTAGGATGGGGCGGTAAAGATTATTTTCCTTGCTATTGGCGCTATTATGTTTAACATTTTGCGGTTATCCTTATCTGACATTGCACCGTATATTAAGATTATCTTTTTAAGTGCATTATCTTCTAATAAAAATTCTCTTAGACGATAAAGTGCTTGATAGTTATGGCCACCATCAAGTATGTAGTGTTTGCCTTTATGGTGTATAGATTCACAGCGCCCAGCCCATTTTAAGTTTAGCAATGCCTTTTTTATTAAGTCTACATCAATATTAATGTTTAGACACTCAAAGGCTCTGATAGCGCAAGAGGCATTTTCTATCTGGTGTTTACCCGCTAGGGATAATTTAATGTTTTGAATTTTGTTTATACCATAATAGTCAAATATCATATTACCTATATTTAAAGCCTTAAAATCCTGCCCATAAAGCGCTAAGGTAGAAGAGGTTTCGGTTGCTTTGTTAGAAAGCACCTCAAGGACTTCTGACTCTTGGTAGGAGCATACAACGGCGATATATGGCTTTATTATGCCAGCCTTTTCGTAGGCTATTTTTTCTATTGTATCACCAAGAAACTGCTTATGGTCTTCGCTTATGTGCGTTATGATAGATACCTCTGGGCTTATTACATTTGTTGAGTCAAAGCGCCCGCCCATGCCGGTTTCTATAATAGCCCAGTCAATGCCCTTTTCCTTGAAATAAACAAATGCCATAGCCGTTACAAATTCAAAAAATGTAGGAGTCAAATCCGGTATTTGATGGATAGAGTCCCTTATTACATTAGTTAATCGTACAACTTCCTCTTGTGGTATTTCAACATTATTAATGCTAATACGTTCAGTAAAACGCACCATATGAGGAGAAACAAAAAGCCCCACACTAAAGCCATGAGCTTGAAGTATAGAGGCAACCATAGCAGCCGTAGAACCTTTACCGTTAGTGCCGGCTACATGCACTGTTTGAAAATGTTTGTGGGGGTTTTGCAGGGCTTCAAGCATTTGAGTTATATTCAAAAGACCAAGCTTTATGCCGTATTTTTGCAGATTAAACAGATAATCTATTGTCTCGTGATAGTCCATAGTTATTTTTTTAGTGGGCAAAAGCCAAACATTTTCAGTATATTAGAAATGCGCATCTTCATTTCCCTGCGATGGACTACCATGTCAATGAGTCCCTTTTTTAAAAGAAACTCTGCCTGCTGAAAATCCTCCGGTAGCTGCTGTTTGATAGTCTGTTGAATAACCCGAGCACCAGCAAAGCCTATTAAACTCTTTGGCTCGGCTATGATAATGTCTCCAAGCATAGCAAAGCTAGCGCTAACCCCTCCAAAGGTAGGGTCCGTCAGTACGGATATATAGGCAACAGCTATTTCTTTTAATCTCCCAATAGCGGCAGACACCTTAGCCATTTGCATAAGCGAAAATATCCCCTCCTGCATACGAGCGCCTCCGGATGATGTAAATATTATAAGCGGATAATTGGTTTCAAATGAGGCTTCTACAGCGCGCACCACCTTTTCACCAACAACTGACCCCATGCTGCCACCCATAAACGAAAAATCCATAACTGCTATTACAACTGGCAGCTTATTTATCGTGGCTATGCCAATGGACATAGCATCTTTTAGGCGTGTCTTTTCCTGATTACTTGTAATACGCTCTTCATAGCTCATGGTATCTTCAAATTCAAGCGGGTCCACTGGAGATAAGCCCGGACACAGTTCTATAAAACTACCACCATCTACAGTTAGATGAATGCGCTCATTAGCACCTATACGGAAGTGATAATTACACTTAGGACATACCTTTAGGTTTTTGTCAAACTCCTTACGGTATATTATTTCCTTGCAGCTTGGGCATTTAACCCACAATCCCTCTGGAATTTTAACCTTTTTTTCCTCCAGAGAGTCCTTTGTCGTCTTTTTAAACCATCCCATAGTGTCTAACCATCAGGCGCAGTCTTTATTGCCTCAGTTAAAGCCCGTATATAAGTTTTTAATTCATCTAAACTGCTATCATTTATTGCCTTAACTATGGAGCTGCCAACGATGACGCCATCGGCAATACGTGCAACTTGCCTTGCCTCAGCCGGTGTTTTAATGCCAAAACCGACGGCTACAGGTTTTTGCGAGGTTTCGCGTATGGTATTTACCATTTGTGCTATGGACGATTCAAGGATGATGTTTGCCCCAGTAATGCCTGTTATGGATACGTAGTAAATAAATCCGGTGGACTTAATGGCTGCCAGTTGGACACGTTTTGTAGTAGAGGTTGGTGCTAATAAAAATATGGTGTCAAGGGCATATGTCTTACAATTTGTGATAAAGGTTTCCTCTTCATCCGGCAGTAGATCAGGTACGATGATACCGTCCACACCACATTCAGTAGCATCTTTAATAAACTCACCACCACCGTACTTAAACACAGGATTATAGTATGTCATTAAGACAATGGGAATGTTGGTTTTTTTTCTAAGTCCTGACACAAGCGTAAGCACTTTTTTTAAAGTTACACCCTTAGCAAGTGCCCGCTCTGCTGCCCGCTGGATTGTCGGACCATCTGCTAGCGGGTCTGAAAATGGTACACCTAATTCTATTATATCTGCGCCACAGTCTTCAAGGGTAAGAACTAACTCCGCTGTTTTATCTAAATCCGGGTCTCCTGCCATAATGTATGGAATAAAGGCTTTTGCCTTTTTATTTATCAAATCATCAAATGCAGCGCTTATGCGTGTTTTTGCATACATATTATTAGTATCTCCTATTAAAGATTAGAAATGCACCCCTTTAATGTTGGCTACATGCTGAACGTCCTTATCGCCTCTGCCGGAGAGATTTACAACGATGAGCTGTGTGCTTGCAAGTGTCGGGGCTAGTTTTATGGCATGAGCAACGGCATGGGCCGATTCCAAAGCCGGGATAATCCCCTCTTTTAAAGCCAGCTCATCAAATGCCCGTAAAGCCTCATCATCTGTCACATAGGTATAGGAAACCTTACCTATATCGTGGAGATAACTGTGCTCAGGTCCAACCGATGAGTAATCAAGCCCAGCCGAAACCGAGTGCGTGTTTAAAACGTTGCCATCCTCATCTTGTAAAAGATAACTCTTGCACCCCTGAAAAACCCCAATAGAGCCTCCAGCAAAACGCGCAGCATGTCTTTCAGGCTCTATACCAAGCCCCCCTGCCTCAACACCTATCATGTTAACCCTTGAGTCTAAGTCGTCTAAAAATGGGTGAAACAGACCAATAGCATTACTCCCACCACCCACACAAGCAATAAGGTAATTAGGCAGCCTACCTTCCATATCGAGTATCTGTGCCTTTGCCTCTATGCCAATTACCGATTGAAGCTCCCGTACTAAAGACGGATAGGGATGAGGACCAAATGCCGTCCCTAATACATAATGAGTAGTTTTAACATTGGTAGTCCAGTCGCGAAGCGCCTCATTAATGGCATCTTTTAATATCTGCGCACCCGTATCCACCGCAACGACCCGTGCCCCCAAAAGCTTCATACGAAAAACGTTTAGCGATTGGCGTTTCATATCAAGAGTGCCCATATAAACATCACACTCAAGGCCAAGCAGTGCCGCAGCCGTAGCTGTAGCCACACCGTGCTGGCCAGCACCTGTTTCTGCTATCAGGCGCTTCTTACCCATAGCCTTAGCTAAAAGAGCCTGCCCAACAGCATTATTTATCTTATGAGCGCCCGTATGGGCAATGTCCTCTCTTTTTAAATATACTTTAGCCCCACCTAAAGACTCGCTAAACCGCTTAGCATAATAAAGCGGTGTGGGTCTGCCAATATAGTATTTTCGCAATATATCAAGCTCATCAAGAAATGCCTTATCTTTAAAGTAGGTTTTATAAGCCTCATCAAGTTCATCAAGTGCAGGAACTAATGTCTCTGGAACAAACCTGCCACCATAAACACCAAAATAACCTTCTTTCATATCTGTCTCCAATTTGTTAATCGAAAGGGAATTATTTATTCTTTAAACTCCTTTCTAATTGGTTAAACCCCTTGTCCATTACTTTTTTTAGTTCTTCCCTGCCTTTTTTTGCCGCATCAAAAAAATCTCTAATAACTTGCTGAGCCTCCCGTTGTATGTCCATATTCCTATTGGACATATCCATCAAGACATTTTCGCTTATATCCTGTATATCATAAAAAGCCTCAAGGGTTGCATTAATGGAACGCTCCATAAATTTAACGAACTCAAATAATTCATCACTGTTTTCTTTGTTTTTGTCATCCATAGGGCTTCATAACCATCTTTATTATTCACTGAAGAAAATTATAGAATATAGTTAATTAATGGAAAAAGTCAAGTGATTGCAAAGAAGAAAAAATAATAGAAAAGATAGAAGAAAATGGGGAATGCCATATCCCAGTGCCATTAAGTTAAGAGAAAAGCGGGGAAAAACCCTTTTAGGCAAAAATGGGGCTGAACTATTACGATATTTATAATTTACCAATGCTCATCACGATGATGTCCACAACCGGACCTATGACATTCATAACCACGCGCTGCAAAAAAACCGGGACAACTGCATCTACGACATGCGCCTTCACCCATTACGATATCAGAATCCCCATTATGTTTTTGTATTGAAACACTTGATATATGGTTTTCAACATCGCTATTTTCACAGCAAACATCTTCTTCACAGCAAACTTTCACCATATGTTCACCTCCTTAAAACAATTTATGGCTCCATCATCCATTATACATAGTCAACTGAATTAGTTAACTTACGGCTTTACAAATAAAGAAGAACCGTTAAACACTGCATTTTTATGGCTCCATGGTGCTGTCCCCTCAAGCCTTTCTTTAGGGTATACCCTTAAAAGTTCATTCCCAAAAGTACTAACACCTGCAATCAATCCCTCTTCATATTGAAAGTGCCACCACTCAGCACCTAATTCACTGCCTCCGTTGAAAAACTGACTTCTTGCCCTAATTGGTTTAAAACCATATTCTTTAAAAATACTGGTTAAATCAATAAACTTACCCTTTACCTGTTCTCCACCTTCACGCTTTTTATATGTTGCAGCATTAAGGTTCATTTCCTGTCCCGCTTCAGCACGAGCATAAATGTTAAATCGCCTATCTCCCAAATAAACAGCCACGTACGGGTCATTTTGAGCATTTACCATGCCACTGTAAATATACAAATCCAGAGCCTTGCCAAGATAGTGGAATGACACAGCGCTTCGATTTGCATTTACCCCATCGTTAAGGTTACGAAGCCCCCCTGAAGATGTTAAAACACCGCCTGCTGCCACTACCTTCTCACGCACTTTGTTATACGCCTCGGCAACATCCGCCCTCAAGGAGCATCTATCATATCCGCCATCATACTTATCTGCTTTTACCTTTACAAATGGCAGTATCGTTGGCTTAATCAAATCCGACATACCCGGTGCGTATAATTGCCCATCAAGCTCTCTAATAGCCTTCTCTAAAGCCTCAAAGGTAATCGCCCCAATAATCCCATCACTGTATAACCCCTCAGATTCTTGAAATGCTACAACAGCGCTTTCCGTAAGCCTTCCAAATACACCATCAACACTACCTGATAAATAATTTAATCTCTTCAACATTTTTTGAATCTCTGTTACATCATCACCTTTACTGCCATATTTTAATTGCATGCTGCCTCCCCTCAAACTCCATTACATATCACATCCCCCCACTATAATAGCAAAAATATATTTATATATCAACACATTTTTTAATAAATTAATGAAATATATTTTTTTATAGACAGTATAAATTTAGATATAAATATATACAATTAAATTTGCATTTCATAAAGTAAAATGTATATATATCTTTATTTGATAAATACTATATTGTTGTCTTTGGTATATTACTTTTTAAATGCAACTTTATAAAACAAATATACACTAACAGCTAGGCTATGTTACCTTGTTACAAGTTGTCGAACATAAAGATAATAAAAAATAACTAAATCGCCAGCAGGCTAAAAGTTTTAGGAAGTGCATAGGCGCACTCCCGTAAGGGGTGCGGGGGGTTTGGGAGTGCGCCTACGCACCTTTTGCCTAAAAGGGTTTTCCCCCGCCATCTTTTTTCCTTTATCTTCTTATATGTTAGAATCTAAAAAACAATTGTTTTTTTTAAACGAAAAATATAAAATTGTCTATAAGCAGTAACTATAGATTAACTGCTAATAAAATAATAACTGTGAGCTATAATAGTTTGGTTTTTTAAACGTTATTTGTCTAATCTTAAGAGGAAATCTAATGGAAGAAGAAAAAATAAACATTGGTTTAACCTTCGATGATGTGCTTTTAGTGCCCGGAAGGTCAAATGTAATACCATCAGACGTTGACGTATCAACAAATCTTACAAAAGACATAGCAATGAACATCCCTATCATGAGTGCTGCCATGGACACAGTTACGGAAATGACCATGGCAATAGCGGTAGCCCAGGAGGGCGGTATAGGCGTTATCCACAAAGCCATGGACCCCCAAAGGCAGGCAAATGAGGTCAACAAGGTTAAAAAATCAGAAAGTGGCATGATAGTTGACCCTATTACTATATCACCGGAGGCTCCCGTATCTGAAGCCCTCGCGCTTATGGAAAAATACAGGATTTCGGGCGTACCTGTAACGGAAAACCGTAAGCTTGTCGGTATTCTTACTAATAGGGACTTGCGCTTTGAAAATGATTTCACAAAACAGGTCTCTCAGGTTATGAATACAAGGACTCTTGTAACAGCACCGGAGGGTACTGATCTTGAAAAGGCTAAAGAACTTTTACACAGGTATAGGATTGAGAAACTACCCATTGTTGACAGCAGTAACAATTTAAAGGGACTCATAACAATTAAAGACATAGAAAAAAAGAGAAAGTACCCAAGCGCCTGCAAAGATGGTTTTGGGCGTCTAAGGGTGGCAGCGGCAGTTGGTGTTGGCGCTGATACGATGGAGCGCGTGGAGTTATTAGTACAGGCAGGGGTTGACGTTATTGTAATAGACACGGCACACGGGCACACTAAATCGGTTATTGATACGCTTCGGGAAATCAAGAAAAACTATAGCATACCGGTTATCGCTGGAAACATAGCCACGAAGGAGGCGGCGGAGGAGTTGATAGAGGCGGGGGCGGATGCCTTAAAGGTAGGCGTTGGACCTGGCTCTATATGCACAACAAGAATCGTAGCCGGCGTTGGCGTACCGCAGGTAACTGCCATTATAAATACGGTAAAGGTTGCTTCTATTTATAAAATTCCTGTCATTGCAGATGGCGGGATAAAATACTCCGGCGATATAACAAAGGCTATAGCAGCAGGGGCTAGTGCCGTTATGATAGGCAATCTCTTTGCAGGCACAGAGGAATCCCCCGGTGAAACGGTACTTTATCAGGGTAGAAGCTATAAGGTATACAGAGGCATGGGGTCATTAGGCGCTATGACACAGGAATACGGCACTAAAGATAGGTACTACCAAGACGATAAGCCAATGAAGAAACTTGTCCCAGAGGGAGTTGAAGGCCGTGTACCATATAGAGGTACCTTGGCTGACACCATATATCAGCTAGTTGGAGGCCTGCGTTCCGGTATGGGGTACTGCGGCTCTCATAACATTGAAGAGTTACGGAAAAACGGTAGGTTTATTAAGATAACAAATGCAGGGCTTCGGGAAAGCCACGTGCACAATGTTATTATAACGAAGGAATCACCAAACTACAGGGCTGAATAAGCTGGTGTTTTTAAGAGAGATTAAATGTTTGAAGATAAAATATTAGTACTGGATTTTGGCTCCCAGTACACACAATTAATAGCAAGACGCATTCGGGAAGATAACGTGTACTCTGAAATCTTCCCCTATAACGCATCAATAGAAAAGATAAAAGCCTTTAAACCAAAGGGGATAATTCTTTCAGGTGGACCAAAGAGTGTCTTTGACGACGATGCCCCGCTTTGTACAAAAGATATATTTGCGCTTGACATACCAGTCCTTGGCATATGCTATGGTATGCAGCTGATGGCACATGTCTTTGGCGTTAATGTTGCGAGGGCTACAAAAAGAGAGTATGGGCGTGCTAGCCTACAGATTCTTGATAGTGTTGACCCGCTGCTATCTGGAATTTCAGAAAACACCACCGTTTGGATGAGCCATGCGGATAAGGTTGAGCAACTGCCACAAGACTTTCAAACCATAGCTATTACCGAAAACTCCCCGCTTTGTGCTATTGCTAATAAAAATAAGCACTTCTACGCCTTACAGTTTCATCCGGAGGTCTCGCACACTGAAAATGGACAAAGGATAATAGCTAATTTCGTGCATAACGTGTGTCGGTGTCAAGCCACATGGCAGACAAGCTCTTTTATAGAGTGGGCTATTGATGAAATAAGCAAAACTGTCGGCAATAAAAAGGTTATATGTGCATTAAGTGGCGGAGTGGATTCTTCCGTTTGTGCCATTTTAGTGCATAGGGCTATTGCCGATAATCTCACTTGTATTTTCGTTGATAACGGCCTTTTAAGAAAACAGGAAAAGGAGAAGGTCATAGAGACTTTTCAAAGGCACTATCATATTAACTTAAAGGCAATTGACGCTAGCAGCATATTTCTTGAAAAATTACAGGGTGTTACAGAGCCTGAGGCAAAGCGCAAAATCATAGGTAACGAGTTCATAGCAGTCTTTGAGGACGAGGCATCCAAGATACCACATGCAGAGTTTTTAGCCCAAGGGACATTGTACCCAGACGTTATTGAAAGTGTCTCATTTAAAGGGCCATCGGCAACCATCAAATCACACCACAATGTCGGCGGCTTACCTGAGGTCATGAAACTATCACTAATAGAACCGCTTAGGGAGCTTTTTAAAGATGAAGTGCGGGAAATCGGCCATGCCCTTGGTCTTCCCGATGATATTTGTTACAGACAACCCTTTCCCGGTCCTGGCCTTGCTATACGCTGTATCGGTGAAATAACCGCTAAAAGACTTGCAATACTAAAAGAAGCAGATGCCATCGTTTTAGAAGAAATTAAAAAGGCGGGCTTATACCGTCAAATATGGCAATCTTTCGCCGTGCTCTTACCGGTTAAATCTGTTGGCGTCATGGGTGATGAAAGGACGTACGACTACACGGTAGCACTAAGGGCTGTCAATAGCGTTGATGGCATGACGGCTGATTGGGTGAAACTTCCGTATGATGTGTTAGGCATCATATCCAATAGACTTATTAATGAAGTAAAAGGGATTAATAGGGTTGTATACGATATAACCTCAAAACCCCCTGGAACTATTGAATGGGAATAGTACTAGTAAAGTGCAAAGTTATGCCTCCCTAATTAAAGAAGATTGCATGAAAGATGTAGTAAAAGATAAGAGGAATAACTACGTAAATGGCAGGTCAAGAGTTTTAGAAAATGGGGGCGGGGAAATAACAGGGAGGTACGCCTCCGCACCCCTTTTTCTCGAAAAGTGTTTTCCCCCGCCGTCTTTTTCCTTATATTTTTTTTACAAACCTAAATTTATTTGGGTATAAATTTATCTGTTTTTATCCCCCAAGCAGTCCTTGCAGTAGATAAGGAGATACAAATAAATGGAGCTTAAGCAATATTTAAACGAAATGAAGGCAAACGTTGAGGCATACATAAGAGAGTACTTTGAACCAAAAATAGACCCACCAACCCTTCATGAAGCAATGAAGTATTCACTCTTTGCAGGTGGTAAGCGTATTCGTCCAGTGCTATGTATAACAGCCTATGAAGCGTGTGGTGGCAATTATAAAGATATTTTGCCGCAAGCCTCCGCCATTGAGCTTATACACACATATTCGCTCATTCACGATGACTTGCCGGCTATGGATGACGACGACCTCAGACGTGGCAAACCGACAAACCATAAGGTATACGGAGAGGCGATGGCTATTTTAGCTGGAGACGGACTCCTTACAGAGGCTTTTTTAATGTTTACTAAAAATTTAGACAATAACATTCAAGACAAATTGCTAATAGAGGCAATAAGGGAATTAGCAGCGTGCGCAGGCTTATACGGTATGGTGGCTGGCCAAGCGATGGATATTATAGCTGAGGGCAAGACCCCGCAGAAGGAAACTGTCGAATTTATACATAAACATAAAACAGGTGCACTGCTAAAGGCATCTGTCATGATAGGCGGTATCCTTTTTGGAGCAAGCCAACAACAAAGGGTAGCTTTGCACACATACGGCAGAAACATTGGTTTGGCATTTCAAGTAGTTGACGATATTTTAGACATTGTTGGCACTACTGAGGAGCTTGGCAAACCAAAAGGCTCAGACTATGCTAAAATGAAGATGACATACCCGGCCGTTTACGGCATAGAGGAATCAAAACAAATAGCTGCAAAATTTATAAAAGAAGCTGTACAGGCAGCAGACGTTTTTGAACAACGCTCTGGCTGGCTCAAACAAATAGCTAATTATCTTTTAGAAAGGACTAACTGATGGACTCAAAAAAGGTCGCTTCGTTTAAACCAATTGCAAAAAAGAAGGTTGCAGAATCAAATAAAACTTACTTTAGCAGACTTACACAAATAAATAGCCCAAAGGACATAAAACTCTTAAACTTAGAAGAACTTGAAGAGCTAGCCCTTGAGCTAAGGGACGTTATTATTAAACAAGTATCAACAAGCGGTGGACATCTGGCATCAAGCCTCGGGGTCATTGAAATGACACTGGCACTGCATACCGTATTTGATAGCCCCAACGATAAAATAGTCTGGGACGTGGGGCATCAAAGTTATGCACATAAAATCATAACCGGTAGAGGCAATAAATTCCATACATTACGTCAGCACGGCGGCCTTTCCGGCTTTCCTAAAAGAAGCGAAAGCCCACATGACGCCTTTGGCACAGGCCACAGCTCTACAAGCATTTCTGCCGCCCTCGGTATAGTTGAAGGACGAGACAGGCTTGGTAAATCATTTAAAGTCATAGCCGTAATCGGTGATGGCGCTATGACCGGTGGACTTGCCTTTGAAGGGCTAAATCACGCAGGCCATCTCAAAAAAGACCTTATAGTTATCCTAAACGATAACGAAATGTCCATATCGCCAAACGTCGGTGCCCTTTCTTCCTATCTTACGCGCATGCTTTCAAGCGATTTCTACCAAAAGATTAAAAAAGAGACCAAATTCTTCATTGAAATAATCCCGAAAGTGGGCGCTCCTATGTCTAAGTTTGCTCAAAAAACCGAAGATACACTTAAATACTTTTTCGTACCCGGTATGGTCTTTGAAGAACTCGGCTTTACGTACGTGGGTCCCATAGATGGGCACGACATCGGAAAACTAATAGACACATTTAAACACGTAAAACATAACAACACGCCAACCCTAATACACGTAATAACGAAAAAAGGCAAAGGCTATGAGTTTTCAGAAAAAGACCCGTGCATATTCCACGGCGTGGGTCCTTTTGAATTAGATACTGGTGAAAGTAAAAAATCCCCTCTAAATCCCCAGTATTGTACGCTTTTTGGTGAAATCGCCTTAGAACTTGCAAACGAAGATAAGCGCGTTGTGGCAATCACAGCAGCCATGTCAGAAGGCACGGGACTTACCGAGTTTGCCAAACGCCACCCAGAACGCTTCTACGATGTCGGCATAGCCGAGCCACACGCCGCCACTTTTGCAGCCGGCTTGGCCTCACAAGGGTTAAGGCCAATTGTAGCTGTTTATTCCACCTTTCTTCAAAGGGCATACGATCAGGTAATACATGACATATGCCTGCAAAACCTACCGGTAACATTTGCCGTTGATAGGGCTGGTATTGTAGGTGAAGATGGGCCAACACACCACGGCCTTTTTGATATATCCTACCTGCGCCATATACCAAACCTTGTCCTTATGGCTCCAAAAAACGGTCGGGAGCTTAAAGAGATGGTCAGACTTGCCGTAAATATAGATAAACCTTGTGCCATCCGCTTTCCCCGCGGCACTGTTTGCAATGAACTAGAAATACTTGGCCAAGCCCCTGTTGAATTTAATAAAGCCGAAGTGGTTAAAGAAGGCTCAACGGCCGCTATCTTAGCTGTCGGGCACTCAGTATTTACCTGCTATAATGCCGCCAAACGGCTTGAGAAACACGGAGTATCCGTAATGGTTGTTAATATGAGATTTATAAAACCACTTGATGAGGATTTTTTAATAAGTCTATTTAATAAGGTAAAGCTGATCCTTACCGTTGAAGAAAACGTCCAAATGGGTGGCTTTGGTAGCTCTATACTGGAATTTATCAATAGTAAAGGAATAAGGGATGTAATTGTAAAAACCATAGGCTTACCCGATAATTTTGTTGAACACGGTAAACAGGACCTTTTACGCCACCTATACGGACTAGATGAAGATGGCATTTATCAAGCAGCTATATCATTTATAGAAAAAAGGAGTGTATTATGAAAAAATTGATTTTTATTATTTGCCTTTTTGTTGTTGTTTTTCATAGTGCTTATACCAATGCACAAGAAAAAAAACACTATATTGCACTAAGACCGGGTCTTTATTTCTTTACTGATGAAATAGAGGAAAAAACATTTATACAAACCGGCTTTAGCGGCGAATTTGCATATGGCTACTATCTACACCCAAACTTCGGACTCGAATTTAATAGCGGATACTACCATGATGGCGTTAAAAGAAATGACGTACGGGGATTCCCTGCTATGCTATTAGCTAAAGGCTACTACACGCTTGGCATGGTAGAGCTATATACAGGTGGCGGATTTGGTATAGTATATGCGGAATTTGACGGAGATACTCAGTTTGGCCACGTTAGTGCAGAGGATGTTTGTCTTGGCGGAAATGCTGTAGTAGGGACTAATTTTAATGTGTTATCCAATTTTTTTGTTGGAGCTCAGGGCAAATACATATTTACAGATCAAGAAAGCTTTGACCTTTTTGATGCCAATCTAAATGGCTTTACAACAACAATAAGCTTAGGATACAGATTCTAAAAAAAATGAAAATAGCAATATTTGCCGCTCTACCCCAAGAGCTAAAGCCGATAATTAAAAGTTTAAAAGCCAAACCTACCGGTAAAAACATTAACTTGTATTTTGCTAAGCAAAACCAATCCGAATATATATTAGCCTTAACAGGAGTCGGTATCCATAATGCCTCAAAAGTAGTAAAGCATACTGTGGAAGAGTTCCACCCTGAGCTAATAATGTCAATTGGCTTTGGCGGGGCACTATATCACGGGGCAAAAAAGGGCGACGTAGTAATGGCATCTAAAGTTATTTCTATACCATCAGGGCATATCTTGGAGCTTGAAGATTCCCAACTATTAGATACGAAAAAAGGAACGTTTGTAACCATTGAACAGTGGATGACTAAAAGTAGTGTATCAAAACACATCCCACCCGATACAGACTATCCAGTTTGCGAAATGGAAACCTTCCCAATAGCAAGTTATGCCATAGAAAAGTCTATTAATTTTGTAGCTTTACGTGCAATTACAGATTTATATACAGAAGAAATCCCCTTTGCACCAAGCGAGGTAACAGACTCATCAGGGCATTTTAGTTTTATACGGTCAATACTGTTAATGATAAAAAAACCATGGCTTATACTAACCATGTTGCATCTTATGAAAAGCTCTAAGCTAGCAGCCCAAAATTTAAAAAATAAGTTAAAGAAATAGATGAGCGGGGGGAAAAATCCTTTTAGGCAAAAGGGGTGCGCCTACGCATTACGGGGGTGCGCCTACGCATTACGGGGGTGCGCCTACGCACTTCCTAAAACTTTTGGCCTGCAATCTACTGCACAAACACAACATCAAAAAGTACTATATTATTAAAAAAAATGTCATACATATATTTACACTGTAAGTAGTAGAGCATAAATAATCTTATATAAGTAATTGTGGTTTAATATATAATATTTTTATGGACAATCAAACAACTATAAATAATAGCAATGTAGCTATAGAAAAAACATTGTACGAAACTGATTTTTATCAGTGGGCACTTCATAATGCCAATTTGATAAGGCAGGGGAGGTTCTCAGAGATAGACTTAGAAAATGTAGCCGAGGAATTAGAAGATATGGGGAGGAATAATAAAAGAGAATTAGAAAGCCGATTAGCAGTATTGATAATGCACCTACTAAAATGGCAATATCAACCAAAAAAACACTCTAAAAGCTGGGTATCAACAATAAACACCCAAAGAACGGATATTGAACTTTTACTTAAAAATAGCCCGAGTTTGAAACACAACATTGAAATAGTTATAGACGAAATGTTTATGACAGCAAAAAAAAGATTTGAAAAAGAAACAGGTATTCATAAAGATATTTTGCCTGAAATCTGTCCTTATACCTTTAAACAGTTAAGTGATTATGATTTTTGGCCTAATTAATATAGCTCATTTCGATTTGATAAGCCCCGTCGGACCATTATAGTGCTATAAATAAAAAATACTTTTCTTTCTATCCACCTACCCTCTTTAAATCTTTACAAACATTATGCTACAATCTTAGTAGATGGGTACAGAACTTGATTTTCTGATAAAAAATGCCACTATCTACGATGGATTGGGTAACAAGCCTTTTTGCGCAGATTTAGGCATATTGCAAGACAAAATAGTTTATATTGGTAGACAAAGCGGTGTTGATGCAAAAACAAGTATAGATGCTACTCGGAAAGTACTCTCACCCGGCTTTATAGATGTACACGCTCATTCGGAATTTAGCATATTTGCTTATCCGGATGCTTCATCGAAGGTTTTTCAAGGTGTAACTACTGAAATAAACGGCAACTGCGGTATGTCGTGTAGCCCCATTTACGGAGCCACGACTTCTCAGATGGAAAAAGAGTTTACGAGTAACAATATAAGCCAACGATGGGCTACCTTTGATGACTATAAGGGGCACTTTAAAGCGCTACAGCCAGCCGTAAATTTTACTACCTTAACTGGACATGGCAATATACGCGCATCGGTTATGGGATACGTAAATGAAGCTCCATCAGAAAAACAGATGGAAGATATGGCACTCTTATTAAAAAAATCAGCACAACAAGGCTCTTTGGGACTATCAACTGGCTTAATATATCTACCGGGCGTGTATTCAAAGACAGAAGAACTTATCGAATTGATTAATCGTTCAGGTATTCAGTCGCTAATCTATGCTACCCACATGAGAAGCGAAGGGGACTATTTACTTGAATCGGTTAATGAAACTATAGAAATAGCACAAAAAACTGGTATCAAAATACACATATCACATTTGAAAACCTCTGGACGGCATAATTGGCACAAAATGGACAGGGTTATAGAAGCAATGGAGAGTGCTAAAGCAAATGGAATACACATAACCTGCGATAGATACCCTTACACGGCCTCGCAAACTTCCCTTGATGCAGTGCTACCACCATGGGTATATGAAGGCGGTAATGAGGCAGAAATTGAGCGCCTCAAAGATAAAAATGTTGTCAATAGGTTACGGAATGAACTAGCCCATACACTTGCCAAAAGGGGTGAGGGCAATATAGATAGTACAAAACCCGATGACTATTGGAACTCAGTTATGATTTCAAGGGTACATAACAGTAAAAATCGCCACATTGAGGGCAAACGGCTTGCAGAATTAGCAGAACAATTCTCTATGTCACCATTGACGCTTTTAATCAACACACTTATAGAGGAAAAACTTGACGTAGATGCCATATACTTTTCAATGAGTGATGAAAATCTAAGAAAAGTACTCCTCCTTGACAACTGCATGATAGGCTCAGATAGCTCACTTAAAGGTTTTGATATTGCTGGCAACCCCCATCCAAGAGGGTTTGGTACATTTGCTGGATTTATTAGAAATTTTTCTGTAGAAAAGGGACTTTTACCATTAGAGACAGCTATTTATAAGATGACCGGTCTTGCAGCATCCACATTTGATATTAAACACAGAGGTGTTATCGCTAAAGGGGCTTTTGCTGACATAGTGATATTTAACCCTGAAGAATTTAAAGACATGGCTACATATGATAACCCAAAGCAAAAACCGGTAGGCCTTGAACACCTGTTTGTTAATGGCGTTTTAACAGTATTTAATAATCAGTTAACAGGCAAGCGAGCTGGCAGGGTGCTAATGCCACCAAGCTAACAATTAGGAATATTATAACTACATATAATAGTATAAAGGAAAATGTCGCTAAATAAAGCCCAATCTTTTATATTAATCGTATTTCTGACCATTTTTGCCTATTTAACCTATAACGTAATAGAGCCTTTTTTAAGGGCGGTTTTGTGGGCAATAGTGTTTGGGATTGTCTTTTATCCATTATATATCTTTTTTAAGAAATGGTTAAAAGTAGAGGCTATTGCCTCGATATTGACGTTAATTATCATAGTGTTTATAATAGTTGGACCATTTTCATACGTAGTAGTTAACCTTATATCAGAAATTAAAATATTTTTAAAACAAATAGAAGCCTCCAATCTTGAAAAAATCAGACACTTAATAGAACACCCTACAGTTAAAACCCTAATATTAAAAATAGAAGAGACATTCAATGTAGAGATAGATATAACAGGCTTTTTAATGCAAAATATATCAAATTTTGGTAATACCCTTGCCTCTAAAGCTACCCATGGACTTAAAAACATATTTCTCATAGTGTTTGATTTCATATTCATGATTTTTACATTATACTTTTTTTTCCTAGATGGCCCAAAATTCATAACTAAGCTCAAAGGCTACCTGCCTATGACGGAAAAACAAAAGGACAGACTCGTTAAGGTAGTGCAAGATATGGTAATTTCCACTATATACGGAGGCATTGTTGTATCCCTTGTGCAAGGGTTTTTGTCAGGTGTTGTGTTTTATTCCATAGGACTACGTTCACCAGTGCTTTTAGGAACAGCAGCATCAGTTATGTCTTTTATACCGGTGATGGGGGCTTTTTCCGTCTGGGGCACTGTTGATGTGTTATTGTTTTTAAATGGCTCGTATATTAAAGGTTTTATACTCCTATTTGCAGGGGCTTTTGGTATAAGCTTAGTGGATAATATACTAAAGCCCATTATAATTAGCGGTCGAACCAAAATGCCAATATTGATTGTGTTTATATGTGTAATTGGTGGTATTAAATTGTTTGGCTTAATTGGACTGGTAATGGGACCACTTGCTATTGTGCTTTTTGTTTCGTTTTTTGAGATATTTTTAAGAGAAGAAACAGACGAGGAGGTTGTACAAAATGAACCTCTTGAAGTAAATAAAGAATAGCTAATTGCTGCTAATATCTATGCACTTAAAAAAACTATGCCCCAGCTGGCTACTTTTCTTATCTTTAACTTTAATAATAACATCAGCATGCAAAAATCATACACAGCGCCTAACTGACCATATTTACTACCGCCTGGAAAGTAACCCAACAACCCTTGACCCGTCATATATCGTGGATGTGTCAGGCGGCAGCATTGCAGCAAAACTATTTAACGGGCTCGTGCGTCTCGATGAAGATCTACAAATAGTACCAGATATAGCCAAACAATGGGTAGTTGACGACAGTGGGCTTATATATCGGTTTTACTTAGAAGAAGACGTATATTTTCATAACGGTAAAAAACTAACAGCAGCCGATTTCGAATATTCATTTAAACGCATATTATCACCAAATGGAATTTCACCAAACACATGGGTACTAAGAAACATTGATGGGGCGGAAGAATACCTATCAGGTAAAACAAATGCAGTTACAGGCATCAAAATACTTGACGAATATACCATTGAAATAAAGTTAGTTAAGCCATTTTCACCGTTTCTAAAACTCCTGACAATGCCAGCAGCGTATGTGGTACCAAATAATAATATAAGTAACGATAAAGACTTTAGCACTCATCCAGTAGGCACAGGCCCATTTAAGCTAAAGCAATGGAGTCACAGCAGTACACTTACTTTAGAAAAAAATGCGCACTATTTTGCTCATAAAAACCTACCCAAAGTAAACGGTATCGTCTATAAAATAATACCCGAAGACCTTACTGCTGTCATGGAATTTCTCATTGGTAATCTCGATGTACTTGAAGTACCAGTATCTTCCTTTGCACTATTTATGAAAGATAAGACCTACAGCCAGCTAATTAATATCTCAAATGGGATTAACACCTATTACCTTGGATTAAATAACGAAAAGCCACCGTTTAATAACCCTGCCCTTAGAAAAGCTGTTTACTATGCCATAGATAGACAAAAAATACTTGATACCTATTACCAAAGGCGCGGTAGACTTGCCGATGGTCCAGTACCAGAAATACTTAAAGGCTATAAACTTGACAACGACAATTATAATCCAGCAAAAGCTAAAGAAATTATTAAAGATATAGCCGCCGGTAACACCATAAAAGCAGTCTTCTACGTTATGGCAAAACAGGAGTCAATAGACATAGCCGAAATCATAAGCGATTATCTATCAAAGGTAGGTATACATATAACCATTCAACCACTTGAGTGGAGTGCCTTTAAAACTACTATAAATAACGCAACGGCTGATATGTTTTGGTTAAGCTGGTGGGCTGATTATCCGGATGAGGATAACTTCCTATATCCAATGTTTCACTCTTCAAATTTCGGGGCAGGTGGAAACAGAAGCAGGTACAAAAACGTATATGTAGATATGCTTATAGATAAAGCTAGAACTGTAACTAATGAATATGAAAAAACCACTCTTTTAAAAAAAGCAGAAAGTATAATAATTGAAGAAGTCCCATGTGTTTTTTTCTGGCACAGAAACGACTATATTGTGCACCAACCTTGGATAAAAAAGCACCGGGTGTTTCCTGTCTATAATATTGATAAAGGTAATTATATTGAATTAGAAACTTAAAAAACATATAAGGAAAAAAGATGCGGGGGGGAAAACCCTTTTCCTAAAACTTCTGGCTTGCAATACTTTAGCCTATACTTTTTTCATTATTATAGTAAACTCCACACCATCGTCAATATTTTTAACTGTAAGCTTACCATCCATATTATTTTCTATTATGGTTTTAGACATATAAAGACCAATGCCAGTTCCTTTATCGTTTAATTTTGTTGAAAAATAAGGTTCAAAAACCTTATTAATAACATCATCTGGGATACCGCCGCCGTTATCTTTTATTGAAGTAACCACGCGGCTATCCATTTCCGAAATAAACAGTTCAACATAACCTATAAATCCTCTTCCCTTGATAGCACGCCTATTTATTATAGCATCTCTTGAGTTATTTATAATATTTAAAATTACTTGTTTAAACTCACTTGGATAACCCATAACGTTGAAGTTAGAGATTTTATCTGAGGCATTAATTGCAATGTATATATCATTTTTCTTATACACACCTTTAAACATGTCCAACAGTGCCTCGATAGTGTGTTTTACACTAAATATAACTTTCTCTTTAGATGGTCGTAAGAAGTTTCTGAAATCGTCTATTGTCTTGGCCATAAACACTATTTGTTGGTTTATCGTGTCAACCGACTCGTTTAAATATGCTTGGTCTAGTTCTCCGTAATCGTAGGCGTCTTTCAGGTCGTTTGCTTGCAGTGCTATGGCATTTAGCGGTTGTCTCCACTGATGAGCAATGAGTGCTATCATTTCCCCCATGGATGCCATTTTCGATTGCTGTATCAGCATTTGCTCTTGTAGTCTGTACTTATTAACTTCCTCTTGAACGCTCTTTTGGAGGTTTTTGTTCATTTGTCTGATTTCTTCTTCCATTCGTTTACGCTCTACGGCTATAGCATAAATGGAAGCAAGGCGGCTTATTATGTTTAGGTCATCATCGGTATAATCTCTATTAGCATTTGCTAGTGCAATTTGTCCAATCAATTTATCAGCAATTAATGCCGGTACGGATAGGAAGCGTGTAATAGGCATATGCCCTTCAGGTGCGCAGCCTTTATAGGAAGGGTGTGTTTGTGGTGCATTAGTGTAAAATCCCTTTTTAGTATTTAATGCGTATCCCCATAGGGCATTATACTCTCCGTTTGGATTTTTGGGAAAGGTTATAGTGTTTTGACTTAAATGTATATTGCATATGCTGGTTTCTATTACATAACTATTTACGTTTTGATCTATTTCTGCAACATAGCCGTGCAAACTGTCTGTAAGCTTCAAGGCTTGTCTGTGGATTATCCTTGCAATATCAAACATGTTTTTTTCTTTTGAAAGTAAAGCCTCTGAGACCTCTGCCATTGCAGATTGAAGGTCCAGCTCCCTGGTTTTTTCGCTAACAAGTTGTCTAATTTTAAAATTATATGACAGATTAAGTAAGATTAAGCCTATAACCTGTGCTATCATTTCCATCGTATGAATAATAGACGACGTATTATCAGTTAACGTAAAGTTCAAGATTAATAAGCTGCCTATTCTAACGTCTCCAGCCCAAAGTGGTAGCAACAAGACATTTGAAATGTTTTGTATTAGCAGCAAATCGGCACAAAAACTTTCTATATATGCCCTTTCGCATTGGAAGGTTTTGTTTAGTTTTATTACTGAGCTAACGAAATAAAGAAATGAATCATTAAAGAGTATTTCTTTTCTTTTAGATGGATGAAAGTTAATGGTATGTATATTACCTGAGTCATTATGGCGGATAATGGCAACAAGAAGTGCCCCTGTCAGTTCTCGTATTTCCTTACATAAGGATTCCTCGGCATTTATAGGGTTTGTCGTGTATTTAAGAACATTCTGTAAAAAATCCAATAACAAGAAGTCATCTGCTCTATCGCCGTCCAAGTTTTGCATTTATGCGAAGGCATGCCTCCTAACTATATCTTTTGCTTTAAGCGGTTAAATGATTCGATGATAGCACGTTTTAGATGGTTAAGTCCAACGTCTAAAACTTTAACAGGTAAGCCAGTAAAAGCCTCTATTTCTTTAAAATAATTGTCCGCTATAATAGCTTTACCAGTATGAATATATACTATTTGTTTAAAAAAATCTTGCATAAACTCTCTAGCTATGTGCTGGTTATCTAGCCCCAAGTGTACCCTAAAAACCTCTTGCCAACGGTTTACCCACTCTGGCAATAGAAAAAAAGTATCCTCCCTCTGCATAGTCTTATACCTCTTCATACCAAGTATTAGTTGGTAACAGTTGACACCGGCAACACGCACCACATGTTTATTTAATTCGAACTCGTTCATTAAAGGATGACAATCACCGTATAAAAGCAGCACATTTAATCCATCAGTTACGGCTTTAAACACCCTCGGAAACACCTCACTTTCAAGTCTCTCTGGATACATGTGTAACATAGAGTCAAAATAATCTATTTTGTTAAAAGGCAACTTTTCCGTTTTTTGTAACTGTATGAGATCATCTTTAAAAACTGAACATGCCAGACAAATAACATTATCCTCTTGAGTGCTGTTCATTTTTATAAAAAAGAATGTTCTCTAATAGCATTAATCATAGCATAAATATTCTCATGGGGAGTAGAAAGCGGAATATCAGGGCCAGATGTACCTAAAATAAACCGCTTATCATCTTTCCTGTCTTTTAGTATTTCAACACATTTATCATATATCTGTGCCGGTGTAAACTTATCAAGTGTGGGACCATCTAATCCCCCCATTAAAGTTTTATCTTCACCGGCTAAAAACCTAGCTCTTTGCAAATCATCACCCGGTGTTGCGGAAAACAAGCATACAACATTTGGTAAATCTTTGTAAAGGTCAATAAAAGGCACAATAGACCCTCCACCATCATGAATGATAATGGGCGCTTTCAGTTGAGAAAAGGCCTCTTTAAGTACAGGCAAAATAGTATTTTCAACCAACTCACGCATAACCGTAGTAGTATTTAAAAACCCACCGGATGCTATTAAAAAAGAAGCACCTTCTTCTAAGAGTGCATTTGCCCATGAAACAAAATAAGCAACAGTTTTTGTAAAGATATGCTCAAGTATCTCACGTTGAAATAAAAGGGCATCAAGCCACCCCTCTATGCCTATGACTAGGGATGGTAAGTCCACAGGGGTTGTAACAATGGCACCAATAGCAGTGTTATTACCACACCTTTTTTCCGTTAGATGCAGCGTTTTGCGTATGAAAAGCAGTGTTGGGTGAGTGTTTATATCTGGAAACTGAAGTGCTAAAAACTCCTTAGCTGAATGTGCGGCCATTTTTCTTATATTAGGCGGCATGGATTCATAAAAGCGCAAAGTGGAGCCAAAGGCCTCCCCCTCAGCTGCAAAAAACACTGGAGATGTAAGGGCATCTGCTGAAAATATATCAACAACAGCAGCCTGCCCTGCAGCATAAAGCTCCGGTTCTCTATAGTAACGTATAAGGGGAACACCTATTAACTGAGCACCATACATAGATAGTCTAGGGACAAAAGGCCGCCTGTCCACTTGCTTTCCCTCTATTGTTAAAAACACCCGCTCTTTACCAGTCATTGTTAACTCCCCTTTTAGTTTCTGCTTGGTTCCATAATGTCTCCATTAGTGCTGGTGTTGCCATAGCTGTTTGAGCAGTCCCATCACCCCCTACCTCACCAACAAGTTGTGGTCTTAGTCGAAAGACAGCCCCACCTACAGCAAGTTTCAATTGCCCCGTAAGTCCTCTGCGATGAATCATATCCCGGATTTTTTGTATGTTTATAGCAGTAGTATACATCATAGCTGAAACGGCAATAACACGTGAGCCACTTTCAATGGCAGTATCAACAAAATCTTCCGCCAATACATCATTACCGAGGTCTCTCACTGCCCAGTTGTTTGCCTTTAGAAATGCCACAACAAGCTTTCGTCCCAAACTATGAAAATCCTCCTCAGCATTGCCTATAACAATAGGTCCTTTTATACATAATGTCTTTTTTTCTACCCCTGAGCTCATTAACTCAACAGTTTCCTCGACTAGCTTTGTTGCCGTATATATTTGAGCAAGACTTAATAGCCCCTGCCGCCAAGTAACACCTATGTTCATCAGAAATGGTTCAAGTACTTTCACGACTACATCCTCATAGGGATGTTCTTTCATCCAGAACTCTATAACATGGCGACCACTTTGTTTGTCTCCATGCTTTATGGTATCCCCCAACAACTCTATTATCTCCCTTATATTTTTCACAAGCGCTCCTTTACTTAAACCTTAATATTACTAAATCACCCTTCTCTAAATATTTTAACATCTTTTATAAACATATATACAATTTAGGTAACAAAAATTAAGGGCGAAGATGCGAAGGCGCACAGGGAGGTGTTGCCGCACCCATTTTGCCTAAAAGGGTTTTCCCCCGCTCTTCTTTTTATCTTTATTAAAAAGCGCTTGACCCTTTTGATAAAATTTTGTTATAAATTTATTTACAAAACTGTAGCAATCTTAAAAAAAAGCGAGAAAAAATCTATGCCTGAATTATTAAAAGAAAAGGATGGCCACATGCTGGCAAAGGACGAGGACATAAAGTACACGACGTGCTATATGTGTGCCTGTAGATGTGGAATCAAGGTAACCTTAAAAGGGGACAAAATTCGTTACATACAAGGTAACCCTGCACACCCAACCAATAAAGGTGTTATATGTGCCAAGGGCTCAGCCGGGGTTATGAAACAGTTTAGTCCGGCGCGTATAACAAAACCGCTTTTACGTAAAAAAGACGCCAAGCGAGGCGATGGCGATTTTGACGAAATCAGTTGGGACGAAGCTATGGACATATTGGTCAAACGCCTCAGAAAAATCAGGGAAGATGACCCAAAGAAATTTGCATTTTTTACAGGCCGAGACCAGATGCAAGCACTAACATCACTTTTTGCTAAGCAGTTTGGTACTCCTAATTTTGCAGCGCACGGGGGCTTTTGCTCGGTAAACATGGCAGCCGGTATGATTTACTCAATAGGTGGCAGTAGTTGGGAGTTTGGCGGCGTGGACTACGATAGGACAAAGTATATGCTACTTTTTGGCGTTGCCGAAGACCATGACTCTAACCCCTTGAAGCTTGGTATTTCTAAAGTAAAGGAGCGCGGCGGTAAGGTTGTTGTCATAAATCCGATACGCTCAGGCTACGGCGCTATAGCAGACGAATGGGTACCAATTAAGCCCGGCACTGATGGTGCATTTATACTTGCCCTAATACACGTACTTTTAAAGCATGGGCTTTATGATGTGGATTTTCTAATAAGCCGTACAAATGCCTCTTTCCTTATCTGTATGGATGAAGGGACAGAGATGGAGGGTATGCCATATCTATTACCGGAAATCTATATGGAAGAAACACAATACACAGTATGGGACCAAAATACAAATAGCGTAAAAGAGGCCTTTTTAGAAGGTAGTGCTCCAGCACTTTTAGGTAAGTACGTAAGTAACGATGGACACACCTTAAAGCCAGCTATGCAGCTACTGATAGAACGGGTTATGGATGAATATACGCCTGAAAAGGCCTCTATAATATGTGGTGTGCCCGTTGAACAAATTAATAGGCTAGCCCTTGAAATAGGCATAACCGCTAGAGATGAAACAATAACCTTGCCAATACCATGGACAGATGCGTGGGGTAGAAAGCACAAAACCACGACCGGTAACCCTGTAGCTGTGCACGGCATGAGGGGACTTGCAGCGCATTCTAATGGGTTTCAAACAGTAAGGGCTTTTTCCCTTTTGATGATGCTCCTTGGTATTGTGGATAGACCCGGTGGATTTTTATTTAAGCCACCTTTTCCAAAGCCAGTACCACCTTGTCCAAAACCAATAAACTCCCCAGAACAGATAAAGCCAAACACACCGCTTCCAGCCCCTGAGCTTGGCTTTCCATCAATGCCTGAACACCTTATGCTCGATGACAATGGCAACCCGCTAAGGATAGACAAAGCCTTTAGCTGGGAATTTCCCCTAACCCCTCACGGCATGATACAAAACGTTATAACCAACGCATACAATAAAGACCCATATCCGATAGATACCTTGATGTTTTTTATGGCTAATATGAGCTGGAACTCCACAATGAACACCTCGGAAGTTATGAAGATGCTGCAAGCGCAAGACGATAACGGTGAGTACAAAATCCCCTTTATAGTAGTAAGCGATGCCTTTTACAGCGAACAGGTGGCATATTCTGACTTGGTTTTGCCAGATACAACGTACCTCGAACGCTACGACGTGGTATCGCTCCTTGATAGGCCAATATGTGAATACGACGCAGCAGCAGATGCCATAAGGGTACCAATACTGCCGCCAAAAGGTGAGTGCCGTCCATTCCAGCAAACCCTTATAGATGTAGCAAATGCCTTGGGCTTGCCCGGCTTTTGCGATAGTTCTGGCAAACCACTATATAAAACCTACGAGGAATTTATCACGAAGTGGGAACCAAGCCCAGGAGCAGGTGTCGGTTTTCTTGCCGGCTGGCGCGGTAAAAACGGTAACGAACATATGACTGGTGAGCCAAACCCTAACCAGTTAGAGGCATACATTAAAAACAAGTCATTCTTTAAATATGAGCTACACGACACTATAAAATACAACCGTACAATAAATCAGGGATACTTAAACTGGGCTCAAAGCAATAAACTTATAAGATTAAACGACCTAATAATAATGCAGTTCTACTCAGAAGCACTCCAGCGCTTCCGCCTCTCTGCTAAAGGGCTTCGCAAGGGACGCCAACCAAATACGGATGTTCAGCGTAAACGCATAATAGAGTTTTTCGACCCCCTTCCGTTTTGGTACGAACCACTCGAACAGCGCCAAATTGATAAAAAGAAATACACATTCCATGCCATAACACAGCGCCCAATGCCGATGTACCACTCATGGGATAGTCAAAACGCCTGGCTGCGCCAAATTATTAGCCAGAACTTCCTTTACATAAATACCCAATCAGCCCAAGCCCTCGGTATAAACGACCTCGACTGGGTATGGGTAGAGTCCCCCTCCGGCAAAATCCGCGTACAAGTAAAACTCTCCCAAGCCGTAAGACCTGATACCGTTTGGACATGGAACGGTATTGGCAAGCACCCCGGGGCTTGGAACTTAGCTGAAGATGCTGATGAAGCACAAAAGGGCTTCCTACTAAACCACCTTATAAGAGAAGAAATAGACTACTACGACAATAAAAAAATATCCAACAGCGACCCCATAACCGGTCAAGCTGCTTGGTACGATTTAAAGGTAAAAATAACCAAATCAAAAGAAAGTGGCCTTTGGCCGCAATTTAACCCCTTAAAACCGCTGCCACACATGTCAAAACGCCCCAAAACCCTGCGGTATGACTTTATGAGGTAAAATGTATTATGGCACAATTAGCTTTAGTCATAGATTTAAATAAGTGCGTTGGTTGCCACGCTTGTGCAACGAATTGCAAGGCATGGAATACGGCCGGCGTGTTTGGTCCACTAACTGACATCGAACCCTATAGTAAAAAACCCTACGGCGTATGGTTTAACCGCGTACAAACCTACGAGGTTGGTACTTTTCCTAATACGGAGATTATATACCTGCCCAAATCCTGTATGCACTGTAAAGACGCCCCTTGTGTTAAGGTTTGTCCAACACAGGCATCCTATAAACGTAAGGAAGACGGCATTGTGCTCGTTGACTACAAGCGGTGTATCGGCTGTAAGTACTGCTCGTGGGCTTGCCCTTATGGCTGTCGGGAATTTGACATACGTGAAGGCATCATGAAAAAATGCACCCTTTGTCTTGACAGAATCTATAATGAAAATCTACCGGAAGACGAAAGGAAACCAGCATGCGTACTGGCCTGCCCCACAAGGGCTAGAATCTTTGGCGATATAGACGACCCACAAAGTCTGGCTTCTCAAGTAATCAGTGAGTTTATGGGCTATAAATTGATGCCGGAAGCCAACACAAGCCCATCCAACCACTACTTGCCAAGACGCCAAAGCAAGATAAAAATAGATGAGGATGTCGTTAACGTAAGAGACTATGCAATTGTAACCACGGAGAAAAAGGTTACCTCCTACAAGGTTTTAATTGCTGAAGATATTGCTATAGCTTAAAAGAGGAGATAAAACACATGCATCCGGAAGTTTCTTTAGTGTTATTAACAGTACTATCAAGCGCAGGACAGGGGCTTTTTATCTTAACCATCCTACTTGATTTAATTTTTCTAAAAACCGATATGATACCCAGTAACTTTTTCATAGTATCAGTACTAACCACACTCGTTCTTCAAATAACAGGTATAACGGCCAGCACCTTTCACTTAGGCAAACCAGTGCGCGGCTGGATGGCTATTTCCATGTGGAAAAACTCTTGGCTTTCCAGAGAGATAATCTCTATATCTCTCTTCACAGCGTGCGCCTTCATCTATGGCATACTCTATAAGTTTTACGTACCACATATGGAAAGAACCCTTATCGGCTTACTTGGCATAGGTGCTGCTTTTAGTTTTTTTATATCTTCCAGCATGGTCTATGCCTCTATTCGCTTTATCAAGGAGTGGTCTAACGGTTTTACACCCATTAACTTCATCTTATTTGGCATAACAGCTGGCTTTGCCCTTGGGTTACCTATTTTATTGATGACTAATACGCCAACAGACGTTACACTTACTTTAAGCAAAACCTTAATCGTTATGGGAGTAATCAGCTTTTTATGTAAGTCCATGGCCTTTAAGTATAATGCCAATATTTACCACTCCATAGACACAAAAAGCGCCGTTGGCATTAATAATCCAAATATTAAACTGATGGATATGGGTACAACCTATGAACACTTCAATACAAAGGAATTTCACTATTTTATCCCAACAGAAGAACTAATACTAAAAAAGAAAAAGGTTATTGTCATAACCTTTATTCTACCAATTATGCTATGGATACTCACAGCGCTTAAACCACTACAAATGATTGCAGACTATATATCTATATTTGCAGTTATTTTAATGATTCGCGGGCTAATAACAGAACGCTTTTTGTTTTTTGCTGAAGGAAACCACATACAAAATCTGTACTACGGTAACTTTAAATCCTATAAAAACGAAAACCCGTTATTAATAAGCGCTAAAAAAGGCACTCCTTTACCAAATTAAGTTTTTGGTAATAGTTCAGCCCCCCGTATGTTACTGCGAGGAACGGAGCTACAAAGGGTGTGGAGGCGCACCAATGCCATTAAGTTAAAGATGCGTGGGGGAAAACCTTTTTTGGCAAAAAGGGTTTTCCCCCGCTCTTCTATTCCCTTAACTTAATGGTATTGGTGCAGCGCCCTAGTAATAGCAGCAAATTCTTCTAAGCTAAGGGTTTCAGGTCTTCTTTTTGGATCAATACCAGCCTTTATAAGTAAATCAGCGGCAAGGGCATTTAGTGATTTCAGGCTGTTTGCAAGTGTTTTTCTTCTTTTTGAAAAAGATGTCCTTATTATTCTAAAAAATAGTGCTTCATCATCAACTAAAATACGAGGATTTTCAAAAATTTCAAAAGACACCAATGCCGAATCCACCTTTGGTGGCGGGTTAAATGAGCCTTTGCCTACGATAAACTCTATGTTTGGCTTAGTTACGTACTGTACCATAACTGATAATACCCCATATGTTTTTGAACCACAGGCAGATGCTATACGAAGGGCAACTTCTTTTTGTACCATCAAAACCATAGCCTCCAAGTGTGCCCGAAATGACAACAACCTAAAAAGCAATGGCGTTGTTATATAATAAGGCAGATTAGCGACAACTTTAAACCTGCCAAGACTACCGTAATCAAAAACAAGGGCATCTGCATTTAATAGCTCCAGATTAACTGCATTAACAAAACGTTGCTTTAACTTGCCACAAAGTACAGGGTCTATTTCTATGGCTATAACCCGTTTACAGTGCTGCAGTAAAAGACTAGTGAGACTACCATGGCCAGGACCTATTTCAACCACCGTATCATCCGGTGTTAGTTTGGCATGTTCAATTATTTTTTTTAATATATTTAGGTCATAGAGAAAGTGTTGACCAAGTCTTCTTTTTCCCATAAGTGTTTTTACTGCCTAAGTTGTCCATCTCCAAAGACAATAAACTTAGTGCTTGTAAGCTCCTCAATGCCCATAGGGCCACGGGCATGTATCTTATCTGTGGAAATACCAATTTCAGCCCCTAAACCAAACTGCCCACCATCATTTAAGCGTGTTGAGGCATTCACCATAACAGCGGAGGAATCTACTTCAAGCAAGAACCGTAAGCCTTTCTGGTTATTGGTTGTTACAATAGAATCCGTATGAGCTGACCCATACTTATTTATGTGCTCTATGGCTTCATCCATATCCTTTACAATCTTAACATTTAAGATGAGGTCAAGGTATTCATTATAGAGGTCTTCCTCAGAGTAAGGGTTAACGTCATTATAAAACTCCCTTGTCTTTGTGCAACCCTTTAGAGTAACCCCCGCCTTTGCAAAGCGTTCTAACATTACAGGTAAAAACTCCTTTGCAATAGCCGCATCCACAAGCATAGTCTCCATAGCGTTACACGTACCGGGGCGCTGCACTTTAGCGTTAAAACATACTTCTTCCGCCATCTTCAAATCACAATCCCTATCTACATAAACATGGCACACACCCTTATAGTGTTTAAGTACAGGTATGCGCGAGTGCTCAGTTACAGTGCGAATAAGTCCCTCACCACCCCTTGGAATAACAACATCTATAAGCCCCTCTGCCTGTACAAGCTCATATATAGCAGCCCTGTCTTTGTACTCCACAAATGATATAATGCTTTTTGGCAAGGATTCTGATGCTACAGCCTCTTTGAGAATGTCTACGATGGCCTTATTGGAGTGAAAAGCCTCCGAACCTCCCCTTAAAATAACAGCATTTCCAGCCTTAAGACACAAAGCGGTGGCATCAGCTGTAACGTTTGGACGTGATTCGTAAATAATACAGATAACCCCAATTGGCACACGCATCTTACCGACGGACATACCGTTTGGTCTTTTTCTCATGTAAAGTATCTCACCAACAGGGTCATGTAGGTTAGCAATTTCCATAATGCCATCGGCCATTTCAATTATCCGTTTTTCATTAAGTGTAAGCCTATCAAGCATAGCCGTTGAAAGCCCTTTTTCTTGGGCATCAGCAATGTCTTTTTTGTTTTCTTCAATTAAAAATGAGATGCGCTCCTTTAAAAGAGACGCCATCGTTTGCAAAGCCTTATTTTTAGTAACTGAAGTTGCCTTTGCAAGTGCCCTTGAGCCTTGCTTAGCGCCTTTTGCCATTTCCTGTATATACTCACGCAAATCCATCTATCCTCCAAGTTAGCGTTGATTATGTAAATTTCCTAAAGGACCAACTGCCCTTTTTATCTACACCCCTCAAGCCCCGCCACCAAATCCTACAAGTACACTCTCTCCATCAACAATAACAGGCACCTTCCTGTGTCCATTAGAATACCGTAACATATCCTCCATATTCTTTTTAGATGCCCTTACGTCCACATAGGTGGCTTCTGTTCCGTAGGCCGACCTGGCTCTTTCCGTATAGGGTCAACCAGCTTTTCCAAATATGAGTACTTTATCCATAGATATGTACTTCTCCTTAGTAGTTATAAGATTATTATAAATTATAACACTACCTAAAATATTTTATAAATAATAATACATGGGCAATATTTACGCCAAACGGTATTAAAAAAATATATAGAAATTTTAGTTCTGATTGTTTTATATTATATTAGTGTTGACTATAATATTTTTTGTCGGTGTCTTTTTACTAATTCCATCGTCCAATTGTTACGCTTGGGGACCATTAACGCATGTCTTCCTTGGCAATGAGCTTTTAATCTTTCCATATTTAATACCAGCCTCTATATATATGGTTATAAGAAGACACACGGATGATTTTCTCTATGGCAACCTAATGGCTGATACTGTTTTAGGAAAAAAATATATGCCTGAACCTGAAAATTCTCACAGTTGGCCATTTGGTTTCAACCTTCTTTATAATGCAACAAACGAGCATGAAAAGTCTTTTTGTTATGGCTATTTATGCCATCTAGCTGCCGATACAGTGGCTCATGGACTTCTAACGAAAGAAAAGAAAAACATTGAACACACCTTATATGAGCTTAAGGCAGATAGTTTCATTAATAAAAAATATTGGATTAAAGCTGTAACTATTTTAAAAGCTGCACAACGGCGAAACGATACATTTCTTGAAAACTCCATGGAAACATATATGTTTTCATTTAAAACCAATAAGCGGATATTTAAGAGCATGGTTTTTATGTCCATATTGACGTCTGTAAGCTTTTCGCCGGAGTTTAAGCGAAAAAAATCACTCCTTTCTTACGTACCAGATAAAGACTCTATAAGCAAACTTAGAAGCGAATCTATTTATCGTATGGTAGATATTTTAAGAAAAGGAACTGACTCGGCTGTTACACAGATTAGCCCTATGGGTGATTCTGAGGAATAGAGGAAAGAAAGAGCGGGGGAAACCCTCTTCGAAAAAAAGGGTTTCCATCAGTTGTTTCCTTTTTTTTCTATATTTGTTCAAGAAGTTCTTCAACAGTAATTAGCACTGAATCAGAAAGTGCTTCCAAATTATAACCACCTTCAAGTGTACAAATTATTGGAATATCTTTTTTGGCATTAATAATGCCACGCACAATATCCCTAATACCATCATTTGTTACAGAAAGGCCAGCAAGCGGGTCTCTTTTATGTAGGTCATAGCCGGCTGATACAAGCATTATATCCGGGTCAAACTGTTTAACTATTTCATGCAGTTTTACATTATATAATTCATACATTTCCTTATCGCCAGCACCATGTCCCATCGGGCAATTATATGTAAACCCAATACCTTTACCCCTTCCTTTATCCGTAATTCCACCAGTACCCGGATAGTGGGGATATTGGTGTGAGCTAAAATAAAACACCGTATCATCATCATAAAACATATGCTCAGTACCGTTACCATGATGCACATCAAAATCTATAATAAACACCTTATGGTAACCTGCCTTTTGAGCAAATCGCGCACCAACAGCAACATTATTAAAAATACAAAAGCCCATACCCCTGTCCACCTCCGCATGATGACCGGGCGGGCGTACTGCACAAAATGCGCGCTCTATCTCCTGTTCTTTACACTTATCTATAGCTGTAATTATAGCACCGGCAGCATATAAAGAAGCCTCATATGTATTAGCTGACATATACGTATCCGGATCCAAATAACCACTACCGTAATCTTGCAAGTGTTCTATGTATCTTTTATCATGGACAAGCGCTATTTCATCTAAAGAGGCCTTTTTGGGTTTTATATGTATAATAGAATCCCAAATCGCAGATTTTTTTAATTTCTCAACAATTGCAACAAGCCTATGAGATGATTCAGGGTGAAAGGGAGGTGTTTCGTGAGTTAAAAAAATGTCATCATATATAAAAGCAGTTTTTTTCATAATATTTAGAACTCCTTATAGCTACATAGCTAAAATATCTCCATAGCACTGAAAAAATACTTGATTTCGAAGGTAGCCGACTCTAAAGAATCAGACCCGTGCACAACGTTACGCTCTATATCGGTGGCAAAATCTGCCCTTATCGTACCGGGCGCTGCATCTTTATAATTAGTAGCCCCCATTGTCTCCCTTACTAGTGATATAGCCTGTGGTCCTTCAAGTACCATAACGACGATTGGTCCTTCAGACATAAAATCAGTCAACGAGCCATAAAACGGCCTTTCCTTGTGTACAATATAAAACCCCTTAGCCTCTTCCTTAGATAGATGTAACATTTTTAAAGCCTTAACCTTAAGACCTTTTTTTTCAAATCTACTTATAACCTCACCTATCACATTTAACGTAACCCCATCAGGTTTCACTATTGATAATGTCCTTTCCATAAATATATGTTTAACTCCCTTTTATTTATTAATATATTTTTTTCAAAAAATATTGAGCTTCTTACATGCACTGCGCACACTTTCAATTGATTTATGTAAAGCACTTCTTTCTTCATCTAAAAGCTCAAGTTCTATAATCCTATCAATACCGGACTTTGTCAAGACTGCCGGAACCCCTATGTATATATCCTTAGCCCCATACAGTCCATCCAAATAACAAGAAACAGGCAGCACGTTTCTTTCATTAAATACAATAGAGCGCACCATCTGACACACCGAAGCACCCGGGGCATAAAACGCACTACCACTACCAAGAAGACTTACAATCTCAGCCCCACCATTTTGCGTTCTTTTAACAAGGGCATCTATACCTTCCTTTGTTATAAGGTTAGTTATCGGAATCCCTCTAACTGTCGTCAGACGCGGTAAAGGTACCATCAAATCCCCATGTCCACCAAGCACCAACGCCTCAACCGCCTCTGGCGTAACACCAAGTTCCACCGCAATAAACGTTCTAAAGCGTGTTGAATCTAAAACACCGCCCATACCCATTATGCGTTGATGATTAAACCCGGTTGCCTTCCAAGCTAGGGCAGTCATACTGTCCATCGGATTTGTAACCACTATAACTATGGCATCAGGGCTATGCTTAGCTATTTCCTTTGAACTTTGTTCAACGATTTCAGCATTTTTAAAAAGCAAATCATCTCTAGACATACCCGGTTTTCGAGGATAGCCGGCCGTTATCACAACAATATCGGAACTATTAATCTGTACATAATCACTAGTTCCAACTACCTTAGCAGATGAGTTCCATAAAGGACATGCAGACATTATATCCAGTGCCTTGCCCTTAGCAACCCCCTCAGCAATATCAAGCAAAACAACATCTGCAAACCCATCTATCGCTAACAACTGTGCCACTGTTGCGCCAACATGGCCTGCACCTATTATTGAAATTTTCATCTTCATATTGTATTCTTCTTTCTAAATTAAAAAAAATTAAACACCACTCAACGATGGCTGTACGGATTAATGTAGAAGTAATAAACTTTAAAATAACTTGTAGGCTAAAGTCAAATTAAATATTCATTATAAATAATAAGAGGGCTACTATGAAAAAAACATAATACTTAAGTAAACACTTCCATCTTATACTTCCACCCTATTTTCAACTTTTATTGCATATCTAAGAACAAACCACCCTCCAATACCCGAAAGGAGAGAAGCTAAAAAGATTGCTGGTTTTGAAGTAATTTGAACTTCACTTTGTGAAAAAGACAACATATCTATAAAAATAGACATAGTAAAACCAATACCTGCAACCCACCCCGCCCCATACAAATAAAGCCAAGATAACCCCTTTGGTAACTCCGCAATGTTTAACCTTACAAAAATCCACGTAAGAAGCATAATCCCTGTCTGCTTACCAACCAAAAGACCAAAAAATACCCCATAATTAATTGACTGAAATAGAAGTTTAATAAAATCAATGCCCAACGGGATACCTGAATTAGCAAAGGCAAATAATGGCATAATTAAATATGTAACCCATGGGTGTAAGGTATGTTCTATTAACTTTAAAGGGGAGTGAGAGTTTATATGAAAGTTGTTATTAGTGTTATTTAAAGTGCTACTTTTTATGTATTCTTCCTCAGTATTGTTTTCAGTATCATCATGGTCAGTTTTATTTTTTATATTATGTGGTATAGTAAATGCCAATAAAACCCCAGCTAAAGTAGCATGTACGCCGGATTTAAGCATAAAAAACCATAAAATAACACCTAAAATAGTATATGGGATAAAATGCTTAAAACCTATAATATTTAATATTACTAAAAGAGCCAAAACCATCCCACACAGTATAAAATAGTAAACAGATAATTCAGCAGTATAAAAAATAGCTATTACAACAATAGCTCCAATATCATCAGCTATAGCCAAAGCCGTTAAAAACACTTTTAATGAAAGCGGTACGCCACTGCCTACAAGTCGTAATACACCAAGAGAAAAAGCTATATCTGTAGCAATTGGAATAGCCCACCCCTTAGCAGCATCAGTCCCATAATTAAACAAAATATATATTAATGCCGGCATAAGCATTCCACCAAAGGCAGCTATAGCTGGCAAAAGCGCACGCTTAAAAGAAGATAGCTCACCTTCTATGCCCTCTCTTTTAATTTCCAAACCAACAAGTAGAAAAAAAAGCGTCATTAACCCATCATTTATCCAATGAAGTAGAGATTTAGACAACCCTCGTTCCCCAAGATTTATGGTAAGTTTATTTTCAAGAACGCCATAATATAAATCTTTATATGGTGAATTAGCTATACATAATGCACATACCGTAAAAAACAGAAGAACCAACCCACCAGAAATCTCAAGCTCCATAAACTCTTTAAACGGTCTGGTTATTTTATACGCTAATGACTTTTCCACTTTTACCTTTACTCTCCTGCAACAATACAATATTTCCAATATTGTACAAAAATAAATTAATTTTGTAAAGTATTATTTTGTAATAATAAGGTGAAAAAATACAGAATAATGTCTTTTTCATCAAGAATGGGTTGTGACACCTACTTATTTTGTATACCAAAACACATTAGGCTTGTAAAACATTTTTTAAAATAATAAGGGAATAAATACATATTTAAAATAATTTTTGTTACATTAATTTATAATTTTTTGTAGCAGCAAATCTAAAATCTGATATATATAGTATTGCGAGGGGTTAAAAATGTCAAAAGAATACGACAAGGTGCGTAGGCGCAAGGGAGGTGTGCCTACACACCCTCCCGTAAGAAGCCTTTAAAGACGAAAAGTAACATTGATGAAGATAACACAACCCATAGCTACACCATAATAGACATGAGAACTGTTGATGCCGAATAAGATCAGTTTTACCGTCTTTGTTTACATCTGTAGCGGATGTTGGCTAACAATTTTATATGATTTTTAAAATAATATATATAAATCAATAGTTTATACCATAAGTATGTCATTTGCTACAGCGGATATAGCTTCGCTTTGTTGTAGTACAATTCATAGCTATTAATAGTTCTCCTTTACTACAGTTCTCAAAATTATGCGTTTGAGCATTACGACCCATAGTTTACTTATGGCATATTTAGTCATAAAAAGTCTAATTTTTAGGAAAATTTTTTTGGTGTTTGCTATAATTTTAAGAGGTGAAATGTTATAATAAAACTCAATATGTTATTAGGTATAAAGTAGATTATTAAGAATATTAAAGAAGCAGAGCAATTATTATGATTAAAGTAAAATTACAATAGTTGAAAAGTTCGTTAGAATATGACGCTGAAATTCTATAAGTAATGGAAAGCTGTCAAAAAATATTTCTTAACTTATTAAAGGTTGATCTCTTACGTGAAAACGAATTGGAGGCTGTATTTGCTGCAAGATTCAAAACCTAAAGAGTTATTGGAAAGTTTATTAATGTTTGTCATACAGTATATTTTGCCACCTGTAGTGACTATTTTTGTTATGGTTTTATTTTTTGAAATTTTTTTATTGGAACAGTACATTAGATTAGAGCGTCTTAGTGGATTTGATAGGGCAATATATACTAAATATCAGATTGCTAAGGATAAACAATTGCCCTTTGATACAAGAGGCCAATGGGAAGTTGTTGATACATATAACAGCAGTATTCATGATAAAGAGAAATTAATATATCCTATGTTTGGGGCTTATTGGTTGAAAACTGAAATACCTGGATTTGGACCAGTTTATAATAAGCCTGAATTTGTGCCATTAACCGGACCATCTTTACACAAAATTGTTACAGATTCAGAAGGTGGAACTTATGGCATTCATTTACTTGACGAGCATGGATTTAATAATCCAACAGGTTTATATGATAAGCCAGTTGATATAGCAGTAGTAGGTGATTCATTTGCAGAAGGTATATCAGTCAATTCAGGTGAAGATAGTGTTTCTTTTATAAGACAGCTACAATATCCTAATTCACTTAATTTTGGTAAAGCCGGAGCAGGTCCTTTGTCAGTTTTAGCTACTATTAGAGAATATGTCGAGATAGTTAAACCTAAAATCGTATTATGGTATTATTATGAAGGTAATGACTTACAAGATATTCCCACTGAAATAAATGTTGTAAACGATACTTCGTTAGGTAATTATCTCGTCAATTATCTTAATCCACAGTTTACTCAAAATTTGTTTAATAGACAAAAAGAAATAGATAAATATATAGAAGAGGTTTTTTGGCCTCGGTTTATTTTCTCTATAGATAGAGGACCTCATGGCCCACCACTAACCAGAAGCTTTAATACAGCTCAGGAAAAAATATTACAAATAAAAAATGAATTAAATAAAAGGACTTTTCTCGATAAACTTTTATTAAAGAGTTCGTTCTTATATTTCAAGAGGAATGTTAAGAGTTTACGAGTGAAACTTGCTGAATTAATAAATCCACCTGAGCAATTTGAACCGTCCCATAGAGATATGGTTTATTTTGATATGGTAATGAGGTTAGCAAAGAAAAGCATTGAATCTTATGGCGGCAAACTAATCTTTGTATATATTCCTGAATTTTATAGAATAGAGGCGAGGGATGCAAAAAAATATTACAATCAATCAAATCCTAATAATAAACAAAAAGTTCTATCTATGATTTCAGATATTGGATTAGACATTATAGATATAACTCCAGAAATTTTAAATCATAAAGACCCATTATCTCTCTATTTTTTTAGAATGCATGGACACTTTAATGTAGAAGGAAATGAATTTATTGCAAAGATAATTCTTAATAAATTAAATAATTTAAAATGATCATATTCTCATTCTATCCTCGTCGACCTCTGGTAATCCTTATAACTCAGTCTACATTTTTTCATTCTTAAGTATTCTTACATGCACGGTCTAAATTTATAGCGAACACCGAAATTAATTTCCTAAAAAAGTACAAGTTTTAGTGTTTTGATGCAGCAATTCTCATTTTGGAAGATTAAGTTTATAAACATATTTATATACAAAATGTCTAGTACAGATTTTATGCCCATTTTGAGCTGGCATAATTATTGTGTACCATCCAAAATGAGAATTGCTGGTTGATGAGAACGAGCAATAGCCCAACATAAAGCTTGATCAAGACAACTAATTAAAGATTTATAATCTTTAGCAAAAAAATTAGTAAACCACTCTGCTTTAATGAGTAGCCAAAGCCGCTCAATAGGGTTGAGGTCCGGTGAATAGGGCGGTAAAAAGAAAGGTTCAAATAGTTTATTTATGGCATATTTAGTCATAAAAAGTCTAGTTTTTTAGGAAAATTTTTTTGGTGTTTGCTATAACTAAACATTCCTTAACTTAATGGCATAGATAAAGCTTATACGGTTTACACATCTATTGTCAAACATTTTATCCTCCCAATATATTTTATATCTATACTTTATACCAAATAGTGCCTTGCCATTAATAATCACACGATATACAATAATGCAACAATAAAAAATATCAAATCACCTAAATTATGTTTTTAACTAAGACATTGTTTATTAAACTTTTTTAATGTTGAGACCCCATAAAACTCCAAAAATCCCATAATTTTTGTAGTATTTTCAATGAATTATGACATTTCAAGCTTTTATCCTAACAACTATGGCAAAATGCCATGAAAAGAGTATTGAAATACATAAATTTACGATTTTTTATAGCAGTAAATCTAACATATGGTATAATAGTATTGCGAGGAATTAAAAATGTCAAAAGAATACGACAAGGTGCGTAGGCGCACTCCCGTTAAGGTGCGTAGGCGCACTCCCGTTAAGGTTATTAAAGAGCTTTTGAAAGATACGGTAGCCGCTTTGCTTGAAAAGATTACAGGTGTAGATATAAGCAAGGCTGAGTTAATAGAGCCGAAGATGCAAATTACAGATGAACGGGAAGCTGATTTTGTATTGAAGGCACAACTTAAAGATGGAAGCCAAGAGATTTATCACATAGAATTTCAAGGGTGTGTAGGCACACCTCCCTTCCACAAACGACAACAACATGGGCTATCGAATGCTGCGCTACTGGGTTTATCTAAGGCAGGTTTATAAGCTGCCTGTTAAACAATATGTGGTTTATATAGGCAAGGTGCGTAGGCGCAAGGGAGGTGTGCCTCCACACCTTCGCTACGCTCGCAATGACAACGTGGGGGCTGAACTATTACAGAAAACCTTATTCATCAAGATTCAGGTAATTTTTAATGGACAAATAAACAATAAAAAGGTATACTTACTCGTAAGTTTGCAATATAGTAGCCCTGAAAGGTAGGTTGTTTGTATTTATTTACTTATCAACGTTGCTCAATTTTTGATAATAAAGGATTACTAACTTGAGAGGTAATGGTAGTTTGGGTTAGAGGGTCAATCAAAAAGGCCAGAGAAAACACTTAGAACCTGCTCGGTTAATAAACAAAAACATGGAGTTAAAAAACTGGTGGTATATTATAGTTGGTGTAGGGTTGCTTTGTGTTTTTTTAGTATTTCAAAATCAACCACTGGTGCTATCCATTGTTTTATTAAATATAGGGTTTACTTTTATTGGTTTTGGCTTAGGAAGTGGAATATTTGGCGCCAAGACATTTCAAAAAAGAAAAAATGGAACCCTCACGTTAATAAGTTATCTAATTTACTGGCCATACCTTGTCGTTGATTATATAATATTGTATATTATACGAGTAGTTAGGAAAGAAAATGTTTATGATGAAATACTGTCAGGCTTATATCTTGGTGGACGGTTGTGGCTTTTTGATAAAAAAGACCCTTTGATTAAAAAAATAGACTATGTTTTGGATTTAACAAGTGAATTTACAGAACCATTCTTCTTTAGAAACAAAGCAGGCTATCTTTGTATACCGTTAATAGACCACCACGCACCTACATTAGATGAGCTAACCTATGGAGTTACATGGCTTGTGGAACAACATAAAAAGGGATACGTCTATGTGCACTGCGCTATGGGACATGGCAGAAGCGCTATATTTGTGGTTGCATATGTTATGTTTGTAAATAGGCTTAACAGTGTGGAACATGCTATTGAATTTGTAAAGACAAAAAGGCCTGTTATTAGACTTAATAAAAAGCAAATTGAGGTTATAGAAAAATACCGTCTACATAATAAAATAACGGAGAACTATAAATGATTAAAATAACAGCAATAAATGAACTTGAACAGTATAGTAAAGATGAAAATACATATGTATTTACTGATGAAGTACTATTTTTATTAGATTTAGAGCTTAGTAAATCAGTCATATGTAACCACTCGTTAGAATCAGTAGGAAGTTTAAAGGTAGGTGGCTCGCTTGAAAGTGGCAGGGCTATTATGGTTGAAAAAAATCTTGTCGTAGAAGGCTCATTAAGCGCTGGAAACTCTGTCGAGGTAAGGGGTAGCATTAGTGTAGAAAAGTTTATTGAAACAAAGGGATACGTCAAGGCTTGCGATAAAATAATAGCTGGGGGGTTTATTAAAAGTGGTAAGTTTATTGAGTCAGACAGTTCTGTGGAATCAGGTGGATTTATTAAAGCACGAGATTTTATAAAAACAACAGGATTTATTCATTCAATAGGCTCAATAGAGTCCTTCGGCTCACTTGAATCAGGCGGTTACGTAAGGGCTGGCAGCTCAATTGAAACAGGTGGCTCTATGAAGGTCGGAGACTTTATGAAGGCTGGTAAGTTCATAGAGTCCGGTGGCTCTATTATAGCTAGCGGATATATAGAGTCCGGCGGGTTCATTAAAGCACTTGGCTCACTTGAATCAGGGGCTTTTATAAAGGCACGAGAGTTTGTAAAGGCACGAGAATTTATTAATGCCGCAGATTCAATGGAGGCAGGCGGTAACATAAAGGCTGGAGAGTTTATACGGGTGGGAACCTTTATTGACGCTATCGGATTTATCGAAGCAGGAGGGTTTATTAAAACAGGTAATAAGGAAGTTGACAAACACAGGTAAAAGCAGGTGAACGCTAAACGGGAAGGTCTAAGGGATTATTTTTTCGTTTTTAAAGAATCAACTAAAAACTTCATTAAAAACGATGACTTCTCAAAAGCTGCCGCATTAACTTATTACGGCTTGTTTGCTTGCATTCCATTACTGTTACTTGCCGTATACATTATAAGCAATTACATATCATCCTCCGACGAGGAGGCTATGAGGCAGCTTTCACAAATGACAGTTCTAATTTCCCCCGATTTTCAGAAAATAATATTCACGGAAGTAAGGGCGATGTCCAGAATTGAGGGGTTATTGGGAACTGTAAGTATTATAAGCCTTCTCTATGCTACAACTCCGTTGGCAACAGCAGTTAGATATTTCTTTTACGATATGTTTAAAATGGAACACATTAAACCATTTTTAATTGGAAAGGTAAGAGACATTTTAGTTGTAGTGCTTTTTTTGCTCTTACTCGTTTGCTTAGTTGTAAGTGAAATTATTTTTACCGACATCGCTACTTACTTATTAGGCAAATCAGGGTTTATACTGTTTATATTTACATTATCAATAAATCCACTTGTCTCTTTAGTGTTTATAGGTGTCTTTTATTATGCCTTTTCACCAAGAAGACTTAAAATAAAATATATCATCACAGCATCTGTACTAACAACCTTACTATGGGGAATTATAAGACCATCTTTTGCATATTTTATAGCAATAAATCCAAACTTTGGCCTTGCCTTTGGCTCACTTAAGGCTATATTTGTACTTTTTTTATGGATATACTTATCATTTTCAGTAGTCTTATTTAGCGGTGAGGTAATGGCAACTTTATGTAAAAAAGATGTTATGATTCTTAAAAATCTTTTCATTAAAACTAAATTATCAGAAAATATACGCGTTATGTTAATTAGAAAATTTTCTAAACTATACGATAAAGATGAAATTATTTTTAATGAAAAAGATATATCAAATGAAGTATACTATATAATAAGTGGTTCAGTATCTATAATAAAAGCAGGTATAAATATTGCAATCCTGCGAGAAGGGAGGTACTTTGGCGAAATGGCTGCTCTTGTAAACTCACAAAGAAGCGCTCTCGCTATAGCATTAGAACCACAAACTAATATTGTTAAAATACCTAAAGAAGATTTCTATAATATACTGATGGAAGAACGCAATGTCCTTTATTCTCTACTAAACAAGACAATAAACAGCTTAAAAGCAAAAGATGGAATTATATAAACATGGAAATAGATACCAAAATACTATTAAATTGGTTTTTAAAATATAGACATATACTATCTGGAATATTATTTATTACATGGGTAGTGTTTATGATATATTGGTTTTATTGTTTCTATCTACTTGAAGCCAAACCTAACATAAATTTATGTATGCACATAAATGAAGAAGAAAGCGCTGATGGCATAAATGCACGAGCTGCTATAGCATTTATCTTTTGGTTTTCAACAACAGGTGTTATTTTAATCTTCCTTATAGGTTATGTTCTTAAATTTGCATATAATATAGCATTGGGACTAATCGAAGGCATTTTCCCGAAAGATTGGCACTATTTTATATCTTCAATAACATTCATACTATTGCTCTACCCATCTTTTAATTATATGTATGAAATTAAATCAGCCTCACTTTCTTTATACGATGATGGTAAAAAAATAGTTCACATGGCACTAGGCGCTAAACCGTCCCTTAAAATAATGAAGAAACAAGAGATTTTTGAGTAAGTGCTAAGGAAATAAAAGATAAAAAAAATAAAAAGATAAGACCGGGGGGAAACCCTTACGGCAATGTCGTTAAGTTAAGGATAACTAAGTTAGAGTATAGCAGAGGAAGAACCCTTTTTAAAAAGGGTTTTCCCCCGCATCCCCTAATCTTTTTTTCTTTACTTTATCAAATCAATGAGGGCGGGGATTTCTTTAATTTCACTTTTAAACGGACGTTCAAAAATACGTCTAAGTAATAGTTTGTTTTTTGTATCTTTAATATTATATTTAAACATATCCAACAAAAATTCAAGGGTCTTCCTATATTCAATTGGGTTTTTATCTTTGTTAACCTTTCTAAGTTCAACAATAAAGTCTGGCAGCGTTTGTACTGCAACAAGTGCATTTGCTAATTCTTCATAAGGGATAACATTTTTATCTTGTTGAAGCAGTTCTTCTTTTAATAGTTTTATAGAAAGGATTTTTAAGGCATTTTCCTTATTAAGATAAGCACTTACCATGTTAAAAAACCTATAGTAAACGTTTACTACAGTGTTTGCAAGTTCATAGGGTAAATCGTTAATATCACCAAGTTCAGCTTTAATAAAGGCGGCGCTCAGTTGTAGGGCATCGTTATTTATATTATCTCTTACATCCATTTATGATTTCCATATACTTACAAGCAGCCTCATATACATCCTTTTTTTTCATTATGCCAGCAGAAACTGCAGCGGCGTCAGCCCCTTGTGAGAAAACATGTTCTACGTGTTCAGGGGCAATACCTCCGATTGCAATAACTGGTATTTGCACAGCTTTTTTAACCATACCAATGGCGCTTACGCCTTGAGGAGTGCCAGCATTTTTTGTCTTTGTGTGAAATACCGGCCCAAATCCGATATAATCTGCACCATTTTTTTCAGCTTCAACAGCCTGTTCCATCGAGTGCGTGGATATGCCAACGATTTTATTACCCATGAGTTTTTTGGCATGCACAAGTGGCAAATCGCTTTGTCCTAAGTGCACACCATCGGCATCAACCATAAGGGCAATATCGGCATGATCGTTAATTATTAGTTTAACACCATTAGCCTTTGTTATAGTGCTAAGTATACGTGCAACCTTAAAAAACCGTCCTCTTTCGCACTCTTTATCTCTAAGCTGAATCCATGAAACCCCTGCCTTTATCAATTCAACGGCAAGGTCAATGGCTGATTTCCCTCTAACGTTTGTCTCCATAAGGACACAAAGCCCTTTGTTATAAAGCTCTTTATGCACGCAACATCTCCAAAAAACTGGTATCAAATTTACCGGAACGAAATTCCGGTGTGGCAAGTACCTTTTGGTGAAAAGATATAGTAGTTTTAATTCCACCAATTTTAAACTCATCCAATGCCCTAAGCATACGCTCTATTGCTTCCCTACGGGTAGCACCGTAGGCTATTAGTTTTGCAATAAGTGAATCATATAGTGGTGGCACTGTGTAGCCACAATAAACGCTACTATCCACCCTAATACCGGGTCCGCCTGGTTGATAAAACTGGGAAATAGTACCCGGTGAGGGTAAAAACGTCAGTGGGTCTTCGGCGTTAATACGACATTCTATGGCATGACCGTACATTCTAACCTGTTTTTGTTTAAATGGCAAGGCTAGCCCTGAGGCAAGCTTAATTTGCTCCTTAACGATGTCAATGCCGGTAACCATTTCCGTTATAGGATGTTCCACTTGAACACGAGTATTAATCTCCATAAAGTAGACATTTTCAGCGCTATCTACAACAAACTCAATGGTTCCAACATTTCTATAGTTTAAGGCCTCAACTGCTTTAATAGCATATTTGCCAAGTTTATCTCGAAGACGCGAATAAATGGCAGGTGATGGGGATTCCTCTATCAGTTTTTGGTGTCTTCTTTGTATGGAGCAGTCCCTCTCGCCTAAATGAATGGCGTTACCAAACCTATCAGCAACGACTTGCACCTCTATGTGGCGTATTCTTGGCAAATACTTTTCGATATACAGCTCCCCGTTACCAAAGGAGGACATGGCTTCTGTTTGAGCGGTATCCATGGCCTTTTCTAATTGTATCTCGTCGTTTACGATACGTATGCCTCGCCCGCCACCACCGGCAGATGCCTTTATGATTAAAGGATAGCCAATTTTTTGAGCAAATTTGGCAGCCAGTTCTTTACTCGCTACGGGACCGTCGGTGCCGGGGATGACGGGGATTCCGTTTTTTTTCATTAATTGTTTGGCTTTGGCCTTGTTGCCACCAATGCGGATGTTGTCCGGTGTTGGGCCAATGAAGGCGATTTTTGACTTAATACAAGCATCTGCAAAGTTTGGGTTTTCAGATAAAAACCCATACCCCGGATGAATGGCTTCAGCATCGGTTATCTCGGCAGCGCTTAGTATTGCTGGGATATTCAAATAGCTCTCCCGAACACTGCTTGGACCTATACAAATAGACTCATCAGAGAGGCGAATGTGCATTGAGTTTTTATCCCCTTCGGAATAAACCGCCACCGTTTTGATACCAAGCTCCTTACAAGCACGTATGACGCGTACTGCTATTTCACCTCTATTAGCTATTAAAATCTTTTTAAAAAGAGGCATTTTAACCCTCAAGCCTAAATATAACCATAGACTCCACCATTTAGTCCTGCATTATCAAAAACATTGGCTCACCATATTCAACCGGATGACCGTTTTCAACAAAAATCTTCTTTATAACCCCATCAACTTCACTTTCTATTTCATTCATAAGTTTCATAGCCTCAATAATACAAAGAATTTGCCCCTTTTTCACCTTACTGCCCACTTCAACAAATGGCGCTGAATCAGGCGTTGGTGAGCGGTAAAATGTACCAACAATAGGTGCTCTTACCACAACGGCATTTCTATCTTCATCGTCATGACGATTTACTAGTGGTGGATTTTCCTCAACTACGACACTACGCACAACCTTAGCCTCACCACTAGCCAATCTTTTTATTTTAATCTTCTGGCCATCTTTTTCATATATAAACTCATGGATATCCGTTTCTTTTAAAAGCTCTATAAGCTCTTTAATGTACCCAATGTCCATTACTTAACCCTTTCTATATACTCTAAGGTACGGGTATCTACCCTAATAAGGTCTCCTTCGTTAATGTGGAAAGGCACTTTAATACTAGCGCCAGTTTCAAGCACAGCTGGTTTAGACCCACCGGAGGCAGTATCCCCCTTAAATCCCGGTTCCGTCTCCTTTACCTGCAACTCTACAAAAGTTGGTAACTCCACAGCCAATGGTGTCTCTTTATGATAGAGGATTTTAACCACCATATTTTCCTTAAGAAGGCTTTTATTATTAGTTCCCAGTTGTTCTAATGTTAAAGGAAATTGCTCGTATGTTTCCATATCCATAAAATAATATAATTCATCCATACCATATAGATACTGCATGTCCTTTGACTCAAGGTTAGCCTTTGGAAATTTATCCCCGGAGTTAAAAGTCTCCTCTATAACCTTGCCACTTTTAAGCCCGCGCAGTTTAGCCCGCACAAAAGCCCCACCTCTTCCCATCTTCACATGTTGAAACTCAAGTATTTCCTGTGGTTCACCCTTATACTCTATCTTAGTACCTCGCCTGAAATCACTCGTTGCAATCACATATGCCTCCTATTATATATTTTTCTAATCCCTTATTATCTCAATCTCTTTGGAAAGACTGGTAAGCAGCTGGGTACTTGTGTCGTCAACTACAACCATATCTTCTATTCTAACGCCACCAAGGCCTGGTATATAAATCCCCGGTTCTATGGTAAAAACCATAGTAGCACTGATAGTTCCTCTACCACCATATCTGGAAATAGTAGGTTCCTCATGAACATTAAGTCCAACCCCATGACCTGTACCATGCCCAAAGTACTGACCATAACCAGCATCTTCAATAGTCTTTCTTGCAGCAAAATCTATTTGAGCACCTGTAAGCCCACACTTAGCAGCACTAATGGCCTTCTTATTAGCATCAAGAACTATACCATATATTTGTACCTTCTTTCCAATATCTGAACCATCAAAAATAAAAGTTCTCGTCATATCCGAAAAATAACCGTTTGCCTCCGCTCCCCAGTCAATAATCAAAAGCTCGCCTGCAGCTATTTTTTTATCTGATGCCCTCGCATGAGGCAGGGACGAATTAGCCCCAGCAGCTACAATAAAGTCAAACGGTAATTTACTAGCCCCCTGCGCCTTAACAGCCTCTTCAAGTCTTAAGGCAATAGAGCGCTCAGATACCCCTTTTTTTATATACCCCTTAATACTTATTAAGGCTTCCTCAGCACATGTAACAGCCTTCCGTATATTTGCCAACTCAACCTCATTTTTAAACCTTCGAAAGCTTTCAACAATAGCTTTGATAACCCGCACATTAAAAGAAAAGGCTAAACTGCGGTATTCCCTGATAGCCATCGTATCTTCTACAAACAGGTGGTTAATACCCTTCCTTTTTAGAAAAAACTTTAAAAAATCAAGCCCCTTGCCCTTTGTTATAATTACCTGAGCGTCTTTAACCTCATATTCCGACTGTTCTTTATATCTAAAATCTGTGAAAAAATAGGCACTACCTTCTTCAAGTACAAGCAATAAGGCACTTGAGCCTGAAAAACCTGTTAAGTACCTAATATTAACCAGCTCAGATACCAAAAAGGCATTGCCTTTATCAAGCTTAAGGTGTTTGGCTATTTGCTTTATCCGTTCCATAAATTACTCAAGATACAGCTTTTTCTTTGGAAACTTTTCAAGCATTCGGCTCAGTCTTCGAATTAACTCTGTATGGTCTTTTTTCAGAAGACGCGCATAGGCTTTAAGTTCTATGAACTTTTGATTTAGTCTCTTATCGTAAGGATAAACTGCCATTAGCTCCTTATATGCCCTCATAGCTGTAAGAAATTTTTCTTCTTTTATCAATTTTTCGACAAACTTTAACTCTTCTGGTGTGGCAAGTTTAATCTCCTTAGGTATAGAATCAACCGGTTTGCCAACATTCACCTCTTCAGCAACAGGTGCCTTCACAGTAGGCTCAAAAATAGGCTCAGATGCCACCAAAGCCTCTTTCGCTACTACCTTATCCACCACAGGAGCTTGCATAGGCGCTTGTACTACCACCTCAGGCTCAAGCTGCTTACTTTCTAACGGCACTTCATAAGCAACCGGTTCATCTAAAACCCTATCATAGGTGCCTTCACGCTCCTCACTAACACTGCGTAAATCCTCTCCTGCATCAAGCCCAAAGCCCTCTACATCTTTTAACTCATCTATTTGCTCATCTGAAAAAGACACATCAGTGTCTTCATAATTTACACTTTCAATAGACACTTCCTCTTCAAGTGCCTCTTCCCCAGTAGCCTCAAAATCACTAATTTCTACCATTATATCTGTATCTTGCCCTACATCTTCAAAAGAATCGTTGGCTAATACACCTATATCATCAGCCTCTATATCTTGCCTTTCACCAACTTGCCTTTCGTAAACCCCTTCATTCCAATTAACCTCCTCCTCTTTATTATCTCCCTGTATAACCTCCACATCCTCACCTAATAAATCAGATACCTCCAAAACCGGCTCTTCCACCTCTATTTCTGATATTGCAATATCATCACTGTCTTCTTCTTTAAAATCTAAAATGTCAACCGGCAACTCCTCTATATCAAGCACATCATCATCCGTACTATCCTTACCCAACTGTTCTTCTTCATCCAAAACCTCTATATCAAGCACCCGCCCTTGTTCTTCATTGGCACTAGCATTAACAAGCTCCTCAACAAAGGCTTCCTCTTCAAGGGTGTCAGCAAAACTCTCCAAAACTACTTTTTCTATATCCTTTTCTATAGCTAAGACATCAGCCCCACCATCCTCTTCTTCTTTGTCTTGTTCTTTATTATTATTAAATAGTGGCACATCAGACATCATCTCATCTTTCATAACATCTGCTATAACATCTGCCACCTGCCATTCATCTCCCGTGGAAAGCTCTACTTCCTCTATAGGCATCTCTATATCAACTTCATCTTCTATACCTGCCTTATTATTTAAAACTGGGGAATCTGTCCCTTGTACTTCATAAGATGGCACATCAGATTCAAATTCCTCATCCTCAAATTTCTCCACATCCAAAATGTCATCTGCATTCAAAATACTTTTATCCTGCTCACTATCTACCTTTGTTGCACCATACTCGGCAAACTCTGATAACGATTTCTCAAACTCTGCTATCTCCTTTTCCAACTCAAGCGTATTCACATCATCGTAGTCAATTGGTATGTCTAAATTCACTTCTTCTATATTCATATCGAAATCCGAATCATCAGCATAGGCATCAAAATTAACATTATCAGCCCTTATATCATCATTAGCACCAAGCTTCGCATTAGAGGCCTTTTCTTCAATATCATTTATATCCTCAATATCAACCCGCTCAACCTCCCTAACAGCATCTCCGGGCTCAAACGGTTCCACCTGTACATCGGTAACCCTATCTTCAATATCCTCCAGCTTCTCCACTACAGGCTCTACAACCTCCTCCACCTCATCACTATTAAATATAGGTTGTCCCTGCCTATCGTTTAAAATCTCATTAAGGGAATCAATCTCTGGAAAGTCAATCTTCAACTCCGGTGGCACTTGCCTATCCTCATCCAAAGCGTTACTTTCATTAGCATTTTCATAACTCCCCTCTTCCTCTAAATACTCTGCAACACCTGCCCGTAAATCCACACCTAGCTTTAAAAGCTCATCCTCTATTAAATCAAACTCAAGGTCTGGCAGCTCATCATCGTCAGCACCGTCATCATCCATTGCCATATGTTCATCAGTTAAATCAATAGACTCATCTAATGATTCATTCTCTAATTCATCATCTTCATCATCTGATACACTATCATTCTCATCTGTCTCAGGTTCAAGCAACAATTCGGATTCATCATCTTTAGCATCCTCTCTGTCCTGTATATCAGTATAATCTTCCAAAGTTTCACTGCCTTTTGCTAAGTTATTTGACCCATCTTTTGTTATTTGCTCTTTTATTATATGCCCTTTTTGTGCAAATCCATTAAGTTGCACACCATCGCTTAACACATCATCAAGTACTATTTCCTTAGACTTTAAATCTTCACGTTTATCCTGTTTTTTAGTATATTGTTCTTCGTAACTACCAACCGCCAAATCATGTATATCAAAGCCTTCCACTTGTTTTTTCTCATCTTCCTCATCACTACTTTCAGCCATAGCGGTTAAAGTAGCCACCTCAGCATTACGCTCAGATACGTTTTGCCCCTGTGAAGAAGTTTTGTTTAATGCTGCAGCAGCCCTTGTATCATTAGGCGATAATGTCAAAATACGTTCGTATAGCACCGTAGAGTCATCCACTCTTCCCATAGATTCATATAACCGAGCAAGCCCTTTTAACGCTACTATATTGTCAGGCTCTTTATGAATGACCTCCTCAAACAACTCAACGGCATTATCCGGATAGCCGTTAACCATGTATATATCACCAAGTGCTATACTAGCAGGTATGAAATCAGGATGTTTTTTAATACAAAGCTTAAGCGCCTTAACAGCTTCATCAGCCCTCTCTATTTCCATGTACTCATTTGCAAGCGATATAAACAGCTCCGGCTCTGATTTTTTTAAAAGCTGCTTTTTAATATTCCTGATCTTTTTAATACTTTTAACATTTTTATTTGCCATATTATTTTCTCTTAATTATTCATAAAGCCTTCTGTTTGCAAAACTTTATTGTAAATCTCGTAAGCCACATCCTCCTTAGACAACCTTGGCAAAGCGTACTCATAGTTGTTAGTTATTATTGTAACCACATTCGTATCCGTTTCAAACCCAGCCCCTTCAACAGTAAGGTCATTAAATACAATCATATCAAGCCCCTTACGTACAAGCTTCTCCTTAGCCCTATTAATATTATTGCCAGATTCCAAAGAAAACCCCACTTTAAATATATTTAAATGCCCCAAAACCTTTGACACATTTGCAACAATATCATTGGTTTTTTGTAAATGCAACTCTAAGGTATCCAAACGCTTAATTTTCCCAGACACACTTTCTACCGGCGCATAATCGCCAACAGCCGCTGCCATAACCAAGATATTAGCTCCCCGCACTTTATCATAAACGGCACTTTCCATATCCCTTGCCCGTTCGACCGATACAACATCCATAAATGACGGCAATTTCTGATTAGTTGGACCACTTATAAGCGTAACCTGAGCCCCTCGACTATAGGCGGCCATAGCAAGAGCCATACCCATTTTACCTGATGACCTGTTTGTTATAAACCGTACATCGTCAATATACTCTCTCGTAGGCCCTGAGGTAACAACCACCCGAAGCCCCTTCATATCCTGCGTTATTGCTGCACGTTTAACCTGCGCTACTATTACATCAAGCTCGGCCATTCGCCCAACCCCTTCCTCCCCACAGGCAAGATGACCACTTTCACTTTCAATGAAAACAATCCCCTTTGCCTTTAGGTAGTCCACCTTATCTTTAAATATAGGATTTGTATACATACGCCAGTTCATAGCAGGTGCTATCAGCACTGGTACATCGCAAGACATAAAAACAGTTGTCAGAAGGTTATCAGCAATACCCCCTGCAAACTTACTTATTGTGTTTAACGTAGACGGGGCAACCAAAAGACAAGAGGCCTCCTTTACAACATTAATATGCGCCATCGGCGTTTCAAACATATCACCCAATACCTGATTTTCTGAAACCACCTCTAACGTCATAGGCGTTACAAAATTCTTAGCCCCATCCGTTACAATAACCTGCACATCCATCCCCGCACACTTTAAATCCCTAACAAGCTGTGGCGTCTTATATGCAGCTATACTTGCCGTAACACCCATTAAAACTGTTGTTTTATCTTTAGTATCAGGCACATTCATATAATGCTATTCATAATCATCCGAGGCTATATCATCCCCGTCCCCGTAACTACCATCCATCTCATCCCCACCATCGTATTCACCAGCGGGTGTTTCATCACCAGTATAATCATCTACCCGTTCAATTTCATCAACCAGATCGCCTGCGCCTTCATCATCTTTAGAAGAAGCAACACCCGAAAATAACTTTTCAATGGACGGAATACCCGGCTCAACCTTCTCATCAAGATAAAACTTAAGGTCTCTTTCAAGCTCAGTAAGGTCCTCATGCTCTGATTCCCGTTTCTTTTCCTCCAGAAATTTCTTATAATCAAGTTTTTTAGCCTCTTCTTTTGCCTGCTTAGCCTCTTCTCCGGTTATAAAATCCAGCTTATAATTAACAGCTTCGTATAGTGCAATAGAAGTTACCTTTTTAGCCTTAGTAGACATCTTTGGCTGTGCCGATTGTGCTAGTTCCTTTGCCCTTTGCGCTATTATATTAACAAGCCGAAAACGGCCATCAATCTTTTCTTTATCAAATTCAATAGGTAATGAAATGATATCCATCATACCCCCTTAGTTTGTTACAAACTATATCTATGTTTAATAACTTAATCTTTCCAATATTAATGACCTTAAACACTACGTTTGTTTACCCAAAAAAGTATTTTCCAACCACGTCATGTTTAAGCCACTAGTTAGCAACCTTCTTGCTATTATTATTGATTCAATATCCTTAAAGGCGGTTTCAAAGTCATCGTTAATGACCACATAATCATAAAAATGAAAATCCTTCATTTCATCAATAGCCCTAGCAAGCCTCTTTTCAACAACATCAGGTGCATCCGTACTCCGTTTAACAAGCCTCCGTCGCAGTTCATCCAGAGACGGGGGAAATATAAAGATATACACCCCATCCAGTTTCTGCTGCCTAAACTGTTTAGCCCCCTGCGTATCTATATCAAGTAAGACATCAGCCCCAGATGCCAAAATATCTTCTACTCGTTTCTTAGCCGTACCGTAATAGTTACCATGCACCTGTGCCCACTCTAAAAACTCCCCCCCTTTAAGCATATGTTTGAAAATCTCAGGCGTAATAAAGGTATAGTCCACATCCTGTGCCTCACCAGCCCTCATTTGGCGTGTGGTATAGGATACCGATTCCCGTATGCCCGGCAGTGTATCCAGTATGCGTCCAGCAAGCGATGTCTTGCCTGTACCTGACGGGGCGGAAATTATAAACAAACAGCCTTTGCTTATTCTACGTCTCTTCATCTTTCCCCGATTTCCCATTTTTATCTGCAAAACGTTGTGTTAACGTCTCCGTTTGTAGTGCCGACAGAATTATATGATCACTATCAGTCACAATAATAGAACGCGTTCGCCTACCTTCGGTGGCATCTATAAGTTTCCCCATCTTCTTTGCCTCTTCTCTCAAACGCTTCATAGGCGCCGATGCAGATGTCAATATAGTAACTACCCTATTTACAGCTATAACATTACCAAACCCTATATTCACTAAAACAGGTAGCGCCTTATCCTTTTTAATCAACCGTAAGCTCTCCTTTTAGTTTTTGTTTTACAGCCCATTCTAAATAATGCGATAAGCTTACTGTATATTTTGTACTTGTTCCCTTAACTGCTCAATCTTATTCTTAAGTTCAACCGTAAGGGCTACAATATCATATTCTTGAGACTTAGCCGCTATCGTGTTAGTTTCCCTGTAAAGTTCCTGTACAATAAAGTCTAATTTTTTACCTACTATTGCATTATTAAAAAGGCTGCCGGCAAACTGTTTCACGTGGCTTTTAAGCCTATCAATCTCCTCTCTTATATCCGTCTTTTCAGCAAGATATGCAGCCTCTTGCAAAAGCCGCTCCCTATCGTTAACAATCTGACCTATCAGCTCGTTTAACCGCTTTTCAATCCGCACTATAGCCCTATCACAAAACCCCTTGCTTTTTTCCTCTATTTTATTAGTAATCCGCTCTATATCATTAATACCAATATTTATCTCATTTAAAATGCTCTGAGCCTCTGCCACTCTCATACTACAAAGCTCATCCAAAGCACTATTTAAAAGCTCTAAAAGAAGCCCTTCTTCTACTTCCTCTGGCTCAGACATAAAAGCATCCTTAAAAGACAGAACCGTGCTTACGTCCATTGTACCTTCTAAGTTATAGTCATATTTTAGTTTTTTCATTGTATCTATAAGGTTTGCAACATAATTATTGTTAAGCAAAACCTTACCGGCATGTTCCGGTAAAAATGAAATATACACATCCACATTACCACGGCGTATAACGCCTTTTATAGCATTTCTCAACACTATATCATACTTAATTAACGTTGCAGGCATTTTCATATTTATATTTAAATAACGATGGTTAACCGAACGAATCTCAATACGTATCCCATCCTTTTCTTTACATCCATAACCAGTCATACTTTGTAACATAAAATATTGCGACCTCTCAATTTATAATAATCGAAATCAGTTCTTAGGAAAAGTTTATCTTTTGTTTATTATAAGCCGCCTGCTTTCCCTTAATGCACCCCAAAACTCCCTCTAAAGGAACCTCTTCTTGTGTGTGATTAACAAGGTCTTTAAAAATAACAGCATTTTTATTGATTTCCTCTTCCCCTATAATTATAACAAAGCGAGCTGCCATTTTATCAGCCCTTTTCAACTGGTTTTTAAGCGTATGTAAAGCATTACCAATTTCCGTATAAACCCCTGCCTGACGATACCTTGTGGATAACTTAAAAGCCATCCGCTGGGCCTCTTTGCCTAAAACAGCAAAAAAGATTAACGGTGCACACACATAAACATCCAACCTCTGTCTTAATAGCTCAGCAAGCCTCTCCACTCCAATTGCAAAACCAACAGCTGGTGTCTTTGGCCCACCAAAATCAGCAACAAGGTTATCATACCGCCCACCAGCAGCCACCGCCTTTTGAGCGCCAAGGTGCTCTGTCGTAAACTCAAATGCTGTTTTTGTATAATAATCAAGCCCCCTTACTATTTCAGGGTTTTCCACGTATTTTATATCTATTTCATTTAAAAAGCCCTTAAATGCTTCATCATGTTCTCGACATTCATCGCATACATACTCCGTAATAAGCGGAGCACCCTTTCTTAGCTCTATACATGTAGGCACTTTACAATCCAACACCCTTAGAGGGTTTTTAACTAATCGCACTTTACAATCATCACAAAGCATATTTGTTTTAGAGGCCTCAGAAGTAAAAAACCCAACTAAGGCATCTCTATATAATGGCCGACACAATCTACAACCCGTCGTGTTAACCTCAACCGTAACATCCGGTAGATGCAGTGCCTTAAAAATAGTATCTATCATGGAGATAATCTCAGCATCTGCCACAGGGGCAGCATTACCTAAAAACTCAGCCCCTATTTGATAAAACTGGCGAAAACGGCCCTTTTGCGGTCTTTCATAACGAAACATAGGTCCAATGTAATAGTACTTCCATGGCTGCGGCGTGTTATTAAGACCATGCTCTATATATGAACGCACTAAAGAAGCAGTCCCCTCCGGCCTCAGAGATATAGAACGCCCTGCCCTATCATTGAAAGTATACATCTCCTTCGACACTATATCAGAGGTTTCACCAATACCCCTAATAAATAGCTCAGTTGACTCTATTATCGGAATGCGCAATTCCGTATAACCAAAGTTTTGCAAGACAGCCCTAGTGATTTCTTCAATCTTATTCCAAAGAAGAATCTCAGGCTGTAAAATGTCCAAAACCCCTTTAAGCGTGCTATAAGCTTTCAACTCTCGACTCTTTTTCGTATCTATCTGTTTCCCCTTCCCTTTCCGAATCAAACTCTATAGCGCGGATAACACTTTCAATAAGCCGCTTAACTTCCTCTTTATAGTGCCTGCGTATTCCCTTGAGGTCTACAATGTCTTCATGAATCTTAACAATTTTCTCCTGCGCCTGCTTAACGATGTTTTCAGCATTAAGCTCTGCTTCTCTCGTAATAAGCTCTGCTTCCTTGCGAGCATTATTCTTATACGCATCAATCATCTGCTGGGCAGTAATAAGAGTGTCCTTCAAGGTTGACTCTATCGTCTTGTGCTCCTTCAACTGCTGCTCTATTATACTTATTTGTTCTTTAAGAGAGGTGTTTTCCCGTAATAGCTCCTCCATTTCCTCCCTGAGTATCTCTAAAAACGCATACACCTCCTCCATATCAAACCCTCTGAACTTGATCGGGAATTGCTTTTGTTGGATGTCAAGAGGAGTTATCCTCATCATTTCCTCCTTAATCTAATACTCTATCCATGCTATAATACTGCCCGATGGCCTTTATATCTCTTTAGGGTAATAATTATATCATTAATTATGAGAAAAGTCACTATAATTAGTTGTTTCTATTAAAAAACGAATTATAAACTTCTTCCAAGCTGTATAAGTGAAGTTATCAGAAATGACCTTAAAAACATTATCGCAAGAATAACCACCAATGGCGATATGTCTATACCACCAAGGACTCCAATTTTATTCCTTATAGGTCTAAACACTGGCTCCGTAAGCCCATATAAAACCCTCACTATTGGGTTAAACGGGTCAGGCCGTACCCACGTCAAAAGCGCTGCTATGATTATCACCCAAGTATACGCACTAAGCACTATATCAAGTACCTGCGCTACTGCTATAAGAAAGTTTCCTAAAAAATACATCAATTATCCTCCTGTGAATTATTTCTGTATGGAAAGCTCTTGACTGCGCCTTGCCGCTTCTAAAATAGTCTCCCCAATTATATCTGCTACCGCATTATTATCAAGCACCCCAAGACCAGCCTCTGTGGTACCACCGGGTGAAGCAACCATTTTTATCAACGCCTGCGCATCACTGACAAAACCGCTATCTAATAATTTAGCCGTACCCATTAAGGTTTGTAACACAAGCACTTTAGCCGTGCCTTCATCCATACCTTCTTTTATAGCCAGCTCAACCATCGCCTTTACAACATAAGCAATAAAGGCAGGACCACTTCCCGATAGCGCCGTAACCATATCCATACTCTTTTCATCCATAAAAAGCACCTTGCCTATTGAGGAAAATATGTTTTGAACCCCTTCCATATCCCCATCAAAGTCCTCCAAAACACTTATAACAGACATCCCTTCAAGCACCAACGCTGGCGTATTTGGCATAACCCTTACAATTTTTTTTATGCCAAGCCTACCTTTTAAAAACTCCAACTTTATACCAGCAGCTATAGAAACAACCGTTTTATTTGATAAATCAACCGTCATAAGCTCATCAAGAACTGCTGGTATTACCTGCGGCTTAACAGCCAACACTACGATTTTTACCATAGATACAAGCTCAACATTACTGTCTATCAGCTTAATAGACGGATACTTTTTAATTAAATACTCCCGCCTACTTACCTGTGGCTCATATACACATATATTATCCATACCACCAGCCAAAAGCCCCTTTATTAAGGCTTCAGCCATATTCCCACCGCCAATAAAGCCAATCATAAACAGTCCTCCAAAAACCCAACAAATCTATTTTGAATGAATTTGCTTAATTAACTCAAAAGCAATATTTAACCTCATAGTTACCTCATGCGCCTTCTCTTGAAGTTCCTCACTTAGATGATTTACCTTATCTGGATGGTTTAAGGTAAGCTTACGCTTATACACCTTCTTGATTTCCTCAAATGGTGTCTGACTATCTACACCAAGATAACGATAAGCCTCAGCAAGCGTCATTTTTACATCTTTATCATAAGACGCCTTCTCTTCTTCTTTTCCATAATGCCCTTTCTTCATCTTCAAACCCGGAGACTTAAAAAAATAATAATACGCTAATGCCCCTAAAGCTAATAAATCATCTAAAAACCCCGGATGAAGGTCTGTCGGCTTTATTATGTATAAAATTAATAATGCAACTATAATGTAATATTTGATGTTTTGCACTTGTAATATTTTACCATAAAAGATAATAAGATGAAGATAAAATATAAAATATAAAAGATAGAAGATAGAAGATAGAAGAAAAGGGGGAAAACCATTTTAGGCAAAAGGGATGCGGCAGCACACCAGGGTGTACTACCTCTGTGCAACACAATATCCACTCTGTAACTAAACATAGGGCAGACGCATAGGTCTGCCCCTACATATCCATTTGTAGGGGCGAACCCAGGGGTAAGCCCTTGTTTTACTTGTAATAACATGATTATTTGTCAACCGTAGAGCCTCTGTGTGGCTCCAAAATAGCGATAGGAAAAAAGTGTCATTCTGCTTCTAATAAATATCTTGACAGAAGGCGATTATTGTTGGTATAAAATAAGGCATGATGAATAAAACGGAAAAGATATGGATGGATGGCAGTTTAGTAAATTGGGATGAGGCTAAAGTACATGTGTTAACCCATACCTTACACTATGGAATGGGGGTATTTGAAGGTATTAGATGTTATAAGGCTGAAAATGGGTCTGCTATTTTCAGGTTAAAAGAACATGTAAAACGCCTTTTCGATTCGGCTCATATTATGCAGATGGTTATTCCTTACACAAAAGAAGAAATAGAGCAAGCAATAGTTGAGACGGTTCGTGCTAATCAATTAGCTAATCAATTAGATGAATGTTATATAAGACCACTTGCTTATATTGGCTATGGTGAGATGGGGCTTTATATAAAAAATAGACCAATAAATGTCTCTATAGCTGTATGGCCATGGGGTGTTTATTTAGGCGAAAACGCAATAACAGATGGGATTAGGGTAAAGACCTCATCTTATATAAGGAACCATGTGAACTCCAATATGTCAAGGGGTAAGATTTGTGGTTATTATATAACATCGCAACTGGCTAAGAAAGAAGCTGTGGATTCTGGCTTTGATGAGGCGATTCTTCTTGATACAGAGGGTTATGTCTCTGAAGGGTCGGGAGAAAATATCTTTATTATCAGAAATGGCGTTTTAAAAACAACGCCTCTTACCTCGATACTTGAAGGTATTACGAGAGATAGCATTATTACAATAGCCCACGATGAGGGAATACCGGTTATGGAAGAGAAGTTTACAAGAGATGAACTATATATTAGTGATGAGGCATTCTTTACTGGAACAGCAGCTGAACTAACACCTATCAGGGAAGCTGATTATCGCCAAATAGGCTCTGGTAAACGTGGCAAGCTTACGGAGAAGATTCAATCAATATTTTTCAATACGGTATACGGAAAGGTAGACTATTATAAGCACTGGCTTACTTATGTTTAGAGTTATACATTATGGATTAAGGGCTGAGGTGTTTTAACTGCTACAGCCCTTATAATGATACAAAAACTCAATGTGATTATTCAGTTTAGATAAAAAAATACTCTTTATCCTCCTTTTGTAGACACTGAACAATTTCCCCTAAATACATACGGTGGTAATCCTTTTGTGGATAGTTGTCATCAATTTCAGGTAAGAGAAAATTATTAGGGGTTATATCTTGAAAGTAAATCTTTTTACAAACAAAAACAAGTCGAGCCTCTTCAAAATATATAGCATCCTTATTAAATACAGGCTTTAAACCTGTTTGTGAAATTTTATCTACCTCACGACCAGACTTAGTCCCACAAAATAACAAAGACTGTCTATAAGGTTCAGCAAAAAATGAAAGCGTAAAGGTTTCAGATTTTTCGACAAAGCTGTATGTATATCTTTGTGGACGAATAACACAAAAACAAATCTTCTTATTCCATAAAATACCCAAGCCACCCCAACTCACTGTCATAGTGTTAAATTGTTCATCAGTGCCAGCTGTTACAAGCGCCCAATCCTTATTAAAAAGCTTAAAAGGATTATCCTTTACATCTTCAACGCTAAGCTCAACAAAACTCATTAAAGCCTCCCCTATGTTTGTTAACTCCCCATTATTGATTTTGCAGATAAAAACTTAATCCCAACCAATCCTCATACGTGCAAAAATCTTATCAACCTCATCAAGAAAGGCACTGGCCACACGACTATCTCTTATGACAGAAAGCACCTCATCAGAGTGCACACTTGCCAGATACCAGTTAAACGACTCTGTTATAACCGTATAATTATCAATAACGGCAAACTTATGGTGTATCGGCGAATAAATGCTTTCCCAATAGTACACAAAGGCCACCTCCATCCACTCACTTTTCAATTTCCAAACGGCCTCCTTAAGCGGTCTATACTTATTAGTATCCCATGGCTCCGGTAAATCCCCCGTATGGGCAATCATACCGTTAAGTACTACCCGAACCCGCACACCACGGTTTCTTGCATTGACAAGCGCCGTTATCACATCGGTTTCATGGTGATCGTTAGAGGATACGCCTGTCATATAACCTATATCAAACATGGACACAACAATATTTTGCCGTGCATTATTTATCTCAGTTATAATGGCATCTTGCGGACGGTAGTAATCCCTTATGGCGGTATAGTAGCTTCCAAATGTATAAAACATATTGTACTTACCTTCAGGGTTAACCCCTATGCGTTGAATAATACCACCCCTTATCGCATAATAAACATTTAGATAGATGTCTGCAAAATCCTTCGAGTAATAAAAAATGCCATTTTCCCAATTGCCCCCCCACAGATGAAAATGCAAGTTATAAGAGCTTGAATGGACAACTTCACCGTCAAAGATAATAATCTTCGTGTGCATACTTGCAATGCCTTGCGAGGGGTCGCCCGGTGTGTTTCTAACGACTCCATATATTGGTATACCGCTGCGTTTCATCTTTGCCACATTTGCAGTTATTGTCATAGGGCTTACTGCAGCCCAGTCCGCTATACACTCAATATCCACCCCTTTACTTTGGGCATGTATCAAGTGTTCTGCAACGTGATAATTATCAAAATCAAAGATAGCCATATAGATATAATGCCTACCTTTAGGGTCTTTTTCTTTTCTATCAATAACCCAGTCTATCATTTTGTGAATTTCATGAATAGGATGGTCAGGTTCCCACGTATTACCTCTTGTAAAAAAAGGCCTTATTGGTAAATCATTATATTCAGTATTGATTTTAACAAGGGCATCTTGTACCGTTTTTTGGTCCATTTCAGTACACTTAAAATCATTTAAATCTTTAAAATAACTATCATGAAAATCGTCGTTAGGAATACTCCCCTTTTGAAATTCTGGAAGAGATGCAAACTTATAGTTATACTTTGAAGGTATAGATTTGCCATCTTTATGTATTATATATGAAAACTTCATATTGTGAGCAAGGCCATGCAACCCCTCATATGGAAAAAGAGGCAACTGGTGCACCTGCCACTTCTGCCAGTTATCCGACCACTCACCACAACAATAACCATCCATTATATACTGTTCACAAACGCCGTCTTCCCTGTACACTTTAAGAATAACACGCAGTGCCTTATGGTCAGCGTAATTATTAAAAGCAAAACCTATCCCACCTGCAAAATTAGAAATCTCCCACTGCTGTATATTCTTAACACTGCGCCTGTGCCCTATCCACTTATAGGACGGATGACAATATTCTTCAGCATATCCTTCAAATTCTTCCATAAGTTCACTACCTTTCCATTTTATATGAATAATTTAAACCCTTATTATTAAATATAAGCCCACCATCTTCAGAAACAATAGAACAATTAAAATAATCGCACTCATATTGCTGCCCATGCAGCTCTATTACAAAATCAACGTCATAAGCACACGTGTTCGGTATATCTGAGGCTATTTCTTTAATGAAAATATTATCCTTAACACTAAATATCTTTTGCCACTCACCACGCTCTTTTTTTGAAAAGCCACAGTATACCTTTAAGTTTCTAAGCTGATTTTCATCATAAAAAACAACTCGGCAATAGTCTTGTAAATTTCTAAAAACACGCTCTTCAAACGGACGTACTATATAAGCTTCAAAACTCACTTCAAGTTTCTGAGGCCTATCATCTATTTGCCGAAAATACACTCCGGAGTCAAATGCCACATTATATATCTGCTTATGCAAAAACCCAAACTCATCAAGCTTCCATCGCTCGTAAAAGTACGCATCTACAGCCCTGCGTATCCTTTTTTTTATATAAGCATACATATCCTCTATGGTACCACCATAGCGCGGCAGGGCATAAATTTCCTCCCGCATATCAAAGCTTATAGGCGGAAGCCCCTTTTTTAAAAGCAGATGGTTTAAAAATACCTTGCCAACCCTCCCGTTTGAATCCCAAAAAGGGTGCACCCCTATAAACATATAGTAAGAGCGCGATAGATCATAAATAAAAGCAAACAGGTCGTGGTAACTTTCCGCTGTTTCTTTCAGGACGTGTTCCATGTTTTTAATTTCCCTTTTGAAATTGTCAAAATCAAAGGTAACACCATTTCTATCGGGAAAGTCCATTGTCCTAAACTCACCGGCATTTGGTACAAGTTTTTTTGAAAGTTGTTTATGAATCTTCTTTAAAAGCTCCACACCTATTTCCGTAAACTTATGAAGTTTTGCAAAGGTTTCTTTATATACTTCAACAAAATTAGCATTGCCTATAACCTTCAGCTCCTGTGGTGTCAGCTCATCTTCGTAACCAACAGAACCCTTCATTATTGTTTTTGAAGAACAGCCTAAGTGTAGAAATAGTTTTTGAAAAATAGCCGTATTTACAAACCACGGCGTTTCCTCACTCATAATCTTAAAGTAGTGAACAACATCCACATCTATATCTGAAACAACCTTTGGCGTATTTTCTTCCTTATTTAATCCTAATTTGCGGCAAAACTCATCTATTATTGAGTGCGAGTTCATTTCCTCAATAAGTTCAGTTGGGAAAAATATTACGTCCTTTACAGATTCAATATGTTTATCAAAGGTTTTTTTTAATTGTAACCATATCCGCTCACAAAAGTCCCTCTTCAAATCCTCCATAGCATTTAAAAGGTCAATATTAACCCCAAAGCCTCTATAGCCAAGCTCCCTTATAACGCGTAGCTTCTTATCAATCTCACCAACAGCATATTCAAAGTGTATCTTGTTATAATGCCACTTCTTATAATACTCAAGCAAGGACTCCTTTGTAGCCTTAGATACTGGTTTATCTCCATCCTCAGATTTTTGTATTTTATACTCAATTACTATATTTTCTAGCTCTTCAAGACCACTAAGCACACGGTTGAGCTCACCTTTAAGTAAATCAAAAAGACTCTGACAATAGCCGTCCCACTGATAGGATAGCACAAAATGCTCTTCACCAAACATAACACCAATCCCTCTATATTAAAATATTAAAATGCACTTATTCACTCAATAACAGTATAAAGCCCTATGTGATCACTAAACTGTGGATTATTTAAAATAAGCTCTGCCCAGTGGACCTTTTGAATGTTTCCTTTAACCATAATGTAATCAATACGCGTAAAGGGGTCAACCGTGTTAAATGTATTGCCTCCGGTTGGATGAATACTCCTATATGTATCAATAAATCCTTCATCTTTTAAAAAAGAAATGACAGGTGAATTTTCAACATCGTTAAAGTCCCCGGCAAGCGCTACACAGTAGTAACTACTTTCATCACCATAGAGACGGTTTATTTCCTCAAGTAGTTTTTGAGCTTGGGCAAGGCGAATATCCGAGTTTTCATGATGGTCTAAATGTAGGGATACAAATATTACTCGCCTGCCATATATCTCCACCTCACAGGCAGCAGCGTACCGCTCCATAGCAGGCCGTAAACCACCCATCAAGTTTGCATTTAGATTAATAGTTTGTTTATTTTTTAGCTCATAACGGCTTGAAACAGCCACACCCTCCGGGTACCTCTCCATGTAAAGATGACAGTAGCTGTAATGAGTTCTATAATAGTTGCCTGTCATATTAGTCATCCATCTAGCAATCTGTGCGCTTGTTTCCTCTATGCCAGCACCGCTAATAACCTCCTGATAGGCACACACCTCCGGGTCAAACACCGATAACTCATTTGCAACCCGCCTAAACCGTGCGGCATCGCTATCGTGCGTACCGTGAAGGTTAAAAGAACAGATACGTATTATTGGCGGATTTACCTGCCTGTACCTTATCATATCATCCTCAGTCAAAACGCCCAAGTAACCGTTATTTGTAAATCTATCATTTAACCTATATATATACTCTTTAGTCGTATTATATTCCCTTGCGATAACCTCAGGTGGGCTACCTGCCCTTAAAAGACGAATAATCTCAAGCCTTCTTAGCAATGGATCATTATAGTTTAAATTATCAAGCCAATGCCGTATATTTGAACCTGACACTATACCATTGACACCAGCCAAGGTAAAGGCACTGTGCACCCGGTATAGATAATCTATATCAGTGTGAAACATTTGTGCTATTTGTATTGGGTCCATGCCTATACGTAACAGCCTTATCATTTCAAGCCGTTTTATTACGTCATCCTCGCGGTTTAAGACATCTGCCCATCTCACCGTATTTAGCTCCGTGCTTGTATTAACGGAGACACCGCGCTGTGCTACCTCACCCCATGCCTTTGATAGTGCTATTGCAAGTTTTTCATCTTGAGTAGTCATTATTTTTAGTTGAAATCTAAGGGTTGACGTTGCATCTTCATCATATGGAAATAGATTAAGCCCATTGACAGCATCTTTCAAACTGCTATTAGTTGCTAATTTCGGTCTAATTAAATCCCAAAGGCTTCTGGCCTTTTCCATTGTGGTAACGTCTGGGGCATAATCTTCCTCTATAGTGGCAGCACCTTTTTGTTTGGTACCGGGCTTTGCAGCTTTTTCCATGTCAGCTTTCAATAGATACGGTATTAATGGGGAAAGAAAGGCGGCTATAGCCGCAATATGTGATCTTATATCCATACGAGCATCTCCTTAAAATAGTAATATGCTAGGGTTATAATAATAAGCGGTTAAAATAGTTAACCACTGATGTTAGTCAACATATTTGCTTGCAAATACCCTAAAATCTATTTTTTCAAAAATAGAGTTCTTATATTCATTCCATTCAAGAAGGCGCATATCCGTATTATTCGCTAAAAACCCCGCCAATAGATTATTAAAATTATAAATATGCTCCTTTGTCCTCTTAGTAGAGTACTCAACGGCAGTGCCCATAGTTATAAGAAAAGCCCAGTCGCTACTTTGGCCAAGCAAAAGCTCACGAAGCATCTGATTAAGAACTCTTTCCGTAAGCTCATCTTTTGTAAAGTAGTACTTATTTGCAAGCTGCTCTATCTTATCAGCCATCGTGTGAAGGTGTCTGTAAATCCAGGCATTTTTTTCATTAAGCCACACATCATAATAACCATCAGCCCCCCATGTTGATGGACATGGGGTTATTATTTGATTTTGTGGATACATATGCAAATATTCCATCGGTGTTACTGCTTTAATTAACTGCTGTTTATCCATTTCAACAAATACGTTATATAAGAAATCCTGCCCTTCATACCACCAATGGCCAAATAGCTCAGCATCATATGGTGAAACCACCATAGGCAGCCTATCCATAACAGGCTGGAGCTTTTCTATCTGCTTGACCCTCTCTCCGTGGAAATGAATGCCATGGGATACTGTTTTTTCATATGCCATATCCGGCTCATAAGCCTTCTTATCATCCGTATAGCCTGTAACCCGGTAGTACTTAAGGCCGGTGAAAACCCTTATACCATCTGGACTAATGTAAGGCTTAATGTAATCAAAGTCCAAATCATAACCTAAGTCCCTATAAAAATCACGATAATAGGGGTCGCCCGGATAACCCACAACGGAGCTCCACACTTGTTGCGATGAGTGCAGGTCTCGCGCAAAGACAGCAATACCGCTTGGCGTATATACTGGAGCGTACACAGAATACCTTGGCTGAGGCTTACCGTCATTAACACCATGGGTATCCATAAAAAAGAATTTAATGCCATATTTTTTTAATAAATCATCAAGCCCTTCGTAAAATGCGCACTCCGGAAGCCATATACCATTAGGAGCCTTGCCAAAATGCCTAGCGTGTGTTTCAACAGCTACCTTAAGTTGCACCTCAACCGACCTTTTATTTACACTTAATATCGGTAAAAACCCATGAGTTGCCCCACAGGTAATAATTTCCACCTTACCGAGGTTGCTGAAATATCTATATCCATTTAGAACTTGGCAGTCAAGCTCCTCTACAAAGAAACGCTTAAGTTCACAGTACTTTTTATTATAAAACCTAGCTACTGGCAAAAACTCATTATCATGTTTTAATCTGACAATCTCCTTTTCTGTCAACTCTATTAGCTTATCCATATGTTTTAGATACTGACTTATCAAATACTCATCGGCAAGCATCTCAGCAAGTGGCGGCGTAACCGACGTAGTCAGTCTAAAATCAACGCCATCGTTTAAAAGCTTTTTCATATTCATCAAAAGAGGCAAATAGGTCTCTGAGATAGCCTCAAAAAGCCAATGCTCTTCAAGAAAATAATCATACTCCGGATGCTTTACAAATGGTAAATGCGAGTGTAACACTAAAACCCAGTATCCCTTAATCATTGACTTTCCTTTCTTGCTGACCTTCTAACACATCTTGATTTTCAACCTGATTTTTGAGCTCATAATCTTTATGATATATGTTAACACTGTTATCTGAGGAACTAACCATGTAACCATGATAACCTTTATCTTTCTCGGTTACTTCCTCAATGGCTGTCCGCTCTAAGCCTTCAGAGGCAGGTTCCTCTCGATGAAAAGGTAAGCCCATTTCATGAGTAATTTGTTCAAGCATTTCCGCTGACTTTGCTTCCTCTATGGGAATAACCACAATTTCATCTTCAAATGCCTGCTCTGGAAATACCTCTTGTGGTACTTCTTCGATTATTAACTGATTCTCTTCTGGTAATATAACTTGTACCACTATATCTTCCACAGTTTCTTCTACGGGGCTAACCTCTTCTTGCGGAGTCGTATCAGTTACCTGAGTTTCTTCCACATAACTTTTGGCCTTAATAAGCCAGTACTCATTAAGCTTATCTGCAACGTTTAAAGGCGTTGATGCTATTGTTTTGGAAATTATTATATCAATAAACTCATTCTTATCATAAAACCCCAACACCGCTATAATTGCCCCATATGGATTATGATAATGAACAAACCCGCTTCCAACCTTATGATTAACTTCAAAACAATGGAACTCCACTATGTCATTATCCTTCACTTCATACAAAACCATCATTAACTGACAATGTCCAACTCTCTTGCCATTTATTTCACTATTCCTTGCAGAGTCAGAAATCTCCCAGTAAACATAAAGCTTACCTCTATTTACAGGCAACACCACAACCGTATCGCTATCATAACCTTCTGGCACATCAAAATTATCAATTATAGGAAACCGCTCTTCCTCTACAGCAAAGAGTGTAATTACATGCGTATCCTCTGCCCTTTCAATAACCTCAAGGCCTGTCTTTACGTCTATTCTTTCAGTATTTTCTTCCATCACTAATAAAAACCACTACCTTTTCAATTAAATTACGTATAAATAACACAAAAATCACTTTTAGAAAAACCTTTTCTTCAGATTTACTTATTGAATTTTAACAGATTAAAGGTAACATACCAAAAGGTAAATGCACATGTCAATAACCTGTGTACCTATTTATATTTTATTACCAAAATAAATTTAATAATACTTGCAGGAGGTAAAAGAAAAAAAATTCTGCAAACAACAGTTTTTTATCTTTATTAACAAATAGAACATATAGTATAATGGGGTATTAATTATAACTATATAAAATAGTTAACTTATAAAGTGAACAATCACAGGGTTGAGAGAAGCATAGCTAATGATAAAAACTGCTGGAATAATTATAATTGGTGATGAAATACTAAGCGGTATGGTAGAGGAGTGTAACGCCCTATATATGGCAAGGGAGTTGCGTATGCGTGGGGTTGCCGTTAAACGTATATCTGTTATAGGGGATAACGTAGATGAAATAGCAACAGAGGTGAGGCAGTTTTCAGTAAACTATGACTATGTGTTCACGTCTGGCGGCATTGGGCCAACGCACGACGACGTATCAATAGAAGGCATCTCTAAGGCATTTAACGTAGAGCCCGTCATACATGAGTACCTACGCAACGTACTTTTACAACGTTACGGTGGAACATTAACACCGGAAAGACTAAAGATGGCGGAAGTCCCCAATGGCGGGGATATTATTACAGATACTGATTTAAAGTTTCCACTTATTTGTTATAAAAATATATATATATTTCCCGGCGTTCCGAAATATCTGAGGGAAAAACTTAATATACTACTTAGAAGGTTTAATGGTAAACCGGTTTTATTTAAAAAAATATACGTTGATGAATATGAATCAGAAATAGCTCCACATTTAAATAAGGTAGTTAAAAATCACAGCCTTGTTAAGATAGGCTCTTATCCGTTTTTTGATGATAGAAACTACAAAGTAATGCTAACCCTTGAGTCTATAGATGAACTGGAACTACAGGCTACAATAAATGAAATTACCTTTGGTCCATTTAAAGAATATATCGTTAAGATAGAAGATTAAAGTTTTTTCAATATATACCCAAACAAATTAGGTTTGCAAGGCATTATTAAAAATAATAAGGAAACAAATACACAGTGAGGGCGATGCCTTCACACCCTTGAACCCCAAAAACTATTTCATGAGACATGATAAAAAATACTGTTATTATTTTTTGCAAACCATTTTTATTTTGGTATATATAAATCCTAAAACTCTTATTGCCAAAGATAGTACCCCTATCTCTTTTACTTTATTTTGTAATACTACATTACCATTTAGTAAATAAATACAAATATTTGTATCAAGTAAATATTTCACAATATATCATCCTTATTAAAAGCAGATTTCCTAAATAGTTCTATATCACGTATTTGTTCTTCAACACTTCTACCGTCCTCCCAAGTACCACAAACAGATAGAAAATCTTCAGTCAATATTTTTTCATTTACCTCAACAAACAAAATCTCATCTTTGAAAGAATGCACCATATCCATAACTTTTCTTTGAAGCTCGTCAGGTAATCCTTGTATCTCTTTTAAAATATCTTCCTCATAAATTGTTTTTGTCTCCATATTACGATTCCTTATATTTTACGTAATAAAGGAAGGACAGAGTCCTTTCCCCTTTTTTTTCCATCTTTCTCAAAAGGATTTCCCCCGTCCTTTTTTATCTTCATTAATTTACAGATTTCGTTTTATACCAAGACGCCTTACCATGTGAAAGTGCACCCAAAGCGCCATCATCATAAAAAACGGTATCCAAAGCACATGCATACTATAAAATCTAATTAAAGTAACCCCTGTAACATCCAACCCACCACGAATAAAATACATAATATATTTACCAATAGCAGGAATAGTAGATGCCATAGATGTACCAACCTCAGTAGCCCAAAAGGCCTTTTGGTCCCACGGCAATAAATATCCAGTAAAACCAGAGGCAAAGGCAAGTAACATTGCTAATGTTCCAACTAGCCAGTTCAACTGCCTCGGTGGGGCATAGGCTTTATGTATAAACACCCTTAGCGTATGCAAAATTATAAAGACAATAAATAACGTTGCAGACCAGTTGTGCACACTCCTGATGACCTTACCAAAACGCACCTCATGTTGAATCTTAACAATGCTGTCGTATGCCTCAAGCTCGGAAGGAACATAATATATAGAAAGTAAAAGCCCAGTAACAATCAAACAAAGATAGGACGTAAAAGCCGCCCCCCCGAGACAATGAAAATATGTAATCTTTTCTGGTAGGCTACGTTTAAGAAATCGTTTATGTACAACCTTTAAATTAAATCTGCGGTCTATCCAATCAAATATTTTCCCCATAGTTTTTTTTAAACCTTAATCCCTACATAGACCCTGCCATCAGCAATCTTCAATGGCAGCTCCGTTAATGGCTTAGGTGGTGGACCATCTGTAACCTGCCCTCTTATATCATACTTACCGCCATGACAGGGACAAATAAATGCCTTTTCATGATTATTATATTTAACAAGACACCCCAAATGACTACACACAGGTGATAACCCCAAAATACTGCCTTTATCAGCTACTATATAAAATCCTGTCTGTACGTCCTTTTCCTTATGTTTGTATGTAAAATCAACCCTTTTAACTCCCTTTCTCGGCAGCTCATCTTCAGCCAAGATGTCAAAAAAAACGGTCTTCCTTCTTGAAATATTTGATGGATATATAAATAACACTGATAAAGACGACGTTATAATGCCTACCGAAAAGAAAAAGGTTTTAATTATTTTTTTTAAAAATATTCGTCTATCCATAAAAATAATAAAACGGCTACTTTATACTCCTTTTTGATTATTCATCATTTCCCTCAACTCTTTACCCACTTTAAAATGCAGCACTTTTTTTCTAGGCACTTCCACCTGCTCGCCTGTTTTGGGATTTCTAGCTGTACGGGAATTTCTACGTTTTACTTTAAAATTACCAAACCCGCGGATCTCTACCTTTTCGTCATTTTGAAGAGCAACTGTTATACTATTAAAAAAGGCATCTACAATTATCTCCGTCTGCACCTTTGAAAGCCCCGGAACTTGTTCAGATACCTTTGTTATTAGCTCTGATTTTGTCATATTCACCTCATCTTTAAAGCGTACACTAAAGGCAATATTAGTTATTACCGTATGGTAATAGCATGTAGTGCATATTTAAAGCACCGGGCTTTTGAAAAAGAGTACCAAACATACTTTTACTTAAAAATTCATCAAAATTAAAGTTATCCTTTGGAGTAACAACTTGTGGTTTGCCCTCTATATTGGCTATCTTAGCGGCTTCATTAATAGCATCTTGCAGACCTCCAAGCTTATCCACAAGCGATAATTTTTGTGCCTGTCTGCCCGTAAATATGCGTCCATCTGCTATTTCTCTAATACGTTCAACCGGTATTTTTCTGCCAAGCGCCACTGCCTCAATAAACTGCTCATGTATATCATCCATATTCATCTGTAGTATCTTTCTTTGCTCCTCGCCAATACCCCGAAATACTGACGCCAAATCCTTATACTTACCACTGGTTATTACCTCACTCTTAACACCAATCTTCTCCATTAAGCCACCAACATTAACAATCTCCATAATAACCCCAATAGAGCCAGTAATCGTACCTGGCGTTGCAACAATTTTAGTAGCAGCTGCTGAGATATAGTACCCACCAGATGCCGCAAGTGAACCCATAGAGACTACCACGGGTTTCACTTTTGCAATCCTCTTAACCTCTTCATATATTTCCTGCGAAGGAGACACTGCCCCACCGGGACTATTTACCCTCAAGATAATAGCCTTTATAGATTTGTTCTCCCTGTAGTTTTCAAGCTGCTCTATAATCTTTTCAGACTCCATAATAACCCCCTCTACCTTTATCAAACCAACTTTTTCACCTATAGATAGCGGTTTTTCCACAAAAGCAGCTATTATCCCAGCAATTATCAAAACCACAAAAAGCACACTAAACACTATACAGACCTTCTTCATTTGCTATCTTCTTCTAAACGGCTAGCAGGAAACATACTAAGTCCTATCTTCTTTTGCTCAAAATCCATCTTAATAATCCTCGCCTTTATCATATCAGACTCCTTGTACTGCTCGCCATCTTCCCGCTTAACCACCTCCGAGGCATACACTAACCCCTCAACACTATCTTCTATATCAACAAAAATCCCGTGCTCCGTAACCCGAAGCACCTTACACTCCACCTCATCACCTAACTTAAATCTCGTCGGTATTTGCTCTATCCACGGGTCTGCATCCAACTGCTTAATACCAAGTAGCATTCGCTCTTTATCCGGTTCAAGGCTTAAAATAACAGCCTCCACCTTTTGTCTAAGCTTAAACACCTCAGACGGATGGCGTATATGTTTTGTCCACGATATATCAGATATATGGATAAGGGCATCAACGCCCTCAGGCATACCAACAAAAATCCCAAAATCTGTTATGGTCCTAACCTTACCAGTCACACGCTGCCCTACCCTATATTTTTGTGCAACTAACTCCCACGGTTTTGGTTTCAGTTGTTTAATACCAAGGGAAATTCGTCGCTGCCCCTTATCAACCTTTAAAACCACAGCATGTACCACATCGCCAACTTCTATGTACTTTGACGGATGGCCCGGTTTTGATGACCAATCCAACTCAGACACATGGACTAGCCCCTCAACCCCCTCTTCAAGCTCAACAAATGCCCCATAATCAGTAAGACCAACCACCTTACCTTCAACCTTCTTCCCATCGGCATACCGCGTATCTATATCAATCCACGGGTCTTGTTTCTTTTGCTTAAACCCAAGCGTAACCTTAGCGTTTTGCACATCATACTTTAGCACAATAACCTCTATTTCCTGTCCAACGGAAAACACATCCGAGGGATGATCAATCCTCCCCCATGAAATATCAGAAATATGCAAAAGCCCGTCTATCTCCCCAAGGTCTACAAACACCCCATAATCTGTAATGTTCTTAACAGTACCTTTTATAATAGAGCCTTCTTTTATTCTTCCTTTAGTTTCTTCTCGTTTCTTGGTCTTTTCCTCTTCTATAACGGCACGCCTTGACACTATAACATTATTTAACTTACTGTTTAGCTTTAAGATCTTAAAGCGACACGACATACCAACCACATCGTCTGAAAACTTAACCGGCTTTACATCAAATTGAGAGCCGGGCAAAAAAGCCTTAACCCCATTTATATCAACAAAAAATCCCCCCTTCGTCTTATCAACAATCTTCCCCTCCACGATTTCATCTTCATCAAAGGATTTTTGGAGTTTTTGCTGCGTAATAATCCTCTTAGCCCTTGCCTTTGATAGATTAACAATGCCCTCAGCATCTTTCATATCGGAAACCAATACCTCTATAGTATCGCCCTCTTTCAGTACATTAAGTTCCTCCTGAGTAAACTCCTCTATAGGGATAAAGCCTTCCGACTTATACCCTATATCTACAACAACGGCAGTGGCCTTTTTAGCAACCACCTTCCCATTTAATATCATACCAACTTCTATACCCCGAAAAGTTTCCGCATAAAGCTGCTCCATATCATTATCATGTACTTCCATAAGGTCCCTATCCCCCTATATATTATTAATTCTCTTGACTATCTCTTCTATGATCCAGTCTGGCGTGGATGCCCCTGCTGTAACACCCACACGGCTTACGCCATTAAACCACAGCGGGTCTATTTCATCAGCCGTTTCTATGTGATAAGTGTGCACACCTGTACTTAGACATAAAGTAGCCAATTGCGTAGTATTTGCACTATTTTTACCACCTGCTACAATCATCATCTCAACGTTTTGACATATCTCTCTTGTTTCCTTCTGCCTTAGAGCCGTTGAATTACATATAGTATTGTATACCTTTAGCTCCTTGGCCTTTTCCACAACTACATTGAGTAACCGTCTTAAAGCATCAAGAGGCTGCGTTGTCTGCACAACAATACCCACTTTATTATCAAGCTTACGCATATTGTTTGGATTAATATCCCTTGGGTTTTCACCGTTTTTCACTACAATGACATCATCACCCACAAAACTCATTATAGACTTAACCTCTGGGTGGTCCTTATCCCCCAGTATTATTACCTGATAGCCCTCATTTCTAAGCAATTTAGCATATTCCTGAGCCTTTTTTACAAACGGACATGTTGCATCTATTATCTCAACCCCTGTAGCATCAAGCCTTTCATACATCGCAACAGGTATACCATGCGTTCTTATTATAACAGATTTCATCTCTTTTGATGGTTCATCAACACTAAAAACTCCCTTCTGGCTAAGCTTTTCAACAACCTGTGGATTATGTATTATAGGCCCAAGGGTGCACACACCATCCCTTTTAGACGCTAGCTCAAAGGCTATCTTCACAGCCCTCTTCACTCCAAAACAAAACCCCGCGCGTTTTGCCAACGTTATGTCCAATGCTACTTCCTCTACCAAAACGATTATATTTGCAAACCATCATTAAAAATGATAGGGAAACAAATACATAGTGAGGGTTCTACCCTCACACTCCCTGTGTGCTGCCGCACCCTCCCTGGGACTCGCCCCTTTGGCCTACAGCTCAAGGGGTTAAACCCCTTGAACCACAACAAAAACCATTAGGTAGCTACTAATTGATTTATATTTATACATACAAACACACATATTATTACGCTATCTATAATCTATAAATCGTAGAATTGCCGCCACGGTGTCATCTACGGATAATTTACTCGTATCTAATAAAAAGGCATCTGAGGCCTTCTTTAAGGGTGCCAGTTGCCTTTCTTCATCCAATTTATCACGAACAACGAGGTCAGTCAAGGCATCTGCCTCAGTAACCGTACTACCCATCTCTTTAAACTGCTCATACCGTCTACTTGCCCGACAGTACACATCTGCCGTTAAAAAAATCTTTTTCCACGCATTTGGAAAAACCACAGTGCCCATATCCCGCCCCTCTGCAACAAGGTCGGCATTATCGGCAAAACGACGCTGTATTAAAAGTAAAAAATCCCGCACCGACTTTTTCTTTGAAAAAATCGAAGAATAGCGTCCAGCATCCTTAGTCCTAATTGCATCAGTAACATCCCTACCATCAAGATAAAACCGCTTATTTGACCTGTCAAAATCAACCACCGTACTTTCCAATACCCTACTTATATCTTCATCTAACGCATCACCATCAAAACCAGCATCTCTTAATTTTAAACCAACAGCTCGGTAATAAGCCCCCGTATCCAGATAGTCAAACCCCAAGCGTTCAGCTATCATGCGTGCTATAGTGCTTTTACCCGAACCAGCCGGTCCATCTATTGCAATAACCCTTTTCACTTAACGGCAAGTCTCCTTATTGTGTCGTAAAAACCGGGAAACGATATTTCAGATGCCTTATAACCAACGATTTCAGTCTGTCCCTTAGCCATCAACGCTGCTATAGAAAACGCCATAGCCACCCTGTGATCATTATAACTATTAACCAAAGCCCCCTTTAATTGCACAGGTCCTTCTACTGCCAAGCCATCTTCAAACTCCTCTACAGTAACCCCCATGTTTCTAAGCCCAGCTGTCATAGCTGCTATGCGGTCTGACTCCTTTACACGTAACTCCTTAGCTCCCCTTATCTCGGTAACTCCCCTTGCCTGAGTTGCCAACACACAAAGAATTGGAAACTCATCTATAACACTCGGTATATCATTACTACCAATACTGATAGCCTTTAACCCATCCGTATAACGACATAAAAGCTCCCCGACAGGCTCCCCCGAATTTGCCTTTAAATTTTCAATCTTAACATCTGCCCCCATTTGCCTTAAGACATCCAAAAATCCGGTTCTTGTGGGATTTAACCCCACACCCTTTATAAGCACCTCAGAGCCATTAATAACACAGGCGGCAGCTATTATAAAGGCAGCCGATGAAAAATCCCCAGGTACGGTAAAATCAGTTGCCTGTAATGTGCAACCACCCTCAACAGCAACAGTAAGCCCCTCCACCTTTAGACTTACCCCATAGGCTGGCAACATGCGCTCCGTGTGGTCTCTGGATTTAATTGGTTCTTCTATAATAGTCCTACCATGGGCAAAAAGCCCAGCTATTATCAGTGCGGATTTAACCTGAGCCGATGCCACAGGCAGCTTATAAGTTATAGGCGTAAGCTTACCACCAATGATAGCAAGTGGTGGGTATTTAGACCAATCTCTTCCATAAATAAAAGCCCCCATTTGTCTTAATGGGTTTATAACTCTAGCCATAGGCCGACCAACTAAGGAATTGTCGCCCGTTAGACAGGTAAAAAATGGATAGGCACTCAAAAGACCAGCAAGTAAACGCATAGTAGTACCTGAGTTACCACAATCAACAACCCCTTTAGGCTCCCTTAGGCCTGATGCCCCCTTACCTTTTATAATAAGCGTATCTGTAATAGTGCTATCAGTGCCAACACTATTATAATGAACGCCATAGTTTTCAATATCAACGCCAAGACTACGGAAGGCGTGCACTGTACTGATAGGGTCTCCAGCATTTAAAAACCCCTGTACAATGGAATCCCCTTCCGCAATAGCTGCAAAAAATATAGCCCTATGCGATATGGACTTATCCCCTGGCGGTATAAACTCACCTTTTAATGCCCCAAGGGCACACACCTTCAATGACTCTACACTACTTGACACGTTTATTATTCCCCTTTGGCTGTAATTCTTCTCTTAAACGCCGTGCCCTTTCAACCTCAGCACTAAATGCGTCCCTTTGTCCTGTTTTTAAAAAGCCGGCTATTTTATTTAACGTCTTTATATATGATTCCAAATGAGTTAAAATATTGTCTCGATTCATAAAACATATATCAGTCCAAATAGATGCTGGACTGATGGCAATTCGAGTGGTATCGTAAAAGCCACTCCCACCGTATTGTAAAAATTCATGGTTTATATCACAGACAGAGTTAACCAGGGCATAAGCAAGCACATGTGGCATGTGACTAACAGAGGAATATATCTCATCATGCTCATCAGGTTTTAAACAAACAACACTTGTACCAATTTTTTGCCAAAAACTAATAATCAAATCAAGTGAGCGCTTGTCGGTTTTATCCGTTGGCGTTATAATACACTTAGCAGAGTTAAAAAGCGAATCATCAGCATTTTCAAATCCGGAGCTTTCCTTGCCGGCAATCGGATGAACACCAACAAAAAACACCCCCTCAGGCATAACTGATTCCATAGCAGCCACCACCTTACCCTTAACACTTCCCACATCACTTATAATAGTGCCTTGCCTCAGATAAGGCTTAATCTGCTCTACCATTGGTAGATAGGTCTCAAGCGGGGTTGCAAAGATTATAACGTTAGTCATACCAGTATTAACCATCAAGGCAAGCTCCTGCGGTACCACTGTAAAGTCATCTATAATCCCCAGTTCTTTAGCAGCGCTTAAACGCTCCTCATTCCTACCAAAACCAATAACACGACTAACAAGCTTATGCTTCTTAGCTGCCAACGCAACAGATGCACCTATGAGCCCAACCCCAATTATCCCTAAGTTATCAAAAAGCAAACAAACCCCTCATTTTTTATTTATTCCAAAACTAAAGCAGATTAAATAAATAAGCAAACAACGCAAAAAATCCAAGTAAAAAATTAAAGTAACCGTCCCTCCCCCATCAAACAAGAACAGCTCCTTATCTAAAACCTAAGCAAACAAAATCTACATATGCCGTCCTACAGCATTTGCAATAGGCTCAAGCTCTTTCATTAAAGTAGCGAAAATGTCCGGCTTCAACGACTGCTCACCATCAGAGAGAGCCTCCTGCGGGTTTGTGTGTACCTCAAGCATAAGGGCATCAGCCCCAGCAGCAACAGCAGCCTTTGCCATAGGAGCTACCAAATCCCATCTGCCAACCCCATGACTTGGGTCAACAACAACAGGCAAATGCGTAAGCTGCTTCAATACAGGTACAGCGCTAAGATCAAGGGTGTTTCTCGTAGCCGTTTCAAACGTACGTATACCCCTTTCGCACAATATTACATTGTGATTACCACGAGACATAATATACTCAGCCGCCATAAGCCATTCCTTTATTGTAGCACTAAGTCCCCGCTTCAGTAAAACCGGCTTATCAACCGAGCCAACCTCTAACAAGAGACGAAAGTTTTGCATATTCCTTGTCCCTATCTGTATAATATCCGTATACTTAACTACTAACTCTATATCCCTTGGGTCCATCAACTCTGTTACGATAGGCATACCATACTTCTGTCTAGCATCTGCAAGGATTTGAAGCCCTTCCTCACCAAGCCCTTGGAAAGAATACGGTGATGTACGAGGCTTATAAGCCCCACCCCTAATAAAGGTAGCCCCCGCAGCCTTAACCTTTTCGGCTATATCCAAAAAGACAGTGCGATTTTCTATAGCACAAGGACCTGCTATAACAGGTATCTTTTGCCCACCAATTGTATGACCATTTACATTTATAATGGAGTGCGTTTTCTTTGACTCAAGACTTGCAAGCTTATATGGTTTCATTATTCTCATAACGTTTTCCACCCCAGGAGTTACACGAAAGGCATCAGTTTCCTCTTCCGATATGCTTGAAGTATCCCCGATAACACCAATAACAGTCCTTTCCGTTCCCTTTGATATATTAGTTTTAAGTCCCATATTTTCAAGCTTTTTTACTATATTATCAAGTTCCGACTCCGTTACAGACTGCTTAAGCACTATTATATCCATCTGTCTAAAACCTCCTTTAATTCATGTACAAATCTTTTATTTTCGTCATCCTTTCCTATCGTTACCCGTATAGCAGTAGCCCCCATAGGGCGCACTATAATCCCTCTTTGTAAAAGCGCTTCATATACTTTATGACAATCACGCTTTAAATCCATGTATATAAAATTCCCCTCCGTCTTTATATAATCAACATGCAGGGCTTCTAATTCAGCATACAAATATGCCTTTCCCTCTTCATTAAGGGCTATTGTTTTTCTAATATGCTCTTTATCTTTCAAAGCCGCACAAGCCGCCGCCTGAGCAAGCATATTCGTATTAAAAGGCTCAACAATCTTTCCCATCAATTCAATAACGTACTGATTACTAACCCCATATCCAATACGAAAACCAGCAAGCCCATATATCTTTGAAAATGTCCTTAATATTAAAACATTTCTTCCTTGCCTAATATATTTTAATGTATCAGGATAATCAGCCCTCATCACATATTCAAAATATGCCTCATCAGAAATAACTAAAACGTGCTCAGGTACCTTCTCCATAAAATCATCAAACTCTGCCGCACTAACCGTAGTGCCTGTTGGATTATTAGGATTTGCTATAAACACTATTTTCGTATTATCAGTAATGTTGTCAGCCATTGCAGATAAGTTATGCGCCATTTTTTCCATTGGAACAATAATAGGGCAACCCCCATTTTTTTTAGTAGATATAAAAAATATAGGAAAGGTAACATCAGCCATAACGCACTCCTGCCCCATACCGACAAATGTCCGCACAGCTATATCAATCAGTTCATTAGACCCATTACCAAGTATAATGTTGTGCGCCCTAACCCCCAGATGCTCAGCCAAAGCAGTTTTAAGATAATAGCCACTGCCATCAGGGTAGCGGTGCACTTTACTAAGTAAAAGCTGTACTTCCTGTAGCGCCACAGGTGATGGTCCTAATGGATTTTCATTAGAAGCAAGCTTTATCGAATCTCTTATACCGTACTGTCTTTCTAATTCCTCAATAGGTTTACCTGGCACATAGGGTTTTATCTCTTTAACATAATCCGGTACCTTAAGCAATGATAATTTCTCCAGTTTGTTTATTTTTCTATAGTATCCATAGCTGGGTAAGAACCCAGTATTTGCATCTTAGTACTGTGTTTTTTAACACCATCAATAGCGCGCCGCACCTTCCTATCATCAATATGCCCTTCAATAACAACAAAAAAGACATAATCCCACGCCTTCTTACGTGAGGGTCTTGACTCTATCTTAGTTAAATTAATATTAGCCTTCTTAAATGGCGTTAAAATCTTATGCAAAGCCCCCGGTTCATCAGCAAGGGCAAACATTATTAATGTCCTATCTTTACCAGTCCTTTCATGCGGCTTCGTTGATATAACAAGAAATCGAGTAACATTATCCTTAGTGTTTTCAATATTTCTTTCAACAAAGTTTAAATCATATAATCGTGCAGCAAGTTCACTACCAATAGCACCAGCCCCTTCCTCATCAGCAGCCTTAGTGGCGGCATCGGCCGTGCTTACCGTATCTATAATTGGCACGCCAAACATATACGTTTCAAGCCACTTTCGACACTGCGCTATAGCCTGCGGATGAGAGTATATTTTCTTAACCTCCGCCCTTTCCTTTACTTTAGATAGCAAATTGTGATTGATTTCAATCATCAACTCCGCATACACATTTAAGGTAAACTCACCAAAAACATCAAGCGTATAGTTAACCGCCCCTTCATTAGAATTTTCTATGGGCACAACCCCGTACTCAGCCTTTTTAGCCTCTACGGTTTCAAAAACATCCCTTATGGTTCTTGCAGGTATAAGCTTAGCGGATGAACTAAAATACCTTAAGGCTGCAAGATGCGTATAAGTAGACGGCGGCCCGAGATAAGACACCGTAATAGACTGCTCTAAAGATAAAGAGGCATAAAATATCTCTTGAAATATAAACCTTAAAGTATCGTTAGGAAATTTCCCTTTGTTGAGACCAGTAAGACGGTCTAAAATCTGCTTTTCCCTCTCAGGATTATAAAACTGCAGACTTTCCCCCTTCTTAAGCTCCCCTACCTGTAGAGCAACCTCTGCCCTTTTGTTTAAGAGTTCTAAAATACTATTATCTATATCATCTATTTTATCCCTCAGGGCCTTTAAGTCATTCACTTGTTTCATCTGATTTGCCTTCCGGAAGATTTTTTTATTGAATCTTAGTATTTTAACAAAACAATATTATTTAATCAATAGGAAATTAAGAAAAAAAAGGAGATAATGCCTTTAGCAACATGCAACAAAGTAATATAGCCCCTTAAGTCGGAGGGATATGGTACATTTTATTTACAACATTTTAAAATTTTATCATTATAGCATTTTTATCAAATCAAAAATTGATACAATCCTTATATTAAAAATAATTATTGCCACACTATGTACTGAACTATTATAATAGATAAATATTATTGCTGTGGAACAGAGGGAGTGCATTTTGGCAATGTTAATAAAAAAATGGCCAATAAAGTATATAATTTATAAGAATCACTTAAAAATAGGATAATGCCATGATAAAAATATTAGATTTATATAATACCTTAAAAGACACACTTGGCGAAGAAGGTACAAGAGGTATAATTGATGCCTTTGAGGATGTATCAGAAAAAGGACATGCAAATCTTGCCACGAAAGAAGATATTATAAAGCTTGATAATAAAATAGAAATAATCAATCAAAGGCTTGAAAATAAAGCCACAAAAGATGACTTATTTAAAGTAGAAATAAAACTAAATGAACAAATAACTAAAATTGAAAAGGAACTTGAAAATAAAGCTACAAAAGATGAAATAGCTAAATTAAGAGAGGACATAGTTAAACTCGAAGGTAGACTACGAGAAGACATGGTTAAACTCGAAGGTAGACTACGAGAAGACATGGTTAAACTCGAAGGTAGACTTTTAAACCAGCTATCTTCTCTTGAACTAAAACTTAGTGAACAGGCCACTGCTCTTGAACTAAAACTTAGTGAACAGGCCACTGCTCTTGAACTAAAACTTAGTGAACAGGCCACTGCTCTTGAACTAAAAATTAGTGCACAGTTCAATTCTTTTGAAAATAAATTATCAACCCAGCTCACTTCCTTTAAAAACGAATCTGACAAACAAAGGATTGCATTTGAACATAAGGTATTTGTATTATTTGTAATTCTAGTTTTTATAATTATTGTAACGAACCCAAAAGCAATAGAATTACTTGGAAAGTTATTTGATATAATAATTTAACACAACAAAGTACCCCTCTAACAATCAATACAATGCTTTAAAGGTATAAGTATTACAAAATGGAAGGTATAAATAATTAAAAATTATTACTGAATCCCTAATGACGATGAAAAAAAAAGTACTTATTGCAATGAGCGGTGGGGTTGATTCATCAATAGCCGCACACCTTTTAAAAAACAATGGATATGATGTAATAGGTGTAACATTCATGTTAGGCAATAACAAAGAAGATGCAATACAATCTGCCAAAGATAATGCTAAATTTCTCGGAATAGAGCATTTTGTTGTAAATATAAGCAGTGATTTTAATGATAAAGTTATAAACTATTTTACTAGTAGCTATTTGCAGGGGTTAACTCCAAATCCTTGTATACAGTGCAATAAACACATAAAATTTCCATATTTATTAAAAGAAGCAGACAAATTAAACATTCCATTTATAGCCACAGGACACTACGTTAATGTATCCAATCTATTCACCCTACAAAAAGCACTGGATGCAAAAAAAGATCAATCCTACTTCCTTTATGCTTTAGATGAATCAACGCTAAAACGCGTTATTTTTCCAATTGGCGGTTATTTGAAAAAAGAAATCCGTAGTCTTGCTGAAACACTGGAAATACCTGCCTCAAAAAGGTCAGAAAGCCAAGAAATATGCTTTGTTGAAGACAATAATTACCGTCAATTATTAAAGCAAGACGTATCATACGGCCCAATTAAAACACTTGAAGGTAAAATAATTGGAACACACAAAGGCCTATTTAACTATACAATTGGCCAAAGAAAAGGGCTTGGCATAGCAACAGGCAGTCCCATATACGTAATCGGAATGGATAATCAATCAAATGCACTATTAGTAGGTCCAAAGGACCGTGCCCTTGTAAATGAATTTACTATTAAAACCCCACACATAGTATACAAACCAAAAATAATTGACACCAACTCAGTCTTAGTAAAATTCCGCTCAACTATGAAAGAAGTCCCATGCCACATCTTTCCACTTGATGACGACACGTGGCGTATAGTATTTGAAACCCCCCAATGGGCACCAGCCAAAGGACAAAGCGCTGTTTTCTACGAAACAAACGGTTTAGTCATTGGTGGAGGCATTATTTACTAGTCCACAACATATACAAACAATCACCAATAACAGCCAGTGAACTATAAATTTAGGGATGGGAGAAAAATCCCAGCAACAACACATCCAATTGCGCTACTTTACGTCAAGCCTCTGCGCTAGCTCCAAAAGAGTTATAGAGGGGGTTTAAGGGGGAGATATTTTTCCTCCCCTTTTTTGCGCCAAATCGCAGACGGGAAAGAGTACCACCCATTTTTTTTACGGGTGATACTCTTTCCCGTCTGCGATTTACTCGTTATGCCTGCAAAAGTCTTGGAAAAAAACTATCCGCACTCTCACCATACAGCATTTAGCACTACATGCTATGTATAGCCTGCGAGACAGAAGTTTTAGGAAAGGACGTGTAGGCACGTCTCCCTGGGGTGCTGGGGGACACCCCTTTTGCCTAAAAGGGTTTCCCCCCGCTCTTCTATCTTTACATTCTTTACATTTTTCCAATATCTCGCCTAAAATATTTATTATCAAACTGAATTTTTTCAATAGCCCTATATGCCAATAGTTTTGCAGTATGAATATCTGCCCCATAAGCGCCAACACAAAGCACCCGTCCTGAAGAACTAACCACCGATGAACCACTAAAGGCAGTACCTGAGTGAAAGACCATAACGTCCTGCTCTTTTGCAGCATCTTCAAGACCTGTAATAGTTTTTTGTGCCTCATACCCACCGGGGTAGCCTTTTGATGCCAAAACAACACAAACCGAAGCCCCATCTTTCCACTTCACTTCAAGCTCGTGCAACCTTTCTTCATTAATAGCCATAGCAATATCAAGTAAATCAGTATCAAGACGCATAAGTACAGCCTGAGCCTCTGGGTCTCCAAAGCGGCAGTTGAACTCTAAAACATAGGGCTTACCATTTTTAATCATTAAGCCAGCATAAAGCACACCCTTATAGTTTATACCTTCCTTTTTCATACCGGCAATGGCAGGCACCATGATAGTGCTCATAATGGTGTCTTCCATTTCAGGCGTAATAAAATGTACAGGAGAGTATGCCCCCATACCACCAGTGTTTGGTCCTTTGTCGTTTTCGTAAATCCTTTTATAATCTTGAGAGCTAACCATTGGCATTACCGTATTCCCATCGGTAAATACCATAAAAGATGCCTCCTTACCAAAAAGACATTCTTCAATAATAACCTTATCACCTGCCTCGCCAAAAGCCCTCTCGTTCATTATATAATCAACTGCCTCAAAGGCCTCAGTCTCTGTCAGGGCAACAAAGACCCCTTTACCAGCAGCAAGCCCATCAGCCTTTACAACAATAGGAGCCCCTTTTAGGCGTATATATTCTTTAGCATGTACATGGTAGCTAAAAACCTTGTACTCTGCCGTAGGTATCTTATAACTCCTTAAAAAATCCTTAGCAAAACTCTTACTCGACTCAAGCATGGCAGCTCTTTTTTGAGGTCCAACAATATTTAATCCCTCACGCTGAAAAGCATCAACAATTCCCCTTGCTAGCGGCACTTCCGGTCCCACTATCGTACACTCTATCCACTCGTACTTAGCAAAATCAATCAGTGCCTCAAAATCATCAACAGCAACATCCACACACTTGGCAAGTTCCGCAATCCCAGCATTACCAGGACAACAATATATACCCTTTATCTTATTACTTTTCGAAAGACTCCACACAAGGGCATGCTCCCTACCACCACCACCTATCACTAAAACCTTCATATTTTAATTAAACCTCTTTATAATAAATATTACACTTTAAAAATTTTACCACCTGCAACCCTAAATCCAGTATGTAACTCTATAAAATCCCGAAAAGACAGTAGTTGCCCCACCGTATAACTTTTGTTAAAATAGTGCAGCTTCCGATACCACCTCAAAAGCGTCTTTAACCCTCGTTCACACGTATAGTACGGAAAAGGCTTATCACCTAACCAATACGCCTCATCAATACAACCTTTTTCCTTTGCCCTTTCAAATATCCGAGTACCTGGCGCTATCATAGTTATTTGCGGCAATACAATATCGGGATTTATTTGTTTTAGTAAACTTATAGTACTATCAATAGTCCTTTCAGTCTCACCGGGGTTACCAGCCATAAGAAAAGCCCCTGCAAGTATACCAGCCCTTTTTGTCCATAAAAAGGCATTGATAACATCCGCACGCCTTACCTTTTTTTGCACAAAAGAAAGAACCTCCTCAGATGCCGACTCAACACCATATAAGATACAAATACACCCTGCCTTTTTTGCTATTAGCAGCATCTCAGGGGATACAAAATTAACGGCAGTCTCAAACCCCCACTGAATATCTAACCCTCTTCTTAAGATTTCTTCACATATAGCCTTGACCCTATCCTCATCCACAGTAAAGATATCATCCGTTATGATTATAAACTGCACACCATAATCCTTCTGAAGCATCTCCATCTCATCAACAACACTTTTATATCCGCGCCGTGTCCACTTACGTTTCCATATAAGCGGCGCAGAACAATAGCCACAGGCACTTACACAACCGCGCGAGGTAGACATAGTAGCGTATTTGGGCACATCCTTACACCCAAGCAGCCTGTATATAGTTTTAATAAAATCCCACCCGGCATAGTCATCCATGTCAACAAGATGATAAGCCGGATATGGCAGTGCATCAAGGGCTTGTATCCTTTGCCTTGGAGCAGTTACAACTACATTTGAGCCATTATTATAAGCTATACCATCAACACTATTGAGGCTACTACCACGCTGCCATGCCTCCAAAAGACTAACCATGGTATCTTCACCTTCGCCAATAACTAGGGCATCAGGGCGACAGTGTTGAAGTACTTGAGCTGGCAATATACTTGGATGGGGTCCACCGAGCACTATTTTTATTTTATCATCAATAGCCCTAATTAACCCTACAAGTCTATACCACGAGGCACGCTGATCGCTTAAACACTGTATACCAATAACGTCCGGTGCAACCTCTCTTATATAGGCTTCAATCTGATTAAAATCATAACCCTTAACGTAGGCATCAAGAATACGAAGCCTGTGTCCATACTTTTCAAGAGTCGAGGCAATGTAGCCAATGCCAAGTGGCATTGTGTATGTTTTAACAGGTGTTTTTTCTAGATATCTGCTATAACTATTGCTAACATATGGGGGAGGATTTATTAAAAGGACATTCGACATATATAACCTTTTTATATAAAAACAGGAGATCCACTATTTTGTAACGAAAACTGAGCAGCCTCAAGAAGTCTTACGACTTCAAGCCCTTCATGAGCCCCTGCTATATGAGCAGTATTATTTAAAATAGAATCAACTATACACTCAATTTCTCTAGTTAATGGTAAGATACCCTCAAGTTCAATCATAAAAGACTTACTATCTCTATATTCATACCCTTTCTTTTGTTCATTATTTATAAACTGCACTCCTTTACCATATAAGGCAATAGCCGCTCCTAACTGCGAATCATCATAGACAAGCATTTGCTTAGAACCGGCAACTATAAGCCTTCTTACCTTAAGTGGATAAAGCCAGCTAACATTTATATTAGCAATTAAACCATTTTTATATTTAATACTAAGGTGCGCCATATCGTAATTTATTCCATCAAGCCTAGCAGCACCAGTGCAGGAAACAAAGTCAACCGTCTCATTAGTTAAATAGTGCAAAACGGCCAAATCGTGTGATGCTAAATCCCACAACACATTCACATCTTCACGATAAAGGCCAAGGTTTTGTCTAAAAAAGTCCAAAAAATATAAATCCCCAAGCACGCCATTTTCAATGAGTCCCTTAACCTTAGCAATCCCTTCACTATAAACCATTATATGATCTACGAAAACCTTAAGCCCATATTTTTGTGACAATGTAATGAGCGATTGTGCTTCTTCAATATTTTTTGTCATGGGCTTTTCAATGAAGACATGCTTTCTAGCTTCAAGCGCTGATACAGCTATCTCATAGTGGGTAGAGACCGCAGTGGCTATAACAACCAACGATACCTCTTTATCGTTTAGGACATCCATGTAATCATCAGTCACCTTTAAAGCAGGATAAATAGCTAAAGCACTAACCAAACGCTTGTGCGATTTCTCACACACCCATGAAACGTGTATAAGGGGATGCGCTTGAAAGGATTTGTGTAGTACAGGTCCCCAATGACCGTAGCCCACAACCGCTGCATTTATCATAATATTATCACTATGTTGTTACTATTATCACTATGTTGTTACTATATATAGTATCAGAACTACTACTTTTAGATAAGGTTAAGCTTTTAAGCGGTCTTTGATTTGATAAAATACACTAAATTACCTTCCTGTATACATAAAAAAAACAGAAAAGATATATTGTATTTAATCAAAAACCGCTATAATCAGTGAACTTTGCCTTAAACACCAAAAAACAAATAATATAAAAAATATATATAAATCGGCTAAAAATAAACCTACGGATTTATTACAATTTGTCAAAAATAAGTGTCTATAGCAGTAAATTTAAAAATAGACAAACCACTTGCCAACCAAAACACTACTTATGAGAACCTTCATCGTCTTTATACTTTTTCGTAGGACACGCCTTTGACGAGTTGGCCATTCACGTATCAATACCGAGCTTTGGCAAGACATAAACCTGCAATAATACCCATATCACTAGTATCAAAATAGGAACAAGGATGTCTCCCATATTCACGCACCTATCCCCTTTCTATTTATTGGTCTTTTTAGCATCTTTTTTCTCATTATCTTCTTTTTTAAAATCTATAAACTCAACAACAGCCATCTCAGCCTGGTCCTTTAAACGCCTTCGAGTCTTAACAATACGTAAGTATCCCCCGTTTCTATCAATAAACCTCGGAGCTATATCTCTAAAAAGCTTAGCAACCACTTTTCTGTTAGGTATTTTTGACATTGCAAGGCGTTTGGCATGCAAATCCCCCCTCTTACTTAATGTGACTATTCTCTCAGCCAGTGTCCTCAACACCTTTGCCTTAGTAATAGTGGTTTCGATTCTTTCATATTCAATAAGAGCTGCAATTAAATTACGGAAAAGCGCCTTCCTTTGATTAGCAGTCCTATTAAACAATTTTGTTGCTACTTTATGACGCATATTAATTGCCTCCGTTTTTGTGTACCAGTTTTTTCTTAATAGCCTCTACATCTATACGCATATTAAAATCTAACCCTAAAGTAGTTAATATTTCCCGTATTTCATTTAAAGATTTACGGCCAAAATTCTTCATTTTCAACATATCATTTTCAGACCTGTATACTAGTTCATAGAGATACTTAATATCAGCATTTTTTAAACAGTTCTGACTTCTCACAGATAATTCCAGTTCATCAACAGTTTTAAGAAGGTTTTTGTTAAAACCAACCATTTCCATAACTGGTTCATCACGTTCGGCAACAACCTTTTCAGTTTCCGGCAACACTACCTGTTCATCAGACATAGATACATCTTCATCCTGCTGGGTAATGTACAGGTCTGCCTTAAAATCCCCCAACAAAAAAAACTGTAAATGTCTCATAAGTATTTGTGTTGCCATAGCAATGGCTTCCTTTGGCGTCAAACTACCATCAGTCCACAGCTCCAATATCAGCTTATCATAATCAGTAGATTTACCAACTCTGGTCTTTTCAACATTAAAAACAACCTTTTTAACAGGTGTAAATATAGCATCAATTGGCAAAGTACCGATGGGTAAGTCCCCCCTTTCAGCCTTAATCTCCTCAGAAGGCACATACCCTCTACCTTTACCTATCTCAAGCTCCGCCTTAAAACTTGCCCCTTCATCAAGGGTGGCTATACGCAAGTCCGGGTTTTTAACCTCCAAGCCAGCTCCACCCACAATATCCCCAGCCGTAATATACTCTTTATCCACAACATCTATATATGCCTTAACCGTACTATCACCAGTTACCTTAAACCGAATTGCCTTCATATTAAGGACGATCTCTACAACATCCTCTTTAACGCCCTTTACAGTTGAAAACTCATGGCTAACATTTTCTATCTTAATCGTGGTTATAGCAGCGCCTTCTATAGAAGAAAGCAGTACACGCCTCAAAGCATTCCCAAGCGTTATTCCGTATCCTCTCTCAAGAGGTTCTGCAATTAACTTACCATAATTCTCAGTGAGTGTTTCCTCTTCCAGATAAACATTTTCAGGTAGATGAAAGCCACTTTCTTCAAGATACATAAAGCCTCCATTGTTTTATTTGGAATAGAGCTCTACAATTAACTGTTCCTTAGCAGTTAATGGGATATCATCTCTGCCCGGTGCATGAAGCACTTTACCCTTGAAAGCAGCAGCATCCAGTTCCAACCATGCAGGCACTCCACCATGCTCAACTCTGGCCAAACTATCAGAAATGCCAACAATCTGCCTTGATTTTTCAGCTATTTCTACCACATTTCCTACCGCCAAACCATAAGATGGGATATTAACCTTTTTTCCATTTACTTTAACATGACAGTGGGAAATAAGCTGTCTGGCCAAATTTCTGTTTGAAGCTAATCCAAGTCTATATACCACATTGTCAAGCCTCAATTCCAAAAACTGCAAAAGCAACTCACCGGTTACCCCTTTTTTCTTTTCTGCCATATGGAAGTACTTTCTAAATTGTTTTTCAAGAAGGCCGTACATCCTCTTAACCTTCTGCTTTTCTCTAAGCTGAATAGCATAGTCGGACAACTTACCCCTGCGCTGTCCATGTTGACCTGGGGCATACTTTCTTCTTTCTATAGAACATTTATCAGTAGTACATCTAACCCCTTTGAAGAATAATTTCTCTCCCTCTCTTCTACAAAACCTACACACTGCACCACGATATCTCGCCATCTACACCCTCCTCCTTTTAGGAGGCTTACAGCCATTATGCGGTACCGGCGTTACATCCTTTATAATATTAACATCAAGGCCTGCTGCCTGTATAGCCCTAATAGCTGATTCCCGGCCAGCCCCTGGCCCCTTTATATACACATCTATTTGTTTCATCCCCATTTCGATAACCTTTTTTGCGGCAGTATCTGCTGCCATTTGAGCAGCATATGGAGTACCTTTTCTTGACCCCTTAAAGCCGAGACTCCCAGCACTCGACCACACCAACACACTACCGGACAAATCGCTAATAGTAACTAGCGTGTTATTAAACGTTGTCTGCACATGAGCAACCCCAGCACTAACCCTCTTTTTTTCTTTTTTAGGCCCTTTTTTTCGTCTTGGCGGCATTATTTACCTCCTTTTTTCTTTACAACGGCTCTCTTTGGTCCCTTGCGCGTCCTTGAATTTGTCTTAGTTCTCTGCCCTCTTACCGGTAAGCCTAACTTGTGCCTATACCCTCTATAACAACCAATTTCCATTAACCGTTTGATGTTCATAGAAATCTCTTTTTTAAGCTCACCCTCAACCTTGAACTTATTGTCCAACAACGCCCTTATCTTGGCTATATCATCATTAGTCAGGTCTTTTACCCTTTTGTTTGGATCAATCCCCGTCTCATCCAGTATCTGCCTTGAAAGGGCTCTGCCTATGCCGTATATACGAGTAAGGCCTATCTCTACACGTTCATTCTTTGGTAGGTCCACCCCAGCTAATCTTGCCATATTTTTCTACCTTTCCTATCCTTGTCTTTGTTTATGTTTTGGGTTTTCACATATAACTCTTATTACACCTTTTCTTTTTATCAACTTACACTTTGCACATATAGGTTTTACCGAGGCTCTTACTTTCATTTCTCCCTCCTCCAATTCATTTCAAATAAAGCACAAAGCGCAACCATCTCCACTCCTTATCTTAACTAATCACTAAAGGAGAAGACAGTTACTACAAAGCTCTTAATCATATTTTGTCAAAATCTCTGCCTTACCATTCATTATAGCAACAGTATGTTCAAAATGAGCCGACAAGCTATTATCCTTCGTAACGGCTGTCCACCCATCTTTTAATACTACAACATCATACCTTCCTTCATTTACCATTGGTTCTATTGCCAAAACCATCCCATTTTTTAACCGTGGTCCTTTATTTGGCAAACCATAATTTGGCACCTGCGGCTCTTCATGAAGGTCTTTTCCCACACCATGCCCTACAAACGCACGTACAACAGAATATCCCCTTCTCTCCACATAACTCTGTATACTGTGGGATATATCGGATACCCTGTTATTTTCCTTTGCCATTTCTATACCCTTATACAATGCCTCTTCCGTCACCATTAAAAGCCTATTTGTCCTTTCTACTACCTTACCAACTGGATAAGTCTTAGCAGCATCACCTATAAAACCATTATACACTACCCCTATATCTACACTAATTATATCTCCATCCCTTAATACCTTTTTTTTTGACGGTATACCATGTACTACTTCATTATTAATAGATGCACATAAAATAGCCGGATAGCCCTTATAGTTCTTAAATGCCGAAGTAGCTCCTTCTTTTTTAATAACATCCTCAGCAACTCCCTCTATATCTTTAGTGGTTATACCCGGCTGTATAACATCATCCAGTAATTTTAAAATATAACCAACTATCTTCGATGCTACCCTTATACGGTCTATTTCCTCCTTCGACTTAATAATAATCGCCTTTCGTCCTGCCACTTGAATGCTTAACCTTTTCTTCCCCTGAATCTGCCCTTTTTCAATAATCCATCATATGACCTTGTAACTAAATGGGATTCTATTTGCGAAACTGTATCTAAAGCCACACCAACCACTATTAACAATGAAGTACCACCAAAATAAAATGGTACGTTAAATTGCCTTACCAAGATATTTGGTAATACACACACTATAGACAAATAGATAGCTCCAACGAAGGTTAATCTTGAAAGAACCCTAAATATATAATCAGAGGTATTCTTCCCCGGCCTTATACCTGGTATATAACCACCATATTTTTTAAGATTTTCAGCCATATCCATAGGATTATAAACAATAGCAGTGTAGAAATAACAAAATCCAACGATTAAAATAATATATATCACTTCGTATACAACAGAACCCGGAGTTATTAACTTAAGCGTATCTTGCACCCACGGCACCTGTATAAAACCAGCAACAGTTGTAGGAAAAATTAACAAAGATGATGCAAATATAGGCGGGATAACACCTGATGAATTAATCTTTAAAGGAAGATGAGTACTTTGACCTCCATACATCTTCTTACCAACCATTCTCTTTGCATATTGCACAGGTATCCTTCGCTGCCCTCTCTCCATATATACAATGCCAGCAATAGTAGCTACCATTAAAAGACCAATGATACCTAATGTGATAAATGAGATTTCCTCAGCCTTTACTAACCTGAAAGAGGAAATAACAGCATTTGGCATACTTGCAACGATACCGGAAAATATAATCATGGAAATACCATTTCCAATGCCCCGCTCAGTTATCTGCTCACCAAGCCACATTATAAAAGCCGTACCAGCAGTCAAGGTGATAACCGTGACAATCCTAAAAGACCAACCCGGGCTAGCAATAAACTGTCCATTAGCCATAGTTTCAAGCCCCATGGCTATACCAAAGGATTGAATAGCACTTATAACAACAGTCCCATATCTCGTATAACGGGTTATCTTTTTCCTACCCTCTTCACCCTCTTTTGCAAGTTTTGCTATAGACGGTATTACAACTGTTAGCAGTTGAAAGATAATAGAAGCACTAATATATGGCATAATACCCAAGGCAAATATAGTAACTTTTGATAGAGCGCCACCGGAGAAAATATCAAAAAACCCCATAAGAGCGCCACCACGGTCTACAAGAAACTTACTAAGCTGCTCCCCGTCAATACCCGGTGTCGGTATATGCGCCCCCACCCTATATACTGCTAAAAGGGCTAAGGTAAAAAACACCCGATTTTTTAATTCCTCTATCTTAAATATATTCTGAAAATTCCTTATTCCTCCCACTATTACTGACCCTGCCCTATGTATTCAACCTTTCCACCTGCTTTTTCTATTTTCTCCACAGCAGATTTCGAAAAGGCATTCGCTTTTATTTTAATCGGCCGACTGAGCTCACCGTTACCTAAAATCTTAACACCTGACAACAACTTTTTAATAATACCCATATCAAGCAACATTTCCGGCGTTATCACCTCAGTGGTGTCTATCTTGTCTAATTTATCCAACTGCTTATCCAATTGCTCCAGATTTACGATTGCATATTCTTTCATAAAAGGATAATTCTTAAAACCCCTCTTAGGTAACCGCCTCTGAAGAGGCATCTGTCCACCTTCAAAACCGGGGCTTGTCCCACCGCCTGAGCGTGCCTTCTGCCCTTTATGACCTCTACATGCTGTCTTACCATGCCCAGAACCAGGACCGCGCCCTACCCTCTTCGGTCTTTTTACACTACCTTCTTTTGGCTTTAGTTCATTTAATTTCATACATATCCTCCACCGCTTATATCCTCAGTGCCTTAACGTCCACGAGCAAACCTACCATCATGGTAAGGCCTCATGTAAGGCTATTATACATAAAAACTATGCTATAAACTAAGTGTTAACCGTGCTTAGTTTAAAAAGCCCGTCAAACATTCTCTTAACCTATTCCCCAACCTGCTCTACTTGTAAAAGATGGGAAACCTTATGAATCATCCCTCGTACTGCCGGTATATCTTTCCTAATCTTATACATACCTATCTTCCGCAAACCCAAAGCCTCTAACGTCTTTTTCAATTTCTTAGGTACACCGATATAACTTCTCTTAAGCGTTATCTTCAAATCCATAATTCCTATCTCTCTTTCAAGTTGCCTTAATTTCTTCACTCTTACCCCTGATCTTCATAACATGTTCAGGGTCCTTCAATAACGTAAGCCCATTAATAATAGCCCTTACAGCATTGAAGGCATTGTTACTACCAATAGATTTAGCCACCACATTATTAACCCCTGAGATTTCAAGTACAGCCCTTACCGGTCCTCCTGCGATTAAGCCAGAACCTTCTTTACCGGGATTTAAAACCACCTTACCAGACCCGTAATGCCCTATCACCCTATGAGGGATAGTTCCATCTTTAATAGGAAATTTAAACAATGCCTTCTTAGCTTTCTCTATAGCTTTTCTTATAGCTTCAGGTACCTCGTTTGCCTTACCTTTGCCTATTCCAACAATACCCTTACCATCTCCAACCACAACCAGAGCACTAAAAGAGAATCTCCGTCCTCCCTTAACAACCTTAGCTACCCTGTTTATAAAAATCACTTTCTCCTGCAGACTCAGTTCCTCATGGTCTATTCTTCCCACTATACCTCCCAGGCATTTATTCTTACAATCATGTCTTTAGCTTTTATGTTTATTTTATATTTTTCTTCACTAATCATTTGATTACAAGGTACAATATAAAACTAAAAAACCAAACCTGCCTCTCTAGCAGCATCAGCAAGGGCCTTAACTCTTCCGTGGTACTTAAAACCACCCTTATCAAATACCACCATGGATATACCCTTTAATTTTGATTTCTGAGCAATCAAAGCACCAATCTTTTTAGCAAACTCCACATTGCCACGCTCAACCTTCTCATCTTTAAAGGCTTTATCAAGGGACGACGCTGCTGCTAAAGTACGCCCCTGCCCATCATCAATAACCTGTGCATATATATGCTTTAAACTCTTAAAAACAGCTAATCTCGGTCTTTCTGCAGTACCTTTTACCTTTTTTCGCACCCTTTTGTGTCGTCTATAACGCAACTCATCTTTCGTCTTAATCAATGCCTTATCTCCTCACTCTAACCTATTTACCACCGGCCTTACCAGGTTTTAACTTTATAACTTCATTTGCATACCTTACACCCTTGCCCTTATAAGCATCTGGTGGTCTTATGCTCCTTATATTTGCTGCCGTCTGGCCTAAAACATGCTTATCAATTCCATTTAAAGTTATCTTCGTCTGTTTTTTATCAATATCTGCCGTAACCCCCTGTGGCAATTTATATATAACAGGGTGTGAAAATCCTAAGCTAAACTCTATACTATCACCTTTTACTTGTGCCCTATAACCAACGCCAACCAGTTCTAGGTCCCTCGTAAAGCCCCTCGATACCCCAACCACCATATTATCTATCAACCTTCTCGTTAGCCCATGGAGTGCCTTTTCTTTTTTATTATCCCCAATTCTTTCAACCTTCAAAATCCTTTCATCTAAAATAACAGTAACTTCCGCAGGATAATCCCACGCTAACTCCCCCTTTGCGCCTTTTACCTTAATCTTAGAATCCTCTATTTTAACATCTACACCCGCAGGTATATCTATTGGCATCTTTCCTATTCTCGACATCTTAAAGCTCTCCTTATTTTAAACAGTATAGTCATAGTTTGCACCAATACCCCCACTCAACTAGGCTTACCTGATAAACGAACCATTATTTTAATTTAAGCTAATTAATTTAAACTAATTTACTATAAACTTGACTTAATCTTAGTTATCCACTATAGTAATTATAAACTACCAAGTTGATTATAAACTACCAAACATGGCAAATTATTTCACCACCCATCTTTTCACGCCTACACGTATTATCGCTCACAATCCCCTTCGGTGTTGTTAATACTGCTATACCAACCCCCCCCATGACAGGTATTATACCTTTATAACCAGAATAAACGCGTCTGCCGGGCTTACTTACCCGCATTAATCCGCTAATCACACTCTTATTTTCTGCATATTTTAAGGATATTCTTAATATACCTTGCTTCTTATCCTTCAATATCTTATATGCCCGTATAAAACCTTCTTCTTTTAAAAGCTTTGCCAACTCCAACTTAATCCTTGATGCTGGTATGTCAACCTTTTCAGACTTTATTAAAATCGCATTCCTTATCCTAGTAAGCATATCAGCTATTGGGTCTGTCATCATAATACAATTACCTCACTACCAGCTTGATTTAGTCACGCCAGGGATTTTGCCCTGGAGGGATAGTTGTCTGAAACATATTCTGCAGATACTAAACTTTCTGTAGTATCCACGTGGCCTACCGCACAGCTTACACCTATTGTAAGTGCGCACTTTGAATTTCGGTGGCCTTTTACACTTTTCTATCATGCACAGTTTAGCCATAAAACCCCTTCTTCTATATTATTACATGTCTTATTCCATGTTTTTTTATTTCCATGTTTATTACCATAGTTATTTTGCATACCTCAACAACCTACTCTTTAAAGGGCATACCAAGCTCTTTTATCAAAGCCTTACCCTCTTCGTCAGTTTTAGCTGAAGTACACACCACAACATCAAGTCCGTGAACCATACTGACCTTTTCATAATCAATTTCTGGAAATATATACTGCTCTCGTATACCACAGGAGTAATTCCCTTTACCGTCAAACGATTTATGTGGTACACCTTTAAAGTCCCTTATTCTTGGCAAGGCTATATTAATAAACCTATCAAGAAACTCATACATCCTATCGCCCCTAAGGGTAACCTTACAACCAATGGGCATTCCCTGTCTCAACTTAAAACCAGCAATAGATTTCTTTGCCTTCGTAATAACCGCCTTTTGTCCAGTAATCTTTTCAAGCTCTTCTTTAGCAGCATCAAGGAGTTTTATATCCTGAAGGGCTTCACCTAATCCTACATTTAAGACCACCTTTTCAAGCTTTGGCACTTGCATTATATTACCGTAGGCAAAGGCCTTTTTGAGAGCTGGCACTACTTCTTTAACGTATTTTTCCTTGAGTCTTGGTATCATCTTCCTACTCTATAACCTCCTTGCATTTTTTGCAAGTTCTCATCTTCTTGCCACTTTCAAGGACAGTATTGCCAATCCTTGTGGGTTTCCCACACTGGGGACAAACAAGCATTACATTTGAAGCATATATAGGGTTTTCCTTCTCAATTCTACCACCTTGCGAGTATTGTCTATTTGGTTTCATATGCTTTGTTATTAAGTTTATCTTCTCTACTATTATCTTTTCTTCTTCAGGTAAGACCCTTATAACCCGGCCTTTCTTACCCTTCTCCTTACCTGTTCTTATCAATACCGTATCTTCTTTCTTAATTCCAAGACCCATTTGCCCCTCTTACAGTCTATCTTTATTTTATATTAATAATTATCTAAAATTGCATTCTAAATTAAAAATACAGCTATAAAGCATTATAACACTTCCGGAGCCAAAGATATAATTCTAGTAAATTCCTTCCATCGAAGTTCCCTTGCTACTGGCCCAAAGATTCTTGTACCTATGGGTTCTTTTGCGTTATTGATTAAAACAACCGCATTTTGCTGAAACCTTATATAAGTACCATCCTGTCTTCTTTTTTCCTTCCTAGTCCTAACAACAACAGCCTTAGCAACAGAGCCTTTTTTAATATTACTGTCAGGTAATGCCTCTTTCACGCTAACTACAATTATATCCCCAATAACTGCATAGCGCTTTCTGTAACCACCAAGGACTTTTATACATTGAACCTTCTTAGCACCGGAATTATCTGCCACTTCCAGCATTGTTTCTACTTGTATCATTGCACCTGCTCCTTAGATTCATTATCATTAACCTCCCCCTGCTCAACCCCTGACAAAGAGGTCTCATCCTTAGTTGTTGCCTTAGCATCATCTATACTAACACCTTCTAGCTTAGCTGATTCCGATTTAGCACCCTGCGGTGCTTTCATAACATCAGTGCTATCATCCACATTCTTTTTATAAACAACCCACTTCTTTGTCTTACTGTAGGGTCTTGACTCGATTATTGTAACCTCATCGCCAACCTTACACTCATTATTTTCATCGTGAGCCTTCAACTTAGAGGTCTTCTTTGTTGTTTTTTTATACAAAGGGTGCTGTACTAACATAGATACCGCCACAGTAATTGTCTTATCCATAGAATCCTTTATAACCGTTCCAGTAAAAACCTTTTTTGGCATCTTTAGTACCTCACTTAATTAGCTCTTTTTGGCGCAACTGCGTCTTAATAGTCAATACTCTAGCAATATCTTTCTTAACAGCACTTATTCTCTTAGGGCTTTGCAAATCCCCCGTAGCCTTTTGAAAATTCAAATTAAAAAGTTCCTTCCTCAAATCTGTAAGCTTTATATCCATTTCCTCAACGCTTAGTTCTCTAATTTCAGACGGCTTCAAATCACAGCCTCCATTCGTTTTACAAAGCGGGTTTGCACTGGCAATTTATGGGATGCTAACCTAAGTGCTTCTCTGGCAACTTCTTCCGATACACCAGCAACCTCATACATTATCCTTCCCGGCTTAACCACACAAACCCAATACTCCGGGTTTCCCTTACCTTTACCCATTCTTGTTTCAGCAGGTTTTTTAGTTATCGGTTTATCTGGAAATATCCTTATCCAGACCTTAACCCCCCTCTTTGCATGCCTTGTTATTGCCACCCTCGCTGATTCTATCTGTCTACTTGTTATCCAGCAAGGCTCAAGGGCCTTCAATCCATACTCACCAAAAACCACATCTGAACCCCTAATGGCGGACCCATTCATGCGCCCCTTCATCATCTTTCTGAACTTAACTTTCTTTGGCATCAACATTGTAGTCTACTCCTTCTCAGGAAACCTTATTTTCCGGTAGTACATCACCTTTATATATCCAAACCTTTGTACCAACTATACCATATGTTGTAGAAGCCTCCGCAAATCCATAATCGATATCAGCTCGAAATGTATGGAGAGGTACACGACCTTCCTTATACCATTCTGTTCTAGCTATTTCAGCCCCAGCCAACCTCCCAGAACAGGAGATTTTAACCCCAAGGGCTCCAAAACGCATTGACGATAAAACGGACTTTTTCATAGCCCTTCTAAATGCCACACGTTTTTCTATCTGCATTGCAATGTTTTCAGCAACAAGCTGGGCATCCAGTTCAGGCTTTCTAATTTCCTTTATATCTATAGAAACCTGCTTTTTTATCATAGCCTCTATCACCTTCTTAAGCCCTTCTACTTCAAGCCCCTTCTTGCCTATAATAATGCCCGGCCTTGCTGTATTTATAATTATACGTATCTTCTGGCCAGCCCTTTCTATTTCCACCTTTGAAATTCCTGAATGATAAAGCTTTTTCTTTATAAACTTCTTTATCTTCAAATCTTCATGGAGCTGCTCAACATAACCATGTTTTGAATACCACCTGGATTCCCAATCCTTTATTATACCTAATCTATTTCCTGTTGGATGCGTCTTTTGTCCCACGTACCATTACCTCCGAACGTTTACTGCTATAATATTTAAGATAACACTATTGTTATATGGCTCATTTTCTTCTTTATGATATTAGCCCTTCCCATAGATCTTGGCATTAATCTCTTCATCATCGGCCCAGTTTCAGCATAAGCATTTTTAATGAACATATCCTCAGTATCCACCTCATTTAGTTGTTCAGCATTAGCCACAGCAGATTTTAAGAGTTTCGCTATTATAGCCGCCCCCCTATAGGGCATAAACTTAAGTAACTGTAAAGCCTCGACTGCCCTCTTACCTACTATTAATCTAGTTACCCTTCTTGCCTTCTGAGGTGTTATACGCGCATATTTTAATACAGTCTTCTTTTCCATTCGTCAGCCCTTTTTCTCTATCTGCCCTTTACAGACGTAGTTTTATCTGAGCCAGCATGGCCCTTGAATGTACGTGTCTGCGAAAATTCACCCAACTTATGACCTATCATATTTTCAGTTACATATACGGGGATAAATTTCCGTCCATTATGCACTGCAAATGTATATCCTATAAAATCAGGGATGATAGTTGAGCGCCTCGACCAGGTTTTTATAATCTTCTTCTCACCACTAGACTCCATATCCTTCACTTTTTTTAATAAATAGTCATCAAAGAAAGGACCCTTTTTCACCGATCTCGGCATACCAACCTCCTCCTAATGCTTACTTTCTTTTCCATTTTTATAATTGTCATCCCCAACAGACGGCATTTAATTATATAATACATATATTATATACTATAATATCAAAGAAGCAACTACTTCCTTCTTTTCACTATATATTTGTCAGTCTTCTTATTATTACGCGTCTTCACCCCTTCTGGTTTACCCCATGGTGAACAAGGAGGCCGCCCTCCTGAACTCCGCCCTTCACCACCACCTAGCGGATGGTCTACAGGGTTCATAACAACACCCCTTACAATAGGCCTTCGGCCAACCCAACGTTTTCTCCCAGCCTTGCCTATTGACACATTTTCATATTCTGCATTACTTACTTGCCCTATCGTTGCCTTACACACTACCGGTATAAGGCGTACTTCACCTGATGGCAACTTAATATGGGCATACTTACTATCTTTAGCCAAAAGCTGTGCTTGAACCCCAGCACTTCGTACAAGTTTAGCACCCTGGCCGGGCTTTAACTCTATATTGTGTATGACCGAGCCTAACGGTATATCCTTTAGCATAAGGGTATTGCCAACCTTTATTTCTGCCTGAGCACCTGACTCTATTTTATCGTCAACCTTTAAGCCTTCAGGGGCTACTATATATTTTTTTTGCCCATCATCATATTTCACCAAAGAGATAAAAGCCGATCTATTCGGATCATATTCTATGGTTTCAACTACTGCTGCTACAGAATCCTTATTTCTTTTAAAATCTATAATCCTATATTGTCTTTTATTACCACCACCACGATGCCATGCGGTAACCTTCCCTCTATTATTCCTCCCACCTGTCTTCTTTACAGTCTCCAACAGTGGTTTATAAGGCTTATCCGTCGTAACCTTCTCATAATCTAAAGCAGTTTGGAATCTCCTACCTGGTGAGGTCGGATTATATCTTCTTATACCCATGATTACACACCCTCTATGAAGTCAAGCACTTCGCCCTTTTTCAAAGTTACCAGTGCCTTTTTCCTGTCTGATTGGACACCAACCGAACGCTTAAACCTTTTCACCTTGCCACGCTTTTTGATAGTTGCAACTTTTTCTACTTTCTTATTAAATATAGACTCAAAGGCCTTTTTTATCTCAACCTTGTTAGCACCTTGCGCTACTTCTATTAAGAGTTTGTTTTCTGACTCTTTCAGAAACGTCCCCTTTTCTGTAAAAATAGGCCCTTTGATTATGCTGTATACGTTATCCATTTGTTTTATCCCTTCTACTTTATCCTTATATCTGATAAATAAAGCCCTACGCTACCATTCCTTTCTTGATAGCATCCACCGTGTCTCTCGTAATTATTAAAAAATCATGTGCTAATATATCATAAGTATTGAGATTTTTATATAAGGTAACAGTAACACCAATAATATTTCTTGCTGACAAAACAATATTTTCCTCTACCTCATCAAGCACAATCAATACCTTTTTACTATCTACATTCAATCGTTTCAGTACAGCAACCATCTCCTTAGTGCTAGGCTTTTCAAACCTTATCTCATCTATTATTAAAAGTTCGCTGCTCTTCAACTTACTTGAAAGGGCTATTTTCACAGCCAGACGCTTCACCTTTTTATTCAGTTTTGCAGAATAGTCCCTCGGCAAAGGCCCAAAAGTAGTACCGCCCCCCTTCCATAACGGTGAACGGTTACTACCATGTCTAGCCCTACCCGTATGTTTCTGCCTCCAGGGTTTTTTACCACCACCACTTACAAGCCCTCTCGTCTTCGTTGCGTGAGTCCCCTGTCTCTGATTAGCGAGGTAATTCACCACCGCCGTATGCATTATATCAACTCTTTCTTCTAAACCAAAGATTTCGTCAGGAAGTTCTACAATCCCTGTACTGTTATTATTAATATCTTTTAACTGTGCCTCTATCATAAAAGCCCTTTCCCGAATAAATTATATATACACAAAATTATAAAATTAATAAAGACTCACTCAGCTTTAATCTCAACAATATTACCAGTTGGACCAGGTACGGCACCTTCAACCAAAATCAAATTCTGTTCCGATTTTACACCAACAACACTCAGGTTACTTACAGTAACCCTCTCACATCCCATATGGCCGGGCAACCCTTTATTCTTAAACACCCTTGATGGAAACGAACTCTGACCTATAGAGCCGGGCGCCCTGTTAAACATCGAGCCATGCGACCCCGGACCACCTTTATAATTATGCCTCTTCATTACACCTTGGAATCCCTTGCCTTTCGAGATACCCGACACCTTTACCTTATCACCAGCCTTAAAATCATCCACCGTTACAAACTCGCCAACCTTTTTGCCAGCTATTTTAAATTCCCGTAAAACCTTATAAGGCTTAACACCAGCCTTTGCAAACACACCCCTTTGGGGCTTATTTACTCTGCGCTCCTTTTGCACTTCAATAAACCCAAGCTTCAGGGCCTCATAACCATCTCTTTCTAAGGTCTTCACCTGCACTACACAACACGGGCCTGCTTCTATCACTGTTACAGGTACAATCGTGCCCTGTTCTAAAAATACCTGTGTCATTCCAATCTTTTTTCCAATAATGGCTCTCATAGTTTAATCTCCACATCCACACCAGCAGCAAGCTCAAGCTGCATCAAAGCATCCACAGTTTGCTGTGTTGGCTCATATATATCAATCAACCGCTTATGAGTCCTTATTTCAAACTGTTCCCTTGACTTCTTATCCACGTGGGGCGATCTTAAAACCGTAAACTTCTGTATTCTCGTTGGCAAAGGAACAGGACCGGAAATTCTAGCGCCAGTACCATGAGCCGTATCCACTATCTCTTTTACGGACTGGTCTAATATTCTATGGTCGAAAGCCCTTAATTTTATTCGTATCTTATCGTTCAAGCCTCTACTCCAAAATCTCTGTTACAACACCAGCACCCACAGTTCTGCCACCTTCCCTAATTGCAAACCTAAGTTCCTTCTCCATAGCTATGGGCGATATTAACTCTATTGTCACACTAATATTATCCCCAGGCATCACCATCTCTACCCCTTCAGGCAGCTCCACTATCCCTGTAACATCTGTCGTACGGAAGTAAAACTGCGGCCTATAGCCCTTAAAAAACGGAGTATGCCTTCCACCTTCTTCCTTTGTAAGTACATATGCCTCTGCCTTAAACTTCGTATGCGGCGTTATACTGCCCGGTTTTGCAAGTACCTGCCCTCTTTCTACTTCCTCCTTTCCTACACCTCTTAAAAGCGCTCCTATATTATCCCCTGCTCTACCTTCATCAAGTATCTTTCTAAACATCTCAACACCAGTAACAACCGTCTTTCTCGTATCCTTTAACCCTACGATTTCCACTTCATCACTGGTTTTTACTATTCCACGCTCTACCCTGCCTGTAACAACCGTACCCCTTCCACTTATGGAGAACACGTCCTCTATAGGCATTAAAAATGGCTTATCCAACGGTCTTTGCGGCTCAGGCACATAACCGTCTATGGCATCCATAAGCTCCAATACGCACTTATACTCAGCCGCATCTACACTGCTACTAGTACTTTCAAGCGCCTTAAGCCCACTACCTTTCACTATTGGAATATCATCACCCGGAAAACCATACTTGCTCAAAAGCTCCCTTACCTCAAGCTCCACCAAGTCCAAAAGCTCCACATCATCAACCATATCCACCTTATTCATAAACACAACAATGTAGGGCACACCCACCTGTCTTGCAAGCAGTATATGCTCTCTCGTTTGAGGCATGGGACCATCTGCCGCGCTCACTACGAGTATCGCACCATCCATCTGTGCAGCACCAGTTATCATATTCTTAACGTAGTCTGCGTGCCCGGGACAATCCACATGTGCATAATGACGATTAGCTGTCTCATACTCAACATGAGCCGTAGCTATCGTTATACCTCTCGCCTTTTCCTCTGGCGCATTATCTATTTGGTCATACGCCGTGAACTTAGCTTGCCCACGCAAGGCAAGCACTTTAGTTATGGCCGCCGTAAGGGTAGTCTTTCCGTGGTCTACATGGCCTATGGTGCCCACATTTACGTGCGGTTTCGTCCTTTCAAATTTTGCCTTTGCCATTTACCCTCCTTATTAGTTTTAACAAAATAGTTATCTCTAACTACCCATAATTGTCTTTCAAATTAGCCAGCACCAGCAAACGATTACGACAAGAAGTGCTTATTATAGCATTGATCGCGTTAAAAAGTCAAGAACTAAAATTAACCGCCCGTAACTTTTTTTACAATCTCATCTGATAACGCCTTTGGCATTTCCTCATAGTGGCCTATTTGCATAGTGTAACTTGCCCTACCCTGTGTCTTAGACCTTAGATCAGTTGCATACCCAAACATCTCAGACAAGGGTACCATCGTCTTTATAACTTGGACATTCCCTCTTTTCGTCATCGAATGAATCTTACCGCGCCTTGAATTGAGGTCGCCAATAACATCTCCCATATAATCTTCCGGTGTTACAACCTCTACATCCATAATAGGCTCTAACAAATACGCACCGGACTTACGAATAGCATCTTTAAAGGCCATCGAACCTGCTATCTTAAAAGCCATCTCCGACGAATCTACCTCATGGTATGAACCATCATAAAACGTTGCCTTTATATCAACAATAGGAAAACCTGCTAATGTTCCATTGTTTAAAGCCTCTTTTATTCCAAGCTCCACAGCTGGTATATATTCCCTTGGGACAGCCCCGCCAACAATCTTATTTTCAAAGACAAAACCACCCCCTCTACCAAGAGGCTCTATCTTCAGTTTCACATGCCCGTACTGCCCACGTCCACCAGTTTGCCGTATATATCTAGCCTCACCACCACCTGGAAGCTTCACCGTCTCTCTGTACGCTACTTGCGGCTTACCAACATTTGCACCTACCTTAAATTCCCTCAAAAGGCGATCTGTAATTATCTCCAAGTGCAACTCACCCATCCCAGATATTAAGGTTTGCCCGGTTTCTTCGTTATATGTAACTTTAAAAGAAGGGTCCTCTTGAGACAATTTATTCAATGATATAGATAATTTATCGCGATCATCTTTCGTCTTTGGCTCTATAGCAACAGAAATAACCGGCTCCGGAAACTCTATGGACTCCAAAACCACCTGATTATTTTCATCACAAAGGGTGTCCCCCGTTAACGTAAACTTTAAACCAGCTATCGCAGCAATGTCTCCAGCCCTAATTTCGCTTATATCCTCACGCTTTACAGCGTGCATACGCAGTAGCCTTCCAATACGTTCCTTCTTTGACTTTGTTGAATTGTAAGCATGTGTACCGGTCTTAAGCACACCCGAATAGACACGCGTAAAGGTCAACTGCCCCACATACGGGTCTACCATCACCTTAAAAGCAAGCGCTGAAAAACTTTCCTTATCTGACGATTTTCTTTCAACTACTTCATTGGTTTTGCTATCAATACCTTTTATAGCTGGTACATCTAATGGCGATGGTAGGTAATCCACAATTGCATCAAGGAGCATTTGTACACCTTTGTTTTTAAATGAAGAACCACAAAAAACAGGCGTCAACGTCAGGGCAATACAACCCTTTCTAACAGCACTTTTAATCTCGTCTTCCCCTACTTCCTCTCCATTTAAATACTTCTCCATGATAGATTCGTCTATATCTGCAACCGCCTCTATAAGTTTTTCTCTGTACTTTTTAGCATCCTCTTTATAGTCTTCCGGAATTTCCTCTTCAGCATAAACAGACCCTAATGCCTCACCCGTATACACATATGCCTTCATTCTAACTATATCTATTGACCCCAAAAACTTATCTTCACTTCCAAGTGGTATCTGCATTACTACCGGCTTAGCACCTAACTTATCCACCATGGACTGCACAGACATCTCAAAATCCGCCCCTACCCTGTCCATCTTATTCATATAAGTAAGCCTAGGAACCTGATATTTTTCCGCCTGCCGCCAAACCGTCTCCGACTGCGGCTCCACACCTGACACTGCATCAAACACAGCCACTGCACCATCCAGGACCCTTAAAGACCTCTCTACTTCTATAGTAAAATCCACATGCCCAGGCGTATCTATAATATTTATCCTGTGCTCTTTCCAAAAACAAGTCGTAGCCGCCGACGTTATCGTTATACCCCTTTCCTGCTCTTGCGGCATCCAGTCCATAACAGCAGTGCCCTCATGAACCTCTCCTATTTTGTAAGTAACCCCAGTGTAGTATAACACCCTCTCCGTTGTAGTCGTTTTACCAGCATCTATATGAGCCATTATACCAATGTTTCTGGTCTTTTCAAGGGGGATTATCTCTGCTGCATTAATATCTTCTGCCATATCTTTTTACCATCTATCTTTACTATATATTATTTACTATATATCATTCACTATAATCATTTACACTTATAACTAACCATCTACCATCTATAATGGGCAAATGCCTTATTCGCCTCCGCCATCCTATGGGTATCTTCCTTTTTCTTGATAGATGTTCCTATATTTTTATAAGCATCAAGAAGCTCACCAGCCAATCTGCCGGTCATCGTCTTTTCGCCTCTCTTTCTTGCATAAGTAGTTATCCATCTAAAAGCAAGGGCCATACGCCTCTGGGGTCGCACCTCTACCGGAACCTGATAGGTAGCTCCACCCACCCTTCTTGGCTTCACCTCTATAATAGGCTTTACGTTTTCTATTGATGCCTTAAATACCTTCAGTGGGTCCTCACCAGTTTTTTCCTTTAAAACATCAAAGGCCCCATAACATATCTTCTCCGCTGTTGACTTCTTACCATCTTGCAATATAATACTAATAAACTTACCCACAAGCTTACTGTTATACTTAGGGTCTGGCAATACATCACGTTTCTGAGCTACTCTTCTCCTTGGCATATCTTTCCCTCAAAACTTAATTTACACTAAAAAAAAACACTCCCTACCCTTTGAACCTTGACTCTTCGTGAACCAACTCTACTACTTAGGTCTTTTGGTTCCATACTTAGAACGACCCCTTCTCCTGTCAGCAACACCCATAGTATCCAACGAACCCCTAATGATATGGTATCTTACACCCGGCAAATCCTTAACCCTACCACCTCTAATTAGAACAATCGAGTGCTCCTGCAAATTGTGCCCAACACCGGGTATATAAGCAGTAACTTCAAAGCCATTCGTCAACCTTACCCTAGCTACCTTTCTTAAAGCTGAATTAGGCTTCTTCGGAGTTGTCGTATAAACCCTAACGCACACACCACGACGCTGCGGACATTGCTGAAGAGCCGGACTCTTCGTCTTTCTTACTACCGCCTTTCTACCTTTCCTTATTAATTGTGCTATTGTAGGCAATTATTCTCTCTCCATTTAGTAATTAATAACTGAAAGCAAAGCTTAACACTTTTTTAATAATATGTCAAGTTCTTTGCTCATTAAAATATTATAAATTTCTCAGGGGAAGAACAGGGAGGTGCGCCTCCGCACCCTTTTTGTCTAAAAAGGTTTTCCCCTACGCCTCTTTTTTTTATATTCTGTGCTATACTAAGACATATTTTAATGTGGAGGTAAGGTTTAAATGAAGCTTTCTCATATGAATGCCCACGAGTTAAAGGCGCTTTTGGCAACAAAAGAGGTATCATGTAAGGAAATAATGAGTAGTATTTTTGATGAAATAGATAAGCGTGAGTATGATGTTGCGGCTTACATACACATACGTGACAAAAAAGAGTTATTTACTGAAGCTGAAAAAATAGATAATCGGCGTCTAAAGGCAGACAATATTGGCATACTTGATGGACTACCTATTTCCATAAAGGATAATATCTGCACAAAGGCAATACCGACTACGTGTGCTTCAAAAATGCTTGAAAATTTTGTTCCACCATACGATGCTACAATTATTAAAAAAATCCGTCAAGCTGATGGCATTATCATTGGCAAAACCAACCTTGATGAGTTTGCTATGGGCTCAAGCACTGAGCATTCGGCATTTAAGATAACGAAAAACCCGCACAACACCGACTATGTCCCTGGCGGCACAAGCGGTGGGGCGTGTGCCTCAGTGGCTGCTAACGAGTGTATAATGGCGATAGGTTCGGACACAGGAGGCTCTATACGCCAGCCGGCTTCTTTTTGCGGCGTAACTGGTCTTAAGCCAACGTACGGGCGGGTTTCACGTTTCGGACTTGTTGCCTATGGCTCTTCACTTGACCAAATTGGCACTGTTACAAAAAACGTTAAAGATACGGCACTACTGCTGCAAGTCATTGCTGGTGTTGATAGCCTTGACGCAACCAGTGTTGATGAGTCAGTACCTAATTATTGCGATTTATTATCCCTTAATGGCAAACTTACGGTTGGCATACCAAAAGAGTTCTTTGCCGAGGGGCTTGACCATGAGGTAGAAAATGCTGTTAAAAACTGTATATCGTTACTTGAAAAAGACGGTCATAATGTTATAGAGATTTCTATACCACATACCCCTTATGCAGTGCCAGCTTACTATATAACGGCGTGTTCAGAGGCTAGTTCTAATTTAGCGCGCTATGATGGTGTTAAGTATGGCTACAGGGCAACAGATACGAAAAACCTCATGGATATGTATTTAAAAACACGCGGCAGTGGTTTTGGCGCTGAAGTCAAAAGAAGAATTATGCTTGGTACATATACACTTAGTGCTGGTTATTATGATGCCTTTTACTTAAAGGCCGCTAAAGTCCGCACACTAATAGCGCAGGATTTTGCTAAGGCGTTTGAGCTTTGTGATATAATTATAAGCCCTGTAGCACCAACGGCTGCATATAAAATAGGCGAAAAAGCAGATGACCCGCTTGCCATGTACCTTGGAGATATTTATAGCGTAATAGCTAATTTGACAGGCTTACCCGCTATAAGCGTTCCTTGCGGCTGGACAACAAGTCGTTTGCCAATTGGTGTTCAATTAACTACGCGTGCGCTAAATGAACCACTTCTGCTTTCAGCAGCGTACCGTCTTGAGCAACTTTTAGCTACAGTAGCATAGCACAATGGACATTCAAGATATTGCTAAGGTATTAATTCATCCATTAATACAAGTGCAGATTGGTTTAGCTGCCTTAAGCTTTATAATCAAAAGGGGCAAGGCCTTTGTCATCATCCTTACGGTGTATTTTTATATAGTTTCAACAGGGGTAATGGGCTATGTTTTTCTCAAATTCTGGGAAGTAACAGATTCATACAAAGCCACAACCGCCTATGATGCCGTTATCGTTTTAGCTGGCACTACAGATGCTGACTGGTACATAGACCATAAAGGAGACCCATTTGTCCCTGACGGTCTTTTTTATACCATAGATACAACAGAACGAATATTGGCTGGCATACATATGTTAAAAACAGGCCATGCAAAACACATACTTTACGGAAAATGGACATATAAGGAATTTGATGAATCACGCATCGTGATGGATTTTGCTTTAAAAAATGGTGTCAAGCCGGAGCAATTTTTAATCTACGGCGATGTTATTCGTACAACTGATGAAGCAAAACAAGCGGCTATTTATGTAAAAAAACTTAAATTTAATAATCTCCTCTTAGTAACATCGAAATCTCACATGAGGCGTGCCCTTGATATGTTTAAAAAGCAAGGACTTGTGCCTGATACATTTTCCGTCAATAAAGATATGGGGAGGATAAACCTCCGGTCTTTTCTTCCAACTCTAACAGCAGTAAGCTTAAACTATCAGTGCTTTTACGAAATAATTGCATATATTTCATACTATTTTACTGGCTATTTATAAATCTCACAAAGGATAAGTAAAAAAGGGGAGGCCAATATTAATGAATAAATCTGCAACAGAGAAGGTCTTACATTACCACGAGGCAACAAAACACCACCTTAACCGCTATGCAAGGTCATCCGGTTTTCTCGACTGGGCAAATGAACCACTACCTTTCCGGCATTACGAAGGTGCTAACACAACCAGACTGCCATTTATAGAAAAGGATATGCAAGCGCCTTATTTAAACCTATACGAACGGACTAACAATGACCAACAAACCTTCACTATCGAAGGTATAGCCTCTTTTTTAGAACTATCATTAGCTATTTCTGCATGGAAAAAACACGGCTCAACACAATGGGCACTCAGGATTAACCCATCAAGCGGCAACCTGCACCCAACAGAGGCATATCTGATTTTGCCAGCCATTGAAGGTCTTGCTGATGAATTTGGCGGCGTTTTTCACTATAACGTATACTTGCATGCACTGGAGACAAGGGCTAGCTTTAAGGAAAGATTTTGCGACAATATAATTGAAGATGGCTTTTATGTGGCACTTACTAGCGTTTACTGGCGTGAATCTTGGAAATACGGTGAGCGGGCTTTTCGGTACTGCAATTTAGACATTGGGCACGCACTTGCAGCTATAAGCATATCTGCAAACCTTCACGGCTGGAAGGCGCAGGCGGTAAATACCATATCTGATAAGGATATAGAAATACTTTTAGGATTTGATAAAACCAGATGGCTGCCCTTTGAACACGAACGCGCTGACATATTACTCCACGTAAGTGCAGCTAACAGTTATCCTAAAGAACCCAATTGGAATACGGTTGTAGACACCTTCAAACCATTATTTTTTACTGGTACGCCAAATATGCTTAGTAAAAATCACATGGAGTGGAAAATCATCGAAGACACTTCTGAGGCTACTGTAAAACCAAGAACCAGCGATAATAATACATACTGCCACTTTGCTCAATGGCATTTTGCTGAAAATGTAGGACAAACGCTAACTGCACCAGAAATAATCCGCAAACGAAGAAGTGCCCAGTCCTACGATGACAAAACTATGCTATCAAAAGAAAATTTTTTCTATATTTTGGAAAAAACCCTCCCAGCCCATACTCGTGCACCATTTGATGTCTGCGTAGGAGAAACAAACATACACCTTTTACTCTTTTTACACCGTATCGAGGACATAGACACCGGCATTTACATATTCATACGGGAGGAATCGGAACTTACAAGCTTAAAAAAGCATTTCAGGTCAGACTTTTTATGGGAGCCAGTAGAGCCAACAAACCTACCACTTTATGTCTTGGAAAAAGGGGATTTTAGACAAAAGGCATCATATATGAGCTGCCACCAAGATATTGCCGGTAAGGGTGTGTTTTCTATATCTATGCTTTCAAAATTCAAAAAGGTCATTGAAAAATCCCCATATAATTATAAGCGGTTACTATGGGAAGCTGGCATGGTAGGTCAAGTACTGTACCTTGAGGCAGAGGCTAAACAACTTAGTGGTACCGGTATTGGCTGCTTCTTTGACGATCTGATACATACACTAATCGGCCTTCAGGATAATTATTATCAAATATTGTATAACTTTACAGTTGGCTGCGCTATTAAAGAAAAAAGATGAGAGGAGCGGGGGGAAACCCTTTTAGACAAAAGGGTTATCCCCCCACACCCCCTTTCCTAAAACTTTTGGCTCGCTGGTTATTACTTTAATAGGTAACAAAAACTAAGGGCGAAGATGCGAAGGCGCACCTCCCTCACATAGGTTCGCCCCTACAAATGTAAATGGATGTGTAGGGGCAGACCTGTGTGTCTGCCCTATTTTTATTATCTACACTCTGAGTCTTATCAAATCGAAAGACGCTATATCTGTAACATAGCATAAAAATTTTCAAATTATCAAATAACCTACTGTCCGAGGCGTACTGGCCACGCATAGTAACCGTAGTAGCCCTTACTGCCGTAGTCCACGAAGCCGCTGACCATATCGACGTACCATGCGCTGTCGGTATGGCTGGCGCCAGTAGTAGACGACCAGTACCAGCTCTGCTGCACTCCACTAAATCCTTGGGCATTTAGCCATGAAAAAGGAATATCACCCGCACCATTTATAAGACTCATAAGCTGATCTTTAGAAGGAAGTTTCCAGTCACTATGATTAAGATATTTCACATTATTTAGGCACTCTATGTATTTATGAGCATCACCCCATGTCATTTTTCCCCCTGTACATGAACCTACAGTAGGAGTTGATGCTTCTTTTGCCCATATAAGTCCTGTTATATTATCTGTTATAGTCCCATCACCATTATCTGTAAATCTCATTAGTGGGGGTATCAATGGGGATATTTTATATTCCTCGATAATTCTATTACAAACCTCTTTCACATCTACTGCGAAGTTAGCAAATTGTACCACATCATCTCCACCAGTTAAAATACCAATTACCTTACCAGTTTTTAAATTTATAAGAGGTCCACCAGAGTTTCCCCTGTAAGCACCCGCATCTATTTGATATGTCATAACCGATGAACCTGGAAGCACACTGTGTTTGCTTACAACACCCTTAGTATACGTAACAGTAAACCCAAGGTCAATAACTGCGGGATAACCAAACAAACCCACGTCAGTACCAGTAGGGGCTTCATAGCTCGGCAATGCTAAAGACAAAACCTCTCCTCTATCAAAACCCAGTATCTGTAATAAGGCAATGTCAGCATCCACATCTTTGAAAATTACACATGCCTCATATAGCTTCTCTTTTAATGATGGATTGTCTGTAAAACAAATTTCTATTTTGTCTGCTCCACTAACAACATGAGCAGCAGTTAAAATTTTTCCATCCTCTCTTATATTAAATCCAGTACCTATTGCCTCACCTACAAAGGACTGTGCCGTTATCAAGACGATAGCCTTTTTGGCTATATTATTAATAAAATCAGTCAGTTTGCTTTTGTCCATCTCTACATCTGCGCTAAAAGGTATGGTGATTTTGTCATAAAACTTTAAATGCTCTTCAATTTTCAAACTTTTTTCAAGTCCATCCAGCTCAGTTCTAATATTTGTCAGACACTTTTTTATGTATTCATATTTTCCTTCCATTACTTCCCCCTAAACCTCCCATAAATAATGCCTCAATAACAATTGCGCCATTTAATTCATAAATGCTTTTTATTATACTACTTTTTATGTATTTTTATTTTTGATACGATTTGATAATTTATACAGCCCTTCCTGTCTTGATTTTATGTTAAAGCACATATCATAATATCATGTGGTTAAGGGGTCTTGCACATTTAAGCCCCTTTTCTTTTATTATAAACATAGGCTCTTATAAATTGGATGAGATTTTCATACTTTGAAGGAGGTTTTTCTTTATGGGAAATGATATTGTTGCTTTGGGCGTAAAAAGTCATGCCAGTTTTTCAGCTAAAAAATGGCTAAACTTGTTGTTTCCATTTATGTTGTGGATACCGGAGGCAAAAAAGACATGGAAACATGATCTATTTGCAGGGCTTACTGGTGCAATAGTAGTTTTACCGCAAGGTGTTGCCTTTGCTATGATTGCGGGGCTTCCGCCTCAATACGGCCTTTATACGGCAATTGTGCCAGCTATCATTGCAGCACTCTTTGGTTCATCAAGGCACTTGATAAGCGGACCTACGACGGCTATATCTTTAGTGATTTTTTCGTCAATCGGCGGTTTAGTTCAGCCCGGTAGCGATGAGTATATTAGCTTAGTACTCTTATTAACACTACTTGTTGGTGTCTTACAATTTTCTATGGGGGCAGCACGCATGGGCGGCCTTATCAATTTTGTTTCCCATTCCGTAGTTATTGGTTTTACAGCAGGAGCTGCCGTTTTAATAGCCGTAAGCCAGCTAAAACATTTCTTAGGATTAGATTTTAAAAATGCCTCCCATTTTATAGATAATATCATCCTATTAATAAAACATATACCGGAGTTGAATCCCTATGTTTTAATTGTAAGTAGCGCCACATTATTTGTTGTCATTTTGGTTAGAAAAATAAAACCAACGTGGCCAAATATGCTTTTTGGTATGTTAACTGGAGCCGTGCTAACTGTCCTTACCGGGTGGCAAAATGAGGGTGTTAAAGTTATAGGAGCGCTGCCTTCACCGATACCACCACTATCCCTGCCAGCATTTAGTTTAGAATCTGTTAAGTTATTGACAACTCCTGCCCTTGCTATTGCTATGATGGGGCTTATGGAGGCGGTTTCCATAGCCCGCTCAGTAGCCCTACAATCTGGGCAGCGTATAGATGGCAATCAGGAATTTATCGGCCAGGGCCTTTCTAATATAATAGGGGCCTTTTTTTCGTCGTATGCCTCATCTGGCTCTTTTACAAGGACTGGCGTTAACTATCGTTCGGGTGCTAAAACACAGGCTGCTGCTATTTTTGCTTCAATATGGCTTTTCCTTATACTTTTTTTCATATCACCCTATGCAGCATATCTGCCCATTGCATCAATGGCGGCTGTTATTTTAGTTGTAGCATACAATCTCGTTAGCTTTCATCACATAGCTGCTATCTTTAAAATATCGTCTACGGAGGCTTTTATCTTAGTTGTTACTTTTTTGGCAACCCTCTTCCTTGAACTTGAGTTTGCCATATACGTTGGTGCCCTACTATCAGTCGGCATATATCTAAATAAGACATCCAACCCAAACGTACTACCGCGCATACCAGAAGGCCCATCCAGACATTTTGTTACAGCTAACTCCGCTAACCAACTATGCCCACAGTTTGGCATTGTACGTGTAGATGGAGATTTGTACTTTGCTGCAATGACGTACGTTGAAGAACAAATAGCCATGCTAAATTCCTTAATACCAACCCAAAAGAAGCTGCTACTTGTCTTTTCCAGTGTTAACCATATAGATGTTACTGGCGTTGAATCGCTAAAACATCTAATTGAGGATTGGCGTAAGGCCGGCGGCGACGTATACTTTTATGGTATTAAATGGAAACTGATGACTATCCTTTATAAAAGCGGTGTGGCTCATTTAGTTGGTAGCGATCATATATTTAGAGACAAAGAAACCGCTGTAGATACTATTGTTAAGGAGCTTGATGTAAAAGTTTGTGCAATGTGTGAAAAGAGAGTCTTTTGGGAATGTGATGCTAATAAAGCAAGGGCAAAAGAGAAAAAATAATATAGCGCATTGCGATTTATAGGTAACTAAATTAAGGGCTTGCCCCTACGTTCGCTCCTACAACGGATGTTGGCTAACAAAAATATAAGCAATTAAAATAAATATTATAAATCAATTGGTTATGTAACTAAAATGATTGTGGTAGTGGGCAAAAACTATTTAAGCGGCTTTTTTAGGCTTAGGTAATTGTATGTTTAATACAGAAAGTATGTCATTTGCTACAGGAGAAGGAGTAAGGATTATAGGAATTGCTAACTTTTCA